>JBEKMM010000031.1:0-17535 GCA_050008515.1 Candidatus Limnocylindrales bacterium
CAAGGACCGCAGGCGACAACGGGGGTACGTACGACCCGCGAACCCATAGTCGCCGAGCCGGCGGTCCAGACCGAGGCAGAGCCGAGGACCGGAGCGATCGCACTCAAACGTGCGTGAGCGAGGAGCACAGGTTCCAACGACGCGATGCGCCGCCCCGGCGGCGACTATCGCTTCGTGTACTGCGGCGCCTTGCGGGCTCGCTTGAGTCCGTACTTCTTGCGCTCCTTCATCCGCGGGTCGCGGGTGAGCAGCCCAGCCTGACGGAGCGGGAGACGGTTCCCCTCGGGATCCATCTGGAGAAGCGCACGGGCGATGCCGTGGCGGATGGCGCCGGCCTGGCCTGTGACGCCTCCGCCCTCGACCTTGATCTGGGCGTTGTACGTCCCCTCCGTCCCGGTGACCCGGAACGGCATGCGGACGTCAGCCTCGTCGATGGCATTGCCAAAGTGCTGCTCGAGGGTTCGATCGTTGACCACGATCTCGCCCGAGCCGGGGACGAGCCGGACTCGCGCCACCGCGGTCTTGCGGCGGCCGGTCCCGTAGAAGAAAGCTGCGGTAGTCATTGCGCTCCTCGTCAGGCCAGCGGCTCAGGTCGCTGAGCCTGGTGCGGGTGCTCGGGGCCGGCGTAGATCTTGAGCTTGGTGAGCTGCTGGGCGCCCAGTCGGTTGTGCGGCAGCATGCCCTTGACGGCGCGGCGAATGACTTCCTCCGGCCGCCGATCCAGGAGATGGCCCAGGCTCTCCGCCTTGAGGCCGTGCGGGTAGCCGCTGTGGCGCATGTACAGCTTGGTCTCGCGCTTGTCCGATGTGACTGCGATCTTGCCGGCGTTCACCACGACGACATGGTCGCCCGAGTCCAGCGTGGGGCTGTACATGGGTTTGTTCTTGCCTTCGAGCACGCGAGCGATGCGCGACGCCAGACGGCCGAGCGTCTCGTCCGTCGCGTCCACGACGTACCAGCGTCGCTCGATCTCGCTCTCACGGACCGTATAAGTCTTCGCGGTCATCGTTCTCCGTTCGATCTGGCGATCGTGCTTGCCGGCGCCGCCCTGCCCCTCATGGGGCCCAGAACGACGCGCCTCAGGCACAGGCCTTTCGCGGGGGCCGTGGCCCCGTTGAACGCCGGCCGCCCCGACGCGAGCGCCGCGGCGACTGCCTCTTCATCTGTTCTACCGTGACCGGCCTCCAGGAGAGCGGCCACGATCCTTCGCACCATCTGGCGGAGGAAGGCGTCGGCCGCGACGTCGATCGTCACGAGCGATCCTGCCCTCCGGACGCGGACCCAATGCACGGTCCGTACCGGCTGCCGGTGCACCGCCCCGAAGGCGCTGAAGTCGTGGCGGCCCACCAGGACCGACCCGACCCGCTCCATCGCGGCGATATCCAGCGGGTCCCGCACCCCGAGCGCGAAACGCTCGCGGAGCGGGCTTCGCGGCCCGTTCCAGACGGTGTAGCGATACTCCCGGTATCGCGCCGCGTAGCGTGGATGGAACCCGGCCGGGACGCGGCGCATCTCAAGAAGCGCTACGTCCGCTGGCAGCAGGGCGTTGAGCGCCCTGGTCAGCTCCCTTGCCGGCCGCCCCAACGGATCGGTGAATGCGATCACCTGCCCGTGGGCGTGAACCCCGGCGTCGGTTCGGCCCGCCGCCTGGACCCGGATCCGGCTTCCGCCGGAGATCCGCGTCAGCGCGGCTTCGAGCTCCCCCTGGACCGTCCGTGCCCCAGGTTGGACCTGGAACCCGGCGTAGTCCGTGCCGTCGTATTCAACCCGTGCGGCGTAACGCACGGGGGTGTCCTCTCGGACGCCTTTGTCGTTGATCGCTAGATGGCCGCTCCGCCGTGCCCAGGGCGAGGCGACGCCGAGCACCCGAGCGAGCGCACTTTGACGTGCGTGAGCGAGGGAGCGGAGGCGGCAACGAAGCCATGGGTCGGCGCAGCGGTCATCAGACCAGCTCGATTTGAACGATCGGGGCCGAGTCGCCGAGCCGCTGGCCGAGGTGGACGATCCGGGTGAACCCGGAAGTCCGGTCGGCGTACTTCGGCGCGATCTCATTGAAGAGCTTGGTCACGACGAGCGGCTCGTTCGGGAACTCCGCGACCACCGCCCGACGGGCCGCCAGATCGCCACGCTTGGCGAGCGTGATCATCTTCTCGACCCGACCGCGAATCTCCTTGGCCTTCGCCTCGGTGGTCTGGATCCGCTCGTAGCGGAGGACCGAGACGGTCAGGTTCTTGTAGAGGGCCAGTCGCGGCCCCTGCTTGCGGCTGAGCTTGCGGCCGGCGATTCGATGGGCCATGGCTCAGGCCTCCTCAGGGGGAAGGTCGTCGAACTGCTCCTCGTCTTCGACCTCTTCCAGGTCGTCGCCGAGAGAGCTGTCCTCCGTGTCCGGCAGGATGAAGCCGCGCATGCGCAGCCTCTCCTTCATCTCGTCAAGCGACTTCTTGCCGAAGTTGCGCATTCGCAGGAGGTCGTCGTCGGAGAGCTGGAGCAGCTGACCGACCTTGACGATGTTGTTGCGCTTCAGCGAGTTGTAGGCTCGCATCGGCAGGTCCAGCTCCTCGATCGGCATGTCGAGCATGTTCGGGGGGAGCTGCGGCACGTTCGTCGCCACGCGGTCGGTTCCAGAGGCGACGAGGCCGATGTTCGCGAACAGCGAGAACTGGCGGACCAGGATGTCGGCGGCCCGACCGAGGGCTTCCTCGGGCGAGATGGTGCCGTCCGTCTCCAGCTCGATCGTCAGCTTGTCGTAGTTGGTCATCTGTCCGACGCGGGTATTCTCGACCGAGTAGTTGACCTTGCGGACTGGCGTGAAGATGGCGTCGACCGGGATGACCCCGATCGGCATCGACTCGGCTCGCTCCGCGGCCAGGTAGCCGACGCCCTTCTCGACCGTCAGGTCCATCTCGACCGTGACGTCGTCCGAGTCGAGCGTCATCAGCTCGAGGTCGGAGTTGACGACCTCGACGTCGGCCGATTCCTGGATGTCGGCGGCGGTGACGGTGCCTGCGCCGGCCTTGATGAGCTTGAGCTGCACCGGGTGCGTCGCGAAGCTCTTGAGGCGGAGCTTCTTGACGTTGAGGACGATCTGAGTCACGTCCTCCTTCACGCCTGGAATGCTCGTGAATTCGTGGTAGACGTCACGAATCTGGATAGCCGTAACGGCCGAGCCCTCGAGCGACGACAGCAGGACGCGCCGCAGGGCATTCCCCAGAGTGACGCCGTAGCCGGCCGGTAGCGGGCTGGCCTCGTACTTGGCGTACGAGCCGAGTTCCTCGACCGGCGCGATCTGCGGGCTCTCGAGTTCGATCATAGGTGGGCCTTACCTCGAGTAGTACTCGACCACGAGCTGCTCGTTGAGGTCCAGCGGCATCTGGTCGCGGCGCGGGGCGGTCAGCACGGAACCGGCGAGCTTCGCCGGGTCCACGCTCAGCCACTCCGGCACCTGGCGCGACTTGATGAGCTCCACGGCCTCCTTGAAGGGCTCACGGGTTCGATGCGTCTCGCGCACCTCGACCTTGTCGCCGGGGCTCAGATGCAGCGACGGGATGTTGGCGACGCGACCGTTCACGGTGAAGTGAGCGTGCCCCACCATCTGACGCGCCTCCGCTCTCGAAGCGGCGAAGCCCATCCGGTACACGACGTTGTCCATGCGCAGCTCGAGGATTCGAAGGAGGTTCTCGCCGGTGACGCCGGGCGTGGAACTGGCCCTTTCGAAGTAGCCCTTGAACTGACGCTCGAGAACGCTGTAGACGCGGCGGATCTTCTGCTTCTCGCGCAGCTGCATGCCGTATTCGCCGACCTTGCGGCGGCGGATGCCGTGCTGGCCGGGAGGCGCCTGACGGCGCTCGAAGGCGCATTTCTTGGAATAGCAGCGGGTCCCCTTGAGGAAGAGCTTGGTGCCTTCCCGGCGGCAGATCCGGCAAACGGGATCGGTGTAGCGGGCCATCTATCGACCTGCCTAGACCCGGCGCCGCTTGGGCGGGCGGCAGCCGTTGTGGGGGACGGGGGTGACGTCGGTGATCGCGCTCACCTCGAGGCCGGCTGCCTGCAGCGAGCGGATGGCTTGCTCGCGGCCGGCGCCCGGCCCCTTCACGTAGACCTCGACCTGGCGCATCCCGTGCTCCATCGCCTTCTTCGCGGCCTGGTCGGCCGAGAGGGCGGCGGCGTACGGCGTGCTCTTGCGGGAGCCCTTGAAGCCGGCCACGCCGGCAGAACCCCAGCTGATCACGTTGCCGTTGGGGTCAGTGATCGTGATGATCGTGTTGTTGAAGCTCGCCTGGATGTGAACGTGCCCCTGGGGCACGTTCTTCCTTTCCCGGCGGCGCTGCTTGGTGGCGCGCTTCCGTTCGGCCATGCCTGCGTCCGGCTCCTCTTACTTCGTCGCCTTGCGCCGGACGCCGACCGTCTTCTTCGGTCCTCGGCGCTGCCGGGCATTCGTCTTGGTCCGCTGGCCCCGGGCCGGCAGGTTGCGCCGATGGCGCAGGCCGCGATAGGAGCCGATCTCGATCAGCCGCTTGATGTTCATGGCAACCTCACGGCGAAGGTCACCTTCAACCTTGTAACGTCGGTCGATGATCTCGCGCAGCCGGTTGACCTGCTCCTCGGTCAGATCCCGGACACGAGTGTCCGGGTTGACATTGGCCTGGACGAGGATCTTCTGGCTGGTGGGAAGGCCGATACCGTAGATGTAGGTAAGGGCGATCTCGATCCGCTTCTCGCGGGGAATGTCGATACCTGCGATACGTGCCATGGCCTAACCCTGCCGCTGCTTGTGCTTGGGATTCGCGCAGATGACCATCACGGTCCCGTGTCGGCGAATCACTTTGCAGTTGTCGCAGCGGGCCTTGACGGAAGCTCTGACTTTCAAGGGATCCTCGATGTTGTCGGCGGCGCTACTTGAGTCGATAGGTGATGCGGCCACGAGTCAGGTCGTAGGGCGACAGCTCTACTCTGACTCGGTCGCCGGGCAGGATGCGGATGAAGTTCATGCGCAGCTTGCCTGAGATGTGAGCCAGAACGCGGTGGCCGTTCTCGAGTTCGACGGCGAACATGGTGTTGGGCAATGGCTCCAACACGGTGCCTTCGACCTCGATCGCGTCCTTCTTCGCCACGTTCTGAGCTACTTCCCTTTCTCGCACGAATGCCGGCCGACCTCGGCCGACACACGAACGAATAGGTTATCAAAGATCGACCGGCCCGGCAACCACGAGGCGCAGGCGCCCCGCTCGCTCCCGAACCGGCCGGCCGCGCACATGACGCCGCCGACCTCCGCGACGCTCTTCATACCGTCGTCAGGATCGTCGGGCCATCTTCGGTCACGGCGATCGTGTGCTCGAAATGGGCCGCCAGCGAATGATCCGTGGTGACCACGGTCCATCCGTCCGCCAGGGTCTGCACGTCCGCGCTGCCGAGCGTGAGCATCGGCTCGATGGCCATGCAAACGCCGGGCTGGAGCTCGATGCCGCGGTTGCCGGTCCGATAGTTCGGTATCTGCAGCTCCTCGTGCATTCGAGTTCCGATGCCATGGCCGACGTACGGCCGGACGATTCCACACTTGCCTTCGACGGCCACGTCCTCGACGGCCCCCGAGACGTCCTCGATGTGGTTGCCGGGGACAGCGGCCGCGATGCCGGCCATCAAGGCCAGCCGCGTGGTCGTGATCAATCTGGAAACCTCGGCCGGCGGCGTCCCGACGTAGAACGTCCGGGCGCCGTCGCCGTGATAGCCCTGCCAGATGGCACCGGCGTCGATCGAAACGACCTGGCCCTCTTCGATCACACGCTTGCCGGGGATCCCGTGGACCACCTCGGAGTCGATCGAGACGCAGATGCACGCCGGGAAACCGCGATAGCCCTTGAACGAGGGCCGAGCCCCGGCCTTGCGGATATAGCTCTCGGCAACGGCGTCGAGCGCGGCCGTGGTAACCCCCGGCCTGAGCTCTTCCTCCAGGGCCGCGAGGACGCCGGCCACGATCCGGCCTGCGCGGCGCATCAGCTCGATCTCCTCGCGCGATCTGCGGACAACCGTTGCCATCGCCACGTCAGTCCTGCCGGCCCGTCGCGGAGGCGATGGCCGCCATGAGGCCGTCCGTGACCCGATCGATGGGCTGGCTGCCATCGACCGTCTCCAGGACCCCGTGCTCGCGGTAGTGCCCGACGACCTGGTCCAGGGCGCCGAGCTGCTGGCGCAGGCGAGCCTGCACCGTGGCCGGCTGGTCGTCGGTCCGCTGGTACAGCTCCGACCCATCGACATCGCAGACGCCGGGAACGAGCGGCCGCTTCGTCTGCTCGTGGTAGGGATGACCCTGATCGCGGCAAATCCAGCGGCCTCCGAGGCGGGCCACCAGATCGGCCTCCGGGACCTCGACGTACGGCGCGACGTCCACCTTGCCACCGCGTTCGGCGAGGGCCTTGTCGAGCACCTCTGCCTGGGCGGTGTTGCGTGGGAAGCCGTCGAGCAGGATGCCCTTCGCGGCGTCCGGCCTGGCCAGGCGCTCGAGGAGCATTGCGATGGTCACCGAATCGGGCACGAGCTGGCCACGGTCCATGTACCCCTTGGCGGTGAGGCCAAGGGGCGTGCCGTCGCGGACGGCGGCCCGGAACAGGTCGCCGGTTGCGACGTGGGCCAGGCCGAGCCGCTCGGCGAGGATCTGGGCCTGCGTCCCCTTCCCGGCGCCGGGGGCGCCGAGAAGGACGACAACGTGGCCGATCAACGGATGAAGCCTTCGTAGCTGCGCATCATCAGCTGCGCCTCCAGCTGCTTCATCGTTTCAACGACAACGCTGACGACGATCAGGATGCTGGTACCGCCGAGACCGACGCCCACGGCGTTCAGGTTGCTGAACATGGGCAGCGCGGCGAGCAGCATCGGCAGGACGGCAACCCCGGCGATGAAGGCGGCGCCGGCCAGCGTGATCCGGAAGGCCACTCGGCGAAGGTAGTCCTCCGTCGGCTGGCCCGGCCGGATGCCCGGTATGAAGCCGCCCGACTTGCGCAGGTTGTTGGCCGTCTCGTCGGGTTTGAAGACGATGAAGGTGTAGAAGAAGCCGAACCCGAGGGTCAGCAGGAAGTACAGGCTGAGGTATAGCGGACCTCGCGTGTCGAGCCAGCTGATGATGCCGGTCGAGATGTTGCTGACGATGGCCACGCTCGAGCCCTTGAAGTAGCTGGCGATCTGGAGCGGGAAGAGCAGGATGCTGATGGCGAAGATGATCGGGATGACGCCCGACATGTTCACCCGGAGTGGCAGGAACGTGGAACCGCCTTGGTATATGCGGTGGCCGCGGACCCTGTTGGCGTACTGGATCGGGATCCGGCGCTGACCCTCCTGGACGAAGATGATCACGAAGATGATCAGGATGCCGACCATCCCGAAGACGATCAGCTCCAGCCAGTCGGGGCTGCTCAGGAAGGTGCCTACCGTGGCCGGAACGCGGGACACGATGCCGGCGAAGATGATGAAGCTGATGCCGTTGCCGATCCCCTTCTCCGTGATCAGCTCGCCCAGCCACATCAGCACGATGGAGCCAGTGGTCAGGGCGATGATCTGAGTCCAGGACTCGAACGTCTCGAAGCTGAACGGCGTGGTGTAGGCGGTGACGCCGTTGCTGGCAAGGTCGGCTTGTAGGAAGGCGAGGATGCCGTAGGACTGGAGAGCGGCCAGCGGCACGGAAAGCCAGCGCGAGTAGCTGGTGATCTTGTTCCGGCCGTACTCCCCTTCACGGGAGAGAGCCTGAAGAGATGGGATCGTCGTCTGCAGGATCTGCATGATGATCGTCGCGTTGATGTACGGGTTCAGTCCCAGACCCACGATCGACATTCTGCGGACGTCGCCGCCCGAGAAGAGCGACAACAATCCGAAGATGCTGTTGTCGCCACCCTTGGCGTTCAGCGAATCCGGGTTGATGCCCGGGATGAGGACGTGGGCCAGGGCCCGATACACGATCAGGATGAACGCGACGAAGAGCAGTCGCCGGCGAATGTCCGGCGCCCGGAAGGCGTTCAGCATCGACTCGAGCATGGCTCAGGCGCCCTTCTCTGAATCTGAGCCGGACACTTCGTCCGGAGTCGTGTCGGATTCGTCGGCCTTCTCGGCCCTGGGTACCTTCTCGGCCCTGGGCGCCTTCTCGGGCTTCTCCGCCCTGGCCGGCGCGGCAGGGGCGGGAGCGGCCGCAGCCGGAGCCCCAGGCGCGGCCTCGTCATCCGGCTCTGCCCCGCCCGGGAACTCGAGCACGTGGACCGTGCCGCCGGCCGCCTCGATCTTCGCCGTGGCGCTCTTGCTGAAGGCGTCGGCGACGACGAACAGGGGCCGGGTCACGTCGCCGTGACCGAGAACCTTGAGCGGCTTGTCGAGCGATCGGACCAGGCCGACCGCCGCGAGGATGTCGGGTGTGATCGTCACCGGCGCCGGCTTGCTGGCCTTCGCCGGGGCCTTCGCGGTCTCGGCAGCGGCCGCGAGCTCGGGCGCGTCGAGGATGCCCGTCTCGGCCAGCTCGCTGATGCGGCCAACGTTGACGATCTCGTACTCGACGCGGAACGGGTTCCGGAAACCGCGCAGCTTGGGGAGCCGGACGTGGATCGGAGTCTGTCCGCCCTCGAACCACGGCTGGATCGTCCCACCCGTGCGAGCTTTCTGGCCCTTCGTGCCGCGGCCGGCGGTCTTGCCCTTGCCCGCGGCGATGCCCCGGCCGACGCGCGTGCGCGCCTTGCGGGAGCCGTCGGCAGGGCGCAGGTCGTGTAGCTTCATCGCTTCTCCTCGGGCCCTGCCTCGGGCAGCTCCTCGACCTTAACAAGGAATCGGACCTGCCGGACCATACCCCGCGTGGCCTCGTTGTCGGGCACCTCGACGGTGTCCCCGATGCGGTCGAGGCCCAGCGCCTTTATCGTCCCGCGGTTGCGGGCGATGTGGCTGATGGTGCTCTTGGTCTGGGTGACGCGCAGCTTACCGGCCATTGGCCACCTCCGCGGTGGGCTGGCCGGCGACGTAGGTCCGCACCCGGACGCCGCGGCGAGCGCTCAGCTCTTCGGCCGAGTGCAGGCTCTTGAGCGCCTCGAGGGTGGCCCGCGTGACGTTGACCGGGTTGGTGCTGCCGAAGACCTTGGCCAGGATGTCGCGGATGCCGGCCGCCTCTACAACGGCTCGAACGGCGCCGCCGGCGATGACGCCGGTGCCCTGCGAAGCCGGCTTCAGCATGAGCCTCGTGGCCCCGAAGTCCTGGCGGACCTCGTGCGGGATGGTCGTCCCGACCGTGGGAATGTGAATGAGATGCTTCTTCGCGTCCTCGACGCCCTTGCGGATGGACTCGGGCACTTCGCCGGCCTTGCCCAGGCCGACGCCGACGTGACCCGCGCCGTCACCGACGACGACGATCGCGCTGAAGCTGAAGCGCCGGCCGCCTTTGACGACCTTCGCCACGCGATTGATCTGGACGACGCGCTCTTCGAGCGTCAGCTTGTTTGGATCGATCCTGGCCAACTGATCAGCTCCTTCGCGTCAGAACTCGAGGCCGGCTTCGCGGGCGGCGTCGGCCAGCGACTTGATCCGCCCGTGATACCTGAACCCGGCTCGGTCGAACACGACCTGTTCGATTCCGGCGCTCCGGGCGCGCTCGGCGATCAGGCGGCCGACGGTCTTGGCCTCATCGGTCTTCTTCTGGCCGGCGACCTTGAGCTCCTTCTCGAGGCTCGAGGCGGCGGCCAGCGTCTTGCCGGTCGTGTCGTCGATCACCTGGGCATAGATGTGGTTGAGGCTGCGGAAGACGGCCAGGCGCGGGCGCTCGGGCGAGCCCGAGAGGCGAAGCCTGATCCGCTCGTGCCGCTTCTGGCGCGCGGCCCCGCGGCTGGCGACCTGCGTCATCGTGCTGATCCCTTCGTCATCGCCCGGCTCACTTCTTACCGCCGATCTTGCCGGCCTTGCCGGCCTTGCGGCGGATCTGCTCGCCGAGGTAGTGCACGCCCTTGCCTTTGTAGGGTTCCGGCTTGCGTGTGGCTCGAACCGTGGCCGCCACCTGGCCGACGAGCTCCTTGTCGATGCCTACGACCGCGAGGCGGACCGGGCTCTCGACTTCGAAGACGATGCCGGCTGGCGGATCGATCTCGATCGGGTGGCTGTACCCGAGGTTCAGCTGCAGCTTGTCGCCAACCTTGGCGGCACGATAGCCGATGCCGGTGATCTCGAGCGGCTTGCGGTAGCCCGTGGTCACGCCCGTCACCATGTTGGCGACGAGAGTCCTGGTGAGGCCGTGGAGCTGCTTGTGGTACTTGGCCTCCGACGGGCGCTCGACGACCAGCGTGGAGTCCACCTGGGACACCTGCATGTCCGGGTGGAGCGCCCTGGTGAGCGTGCCCTTGGGGCCCTTGACGGTTATCTGCCGTCCGACGATCGAGACGTCGACGCCGGCGGGGACCGGAACGGGCAGGCGACCGATACGCGACATCGCCGGCCTACCAGACGTACGCCAGGACTTCACCGCCGAGCTGGGCCTTGTGGGCCTGAGAGCCGGTCATGATGCCCTGACTTGTGCTGACGATGACGATGCCGAGGCCCCCCAACACTCTGGGGATCTCGGTCTTGCGGGCGTACACGCGCAGACCGGGCTTGCTGATTCGCTTCAGCCCGGAGACGACGGGAGCCTTCCCGTCGACGTACTTGAGAGTGACGCGCAGCATCTGGCGAGCACCTTCGTGCTCTTCGCCGACGCTGGCGATGAAGCCCTCCTCCAGGAGGATCCGGGCAATTTCCCGCTTGGTCCGCGAGGCAGGAACGACGACGTCGCTGTGCCGCGCCCGCGAAGCGTTGCGGATGCGGGTGAGCATGTCCGCAATCGGATCGGAGACGTTCATTGATTCCCTACCAGCTCGACTTGGTGACGCCGGGCAGCTCGCCGAGCAGCGCCCGTTCGCGGAAGCAGATGCGGCACAGCGCGAAGCGCCGCATATACGCGCGAGGACGACCGCAAACGAAGCAGCGGTGATAGGCCTGAACCTTGTGCCGCGGCGGTCGCTTGGCCTTGGCGATCATCGACTTCTTGGCCATGGCTTCTCCCTCCCCGCGCCTAGCCGGCGAAGGGCATGCCGAGGAGTTCGAGCAAACGCTTCGATTCCTCGTCGGTCTTCGCCGTCGTCACGATGCTGATCTCCAGCCCGCGGAGACGGTCCACCTTGTCGTAATCGATCTCCGGGAACGCGAGTTGCTCCCGGAGCCCCAGCGAGTAGTTGCCGCGCCCGTCGAACGACTTGGCCGGCACGCCGTGAAAGTCGCGGATGCGAGGCAGCGCGACGCGGGTCAGCCTCTCGAGGAAGTCCCACATCCGATCGCCGCGCAGTGTCACCCGGGCGCCGATCGTGTTGCCGGTCCGCAGTCGGAACTGTGCGATCGAGCGCTTCGCCTTGGTGGTCACCGGATGCTGGCCGGTAATCGCGGCGAGGTCGCCGACGGCCGCATCGACCGCCTTGGGGTTAGTCAGAGCCTCGCCCAGACCGATGTTGACCACGATCTTGGACAGGCGCGGAATCTGCATCCGATTCTGATAGCTGAACTGCTTCTGCAGCGCCGGGACGGCCTCGTCCATGTAGCGCTGGTGAAGGTTGCCGCTCACACGCCCACCTCCAGCTGTTCGTTGCAGTGCCCGCACACGCGAGCGCTCTTGCCGGTGCTGAGGGTTTGGTGCTTGACGCGCGTGACCCGTTCGCAGCGCGGGCAGACGATCATCACGTTGCTGGCGTCGATCGGCATCGGCTTATCCACGATGCCGCCCTGCTGGATCTGGGGCGCGCGGTCGTTCTTCATCGTCTGGCGCGGCTTGGTGTGGCGCTTCGCGATGTTTATGCCCGAGATGACCACCGAGATGGGACGAGTGGCCGTCCGCTTCCAGCCGGCCTTCGCAGGGCGCTCGGCGGACCGATTGCGCAGGACCCGCTCCACCTTGCCGCGCTTGCCGGCGTCCTTGCCGTGCAGCACGACGACGGTGTCGCCGGTCCGGATCTCAGGCACCTTGTTGGCGGGTGCGTTCTTGACGGGCGCCATCAGAGCACCTCCGGCGCGAGCGAGACGATCTTCATGTAGTTGCGGTCGCGCAGCTCGCGGGCGACGGGGCCGAAGATGCGGGTGCCGCGCGGGTTGCCCTGGTTGTTGATCAGGACCGCCGCGTTCTCGTCGAAGCGGATGTAGCTTCCGTCCGGCCGGCCGTATTCCTTGGCCGTTCGAACGATCACCGCGCGGACGACGTCGCCCTTCTTGACGGGAGCGTTCGGGATCGCCTGCTTGACGCTGGCGATGATCACGTCGCCCACGCCGGCAGTGGTCTTCTGCGAGCGGCCCATGACCCGGATGCACTGGATCGTGCGAGCGCCGGTGTTGTCGGCGACACGCAATCGGGTGTATTGCTGGATCATCGGGCGGCCTCGCGTTCGGCCGTGTGCTTGCCCGGGTGAGCCGCGCCGTGGATCGCCTCGTCGGTCGCCTCGTCCTCGACCACCGGCTCGGGCGCAGCGCCCTCTCCTGCTCGGGCGACGATGCTGACGAGGCGCCATCGCTTGGTAGCGGAAAGCGGCCGCGACTCTTCGATCAGGACGGTGTCGCCGACGTGGGCCTCGTTGGTCTCGTCGTGCGCCTTGAACTTGGTTGTCAAGCGGATGACCCGCTTGTACAGGGGATGCCGCGTCATGCGCTCGACGGAGACGACGATCGTCTTGTCCATCTTGTCGCTGACGACGCGGCCGACCTTGGTCTTCCGCTTGCCCTGCACTACTGCTCCTGACATCGCGTGATCTCCTAAGCCGTACGGGAGCGCTCGTCGCGGCGCTCGCGCTGCACGGTGAGGATCCGCGCGATCGTTCGTCTGGTCTGAGGGATCGTGCTGTAGTCCTTCAGCTGCCGGGTCGTGAGCGCGAAGCGCGCCTGCCAGAGGTCCTGCTTGGCCTCGCGCAGCTGCTCCTCGAGCTCTCCGTCAGAGAAGCCCCGAACCTTCTCAATGTCCATCTGCGAGGCCTTCCTTGAGGATGACTCGGGTGGCGACCGGAAGCTTGTGACTGGCGAGGCGCATGGCCTCGACCGCCTCGGTCTGATCGACACCGGCCATCTCGAAGAGGATCCGGCCGGGCTTGACCACGGCCACCCAGTGGTCGGGCGCACCCTTGCCGGAGCCCATTCGGGTTTCAGCCGGCTTCTTGGTCGCCGGCTTGTCGGGGAAGACGCGGATCCAGATCTTGCCGCCGCGCTTGACCGAGCGGGTCATGGCGCGTCGTGCGGCCTCGATCTGGCGGCTGGTGATCCAGGCCGGCTCGAGAGTGGCCAGACCGAACTCGCCGAATGCGACGGTCGTGCCGCCCTTTGCCTGTCCGGACATCCGGCCGCGCTGGACCTTGCGGTGCTTGACTCGACGGGGCATCAACATGGCTACGCCCCCTGCCCGACGACGGCCGGGGCCATGACGGGTTCGCGGCGAGGCTTCTCGCTGGCGATCTCGCCGCGGTAGATCCAGACCTTGACGCCGATCCGACCGTAGGTCGTGAGGGCGTGAACCTGGGCGTAGCTGATGTCTGCGCGAAGCGTCCCAAGCGGGATTCGGCCTTCTTTGTCCCACTCGCGGCGGGCCATCTCGGAGCCACCGAGGCGACCCGCGACGGCGATCTTCACGCCCTTGGCGCCGGCCTTCATCGTCCGCTGCACGGCCTGCTTCATGGCCTTCTTGAAGGCGATGCGGCGAGCCAGCTGCTGGCTGATGTTGGCGGCGACGAGGTAGGCGTCGAGCTCCGGCTGGCGTATCTCCTTGACCTCGAGCTTGACCTTGCGCTTGGTCAGCAAGCCGACCTGCTGACGAAGCAGCTCGACGTTGGCGCCACCCTTGCCGATCACGATGCCCGGCTTGGCGGTGTGGATCGTGACCGTGACGTGGTTGATGCCACGCTCGATCTCGACCCCGCTGACGCTCGCGTTGGCCAGCCGCTTGATCACGAGCAGCCGGATCGCAATGTCCTCCTTGAGGAGGTCGGTGTAGTCCTTGTCCGCGTACCACTTCGCCGTCCAGGTGCGGGAGACACCCAGCCGGAAGCCGTACGGGTGAACCTTGTGACCCATCTAGGCCTCCCGGTCTTCGACGACGATGGTGATGTGGGTCATGGGCTTGTGGATCGGGAACGCCCGACCCTGGGCCCGGGGCTGCCAGCGCTTGAGCACGCCGGGCCCCATGTTCGCCTGAGCGTCGGCCACGACCAGGTCCTCGGCGGACAGGTTGTGGTTGTTCTCAGCGTTCGCGGTCGCGCTCTTGAGGACGCGGGCGACGTCGCGTGCGGCTGCCTGCGGCATGAACTGCAGCAGGGCGGTGGCCTCCTCGACCCGCTTGCCCTTGATCGCCTCGGTGACGAGGCGGGCCTTTCGCGAGGAGCCCTTCAGGTATTTGGCTGTGGCGGATACGCGCACGTCCGGGCTCCTACTTGAGGGCGCTCGACCGCTCGGTGTGTTTCCCGTGCCCGCGGAAGGTGCGGGTCGGAGAGAACTCGCCGAGGCGATGGCCGACCATGTTCTCGGTCACATAGACCGGGATGTGCTTCTTGCCGTTGTAGACGGCGACCGTATGCCCGATGAAATCGGGAAAGATGACCGATGCTCGAGACCAGGTCTTGACGACCTTCTTCTCGCTGCGCTTGTTCATCGTCTGGACGCGGCCGAGGAGCCGCGACTCGACGAACGGTCCCTTCTTGACCGAACGCGACATGCCTCTCTCTCCTCTGCCTTATGCCTTGCCGTGCCGCGAGCGGATGATCAGTCTGCTCGAGGGCTTCTTGCCAAGGCGCGTCCGATAACCCATCGCGGGCTGGCCCCACGGCGTCTTGGGGGGCATGCCCGTGGGCGACTTGCCTTCGCCACCGCCGTGTGGATGGTCCCGCGGGTTCATGACGACGCCGCGGACTTCGGGCCGCTGGCCCATGTGCCGTGCCCGTCCGGCCTTGCCGAGGTTCTGGTTCTCGTGGTCCAGGTTCGAGACCTGGCCGACGGTGGCCATGCATCGGAGGCTGACGCGGCGGACCTCGCCGGAGGGAAGCCGGACGGCGGCGAAATCGCCCTCCTTGGCGAGGAGCTGAGCCGCCACGCCCGCGGAGCGGACGATCTGGCCGCCCTTGCCCGGGACCAGCTCGATGTTGTGGATCGTGGTGCCGAGCGGGATGTTGGCCAGGGGCAGGGCGTTGCCGACGCGCGCCTCGGCCTCGGGACCGGCGACGATCACGTCCCCGACCTTGAGTCCGTGCGGCAGGAGCATGTACCGCTTCTCGCCGTCCTTGTAGTGGAGCAGGCCGATGCGAGCCGACCGGTTGGGGTCGTACTCGATCGTGGCCAGCCTCGCCGGCACGCCGACCTTGTCGCGCTTGAAGTCGATGATGCGGTAGTGCTGTTTCTCGCCGCCGCCGCGGTGGCGAACGGTGAGCTTGCCCTGGTTGTTGCGGCCGGAGCCGCGCTTCTGCGGCTCGAGCAGCGGCTTGTAGGGCTCCTTGGTCGTGACCTCCTCGAACGTGCTCCGGGTCATGCCCCGGAGGCCCGCAGAGGTCGGCTTATAGCTGCGCAGCGGCATCTCAGACAGCCTCGAAGAATTCGATCTTCTGGCCGGGGGCCAGCGTCACGACGGCCTTGCGCCAGGGGGTCGTGCGGCCGGAGACGCGGCTGCGGCGCATCCCGCCGCGCTTCTCCTTGCTCTTGGTCGTCAGCACGTTCACGCCCAGCACCTGGACGTTGAAGAGCTCCTCGACCGCCGCAGCGATCTGAACCTTGTTGGCGTCGTCGTGGACCGCGAACGTGTACTTGCCACGCTGGGCTTCGTCCATCGACTTCTCACTGATGACGGGATGGATGACGATGTCGTGCGCTGTGAGGCTCACGCGTACACCTCTTCCATCCTGCTCAGCGCGGGCTGCTCGATGAGGACGGTGTCCGCGTTGAGCAGGGCCACGACGTTGAGCGAATCGGCGCGAATGACCTCGACTCGCGGCAGGTTCCGCGCCGAGAGGATCAGGGTCTCGTCGGTGCCCGGGGCCACGATCAGGATCCGGCCGCCGGTGCGACCGAGCGCGGCGATGACGTCGACGAGGTCGCGGGTCTTGGGCGCCTCCAGGCCGATCCCATCGACGACGCGGATCGCGTCGTCGTCGAGCTTGGCCGTCAGCGCACCGCACAGAGCGAGGCGCTTCATCTGGCGCGGCAGACGCTGAGCGTACGAGCGCGGGTGCGGCCCGAAGACCACGCCGCCGCCGGTGTAGTTCGGCGATCGGGTGGATCCCTGGCGCGCCCGGCCGGTGCCCTTCTGGCGGTACGGCTTCTTGCCTCCGCCGGAGACCTCGCCGCGCGTCTTGGTGTTGTGCGTACCGAGATGGCGGCCGGCCAGCTGGGCGGTCACCACCTGGTGGAGGACGGCCACGTTGACCGGAGCGGAGAAGAGCTCCTCGGGGAGCTCCACCTCGCCGATCGCCTCGCCCGTCCTCGCGTAGAGGGTCGTCTTCGGCATCGCTAGACCTTCTTCACGAGGATCAGCGCGTTGGGGGAGCCGGGAACGGATCCCTTCACGAGCAGCAGGTTGCGCTCGGCGTCCGCGCGGACGACCCGCAGCTTCTTGACGGTGGCACGGGCGTCGCCCATGTGGCCGGCCATGCGCATGCCCTTGTAGACGCGGCCCGGCGTGGTGCCTGGGCCGATCGAGCCGGGCGCGCGGTGATGGTCGGAACCGTGGGTCTTGGGACCGCGCTTGAAGTGATGGCGCTTGATGTGGCCGGAGAACCCCTTGCCCTTGCTGACGCCCATCACGTCGACGATGTCGCCGGCGGCGAAGAGGGTCACGTCGAGCTTCTGGCCGACGGTGTAGGCCTCGGTGGCGTCGTCGGCGAGGCGGAACTCACGCACGACGGAAACCTTCGGCAGATTCTTGAGCTGCCCTATCTCCGGCTTGGTGAGCTTGCCCGACTCTTCTATTCCGAGCTGGACGGCGGTGTAGCCGTCGCGCTCCGGAGTCCGGAGCCGGGTGACGGTGTTCGGCTCGACCGAGACCACGCTCACGGGAATCATGGTTCCGTCTGCCTGGAATACCTGAGTCATGCCGACCTTGCGGCCGATCAGTCCAATAGACATCCGGGTCACATCTTGATTTCGATGTCGACGCCCGCCGCCAGCGAGAGTCGCATCAGGGCGTCGACGGTCTTGGACGAGGGCTCCAGGATGTCCACGAGCCGCTTGTGAGTGCGGATCTCGAACTGCTCCCGGCTGTCCTTGTCGATGAACGGCGACCGCAGGACGGTGAACTTCTCGATGCGCGTCGGCAGCGGAACGGGACCGACGACATCCGCGCCGGTCCGCTGAGCCGTCTCCACGATCTGCGCCGCCGACTGATCGAGCAGCCGGTGGTCGTATGCCTTGAGGCGGATCCTGATCCGCTGCCTTGCCATGGCTGCCTACTCGGTGATCGAGGTGATGGCCCCGGCGCCGACCGTGCGGCCACCCTCGCGGATGGCGAAGCGCTGGCCGACTTCGAGGGCGATCGGGGTGATGAGCTCGACC
>JBEKMM010000032.1:0-16064 GCA_050008515.1 Candidatus Limnocylindrales bacterium
ACGCCGACGCCGACGCCGACCCCGACGCCGACCCCGACGCTCACTCCGGTCACCGTCCTGCCCTTGCCCGCACTGGCCCTGCTCTCGCTCGTCGGCCGAGGCAGCCGCCTGAACCGGGGCCGCCGATCATCCGCGGCGCAGCAGGGTCCGCGCCAGATCGGTCGCGGCCGCCAGCTCGGGTAGCCGCAGCAGTCGACTCCAGGCCAGGTACACGGCCGCCGCTACCAGCCCGGCGATCGCGAGGTCGGCGACCAGGATCGGCGGCGAGGCCGAGCCGTGCGTCAAGCCGCCGATGAAGCGATCCACGGCCAGCGCGGCCGCGGCGGTCAGGGTGGCGCCCGGCACAGCAAACGCCACGGTGAGGCCCAACGGTCGCAGATCGAAGCCGATCCGATGCCGCATGAAGAAGAACAGCAGCGTCACCTCCGCCCACGCCCCGAGGCCGATGGCGAGCGCCAGACCCTCGAGGTGGAATAGGGGGAACAGGATCGCGGCCGCAACGACGTCAACAGCCACGGCGACCAGGGCCGCGGTGACGGGCGTGCGAGTGTCCTTCCCGGCGTAGAAGATCGGGGCCAGCAGCGAGATGAGGACGTGGGCGATCAGGCCCAGCAGGAAGACCGCGAAGACCGGCGTCATGGTCGCCGAGTCGGCCAGGGTGAAGGCGCCGCGTCGATACAGCAGGGCTATGGACGGTGTCGCGAGGACGAGCATCACGCCGGTCAACGGGACGACGATGTAGAGCAGCAGCCGAAGCGACTGATCGACGAGCCTGCTGAATCGCTCCTTGTCCCCGCGGGCGATCGCCTGCGAAAGCGGCGGCAGGAGCACGATCCCGAGCGGCACACCGATCAGCCCAACGGGTATCTGGAGCGCGGTGAAGGCGCCGAAGTAGATCGTGTTCGGCCCGTCGCCCAGCTGCAGGGCAAAGTACGTGTTCACGAGGAAGACGATCTGTGTCGCGCCGAGGCCCAGCGCCCGCGGTGCCATGAGCAGCAGCGTCTCGCGAACGGCCGGATCGCGCACGTCGAGGACGAGGCTGTAGAGCCCGTTGCGGCGGACCGCGTATGCCTGAGTGGCGACATGGCCTGCGGCGCCAAGGATGACGCCGACCGCGAGTGCGTCGATCCCCAGGGTTGGCGTCAGCGCAATCGCGCAGAAGATGATCGCGATGTTGTACACGTTGGGGGCCATCGCGGGCGCGCCGAAGATGCCGCTGGCGTTGAGGCCGGCGGTCATGGCAGCGGAGAGGGCCAGCAAGATCGGCGACAACAGCATCCAGCGCGTCAGGTCGATCTCAAGGGCGAGCTTCGCGGCGTCTCCGTTGGTCGGCGCAATGACGGGCATGATGGCCGGCGCGGCGAACCACACCAGGACCGCCAGCGGGATGAGCGCCAGGATCATCAAGTTGGCGATGGTCGCCACCACGCGCCGGGCCCGCACATCCTCGCCCTTCGCCAGCAGGGCCGAGACCACAGGTACCAGGGCCGAGCCGACGGCGCCGGCCGCCACCAGCTGGAAGAGCGTGTCGGGGATTCGAAAGGCGGCCAGGAAGGCGTCCAGATTGGCGCTGTGGCCGCCGTACTCGGCCAGGAAGACCGATGTCCGGACCCAGCCCAGGACCCGCGAAAGGACCACGCCGGCCACTACGACGAGCCCGGCCAGCGCGATCGCCCGACCGCCCATGCGGGCCGCCGAGGCATTCGCCAGGTCCGGCATCGATGGGGCCGCCGACTCCGCGCTCAGGACCACGTCGCCGGCCACGGGCGCTCCGCCGTAGTCGTCGCCCGAGGCGCGTGGCTGCCACGCTTCGTGCCGCGGCGACGGCCGCCTGGCGGGGCTCCCGGCGACGCGGCGGCGGGGTCTGGGACTGTCGCTCACTTGAAGCGCCGCGCCAATCGCCAGGCTGCGCCAGGGAGCGCACCTGGGGCGTACTCATGCGCCCGGACGCGGACCTCGCCGACGGCCCCGAGGCGGCGCTTGAACTCGTAGAGGTTCCAGAGCGGGTGGGAGCTGTCCGTGGGCAAGCCGGCGAACTCATGGGTGTCCACGCCGCCCAGGTCGTAGCCCTCGAAACCGGCCGTCACCGCCCAGCGCATGATCGACCAGTGGAGCAGGTGGTTGGCCCGGTTCTTGCGCAGGTCGGCGTCGTCCGGGGAGCCTGCGGCGAACAGCACCACGTACCTGCCGCAGTGGAGCAGCAGCAGGCCGCTCCGCCGCCGCCCCTCGACGCTGGCGAACCACAGGCTGGCCAGGCCTGCCTCGCCCAGACCGCGCCACTGGCTCAGCTCGTACTCGCGGTCACGCACGAGGAAGCCCTCGCGCCGGCCGGTGGCCGCGTGCATGTCGAAAAACTCGGCCAGCGCGGGCTCGCGAGCGGCCGGCGAAGTCAGGTCGATCCGTTCCGTCGACACGCCCGCTCGGCGTGCCTTGTTGATGTTGGTGGCGGTCGAATCGTCGAGTAACGCGTGCTGCTCCTCCTCGCCGGCCCGAAGCGGAACGACCATCGCCGTGCGCGAAACCTGGACCTCCCGCGCGGCCGGCCGAAACCCCGACTCCGGCAGCGTGGCCGCCAGCTCGCCATCCTCGCGCCATGTCGGGTCGATCGTGAGCGCCAGGCTGTGCCGAGCCCGGGCGATGCCCCTGAGAGCGTCCAGGGCCGTTCTGGCGGCCTCAGGCGTCGCCTCGAGAAGGATCGGGCCTCGCGGCGCGTAGTGGACGCGCAGGCGTCGCAGGGGCCCCGGCAAGCGCCCCGCGAGCGACCGCTCCTGGATGAACACGACGGCGACACGGCGACCATTCAGCTCGACCGCGTAGCGAAGCGGCGTCCAGCCCAGGTTGCGCTTGACCTCGCCCCACTCATAGGACTGGAAAGCGTCGCCGAGCGGGCTCCGGGCAGCCAGGCCGTCCCAGTCCGCGGCAGACCAGCCGCTCGCGTCCGTCACGCTGGGCAGGCTGGAGCGTGCCTCGTGCGTCTTGCTCACCGACTCCTCCACTCAGGCCCCGATGGGTGACGGCCGGGTCTCAGATGATCGATTCTCGCATCCCGCGAGGCCGAGCGGGGGCTTCGCTCAAAGCGCCACCACGGTGGCGCCGTCTCCACCCTCCCCTCGCCCGCCGGGGCGCCACGATTTGACGAGCGGATGCCCCGACGCGTAATCGCGCACGGCGTCGCGGAGCGCACCCGTACCCATGCCGTGGATGATCGTGGCCTGCTCCAGACCGGCCAGTGAGGCGTCGTCGAGGTATCGATCGAGGACCTCGAGCGCCTCCGCGACCTTGGCCCCACGAAGATCCAGAGAAGATGCGACGGTTCGGGCGCGCTCCAGCTGCAGCCGCGAGGCGGTGCCGGCAGATCCCGCATCGACCGGCAGCGTCGCTCGCCGCCCACCGCCCGCCGCCGCCTCCCCTTCTCCGCCGACCGCCGGCTCAAGGTCCCCTATGTCGACCTTCACCCTGATCCCGCCTGCCTCGAGAGTGGCCCGGCGGCCACCCTTCTCGAGGGCGGCAATCCGACCTTCCCAGCCGCCGCTGAGGCTGCGAGCGCGCATTCCGGTCCGCCACGCGACCGTGCCCGGGGGCATCGTTCGAACGGGTGCGGGCTCGGTTGCCGGCAGGCGCTCGAGTTGCGTCCGGACCCGCTCCAGACCCTCGTCGAGAGCGCGCTGGGTGACCGTTTCGCGCTCCAGCTGGCGGCGGATCGTCCTCACCTCGGCCCTGACCTCGTCGACCAGCCGCTCGGCTTCGTCTCGCGCCGCCCTGACCGATTCGTCGCGCTCGCGTCGGGCCCGGCGTCGTTCGTCCTCTGCCGACGCGAGGGCGACCCTAGCTCGTTCCTCGGCCGTCCGAGCTCGCGCGAGGGCCTCGGTGGTTTCGAGCGCAGTGGCCTTGATGGAAGCGAGCGTCTCCTCGAACGCGTGCTGCTCATCCGTGAGTCGGGAGCGGGCGTCGGCGACTATGGCCGTCGGCAGGCCAAGACGTTCGGCGATGGCGAAGGCCTGGCTCTGCCCCGGCAAGCCGATCGACAGGCGATAGGTCGGGCGCAGGGTCTCGACGTCGAACTCCACCGAGGCGTTTCTGGCCTGCGGCGTCGTGTGGGCGTAGAGCTTGAGCTCGGCGTAGTGGGTCGTGGCTGCGACCAGGGCTCCGGCCTTGATGAAGTGATCGAGCAGCGACTGCGCCAGCGCCGAGCCCTCGGTCGGATCCGTGCCGGCGCCGAGCTCGTCGAGCAGGACCAGCCGATTGGGTCCGGCCGACTCGACGATTCGAACGATCGAGCGCAGGTGCCCGCTGAAAGTGGAGAGGGACTGCGCGACCGACTGCTCGTCACCGATATCGGCGTAGACGTCGAGCAGGATCGGGAGCTTCGTGCCCGCCTCGGCGGGCACGTGCAGGCCGGCCTGGTGCATCAGGCTCAGCAGGCCCAGCGTCCGCAGCGCGACCGTCTTGCCGCCCGTGTTCGGGCCGGTGATCAGCAGCGCCGTGTAACCGTCGCCCAGCCGGATATCGATCGGCACCACTCGGCCCGACAGGCCCGGATGGCGGGCCCCCAGCATCACGATCTCGGGCCGGTCGGCGATCTCGGCCGCGATCGCGTCCATCTCCTCCGCCAGGCGTGCCTTGGCGGCCCAGAAGTCGAACCTGGCCAGTGCGTCGAGCGTCTCGCGGAGCTGCAACGCCTGACCCGCCACGAGGGTCGAGAGATCGTCGAGGATGCGCTCCACTTCGGATTGCTCGGCAACCTGCGCCTCACGCCAGGCGTTGCCGAGCTCCACCGCGACGAGGGGCTCGACGAACAGGGTCTGTCCGCTGCCGGAGGCGTCGTGGACGATTCCCTTGACGCGGCCGCGAGCGTCGGCCCGAACCGGGATCACGTACCTGCCACCGCGCAGGGTCACCAGCGGCTCCTGAAGCGCGCCGGCCAGGTCGCCGGAGTGAACCAGCTGATCCAACCGAACGCGCAGCCGGTCGTAGGCGATGCGGACGGCTCGCCGGAGTCCTCCAAGGCGCGGCGATGCCGTATCCAGCAGCTCACCGGTAGGATCGAAGCTGCGTCCGAGCACGCTGCGGAGGCCCGGCAACGGGTGGATCTCGCGGGCCAGGTCGTGCAGGATCGGTCGTCGATCCCCCGACAGAGCCTCGCTCAGCCGGGAGGCGGCCTCCAGCGTGGCCGCGATGTCGAGGAATTGCGCCGGATCGAGCCGGCCCCCGCGCGCAGCTCGCTCTAGCGATGGCCCGATGTCCTTGCTGCCGCCGATGCCGGCACCCGGATGGCCCGCCACGAAGGCGCGCGTCTGGGTGGTCTCGTCCAGGCCGCGGGCCACGACCACGGGATCCGAAGAGGGCTCCAGAGCCTCTGCCAGCCGACGCCCCGGCGCGAACCCGGTCGCGGCGGCAAGACGCGCACGAACGAGCGGGAACTCGAGCAGCGCCAACGAGCGCCTATCCATCTGGTGGCCGGGGTTGGCCACCTGGGCCGGGAGCACGGCCGCCGAGCGGTCGGGTCTCGGCGCGGTCACCGCCTGCCCCTTGTGCTCGAGACGGCGGGGTTCCCGAGCGCCCAGAGTCGCCACGGCTTGCTCAGCCACGGTTCCGGGGCGTAGCCGATGCCAATGCGCGGCCCAGAGGCGAACTCGAAGAGCGGGTCGCTCGAGCGCGCCCGTTCCAGGTGGAGCGACGCGGCTGGATCGCACAGGTCCGCGCCGTCCTCGCCACGTCCGATCGAGAACGCGGCGCAGACGAGGCCGGGCCCAGAGGCCAGGCGCACGTCGGGCACGGCGGCCACTCTCTGGCGGGCGGTGGCAGTCCGTGCGGCGCTCTCGAGGCCGGAGCCCCGGCGGCGCGCATGAGCCACGATCCACTCGTCGCGGGCATGGCGCATCAGGTCCACTCCTTCGAGAGGTTCGATTGAGCGCACCAGGAGAGCCGCGGCGCGCCCCAGGGGTTCAGTGACAACGTTCAGGCAGTCGTACATCCCGTAGACAAGGTACATGTAGGCGTGGCCGGGTGGGCCGAACATGACGGCATTGCGTTTCGTCGGGCCGAAGCGCGCGTGCGAAGCCAGGTCGTCGGTCCCTATGTAGGCCTCGACTTCGACGATCCTGCCAACTCGTACGCCCGAGGGGTCGTTTCGGACCAGTCGGGCGCCCAGGAAGGCGCGCGCGGCCGCGATGCTGTCGCCCGCGAGCAGGTGGCGTGGGTAGATGGCGCCAGAAGAAGTGGGCCCGAATTCAAGCGTATGCGGCTCGCTCAGGAGAAGATCGAGACCAGGTCGCTGGGCAGCAGCCACGACAGCAGGTGAATGACCACCGGGACCACCGTGTCACGTATCGCGCCGGCGACGTGGGACTGGTGAATCAGCAGGTCCTGAGCCCGTCGCAGCTGGTCTATGTCGCCTGGGAAAGGATCCGGCATCGTGTAGGAGCCCAGGATGATGACCGCGATCGTCAGCAGGATGAATGCCTGGAGCAACCCCAACAGACCGCCGACTATGTCGTCGAGGATGGGATGTGCCGCCGATAGTTCGGTTCGCTTGTAGAAGCCCTGGATCAGGATGGAGAAGGCCACCGTCAGAAAGCAGAACAGAATCGCGAAGGCGAGCATATGGTTGTAGCCGGACGGGAACTGGCGCCAGTGGTCGGCCAGGTAGTCGCCGATCGGACCGCGCAGGTTGGCCGACACAAGGAACGCGAACAGGATCGAGATGATCCCAAGGATCCGGCGGATGGCACCCTGCATCACGCCCAGGATGAACGCCGCAAACAGGCCGATGAAGATCGCCAGATCGACCAGTGGCGCGGACTGGATGGCTCCGATCATTGGTCTCCCTCCCATCCTGGAGGCGGTGGAGAGCCTTCCGGCGCAAACGCGGTTAGGTTAGCAGCGCGTGAACCGCCACGAAGCACGTTACCAGCGCCGCGGCCGAGGCTTCAACCGGGCAAGCGTACCGGCCGGCAGGTGACCCTAACTGCGCAGATGTGCCCCGAGATCTACCGCCAGGCCCTTTCGGACTGCGTCGACCGCAGCGTCGATCTCGGCCTCGGTTAGAGTCCGGTCCTTGGCCCCGAACACGAGCCGGTAGGCGAGACTCTTCTCACTCGCCGCCAACGGGGTGCCGCGATACAGGTCGAAGAGGCGGACGCGGCGGAGCAGAACGCCACCGTGGCTGGCGATCGTAGCCTGGACCTCGGCGGCCGTGCGAGACTCGGCGACGATGACGGCCATGTCGCGCTCGACCTCCGGGTAGCGCGGGATCGGCTCGACGTGAACACGCAGCGGGGCGGCGGCATCGAGCCCCGCGATGGCTAGCTCGGCGACGATCACGCGCGCGGAGCGCAGCTCCCACGCCGCGAGCGCATCCGGGTGCATCTCCGCCACGCGGCCTGCCAGGGTCTCGAGGCTCGACTCCTGCCGGGCCACGAGGGCGCGGCCGGGGTGGAAGGGAAAGCCGCGCGTGTCGGGCACGTACGAAGGTTCTGGGAGGCCCAGGCGGCGGCACAGCAGCTCCAGGATGCCCTTGGCGTCGTCCAGATCATAGGAGCGCGCAACGCGGTTCCAGGCCGCGGGCTCGGCGGCGCCTGTCAGCAGGATTGCCAGGCGAGTCCATTCGCGCGGCTTGCCATCGATACGGGCGTACCGCTTGCCGATCTCGAAGATGGCGACGTCGGCGCGGCCCTGGCGCTCGTTGAGCGAGAGCACATCCAGCAGGCTGGCGACGAGATGCTGGCGCAGCGCGGAATGCTGGGTGGAGAGCGGGTTGGTGACGACGATGTCGTCGCCCGACTGCGCCGCTAAGCCACCCGGCAGCGCCGGCTCGCTGAGGTCCTCTGGCCAGAGCAGCCGGGCCTCGTCAAGCGATGAGACAAGGGCGTGAGTGACGACCTCACTCAGCCCGGCGCCGGCGAGAGTCTCGCGAACCAGGTCGCGTACCCGCAGGGGCGCCGGCCGGTACGCGGGCATCAGGGTGTCGGGCAGGTGCGCCAGCGTGGTCTCGTACCCGCGCACGCGGGCGACCTCCTCCGCGACGTCTGCCTCGATCGCCAGGTCGCGCCGCCAGGTCGGCACCACCGCAACGAGCGTTTTCTCGGACCCCGGGTCGACGACGAGCGGCTTGGGCTCGGCGGCCACGTGGATACGAGTGCCCGAGGCTGCCGGTTCCGTCTCCACGCCGACCCGGCGCAGCAGGCTGCGCTGCTCGTCGATCGGAATCTCTGCGCCAATCAGGGCGCTGACGCGTGCCGGTCGGAAAGCCAACGTGGCCGGGGCCGGCTCAGTCGGCGCGGTGTCGACGCGACCCCGCGAAACAGATCCGCCGGCCCACGCAAAGGTGAGCTGGGCGACGCGATCCGCGCCAATCCGAGCGAGTCGCGCTTCCTGGCCCTTCTCGAAGCGAAGGCTCGCCTCGGAGCGCAGGGCATATCGATGACCGGTGCGACGGATGCTCACCGGGTCGAAGACCGCCGACTCGATGGCGATCTCGGTGGTCGCGTCGGTGATCTCGCTGTCGAAGCCGCCCATTACGCCGGCGATGCCGATCGGGCCCCTTGTGTCGGCGATGATCAGGGTGTCGGGCGTCAGCTCACGGTCGACGTGATCGAGGGTTTCGAGCCGCTCCCCTTGGACGGCGAGGCGGACGATGATCGTGCTGTCGTTGACCGCGGCGCCGTTGAAGGTGTGCGTCGGCTTGCCCAGCTCGAGCATGACGTAGTTCGCCGCGTCCACGACGTTGCTCACGGGGCGCATGCCGGCGGCCTGAAGGCGCATCTGGACCCAATCCGGGGAGGGACCGATCCTGGCCCCGCTCACCCACCGCCCCACGAACCGAGTGCACAGCTCGGGCTCGCGAACCTCGACCTTGAGCCGCTCGGACACCGGACCGCCCTTTTCCTCGACCGCGATCTCGGGCCAGCGAACCGTCGCGCCGGTTGCTGCCCCAACCTCGCGCGCAAGGCCCACGAGGCACAGGGCGTCGCCGCGGTTCGGCTTGACGTCAACGTCGAGGATCACGTCGCCGTAGAGGTCGCTGAGGTCTCGACCCAGTGGCATCGCGGGCGGCAGGATGAGGATGCCCTCGGCGTCGCTCGTGATGTGCAACTCGTCGCCGGAGCAGAGCATCCCTTCGGAGGCGATGCCCATCTTCTCGGTCCGCTCGATGCGGCGCTCGCCAGGCAGGACCGCACCGGGCAACGCCACCGGCACTCGCTGGCCCGGAGCGATGTTGTGGGCGCCGCAGACGATGTGCAGCGGCTCGCCCGAGCCGATGTTGACGGTGGTGAGATGGAGCCGATCCGCGTAGGGGTGCTTCTCGACCGTCAGCAGCTCGCCGACGACGACGGATCGCCAGTCGGCGCCCCACTGCTCGAGACCCTTGACTTCCATGCCCAGCAGGGTCAGCCGTTCGGCCAGCTGTTCGGGCGTCAGCTGGATATCGACGTACTCGCGCAACCAGCTCAGCGGGACTCTCATCGGAACTGCTCCAGAACACCCAGTGTGGTCAACGACGGACTCCCCGTGCTCAAGTAGTCATGGTCAGACAACGATCACCCGATCCCCGTTGGTGACGGTGTAGCTCTCGTAAGCCTCACTATCGTCGATGACGTCGAGGAAATGACCGGAGGACAACTGGAGCCGCAGCGTCCCAGGTGGGACAGCAAACGCACCAGTGACCGGGACCCGCAACAGCGGAAGAAGCGCCGGTCCGATGGCCACGGGCGTGTCTAGCGTGAACTCGGCCCCATCTGGGTTCACAAGGCGGACCTCGGACTCGATGGTGATCGAGGGGTTCGGCCCTGTCGGATCACCCGCGGGCAGGAAATGCAGGATTACCTCGTTCTGCCCGATGCAGACCTGAACAAGCTCAGCCCCAACCAGGAAGCTCACGTCGGTATCGGCTGGTAACCCGTTCATCCGTCCAGGTCCCTTCACGTTCGTGTACGTAGGGTGCGGCACCTGGCCGCGGCAAATTGCCTCTAGCGGAACTGCTCCAGGAAGCGCAGGTCGTTCTCGAGGTAGTAGCGGAGATCCGGCACGGCGTGACGCAGGTTGGATATGCGCTCGACGCCCATGCCGAAGGCGAAGCCCTGGTAGCGCTCCGGGTCGATGCCGCCGTACTGCAGGACGACGGGGTGGACCATGCCGGCGCCCAGGATGGTCATCCAGCCGGACTTCGAGCAGGCCGGGCAGCCCACCCCGCCACAGACGACGCATTCGACGTCGAAGGCCACGGAAGGCTCGGTGAACGGGTAGTAGCCGGGCCGGAAGCGGGTCTTGCGCGGCCCGAAGAGAGCGTGAGCGAACTCGTCCAGCAGACCCTTGAGGTCCGCCATCGAGGTTCCCTCGTCGACCATGAGACCTTCGACCTGGAAGAACTCGAAGCCGTGGCTCGCATCCACCGCCTCGTAGCGGAAGCAACGGCCGGGCAGGAGCGCGCGGATCGGTGGTTTCGTCGACTCCATCACCCGGATCTGGCCGGGGCTGGTGTGGGTGCGCAGCAGGTGACCGGGGATGTCCACGTACAGCGTGTCCCACAAGTCGCGCGCCGGATGGTCCGGGGGCATGTTGAGCATCTGGAAGTTGGTGAGGTCGTCCTCGACCTCGGGCCCCTCGTAGACCACGAACCCGAACTGCCCGAAGATCTCGGCGATGGCCGCGATGGTCTCGGGGATGGGGTGAAGGGTGCCGCGTGAGACGGTGCGGCCCGGCAGCGTCACGTCCACTCGCTCCGCCACCAGCCGCTGAGCCTGCACCGCGGACCGGAGCTCGGCGCCGCGCTCGGCCAGGGCCGTCTTGACGGCTTCCCCGATCTCGTTGGCCACGGCCCCGACGCGCGGCCGGTCTTCCGCCGGCAGTGCCCCGATCCCGCGCAGGACGGCCGTGAGGTCGCCCTTCTTGCCGAGGTACTGGATCTGCAGCTGGTCCAGCCCGGCCGGATCGGACGCTTTGGCGATCTCGGCGAGGGCAAGATCCATGAGGCGATGCAGGTCGCCGCTCAGGCTCTCGAAGTCCACGCTCACGTTTCCTCGTTCTCTGGTCGGGCCGGGAGGCTCGGCCTCCTTCGGGTGTAGCTCCACGAATCTAGAACCCTCGACCGTCCGCGTCCCGTTCGGACACGGGGACGAGTCGAGGGCTCGCGGTACCACCCCGCTTCCCTGGTCGCCTTGGAGGGCTGCCAGAGCGCTCATGGGGCCGGATATCGGTCGCCAGCCGGTTCAGCCTACACACCTGGGACGCCACGACGTCCTGGCTTCAGCGAACGGCTCGGGAGTGAACCGGCGAGATCGACCCCGGACGGGCTTCCAGTCTCCGGCCCGTCCTCCCTGATGGATCTGTCCTCGCCTCTTCTCCGTCGTCGCCTTTGTCTATTGCGAACCCGGCCGTCTCCGGCCGGCGAAGGTCAGGCCGAAGCCTTGCCAGCGACAGCCACGACCTGGGCGAATGCGGGTGCGTCGCGAACGGCAAGATCGGCCAGGATCTTGCGATCGAGCTCGATATTGGCCGCCTTGAGGCCGGCTATCAGCTTGCCGTAAGTGATGCCGTTCTGGCGGGCGGCGGCGTTGATGCGAATTATCCAGAGCTCGCGCATCTGGCGCTTGCGCTGCTTGCGGTCCCGGGTCGCATACGCCAGCGCATGCAGCATCGACTCATGGGCTCGCTTGACGAGCTTCGAGTTGGTGCCGGATCGTCCTTCGGCGTCCTTGAGAAGACGCTTGTGGCGGTGGTGGGCGGTTACGCCCCGCTTGACGCGTGCCATCGGAGATCAGACTCCCAGGTACGGCAGCAGCCGGCGGATCTGGTCCAGAGACTCGCCACTCACGAGCTCCTTGCCGTCGTAGCGGCGGGTGCGCCGCGAGGACTTCAGCTCGAGGTGGTGTCCGCGCCACGACTTGACCCGGACCGCCTTGCCACTGCCGGTGACCCCGATCCGCTTCTGGGTCCCCTTGTGGCTCTTCATCTTGGGCACGTCAGTTCACCTTCCCAGTTGACGCCGCGCCGTCTTCCGGCTCGGGTCCGGGAGCCGCCGGACTGTCCGGAGTCTCCACGCTAGCTGTTGTCGCTTCGGCGTCCACAGCGGGCACCGCGTCTTCGTCTGTCCTGGCATGGCCCTTCGCGATCGCCGCAGGTGTCGGCTCGTGCGTCTTGGGCTTGTGGACCGATGCAACGCTAATGTGCATCGACTTGCCTTCGAGCAGTGGAAGCCGCTCGACCACGCCGTGTTCTTTTATCTGCTCCGCAAACTTGTCCAGGAGATCGCGCCCGATCTGCGGGTGGGTGAGTTCACGACCTCGAAACTGCACGGAAACCTTGACCCGATCGCCTTCTTCGAGGAACTCGATCGCTCGCCGAACCTTCGTATCGAAGTCGCCGATGCCGATCTTGGGCTTGAGACGGACTTCCTTGAAGGTGACGGACCGCTGCCGTCGCTTGGCTTCCTTCTCGCGCTTGGTCAGCTCGTACTTGTACTGACCGAAATCCAGGATTCGCGCCACGGGCGGGCTGGCCAGCGGTGCAACCTCCACCAGGTCGAGCCCCCGCTCCTGCGCAAGCCTCAAGGCGTCGGCTGTTCGCATGACGCCAAGCTGGCTACCGTCTTCGTCGACGACCCGCACGTCGAACACGCGGATCATCTGATTGATGCGCAGGTCTCGGCTGATGGCGAACCCCTTCTGTACGTGTTCCGGTTGTCGGCTGCCGGGATACTGTGGCCGGAAGCAGACGAGCACACCAACCCGGGGCACAACTGCACCGGGCGGTCGCCCGCGGGACTATAGCACAGGGATTTCGCGACCGGCAAACGTACGACCGCCACGTTTCCCGGCGCTTCGGCGTCGATTTGCCGGCGGTGTGTGATGATGCCCGCAGTTGTCGCACAGCAGATTTGAGGAGTGGTCATGGGGCGGTCGATTCTGTCATCCGCGCTGGCTCTGTTCCTGGTGATCGCGGCGGTTTCCGCGTGCCAGGGCACCACGCCGACGCCGTCCCCCACGCCTACTCCCACTCCAACTGCCACTCCGTCTCCGACTCCGACGGCCACTCCGTCGCCGACTCCCTCCCCCACTCCTACGAGGGACCCCAACGCGACCCCGACGCCCCAGCCCACCGGTGCGCCAGGAGCCTTCTACATGGTCAGGGCCTACGAGGACGCGCTGCTTGCCGGCGACTATTCCAGGGCCTGGGCAATGCTCGGCAAAGGCTCGCAGGCCCATTGGGGCACGCTGGCGGCCTTCCAGAAGGAGCGGGCCGCATTCCTGGCGACGTCCGGCAGCGAGTACCGGGAGGAGCTGAGCCCGACGAACACCCTCACTCTGCGCCAGTGGATCGAGGGCGCGACCTGGGCGACGCAAATCGATCAAGCCCACGCCTACCTGATCAGCGTCAAGTGGACCTCATTCGCATCTCCGTACGCGGGCTGGGAGATCTGGGTCGCCAACCCCGGCAAAACCGGGTGGCTCCTTTACCTGGTCCGTTAGCCAGGATCGCCAGCTGGAGGGCTACGGCCGTCGCGCGGCGGTCTCCTCGGTCAGCCGGTCGATGAAGGCATCCCACGCCACACCGTTCTCCTGCTCGCCGGCGCGGTTGCGGATCGCCACCGTCCGCGCCTCGATCTCTCGGTCGCCCAGGACGAGCATGTAGGGCACCTTCTGCTCCTGGGCAAGTCGGATCTTGTTCTGCATCCGGCCGTCGGAGTCATCGACTTCCACTCGTAGTCGGCGTCCCCTCAGCAACTCCGCCAGCTCCCGGGCCGCCTCGAGATGTCGATCTGCGATCGGGATCACGACGACCTGGACGGGCGCGCACCAGACGGGGAATGCCCCTGCGAAATGCTCCACGAGGACGCCGATGAATCGCTCCAGAGAGCCGTAGATGGCGCGGTGGATCGTCATCGGCCGCACGGCCTGGCCGTTCTCGTCGATGTATGTGCAGTCGAAGCGTTCGGGCAGCATGACGAGATCGACCTGGATGGTGGCCGTCTGCCACTCGCGGCCCAACGCGTCCTCGATCTGGATGTCGATCTTCGGGGCGTAGAAGGCGCCGTCTCCGGGTTTGAGGCGATAGGGCTTGCCAAGCGAGTCGAGGGCGGCCTTGATCTGCGCCTCGGCCGTTTCCCACAGGGCCGGGTCTCCCAGCGCCTTGTCGGGCTTGGTCCCGAAGGTGAACCTGGGCTCGAGGCCAAACCACCCGTAGACCTCGTAGACCTCGCCCAGCAGCGCTTTGATCTCGTCCTGGAGCTGATCCGGTCGAAGGTAGATGTGGGCGTCGTCCGTGATGAAGTGGCGGACCCGCGTCAGGCCCGAGAGGGTCCCCGACCGCTCGTTGCGGTGCAGTCGGCCGAAGTCCGAATAGCGCAGCGGCAAATCGCGATACGAGCGCAGCCGGCTCTTGTAGATGAATGTGCTCTCGGGACAGTTCATCGGCTTGAGGCTGAAGGTCTGGCCTTCGGACTCCAGGATGAACATGTTGTCCTTGTAGTTGGCCCAATGGCCCGACTGCTCCCACAGCTTCTTGTGCACCAGCAGTGGGGTGCTGATCTCCTGGTAGCCGCGACGATCCTGGACCTCGCGGATGGCGGTCTCGAGGGTCCTCCACAGACGCTGACCCTTGGGGTGCCAGAAAGCCGAGCCGGGCGAGACGTCGTGGAAACTGAAGAGATCCAGCTGGACGCCCAGGCGTCGATGGTCGCGGCGCTTCGCTTCCTCGCGGCGGTGCAGATACGCCTCGAGCTCCTCCTGCGTCGGCCACACCGTGCCGTAGATGCGCTGCAGCATTGGCCGTTTCTCGGAGCCGCGCCAGTACGCGCCGGCCACGGTCATCAGCTTGAACGGGCCGATCTTGCCGGTACTGGCTACATGGGGACCCTTGCACAGGTCGACGAACGGACCGTGCTCATACGTAGACGTTGGCGGCAGCGGCGCGTCGGTCTCGTTGGATCGGGCCGCCAGGTCGTCGAGGATCTCCACCTTGAACGGCTGGTTGCGGCCCTCGAAGAACGCGCGCCCCTCGGCGAACGGAACCTCCTTGCGGACGAAGACGTGGTCGGCGGCGACCGAGGCGCGCATCCCATCCTCGATTGCGGCGAGGTCGTCGGGGGTGAGCGAGCGAGGCAGAAGGAAGTCGTAGTAGAAGCCGTCGTCAATCGACGGCCCGATGCCCAGCTGAGCGTCCGGGAAGAGCCCCACCACTGCTTCAGCCATCACATGGGCGGCCGAATGGCGCATCGCGTCAAGGTCGGAGTGCGCGCCCGCGTCGAGGAGCTCATCCACTGAACCGCGCTCGACGGCCTCGAAGAACTCCTCGGGCTCCGAGGGCGAGGATCCGGCTGCATGCGCCACCTGGTTCTGTTCGTCGTCGCTCATCTGGTCCACCTTCGCTACCGCCGCCCCGCGGTTGTCGATCGAAACGCAAAACCTCCCGTCCGACAGGACGAGAGGTTTCTCTCGCGGTTCCACCCGCCTTCGCGACGCCTGGGTTCCGTCCGCATGACGCCGCGCGCTCGTGCCGCTCTCACGGGCGGATCCCGGGCCGGTTCCCCGGCCACTCACGGTTGGTGCCTTCGCCGGCGACAATCGTCATCGCTCTCAGCGGTGGCCCAGGCCACCTCGACGACTCTCTTGGATCCTGCCGGCGGGGCGTGTCCCGCTCGTCGTTTTCGATATGCATTTGGTCGGCGCCGCTCGAGCGGCCCCGATGGTGGGCGGTAGAGGACTTGAACCTCTGGCCTCATGCATGTCAAGCATGCGCTCTAACCAACTGAGCTAACCGCCCGAGCGGCGCACATCGTAGCAGAGCCAGCGGTTACGCCGTGTCAGCGCTCGGTTTCCGATGGTCGCGAGACCGTCCGTCCGGACCCGCGGCTAGTGCCCCGTTCCCGAATGTCCGGGGCCGAATCGAGTCCGCTCTGAACGCTCGGTCACGGAAGCAGTCCCACGCCGTGCTTCATGAATCGAGGCACTAGTGTCCCGATTCGCCAATCGTTGACGGCTTGCGCACTGCTTTGGCCAGGATCTGGTCGGCGGTCTTGACCCAGTGGAAGGGCGTTGAGCCCTCGTTCCACTGAGCCGTGAAGGCGG
>JBEKMM010000033.1:0-15682 GCA_050008515.1 Candidatus Limnocylindrales bacterium
GGTCGAGCTCATCACCCCGATCGCCCTCGAAGTCGGCCAGCGCTTCGCCATCCGCGAGGGTGGCCGCACGGTCGGCGCCGGGGCCATCACCTCGATCACCGAGTAGGCAGCCATGGCAAAGGTAGACGCCCGTCCGATCATCCAGCTGGCCTGCACGGAGTGCAAGATCCGGACCTACACGACCCGCAAGAACAAGAAGAACGATCCCGGCCGACTCGAGCTCCGCAAGTACTGCCCTCGGGAGCGCCGGCATACCCTGCACCGCGAGGCCAAGTAAGCGGACATCGCAGGCGCCTAGCTCAATTGGCAGAGCACTGGTCTCCAAAACCAGGGGTTGTGGGTTCGAGTCCCGCGGCGCCTGCCAGCTTCCTCAAAAACACCAGTTAGAGAGCAGCCCGTGTCACGGATCCGCCGCTTCTTCTATGAAGCGTGGCAAGAACTGAAGAAGGTGAACTGGCCGACGCCAGAGCAGGCCCGCAACCTCACCATCCTGGTGCTGGCGGTGAGCATCGTCGTCGGCTCGTACATCACCTTCTTCGACGTCATCTTTGGCGCGATCGCCAAAGCCATCAACGCCGGGTGATCTCAGCCATGAAGACGGAACAGGCTGGCGAGACCGTTCGGCCGCCCGAGAAGCGCTGGTACGTCATCCACACCTATTCGGGCTACGAGAACAAGGTCAAGGCGAATCTCGAGCACCGCATCGAGTCGATGGGCATGGACGACAAGATCTTCCAGGTCCTGGTGCCGATGGAGGACGAGATCGAGATCCGCCAGGGCCAGCGCCATACCGTCCAGAAGAAGGTCTACCCGGGCTACGTCCTGGTTGAGATGATCCTCGACCCGGACTCCTGGTACGTCGTTCGCAACACTCCCGGCGTCACCAGCTTCGTCGGTGGCGGCAACATCCCGGGCGTCCGGAGCGAGCCGATCCCGCTCGACGAGCAGGAGGTCAAGCAGATCCTCCGGCAGATGGGCGTGGAGACGCCGCGCTACCGGGTCGCGTTTACCAAGGGTCAGAACGTTCGGGTCACCGACGGTCCGTTCGCCGAGTTCATCGGCACCGTGGACGAGGTCAACCCGGAGCGCAACAAAGTCAAGGTGCTGGTCAGCATCTTCGGCCGCGAAACCCCGGTCGAGCTCGACTTCCTTCAGGTCGAGAAGCTGTAAGCGAAAGGAAGCCCGAGCCCCGTGGCCAAGAAGATCCGCATCGTCCTCACGCTCCAGCTCAATGCCGGCAAGGCGACACCGGCGCCGCCCGTCGGCACGGCGCTCGGCCCGCACGGCATCAACATCGTCGAGTTCACCAAGTCGTATAACGAGAAGACCGCCGACAAGGTCGGTCAGGTCATCCCGGCCCAGATCACGATCTTCGAGGACCGCTCGTTCACGTTCGTCCTCAAGACCCCGCCCGCCGCGGACCTGCTTCGCAAGGCCGCCGGGATCCAGAAGGGAACCGCCACCGCCGGCCGCGAGACCATCGGCAAGGTGACCCGCGACCAGATCCGCGAGATCGCGACGATCAAGATGCCGGACCTCAACGCCACCGACATGGACGGCGCCGTCGCCCAGGTCGAAGGGACCGCCCGGAGCATGGGCATCGAGGTCGTCGGCTAGCACAACAGGGCGCCGGCCCGGGGGCCGGACCCACGGCGATCGACCGCCGGTCGAAAGCCACGCGCTCCGGTCGCGACCGAGCCGGACGTCAACCCCGCGCCAGGGGAAGGTCGAAACCCGGGAAGCCGGGTGGGACCGCTAGAAGGAGATCGGAATGGCAGAGCGCGGCAAGAAGTATCAGGAAGCCGCCAAGCTCGTCGACCGCACCAGGGTCTACTCACCGGCCGAGGGTGCGGAGCTCGCCCGAAAGACCAGCTACGTGTCGTTCGACGCCAGCGTCGAGGCGCACCTCCGCCTGGGCGTCGACCCGCGCCACGCCGACCAGATGGTCCGCGGCACCGTCGTCCTGCCCCACGGCACCGGCAAGAAGATCCGCGTCGTGGTCTTCGCCCAGGGCGAGAAGGCCCTGGAGGCGCTCCGCGCCGGCGCAGACGAGGTCGGCGCCGAGGACCTGGTCAAGAAGATCGAGGCCGGTTGGACGGAGTTCGACGTGGCATTGGCCGCCCCGGACGTGATGGGCATGGTCGGTCGCCTCGGTCGCGTCCTCGGTCGCAAGGGCCTCATGCCGAACCCCAAGTCCGGCACGATCACCTTCGATCTCGAGCGGGCCATCAAGGAAGTAAAGGCCGGCCGCGTCGAGTTCAAGGTCGACAAGGGCGGCATCATCCACGTCCCCTTCGGCAAGGCTAGCTTCGAGAGCCAGCAGCTGTTGGAGAATCTGGCGACCCTCGTGGACGCCATCAACCGCGCTCGCCCGAGTGGCGCCAAGGGCCAGTACCTGCGGACGCTCACCATCGTCGCTACCATGGGCCCCGGCATCCGGATCGACATCCCCGCTCTGCTCGCGGTCGCCGCGGCCTCGTAGGCCGCCGCCCGCGCCGGCGGCCGGCCCTGGGAGGGCCAGGTCGCCAACATATGAGGCGAGGCCACGGCAGCGTGGACCCCGCCAGGCGACGAAGCGCCACCCCGGCGCCAGCCGCCTCGAACCGAATATGACGGACCGCCGCAGACAGCATGCGTCGCGGCGCCGGGGCCCGGCCGAGAGATCGGCGGGTCGCGGCTCCCGACTCAATTCGCCGGCCGAGACGCCGGCGGGCACGCCGAGGCAGGGACCAGGCCTCCATCCGCGAGGGTGGGAGCGCCCCTGTGGCGATGAGCCGTCGCAGGGGCGTTTTGGTCGGTGCCGCAAGTCGGACCCGACCGGCCCACCGTCGCGCGCCGGCTGCGCGCAGCAGTCCAAGGAGGCTGGCAATGCCTACCGAGGCCAAGCGCGAGACCGTCGCGGAGCTGACCGAGGAAGCTCGGGGCAGCAGGGCGATGATCGTCTCGGAGTACCGCGGCCTCACAGTTCCCGAAATCGGCGAGATCCGTCGATCCCTGCGCAAGCAGAACGTCAAGTACCGCGTGGTCAAGAACCGGCTGATGAAGATCGCCGCTCGCGACGCCGGGGCGGAGACACTGGGTCTCCTCCTCGAGGGTCCGACCGCGGTGGCCTTCGCTCGCGGCGACGAGGCCGCTGCCGCCAGGGCAGTCCTCGACGCGGTGCGACCGTACCGCCTGGTGAAGATCACGGGTGCCGTTCTGGGGACGCGAGTCATCGACGCCAACGGGGTCATTCGCCTCTCGCTGTTGCCCGGTCGGGACGTAGTCCTGGCCCAGGTCGCCGGCGCGATCGCTGCTCCGCTGACCACGATGGCCGGGCTGTTCGAAGCCCCGCTGCGGGAGATCCCCGGCCTGGTGCAGGCCCTCGCCGACAAGCAGGGCGCCTGATTCGCGCCCTTTCCGAGACCCATCCGCCAGGGGCCCTGCGGCTCCAGGCACACGAGGAGTGACTGATCAAATGGCAAAGCTGACTCAGGACCAGCTGCTCGAGGCCTTCGCCTCGATGTCCGTTCTCGAGCTCGCCGACTTCAAGAAGGCGTTCGAGGACAAGTTCGGCGTCACCGCCGCCGCGCCGGTTGCCGTCGCGGCCGCCGCCGCCGCCGCCGCCGCGCCGGTTGCCGTCGCGGCCGCCGAAGAGGAGCAGACCGAGTTCACCGCGATCCTCTCGGAGATCGGCCCGAACAAGATCCCGGTCATCAAGGTCGTCCGCGAGCTTACCGGCCTGGGCCTCAAGGAGGCCAAGGACCTGGTCGACGGCGCCCCTAAGCCGGTCAAGGAGGGCGTCAACAAGGACGAGGCGGCGAAGATCAAGGCCGCCCTCGAGGAGCAGGGCGCAAAGGTCGAAATCAAGTAATCTTCGTTCGGACGGTGGGGCGGGCAACTGCCCCACCTGGCCGAATCCGCGATGGCCACGGCATCGGCCGGGCCTGGGTCTGGGGTTCTTATGGCGCGCCCATTTGACATCGGCCGAGAGCGCGGTATCCTACTCCTTCTGTGAGCGCGGCCCTTCCCTTTCTCCTCCGTCAAGGAGCGGTTCATGCTGTCTGTCGCTGAGTCCTCTCGCGCTTCCGCGATCACGCCTCGCCGGCGCTATGCGCGGATCCCCGAAGTCCTCGAAATCCCCAACCTGATCGAGCTGCAGCTGACCTCGTTCGACTGGTTCGTGGAGAAGGGACTCCGGGAGCTGTTCGACGAGATCAGCCCGATCAAGGACTTCACCGGCAAGGTGATGGAGCTCCACTTCCTGGACTACGAATTCGGCGCGCCCAAGTACGTCGAGCTCGAGTGCCGGACCAAGGACCTCACCTTCAGCCGGCCCCTGTATGTCAACGTCGAGCTCCTGATCAAGGAGACCGGCGAGATCCAGCGCCAGCGGGTCTACATGGGCGACTTCCCGTTCATGACTGACCAGGGGACTTTCATCATCAACGGCGCCGAGCGCGTCGTCGTCAGCCAGCTCGTCCGCTCGCCCGGCGTCTACTACAGTGCTGCCGACGACCCGACGAGCGGCCGCACCCTCTACTCGGCCAAGGTGATCCCGAACCGCGGCGCCTGGCTCGAGTTCGAGACGAGCAACAAGGACCTCCTCTCGGTCAAGGTGGACCGCAAGCGCAAGATCGCCGCGACCACGCTGCTGCGCGCCGTCGGCTACGAGAAGAACGACGAGATCGGCGCCCTGTTCGCGACCGTCGACTCGGACCCCGAGCATCAGTACATCGCCTCCACGCTGGACAAGGATCTGACCAGGACCCAGCAGGAGGCCCTGATCGAGGTCTACAAGAAGCTGCGCCCGGGCGATCCGCCGACCGGCGACAACGCCCGCCAGCTCGTCGAGAGCCTCTTCTTCAACTTTCGCCGCTACGACCTCGGTCGCGTCGGCCGCTACAAGTTCAACAAGAAGCTGACCCCGGTCGTCGAGCGGATGGGGATCGAGCTCGACCGGGAGCAGCGGATCATCACCCGCGAGGACATCGCCGCGATCGTCGGTCACCTGATCGAGCTGAACCGCGGCATGGGCATCGCCGACGACATCGACCACCTCGGCAACCGCCGCATCCGCGCCAACGGCGAGCTGATCCAGAACGCCTTCCGGGTCGGCCTGCTGCGGATGGAGCGCGTCGTCCGCGAGCGGATGACGATCCAGGAGATCGACAAGGCCACTCCGAACGCCCTCATCAACATCCGCCCCGTCGTGGCAGCGATGAAGGAGTTCTTCGGCGGCAGCCAGCTGAGCCAGTTCATGGACCAGACCAATCCCCTGGCCGAGCTGACCAGCAAGCGCCGCCTGTCGGCCCTCGGTCCCGGCGGCCTCTCGCGAGAGCGCGCCGGCTTCGACGTCCGCGACGTGCACCACAGCCACTACGGTCGCATCTGCCCGATCGAGACGCCGGAAGGCCCGAACATCGGCCTGATCGGCTCGCTCGCCACCTTCGGCCGGATCAACCCCTACGGCTTCATCGAAACGCCCTACCGCAAGGTGAAGCGCACCGTCGCCTGGGACGATCCGGAGATCGCCCGCCGTGAGGCAGGCGCCGACCTGGTCGGCAAGGACGGCAGAGTCGTCCTCAAGACGGGCGATCGCTTCACGAGCGAAGCCATCGCCGAGCTCAAGCGCCAGAAGGCCCAGGCTTTCCAGATCCGCCCCATCGTCACCTCGGAGATCGAGTACCTGGCGGCGGACGAGGAAGAGGAGCACTTCGTCGCGCAGGCCAACGCCGAGTTCGACGCCGAGGGGCATTTCGTCCGCGACCGCATCCCGTGCCGCTACCGCGACCAGTTCCCCGAGGCTCGACCCAACCAGATCGAGTACATGGACGTGTCGCCCAAGCAGGTCGTCTCGGTCGCCACGGCCCTGATCCCGTTCCTCGAGCACGACGACGCCAACCGCGCCCTGATGGGCTCGAACATGCAGCGCCAGGCCGTGCCGCTACTGGAGCCGGAAGCGCCGATCGTCGGCACCGGCATGGAGTGGCGGGCTGCGCTCGACTCGGGCCAGGTGGTCGTCGCTCGCCGGCCGGGAGTGGTGACGAGCGTGACCGCCGACAAGGTCCAGATGGAGACCGACGCCGGAGAGCTGGACGAATACCTGCTTCAGAAGTACGTCCGCTCCAACCAGGGGACGTGCATCAACCAGCGCCCGATCGTCGATGTCGGCCAGCGCCTCGGCGCCGGCGAGCCGATCGCCGACTCGAGCTCGACGGACCATGGCGAGCTGGCCCTCGGCCGCAACGTCCTGGTCGCGTTCATGAGCTGGGAGGGCGGCAACTACGAGGACGCCATCGTCATCAGCGAGCGCCTCGTCAAGGAAGACTTCTTCACCAGCATCCACATCGAGAAGCACGAGCTCGAGTCCCGCGACACCAAGCTCGGCCCCGAGGAGATCACTCGAGACATCCCCAACGTCGGCGAGGAGTCCCTCAAGGACCTCGACGAAGAGGGCATCGTCTACATCGGCGCCGAGGTTCAGCCGGGCGACATCCTGGTCGGCAAGATCACGCCCAAGGGCGAGACCGAGCTGACCGCGGAGGAGCGCCTCCTGCGCGCGATCTTCGGCGAGAAAGCCCGCGAGGTGAAGGACTCCTCGCTGCGACTGCCCCACGGCGAGCGCGGCAAGGTCGTCGACGTCCGCATCTTCAGCCGCGAGGAAGGCGACGAGCTGATGCCGGGCGTCAACCGCCTGGTCCGGGTCTCGGTCGCCCAGAAGCGCAAGGTCAGCGTCGGCGACAAGATGGCCGGCCGCCACGGCAACAAGGGCGTCATCGCCAAGGTCCTGCCCGCGGAAGACATGCCGTTCCTGCCGGACGGCACTCCGGTCGACATCGTCCTCAACCCGCTCGGCGTGCCGAGCCGAATGAACATCGGGCAGATCCTCGAGACGCACCTCGGCTGGGCGCTCCACGAGCGCGGGCTCAAGGCCGCCACGGCCGTCTTCGACGGTGCCACCGAAGAGCAGATCCGCGACGAGCTGCGCGAGGCCGGGCTGCCCGAGGACGGCAAGATCACCCTTCGCGACGGCCGATCGGGAGAGGCGTTCGATCGCCCGATCACGGTCGGATACATCTACATGCTCAAGCTCCACCATCTGGTGGAGGACAAGATCCACGCCCGGTCCACCGGACCCTACAGCCTCATCACGCAGCAGCCCCTGGGCGGCAAGGCCCAGTTCGGCGGCCAGCGCTTCGGTGAGATGGAGGTCTGGGCGCTCGAGGCCTACGGCGCGGCGAACATCCTGCAGGAATTGCTCACCGTCAAATCGGACGACGTCATGGGTCGAGTCCAGACCTACGAGGCGATCGTCAAAGGCGAGGAGATCCAGGCGCCGGGCGTTCCCGAGTCGTTCAAGGTCCTTATCAAGGAGCTCCAGAGCCTGGGGCTCAACGTCGAGATCCTCAACGAGAACGACGAGGAGATCCGCTTCGCCGAAGACTCCGGCACCTACCCGATGCCGGATCTCGGCGGCATCAACCTCGCTGGGTTCGAAGACTGATCCAGCTGCACGCATGACGCCGCGCCTGTGCCCGGCCAGCCAGGCGTCGCCGATCCACGGTCCGAACTACGCCGCCGAGCCAGGCGACGGCGTGGAGGAGAGGAATGCTCGAAGTTAACAACTTCAACGCGATCCGGATTTCGCTCGCAAGTCCGGAGCAGATCCGGGATTGGTCTTCGGGTGAGGTCACCAAGCCCGAGACGATCAACTACCGCACGCTCAAGCCGGAGAAGGACGGTCTCTTCGACGAGCGCATCTTCGGTCCCACCAAGGACTGGGAGTGCTACTGCGGCAAGTACAAGCGGATTCGGTACAAGGGCATCATCTGCGACAAGTGCGGCGTGGAGGTCACTCGCTCCAAGGTTCGCCGCGAGCGCATGGGCCACATCCAGCTTGCCAGCCCGGTCAGCCACATCTGGTATTTCAAGGGCACGCCGTCGCGCCTGGGCATCCTGCTCGACATCAGCCCCCGCAACCTGGAGCGGATCCTCTACTTCGCCCTGTACATCGTCACTCACGTGGACGAGGAAGCTCGCCGCCGGGCTCTCGCCGCGCTCGAGGACGAGGCCGAGGGCAGGGGAGGCAAGGGCGGCCGAGCCCTGAGCGATCTCGAGGAGGAGCTGAAGTCGCGCTTCCATCGCCAGAAGGACGAGCTCAACGCCGGGCTCGCCGCCACGAAGGCCGACCTCGAGCAGCAGCGCGCCGCCCGCACCGAAGAGGTCGTGGAGGCCGCCCAGAAGGTCGAGAAGCTCCTAGCCGCCGTCGGCAAAGGCACCGCGGCCGAGGCCATCGCGTTCCCGATCACGGGTGAGGTCGTCGTTGCGGCCGGCGCCACGGCCGGCAAGGAAGCCACCGCCGCGCTCCGCAAGATCGTGGCCGCCGAGACCGAGCGCCTCACGTCGGAGATCCAGCAGCGCGAGGCCGACGAGGAGCGCAGCGCCGGCCAGAAGATCACGGATCTGCAGCTCGAGAACGACGCCGAGATCGAGGCCGAGCGCGAGCGTCTGCGCCGCGACGCCGAGGGCGCCAAGGACGAGATCCGCAAGCAGCGCGACGAGATCGAGTCGATCAAGTCGCTCATGACGCTTTCGGAGAACGACTTCCGCTACCTGGACGAGCGCTACGGCTCCGGCAGCCGCGGCGGTCGGATCTTCCACGCCGCCATGGGCGCGGAAGCGGTCCGCGACATCATCGGCCGGATGGATCTCGAGGAGCTGGCTCGTGCCCTCCACATCGAGGTCCGGACGACGTCGGGCCAGCGCCGCAAGAAGGCCATCAAGCGGCTGCGCCTGATCGAGGCCTTCCGGCGGTCCGGGACGCGGCCGGAGTGGATGATCCTGTCGGTCATCCCGGTCATCCCGCCGGATCTGCGCCCGATGGTCCAGCTCGACGGCGGCCGTTTTGCGACTTCCGACCTGAACGATCTCTACCGGCGCGTGATCAACCGCAACAACCGGCTCAAGAGGCTTCTCGAGCTGGGCGCGCCGGAGATCATCATCCGCAACGAGAAGCGCATGCTCCAGGAAGCCTGCGACGCCCTGATCGACAACGGGCGGCGAGGCCGGGCGATCGCCGGCACCGGCAACCATCGCCTCAAGAGCCTTTCGGACATGCTCAAGGGCAAGCAGGGACGGTTCCGCCAGAACCTGCTCGGCAAGCGCGTGGACTACTCCGGCCGGTCGGTCATCGTCGTCGGCCCGGAGCTCAAGCTCCACCAGTGCGGCCTGCCCAAGAAGATGGCGCTCGAGCTGTTCAAGCCGTTCGTCATGCGCCTGCTCGTCGAGAAGGGCCACGCCCACAACATCAAGAGCGCCAAGCGCATCGTCGAGCGCGTCCGGCCCGAGGTCTGGGACGTTCTCGAGGAAGTCATCAAGGACCACCCGGTCCTGTTGAACCGCGCCCCCACGCTTCACCGGCTGGGCATCCAGGCGTTCATGCCGATCCTGGTCGAAGGCTCGGCGATCCAGATCCACCCGCTCGTCTGCACCGCCTTCAACGCTGACTTCGACGGCGACCAGATGGCCGTCCACGTCCCGCTCTCCACGGCCGCGCAGGAAGAGGCGCGGACGATGATGCTCTCGACCGCGAACCTGCTTTCGCCGGCCGACGGCAGCCCCGTCGTGGCGCCGACCCAGGACATGGTCCTGGGCTGCTTCTACCTGACCATGGAGAAGCCCCTGGCCGAGGGCAAGAAGCATCGCCTCTTCTCCAGCGAGGGCGAGGCGATCCTGACCTACCAGCTCCGCGAGGTGACCCTCCACGAGCCGGTCGACGCGATGGTCAGGGCCTGGGACGAGGCCGCCGGGGCGGTCGTCGATACCCGCGTCCGGACGACCGTGGGTCGAATCATCTTCAACCAGATCGTTCCGGATCGGCTCCGCTTCAAGAACGTGAACATGAAGCGAACCGAGCTGCGCCGTCTGGTCGACGAGTGCTACCGCATTCTCGGCCCCGAGGAGACCGCCGCCGTCGTCGACGGCGTCAAGAGCGTCGGCTTCGAGTACGCGACCCGCGGCGGCATGACCATCGCCGTCACGGATATCGTCATCCCGCCCGACAAGGGACGCCGCCTGGTCGAGGCCGACGCCGCCGTCGACCAGATCGACCGCCAGTTCCAGCGCGGTCTGATCACCGACGACGAGCGCTACGAGCAGGTCGTCGACGTCTGGCAGAAGACCACCAACGACCTGTCCACCGCGATGATGGACGGCCTCGATGCCTTCGGCTCCGTCCGCATGATGTCGGACTCGGGCGCCCGAGGTAACAAGGGCCAGATCAGCCAGCTCGGCGGCATGCGCGGCCTCATGGCCGACCCTTCGGGCCGCATCATCGACGTGCCCGTGCGGAGTAACTTCCGCGAGGGCATGACGGTCCTCGAGTACTTCATCTCGACCCACGGCGCCCGCAAGGGTCTCGCCGACACGGCCCTCCGCACCGCCGACTCGGGCTACTTGACCCGGCGCCTGGTGGACGTGGCCCAGGACGTCATCACCCGCGAGCAGGACTGCGGCACCCAGGAAGGCAGCTGGATCACTCGCGCCGAATCGGCCGAGATCACCAGCAACGAAAAGGGCGCCTACCAGAAGCGCATGGTCGGTCGCCTCAGCGCGGCCGATCTCTTCCACCCCGAGACGGGAGTGCTGATCGTCGAGCGCAACCAGGAGCTCACCGAGGCCGTCGCGGTGGCGATCGACGAGTCCGGGATTGACGAGGTCCTCGTCCGCTCACCGCTCTCCTGCGAGGCCCGCCAGGGCGTCTGCCGGCTGTGCTACGGCCGAAACCTCGCGACCGGGTTCCTGGTCGGCATCGGCGAGGCCGTCGGCATCATCGCCGCCCAGTCGATCGGCGAGCCGGGCACGCAGCTGACGATGCGAACGTTCCACACCGGCGGCGTCGCCGGCCTGGACATCACCGCCGGACTGCCGCGAGTGGAGGAGCTCTTCGAGGGCCGTGTCCCCAAGGGCAAGGCGGAGATCAGCCACATCGACGGCATCGTCGAGATCGTCCGTGGCGACGCCGGCACCCGCGTCAAGGTCACCAGCCGCGAGCAGTACGACAACCACATCGCCCTGCCCGCCGGAGTGGAACTGCTGGCCGCCGCAGGCGACGCCGTCGAAGCCGGCCAGGTGATAGCGCGTGCGGAGAGCGGAGACAAGTCAGCCGACGTGACGGCTCCGGCCAAGGGCTTCCTGGTCCGCGAGGGCGACAACATCGTCGTCCGCTCCGAGGACACGGTCGAGCGCGAGTACGCCATCCCCCACAACGCCAAGATCATGGTCGACAACGGTGTGGAGATTCGTGCCGGCGACGCGATCACGGACGGCCCGATCAACCCGCAGGAGTACCTCGAGACGCGCGGCAAGGACTCCGTCCAGCGTTACCTGGTCAAGGAAGTCCAGAAGGTCTACCGCAGCCAGGGCGTCACCATCAACGACAAGCACATCGAGATCATCGTCCGCCAGATGCTCCGCAAGGTCCGCATCGACCAGCCGGGCGACACCGATCTGCTGCCGACCGAGCTGATCGATCGCCTCGACTTCGAGGAGGTCAACAACCGCGTCCTGGCCGAGGGCGGCGAGCCCGCCACGGCCCAGACGGTCCTGCTCGGCGTTACCAAGGCCTCTCTCAACACCTCCAGCTTCCTCGCGGCGGCCTCCTTCCAGGAGACGACCCGGGTGCTCACCGAGGCGGCCATCAACGGCGCCAAGGACCACCTGATCGGCCTCAAGGAGAACGTCATCATCGGCAAGCTCATCCCTGCCGGGACGGGCGCGCCGGCCAACATCGCCGCCGCTCGCGAGCGGGCGCGCCGGGCTGCCGAAGAGGCTCTCGCCGGCGAGTCCCTCGAGAGGCTGCGCGGCCCGGAGTACGAGTACAACCCGTTCCTCGAGGAAGCCGGGCAGCTGCCCTCCGACGAGACGACGGACCTGGCCTCGCTCCTCGTCTCGAGCACGGGCGAGGCGCGTGAGGGCGACGAGGACTTCGTCAACCCGTTCCTGGGCGCTCTCGGCGGCGTGGGCGACGAGTCGGCGTCCGCGGACGACGTGGACCTGGCGGCGCTCCTCGGTGGCGAGGCGGAGAAGGAAGAGAAGTAGCCGCCGGACCCCCGGCGACTGCCTCGGATAGGGGAGCGGAGCGCGTCCGCGGCGCCTCCCGGAGGTTTGACACTCCCGGGCGGCTGCTGATAGACTCCGCCCTCGTGGCTTCTAGGGAGGCCGCGGTCGGCTTGCGCCGATCGCACGCTCCAAGGGGGGCCATCCGGAAGGCGGAAAACGCGCTGTCAGGCCTGCCCAGGCCGGGGAGTGGCAGCCCGCCAGAACATCGAAGCGATCGGTGCCCGACAGATCGCCTCCATGTCGCGACCGGTGCCGCTGCGGCGGCCCATCGGACGCCGGAGGCCACCGCAAGGGCGCAGAGTCCCGTCGATTCGGACCCGAGCCCGGGATGAACCCGGCCTCGAAAGGCCGTCTCGGCATCGGGATCGTGGACAACCATCGTCAACACCAACCACCACGACGAAAGGAGCAGCGTCTCCGTGCCGACGATCAGCCAGCTCGTGCGGCATGGCCGCCAGCCGAAGATCGGGAAGATCAAGGCCCCGGCCATGCGCAAGAACTGGAACAGCCTGCGCCAGCGCCAGGTGCCCATCCCCGGTGCACCGCAGAAGCGCGGCGTCTGCCTGCAGGTGCGCACGATGACGCCGAAGAAGCCGAACTCGGCCCTTCGAAAGATCGCCCGCGTCCGGCTCACGAATCAGATGGAGGTAACGGCCTACATCCCCGGGATCGGCCATAACCTCCAGGAGCACTCGGTCGTTCTCGTCCGCGGTGGCCGCGTGAAGGACCTGCCGTCGGTCAAGTACCACATCATCCGTGGCACCCTCGACGCCGCCGGGGTCCGCGATCGCATGCAGGGCCGCTCCAAGTACGGAGCCAAGTCCGCCCAGAAGAAGGGCAAGAAGTAGCGATGCCGCGTCGTCATTCCGTCGCCCGCAAGACCAAGTACCAGGGCGCCCCGACGACCCGACTCAGCGGCCGCTTCGCGACCAAGCTGATGACGGACGGCAAGCGCCACCTGTCCGAGCGAATCCTTCGCGAGGCCCTGGCCCGCGCGGAGGCGCAGGCTCGTCGGCCCGGCATCGAGGTGCTCGAGTCGGCGATGCGCAACGCCACTCCAATCATCGAGGTCAAGCCGCGCCGCGTCGGTGGCGCCACGTATCAGGTTCCGGTCGAGATCCGGGGCGATCGTCGGATGTCGCTCGGCGTGCGCTGGCTCGTCCAGGCTGCCCGCAAGCGCAACGGCAAGAGCATGTCGGAGAAGCTCGCCGCCGAGCTGGTCGATGCCATGAACGGCCTCGGCGCAGCTGTCAAGCGTCGTGAGGACACCCACAAGATGGCCGATGCCAACAAGGCCTTCAGCCATTTCAAGTGGTAGTGGTCCGCTAGGGAGTACCAGAGGCTCGTGGCACGTCAGGTTCCGCTAGGCAAGACGCGGAACATCGGAATCATCGCCCATATCGACGCTGGGAAGACCACCGTCACCGAGCGGGTCCTCTTCTATACGAAGAAGATCTACAAGCTCGGTGAGGTCCATGAGGGCGCGGCCACCATGGACTGGATGCCCCAGGAGCAGGAGCGCGGCATCACGATCACTGCCGCGGCTACGACTTGCTTCTGGAACGACTATCGAATCAACATCATCGATACGCCCGGGCACGTGGACTTCACTGTAGAGGTCGAGCGAAGCCTGCGCGTGCTCGATGGCGCGGTCGTCGTCTTCGACGGCGTGGCCGGCGTGGAGCCCCAGTCCGAGACCGTCTGGCGTCAGGCGGACCGGTATCGCGTTCCGCGCATCTGCTTGATCAACAAGCTGGACCGCACCGGCGCGGACTTCTGGCGCTGCGTGGAGATGATCCGCGACCGCCTCGGGGCGCGGCCGGTGCCGATCCAGATCCCGATCGGGAACGAGGAGAAGTTCCAGGGGATCGTCGACCTGATCACGATGAAGGCGATCGTCTACAAGGTAGAGGATCTGGGAGCCGAATCGGAGACGATCGAGATCCCCGCCGATCTGGTCGAGGCAGCCCGCGCGCAGCGCGAGAAGATGGTCGAGGCCGTCGCCGAGATGGACGACGAGCTGACCCACAAGTACCTCGAAGGCCACGATCTCAGCCCCGCGGACATCAAGCGCGGCCTGCGCCTCGGCACCCTCGAGTACCGCATCGTGCCGGTCTTGGCCGGCTCCGCCCTCAAGAACAAGGGCATCCAGCCGGTCCTCGACGCGGTCGTGGACTACCTCCCCTCGCCGCTGGACGTGCCGCCCGTCATCGGCGAGCACCCGGGCACGCACAAGGAGGTCCTCCGCACCGCCGACGACAGCGAGCCCTTCAGCGCCCTGGTCTTCAAGATCGCGGCGGACCCGTACGTCGGCAAGCTGGCCTACTTCCGGGTCTACTCGGGCACGCTCAACGCCGGGTCCTACGTCCTGAACGCGGTGAAGGGCAAGAAGGAGCGGATCGGCCGCATCCTCCAGATGCACGCCAATCACCGCGAGGAGATCGAGACCGTGTACGCCGGAGACATCGCCGCCGCCGTCGGCCTGAAGGACAGCTTCACCGGCGACACGCTGAGCGACCCGGACCACCCGGTCGTCCTCGAGTCGATCGTCTTCCCGGAGCCGGTCATCGAAGTCGCCATCGAGCCCAAGACCAAGGCCGACCAGGACAAGCTGGCGCTGGCCCTCCAGCGGCTGGCCGAGGAAGACCCCACCTTCCGCGTCCACACGGACGAGGAGAGCGGCCAGACCCGCATCGCGGGCATGGGCGAGCTGCACCTGGACGTTCTCGTGGATCGGATGGTCCGCGAGTTCAAGGTCGCGGCCAACGTCGGTCGGCCGCGCGTCTCCTATCGGGAGACGATCCGCCGCGCTGCCGAAGGCAACGGCCGCCACGTCAAGCAGACCGGCGGCAAGGGCCAGTACGGCCACGCCGTCATCAAGGCGGAACCGAACGAGCCCGGCAAGGGCTACGAGTTCATCGACAAGATCGTCGGCGGGACGATCCCGCGCGAGTACATCAAGCCGATCGACCAGGGCATCCGCGAGGCGCTCGAAACGGGCCCCTATGCCGGCTACCCGATGGTCGACGTGAAAGTGACCCTCTTCGACGGGTCCTTCCACGAGGTCGACTCCAGCGAAATGGCGTTCAAGATCGCCGGCTCGCTGGCGATCAAGGATGCCATCTCCAAGGCCGGTCCGGTGATCCTCGAGCCGCTCATGCGGGTCGAGGTGACGATGCCGGAAGCGTTCCTGGGCGACGTCATCGGCGATCTCAACGCCCGGCGGGGCCACATCGAGGCGATGGAATCGCGCGGCTCGACGCAGGTCGTCCGGGCGCGAGTACCTCTGGCCACGATGTTCGGCTACGCCACCGACCTGCGGTCGATGACGCAGGGTCGCGCCAGCTACTCGATGGAGCTGTCCCACTACGCCGAGGTCCCCGCCAGCGTGGCGGTCGAGCTCGTAGCCAAGTCAAGAGTCTGATCGTCCACCCAGCCCGCAAGTAGGAGCGAGGGAGCCACCGCGATGGCGAAGAAGAAGTTCGAGCGGACCAAGCCGCACGTCAACATCGGCACAATCGGCCACATCGACCACGGCAAGACGACGCTCACCGCGGCGATCACCAAGTACCTCGCTCTA
>JBEKMM010000034.1:0-14925 GCA_050008515.1 Candidatus Limnocylindrales bacterium
CCGGTTATCCGCGACTCGCGCAAGGAGGCAGAGCGGATCTTCCGGTCACTCTTCGAGCATAACGGCCGGGCGCGACTCTGGCAGGACCAGCCGGTCGGGACACCGGAGGACGTGGCCGAAAAGCTGGCCCCTTACCTCGAGATCGGCTACCGGCACCTCATTGCGGGGTTCCCGTCCCCTTACGACGAGGAATCCATGACCAGGCTCGTGACCGAGGTGAAACCGAGCCTCGAGCGCGTCTGATCTCCAGGACCCTACTGGCTCGGCGGCCCTTGGCCCTGCGATACGGCTTCAAGCTAGGCTGATCGCGCCCTCGCTCTATGTCTGAATAGCGACGGAAATCCACCCCAGGCGCCTCTCCGCGCGGCGGCTACAATCGCCCGGTCGAGGGGCAACAGCGGCCGGCTCGATCGGTTGGCGGCCGGCTCGACCGATTGGAGGGGCGACCCGATGAACCTCGACGACCTCGCGATCGAGTATCGGGCCGAGCTGCCGACCCCCGAGGAGTTCGAGCGCCTCTTTCGGTCGAGCGGCTGGACCGAGGCCTTCCAGGTGCCGACCGATCGGCTGGCGGCGACGCTACCCCACGCCTGGTACGGGATCTGCGCACGTCGTGGCGGCGAGGTCGTGGGCACCGGCCTCGTGCTCTCCGACGGGGTCCTGCACGCCCTGATCGTGGACGTGATCGTGATGCCCGAGATGCGCGGCCGCGGCATTGGAACGGAGATCATGAAGCGGCTGGTCGCCCGGTGCCAGGAGGCGGGCGTGCTCCAGGTCCAGCTCTTCAGCGCCCGCGGCCAGCGTGGCTTCTACGAGAGCCTGGGCTTCGTGCCACGCCCCGACGACGGGCCCGGCATGGAGCTGGGCGGGCTGCGCTAGACCGAAAGCGCGGACGGAAATGCGCCGCCCTCGCAACATCATGGCTGCATCGTGCTCGCAGGTCCGCCTTCTAGGCGGAAGGTCGTGGGTTCGAGTCCCGCCGGGGACGCCAAAACTCAGGTCCGAGTCGTCAACGCGCGGGCGCCACAGGGGCCCTGACCCGCGACTCCCCTACTCCCTCCCGGGGCCTTGCGCCCCGTGCAATAATATAATGTTATAAGCAAGTTCGCCGTCGCGGCAGGCAGCCGCGCGAACTGAGTCGAAGGGGACGGACGGGCGCGTTTGTGGCCCGAGGCTCTCTTGGAGGAGGCATGCACATGCCGAGTTCTCGTCTTCGCAGATCGCTAGCGGCCGCTGTGGCCGCCGTCGCGATAGCCCTGCCAGCCGCCGCTGCACCGGCCGCTGCGGCCACCGGCACGCCGATGCCGGCCCACGTGTTCACGCCCTACTTCGAAACCTGGACCACCGACAACATCACGACCATAGCCCAGCAATCCGGTGTGCGCTACTTCACGCTCGCCTTCGTCGAGACGCTGAGCAAGTCCTCGTGCACGCTGGCCTGGAACGGAACGAGCTCTCAGACTATCCCGACCGGCCGGTATCTCTCCGACATCGCCTCGCTGCGGGCGCTGGGCGGGGACATCACGCCGTCGTTCGGTGGCTGGAGTGCCGACCAGGGCGGCACCGAGATCGGCGACTCCTGCAAGACCGTTAACTCGATCGTTGCCGCGTACGAATTGGTGATCACCACGTACAACGTGACCCGCCTCGACATGGACATCGAGGGCAAGTCGCTGACGAACACCGCTGGAATCGATCGCCGCAACAAGGCCATCAAGCTGCTCCAGGATTGGGCGACAGCAAACGGCCGTCCGCTGCAGATCAGTTACACGCTGCCGACCACGCGGACCGGCCTCGAGGCGTCCGGTCTCGCCGTAATCGACAACGCGATCGCTAACGGCGTGCGCATCGACGTCGTCCAGCCGATGGTCTTCGACTACTACGACCGGGCCACGACTGACATGGGCACCTCGGCCATCAGCGCCGTGACCGGCCTCTTCGGCCAGCTCAAGGCTCGATTGCCCGGGCTGACCGACGCTCAGATCTGGGCAAAGATCGGGCTAACGATCATGAACGGGCTCGATGACTACCCCAAGAAGACCGAGGTTACGACCCTCGCCAACGCCCAGACTATCAAGGACTTCGCGGTCTCGAAGGGCATCAATACGCTCTCGATGTGGGCGATCCAGCGCGACAACGGCGGCTGCCCGGGAAACACGGGTTCGAATAACTGCTCAGGGATCGTGCAGAACACCTGGGACTTCAGCCACATCCTGGCGCCATTCACAGCTTGATCGGCGGGGCGCGCCTCGGGCGTGCCGATGCCGGGCGCGATTCTGGCGTGGGCGAAGAGATCGCCGGCGCCGTCGCGCTGTTCGGTAATTTTCTGCTCTTCGGAAGGAGGTCGAGCGCAATGGTGCTACGCGAATCGACGAGGGCGAGCGCCAGACGGCGGGGAGGCGCGCTGGCGCTGAGCCTTGTCGCCGCTGCCGGTCTGCTGGTGAGCGGCGCGTTCGGGGGCGGGACAGGCGTCCCGCAGGCGCGAGCGGCCGCCGCGGCGCAGGTCCGCGTCAACCTGGTGGGCTACCCGTCCACGGTGAGCAAGCGTGCCTATCTCATGGCCGGCGTGGCCGAGACGGGCGCGACATTCGCCGTCAAGAACTCGAGCGGCACGACGGTCGTCTCGGGCTCAATCAGCGCGAGCCTTGGCTCGTGGAGTTCGAGCTATGGCTATGTCTACCCGATCGACTTCAACTCCGTAACGACTGCGGGAACCTACACGATCGCAGTCACCGGGCCATCGGCGGCGACTTCGCCGAGCTTCCGGATCGACTCGGGTGCCGCGCTCTACGCGGGTTCCATAACGAATGCGGTTAGCTTCTACCAGGTCCAGCGGGACGGGCCGAACTACATCCCGTCGGCCTTGCGGACGGCAGCCGGCCATCTCAACGACCAGAGCGCGATGACCTACCTGACACCGAGCTACAAAGCCTCGACCGGCGGGTTCTCCGGTGACCTGACTTCACTGGGGATCAGGATCGACGCGTCGGGCGGTTGGTGGGACGCGGGCGATTACCTGAAGTTCGTCGAGACGACCAGCTACACGGACGCGATGCTTCTGGCCGGGGTCCGCGATTATCCCGCCCAGATGGGCCCGAGCGCCGGGACGTCGGACTTCACGGCCGAGGCGCGCTTTGGCGCCGAGTGGCTGCTGAAGATGTGGGACGACTCCACATCGACGCTGTACTACCAGGTCGGCATCGGCGCCGGCAACAACAAGACCGTCTCGGACCACGACATCTGGCGGCTACCACAGGCCGACGACAACTACGGCGGCACAGGCTCGCTTTACCGCTACATCCGCAACCGACCGGTCTTCCGCGCCGGTGCGCCGGGCTCGCTGATTAGCCCGAACCTGGCCGGCCGTGACGCCGCGTCGCTCGCGCTTGCCTACCAGGTCTTCAAGACCAGCGACCCGACCTTCGCAAACAAGTGCCTCCTCGCCGCCCAGCACATCTTCGATCTGGCGAACACGGCCCCCTCGGGCAACCTGCTGACGGTCATCCCGTTCAGCTTCTATCCCGAGACGGAGTGGCGCGACGACCTCGAGCTCGGTGCGACGGAGCTCTACAGCGCCCTAACACTTGGCACGCCGCCGCCAGGCCTGCCGCACACCGACCCGCTCTTCTATCTGCAGAAGGGCGCGCAGTGGGCAAATGCCTACATCACCGGACCGAACGACGCCGCCGACACGTTGAACATGTACGACGTCAGCGGCTTCGCCCACTTCGAGCTCTACCAGGCGATGGCCAACGCTGGCAACCCGGCCGGACTGGCCACCACGCCGGCAGCGCTCGTCGCCGACATCAAGAAGCAGCTCGACAAGGCTGTCACCCAGGCCGCGAAGGATCCGTTCCAGTTCGGGTTCGGCTGGGCGCAGTGGGACACCACGACCCACGGCGCCGGACTCTCGGTGATGGCCAGCGAGTATGACCAGCTGACCGGGACGACGGCCTACGCCGACTGGAGCGGCCGATGGCTCGCGAACATCCTGGGCGCGAACGCCTGGGGAGCCTCGTTCATCGTGGGCGACGGCAGCAAGTTCCCGAATTGCCTCCAGCACCAGGTCGCGAACCTGGTCGGCCACCTCGACGGAACGCCGCCGGTTCTCGCCGGGGCTGCCGTGGAGGGGCCGAACAAGACGGCGACCAAGGGCGCGGTGTCGGGGATGATCGCCTGCCCGACGAACGGCATCGACACGTACGCGCAGTTCAACGGCACGGCCGAGTTCAAGGACAACATGCAGTCGTACGACAACACTGAACCGGCCATAGACCTCACAGCGTCGAGCCCGATGGCGTTTGCCCGCCAGGAGGCGGGCCGATACTGACGGGTTTCTCAACCTCTGCGAGCGGCCCCGGGCTGCGCCCGGGGCCTCTCGCACATCATGTGGACGCGGGGCGGGGCGGATGCTGCCGCTTCAGGAACGGAAGGACCCGATGGGATGCTGGCAGGCCGTGCCCCGCTCTGAGTCAGCGCCCCGCACGACACAACTAACTGGAGAGGTTCCGCATCGCCCGCCACGAGAGCGTGCCGCGCCGACCCCGGGCGCCGAGCTACCGAGCCGGACCCGCAAGGAACAAGCGCCGACACCCGCCGGCGCCTGGCCCACGCCAAAGGCTCCGAGCCGTGACCATCTTCGAGCGATCACCATGACCTGATCGTGCCCCTGGGTGAGCCTCCAGGGGCGTCACGCCGCAAAGGAGTCACGAGCGGACATTGGTGCGCCCGCTTATTCCGAACCGCCCAGTCGTTAGCGCCCCCCGATCACTATTCGCACTTAGACGGAGCACCGTGCCCGAAGCCAGGAGGATTGACACACGGGAACCTGATCGAGCGTCTGAACTCGCGCCTGTTGAAATCGGGCGAGCCTTTGACTTCCACCGACAGGGCGAGGCCGGCTTACACCCGAGATCCCGAGCGCACAGCGCAGCCGAAAGACTGAGGTTGGTAAACGGAAGGGCTGGGTGGTGCGGGCACCAGCCAGGGACATACTCGATGGAACGGCGTTGGAACGCCGCAGACAGCGAGGGAGATCTGAGCTGTGCGAGGACATCGAGCGGGGGTCGCGGCCGCCTTTGCCGCGATCTTGTTCGGATCGGGCTGCGGTGGGCCCACGGTCACACCGACGGCCAGCGCCACCGCCCCGGTAACGGCCAGCGCGGCCAATACTCCCTTGGCCAGCGCCACCGTCATGCCGACGGCTACAGCCGGCGTAAGCGCGGTCGCCGCCGCCAGTCCAACGCCTGTCGTAGGCGGCACCGCGACGGCATCGCCGTCTTCCGCGGTAGCCGGCTTCTATCTTCGGTCCTGGGGCGTTGCCCCGGTCGGACCGGAGAATTCCTTCGGCAATGTCCCGACCGTGATCTCCAACGGCCAGCTGCTGAGCGCCAGGTACCCGGTGGGTATGAACCCGGCCCCCCTGTACGCGCAGCCGACGAGTCGGACCATCACCCAAGCCGGCCTCACCACCATCGTTGCCGAGGCCCAGCGCGACGGCCTGCTCGGAACGGCGACCTCGTTCGTTTGCCCGCACGGCGCCGACGACCCGATGATGGCCGGAACCGGCACCGATTACCTCGTGCTGACCGTCGGCGGCGTAACCCACCAGAGCACCGCGAGTTGCCCATACCAACAGCCCACCCTCGGCCCCGGCACGCCCGCCCCCGCGACCTGGGCTGCCTTCGAACATTTCAAGAGCTTGCTCTCCGATCCCGCGAGCTGGCTCGGAGCGCAGGTTGGCTCTGAGACGGCCTACGACGCCACACAACTGGCTGTCCTGGCCGTGATGCAGGACGTCTCGGCAGGGACCCCGGAGCCCGCGAATGTGGCGCAGTGGCCGCTGGCGACGCCCTTCGCCTCATTTGGGATCGCGTTCTTCGGATACCGTTGCGCGGTGGTCTCGGGCTCGGCCGCCGCCACGCTGCTGCCGGTCGTGAAGGGGGCCTCCGAAACCACCGTATTCCGCGACGCGAGGGGCTCCTTCGGGGACGTGATCGTGCGCGCCTTCATGCCGGGCGAGCCGGATCCCTGCCAGGCGGGATAGCGGCCCGGCCTGGACGCGGCCGGCTGGTGGTCGGGCGTTTTACCTACTGCAGAACCAGATGGCGCCGACAATGCGGCGTGCCTTGTACCAGGCGGTCCCCCGCAACCCCGTCGCTATCGCAGGATCGTGCGGTTCCACCCGCATAGGCTGACGGGTTTGGGTTGCTGACAGGACCGGCAGGTGCGACGCTTCTCGCGACCACGCAGGGGAACCGATGAACGAGCCACCCGATCCACGACCACGGAGGCACTTTGACCGCATCGTCCTCGTCTGCGGCGCGGTCGGCCTCCTCATTGGGCTCGGATTCATCGTCGTTGGGTTTGTTCGGGGGCCGAGCACGTACGAACTCGTCGGAGTGGCCGCGCTGTTCCTAGTAGCTATCTCGGTCCTGCTCGCGCCCTTCCTGGCGCCTCATACCGGCCGGAACCTTGCGCTGCGCGGCGCTTTCGTGCTCCTGATTGTGGCGGCGTTCTTCGCGGCCTGGGGCCCCGTGACCAGCTGGCTGGCCCAGTACTGGACCGACGTGATCAGGCAGTCGATTCCGACGCCATCGGCCGCCGCTCAATGGATCGCACACTGACCGAGGTGACTCGTGACTGATCTGATCGGGCCGGCCGACGGCGGATCCAAGAACGCCGACTCAAGCAGGATGGGCAAGGCGGTTGAGCACCTGGTCGCCGCGACCTGCATCATCGGAAGCCGAGCGAAACTGAACGTATCCACGGCTCTTGTTGACGACGAGGGCATCGATCTCGTCTTCCACAAGCGCGACGGCGTGTCGACCCTGGCCGTCCAGGTCAAAGCCCGAATGAACGACTCCTCGCCCCTAGACAGGGGAACGTTCACCGCGAACGTGCGCAGCGAGACTATGAGAGCGCGGCGAGACCTGTTTCTGCTGTTCGTGGCTGTGGACGTCAAAGGAGCAGCGCTGGACGTGTGCTGGCTCATTCAGAGTGAAGTGTTCGTCCAAAGGGCCACCCGCGACACCCTCGATCGATACCGCTTTTCCGCATCGGCCAAACCCGGGACGAACGACCAGTGGCGCGAGTACCGGCTCGGCCCATCCGAGCTCCCGGCCAAGATCCTCCAGTACATTGATTGGGTAGATGCCGAGCGGCTGCGCATGATGCGAACTCTGGCCAGCTTCCCACCGGAACCCGACAGTCTGTAGCCGCGCGGCTTCTGACCCGACGGGCCGCCAGATGCATGCCGTAACTCGCGGCGCCCGCCCAGCAGCGCCGAGTCAGTCGCCCACGATCTGCTCATAGCGTCCCCTGCGCGGAGTGATTGGCCAACAGCTTCCAGGCCGCAAGCAGCGGCACCAGATGGCCGTATGGACCAGACGGCGGTGGCTGGAGTCAGCCAGAATGGTGCACGTGGCCACTGACCCGTTCTCCATCTTCCTTGACGCAGTCGGCCGCGCCACGAACGAGACGCAGAAGCGCGAACTGTTTCTTGTCCTCGCTTCGACCGGATTTGAGGCGCGCGACTTCGCCCAGAACCTCGCTCTTGGCGCCGAGTACAACGTTCGGTTCGGCCAGGCGGGTCTCCTTCGTCGCGGAGCGATGGACGCCTTCTACGGCTCACTCGTCATCGAGTTCGAGAATGACCTCGCGAGGACTCATGAGCACGCCCTGGATCAGCTCCGGGGCTATGTCGCGGGAGCATGGAGGGAAGACGGCTCGGCAGACCTGCCCTACCTCGCTGTCGCAAGCGACGGCCGCCGCTGGGAGGTCTACGCGCCGCGTCTCGCTGACCCTGCAGGCCCATTCGATGAGAGGGACAACGTCGCGCTCGGCGATCCCGTCGAGGTCTGGGCCCCAACGGCCGACGGGACCGACGCCCAGACCCTGAGAGACCTGCTGAACCGCCTGTTCTTTCGGGAACTCCAGCTACAGCCCACCGCTGAGAACTTCGCCCGCGACTTCGGTCTCGGCAGCCCGGCATACCTCCATGCGAGCGGCGTCCTCTGTCAGAAGCTCAGCGAACTTGCCACGGACACAGCTCTTCAGACCAAGAGGCACGCCTGGCACGACTCCTTGCAAATCGCGTACGGCTCGATCGAAACCGACGATGTGTTGCTCGCCAAGCACACCTATCTCGCTGTGCTCGCCCGGCTACTCGTGTGGGCCGCCCTGGAGCACCGCCACCTGCAGCAACACGAGCTGGATGACGTGCTCGACGGGCGGTACTTCGCGAACTGGCGAATCGACAACCTCGTCGAAGACGACTTCTTCCGCTGGCCCGAACTGGCGTCCCCAACCGACGCAAGCCGGATCTGGCTCGCGCTCGCACGCCATCTCGCGGGTTACGACCTTGCCCGAATCCCCGAGGACATCCTCAAGCCCCTGTATGAAGCCCTCGTCGATCCCTCCAGTCGCAAGCTGCTCGGCGAGTTCTACACGCCCGACTGGCTCGCGACGAAGGTCACGGAACGACTCCTCGCAGCGTGGCCCTGGCAGTCAGGGTTGCCCTCCGTGATCGATCCCGCCTGCGGCTCAGGCACTTTCCTGCGGACAACCATCGATCTCATGCGCGCCCAGTCCGCAGCTGCTGGTACTCCCGCCACCCTGGGGGATCTGCTGAGCTCGGTCGTTGGCATCGATGTTCATCCGCTCGCCGTCACGATCGCCCGAGCAACGTATCTGCTCGCGATCAAGGATCTCGTGGCCCCTACCGGCCATACGATCACAATCCCAGTGTTTCTGGCGAACAGCCTGCGCGACCCAGAGGACAAAGAGCAGCAACTAGCTGCGTTCGAGGCGGACGAGATCGCGCTGAGGGTCGAGGACGAGGAGTACATAGTCCCGCGAGCATTCGTGCTAGACGGTCCGGCCTATGACGCGGCCATCGATGAGGTCATGGCTGTGGCGCGCTCGTACGGAACCCTTGACGATCGCACCGACGTCCCTGCAAGCCTCGCCGCGCGGCTCGGCCAAACCCTCGCGACATTCCCTGAGCCCGACCGATTGGTCGCGATGCTAGGACGGCTGGCGCAAAGCATCGCTGATCGCATTCACGGCCGCCGCGACTCAGTATTCGGGTTCCTTCTGAAAAACAACTACCGGCCCACGATGCTCCGCAAGTCGTTCGACTTCGTGGTCGGCAATCCACCCTGGCTCACGGTTGGCGACATTCCTACGGGTGAGTACAAGCAACTCGTAGTCGGGCTGGGGACGGCCACGAACATCGCACCCCGAGAGATCGGCGAGCAGAGTCACACCGAACTCGCGACGACCTTCCTTGGCCACGCTGCCGTCGGCCTTCTCTGCGACTCGGATTCAACCGATGTACGCATCGGTCTGGTGATGCCTCGGAGCCTCTTCACCGCGACCCATCACCGGCTACTCCGTACGGCAGCGTACAGGCCTACGTTCAAGGTCCGTGAGCTCTGGGACCTCGACCAAGTCGAGCCCCTCTTTCGAGTCCCGGCTTGCGCACTGTTCGCGTCGATCGAGAGGCCCTCGGCGAGCGCCGTCATCGACGGGCGCGAGTACTCGGCGCGCCTGGCGGCCAAGGACCTGCCCTGGCCGGAGGCGGCTCGATCTCTCACGATCGAGGAGTGCCAGTTCAAGGTCGCATATCTGGGCGAGAGATCCGCTTGGGTTCGGGTGGGCGCGGAGGGACAGGTGGCTGGTGCCCTGGGCCCAGCGCCGGGCGGCAACATGTACGAAGCCGCCTTTGAACAGGGTGCAATTCTGTACCCGCAGACGCTATTGGTCGTCACCGGGACCGGTGCGATCCAACGCGGCATGGGCCGGGTCGCGATCCACACGGACCCCAGGGCCGCCGCGACCGCGAAGATGCTGAAGCAGTACGTCCTCCGCACGACAGTCGAATCCGACAACTTGTACTCAACAGCCGCTGCCGAGCACATCTTGCCCTACGCCCTCAATCCGGCGCTCTGGACGGTCGTGCTTCCCGCGTCGGCCGATCCGGGTGATCCCACTTTCAAGGCGCTAACCCCGGCGGAACTACGCCGCGCGGGTCGTGTGGAGACAGCTGCGTGGCTCGAGGAGGCCGAGCTGGAATGGGAGAGCGTTCGCAAGGATGATGAGACTGACTCGCTCCACGAGCGCCTCGACTACCTTCACCACCTGAGTTCGCAGGCGTTCCAGAGGCGATTCATCGTTCTGTTCGCGTCGTCGTCGGAGCGGCCTTGCGCAACCGCGATCGATCGATTGGTGTTGCCGCTTCCGTTCGTGGCTCGGGACAAGACCTACTGGGCGTCGTTCGAGACATGGAACGAAGCGGACTTCGTTGCCGCGTTCCTCAATGCCGATTGGGTGAGCGACCGAATCGGGGCCTGGCAGACGCGCGGATTGTTCGGGGCACGAGACGTACACAAGCGCCCGCTTTCTGTTGACTTCCCGACCTTCGACGCAGCGAACGCAGATCACACCACACTCAGCGCCACGAGCAGTAGGCTCCGGCGGCTGGCCACCGCTGCACTGCCGGCGATGCCCGATATGGCTGTAGGGCGACAGCGAGCCTGGCTGCGGGCGCAGCTTCCCGCAGGCGACCTCGCAGAAGTTGAGCAGCTCGTCCAGAAAGTGTCCGAGTCCCGGACGAGCTATCTGCTCGGCGTCCAGTCGGCCGAGCCTACCTAGGTCTGATAGCCAACCGGCCTGTCCATCGGATCGCCATCTCAGCGTCCTGTCCTCAACACCACGCGAACGTCGTGGGGGTGAGCGGCGCGCCGCATCTCGAGTAACCACCGACGGCGAGCGAGGACTCTCTAGCTGCGGCCGTAGGGCTGGCGGGCCAGAGTCACGCCGTAGACTTCTTTGGCTTCGCCTTGCAGCCGCAGGGCTCGAGCCACCTCGCGTTGCGTTAGACCATCGGTGAAAACGTCGTCTAGTACGGCAATGCGGCGACCGCGCGTTCTGGCCGCGTCGGGCACGCTGAGGGCCGCGCGGATCTCCGTCTCAGCGTGAGGCCGTCGCTCCTTGTATTTCATGCGGGTCATGGGCTCAGTGTCAGTAGTCTTGACTACGGCCGGCGGCACGCGCAGGTCGAATGGCCATCTCTGTGGCCCGACTTGCTCGCGCTCGGCGGCCTCGAGAATGTCTCGGACATGGTCCCACGATCGCCGACTGCCGGGCCCGGTGTAGGTCGGGCTGGCGATGATCAGATCCATGTCCCCAAACACCCTGCGGTTCGCGTCAAGGAACCCCACCAGGATGCGACCGAAGATGGCCGCCCAGCCCCGTTCCCCGCTGTCAGGCCCAGCGTACTTGTACGCATTGATGACCTGCTCCAGCACCCCGGAGCGCATGGCGATGGCGTAGTTCCACTCGAACCACTTCTCGCCCATGCCGCATACGGGGTTCCGGCACGTCTCGGCCCCTTCCGCGAAAGTCTGGTCGCACACCGGACAGCGTCGATCGGGCGGAGCCAGAGGCTCCATAGAACGCCCGGCGCGCCGATGGCAGAGCGCCGCGCTTCCTCCCTGCAGGTACTGGCACTCTCCGCAGCGGCCGAAGCCCGGCACCCCATCTAGCAGGCGGTCGAGGTCTTCGTCCACCCCTCACCCGAGCGCGAGGGTCAGCTGACGGCGCTGGTCCGACCGAGCCTGGACGGCCTGGGGGGTCTGCAACTGGTGCACGATGTCGTCCACGCTTCGGACCTCGATGGCGCCTCGCTCCAGGTATCTCCGCGCCCATTCGCGTTCACTAACCAGGCTCGATAGCAGGAACACGCGCTTGCCATGCTGAAGGGCAAGGCGCGCCTGCATCTTCGCCCCAGACGTCGCGGACGCCTCCACGACCACAGTGCCCTGGCTGAGTCCAGACGTGACGATGTTTCTGCGGGGGAAGGTGTCGGTGCGGGGTGGCGTCTCCGGCCAGAACTGCGAGACGAGCGCGCCTCTCTCGATGATCCTGGCGGCCAGCTCGCGGTTCTCCTTCGGGTAGATCGTGCGGATGCCGGTCCCCATCACCGCGATGGTTCGGCCGCCAGCATCGAGTGCCGCCTGATGGGCGGCAGTGTCGATACCGCGTGCCAGGCCGGACAGAACGGTCACGCCCGCCTGCGTCAGCAATCCCGCGAGGTGAGCGGCCTGACGGATGCCCTCGGGCGTGGCCTCGCGGGTGCCGACTACGGCCACAGATCGGGCGTCATCCTCCTGCAGGGTCCCTCGATAGGTCAGGAAGGGCGGCAGGTTGTAGATGACGCGCAGGTTCGCGGGGTAGTCGTCATCGAGAACCGTCGTTACGTGAACGGCCTCGGTCGCGAACTCGGAAAGCATTCGCTCGACCCAGGCCCTGTGACCCGCCATCTCGCCTGTGGCTGTCCGGAGAAGCGCCAGGCTCTCCGTTGCTTCAGTGCTGCGCTCGGATGATCTCCCGTCCAGTAAGTTCGCAAGCCCGCCGGGCCGCTGTGCCTCACGTGCCACGAAGGACCAGGAAATGTCCTTGACGCGACACAGCGCGAGGAGATCCACCATCTCGCTCATCGCCACCACCCTACTCCAAGACTAGAACACATGTTCGGGTGTCGCGGACTATCATCCCTCGCCGGGACGGCGGCGTCAACAGTGTAGGCTCAAGGCGCACCCCCACGAGGCTGCTCTCCGCTGACGATCCGCGCATCGCGTCGATGCTGGCCTGTTGACTAGTGGGCGTCCGAGCATCCCGTGAGGTGGTCCGAGGCGATACTCTCAGGCGATGGCATCCCCTGGTCACCCCAGCTCGCGGCTCCGAGTCGTCGCCTGGAACATCAACATGGCCGCCGAGCGCAAGGCAAGCGGTCTGGTCGATCTAGCCCCAGATATCGCGGTCCTCGCAGAGGTGGCCGACGTTCCCAAGCTCGGCGGCGGCGCGCTGGTGCGCATCGGCTGGGCCGGGCGGAACCCGCGGAAGGGCCTCGGAGTATTTGCTCGGCCGGGACTGGTCGCGACAATCGACCCGTCGTGGGATCCAGTCCGTGAGTGGTTCCTGCCCATTCACGTCGAGCTTGCCGGCGGCATCGACATCCTTGCTGTCTGGGCGATGAATCACCGGGGCCAAGAGCCTGGTCCGCGGCTCGGTCGAACGCATCGAGCGCTAGGCCACTACGGCCCGTTCCTGGCTCGAAACCGGACGCTCGTGATGGGCGACTTCAACGACAATGCCCAGTGGGACACCGCACGCTATCCGGCATTCGCGAGGACGGTTGGCATTCTCGCCGACGCCGGCTATGTGAGCCTCTACCATGCGCGGACCGGTGAAGCCCACGGTAGCGAGAAGGCGGCCAGCCTCTACTGGTACCGGCACCGCGACCGTCCCTACCTCGTCGACCATGCGTTCGTTCCGGCTACCTGGTTGCCTCAGGTGCGGCGCTTCGAGCTCGGCGATCCGGACCGCTGGCTCCACGACAGCGACCACGTGCCGCTCATCCTCGAGCTAGCCATGCCTCTCGACTAGTTCGGCGAGCGCCGAGGCTCCACGGAGCACGGCGGCCCGGGCTAGTTGGCGGGCCAATCGCTCCTCGCCCCTGGTCGTGCCGCGTCGACGCACACGACGTGGTCATCGTGTCGCCTCCGAGCAGTCGCCCGCGATGCGGTTGGCGAGTGAGGTAATCGCCTCCTTGCGCCCGGGCTGACGTCCTCAAGGAGACCTGAGGACCAGCAAGAGGCCGAAGGCTGTTGCCTGGTTCGTGCCCGCGTTCGCCGGGCTTTCTGTCAACGCCCCCGCCCGCCTGCAGGCCCCAATGGCTCGCTCGACGACCGAGGCCGCCCGATTGACCGGCTGGTCAAGTCCGCGGCGAGAATGGACGCCGTCGCGTCAATGAATCCGCGGGAGGATCAACTTGGCCAGCTGCAGGGCGACTGATTGCCCGTATCCCGTGTCTTCGATGGTCACGACCCAGGTGCCGGTCTTGATCACGAGCCAGTTGATGGAATCAATCCAGTAGGCAGCGTCGCCGATGCCGCTCACGTGCGGTTGCTTGGCGTACCCGGCATCGAAGTCATTCGAGCTGGCAATCAGCACTACCGTGATCCCGAACGGTTCGGCAAACCCATTGGCGCCAGTCCAGGAACAGGCAGAGGCTCCGGCGATGACGGTCTTCCCGGGCTTGCCGGTGCCATGGGTGGCGGCCGTATCCTGGTATGCCGCGTCGATCTCTGATCCGGTCACCAGTGAACACGCATCGATTGCTCCGGAATTGGCTCCGCCACCGCCGCTCGTCGAGGCAACTCCAGCAGTAGGAGATCCGCCTGCGACCGGGGAGGCGCCGCCGACCCCGGAAGTGCCGACGGCTGGCGGGGCGGCGCTCGAGCTGCAGCCTCCCAAAACAAGCGCGGCGGCGACGATGGTCGCCTTCAGCAGTAATCGCATGTTGGTCTCCTCCGCGTGGGTGGGACGCGCGTTGCGTGGGTCAGTAGGCGGGATGGCGTGGGCCGTACTGACACAGCTTCGCCGTCGCTCCGTTCGGGTCGGTCACGCGGGGGCAAATGAGCCCGCACTGGCGGGCTGGCGACTGGGGCGACCGCCTGCACCGTAGCATCCGGCAGGCCCGCCGGACGGCCCGGGCTCAAACGTCCCGGCGGCCGAGCCGTGGCCGAGCCCCAGCTCCTCGCAGTCGCAAGTTCGGCCCGAAGTGAGCCTCGAACCCGAGGAGCGAGCCCCTCGGCCGCCTGCCGTGAAGTCCGCGCCCAAGCTCAGGAGAGCGGTATCAACTGCAGGTAGGGCGTTCCGGTCGGTTTGCCGGTGGCTGCGCTGGTGTGCGGGCCGAATGAGCGCGTGGTGCTGCGAATGTCACCGGGCGGCCTTCGGGCCGAGTAGGCGCCGCGCCCGGAGTACAGTCACTCCGCAGGCGGTCCGTTCCGCTGCGGGAGGTTCCATGGATGTCGGCGAGTTCCGGCGTCTCAGTGTTCGAGTTGTCGCGACTCGAAA
>JBEKMM010000035.1:0-14629 GCA_050008515.1 Candidatus Limnocylindrales bacterium
TAGAGCGAGGTACTTGGTGATCGCCGCGGTGAGCGTCGTCTTGCCGTGGTCGATGTGGCCGATTGTGCCGATGTTGACGTGCGGCTTGGTCCGCTCGAACTTCTTCTTCGCCATCGCGGCGTTCTACTCCATCTGGCGCGGCCTGCGCCGCTGACGGGTGTGGAGCCCACAATCGGACTTGAACCGATGACCTCGTCCTTACCAAGGACGCGCTCTGCCAGCTGAGCTATGTGGGCCCGAGACCGATGCTGAGCCTCTCCTAGGGAGTGGTGGGCAGGAGAGGAATCGAACCTCTACAGCCGAAGGCGGCTGATTTACAGTCAGCTGAGCTCACCACCTGCTCAACCTACCCACGAAACCTGCCAACCGGTAGCGGTGGGTCTCCCCCGTTTGCCGGTTGACCTTCTTCAGTTGGAGCCGACGACGGGACTCGAACCCGGAACCGGCGGTTTACAAAACCGCTGCTCTGCCAATTGAGCTACGTCGGCAGGCGCAAGGGCACGCTAACGCTAAGACCCCTGGGCGCCCGGGAATGATATGGGCTGGCCCCATAGCCGGTCAAGCACGACTCCTGCGGGCCTTTGGCGGCGCGGCCGGTGGCCCATCGGGGCTGGCTGCAGGCCCGCCCGGCAGCAATTCATCTGCGCTGCCAGCGGGTGGCTGATCTGGGGCGCCGGCCCGGGCAGTCGCCCGCCGGCGCGGCTTCGGTCCGGCCGCCGCGGGCGCGACTTGCGCCCCGCTTCCGTCGTCGATCGGCCCGGCGGGCTCGGGGGTGGGCTCGAGCGCGGCGGGCTCAAGCGCGGCGAGCTCCTGTGCCTCCGGCGTGATGAGCGGGCGGTCGCCGCCACGCTGGCTCGAGGCCTCATATAGAAGGATCGAGCCCGCGACCGAAGCGTTGAGGGACGTCACGTGCCCGCGCATCGGAATCCGGACGACGGTGTCGCAGCGGCGACGGACGGCAGGACCGAGGCCCTGGCCCTCGCTGCCGACGACGATGGCCACCGGCCCACGAAGATCGGCCTGGCGAGCGGTCAGCGGAGCGTCGGCATCCGAGCCGACTATGCGCAGGCCCCTGACGTGCAGGTCCGTCAGCGCCTCGGCCAGGTCGTCGACCGGGACCAGGAGGAGGTGCTCGACCGCCCCGGCCGAAGCCTTGATGGCGGCGGGCGAAAGCGGCGCCTGGCGATGGGTCGGGTAGACGACGCCGTGCACTCCCGAAGCCTCTGCGGTTCGCAGCAACGAACCGAAGTTCTGGGGGTCTTCGAGCGAGTCGAGGACGATGACGAACGGCGGTTCCTGGCGCTCGATCGCGCGCGCGAGCAGATCGTCCAGGCCGGCGAACCCGCGACGATCGGTGACCAGGGCGATGCCCTGGTGGCCGTCGAACCCGGCCAGCGACGTCAGCGTCCCGCCTTCGACCTCGACGATCGGGATGCGCAAGTTCGTGGCGTGCAAGACCAGCTTCTCGAGAGCCTGGCGGCGCTGCGGGACCACGAGCAGGCGAACGGCCTTGCGGCGGGCGATGAATGCCTCTTCCACGGGGTGGCGGCCGGCCACGATCTCCTCATCCTCGCCGAGGAGATCGGCGGGCGGCGGAGAGACGGGCGGTCGAGACCAGGCGGCCTGCGGAGTCGGTCCGGGGCGGAACTGGCGGCGCTCTGGATAGCCGCCCGAACGGGCGCGGTAGTCGGGGCGGCGCGGCGGACGAGGTGGGCGGCCGGCCGGCGCTGAGAACTCGGCGGACCGCCCGGACTCGGCCGGCACGGGGCCGGCTGCTCCGGGCGGAATGTCGTCGAAGTCTCGGTCGGGCGGCGTGGGACGGGGCGGGCGATGGGGTGCCGCCTCGGGGCGGCGATCCCCGAAGCCGAAGCCACCGCGCTCCGGACGGGGGCCCGGAGCTCCGGGGCGCGGGCCGAAGTGCCCGAAGGGGCGGGGCGGGCGCGGGGTCCACGCGTCGGTGGGCTGCCACTCGCGCTCGGGGGGGCGGGGCTGACCTTCGTTCTGGCGGTCCACCGGTCCCCGATCGGGGGCGCCGGAACCCGGGCGCGGGCCGCCGAAGCCGGGCACAGGGCGCTGGCGGCCGCCGTAGCCGCCGCCCGGGCGCGGACCGAACGACTTCGGTCCGTCGAACCGCGGCCGGTCGGGGCGCGGGCCGCCCGGGCCGCCGCCCGGGCGCGGGCCGAACGACTTCGGTCCGTCGAACCGTGGCCGGTCGGGGCGCCGGCCGCCGTAGCCGCCCTCGGGGCGCGGGCCGCCCGGGCCGCCAAAGCCGCCCTCGGGGCGCGGCTTCTTGCGACCGGGCTTTCGGCCTCCGGCGTGCTCGTCCCCGGGCTTGTGTCGATTGTCAGGCAAGGTCTATCCGATCACTCTCTGCGCGCCCGACGGGCGCGCGGCTATGGCGGTTACTCGGCGCGGCGCCAGCGCTGGCCGTCGCGGGTGTCTTCTACGAGGATGCCGCGCTCGGCGAGCACGGTCCGCAGGCGGTCCGATGCCGCCCAGTCGCGGGCGGTTCGGGCCTCAGCCCGGTCGTCTACGAGCTGCTGCAGCTCCGGGTCGAGCGACTCCTCCACGGTCGGGGCAATCCCCAGGACGCGGTCGAGGTCGCGGACGAACTCAATGGCCCGGCCCGCGTCCGCCGTCGAAAGCGCGCGCGCGTCGATCCGCCGGTTCAGCTCGCGGACGAATTCGAAGACAGCCGCCAGCGCCGGCGAGACGTTCAGGTCGTCGTCAAGGGCCGCTTCGAATGCCGCGCGCGTCCCATCGAGGAGCGCGGCCAGGGTGGCGTCGTCCGGGCAGTCATTGCGGTATGCCGCCAGGGCGGCGAGCAGCGCATCCAGGCGATCGATCGCCGAGCTCGCCGCGGCCAGCGAGTCGTCGCCGAACGAGAGCGCCATCCGGTAGTGAGCCGAGATCAGGGCGAACCGCAGGGCACGCGCCGAGATCCCGCGGCCCAGCACGTCGGCGACCCGATCGATGTTGCCGATCGACTTCGACATCTTCTGGCCGCCCATCTGGAGGTGGGCGCAGTGCAGCCAGTAGGCCACGAAGGTCTGGCCCGTGGCCGCTTCGCTCTGGGCGATCTCGTCCTGGTGATGCGGAAAGATGAGGTCCACGCCGCCGGTGTGGATGTCGAAGGATGGGCCGAGGTAGGCCATGCTCATCGCCGAGCACTCGATGTGCCAGCCGGGCCGGCCCGGTCCGATGGCCGTCTCCCAGCTCGGCTCGCCCGGCTTCGGTCCCTTCCAGAGGGCAAAATCTCGAACGTCGTCCTTGCCGTATTCGTCCGCCTCCACCCGCTCGCCGACCCGCATCCCTGCGGGGTCCAGGCGGGCCAGCCGACCGTACGCCGGCCAGGACGCGATCCGGAAGAAGATCGAGCCGTCGTCGGTTCGGTAGGCATTCCCGCGCTCGAGCAGCTTGCCGATCAGCTCGACCATCTGCTGGATGTGCTCGGTCGCGCGCGGCGTCACGTCCGGCACGGTCATGCCGAGTGCCTTGACATCGGCCAGGAAGCTCTCGCGGTAGCGCTCGGAGATCTCGCCGATCGAAACCCCCTCGGCGCGCGCGCTCTTGATGATCTTGTCGTCCACGTCGGTGATGTTCATGACCCACGTCACCCGCAGGCCGCGATAGCGCAGGTAGCGGACCAGCAGGTCGGCGAACAGGAACGACCGAAAGTTGCCGACGTGGGCCGGGCCGTAGACGGTCGGGCCGCAGCTGTAGACGCGGACATGGCCGGGTTCGAGCGGCACGAGCTCGCGGGCGGCGCCGGCCATCGTGTCGTGGAGCTGGACCGTCATGCCGGTCCCTCCACGCTCTGATCGCCGAGGGGCGCGAGCCAGACGATGGCGCTGGCCGAGATGGAGCGTCCCGCGCCTTCGGATCCCTCCAGGTTGCCGCTCGAGGCCTTGACATTGACGGCGCCCGCGTCCATGCCCAGGATCGCCGCGATAGCCTGAGCCATCTCCGGCAGCAGCTCCGCCAGGCGGGGCCGCGAGGCGACGATCGTCATGTCGAGGTTCACTGGGCTCCAGCCGGCGGCTCGAACCCTGTCCGCAACCGCGCCCAGCAGGACGCGGCTATCGATCCCGATTGGGGTTCGCGCATCCGCGGGGAAGAGCCGGCCCAGATCGCCCAGGCCCGCCGCGCCGAGCAGAGCGTCGGCGACCGCGTGGAGGGCTACGTCCCCGTCCGAATGTCCGGCCAGCCGCGGCGCGCCCTCGATCGTCAGGCCTCCCAGGACGAGCGGCTCGCCCGGGCCGAAGGGGTGGCTGTCGGTGCCGAATCCGACCCGGCCCGGCGCTGAGAACTCGGCGCGCGCGTCGAACCCGGCCGGGGCGCGCACGACCGGACGGCCGGGCACGAGACCGCCATCGAGCATCGCTCGGGCGCGTTCGAGATCGACTGGCACGGTCACCTTCAGGTTGGTCGATTCGCCGCTGATCGCGTGGACGGCGATTCTACAGGCCTCCAGCAGGGAGGCCTCGTCGGTCCAGGTCTCGGGGCCGTCCGGCGGGTACGCGGCGTAGGCACGCTCCAGCAGGCTGCGCCGCACGCCCTGCGGAGTCTGGGCCGCTACGACGTCGGCCCGATCGACCGTCGCCCCCACGCGTTCGCCATCCAGCCGCTTGAGCGTCTCGAGTACCGGTAGCACCGGGATCGCCGCGCCGTACCTGGCGGTCGCCTCCGCCACCGCCCGAACCAGGGCCGGGCTGACCAGCGGCCGCGCGGCGTCGTGGACGAGGATCACGGGGTCTGAGGTTGGAGCCGCGCCTGGGCGCGTCGGGAGAGCAGGTCCGCCCTTCGCCGGGCCGCCCGCTGCCGGGACGTCCGCAAGTGTCTCGTCGGCCGTCTCGGCCAGGGCCGCGACGCCCGCCGCCACGGATTCCTGGCGCCGCTCCCCGCCGGCGACCACCGCCACCACCGAATCCGGCAGCCAGTCGGCGGCCGCGATCGCGGGGATGCGCGCCGCGGAGGTGACGATGGCGATTCGCTCGACCCCGGCCGCGGCAAGCGCCTCGATGGACCAGCGCAGGATGGACTTGCCTTCCAGCACGGCTTCGAGCTTGTCGGGGCCGCCCATTCGACGGCTGGCGCCCGCGGCCACCACGACCGCTTCGATCGGATCCGCGGCCTCGGCCTGCGGGCTCTTGCGAGCGCTCACTCCTGGTGCATCTGCGCGAAGACCATCCGGCCCATGACCGTCTGGAGAACGCGCGTGACCACGACGTCCAGCTCGGTGTCGACGAAGCGAGCGCCGCCTTCGACCACGACCATCGTGCCATCGTCCAGGTAGCCGACCCCCTGGCCCTGCTCCTTGCCCTCGGTGATGAGCTTGATCCGAAGCGGGTCGCCGGGGAGCAAAGCGGGCTTGAGCGCGTTCGCGAGGGAGTTGATGTTCAGGACGCGAATCGACTGCAGGTCCGCGACGCGGTTCAGATTGAAGTCGTTGGTCAGGATCGCTGCGCCCCTGGCGCGGGCCATCGCCACGAGCTTGCCGTCGACGTCACCGGCTTCCACCGGGTCGTCCGTCACGATCTCAACCGGAGTTGGGCCGTCCTTCTGGAGACGGGCCAGGATCTCCATGCCGCGCCGGCCCCTGCCGCGCCGTTGCGTGTCGGAGCTGTCAGCGATCCGCTGCAGCTCCTCGAGGACGAAATGCGGGATGACGAGCTTGTGATACAGGAAGCCCGAGTCGACGATGTCGGCGATGCGGCCGTCGATGATGGCGCTGGTGTCGACGACGACCTGCGTCTGGCCGCCCTGACTCCCGCCCGGCGCCGGCTTCTCGCCCCGAACCAGACCGGCGGCCTGAGCGGCGGCGACGAGGTCCTCGCGTTTGGCGACGGTCAGCCCGACCATGCCGAGTCCGAAGCAGACGGAGACGCCGATCGGGAGGTAGCGGCCGAACGGCTCGGGCAGGGCCGCCAGGGGCAGGCCGAGAAGAAGGGCCATCAACAGGCCGAGCAGGAGCCCGACCACGGCGGCCACGAACTCCGCGGTGGACATGGCCTGGACTTCGCGGATCAGCCGGCCGGCCGGGACGACGGTCAGGTAGGGCAGCAGAAGGAAGCCGACCGAGATCCAGGCCAGGACCCAGACCATGATGATCAGCGTCGGAGAGCCGGTGTTCTCGAACAGATTCTCCTCGGTCAGCACGAACGCCAGACCGAGGAGCGCTCCGAGAGCCGCTCCTAGCAACCGAATGATGCGAACCACGTTGCTCGCCTCGAGGGCCGCCGGGACGCCGAAATGATGGATAAGAACGATGAATGGCGCTCCGGTGTGGTCAGCCTAGCATCGCGCCCGTGCGACCGCCACCCTTCAGCGCGCGTCTCGCGCCTCGTGAACGCGCGCTCCCCTAGTCCTGCCCGCCCTTGACCGCCGGCTCGCGGGCCGCACCCAGGGCGTGGCCGATCGCCTCGCGCAGGTTCGAGACCGCCACGACGTTCATGCCCTTGACCTCGAGCGCGTCGCCGCGGCCCGACTTCGGCACGATCGCCGTCCGGAATCCGAGCCTGGCCGCCTCGCGCAGCCGGCGCTCCAGCCCGGGCACCGGGCGCAGCTCGCCCAGCAATCCCACCTCGCCGATCGCGATCAGGTCGGTCGGAACCGGCTTGTCGCGCGCCGACGAGGCGAGCGCCAGCGCGAGTGGCAGGTCCAACCCGGGATCGGCCAGGTCCAGGCCGCCGGCCAGGTTGGCGTAGACGTCGTGACTGCCCAGGCCGACGCCGGCTCGGCGCCCCAGGACCGCGATCAGGAGAGCGAGGCGGTTCGAGTCGATGCCGGAGGCCGTGCGCCGGGGGCTGCCGTACCCGCCCGGCGCCACGAGGCCCTGAACCTCGACCAGCAGCGGCCGCGTGCCCTCCAGCGTGGCGCCCACGACGCTGCCGGGCGCGTGCTCGTCGGCACCGGCCAGGAAGGCCCGGGCCGGGTCGGCGACCTCGGCCAGGCCGCGCTCCGCCATCTCGAAGACGCCGACCTCCTCGGTGGAGCCAAAACGGTTCTTCGTCGCGCGCAGGAGGCGCAGCGTGGCCGTCCGATCCCCTTCCAGGCTCAGCACGGTGTCGACGAGATGCTCGAGGGTCTTGGGCCCGGCCAGCGTCCCGTCCTTGGTCACGTGGCCGACGACGATGACCGCGATGCCGTCCCCCTTGGCAAGCTCCATCAGCCGCAGCGCCGACTCTCGCACCTGGCCAACGGACCCGGCCGGCCCCTCCAACTCGTCCACGGTCACGGACTGGATCGAGTCGACGACCAGAACACCCGGCCGACCTTCCCGCGCCAGGGCCGCGATGCGGCTCACCTCGTTCTCCGCCACGACCCGGATCCGCTCGCCGGGCGTCCCGTCGAGCAGCCCCAGCCGGCCGGCTCGCAACCGCACCTGCCCTGCCGACTCCTCGCCCGTGGCATAGAGAACCTCGCCCGCGGTGGCGGTCAGCCCCGCGGCCGCTTGCAGCAGCAGTGTGGATTTGCCGATGCCCGGCTCGCCGCCGAGCAGCACCACCGAGCCCGGCACCAGCCCCCCGCCCAGGACGCGGTCCAGCTCCGAGATGCCGGTGGGAGTGCGGACGGGCTCGGCCTCACGCAGGCCGGCCAGTGACTGTGGAGGAGCGGCCGTCCCGGGCCCGGCGACGGCCCGGGCCGCCCGCGCTTTCCGGTCCGGTTCGTGGACGAGCGTCTCGACGAGTGTATTCCAGGCGCCGCAGGTCCGGCACTGGCCCTCCCAGTGGATATGGGCGGCGCCGCACGCCTGGCAGACGTACCGGCTTTGCTGGCGGGCCAACCCCCTCGACCTCGCCTAGGGCGCGACTACGGCGGGCTGCTTCTCCTCGGCGACGCGAATGTCCAGACCCGCCTCGGAGCTCTTGTCGACGAGGATGCTCATGCCGGTCTTGTACTTGCCGAGCAGGAGCTGCTCCGCGAGCACGTCCTCGACCATGTTCTGGATGACCCGACGCAGCGGCCTGGCTCCATAGGCGACGTCGTAGCCGATCTTGATGATGTGGTCCTTCGCCGCCTGGGTGACCTCGAGGGTCATGCCCTGGGCCTTGAGCTGATCGCGGACGCGAGCCAGCATCAGGTCCACGATCTGGCGGATCTCATCCACCGTGAGGGACCGGAAGACGACCGTGGCATCGAGGCGGTTCAGGAATTCGGGCCGGAAAGTCTGCTTCAGCTCGTTCTGGACCTTGTCCTTCATGAGATCGTAGCTGGCGGTCGCGCGCTGCTCGTCGGTCTCGCCCTGGACCCGGAAGCCGAGCGACGAGTTGGTCTGCAGCTGCCTGGCGCCAAGGTTAGAGGTCATGATGATGATGCAGTTGCGGAAGTCGACCCGGCGACCCTTGGCGTCGGACAGGTGCCCGTCCTCGAGTATCTGCAGCAGGATGTTGAAGACCTCTGGGTGCGCCTTCTCGATCTCGTCGAGCAGGATGACGGCGTAGCTCTTGCGCCGGACTGCCTCGGTCAGCTGGCCGCCCTCGTCGAAGCCGACGTAACCGGGAGGCGCGCCGACGAGCCGGCTGACGTTGTGGCGCTCCATGAACTCGCTCATGTCGATCTTGATGAGCGCGTCTTCGCTGCCGAACATGAATTCGGCGAGCGCCTTGGCAAGCTCCGTCTTGCCGACTCCGGTGGGCCCGAGGAAGACGAAGGAGCCGATCGGCCGCTTGGGGTCCTTGAGGCCGGCGCGAGCGCGTCGAACCGCCTTGGAGACGATCTCGATCGCTTCCTGCTGGCCGATGACCCGCTTGTGGAGATCGTCTTCCATGTGGAGCAGCCGCTGCGACTCCTCCTCGGCAATCCGGGTGACCGGGATGCCGGTCCACATCGCCACGACCTGGGCGATCTCCTCCTCGTCCACCTGGGGCTGCTCGTTGGAGATCGACGACTGCCACTCCGCCCGCAGGTCGTCCACCTTCTGGCGGGCGGCGGCCTCCGACTCGCGGAGGGTGGCGGCGTCCTCGTATGCCTGGGAGTTGATGGCGCTGTCCTTCTCGCGCGTGATGCGGTCGAGATCCTTCTGGGCCTCGCGCAATGTCGGCGGAGCCGAGGCGTAGCGGAGGCGGACCCGGCTGGCCGCCTCGTCGATCAGGTCGATCGCCTTGTCGGGCAGGTGGCGGTCGGTGATATAGCGGATCGAGAGGTCCACGGCGGCCTTCACGGCGGCGTCGGTGATCACGACCTTGTGGTGCTGCTCGTAGCGCTCGCGGATGCCCATCAGGATGGCGATCGTCTGCTCGAGTGTGGGCTCCTCGACCATGACCGGCTGGAAGCGGCGCTCAAGGGCGGCGTCGCGCTCGATGTACTTGCGGTACTCGTCCAGGGTGGTGGCGCCGATGCACTGCAGCTCGCCGCGGCTGAGCGGCGGCTTGAGGATATTGGCAGCGTCGATCGCGCCTTCGGCGGCGCCGGCGCCCACGAGGGTGTGCAGCTCGTCGATGAAGAGGACCGCGTCGTTGGTGCTGCGCAGCTCCTCGATGATCTTCTTGAGGCGCTCCTCGAACTCGCCGCGGTACTTGGTGCCGGCCACGAGCGAGCCGATGTCCAGCGTCAGGACGCGCTTGTTCAAGAGGGTCTCGGGCACATCGCCGCTGACGATGCGATGGGCCAGGCCCTCCGCGATCGCCGTCTTGCCGACTCCGGGCTCGCCGATGAGAGCCGGGTTGTTCTTCGTGCGGCGGCTCAGGATCTGGATGACCCGCTCGATCTCCTTCTCCCGGCCGATGACCGGATCGAGCTTGCCCAGACGCGCGGCCTCGGTCAGGTTGATGCCGAGCTGATCGACGGTCGGGGTCTTGCTGGCGCGCTTGGTCTCCTGCGTGGGACCGGCCGAGGAAGACTGCGAGAGAACCCTGATTACTTCGTGGCGGACCTTGTCCAGGCTCACGCCCAACGACTCGAGAACGCCCGCCGCGATGCCCTCGCCTTCGCGCACGAGGCCCAGGAGCAAGTGCTCCGTTCCGATGTAGTTGTGGCCCAGGCGGCGGGCTTCGTCGATCGCTAGCTCGATGACGCGCTTGGCGCGGGGCGTCAGCCCCACTTCGCCGACGACCGGCCGATCGCCCCGGCCGATGATGAACTCCACCGCGGTCCGGACCTTGGGCAGCTCGACGTTCATGTTCTCGAGGACGCGCGCCGCGACTCCCTCGCCCTCGCGAACGAGCCCGAGCAGCAGGTGCTCCGTTCCGATGTAGTTGTGGTTAAACCGCTGCGCTTCATCCTGAGCGAGAGTCAGGACCTTGCGCGCCCGGTCCGTGAACTTGTCGAAACGATCCATCAACCTGAACGCCTGTTCTGTCTTTTCGCCGAGAGGCGACCGTGGGGCCATGCTAGCACGCCCCGCCTGCCCTGTAACTCGCCCCAACCGGGGAGGGACTGGTGGCCCAACGCGTGGGTCGGACCTTCGAGTGGCTACCCCTCTCTGGGGTTGCCCGGGGCCCGCCTCCTGGTCGTCGGGAAGGGCAGACGACCCGCCGGCGGGGCCGGCGGGTCGTCGGTTACGTCATGTACAGGTTGTACGAGCGGGATGCGGCAGCGGATCTGCCGACCGCTCGGAGTTACGCCTCGGGCGCCTCCTCGGCGGCTTCGGCTGGGGCTTCGGCCGGGGCGTCAGCCACGACTTCCGCCGCGGGTTCCGCAGCGGCTTCGGCCGGAGCTTCTGCCTCGGGAGCGGCCTTCTCGGCCTTGGGCTTGGGCGCCCGGACGGCCTTCGGTTTGGCCGGCGCGACTTCGGACGTGGGAGCGTCCTCTGCCGGAACCTCGGGTGCAGGCGCGACTTCTGTCGGCTCTACCGCGGCCTTCGCCTCGGATTCGGCCACCTGGGCTCGGATCTGCGCGAACGCGGAAGCGAGCGTGTTGTCGATCCCGCCTTCGGGCTCCTGGACCGCGTCGGTCATCGAGTAGCCGCGCTCCGGGCGAGGACGTCGCTCGGGTCGTGGGGCTGCAGGAGCCGGCATGGCACTGGGAGCGGTCTCGGGCGGTCGAGCGGGCGGCTCCTCGGCTTGCTTGAGGCTGAGGCCAAGGCGATGGCGCTCGGAGTCGAGGGAGATGATCTTGAGCTTGAGCGTCTGGCCCTCGTGGACGACGTCGCCCGGATGGGCCACGCGCTGATGGGAGAGCTCGGAGATGTGGATCAGGCCCTCGAGGCCGTCGCGCACTCGCACGAAGGCGCCGAAGTTGACGAGCTTGGTGACCGTGCCGTCGATGACGTCGCCAACCTTGAAGTCGGCGACCGTGGAGTGCCACGGGTCCGGCTGAAGCTTGCGGATCGAGAGGCTGATGCGGCCGCGCTCGTGGTTGATGTCGATGACCTCCGCCTCGACCTGGTCGCCGACCCTGTACCCGGCCTCGGGGTTGTTGACCTTGTTCCACGACAGCTCGCTCTTGTGGACGAGGCCGTCGATCCCGCCGAGGTCGATGAAGACGCCGAAGGGAGCGATCGAGCGGACGGTGCCAGTGACGCGCTGGCCGATCTGCAGGCTGCTGAACAGCTCGTCCCGCTTCTCGCGGCGCTCCTCGTAGAGAGCCACCTTCTCCGACAGGATCAGGCGGTTGGCCTTGCGGTTGACCTCGAGGATCTTGAGGCGGAGCTTGCGGCCGACGTACGGCTGCAGCTTCTCGGCGATCTCCTGGGCCGCGTCACGCGGCTGGTCGTTCTGCGGTCGGCGCGGGAAGTCCACGATCTGGCTGATCGGGACGAAGCCGCGGATGCCACAGTCGACGATAAGGCCACCCTTGTTGTGGTCGATGACGGGTGCGTCGATGATCGCCCCGGCCTCGAACTGCTCCTGCATGGAGCGCCATTTGCGCTCCAGCCCGGCGCGTCGCAGGGACAGGACCGCGTGGCCCTCCTGGGATTCCGGCTGCAGCACGTAGACGAGGACCACGTCCCCGACCGCCAGCTGCGGCGCGGATTCGGCATGCCGACCGTAGAGCTCGCGGTTCGAGACGACACCCTCGCTCTTGGCTCCGATGTCGACGAGGATCTCGTCTCGATCGATCCGAACGACGGTGCCTTCGACGACGTCGCCATGCTTGAAGCTTCGGATGTCCGCGTCCTGCTCGGCCAGCAGCTCCTCCATGGTGGAGGGCTCCGGGCGCCGGACGACCGGCACCACCGGGCTTTCCTCGGGCTCCTCCGGCTCCTCGGCGGCCGGCGCGTCGGCGACCTCCGCTTCACTCACCGCGACGGGTTCGAGCGCGGCCGGGGCGGGCGGCTCGGCGCTTTCTTCGATCGTCGCGATGGGGCTCGTCTCGGCGGGCTCGTCGGCAATCGCTACGCCGACGGCTTGCTCGGACGCCTGGTCAGCGATGGGGGCGGATGCCTCCATCTCCGGCGTGGTCCCGCCCGTCTGCTCCTCAGTCAAGGCTATAAGTCTCCTAATGGATGGTCGGTGCCCCGAAAAGCAAGAACGGCTCGAGCCTCGCTCAAGCCGTTGAGTCGATCAGCAGTCCGGAGGCTTCGTGCGCTCGGTCCACTCCTTCGATCAGGCGAGGGCTCGGCTCTGTACCTATCTTGCCCGAGGGCCGGGTGAATCTAGCACACACACCTGGGGTCAACAATCTAGTCGCCCTCGTAGTTGGCCGCCGAGGGCGAGAGGGCCGACTCGCCTGCCGCGTTGAAAGCTGAGACCCAATAGCACGGCGCGCCGTTGCCGATGACCATCTCTACTTCGAGGTAGATGCTCGTCATGTCTGGGGGTGTGTCGTACAGCGGCCTCACCTCGTCCTGGACCGAGCCGCAGGTCGGCGTGCCCGAGGCTTCCTCACCCGTCCAAGCTTCGTATATGCGGAAGCGCGTCCCGGGCCCGGACGTGTTCGTCCAGTGGAGGTCGAGCCAGCACGTGCCGCCCTCGTCTTCGGGCCTGCACTCCACCCCCCACGGCTGGCTGCTGCTGGTGCCCACATTTGCGGGCGCAGATGGCACCGCAGGACCCGTGGGAGTGGGCGCCGAGGTCGACGATTGCGACTGACCTTGTGTCGGCGCGGGCGTCGCGGTGGGCCCCGAGCCGTGTGTGGAAGTGGAGGCCTGGGTCGGAGCGGGGGCCAGAGTCGGGTAGGGCTTTGCGCCGCCCAAGTCACAGGATGCCACGAGGAATACGGACATCGCCAGCACGGCCGCTCGAGACCACATGAGCTTCATCTGACGAACCCCCAGGTGGAGCCCAGATTGCAGGGCTCCGAGTCCACTATAGGCCGGTCGACTCCCGCCTCAAAGCGTTTCGACCCAGCCTGGGCTGCCATCCCACATCTCCGCCGTCTGGCCCTGCTTCGTACAATCCCAGCATGCCCGAGCTGCCCGATCTGGCTATCCTCGCGGACGCGTTCCACGCGGGCCTGACAGGCCGGCCGGTGCTGGCGGTCGAAGCCCCCGGGCCGCTCACGGTGCGCGGCACACCGCGTGAGATGGGCTCGTTCGTGGGACAGCGTCTGAAGCGCTTCTACCGACGGGGCAAATTCCTGTGGCTGGAGTTCGATCGCGACCGGATCGCGATCAACGCCATGCTCACGGGCCGGTTGCAGCTGGCCGCCTCGCCCAAGATCGCGAAGCCGCAGAAGACGACGTTCGTGATGCGGTTTGGAAGGCGCGAGGGCGGCCCGCCGCCCGAAGCCGCCGCCTGGACCGCGGACGCGACATGGATTCCCGCTCCCGACGCAACGCCGGAGCTCCGCTACCGCGACCCAACGCAGATGGGCAAGATCTACCTGCTGCCGCGTGGCGTGGAGCGGCATGTACCCGGAGCGGGCCCCGATGAGATGGGCCCCGACGCAGACGACCCGGCCCTGGGCCTGGACGAATGGCGAACGCGCATCCGCCGCCACCCGGGCGAGCTCAAGAACCTGCTCCGCAACCAGGAGTTCGTGACCGGCATCGGCAACGCGTACTCCGATGAGATCCTCCACGCCGCGCGGCTGCAGCCATTCCGCAAGCGCGGAACGCTCGCGCCCGAGGAAGTGGACGAGCTCTACGCGGCCACGCGGGCGACTCTGGCAAACGCCGTGACAGTGCTGCGCGATCGAGTCCCCCCCACGTTCGAGACGGAAGTGCGCGACTTCCTGGCCGTTCACAACCGCGGCGGCGAGCCATGCCCGAGATGCGGCCATCGCATCACCCAGACCGAGGCGGGCGGCTTCGTCACGAGCTACTGCCGGAACTGCCAGCGCTGACCGAGCAGACCATACCGGGATCCGTCGTTCGCTGCTCTGCCGGCCTCGGCGCCCGGCTGTTCGTCACGTCAATCCGGATTCCGGCCGTTAACGCAGAAATCCTGGCGACGACCTATTTTCCCGAAAGGCTGCCCTCTCAGTATCTTCGGCGCTGGAGAGCTTAACTACCGTGTTCGGGATGGGAACGGGTGTGGCCTCTCCGCTAAAGTCACCAGGATTCCTTGCGTCTGGACGTGTTTCGGCAGGGCGAGCGCACCACATGGGCGCCGCGGTCGCCACCGCAGATCTTCAATCTCGCGTTGCGTGCAGTTTGCTTCCCGTCCCCAGGCACCTAACCCTTAGTAAGGTGCTGTAGCGGTCAAGCCCTCGACCATTAGTACCGCTCAGCTTCATCCGTCACCGGACTTCCACATGCGGCCTATCAAGCAGGTAGTCTCCCTGCGGTCTTACCCGGTTAACC
>JBEKMM010000036.1:0-14191 GCA_050008515.1 Candidatus Limnocylindrales bacterium
GGGTAGGCGAACATTCGTTCGTGTTTGGGCTGGTCGCGAAGTATTGGCACGAATTGCCAATAGGGGGAGTGATCTCCGCGGATGGGGTTACGGTTGTGTTACGGGGCGAGGGCTAGCGGGATCTCGGGAAGATGAGGAACCGGCCGGGCAGGCGCGGCCCTGCGCCCTCGAAGATCACCGGCACGGGTGGACCTGCTTCCCGTAACGCCTGCAGGCGTTCGTCTTGGTACGGTGCCAATACATCGGAGTTGCGCCTTCCTTGTGTTTCCTGCCATGTAGCTATGACGTTCTCGCCGTTCGTGCCAATATTCATCGTGACTGGCACGGTCTCGCCGTCGTCGAGAACCCAACGGCGGGCGTAGCTTGGCTGCAAGATCATCTTCGAGCACGGCCGCTCGTACTCCCCGGCGTCGGCGTGTTCGATCTGCCAACGGAGACTCGGCCAATCGTGCCATCGCCACGTCCCCGCCCCGTCGGGCCGTGCATCCCTTGGGATACCGGCAAGGCGACGCTCCACCGGCGTCTGCAGGTGATCGGGTCCGAGGATGACGATCTCATTGGTGCAGGCTTTGCGGATCGCCCGGAACGGTGGCGGTACGTCGGGCAGCTCATAGGCGGCCGAACGGACGGCCCGCCTCTCGACCCACCCGTCGGTGTTGCACTGGACGAGTCTCGACGGGTGGCGTGTCGCCATCATCCGGCCGAGACCGACCCGGCACCACGACTCGACGAAGGACAGCATCGCGGGCGAACAGTCGATGGCGTCGAGGTCGTGCTCCGTCGTGATCTCAGAACCGCCGATCGTCAAGACCTCCAACGGTCGGCCGGTGTCGAGGTTGTGCCCGGTCTCTAGGTGCCAGTCGGGGACACTCGACGGCCGCACGGAGGTCACCTGCGACGAGTGGGCGGCGAACTTGCCGATCACGGAACGGGACCAGCCTTTCGCCATGAGACGGACGATCGACGGGGCCTGTTCGACGTTGGTGGCGAGCAGGGCGAGAACCCACACGGCCCACGGCCGGAGGTTGTGTGTCAGGCGGTACTCATAGCCGCGGCCGATCTCGACGTGCGCGCCCTGCCCGGTGGCAAAGGCGATCTCCGGGCCGGTGAGAACGGTCTGGAATCGCCCCACGGGCCACCAGACCTCATGGTCGACACGGCAGGGCACGCAGGGCCGGTCGGCCGTCACGACGCACTCTGCGATCACGTCACGGGACGTGTCCGAACCGGGGACGATCCCGGCGGGCAGCTCACGGAAGGGTCGGCCGGGGTGCGTCGGCAGCCGGTAGTGGGCGGCGACGGTGGGATAGGCGGCGACGAAGTCGTAGTCGGCGATCCATTCGCCGTGCAGCTCGCCGACGACGTAGACCTCCTTGCGGCCGGAATAAACGGCCGATCGCTCGAAGGCGGTGCGCGGCTGGTCGGGGCCGACGACGATCTTGTTTGCCCCGGTCTTGGCCCGCATTGCCTGCCATCCGCAGGCCGCGCCCGTGATCGACCACCGGCCTAGGTTTTCCTGGTCCCACCAGTCCATGAGGGTCGCCAACAACTCGTCGAGGATGGCGGCGTCGTGCTTGCAGCGTCGGTGCCACTCGTCGAGGGTCGCCCCGGTCCCCGGCAACGGGATCTTGCGGCGGCCGATGTGCTTGGCCGCGGCTTCGAGCGACATCGGCAACCACGACCATGAATCGGTGACGATGACTTTGTGCCTGCCACGGGTGAGAACCCACCAGTTGGAGTCTTTCGCCATGCCGTAGCCTTTGACCTCGAACCCGCGGGCGGCGAGCACTGCGGGCAAGCGCGTCACGGTAAGGTCGAAGTTGAGGTTGTGGGCGTAGGCCCACACTTCCCGGTCGATCTCGGACAGTTCCACGACGAGATCGCAGAGCTGCGCCGGTTCCGTCCCGGCGGCCAACCGGTACCGCGGCAACGTTGGGTGCTTGCCGTGGCGCAGGTGCACGACTGCATCCCAACAGGCGATGACGTTGCGCAGGCGATCGTCTTCGGGGATCTCCGTGGTCTCGGTGTCGAAAGACACGACCACGTCGGGCGACCACGTCGCCACGCCGCCGCGCAGGTAGTGCGGCTTTGTCACCTGTTCGACAACGGCGAACCGATAATAGGTTCGACCAGTTTCGCACGGTCGAGGGACACCGGGCACCAGCGCGCCCCGTCTATCCGGTGTTGCCACCATCCCGCGCCCGGCACGTCGGGGTGATCGACCCACACGATCGGGGTTCCGCAGTTGCTACAAGTCGGGTTCATGCTTGTTCTTTCTCACACGCTCTCGATGGCGTAGTCGTCGACCGACACGATCGACGCCCGCCGGTTGTACGGGTTTTGTCCCCACAAGGTGTTCGCCTGGTTGAGTGCGTCGGCGACGTTGGTGATCGGGCCGGATAGGTTGTACGTCGACCACTCCTGACGGGTGAACGTCTGCGTCGAGAATGGATAGACCGTCCGCAGCACACGGATGCGGTACTGCTCGGCGACGCCTGCGACGTTGGTCGTGATCGACCACGGCGGCCGGGCGATCGCCGTGGTCTCGATGTCCGAGGTCGACTCCAGGTTGTGCAGGTTGTTGTAGGCGGCGACCATCTGCCCGGCGGCAGCTCGTGCCTGCGACACCTGCACGGCGCCTACCCCGGCGAGGGTCAGGCCGACGGCGTTCTGCAGCTCGTCGGCCGACGGTTCCCGGCCCAACGTCGTCGACAACGTCGAGAAGGCCGACGACTCTGCCGCGGTGTAGACCGCGTCCCACACGTCGGCGGTGCTGACGTGTTCGGAAGCCGCCTGGACGATCGCACCGAACACGGATCGCAGGCCGGGGTGGTCTTGCCACCAATCGCCCGCAGCCATTGCCGGGGACGGCTATGGCTTGGTCTTGGTGGCGGCCTTAACGGTCGTCTCTGCGGGCCGGTCTGCGGCTCCGGCGGCTGCCCTTGGCGATGACCCGGCCCGCGAACGGCCAGGCTTGCGGGTCGGCGGCGTAGGGTCCGACTGGCCGTGCCCGTCATCGTCGTCGGTTGCCCGCAGCTCCGGCGTGTTGCCGGGTGCCTGCTCGTCGGGGGGTGACCCGGATGGTGACGGCGCGGGCAGGGGTTCCGGCGTCTCTGCGGGCACTACAGGGGTCTCTGGCGACGTTTGCCCTGGTGGCGGTGTTGTTTCGGGAGACGTCGTCGCGACGGCCAGCCCTTCGGCGTCGGCCGTCGCCTCCGGTGACGGCGGCGTGCCGATGATGGCTTCGGCAAGGGCGAGGATGAATCCGGGGAAGCATCCGGCGCAAACCGAGGTCACGTCCCCGGTAACGATGTTCGTCATGATCGTCGCGGCCGGGTTCTCGCCGCACTGGTCGCAATTGATGTTCGCCATGTTCACACTCCAAGGTCTAGGCGGCCGGTCTCGTCCGGCCTCGTCTCCGTCTCCGAGAAGTAGCAATCGGCGCACCAGTGGCCGAACTTGTTCGTCGTCGGGTGCAGCGTCGAGATTAGGCCCTGGACGCGTTCGCCGCAGGCATCGCAGCGGGACCACACGACCGGGCGGCGGTAGGTCGGGGTTATGTCGCCGTTCTCCGGGTCGATCTCGAACGGCGGCGGCGGTTCGTGACGGAAGATCGCCCCGACCTCGTCCAAGGTCAGCCCGTCATGATCGGGACGCGCCGAGGTCGACGCGCCGAAAAGCGCGCCGACCTCGTCCAGCGTCAACGGTTCGTCAGGCGACACCGGCAAGGCGTTCTGCAGCCAACAGGCGGATGCCTGTCAGCGGCCGGTTGGCGGGATCGTCTTTCTCGTCCGGGACTTCCGGCCCGAGATAGCACACGGGCGGCAACCCGTCGTCGTGCATCAGCTCGACGTTGCGGACCGGCGCGGCGTATGCCGACTGCTCATCGGAGAACGTCACTTCGGCGATGAGCGGCATTTCACGCAACACGTTCAACAGTTCGATGACTTTCATTGATCCTCGCCTTCCGATTCGAGCATCCGTGACCACGAATCGCGGTCGATCTCCAACCGAAATTCGGCTTGGGATGAGATCACGACTACCGCTGGCCCGCGGTCGATGTGCAGTCGTCCGAGAACTGGCCGGATGTAACGACCGTGATCTAGTTCGACGGATAGGTGGACCGACACGGTCACGCCCGCTCGAAGTGGAGAGCGATGTAACCGCGGGCCGTCTTGTTGCCGACGATCTTGGCCTTGAACGGCAACGCCTTTATCGTGATCGCCCGGTAAAGAAAGGCGGTCAGGTTCGGCGCGGTCGTGATCCACTCGACCGCCTTGTTGTCGGCGAGGTCAACCGACTTGACGCGGGCCAAGGGCACCTGCCCCGACTCGGCGTTGTAGACGGCGAACTCCACGCCGCTGATCTCGAAGGATCGCCCTTCGAGGTTCTGCGACTTGGTGACCTCCCACTGTTCGAACAGCTCGTCGAGGGTGGCCGCCCCGAGAACCCGCCGCACTATCGCGGACTGGATCTCGACGGGATCGGTCTCGACGTTGACGGCGATACCCGCCTGGCCGAAGGCGTCGGCGATCAACGAGACCGCCGCCCCTTCCGTGATCTCGCCCGTTTCCACGTCGAGGATCTCGGCGTTGGCCTCGCCCCTCGTCTTGGGTTTGGTTGCCATATGGCACCATCCTTTCTCTGTTTGCCCTGTCTCATCAGACCGGGGAGGGCTGGTTTCCCGGTGACCACGGCCGGGGGGGAGGAGAAGTGCCCCCCCGGCCGGGTTTCGACTCAGACCGGGAAAGCGCGGGTCAGCGGACCGCATCCCACGCATACGGTGCGACCCGTCTTCGCCATGTCGTCGTCGATCTTGGCGTTCGTTTCGATCGGGCGGTGGCAGACCTCGCACCGTTGCCCGGTCGGCTCACGTTTTGTGCTCGCCGTCCCCTTGGCCCTGTGGGTGCACGGACGGCAGAGCCAACGGCCGTCATGCTTCCGGAACGCGGGGTAGGAACAGTGCCCGAGGGGGGTTCCGTCCCCGGCGACGATGATCGTCGCGCAGCGGTGGGATTTCGTGGTCAGCTTTGGCATGGATTCGCCCCTTTGGTCGGTCTTGCCCTGACGAAATACTCGCAGTCGCACCCGAGGATGAAACACTCCTCGCCCAGCCGGTGGATCTGCCCCAAGTGCCCGCAGGTGCAGCGGGCCTTGGCGTTGCGTTTGATCTTGGCCTGCAACGTGGCGAGGGTCGGTGACTTGCGGGTGGTCATATGTTCACCTGCCCGCATCCCGCAAATTCACAGAGAACGCCGGGATGCCCGTGTTCAACCAACTTCCGGTGCAATGCCGACGTGTGCCGCGAGCACGTCCCGTAGTACGGGAGGGCGGGTTCGTCGCACCAACGGCAAGTCGGCGGGACGATCCCGGCGGCGTGGCGGTGCTCGTCGGCGTCGTCGGGGTCGGCGGTGAACGTCGGCCGGGGGTAGGTCTCTGCCAGGTCGACCGGCCAGCGCAGCACGATATCGCCCAACCATTTCGCCGCGAGGCCGTAGGCGTCGGATTGGCCGGACCAATACAACCGGAACCCGTCAGTTGGTTTGCATGCGTCGTGATAGGTCTTGCCGTCGTGGGCGAACTCGGCGAGCTGGTCGACAAGGTCGAAAAGGTCGCGGCGGAACGCCACTGTTGCGGGAGTGCGGGGGATGGTCATGTGTTCGCCCTTTCATCCGGTCCCGGTCGTTTGACCAGGCCGCCGCCAGGGTACACCCGGCCGGTGCCGGCCGTCCACCACCGGGCGCGGTCGTGCCCCTCACCCCCTCGCCGACTGGACCCGTAGCGGCGCGGGGGGAGGGGCACTGTCGAGGGCGAACCCGACCCGTCGGTCAGTGTAGCCGGGGAGACCCCGAGACCGGCGTCAACTGTAGAGAACGTCGAGGTCGACGGTTCCGGGGATGCCGGGAACTACGCCGTGCCAGTCCGATTGCCAGGCCCACACGGTGCGCCGCGGCTTGTGGCCGGGATCGGCCAGCCATAGGTGCGCCCCGAACGGCGCGCCGGGGAGGTTGGAGAGGAACCAGTTGTTGAGGTAGATGGCCCGGTTGGTGACCTTGCCGTCGAGAGTGTCGAGGAACGCCTGGGCGTAACGGGCGAGCACCGACCAGCTCGAACCGTTGGTCACTTCGAGGTCGAGGGCGACGCCGAGATCCCGCGGCAGACCTTCGATCTTCTGCAGGCAGTAGTTGGCCTCACCCGGCCCGTCGAGTATCTCTGCGCCCGGTTCCCCGAAGTGATAGAAGCCGACGTGCAGCCCGGCGGCCCGTGCCCCGTGGGCGTCACGTTGCAACCACGGGTCGACGTAGCCGGTGCCCTGCGTCGCCTTTATCATCACGGCCCGTACCCCCGACTTGGCGACTTTCTGCCAGTTGATCGGGGCGTCGTCGCCGTGGTTGTTGGCCGACACGTCGACCATCTTCTGCATCGTCATGGCGTGTTCCCTCCGTTTTCCGTTGTCGGGTTCGGTGTAGAGCTCGTTGCCGTCGCCGTGGAGCTCGCGGCCTTGGCGAGCCGTTCGGCGACCATCGCCTGCATCGCCAAGTGGTCGGCTTTGATCGTCGCCAGCCGTTCGTGCAGCCGGGCGATGTGCGACTGGTGGAAATGCTCGCGAGGGTTCCCGGCCATGATCGTCAGACCTTAACGCCGGTGTTGTCGATCGGCGGCCAGCCTCCCGGCGGGGCCATCTGCGCTCCGGCGGCGATGACCAAGGTGGCGTCGAAATGCGTATAACCGAGAAGTTCGGCCTTCTCGACGGCGTCGTCGAACGGCAGGCCGGAATAATGCACGGCGTGGGCCAGCTCGCCGATTGTCGGCAACCGTACTTCGGGCGTCCGTTCGATCTCCCACACTTCGAGCAGCCGGGTCGCCTGCTCGTCGGGGATTCCCAACGTCGTGATCGCCTTCTTGGCGTCGTTGGCCGTGATCTTGAACGAGACGTAGAGCGAGCCGATCTTGCGCACGGCCATGTTGATCGCCCGCACGACGCGCCGGGCCAATGTCAGGTCGACCATGTATTGCGCCGTCTTCCCGAAGTAGCCCACGTCGCCGAGAAGTTCGATCGCCGTCGGCTCGTCAATGACCATGTCGTAGAGAGCCTCCAGGACCGATCCCTTCGCCAGTGCCCGTTCCTGCGCCACCTGTTGGATCGTCGCCTGGTGGGCGAATGCGGCCTGCAAGGTGTCGTCGAGACCGGCCGCCTGCCAGTAGGCGTGCGCCTGTTCGATCGTGATCGAACCGGCGTCGTAAAGTGTCCGTGTTTCGTTAGGCGACGGCCAGTAAGCGGCCATCTTCTGCAGCACGTCGGTCCACTTCGTCTTGATGTCCGACTCGGCGATCGCCTGCTCGAAGGTGAGTGCTTCCGGCCCGCGCCCGGCCCACGGGATGATCCCGCGGTTGGCGGCGTGCCCCATCTCCACCGGGCCGGGCGGCCGACCGGCGATGTGGAACATGATCTCGAACCAGTCGGGGTTGTCGGCGACATAGCCGGGCGGTTCCAGCCCGAGCTGCGTCGCGAGATCGTTGGCGGTGGCGTAGTCCAACTGCTCTTGCACCGCGGCCCGGACCATGTCGATCGGCGACGGCGTCGTGTACGCCAACTTCTCGAACATCGGGATCCACTCGTCGCGGGTGTCGCCTTCCCGCAGGCCGCGGGCGAGGTCTTCTAGGTCGATGATCGACCGCCGGAACATCTCGAACAGGTCTTGCGGCGAGGGTGGCATCCCGGTGGCGTCGACCATCGCCTGCATGTATTGCGGTGACAACCCGGTCATGGCGGCGATCGCCTTTATCGTGTCAGAGACCGGAGTGATCTTCGTCGTGTCCGGGTCGATCCCCCTAACGGCCATCGTGGCGAGGATCGACGGGTCTAGCGGCTTATAGGTGTTATCGGCCCACAGGGTGTTGGCGACTTCCTGCAGGAAGGGTTGCATCACCGTGCTCGCCACAGAGAACCCGACGCCGTAGATCAGGAACGATTGCGCCAGGGATCCGAACAACCCCGTCGGGTTGGCCGACTCCCGCAGGAAGGCGGCGATCTCGTCCGGCGGGTCCGACCCCGCGAGGATCATGTCGACGATCGGCCCGATATTGCCCGCTTGGTAATTCTCCAACCGTTCAAGCCATTCGTCGGTGATCCGGCGGCGGGCCTGTTCTCTGATCTCGGAGGTCCACGGGGCGTGGTGGACGATGACCTCCCCGAGCAGTTGGGCCAGCTTCGAGGTCGACTGGTGGGCGACGCCCGACGTGGAGGTCAGGTGCTTGCCGATCAACCGGGCGGCTTGCGCCTTCAACCGGTCGGCGTCTTTAGAACTCATGCCATGTGCCCTTCCGGTCGATGTTGCGGGCCATGAGGATCACGGCGAGGATCACGGCGGCGAAGGCGACGAACCCGAGCACGGCGGCGATCCTACCGCTACAGGGCCAACAGGTCGTCGATGAGGGCGTGGCCTTCGGTGTAGAGACCTGACGCCACCGACGAGAACGCCGCGGCTTCCCCCTGCGGGTCTTTCGCCGCCATTGCGATAAAGGCGAGGATGTCGGCGAGTGACGCCGCCCCGACGAGGTTCTGCAACAGGTTTATCCAGTTGTTGGGCGAACCGGGGCACGCCGAGACCATGCAGTTGTCGACCTCCGTCGTGATCGCCGCCACGGCCGCCGCCAGCCCTGCGACCGCCAGCGGGATCGTTATCGTCGACGACGCCGCCACGTCGGCCGGGACCGGCATGGTGATCGTCTCCGTCGCCGCCATCTTGGCAATCTCCGCTTGCGCGGCGTCGATCTGATCCTGCAAGGCCGTGGCCTGCGCCGCCAAGGCCTGCGCCGAGCTGGCCGCCACGGCCGCCGCCGCCGAGCTGGCCGCAGCCTGCGCCCGGCCTTCGGCAGTCGCCAAGTCGGCCGCGCTCGTCGCCGCAGCCGCCGCCGTCGCGGTGTCGATCGCCGCCGACAACTGCGACTTTACCGAGGCGAGGTTGTGCGTCAGGTTCGCCGCCGTCGTCGCCAGGTTCGCCGCCGCAGTTCTGGCGTCGGCCGCTTCGTCTGACGCCGCCCTGGCCGCGTCGGCGGCGATCTCGTCGGGGAGGGTTGTCGCCACGGCAACCTGCAACGGCCCTATCGCGTTCCAGACCGTTGTCAGGTGGGCGGCGATGTCCGATGAGAGGGCGGCGATCTTCGTGTTTGTGTACGTCCCGGCCTTGGCCGTGGCGTCGTTGTCGGCTGCGGCCACGTCCCCCTCGACGGTGCCGTGCCGGACGTGGCCGATCTCGTCGGCGACCCTCTTGGCCGCCAGGGCGGCCGCAGCGGCCGCTGCAAGGGCCGCTGCGTGGTCTTCCTGCTCTCGGAAGGCGTTGCCCTGCAGGGCCGCCGTCAGGTCGTGCACGGCGACTGAGACGGCCTCAGGGATGACGACGGTGTCGAGGTGGTCGATGAGGGCGAAGGCGTGGACGAATACCGAGACGGTGCCGTGTACCAACCAGTTGTCGATGAACGCCAGGTCGGCGAGAAGGTCACGCACCATGAGAAGGGAACTGTCCCCGGTGCTTACCAACCAGTCGTGTAGGTCGCCGAGCATCCCTTGTATGAACCCTAACGGGTGGAACCCGAAGGCGCCGGGGTTGGGGATGTTCCTCGACAACCAGCCGACGAGCACGGCGGCGAACATCGCCAACAGGAAGGCGATCAAAGCGCAGGCGAGTGCGCCTAGATCGGCAATGGCGAACGGCATCAGGGTGCGATCGCCGTCAGCGCTGCGATCCGCTGCAGGAACGCCGCCTCCACGGCCGCGGTCTGGTGCAGGACCGAATAGGGGATGAACAGGCTAGAAGTCTGCCCGCCCGGTGATTGCAGGGTGTAGGCGATCCCCTGCACGACCTGCCCTGCACTGTTCGCCTGCGAGGTCTCCCGATAGGTCGGGATCGACCAACCTTCGGGGAGGGTGACCTTCGGCGATGTTTCCGTGTTACTCATCTTTCAACCCCCTAATGGATGTACGGCCAAAGTCTCGAGCTGCGACGCCAGGGCTGGCAACGTCTCCCCCTGGACCTTGCGCCAGGTGTCGAAGGCGATCGTCGTCGCCTTCCCGTGGTCGGTGCCCAATGGTTCCTTAGCCATTAGCTAGTCGGCCCCGACGGTGCGGCGTCGGTCGGCGGGACGACGCGGACCGATGCGACCGCGGGCGGCGAGCTGGCCGGTGTCGCAGCGGTCGTGCTGCCGTTCGTGGCGTTGTTGGCGGCGATGTTGGCGACGTTGGCGCCGCCGGTCGTGACGACGGCCCCGAGCGTGATCCCACCGGCCGCGGCGATGATCGTCACGGCGGTCGCCCCGTCGATCGTCCCGTTTACGGCCAAGGCGACGGCCGCGCCGATGAGGGCGAGCACGGTGACCAGGTGGGCGATGAATGTCTGCAAAGGCGTCATTTTCCCTCCTAACGTGATATAGAACTGGAACACTGACTGAGCCTAGACCTTCTTGGGTTCACGTTGACGACTCGACGGTGTAGACCACGACGCCGGTGAAGGTGATCGTCCCCGCGCCGACGATCGTCCACGTTAGTGCCGTATTTGCCGGGCACGGGATGCCGGTCGGCTTGAGATCGACGAAGGCGCCGCCAGGTGTCGAGCCGTTCCACCCGAGCACTAGCGTCCCGGCGATGACATAGCCATTGCCGGTGCCGGAGTATTGCACCATTTGAATAAAGAACACCCGATAACGCAGACCGGCTCCCGGCGCGACGAGGATCGTCCCGCCCGCGCCCACCCCTTGAGCGGAGACGATCTGCAATTCGGTCGGCGGGTGGTCGCCCGTCCCGGTGCCAGGAGCGGTGGCGATGACATACTGTTCGCTCGTCAGTGACATGCGGATTGCCCGGACGATCCCCGCCGCGGTGGTCCCGGCAACGATCACTCTCCCGAGGGGAGCGGCGACCAATTCGATCCCAATCGCTAGAGAAGTGGCGAGGTCGATGACCTGACGGATCGCGGCGTCGGCGACTACCTTCCACCCGCCCGCAGGCGCCGCCGTCAACGTGATCGTCACGGCCGGGTCAAGTGCTGGGGAGACGCTGACGACGACGAAAGTCGAGATCGCGAGACTGTCGCCATTCATCCACGACGCGGGATAGGTAACCCCAGTCGTCGTGCCGATGCACGATGAGAAGTTCAACCACCCAATACCCAATCCGACGACGACGATCGACTCACAGTTGGGGGGGAGATTGACCGTCCCCGACGTTTGCAACGCGGTGAATGTACCGATCAACTTCTGCGGACTGACGACGCCGCGTTGCCAGTCCGGGGTGTCGACGAGGCTCATCCGATCACCACTGGTTCAGACTCCGCAGGGGTGGTCGTGATGTTCACCACGACCGCCGGTACCGCCGTGCTCGCCGTCACCGGGTTGACGTGGAAACGCACGACCACCGAATGAGGGTTGACGACGCTGAGGTTGTACCCTACGACCTGCCACACGTTCGACGTTGGCTGCGAGGTAACCTGCCAGGACCGCGTCACGTCATCCCACACGATCCACTGGCCCGTCGTGTGAGGGATGTACGGCTCGCCCGACAATGCCAGGTAGAACCCCATCAACCCGGCCGGGCCGGGTGGGACTTCGATGTCAATGGTCTCTATATCCCACTGCCCGAGGTTCAACGGCACCGTCACCGGGGCAGATCGCGGCGTGTTGGGAGGGATCGTCGCCGTGAACTGGAAAACTTCGGCCGACATGCGACTAGCCCAGCTTGGTCGCCAAGGCGTACAACGGGGCGAGGTCTTCCCACTCGTCGCCGACGAGCATGACGAACACGATCGCCGACCACTGATCGCCAACGTCGATCGCCGTGGTTAGCGATGAGAACTTCGTCCCGGCCGGGAACCGGATGTCAGGCAACGGCAACGGGCACAACCCGTCGACGGCGTTGGTCGTGAACGCCTGGGCGTTGCCGGGACCGGCTAGGTCGTAGACAACCGTCAGGCCCGCGGTCTGCGCCGCCGGGGCGACAACGTCGTGCAAGACCGTGCCGTTCCGGTCGGTGAACCGGAAGTGGGGGAACCGGTTGGCGACGGCGGCAGAAGTGTGGAGAGTCGCCCGGAACGTGACCAACCTGAAACTGTCAGTCGTCTCCGTCGGGTCGACAATGTCGGCACCGACCGCCGGGTTAGCTAGTGAACCTTGCGAGTATGCCCGCATGTCAGGCCCTTTCGTTGGGGAACCGGGTCCACGCCCGACGGGTGAGAAGCGTCGGACGTGGACCCGGCCTGTTGGTCGGTGGAACCGCTACGGCGTGGCGAGCGGCGCGGCGGCGGTGGCCGTCTCGTCGATCGTCGGCGCCGCGCTGGCCGTCGGCCCCGGTTCTGCAACCGGTGCCGACACTTCTACCGTCGTCGTCGCCGTCACCACGACCGAAGGGTCGATAGTGATCGGCAACACCTGCCCGGCGGTGAACCGGGGATCGTCTGACGACGAGACGGTGAGAACGCCGACGATGCTCACGGCGTCCACAATGCAGGCATGATCGCCACGATGAGCGTCACGTTGGCGGTGGTCGACGCGATCGTGTCGGCCGTCACGACCCCGGTGTTGCCCTTGTTCGCCGTGTTGAAACACGGGATGCACGGCTTGCCGGTGCGGTATGACAACTCGGTGAAATAGCGCCGCGTGCGGAACGGGGTGGGGTCACCAGGCCCCATGACGTTGAGGAACGACTGGTCTGCACCGGTCACACCGACGCCGAGCAGGGCCACGTCGGTGACGTACCCGAGAACCGCATACCACCTGTTTGCCTGCGACACGTCGTAAGTCGTGGTGATCGGCGTCGACAAGATCGTGCCGATCGTCGCGCTCGCCGTCGTGCCGACAACCCACGAGTCTTCCCACTGCATCTGACTGGAAATGTCCCCCGGCATCTTCAATACCGGTTCGGCACCCGAGAGGTTGTCGTAGTACGACTGCAGCAATGCGCCGTCAGGGTCGGCGGCGGTGCCGTTCAACTCGACAATAAGGGTGTCTTGCGGGATGAGGAACTCGGGGGATGCGGAATCAAGCAGGAAGCCCTGGATCCCGGTCGGCACGTTGACCCTGATGCCCTGCACGTTGTCGGCGAACTTCGGCGAGCGAACCCGGATCATCCCGGCGTGCGGGCCTTTGAACGCCAAGTCGAGCAGCCATGCCGAAGACGTGAACGGGAAGTTGCGCACCGAGAACGTCGACCCGGCACCTGCCGGAACGGCGGTTATCACCGGGCCTGCGCCGATGGCAACAACTCCAACGTCTGTGACCAATGCCGGTGGCATCTAGAACGTGCCCTTCAGTGAGTGGACCGCAGCCAGGTACGTCGTCAACTTGGCGATGTTCTGGTCGTATCCACCGCGGGACGGCAAGCCGTTGACGATGGTGGTGAGCTGGCCGATAAACTTCGTCATAAACGTGTTCACCTTGCCCGACGCCGCGGTCGCGCCCGTCGCCAGACGGGGTTGCCCCTTGGTCGTCGCCGCTTCCTGCCAGGCGTTGAGACTGACCGCGCCGACGTTCTTCGAGAACTTCTGCACGGACGCCGCCACGTTGGCCGCCCACAGGTTCGCCGCCGCTGCGGCGAGCGTCCCCGGTGCGACCCGGACCGCGGCGATGCCCGCGGCGTACTTCGTCCCCGCGGTCTGCATTGCCGAGACCCAGTTGGCCGCGGCTTCCGATGCTGAGACCTTCACTGCCATGATCGTCACCTTCCATGTCGATGGTTAAGACACCCGGCGACGACGGGCGTGCCATTAGATTAGCACCGGTCCCGGTCGCCCCGTGGCGACGACGGATCGGCCGGGACCGCTCACAACTTCTCGACTGCCGCTTTGATCGCGTCACGCCACTTCTCGAAGACCGGACCTTCGTGGTTGTGCAGTTGTTCCGCACTTTTACAGGCAACTGTGGCACTGCACAGCACCGAACAGTATCGGTGACGGCCGCTAGTCTGATCGAACCAGCCCTTGCACCGCGGGCACTGCATCGGTCTCGGATACTTGCGTTGTCTCGTCATCCCCCCACCCTACCCCCTGCAAGATTCCCGGCCGTGCCAATACTTTCCCCTCCCGCCGCTAGCCCTCGCCCCGTAACACAACCGTAACCCCATCCGCGGAGATCACTCCCCCTATTGGCAATTCGTGCCAATACTTCGCGACCAGCCCAAACACGAACGAATGTTCGCCTACCC
>JBEKMM010000037.1:0-13947 GCA_050008515.1 Candidatus Limnocylindrales bacterium
GGAGCGTGCTGGTCCCCGGCGCGAGGTCGAGGCTGTTGGAGGTTAGAAGCGTGACCGCGGCATCGATGGCCAGGACCAGCGTCCCGAAGACGACGCCCTTGGCAAGTCGCAGCAGAGCCGCGTCAGCTCGAGGCGACAGGTTCATGGCTTGAACACCACGCGGCGGTCCCAGTACACGAGGAGGAGGACCGCGGCGATGAAGCCGATGGCCAGGGGGGTGACTCCGACCGGCATGGCCCAGCCGGTCGGGGACGATGAGCCGGGCGCCGCCGTGGCGCCGCGGGCGAGCGCGGCGCCGGTCGTGGTGCCCAGCGATGAGTTGCGGGTGTTCGCGAGCGTGGCCATGGCCTACGCCCCTGCCGGCAGCACGATTCGGCGCATCCGCAGAGTGCGGACGTTGCTGTTGTTCGGCGTGCCGAGGCTGATCCCGGACTTGACCGTCAGGCCGACCTCGATGTCGTTTATGCCGTCGGTGAAGATCCAGTCTCCCTGGCCCGCCGCGGGCGTGTCCCGATCCCACATGAAGACGCCCTCGGGGAAGGGGGCGCCATTGGCCAGGGCGTCGAGCACGGTCTTGCGATCGGCGGGCTGGCCGTTCGGGTCGGTGAAATAGCTCTCCTCGACCCGGAGATACACGCTGTCGACGTCGGCGCTGTCGCGGACGCCGGCGATCGTGACCGCGTGGGCGATGGCAAGGAGCACGTCCTCGGCGACGATCGGGATCTTGGTCGCGACGCCGGCCTGCGGGATAACGTCCGTGGTCTCGTCGTACTTGATCACGATGCCGTCGCCGGTGGTGCCGGGGATGACCAGCGCGTCGCTGGGCGGCGCCGAGAAGATGACCTGGGTGACCGACACGGTGGCTGAGATATCCGAGACGTCGTTGTCCACGCCGTGCGCGGTGGTCATGAAGTCGGCGAAGCTCGTGGCCGGCGTGATCATCAGGTGGATCTTGTCGAGGGCGCCGGTCGGCAGGTTGCCGGAGTGGTCGACCACACTGCGGTGGAACGGGACGACGTAGTTGACCACGAAGTCGTTCGTGGTGTTGACCGTGATCGGGAAGTCGTCGCGGGCCGCGTCGTAGACGCTGTTTGCCTCTTCACCGGTCACGCTGGCCGGCAGGCCAGAGATCGGGAAGATCCCGAAGTCGTTGCCGCGCAGGTTGGCGATGCGGAGCATCCGGCCTGAGAGGTTGATCGGGGTCTCGCGGCCGGGTACGTCCACGAGGAACTTCTTGACGATGTCGTGACTGCCCTGGACGAGGGCCGGGGTGCAGGAATTGGCGAGGGCGTAGGAGCCCTTGATCTGCACCAGCAGCAGGTCGGTGTAGCCCTGCTGCTTGAGAGTGAAGTCGATGTCGCTCCCGCCCGGAGCGAAGGTCTGGGAGCCCAGCTCCTTGAACGTGGCGCGCTGGTAGATGCGCGCGATCTGGGCGGCGGGCGTCTGAGTGGGTGCGGCGGCGGCCACGTTGCTCTCCTTGTGTCAGCTGCGAGCGACTTGGCCGACGACGGCCTGGCCACCGGTCACGAGCCTGCCCACGAAGGGCACGGACGCGAGCCGCTGAGCCAGCGGGGAATTGAGGATGTAGGCGAAGACGACGATCGCGACGATGGCCGAGACGCCGATGTAGGCCGTCTCCATGGCCGTGTCGTCAAGCCCCTTGAACGCGTGAGGCAGGTGCATCGGCTAACCCGGATCCTTCCGATCGGGAGCCCCTCGGGCCCCGCGTGCTCTACCGTCAGTGCGGGAGCGCGACCGGGTCGTGGAGCGTTAGCCGGTGATCAGGTCCTCTGTACCACCAGGAGTGGTCGTTGGCTAGGGCAAACGTTGCGACCTGCTCTCGGGACCAGGCCGGGCGGTCGCGATCCTCCATGTAGCCGGCGATCTCCTCGCGGTCATCGGCCCGCTCGAGGGCCAGGCAGATCACGTGTCGCATCTCGGTCCGGGCGATGACCGGGATGTTCAGCGGCCGCTGGGTGACCAGGATCGCGCCCACGGCGCCCCCGCCGCGGGCCGGTCCGCCGGCGATGGCCGCGCCCTGGGTGATCACCTGCCGGAAGGCCGGTCCGATGCGGTGGGCATCGCCGAGGTCGGCGAGCTCGTGGACCACGACCGTGGAGCTGTAACCGCGCTCGGCCAGGTCCAAAAGCCGGGAGCAGACTCGATCCCAATCCGCCATGAGCCGCCCCAGCTGGCCGCGGGCCGGGCGCCAGCAGATCCGCCCGGGCAGATGGCGGACCACATCGCTGATGTTGCGCGTCGACGCGCAGTTGGGGACCATGGCGTCCGGGTCGCTCTTGGGATCGAAGATCACGAGGCTGCCGACATCGAAGCCGCGGGCGATCGTCGTGGCGATGACCGATTTGCCGGATTGCGTCTGGCCGACGATCAGGACGTGCTCACCCTGGCGGACTTCGAGGCGGACGGTCACCGTCTAGCGGTCCAGTACGGTAACCAGCGGCCGGCCGGCCGCGGCCAGGACGTCGGGCGGGACCGGCGGCAGGGCGCCAACCCAGGCCCCGAGCTCCGCGGCACCCGTCTCACATAGACGGGTAAGGTCCTCGTCCGAGAGGGCCAAGAGCGTCTGCAAGACTGCTGACAGTTGCGGGGTCACCGACTCCGGCAGCCGGGGCGAACCTTGGGCCTGGATCATCCGGGCCACGTACGGTGCCAGGTTGACCTTGGCCCAGCCGATCCCCACCTCCATCGGCTCCGCTTCGATCGCCGTTACCGCGGCTTCGAGGAGCGATGCCAGCAGGCGCACGATCAGGGGCGACAGGCTCGAGGCGATCCGATCGAGATCCATCGCTATCAGGTCGCGATCCGGGGCGTAGGCGGGAGACGAGTCCATGGAAAGGGGACCTCCAATTAGTCTGTGCCAGCCGTGGGCGCAAGATTCCGCCCATGGCGACCGCGGTGGCGGCCGGCGCGCTGTGGTCGACCAGGAATTCGAGCCAGCCGAGCCTCGGCACGTGGGGCGCCCACGTCCGGAACCCGTTGGCGAGAACGGCCTTCTCCCGATCGTTCAGGGACCAGATTTCGCCATACGGGACGCTTAGGACGTCAAAGCCGGCGGCGATCACCTCGGTCAGCCGGCCGGCCAGCTTGTCGGCCCACTCGAGCTCGATCGGCTCATCGAGGGCGGGGGAGCCCTCCCAGGTCCGATCTGAGACGGGCGGTGGCGGGGCGTCGTCCGGGCCCGGAGGCTCGGCGGCTATGACATGGATCTCTGCCGGCGTTCTCTCAGGCGCGCCAGGCCGCGCCCATGAAAAGGGGTCGACGCCGGGGCGTCACCTCCGGTGGGCGGTGGCATAGCGGACGGCGTGGAGGACGTCGCGGGCCGAGGTTTGGGCTGAGGAGTGGCCGGCTTCGGTGGAGGGGAAGCTGACGGCGACGCGAAGGGAGGCGATGGCTCGCTGGTCTGCGGACCAGGCTGGCTCGGGTCCTTCGGCAAGAGATGGCCCTTCGCGTCGCGTGGCCGCCCGGCCACGGCCTTGCTGGCTGCCTGACTGCGACGCTCGGACTTGGCGGTGCTGGCGGACATTGCTGGGGCCTCCGATATTGAGGCCCAGCCCACTGGCGACGTTGCCGTCGGCTAACGTCCCACGCCGGCCAGCTCCTGGCTGGGCCTCGGCCCGAGCGTAGCTGCGCGCCTCGCTAGGCGGTAGGGCAAACGCTGGCCGGTGTGTGGGCGCGCCCGGGCGCCGGAGCCAGCCAGTGCCGCCACAGAACTCATCGCGCCAGGTTTCGTAGACCAGATCGTTATCGACGACGTCGGTGCCGACAACCTTGTGCAGCTGCCCCAGACCGTAGCAGGCGGGGCAGTCGCCCAGAGTCGGGGCCAGGGCGGCCAGATAGACCGCCAGGACGGCACGATACTCAGCCATCAATGAGTCCAGCGACCCGGGCGGCGTGGCGGACCTCGCCACGGATCGGCGTCTCGACCATCTCAGCCGCGCCGGCCATCTGCATCCCGCGGACGTCGACGCGAAGGTCGGGCCACCGGCCGGAGGCCCACCACCAGCCCGAGTCACTGTGGCCAGAGGCGAAGCGGACCTGGACGGCGCCAGAGGCCCCAGACCGGCAGAGGTGAAGAATGGTCACGGTGACGGTCTCGGCACTCACCAGCTGGTCCACCCAACGAGAGAGTGGAAGACGAGGGCCGCGAAGACCAGGCCCATGGCGTAGGCCATCGGCCAGAAGGGCGGCCGGTACTCGTGGTGGGGCCGCTCCCAACCGTGAGCCCGGCAGGCGAAGTGATGCCAGTCGCCCGACGGCAAGTGGCAGTCAGCGCAGTCAGACCAGCCGATGGCGGCGGCCAGGGCTGCGGCTAAGAGAGCCAGGGCGGCCAGGAGGACCAACGCCCAGGAGATAAGCGGCCAGGTCATGGTTGCACCTCGTCTGGATGGAGTTGGGCATGGATGGCGGCGCGGGCGCCTTCGTTGTAGGAGAGATTGAAGGCGATCCGATCGCGTTCGAGCTCCTCGAGATAGGCATCGAGGGCCGACCAATCACGGACGCGGGCCTGGTAGGCAACGATGATGTCGAGCCGCGCCGCGGCGAGGCAGGCGGCGACCTCGGTCGAGATCCCCGGCCGGGCTGTCTGGACGCTGAGGGCGTGGGCGTCGTCCCAGGTCTGGAGGAGCCGCAGCAGACTCCGGGCCGAGGTAACAGAGAGGGCGTCGCAGAAGGCCGAACGCTCACTCATGGAAGACGTCCCGGTATTCCCAGGCGCCGAGCGCACGCGCCCAGGCCCACGGATCGGGCGCGGGTTGCGGTTCGGGCTTGTTCGGCGGCTGCCAGGTCAGAACCCCGGCGGCCGTCCTACGGCATTGGACCCTCGGCACACGGGCCGAGTCCGCCTCCCAGTCGGCCTCAGCCCCGCAGAAGGGGCAGACCTTCGGCATGTAGAGCACGATCGGATGGTCATGGACGTCGACTTCGCCCGTGTAGACGGCGATCGTGTCGGGAGCCGCATCGTCGGCGTCATCGTGGACGTTGCGGAAGGAGCCCCAGCCGGCCACCAGGCGCCGGCCGCGGATGGCGAGCAGGAGCTCGGCGAGCTCACGCGGGCCGGCCCCGGGCAGCAGCTGGTTGTCGCGATCGAGCAGGCCCTTACTGACGTACTTGAGCGCCTCGCGGATGCCGTCGCGCTGAGTAGCCGAGCCCGGCTCTCCGGCGATCGCGCGAATATCGACAACCCAGCCGCCGCGGCAGCCGGCCAGGCGCTTAGCCTCAGCCCCGTCGGGGTGTTCGCAGCGGGGGAGGGGACCGGCGAGCCCGGCGGCCTTGCGCTCGGCGCGGCGGACCGCGTCGCAGCTGACCGCGCACCAGGCGTCGGCGAGCTCGCTCTGCACGATGTAGGGCGCGTCAATGACGGCGTGGATATGAGGGTGCCAGTCGTCGGTCTCTTTGTAGCCCTTAGGGTGGGTGGCCGGGCGGCGCGGTGACCAGGTGACTTCGACGCCGTACACACCGCCGGTCACCGGCTCGTGGTGGCAGCGCGGGCAGCCGTTCGCCGTAACCCGCTCACCGGTTCGGATGACGTCGACCTCGAGGCAGCGGGCGCAACGGCAGGAGCCGGCGGCGGCTAGCTCGCGGCGGTGCGGCGGGTGGGAGCACGGCTCGACCTTGTCGCCCGAGCCGTGGTGCTCGCCCTGGTCTACGTCGTCGTATGCGAGCTGGCGATGGGCCCGCTTGCACGAACCGCCGGCGATGATGGCCTGGCGTCGTAGGTGGGCGAAGGCATCAAGCAGGACTCCCAGCGCCGGCCGAAGCTCACCAGGGCGCACATTGGGCAGCGTGAGCGTCACGAGCTTGGAATGGGCCATCGTGGCCCCGATCTCGCCGTAGCGGCCCACAAGGCGCGCGCTCCGGGCCCGCTCGCAGTCTGGGCACATCCGGACGTCGCAGCTCGAGGGCGCGAAACCGTAGTGGCCGCAGTTGCGCTCCCGGACCGGCCGCCCGGTGCGACAAAGCTCAAGGCCGGCGGACCAGCCGTCCAGCCGGAGAGAGTCGGCGGGCAGGCCCTCATCCCAGTACTCGAGCGCGGCCTGGTGGAGGTAGCCCGCGAGCGCCACCTTAGCCGCGTCGAAGCGCCGGGCGCGGCCGAGATCATCGATCCAGCGGCGATCCTCTGGCGCGTCGCCGAGCGGGCCCCCACTCAATGGAGTCGGGCCTGGGAGCCTGAGAGACGCAGTCTCTCTGACCGTGGCTGGTATTCCAACCGCTGAGCCCCCAGGCCCGCCAAGATCGGCGGTCACGGCTTGGACCGCCATGAGCGACTAAACACTCGCGCGCCACCGTCGGCATGTTCAGCATGCCAGGACCGCAAAGGGGGGCACTTCGGAAGTGGAGGGTGCTGCGCGAGCGCTATCCCGCACTCGCAGACGGTCGGGTCTGCGTCCTGATGGTCGCGATCGGGGCGGTCACCAATGTAACTTTGTTCCCCAGTATCAAGTGAAATCGCGGGCGCGAGCGTGGGGGTGGTCATTTGGGCCAACCGCCGAGCTCGACCGGAGTGATTTGAGGCTGGACGCAGGGCGGCCATTCGGCGCACCGGCGCTGTAGGTGCTTGACATAGAGGGCGGCTTCAACCTCGGTCTCAAAGACAGCCACACCGGAAGCCAGGCCGACGTCGTCGACTACGAATAGATAACGTGGATGCCTTCGGAACGGGGCAGGGAACCTCACGACGCGTACTCCGGGGCGATGTGCTTGACGATGGGATGGTCACGGCGCCACGCCGCCGATCGGCAGGTCACGGTGCAGTACTGCCGGCGGCTGGTGGCTATGAAGAACACTCCGCATTCGACGCAGCGAACCTCACACTCATCCGACTGCCGCGAGTAGCCGCGCCTCATGGCTGCCGCTCCCAGCTGTAGACGCGGAGCTGGCCCAGGGTCCACCAGGGCGCGTCCGAGTTGCGACCGTTCCAGATCTGCTCATCGAAGCAGCGCTCGTATCGGCGCTGGTAGCCCTCGCTGGGACGACCGAGACGGCCGGCCCACGCCGGCGCCTGGTCACGCTTGCCCCAGCAGCCGAGGATGAGGTGGTGTTGGCTCTCGGGATCGTGGCAGTAGACCGCCTGGCCGACGCGATGGATCGTCCAGCCCTCAGCCCGCCACTGCTCGAGGATGGCCAGGGTTACACGCGTCCGAAGCGTCGGAGCGGGCCAGCGGTAGAACCAGCTCATCGGCGCGGACCGAACGAAGCGATGAAGTTGTCGCGCTCGCGCGGGTCCACGCGCTCTGTCTCATCACGCCCCACGGACGCCCGACGGGTCGCCGCCGCGCAGATTGGGCAGCCGGCCCAATGCGTCCTGCCGGTCCTCCGGACCGCCTCGACGGTCAGGAGGTTGCAGACAGCGGCCAGGGCGAGCTCGACGCCGGAGCTCGCACCGTGCATTTCGGCGTGAAGCCGCCGGCGGAGCTGCGCCCGCTGATAGCCCGAGAGTTGCCGAATGGTCTGATCGAGCGTCATCGGAGGCCCAACCGATCAGCGAGACGTTCCCTCGCCGGCGACCACGCCGCCGACTCCGCCGCCGACTCCGCCGCCGACATCGCCGCCGACTCCGCCGCCCTCCTCGCCGACCACGCCGGCGACTTCGACGCCGACCACGCCGCCGACTCCGCCGACCACGCCGCCGACTCCGCCGACCACGCCGCCGACCACGCCGCCGACTCCGCCGCCGACCTCGCCGACCACGCCGGCGACTTCGCCGCCGAGTCCGCCGCCGACCTCGCCGCCGACTCCGCCGCCGCCGCCGCCGCCGACTCCGCCGCCGACCTCGCCGCCGACGCCGCCGTCCTCTCCGCCGACCACGCCGCCGACCTCGCCGCCGACAACGCCGACCACGCCGCCGTCCTCGCCGCCGACCACGCCGCCGACAGCTCGGCCTCGCTCGCGAGACCTGCGGCATAGCGCCGGACGATCTCGATCGTCTCCCGGACGCTCCGGTCGTCCGGCCGCCATGCCTCCCAGGCCGCCAAGGAGGTCTCGGCGCTGTCGGCCGCGGCCAGGCGCAGGTTGGCGTCGGTGAACGTCTCGATCGGCCGCATCAGGCGCGCCTGCCGATAGACGAATTTATCGTCCGCCTCGATCCACTTGGGGCCGCCCTCAGCCTCGTAGAGGGCCACCGTGTCGGCAGAGAGCCAGTCCAGGACGTTGTGCCGACCGATCAGGTGTAGGCCGTTGACACACGCGACTAGCGGACCACGGACTGAGCGCCACTCGCCTGGCAGCCAGGCGCCGCTCTGGGGGTCCAGCTTCGGGAGATCCCAGCGGCCGGTGCCACCGTGCGCCGGTTTCGCGCCGGCGGCTAGGAGCTTGTAGAGGACAGGAGGGGTAGGAACGGGAGCCAAGTCCATGGCGCTAGCACCTTCGAGCTAGTGCCAGCGGGCCGGGTCGCCCCGAGACTACTTCCGATAATGGAGGTGCTGGGGAACCAGAAAACGCCGGTTTGGTGGAGTCCAGAGCACCCAGGGCGCCTTCAACGCCGATCATCGGATGGGCCTCGAGAAGGTTAGCGATCCGAGGCCCGCTGGCTGGGGCGAGGATAGCTGCGACGATGCCGGGTTGCAACAACGATTTTCGGGTCATCTCTTCACTCCAGCGCCCAGAGGGGGCATGATCGCCCGCAGCGGTTGCAGTGGAAGCCACGCAGGACCCGGCGGTGGAAGCCCTTGCAGCAGCCGCACGTGGCGCAGGGGCAGCCGGTCCGGGTCATTGGAGGGAACCATGAAAGACGCGAAAGACGCCGGCAGGGGGATCCTGGTCGCCATGGTTTTGGCCGCAGTGATCGGGGGCGGCTGGTGGTACATGAACGTCTACGACACAGCAGCCGCCAAGTGCCAGAGAGGCGATTTCGGAGCGTGCCTGGTCTATCAGGCCGAGCACCCGACAATGGCCCCGGTTACCGAGGGACCCCTCATCCCCGCCGTCGACCTCACGATCCAATGCACGGCGTCCGTCTCGGGTCACGACGTGGTCGTGGAAATCTCTGCTGATACCAATGACACCTGCGATCGTGTTCAGACGATGCTCCTCGGTGCTGGCTTTCAGGGTTTTCCTGTGCAGACGGTCTCTGTACCTGCGGGTGACAAGATCGTCTGCACAGTCAACTCCCTGACCTGGGTGGCTGCGGTGTGGGACTCCGGAATGGCCATGTACGGCTCCCAGGCCTGCGAGCTGGTCACGAAACGGGTAAACGACTAGCCGCTGGCGTTGACGACTTCCTTGACGCCCGTCCAGACGAGCACAGCGGCGAAAACCAGGATCCCAGCGCTCAGAGCGAAGCCGGGGACCCATGCGAATGCGGTGCCGAAACCGGCTGTGATCGCGTTGGCGGTCGCTGTCGCTACGGCATTGGCCGCGTCGACCGGATTTAGATCAACCGTTTGGCCCGCGGCCATGCCTGTCTGAAGGACGAGCACGAAAGGCGGAACGATCGCCCCAACGTCCTTCCGCTGGACGGTCGTGATCCCAGTCTCGGAGTCCGTGACCGTGCCGACCACAAAGTTGTTCCCCTCGTAGATCATCACGTGGGCGTAAGGGGCTTTGGTCACGGGATCGGGCCCGAAGACGATCAGGTCCGCCGGCTGGGCATCCGCCAGGACGGACGATCTCTGTGACGGGAGGAACTCGCCCACCAGTGTCGGCACCGAGTTCGTGGACGCGAAGACACCCGGGTATCCGGCTTCCTTGAAGACCTGGGATACGAACTTAGCGCAGCAGGTGCTGCACCAGGTCTCCGGCGGTCCGTGCTTGCCGGCAGCGGCGAGGATCTGAGTCGCCTTTTCACCGGCCACGGCGGCGCCTCTTGGCCTTCGGCTTGATCCCGGCCTCGTGCATGGCGATCGCTACCGCCTGTCTGAATGGCCTACCGGCCCGGAGCTCACGACCGATGTTGGCCGAGATCGCTGCACGCGACCGACCCTTACGGAGTGGCATCGCCTCTCCTAAATGGTCATCCAGGTGGTGGGCTCATGAGGCCCACGGCCTGAAGGGCGGTGACCAGGTCCGCAGCGAAAGTCTCCGAGGCGGGGTCCACGTAGCCGGCCTGAGTGCCGACGATGCCTCCGTCCAATGTCAATGTTCCGGCCAGAGCGGTACTTCCACCCGGGAGGCTCAGGTTCTGATCCATGAACACCCCGGCGCCGGTGCCCGTCGCGGCACGGCGCGAAACGCCGTTGTCCGCCAGCCAGTAGTCGGCGACGACCGTGCCTGCTGCGTTCAGGACGGAGAGCACCACCGAGGGGGTAGGGGTCTCGCCCGAGGCGTCGAAGGTGATGGCCGCCCGGACCTGGCCCTCTGAGTCTTTCACTCCTATGCCCGTGAAGCCGTTGACCGTGACGGGCACGATGCCGCTCGGCAGGCCCTCGCCGGCGAAGACAGGCGCCCCGTCCACGATCTTGAGGACCGTGCTCTCCGCGCCAGGCAGAAGAGCCGCCTCTTCGCCGGCGGGATCAGTGACCAGGACGGCATTGGCCGGTTTGGTCCGTCCGTCGCGTGCGAGGCCGGCCAGGTCTTCGATGCTCATCGTTCTCTCCCTACGGGCTCAGTCGAGGATCCTGGAGACGGCGCCCGTGAAGGTGCCCTGATTGTTGGGGGTCGAATAGACCAGGACCACCTGGTCAATCCCGACGACCCCGCCGCCCGTGGCATACCAGAAGACCGACATGCTCGCCACATCGGCCGGGATCGGCATGGCCGAGAGCGAAGCCGGCGGGAAGACCCAGTCGTAGCTGGTAGGGTCGGCAACGCCTATCGGGCTCGGGTCGGTGCCCCAGCGGATGAAGACCGAGACGCTAGACGGGTTGAAGACCACGAGCGACTCGGCGTCGGCGGGGATCTCCTTGCCGATGACCTGGCTCGTCTCGTCGGCGGCGTTCAGCTTGGCGAGCAGCGTGGAGCGGCAGGGGCCCATCGGACCCTCCTTAGCGGCGGTGCTTGCGGCGGTGCTTGGACTTCTCGAAGCGACCGGTGCGCGGGTTGCGGCGAGGCATGTCTGTCTCCTTACGCTAGGGCGGCCTTGGCCGCGTCGATCTTGGCCTGGAGGGTGGCGACCTCGGGGTCCGGGGTGGCTGAGCCGATGGCCGCGTAGGCGGCCACGTTGCGCTCGAGGAGCGCGATGGGTGAGCCGTCGAGCGGATCGGCGATCACGTAGGCGGGGCTCGTAGCCTCGCCCGTGACGCTGTGGCCGGGGATGTCCTCGGTGCCGTACACCGGCATGTCGGTGTCGATGAAGAGGGCGACGAGGGTGCCGTCAGGACGGATGCCACGGACGGCGGGGTCGTCGGCGATGCGGGCGATGCCTACCGGCGTGCCGGGAGTAGCCATGGCGTGCTCCAATCTGGTCTGCAAGACGAGGGTGAGGGGGGGGGTGATGGCTTTGATCGGGACGCTGCAAACGCCTTGGGCGGGATCCAGCGCGGAGATGCAGTTGCCGCGGCCATCGGCGGCGCCGATGTGCTCGAGGTCGCCGAAGACCAGAGCATCGGCGGGCATGATCGTCACGCCCGGCCCGCCATAGGGCAGGCGGTGGGCCTTCCACGCGGCGACATAGTTCGGAACCTCCCAGCTGTCGGGACCGCCCCAGGAGGTCGGCCAGAGCTCAGGTGCCACGTGAAGGACGCACCAGCGCCAGAAGCCGATGCAATCGAAGCTGTCCGGCCCACGCTGGAGGGCGCCCGAACCGGAGCCGTATGGCTTGCCGATCAGGCTCGATGCGTAGGCGACGAATGCCGCGGCGGTGGCCATGGCCTAGCTCATCGAGACGATGTTGCGGTCGAGGAGCCAGTAGCTCGTGCCGCCCTGGCTGACCATGTGAACCGCGCTCGAGCCGCCGCCGGAGATGTTGTAGCCGAAGATCGTGCTGGCCATCCCCAGGACGTAGGTCGATTGGGTTGGGACCACCTCCGTGATGCCGTCCATGCCGATCAGGCGCGTGGCAGAGCTCGGGTCGATGGTGGCCACAACGCTCGACGGTGGCGCCACTGGGGCACCCGGAGGAGCCGGGGCCTGCACAATTGGCGGCGTGGCTACCGGCTGCTGCTGCCCGACCATGGCCTTGATCGTGTCGAGGAGTGAGCCGCCCTGGGAGGCATAGAAGCCGCCGAGAGACTGGTATGCCTGGGTCTCCTGGGCGAGGGCCTGCCCCGCGAGGTCAAGGCCGCCCTGACCCAGCCCAGCTCCGATGTTCGCTCCGGCCGCCGTGGCCGCGGCGCCGGCGCCGTATGCGCCCAGGACGTCGGAGGCGCCATAGCCGACAGGGGCGGTGGTAGCGGCTGTCGGCGCGGTGACGGTGATCGATGTCGGGGTCTTACGGATTTGGACGATGCCGACCACGGCTGCGACGGCCGCGGCCAGGCCGCCGACGACGAACCAGCGGTGGTCGGCGTAGTAGCGGGACAGGTTACTGGCCACAGCAGGGGCCTCCGGTCGAGGTTGGCGGCACCGTGGGCGGCGCCGGTGTCTGTGAGGCCGTGCGAACCGTACCGGCGGCCGAGCTCGGCCAGTACACGGCGGACGGGGTGGGGATGCTCATGAGCGGGCGCGGCGTCCGCCCGGTGACCGCGGGCATGCCGGACATCGGCCCGATGACGGACGTGATGGCCATCTGGCCCTTGCGGACGGTCATTCCGGGTCCTCTTCTCCTGGCGCGGGCGAGTCCCGCAGTCCCTCGTCATAGCCGCGCTCGAAGACAACCACGGCCACATCGAGGGCCAGGCCCGCGGCCATGAGCCAGATGGCTAGGGTCCGGGCCCGGTCGGCGAGCTCGAGCAGGAACGGGCGCATCACTTGCCTGCGATGAGGTTCGCGGTAGTGGTGAAGAACCCCTTACCGCCGAAGAACGTGTCGGCCAGGGCCGTGGTGACGGCGCCGTGGGTGAGCAGGTCGGCGGTCACGAGACCTGCGATCACGAGCACTACCCACTTGTTGATCAAGCGTTCCATGGGTTTCTCCTACGCGGCCTTGGGGATGGCGAGGCCGGAGACGGCGGCCGTGGCACGGGTCACGACGCCGGTTAGGGGGGCATAGACATTAAGGGCGCCGGCGATCAGCAGAGCCCCGAGGATCGCGGCTACGGCTTTCGGAACGAAGGCGCCGGCGGCGATGACCAGGGCGGCGAGGCCGATCCACGTCACGCTCTCGGCGCCGTTCGGCAGGGCGCCGCGCCGGATGGTCACGATGGCCACTACGGCGAGCACGAGCCACAGGAGCGCCGGCTCCCAGTTGGTTGAGCCGGAGTTCGTGAAGTAGCTGACGGCCTTGTCAGGCCGAACAGCCTTACGAAGATGCGGAGTGACTTTCATCGTGGCTCCTAGACCGGCTTGGCGGTGGACCCGAGGCCGGTCTTGCCGGTCACATAGGTTCCGAAGTTGAAGGGGACCTTGGATCTCGTGCCCGTCAGGCCGCCCGTGGCGTTGGCGATCAGGGCGTTGAAGTAGCCGCGGTACCAGAGCCAGGCGATGGCGACTCCGAGCGCGGCGAGGAAGAGGCCGCCGAGGGCCTGATCGTTCATAGCAGCCGGACCCCGAGGAGGAGACAGATCAAGAGGGCCGTATTCGATGCGACGAAGCCCACCAGGACCCGGCCGGTGAAGGCATACCGCTCGAGCTCTCCGACCCGGGCGGGCAGACCGTCCGTGCCTTCTAGGCAAGTGGTGAGCTGTTCGAGTTTGGCGACGCGTTCGGGCATCGTGGCCACCTTTCGGCCTACGTGGCCTGGGGATAGCCGGGCGCAGTCGGCGTCGGCTGGTTCTGGGACTCCTGCCAGTTGGCCCACTTCTCGGCGCCCAGCAGCGCGGGGACCAGATACGCGACCAGGAGCGTGCTGGTCCCCGGCGCGAGGTCGAGGCTGTTGGAGGTTAGAAGCGTGACCGCGGCATCGATGGCCAGGACCAGCGTCCCGAAGACGACGCCCTTGGCAAGTCGCAGCAGAGCC
>JBEKMM010000038.1:0-13443 GCA_050008515.1 Candidatus Limnocylindrales bacterium
GTAGGCCCGTGTCCTCGGGTGTTACCTCGTCGGCTGGTCCATGGAGCCACCCACCGCAACACGCGACGATTGACCGTGACCTACACGGAGACCGACGGCGGTGGCGACTATCTGCTCATCGTGGTCGCGACCTGTGGCCGAAGTGCGGACTCTCCTCGCGGGTGTCCCGCCGACTATCGATCCCATGCTCGGCGGATGGGCAGCATCAGGTTCGGGTAGGTGCGGTCCTCGTTGATGTCGCCGAGGACGGTCTCGGAGCCAGCCTTGCTGAACCGCGTGATCAACATGATGGCCTCGCCGGCTCGGTTCACGCCGCCTGTCGTGAAGCCCTCGATACGGTCGTCTTGATCGCCCGCCCTGACCAAACCGGGAGGTTCACCGTCTCGTGCTCTGGCCATCCAGACCTCGGTTGAGAGGATGACCTCGTCGGCGCCAAGCCTCACCACTTCGTCCGCTAGGTGCTCCACCAGGACGTACTTGTCCTGCTGATCCTCCGGCTCAAGGACGGTCCGAGCCACCAGTCGCCCATCGCGGTAGACAAACGCGACCATCGTGCAGTGACCGTCGGTCGCGAGGATGACACGACCGATCTGGTGGTACCAACGAACCCGCGACTCAAGAGAGTTGCCCGGCTTTGGAATGGCGTCCAAAGCTGGTCCATAATGCTGGGCAGCCCTCTCCTTGTTGTCTGGATCCATCGCATGCTCGCCGCGGGCATAGACAAGGAAGTCGCCCGTCCGAAGGTTGAGGCGCGCCGTACGAGCGTCCCTCCCGGCGATCATGCACTCCAGTCGCTCGCGCTGGGAGCTCCCGAGCGGAAGTCGCGCCTCGGCATCTCCGAAGGCCGCCTCGGCCTCCGACACGACCACCTTTAGGACATCGTAGACGTGGGCGCAGGCCTCCAGTAGCTCATGATCTGGCAGGCTCGCGGCCACCCAGCGGCGTTCTACCGTAAACACCCCTTCGCGCCGGATCTTGTCCGGAATGTCCCGTGGCGCCATTGCGGCGGCGATCGCCTGGGGCGCGATCAGGGGCGGGACATCGAACTCTTCGAAGGGAGCCTCCAGCCACGAGGCCACGACTGACACTCGAGCCGTCGACCGGAGATCGAGGTCGCCTTCCTTCTCGATGTGGTTGCGAGCCTCGACCGCCCATTTCATGACAACGTCGCCGTTCATCGCGCGTTGTCGTTCTGCGTACCAGGCGTCGAATCCATCGCGGTGCTTGAGCGACTTCTGCAGCACGAACGTCACCGTTCTCAGAGTCTGAAGGAGGCTATTGACGGCCAGGCAGAAGTCGTCAACGCTCGGATAACTCTCCAGAGCCCGATGCCACAGCTGGTGGGCCTGTTCCAGCCTGCGCTCCGTTGCATTCACTGCTGACACCTGCAGATCATTCCACCCTCTGTTCAGGAGGCAGTCTACGACTGCGCCAGCTGGCTGCGCGTAGAACCTCGGATCTCGCAGACCTCGAGGAAGCCGAGCCGCCGGTCCGTATCGATGCGGGCGACCTCGTTTCGCGCTGAGGCACGCAGCGGACATCGAGACGATGCGAACATGGTGTCGACCGTTCAGGTAGAGCGCCGGCCAGGAGTCGCAGCGGCAAGGGGGCGTGGCTGGCCCGCCCGATCGAACCGGGATACTTGCGCGATTCAGGCGGGGGACACCGTCCGCTCGCGGGCCCCGGCGAGGATCAGCTCCGCGGCTTTCTGGTGGCCGATCCGGCCGGTGTTCACGACCAGGTCGTATTCGTCCAGATCGCACCAATCGTGTCTGTACAGCTGCTTGATGTAGGCAGCCCGGTTCGAGTCCGTCTCGTGCATCGCCCGCCTGGCTTCCTGCTCGTTGACACCGAGCCGATACACCAGCGTCTGGACTCGAACGTCTTCCGGAGCGCGAAGGAAGACCCGGAAGACGCCGGGCCGGTCGCGCAGGACGAATCCGGCGCCACGGCCGACGATGACCACGTTGCCTCCGGCGGCCACCTCTCTGATGACCTGCTTGGTCAGCTCGATGATCTCCTTGCGGGGGTCGTAGAACGGGTCCGGGTAGGGAGGCGCCCAGCCCGCACCCATGCCCGGTTCGAGCGACGAAAAGGACCTGACCAGTCGCTCCAGAAGGGTGCGCGGTCGCTCGTCTTCGGCTTCGACGTCGCTGGGTTGCATGGAGAGCCGTTTGGCGACTTCCTCTATCAGCTTCTTGTCGACCACCTCGGCGCCGAGCTCGGCACCGACGATACCCGCAACACTCGAGCCACCTGCGCCGTACTGGCGAGAGATGGTCACGATGGGCATCTCGAGCTCCTTCGTCCGCTCGCGTCGATCGAGTCGCGGCCGTTCGGCCGCGACTCGATCGGCGCGATCTGACTCTAGGCCGCCGGCCACCGCTGCGCCAAGAGCCGTCAGAACCGGGATGGAGGGCACGGCGAGGGCCGGCAACCGGCGCGGCCGGCCGGCGCCGCGTCATGTTTGGCCGCGACGGCAACTCGCCGAGAGCCAGGGCTCCGTGCAGTTCCCTGGCGTGATCTCGCAGCCAGCGTCTCCAGCGGCGGTGATCGGGCCGCCGGCTGGCCACGATCGCCCGGAAGCCCGGGCCGCGGCCGAAGACGCGCAGATGGCCGGCTCGGAGGAGGACCGAGGCAGAGGCCGCCAATCTGTTCTTCGAGCTCGTGAGCGCCGCTATAAGCGAGCGTCGGTCATCGTCACTTCCAACGAGCCGTTCGGCCGCTGGGGTGAGGTCTTCGGCGGTGCGACCGTGGCCGCGGCGATGATCGATCGCCTGGTCCACCACGCCAGCGCCGTCTCGCTCAAGGGCGACAGCTACAGGCTCAAAGACCGCGATCTCGGGAGGGTGCCTACCGACGACCAGGGCTGAAGCTGACCAGAGGGGGTCAGTGTTCAACCGGCGAAAAGGGGTCAACTCTCAACCGGCGTTGACACCCTGTATTCCGCGTTCGGATTGACGGTCACTAACCGTGCATAGCGCCAGTGCGGTGATGAAACGCCCTGACCTAGCCAGCCTCCCAGCAGGACTAGGCCAATGGCTTTCTCAGACAGCGCAGCCCATCGGCAGACGAGAGAAACCTAGAGGAACAGGGGGTCGGTTGGTGCTCGAGCGGGCGTAGACTGACACTCCACCCGTTATCGCGAAGGCGTCGTTATGGATGAACGCTACCGAGCCGACCTGACCAAGATAGCGGCATCGATGGCACGGAGAGGCACCACCTTCAACGGAGCGACTACTCCCGAGGACCTCCCGCTCTTCCGCACCTACTACCGCCACCTAGCGGAGCTGACTGGGCTCGTTCGGGTCGAGCCTGAACTCAGTCGCAAAGACTCGGAGCCAGAACCGCAGGCGGTCACGTAGCCGTGGGAGCTCGGTTAGCCCGGAGCGGCCGGCGGCTGTCACGTCCATCGGAGCCCCGGGCCCTCGAGTTATCGGTCCGAGCCTGGCGGCTCTCGTCATCGCGCGGCATCGAACATGGCCCAGGCCGGTAGAACCTGCCGGACCCACTCACCCGCAGTGAAGCCTGTTCCAGGCGATGGGTCTGGCCACTACGCGGTCATAGCGTTGCCTCCGAGCAGTCGCCGGCGATGCGGTTGGCGAGTGCCGTAATCGCCGTCTGGTACCCCAGCTGCGTCCTCAAGGAAACCTGAGGACCATCAAGCCAACCAGGGATGAACGTCTTCGCCGGCCACGGCAAGTCACGCCCAGTATCCTGCTGCCATGTCCCAATCGGCCCACGATCCCGAGCTGGCTACGGCGCTCCAGGAGGAGCCAGGCTGGGTGCCCGTGGAACACGACTGGTCGTTCCGAGCGGACCGGCCACAGGGCGGCTTCAACCGCTACGGCTGGGGTCGGGCGGATCAGGCCCGTTTCGACGCGTGCTGGGACGCCGACGTCGACGTGCTCGCAAACGACCTGATCGCGGCCTACGGGGCGATGTGGCCATGGGCGATGCCGCGTCTAGCCCTCGCCCGCCACCCGCGGTTCGCAGCGTGCGTGAGGGGCCTGGCCGAGCGCCAGGAGGTGGGCAAGAGCCACACATACAGCGGCCATCCGGACATCATCTACGAGCACGCGATGATGTACGGGTCGTTCGATCACGTCCGGTTGAAGCGCGGACCGGCCGCCTGGCCGCCAGCGCCGCAGCTTGCCTGTCCCATCTGCGGCGCCTCGTTCTGGACGGCCATCCTCTCGCCGTGGATGCTCCGCCAGTACGGGCCGCCCAGGTACTGCAACAGGTGCTGCGTTCGCGCAAGGAACGGCCGCACGCGCGGCGGTGGAGACGCCGCGCTGGACGGAGTAAGACGCCTTGCGGCGGCCATCGAAGGCATCCCGGAGCAAGGGCTTGCCCAGCACATCTCGCTCGGCGGCGTGGCGAACGATCGGCGCGACGCGATCATGGTCGGGCTGATCGTGGCGCCCGCGGCGACCTACGCGAGGAAGCAGATCGGCGGGACTTGGCTCCAGGTGCTCCAGGCGTCCGGCCTCGTGGGAGAGGCTTGGCGTCCTGCCCGCGGGACGTATTGCGTCGCGATGGATGGCCACCCTTGCCGGTCGCTCGCGGAGCGCACCGTCGACGACTTCCTCTCTACCCACGGGATGGCACACGACACGGAGCCGCCGTATCCGGGGTCCACGCGACGCGCCGATTGGCGTCTCGCGGACGGGACACTTGTCGAATACGCGGGCTTGCTGGGCGACAACGAGTACGCGGCGAAGATCACGGAGAAACGAGCGATCGCGGCGGCGGCTGGGGTACGGCTCATGATCCTCGTCCCCGAGGACTTGACCAGCCTCGAACACGCGTTTGGCGCCTGGCTCGCGACGTAGCAGGCACTAACAAGCCATCGTGTTGGGCTGGCCGGGCTGGACATCATCTGCTGGCCCCCTTCTGGCGGCGACCTAGCACGGCGAATCCAGAGCCAGCTGCCGACAGTGCCCAAGAACGCGAACAGCACGACCGCCAGCACGACCCGTCGCGGCCGTAGTCGCTGCCCCCTGTGTCGATCGGCTCCGCCGGGCGAGCCGGCAACTCTCAGGCCTACGGGCGCAGCGTTCCGAAGAAGACCTGCCAGGCGAGGAGCGACTTGGCGATCAGGCTGAAGAGCATGTAGGCGCGCTCGCCGTAGAAATAGTCGCGCCAGCGGCCGATCTTGCCGTACTGCAGGACCATGTTAATGGCGAAGACGTTGAACGCGACAAAGAGCGAAACGAAGATCGCGATCACGAAGCCGGGGATGGGCGCCGAGCCCGGCTCCGTGGCCGAGACCAGGATCGTCACAAAGATGACCAGCCACGGAACGGCGCCGGCAATACAACCGAAGATGTAATGCAGCCATTGAGGTCGGGCGCGGCCTTCGTTGGCTATCTCCATGCTCCAGCCGAACATGATCATCGCCGCGTTGACGCCGAAGATAGCGATGAGGGTCCCGATCTCCTGGACGCCGGCCAGGGCCGCAATGACGACGATCATCACGCTCGAGCTGAAGGCGTATTCGATCCAGCGGATCGGGTTCTGGCCGCGAGCGAGGCGGGCCTCGTACCAGCGCCGGGCCGGGAAGGCCATGCTGAAATGGGCGATGGCGCTCATCAGGAAGAATAGGGCGACGGCCGGTCCGATCGGCAGATCCCAGATCGAACGCTGAGCCGTGACGAGATGCTGGGTCGACTCGTCGAAGCGCAGGTACGTGCTCACGACCGGGGACGTCACCACAGGGCTCTTTGCGAACGACAAGGCCAGGATCGTGGCGGCCTGGACGAAATGGAGCGCCGCCAGGACGGCGTTCCAGCGGAAGAGGTTGGCCGATCTATCGGCCGGGATGCCGGTGGCAGCGGGTGCGGACATGTGACCTCCAACTCGACTGGGCAGGCCGCAGGACGCCTCAACAATACCGAGTGGCGTCCGCGTGTCCAGACTTCGTACTCGTCCGGTGCGTCCTTTACACCTTGATGCCGACCGAGACGAGGTACTCGGCCGGTGTGAGGTAACCCAGGGCCTGGTGCGGACGAACGAAGTTGTAGGTGTGCTCCCAGGCTCGAAGCTCGACTCGGAGGGCAGCCACGGTCGGCTCGGCATCGGTGATCTCGTAGAACTCCTCGGTATGGGTCCGGTTGGCCCGCTCGAACGCACCGTGGAGCTTGGGCTGTGCGGCGGCAGCACGAAGAGAGCGGCCCCCACTCGCGGCACGCCTCCTCGAAGTCGGCCATGAACGCGCCACCGCCATCGACGCTGATCGCGCGGCACCGCGAAGGGCATCCGGGCCGTGATGGCATCGAGAGCGTCGACCGCGGTCCAGGCGCTCGCTCGGCTGCGGAGTTCGACGACGCCACAGCGGGAAACAACGTCGCGGGCGGTGAACTGCTTGAAGACAAGATCGGGCCATCGTCGGGCTTCCCGCCTGGCTCGCTGCCGGCCCGTACGACGGCCTGGTTTCGGGCGCCACCCCAGCCGACGATCCCGCCGCAGCCCCCTCCACGGCCGTGGGTTCGCGGAGGCCGGCGCCACGTGGTGGACGGAGCGAATCAATCCGACGCGCGGAACGCTCGCGGATATGCGGCGGCGAATCGACGCCGGGCCGCCTCGGTCCTAGCTCCCGGTCGGCCTCAATACGGGCGGCGCCGCCCGACCCAGAACAGACCAACCGCGCCGCAGAAGAGCGAGCCCAGGAACAGGGCCGCGGACTCGTGACTACGCCGCGATAGTGACTTGCTTTCGGCGGCCAGCTGAGTGATCGATGTGGGCGACCAGCTCGCACCCGAGGCGCCCACGATGACCGCTCAACCACTCCCCGCCCTGACCAGCGGAGATCCCTCCGCCTGGGACCAGGCCCTCTACGCCTTCCTAGTCGAGAAAGGCAACCGCTCTGGCTCCCGGCGGACGGTCGAGTCCTACAGCCGGATGCTCTGGCCCTTCTTCGCTGAGCGCAGCTTGACGCCCGACAGAGTGAAGCCCGCCGACGTCCTGGCCTGGGTCCACGGCATCGGCAAGTCGGGCCGCACGCCTTCGGCGACCACCGTCGGCGCTCGGGTTGCCTGCCTCTCCTCGTTCTACCGCTTCCTAATCCGGATGGGCCTGGTCGTCTCGAACCCCTGCGACGCGGTCGAGCGGCCACGGGCCATCCAGTCGGTTGCCCGCGGCTACAGCGCCGACGAGGTCCGCGGCCTCCTTGCGGTCGTCCCCGACTCCGTCGCGGGGCGGCGGGACCGGGCAATCCTCCTCACACTCGTCCTGACCGGACGTCGCCGGTCCGAGGTGATCGGCCTCCGAGTCGGTGACCTCACCCTCGAGGGCGACATCTGCTTCTACGCCTATCGAGGCAAGGGCGGCAAGCGCGGTCGCCGGGAACTCCCCCACCCTGCCTACGAGGCCATCTGCGCCAGCCTCGCCGGTATTGGCAAGGAGTTGACCACGATGGCCCCGGAGGAGTCACTCTGGCAGGCTGCTGCTCGCCCGGAGGGGGTCACGAGCGGGACGTTCTACGCCCGCTTCCGGCGCTACCTTGTCGCGGCTGGACTGGCACCGACGGGCATCCATGTCCTGCGCCACACCGCGGCGAAGCTGCGCCGAGACGCTGGCGAGTCCATCGAGGACGTCAGCGCGTTCCTTGACCACTCGAGCCTTGCCGTAACCACGGTCTACCTTCGCCGTCTGGAAGGCCAAGAGGACCGAGCCTGGCGCGACGTGGCCGAGGCGATCGGGGTCTGACGGACAGGAGAGCCCCTCGTGCCTGACCGATGCGGCAGCAAGGGGCGATGGCCTTGATAAGAACGGGCCAAAACGCCGGTCCGCAGCCCTGCATGGAAGACTTCGGGCAACGTGGCGACGCGGATTCCTACCAGGGACCCGAAACCCGGCCACAGTCACCCCTATTCTGGAACTTGACCTGAATCTGAGGAGTCAAAGGGCCGATAATCGCCGTACGCAGGTCCATCTCGGCTTTGCGCCGACGGGTGGACGGGGTTGTGTTGGGGGGTCCCATGACAAGCAGCCTTGACGGCAAGCCGTTCTCGATCGAGTTCTACGAGGAAAACGGCAGGAAGCCAGTCCTCGATTGGATCAAGAACGATCTGGACGCCGATCAGCGCCGAGTGCTCGGCACCGCCATGAGCGAAATCCTGCAGGAGCAGGGCTCTGGCGTCTGCGAATCGGAGTTCGGCAAGTGGGCTGACGGAGACATCTTCTACTTCCGTCTGCGCACTGAGACCGGCGACATCTTCCGGGTTTACTGCCATCAATACGAAGGCACGGTGATCCTGCTGCTACACGGCTACGACAAGGGCGGTCGGACAGCCAAGAACTGGGAGACTGCACAGCAACGGATCGCCAGGGGTCGGCTCACCAAGTGGGCGAGCGATCGCGCGGTGTCTGCCAAACACTCTAAGAAGGCAGCTGCGGATGCGAGGTCGAGCGCCGGTCAAGGTCCTATGTCTTCTGGGAAGGGCAAGGCCTAAGCGTCAGGCCGGGACCGGGCCCTTCCGTGCCGACGGCACGAGCGCCAGTTCATAGCCAAGGGGCGCTGCCAGGCGAGCCCACGTGGTCTCGTTCGGGCTTGTGACCCCGCGCTCGATCCGGCTGATCTCGGACTGAAGGATCCCCGTCTTGCGAGCGAGATCTTTCTGGCTCAACTTCGCCTCTCGGCGCAGAGTAATGAGCTGATTGGCGAGGCGATAGCGAGTGCGGAGCTCGTTCAGGCGGCGAATGCCGTCAGGCCCCTCGGCCCCAGCCTCGGCCTCGATCGAGGCCATCAGTTCGCTGAAGTCGTTGCTCATCTCTGGTGTCTCCGTGCGGTGTTCCCAGTCAGCCTATGGGTTTTCACCCATATTGTCAATGTATCGGTTGCCCGTTCGCCAAGCTTGACCCACCTCGCGGTCGCATCAGGCGTCCCGAACCACGGTCAGGCTAGCCGCCCAGGCGGGAATGGGACATCACCATCTTCGGCCGCCAAACGACGGACGCACAGGCATGCCAGCCTTCAGGGCCACGCCCGCTCGGTCGTCTCGGCATGAAGAGGCCCCCGTCATCCGGGGGGAGGTGACGGGGCCCACGGGACCGATCATGGGGTCGACGCGGTCCAAACTCGAGTCTAGAACCGTCGGCACGGGTCCGTCGGGCCTCCGTTCGTTTCTGTGTAAGCGCCAGGTAAGTCGCAGATAAGTCGCGCTTGCTAGGGTCGGTTCGGGTCGGGCTCCGCTCTGTGACCGGGCCGATGCCGGACGACGGTGAGCGAGCCGGTGAGGGGGTTGCCGCAGGCGTCCCGACCCTAGAAAAGGGCCTCCCCAGCATTCGCGTTGAAGTAGCATGCCTGCTATGTCGGCCCGAGGCGCGGTCACGGAAGATCCGGACCCACGAGATTCGGTCCAGGGGCGGGCCGAGCGACACCTTCCACGAACGGACCTACAGGCCGTTGTTCAGGGTGCCTTCATGGCGGAGGTCCTCGGCCTGGCACAGGTAACGGCCGAGCTGGACCGAATCAACGAACTCCTCGACAAGCTACCGGCGGGCCCGGATGGTCAGATCTCGGACGAGGTGATCCGGCCCGTGCGGGACCGGAACGTTGCCGATCTTGCCGCCGATCTGAAGCTCACCTGGCCGTGGTTTGTCCCGCAGCTCAACAGCGGTTTGTGGTGGCGACGACAGCTCGTCCAATCCGAACAGCGCCGGGCGGCCGAAGCCGGTGAGGCGCCCTCTGCGCGTGTGCCGGGCTGGCCGCTGGAGTCGATTGGCGACCGGCGAGTTCTCGCCGCTGGCGGAGGGCCCTGGGCGCTGGTGAATATGGAGCTGGCTCCGAGGTTCGTGATGAAGCGCGGCGACTCGCTTGAGTCGCTCGAGCGTCAGTGGCAGGAGATCTCAGCCAGGGTTGAGGCAGCCTTCCGGACGAGCATGTTCTCGTACCTAATCGACGAAGGACCGCCAGGTGGCGCCGCAAAGGACGATGTCGCCGCATACGAACGGTATGCGAGATGGGCGGCACGCAGGCTCGCTGGCGGTGAGTCTTTCAGGCAGATAGCGGACGCTGAGTACAGTGCAAGAGGCGCCGGCACGAAGGCTTCCGACACTGCCACGGCAGATGCCCCCCGGGAACGTTGGCGCGAGGTCAAACGCGGTATCCGCAAGGCGCTAGACATCCTCGACTCTATCTAGCGGGGGGGCACAAGCGGCCCCCGGATGCGACCCATTCAGACCCCGGGGGCACAACGGGGCCCCAGTCGACGAGCGTCGTGCGCCCTTAGCAACCAGACGCCAAACGCCTAGGCTCCCGCCCGATGGCGATCGAGACAGGCTCTGGTGAATTCCGGCCCGCCGCCCCCAGGACGGTCCAGGTGCCCCGTCGACTTGCACGACCCCTCGAGCTAGAGCGTGTATGGGCACCAGACCGCGAGGCGATGCTGGCTGCTCTGCGGGTGGCTCTAGGCCTCCCCAAGCAGCTTCCCGACCGCGGTCAGGGAGGTGTCCGATGACCGTGGCCACAGGGGTTCGGCGAGTCGCGACCTACGAAAGGGTCAGCTCCGAGGACCAGCGCGAACGCGAGACGATCAAGACCCAGACCGACGCCCTTGAACGACGGCTGGCGGTCGAGCCCGACATCGAGGTCGTCGCTCGCCTTGCCGATGACGGCATCAGCGGCACGAAGCCGCTCGCCCAACGACCTGGCGGACAGGCCCTCCTCGCGGCGGCCGAGGCCGGAAGGATCGATGAGCTGTGGCTCTACGCACTCGACCGGCTCGGTCGGAACCTGGCCGACACTGCAGCGACCGGCCGACGACTCGAACAGCTGAACGTCTCTGTCGTCACTCTGCGAGAGGGCCGCCTGACACCGTTCATGTTCGATCTCTTTGCGACCCTCGCCCAGAACGAGCACCGGGTGTTCCACGAGCGCAGCGCCGACGGGATGGACCGGGCCGCTCGCGAGGCCCGCTACTGCGGCGGGGTCATAGCCCTCGGGTACAAGGTCGAGGGCGCCAAGGGCACTGCCCGCCTGGTGCCAGATGAGTCGCCCTGGTGGAGCGACCTCTCGGCTGCTGGCTTGGTCCGCCGAATCTACGAATGGATCGCCATCGAGGGCTTGAGCTGTCGGCGGGTGGCAACCCAACTCAATGCCCTGGGTGTTCCCACTGCCTCCGCTCGCGCAGGCACGGGCGTCCGAGCCAGAAAGACCCAGCACGTCTGGCGGGCTGGCCTCATCCGCAACATGGTGACCAACTCGCTCTTCAAGGGAGACCTCTCCTACGGTCGGCGCACAAAGAAGAAGGGCCGCGAGGTCATCGTGCGCCCGATCGAGGGCCTGGTCTCCCCTGCCCTATGGGACGAAACGCAGGCGGCTCTGGCCCGCAACCGCCGCTGCGCCAAGAACACGCACCGGGTCTACCTGCTCAAGGGCGTGGTCAGGTGCGGGATCTGCAACCTCACCTACGTGGGGTCCTGGAGCCGGGACGTGGGCTGGTATCGCTGCGGCGGCCAGCTGGTCGAACGTGGGGCTATGCCAGGACGCTGCCCCGGATGTGCGATCCGGACCGACCAGATCGAGCCTCTGATCTGGGCGGACGTGGAGCGGTTCCTGCGCGACCCTGGCGACGTACTTGATGAACTCGATGGCCGGGCCGAGCGAGACGCCCAGGCCGCCATCGCCGAGGCCGAGTCGATCACCCTGGCTCGGGCTCTCGAGGCTCTAGAGGGCCAGCGCAAGCAGGCCATCGCTCTCAACATCCGGGGCCGCCTGCCCGACGCCGAACTCGACGAGGAGCTCGATCGCATCGACGCCGAACGATCCACCCTGGAAGCCCGTGTGGCTTCCGCAGACCCGCCTGTGGGCGTTGTTCTGCCCCAAGAGGCCCACGAATCTCCTCTCCGAGGTTAGAGCCCGCCTTAATGGGGGTCTGGATGAGGCACAGCGCCAGGAGATCGTCCGGCTCCTGGTGGGGATCGTCGTCCACACCGACGTCGGCGACGACGGCAGGAAGAGTGCCAAGGCGGTCGTGACCTACCGGTTTCCTGGTGTAGTTCCCACTCGCACGGGCATCCGTGAAGGTCTGAACTACACCACCGTGCGCCGCGTGATCGACCTGCCGGTCGGCCGGCGCCCATCCCAAGCCATCCTCGACGCCTCGGTTGCGGGCGTCTCATGACCGCCAGGGAGGCCCGCCGTGGCGCTTGATCGCGAACGTTCGCGCTACTACTCAACCAGACCGCGGCGCGTGCCTCCCGAGTTCTGCACCGACGAGCTACTTGAGTCGTGCAGCCCCACGGCCGCCCTCTTGATCTACCGGCTCATCTCCCAGGCCGACGACCAGGGTCGGCTCCAAGGCAGCGCCAAGAGAGTCCGGGCGACCTGCTTTCCCATGCGCCCCGAGATCACAGAGAGAAAGGTCACCGACGCGATCACGGAGCTCGTCGAGGCAGGCTTCGTGATCCGCTACGAAATCAACGCTCGCACGTACGTCCAGATCGATCACTGGACTGATCTGCAGGGCCGCTGGGGACGGAGGGCATACCCGAGCCGCCATCCGGCGCCACCAGGCTGGACCGGCGACTGGGAGAGCGTGAAGGCCGATGAGGGTGCAGACCCGGCGGTTGACTCCGCAGCTGCTGTGAGCGAAGTGCGCGCACCTGACACGCAGCCTGCGAGCAAGGTGCACACCCCCAACCCTATCACTCCCCCGTTCTCTTCCTCAATCCCGTCCCCGGGTCCTAGTAGTCCGGCGCGCGGTGCGAGGGCGTGGGGATCGGCCGGAGAGGTTCTACTAACCGCTATGGAGAGCGCACGCCCCCAGGAGACACGACCAACGAGCAGGATCGCGATACCGAGGAACCCAAGATGAGCGTCCACCCTCCCCTGCCCTCTCTGTCGGTCGAGGAGGTCCCGATCGATCTCCTTCGTCCGGACCCGGCGAACCCTCGACGGATCGGCGACGAGGCACTCGAGTCACTCACAAGAAGCCTGCGGCGGTTCGGCTTCGTCCAGCCGGTTCTCGCGCGGAGAGAAGACCGAACCGTCATCGGCGGTCACCAGCGCCTCGTAGCCGCCCGGCGCCTTGGCCTTGCCACGGTCCCGGTGACCTACCTGGATCTCAGGGTCGAGCAGGCCCGCCTCCTCAGCCTCGCGCTCAATCGGATCGGCGGCACCTGGGACGAGCAACTCCTGGCCCGCCTCCTGGCCGACCTGCAGGCCAGCCCCGAGGTAGATCTCTCGCTCTCGGGCTTCGGTGAGGACGAGGTCCGCGACTTGCTTAGGAGCCTGGAGACCCGCGACAAGCAAGAACGTCCCGAGAGCTTTGACCTCGATGAAGCTCTAGAGGAAACGACCCGGGCTCCTCGGACCAAGCCAGGTGAGCTCTGGGGCCTCGGCGAGCATCGGCTCCTGGTCGGCGACGCGACCAAGCCCGAGGACGTGGAGCGCGCACTCGCCGGCCGGCGCGCGGACATGGTCTTCACCGACCCGCC
>JBEKMM010000039.1:0-11762 GCA_050008515.1 Candidatus Limnocylindrales bacterium
CAAGGCTGACGGCTATGAGTCCCGCCAGCACGATTCGACGCAACATGCTCTACCTCCTATCTCCGCGCCTGTCCGACGGCGCGATGTCCGCTTCGGCTGGCTCGGCCAGCAGCGACCCGTCGATCTCGGCGACGAGCCGAGCGGCACGATCTCCCCGAAGCTCGGACCGCCGGCCTGACTGAACCTCCTCGACGAGCACTCGAACCGTCTGCCGGCCACGGCCCCAGGCTCGTACCAGGTAGGATCGATAGGCCACGGTTTCCACGTCGAGGGGTGGGTCCTCGTGGTCTCCGGTTCACGGACTGCCGGCGTCTGCCACTGCCCCAGCAACCACCCAGGGCGAGCACCTGTCGGATCAGGCGAGTCGGTCAGCAGCTACTGTCAGACCTCCCCGACCTCCGACCACCGTTCGGCCGTCAAGGCCCCCTCGATCCGGGCGGCAAAGCCCGGGTCGGGGTCGGCGGCCGCAAGCTTCCGAGCCCGATCCGCCTCATCGATCTGGGTCGCTCCGTCTCCGGCGAGGCGGGCCAGATGGGCCAGGTGGGCGTGGGCGCGCGCTTCGTTGTGGGGGTTGCCGCCTATCCGGTCAAGCCATGCCAGTTCCTTGCGCCGAAGTCGGGCGGCGGCGTCATAGTCGCCGAGCTCGTCCTGCACCTCCGCGGCCATCCACGCTGCGACTGCAGCCATGTACCAGTCGCCCATCTGCTCCGCCAGCTCCAGACCGCGCAGGGCATGCGGTTTCCCCTCGTCGGCTCGCCCCGCCTTGGCCAAGAACCCGCCCAGGTGAATCCTGACGAGCTCCAGCCGTGCGTCATGCAGATCGAGGGCGAGTGCAAGCGACCGTTCCAGCGCGGCGAGCCCCTCGGCAGCCCGGCCGGCGAGGAATAGAAACGAGCCCAGCTGGTCGAGCGCCAGTGCCAGCTGCGCCCGATCACCTGCCGCCTCGAGGACCCGGACTGCATCCTCGAGGCGCGTCACGGACTCGTCGAGGCGGTGGAGGCGGCCGAGGCAGAAGCCGACGCGAATGTCGATCACGGCGCGGGCGGCCGCTGCCTCCGCAGGAAGCCTGGCCAGCGCCTCGTCGCACAGTGACAGCGTTGCCGCGAAATCCCCGTGCCGGTATCCGAGCCAGCTGAATCGTTCGTAGGCGTAGGCAAGCTCGTCCGCCGTTCGAGCGGCATCGAGGGCTGCTCGAAAGGCCGCCTCCGCGCCACTCTCGTCGTCGGCGGCCATGCGCAGCTCGGCGAGATTGACGAACGCGGTGGTGGCGTCGAAGCGAGTGGACATCGGCGCAGGCCGGCAGCGAACCCCAGGGCGACGGCCAGAGGACCCGCCTCTCGGAGACCGAACTCGTACGCCGCGAGGGCGTGTTCGGCCGCCGGACCAGGATCGGCACAACCCCCGGCGAGGGTGACGGGATCCATCTCTGCGTCCGTGGTCATTGCGCCGGCCAGTGCCCTGGCGAGCGCCAGGTGGAGCGCTGCCCTCCGCGCAGTGCCCGACTCCGACTCGACCGCGACCCGGAAGAGCGGGTGGGCGAAGGCGTATCCGCCAGCGCGCTCCGCGAGCAGTCCTGACGCGAGGGCGGAGTCGAGAGCCGGGATGAGGCCACCCTCGATGTCGGGCAGGACCGCGACGAGCGTGTCGTAGGCGACGAGGGGACCGAGCTCGGCGGCGGTCTGGAGCAGCCTGGTCGCGGCCGGGCCGAGAGACGCGATCCGGGTCGCCACCAGCTGGCGGACGGCCCGCGGCGGCTCGCGAAGCAGCTCTCCGCTGGCCGCATGCCAGCGCTCGTTGTCCAGACGGATGGCCCCTCGCTCGGCCGAAGCCCGGGCCACCTCGAGGCAGAACAGCGGATTCCCCTCGCTCTGGCCGTAGAGCCACGCGGCGAGGTCCGGGGCGATCGATTCGCCGCCCAGGTGGGCGAGGACGAGCGGCTCCATGTCGCGCTCCGCAAGGGGCCCGAGGGCCAGCTCGAGAGCGCCGCTCCGGCGCAGCCCGTCGAGCATAGCCGCGACGGGAGCCGGGACCGGCTCCTCGTCGCGGTAGGTGACGGCGAGCAGGATCGGCACGTCCGAGAATGCCGAGGCTATGACTCCCACGACCTCGGCCGACGCCTCGTCTAGCCAGGGCACGTCGTCGATGGCGATGAGCAGCGGTCGTGGCCGCGCGACGCGGACGAGCGCCGCGACGAGGGCCACGACGAAGGCGGAGCGATCGGCGAACTCGAGGTGAGGGCTGACCCCGAGGCCCGGCAGGATCGTGGCCACTGCGCTCCGCTCGGGCTCGTCCCAGGCCTCTACCTCGGCGGCGGCGGCGAGCTCGCCGAGTCGCAGCGCGAAGGGCGCGAAGGCGGACCGATGACTCGATTCGATCGCCTGCCAGGAGAGCTCCCGCCAACGTGCCCCCCGACCGAGCTCGCGAACCTCATCTAGCAGGCGCGTCTTCCCGATCCCGGCCGGCCCGCGCATGATCAGAGCAGCCGATCGGCCTGCCGCGAGCCTGTCGAGCAGCGTCTCGACGAGGGCGAGCTCGTGCTGCCGGGCGACCAGATGGGCGCGCGGCGCCAGGTCGGCGGCGGTCGTCATGGCGGCGGTCTCGGCGCGACGATACGCCGCGACCGTCTCGGCGGACGGTTCAACGTCGACGTTGGCGGCGAGCGCTCGGCGGCAGAGCTCGAACTGGCGCCGAGCGGAGTGATGACGCCCTTCCGAGGCATACAACTCGATTACCAGGCGGTGGGCGGCTTCGTCGGTCGGGTCGTGATCGAGGATCTGCTCGAGGATGGCATGCGCCTCGCCCTTCCGGCCGGCAGCAGTCGTCTGTCTGGCCGCCTCCATCGCCACGAGCTGCCAGCGGGAGAGGAGAGATTCGCGCGGGCCGACCAGCCAGTCCTCGTAGGCATCGTCAGGGAGCAAGGTTCGAGCGCCAAGCTCGAGCACGGTTGCCACCGCGTCTCGCTCGGCATCGGAAGCGTACGGGACGCCGGCCGCCTCCGAGCACCGGGCGGATGCAGACCGACTCCGCCGCGCAGCGCGGCTGAGCAGGTCGAAGGCGGCCCGCAGCCGGTCCAGGTCGACCTCGAGCACGTCGGGATCCAGGCGAACCTTGTCGCCGACGCTCTGAAGCGCATCCGGCAGGCCAAGGGCCCGCCTCGCGAAGTGGAGTGCCTTGCGTAGCTGGTTGTCCCCTTTGACGGGATCGACGTCAGGCCAGAGGGTCTCAACGGCCAGCTCGCGGGGCACCGCATGCCCTTCGGTGACCAGCAGTAGCTTCACCAGCCGTTCCGGAGAGAGCCGTTGCCAGTCGGCGCGCTCGACAGGCCTGCCGCCCACGGTCAGGTGGAACGCGCCCAGCACCTGCGCCCGAATGAGGGGCTGGCCCCCCGTGGAGGCCGCAGCTTCGCTCAGGCTCGCGACCATGCCCGTACCCTACATGTCGAGACGAAGGCGGTGACGTGCCGAATGGTCCATGTTGGCTCAGCCACGTGCCTCACCGATTGCCTCGGGGACGGGCGTCGGGCCAGAGCTCCAGGGATCCAAGGGCGGGCTAAGAGCGCGCCGAGTTACATATGTCTGAAGCGGGCGACCGGGTCCCGGAGCCCGCTGCTAGCCCGCCGTTCGAAGCCAACGCTCGCGGCTGACTACCTCACACTGGAGCCGCAATGGGACATTCAGGTCGCTACGGTCGGTGTGACTCCTCTCGCCCCGACCATTCAGGTCGCTCCGGATCTAGGCGAGCCGCACGGTCCTGTCGAGCACCGGGATCGAGCCGCCCGAGATCGACGTCTGGGCCTACGACCGGTCGGTGGGCATTGTCGAGGTGGTCGAGGCGGTCCAGTCCCACGGTCGCGCCTGGCCACGGTGGGCCGTCAGGGCGCAGGCACCTGTCGAACGGCCCTTTCACCACCCCGCTCGCGGAATTTGAATGTTGCGTGCCATCGCATGTCCCGTAAGGGGTGAGCGCGCCGGAGAACGCGCTCGAAGGGAGCGGCACGGTGCAGCGCGAGCTCGTAGAGCGGGCGCAACGGGGTGATCAGGAGGCGTTCGCCGCCCTGGTCCATCTCGCGGCGGATCGGCTCTACGCGATCGCGTTCCGGATCCTTCGGGATTCCGACCGTGCCGAGGACGCTCTGCAGCAGGCTCTCGTGGATGCCTGGCGGGATCTCCCGGACCTCCGCGACCCGGAGCGGTTCGACGCCTGGACCTACCGGCTCGTCTGTCGGGCGAGCTACCGGGAGGCACGCCGCGCCCGACGCTTGACGGGGTGGGTTCGAGACATCTCCGCTGCCGATGGGCCCGTCGGCGGCGACCCGTCATCCGGACTGTGCGACCGCGACGAGCTGGAGCAGAGCTTCCGGCGACTGACGCCCGAGCATCGGGCGGTTCTCGTTCTCCACTTCTTCGTCGGCCTGCCCGTCACCGAGGTAGCCGAGACGCTCGGCATCCCCGTCGGGACGGCCGGCTCCCGACTTCACTACGCGGTGCGGAGTCTCCGCGCCGCATACGAGGCGGACGCGAGGAACGTCGTCGCCTGGAGGCATCCGGCGTGAACCGCGAGGACGAATTCGAACTGCGGCTGGCCGAGTGGCTGGAGGCCGGGCCGTTCTCGGCTCCGGACCATGCCGTCGAGGCCGCGATACGGCACGCCCAGGCGCATCCACGGCGCCGACTCCTCTCGGCCGCCTTCCGGAGGAGCGCGATGAACGAGACTCATGCGGCGCCGGTCGTGCGGCGTCGCTTCCTGCGCGTCGGCCGTGCTTTCGCGGCCGGTATGGCTTCGATCGCCCTGGTGGCGATCCTGGTGGTTTCCGGCCTGGCGCTGCTGGCCCCGCGCCAGACCAACACGGGCGGGCCCGGGCCCGCCGCAACGCCGACCCCGACGCCGTCGTCGGCGCACGGCTACATCTACTGGGCCAACCACAAGGACGGGACAATCGGGCGGGCCAACCTCGACGGCACCGGGGTGAACCAGAGCTTTGTCACCGGCGCGACCTCCCCTTGCGGTGTGGCGGTCATCGGCAGCTACATCTACTGGAGCAACGACCAGGACAACACGATCGGACGGGCCAACCTCGACGGCACCGGGGTGACCCCGCGGCTCATCACCGACACGGGCGGCGCCTGCGGGCTAGCGAGCGACGGAACCCACCTCTACTGGACCAACAGAAGCGGCGAGTACGGATCGATCGGACGGGCCAACCTCGACGGGACGGAGGTGAACCTGAGCTTCATCAGCGGTGGATCCCCCACCCTTGTCGGGGTCGCGATCAGCGGAAGCTACATCTACATAGGCAGCGCCGCCGCTAGCATCGGGCGGGCCAACCTCGACTTTGGGGGATTTGTCGGCTCATCCATTGGCTTGTCCGGTGTTCCCGGCGGCATTGCCATCAGCGGCAACTACATCTACTGGGGCAACAGCGACTCCACCACGATCGGGCGCGCCACACTCGACGGCATGGAGATGAACGAGAGCTTCATCCGCATCTCTGGCAACCCTGGCGGGCTAGCGACCGACGGAACCCATCTCTACTGGAGCTCCGCCGGAGCGATCGGGCGGGCCAACCTCGATGGCACGGGGGTGAACCAGAGCTTCATCGGTGGTGCCTCCGTGCCAACCGCTGTGGCGATCGGCGGCTGAGCCCTGCCCTGGCTGGGCGCCGACGAGCTGGCGTCGTGGTTCGGGGGCTATGCCCTGCCACAAAGAAAGGCCAGGCACGATCTGTTGTCAGGAGCTGGTGCGCCGTTCCGACTGGTTCGGCCACCAGCTCCTCGCCACGATCTCGGCACGCCGAGGTGGGCGCCAGCGAAGATGCTGCACCAGAGAAGACGCCTGGCCTCGAGGCCAGGCGGATGAGGGTGGAGATGTGGCTGTGGTCGGGGCGGGGACTCTCGCCGGGTCAGGTCCGCGTCTTGGTCGAGCGAAACGCCCGGGCCGACGTGCTCACGACGTTCGTGCGTGTTGTCGACGGAACACGCCGGAGGCTAGCCGATACACTCCGTCGACCGTCCGGCTGAACCACGAACGATCACCCGTATAGCGTCGGCCTGACTCCTCTCGCCCCGACCAGTCCCACCTTGGGCAACGACTCGGCTTTCATCAGCGCCTGGCCCGATCAGCCAGGCGTTCGGCTCGACTCTCCGCCATTCAGACGGGATCGCGGAGGAGCGGGCAGGTCATGCAGTGGCCGCCGCCACGGCCGCGGCCGAGCTCGGAACCGTCGAGGGTGATGACCTCGATCCCGGCCTTCCGCATCAGCGCGTTGGTTGACTCGTTGCGTTCGTAGGCGACCACGACCCCCGGCTCGAGCGCGACCACGTTGTTGCCGTCGTCCCACTGTTCGCGCTCAGCCTGCCAGCTGTCGCCGCCGGTCCCGATCACGCGGAGGTCCTTGATCCCAAGTGCGTTACCGACCGCGTCGAGAAACGAGACCTCGCGGCGGACGTCCAGCTCGCCGGCCCGATCGGCCGGACGGACCGAGTACGCCGTGATCGAGTCGACCACGGACGGGAACAGCGTCACGCAGTCTCTGTCCAGGAACGTGAACACCGTGTCGAGATGCATGTGCGCGCGATCCCGGGACATCCCCGCGGCGATGACCCGGTCCGCGGCGCTGGCGGCAAACAGGGAGAGCGCGATCTTCTCGATCATCTGCCCGGTGGTGCGCTCGCTCATCCCAATGAGGACGGTGCGGTTGCCGATCGGCATGATGTCGCCGCCCTCGGAGCTGACGCGGCCGAACGATTCGCCCTCCTGCTCTCGCGAGTACCAGAACTGAAACCCGGCCTCGCGGAAGAGCGGGTGGAAGCGGTAGATGGCCTCGACGTTGAGCGCCTCGAGCCGGCGGGCGGGCCAGTACATCGGGTTTACCACGACGCCGCCGTAGATCCAGGCCGAGGGATCCCGGGTGAAGTAGCTGTTTGGCAGCGGGCGGAGGACGAAGTCGTCCTGGGTCATGGCCGAGACGACCACCGACCCGCGCCCGACGACCCCGCGTGCGACGTCACGGCCGGCGCGTCCACCGAGGACCTCGACGGCCTCGCGCTTGGTAAGCCCGCCGATCAGATGGTCCGCCAGGACGGCCGGCTCGACATCGTCGAGGTAGGCCCGGACCTCGTCGGCCATCCCAGCGCCGAGAGTGAAGGGAGTGACCGCACGCTCGAGGACCCACCGCCGGGCGTCGGTCAGCGCGAGCGTCTGGGTGAGGAGTTCTTCGAGGTACAGGACCTCGACTCCGCGGCTGCGGAGCAGATCCGCGAAGGCGTCGTGCTGCTGACTTGCGCGCTTCACCCAGAGCACGTCATCGAACAACAGCTCGTCGTGGTTCGCGGGCGTCAGGCGCTTGAGCTCGAGGTCCGGCCGGTGGATCATCACCCGACGGAGCTTCCCCACCTCCGAGTGCACCCCGAACGTCGCCCGAGTCGCGGCGGCCGGCTCGACGGTCGATGTCATCGGTGCTCCTTCTCGTTCCGCCTCCGGCAACGTCTCCTCGCGGGGGCCCGAGCGACGGCCCGTCGCCGCCAGACGCTCACATCATGAAGGTGGGTACAAGCCTCACGGTGGTCGTTCGCTCGCGGCCGACGGGACGGGTGCGCCCTTGTGCGCTATGGTCCGGCTGGGTGTGGCGAGTCATAACGTCGGATTCGTGGCCCGTAGTCCTCTCGCCCCCACCACGTGCGATCCTTCGGATCGCGTTCGGATGCCATCGGAGGCTAGTCTGCGCGCTCGCTTAGCGTGGCGATCGAGCCTCGCACCTTCACCCGTATAGTCTCGGGCTGACTCCTCTCGCCCCGACCAGTCCTGCCTCGCCGAACCTCGCGCGGGCGTCCCTCGGCGTCCACTGCTACGAGGACGAAGCGCCCGGTCGTGGTGACCGTGCGAGCGGCCGTGTGCCGGTCCTCGGCCTCAAGGGCCACCTCCACGGTCATCGATGTGCGGCCGACGGCTACGACCCGGGCGATCGCTTCGAGAAAGACGCCGATAGGGACCGGGTTCCGGAAGTCGATGGCGTCGACGTGGGCGGTGAGCACCGACCCGCGGGCGTAGCGGATGGCGGCAACGGCCGCGGCCTCGTCCATGAACCGCATGGCCTCTCCGCCGAAGAGAGTGCCGTGCTCGTTGGCGTCGGCCGGCTGGACGAGGCGGCCGAGGCGGGTGACCGGTCCGGGGGTGGGTAGGGGCTGCGGGGGCATGGCACCACCCTGACCCATCCCCCCGGGTGGCGTCAAGTCCTTACGCCTCTCGACTGAGCGTCTCCGCGATCCACCCCGGCACCACGATCCGAGTGGTGGGAATCGCCGGTTCAAATCCTCTCGCCCCGACCACTTCGACGTCGATCGATGTGCCCAGAACGCGCTCGCGCTCGGCCCATACCTCGCTCGCCAGCGCAGGCCAGACCGCGTCGGTAGAGGTCTCGTAGTGGACGACCGCGGGCGGGCCGCGAATGCCGACTAACTGGCATCGATGTGTTTGAGGATCGGCCAGATCTGCGACCACGGCTGAGTCGTGCCGGAGCAGACCCAGATAGGAGTGCCCTGCTCCGGGGTGGCCAGATCGAGGCCGTTGTCGACGACCGCCTTGACCGAGCAGCCCGTAAAGACGTCCGGCGGGGGCCCGCCCCAATCGCCGACGAGTATCACCGGCGCAGCACCGTCCGGCGGCCGGCCCCAGTACCAGACCGAGTTGTGCGCCGAATAGAGCGGCGGCAGACCTTGCCCGTAGAAACTCAGCCCTCCGTACACGCTGTAGTCCTGGGTGAAGATCACTGAGTGCTCTCGCTGGTTCGGGGGCAGGGAAGCCGCGACTCCCTCCACTTGGGTCGCAAACTCCGGCCAGCCGATCTGGGCGAGCGACTCCGCTGCGAGGCTCGGGTCGGCGCCGCGCAGCTGGGCCGGCGGTAGGATCGGCAAGCCTATGAGAGCGAGGATCGTGGCGCCGCCAGCCGCTGCCGGCATGAAGACCGACCACTTGAGCCGGACGTGGCCGCGCGAGAGCCATCCGTCGAGCTTGATCGCCCCGGCCGCGAGCACGAGCGGGATGAAGCCGGCCGCGTAGTAGTACTTGCCGGCGGTGACCAGCATCAGCGCAACGGCGATGAGCGCCGCGATGCCGAGTGGACGCCAGGCTCGCGAGGCGGAGCCGCGCAGCAGCCAGATGAGCCCCGCGATCGCGACCGGGAATACGAACGGCCCGCAGAGCAGGAGCAGGTCGATCAGCTCGCCGATTCGATCGGTGCCGCCCTGCTGACCGGAGGCGATGGCTTGGGCCATCGCGAACTGCGGCCAGCCGTTGGCGGCCTGCCAGATCACATTCGGCACGCAGATCACGAGCGCGATCGCGATGGCCACCCACAGGCCCCGCGAGCGGACGATTTCCCAGCGACGAGCCAGCAGGACCCCGCCGGCGAGGCTCGCGGCCAGGAAGACGGGCACGCTCTTGTTCTCCAGGGCGATGCCCATGACCAGGCCCAGGGCCAGCCAGCGCTTCCAGTCGCGGCCCGGGTCCGGCGAGATCAGGAGCGGGACCAGCAGCCAGGTCGCGAGCGTCCAGAACAGGAGGTCGAATGTGGTCGTGCTGTCGAGGTGGGCGGCGGGCGTCCAGCCCGAGATCGCCAGGAGCGATGCGGCGAAGACTTGCGCCCGGGCGGAACCACCCAGATGGCGGGCCATGTCGGCGCATATGGGGACGCTGATCCCGGCTGCAAACGCCGGCAGCAGTCGGACCGAGACCGGACTCGCGCCGAACAGCTGGGCCGGCGCGGCGGAGAGTAGCGGGGTCAGCGGCGGCTGGTCGACATACCCGAAGTCGAGATGGCGGCCGGCCAGGATGAAGTACATCTCATCGGGGAAGAAGCCGTAGGCCCCGGCCAGAACCAGGAGAACGAGCAACACCGCGCCGGCGATCGCCCAGACGGCCCGGGGCAGAGTCGGCGCAGGGCTGGGCGAGCGGAAGGACGATGTCGACGACACCGTGACGAGTAGACCTCGGTGCCGCGCGAAGCCGCGGCCTGCGGATTGGTCCGTTCCATCTTGCCATGACCGACCTAATCCAGGCGACGACGGGCCAGGTCAATGCGTCCGCCGAGGGCCAACAATCCGGACCCCTCTTCCAACCAACAGGCGGCGATAGCCTCGGGGCGATGCTGTTAGCGCGCGATGCGGTTGAGCTTATCGAGCAAGCCGATCAAGAAGGCGACAAGACGGCGGCCAGCCTCACCCCGGTCGCTCAGCCACGAGTCGGAGTGACGCGTCAACGACGGCTGGATAGAGTCGCGAGGTGCGCAGCGACTCGGCCAAGGACTCGGGCAGGTCGCCTACCGACGAGATGCCGGCGGCGGCTCCTCCGGGTCCAGCAATACAGAAGATTGTGGACCCAGGCAGCAGGTCTCGGGTGAGCACGTATTCGAGGGTGATGCCTTCCTCCATACCGCCGACGAAGAACGCGGCCACAGGCTTGACCTCATGGAGCATTGCTATGCGCATGACTTCCAGGCTGGCTAGGCGCTCGAGGCCGTGCTCGGGAGAGTCGCCGGGCACCGCCTCGGTCCACCGAATCGTCCCGTAACCTTCGCGCTCGAGGCGCAGCGTCTCATCGGTCACCAGCGAGGCGAACAGTCTGGACTGGTAGATCGTCACTCGGCTCGGGTCCCGGGTTGAGTACTCCGCTGCCACCATCAGGACGAGAGGGGAGATCGTGGGATGGCCCCCGAAAACAAGGCGACCACGACCGGTCAGAACGCCCCGGGCAATGGCCACGACGGCATCGGCAACGTCGCCAAGGCGGGCCTCCACGTATTGCGTCGCCCTGTCCCCGGACGGGAGGCTGGCCGATAAGAAGATGAACCGACCGGCGAGATCGAGTGGCTGGATCGCGAGCCTAGTCATGGCGTTTCCAGTGCCGCGGTGACTTCCTGGATGGCGAGGACGGTGTACGCCATCGCTATTGAGCGAGCAACTTCTTGAGGTTGTCCCAGTCCCATCGGTAGGTTCGGCCGCCGCCCGGAACGGCCCAATCTTCCGAGCCGTCTCGGTACCCGATGATCTGGAACTTGCGCTTTCCTAGCTCGTTCGCCATCTTGACTTCCTTGCGGACCCCGGGAGCGGATCGCGTCTTGGAGCCGAGCATCACGATGAAGACGTCGGCACGGTTGATGGCAGCCCGAGCCTTCGCTTCCCACTCCCGCTGGGGCTGCGCCTCAGTGAGGGACCCGTCGGTCACCTCGAACGGGGAGTCCGGATGCTTCGCCTGTCCGATGATGAAGGTCTTGAGTGCCTGGTCATTGTCGAAGTCGAAGCTGACAAACACCCGAGTCTTAGCCATCCCTCGCCCCCTTCCCCGTGCCTGTCCGGTTGGGCATGGCCCCCTGACTGGGAAGCAGACACTCTGCCAGCTGAGTTACTCCCGCTCGAAGCAGCGACACTTATATCAGATCAGGCTCTATGTGGGCGAAGGCCAACACGATCACCCTCTATGAAAAGGAGCCCCGCTGGCTCGGTCGACCTGTCGCCCGTGCTGCGAGCGATGGGCGTCCCGCCCGAGGAGGGGATGGGCGCGCCGCGACGTGGCGGCGCGTCTGATCCGAGTCGCCGAGACCATGCCGGCCGTTCCGGTTCCGAGCGCCTGACGCGGCGAGTGGGCGCCGTGCACGATCGCTTGTTCGTGCCCGAGCGTCTTAGGTGGTGCCAGGCTTAGCCATCTTTGGGTCCGTCTGCACCGAGAAAGACTTCCAGCTCGCCGACTGCGCCTCGCAACTCATCGTTGGC
>JBEKMM010000004.1:0-158499 GCA_050008515.1 Candidatus Limnocylindrales bacterium
TGAACTCGCTCGGCCACTGCATGCGCAAAGCCCTGAGCATCGTCTGGGGAGTCTGGCGCAACGGGCAGGATTTCGACCCCAACTGGGGCGTTGGGGCTTGACAGGGCGCTATGGGATCTAGCGGCGTGAAACCACCCGGCAGGATAGGATCGGCCCGCGCAACATCACTTCCGGGCCGCTCCCCCGCCGGGGGGCGGGGCCAGGCCCATCTACCAGCCCCAGACGGCCAGCTCGGTGATCTCGATCGGAACCGAGTACTGCGCGGCGAAGCCTTCGAAGGTTCCGCCCCAGGCCTGCTCCTCCTCGATCCAGTCGCGGTAGCGGGCCAGATAGGCCTCGGACTCGGATGCCTGCGGTCTCTCCAGCGCTATTCGCGCCGAACCTCGAATGACGTGCACTTCCCCGCCGCCCGGGGTGCAGTTGAAGTTCAGGGCGACCTTGGGGTCCGCCATGACGTTGGCGATGCGGCGGGCGTCCGTCTTGCTGTAGACGATGATTCGCTCGCCGCCCTCGTCGCGCTCGTACATGAACCAGACCGGCGCCGGCTGCGGCGCGCCGCGATCCACGGTGGTCATCCAGATGACCCGGTCCCCGCGCAGCCGCTCCAGGATCCGCGCCCCGAGAGCAGTGGACTCGTCGATCATGCCTCTTCTCCCGCTGGCCGTTCCGACCCGGCCATGGTAGCGATGCGCTGACGGCCGAGGCGATCGTGCCTGCCGAATCGCCCTCCGGCCGATGGCGACGAACCCGCAGCGTGGGCCTCGAACGGGTCGATGGACGGCCTCCCACCCATTCGAGCGGCGCTTTCAGAACAGCGTTGCGCAGTGCGGGGAATCCCTTCGAGAACCCCGCTTTCCCTTGTCCCGACGCCTCGCGAGGAGTAGACCGGGCCTCCACTCCAGTTACAGAGGCGTCCCAGATGGCTGTACAAGAGAACAAGGCTCTCGCCGCTCAGCTCATGGACGAGGTCATGAACAAGGGCAACGTTGCCCTGATCGACAGACTCGCCACCCAGAACTTCATCGACCACGCGTCGATGCCGGGCATGCCCGCCGGACGAGACGGCGTCAAGGCCTTCGTGACGGGTTTCCGCGCCGCCTTCCCGGACCTCCACTACACGACCGACGACGTCGTCGCCGAGGGCGACAAGGTGGTCCAGCGGTCGACCGGCCGCGGCACGATGCGCGGCGACTTCATGGGCATGCCGGCGTCGGGCAAGAGCGCGAGCTGGCAAGAGATCCACATCACCCGTTTCGCCGAAGGCAAGGCGGTCGAGCACTGGGCGGTTGTGGATCAGTACAGCATGCTGACCCAGCTCGGCTTCGTCGGGCAGGAGTCGAAGGTCGGCGCCGGCCACTGATCGGCCGTCCGAACCGTCCGTCCGACTGGCTCGCCGAACATTCGGCGAGCCTTTCGGGCAGCCTAGGCCTCCACCAGCCGAAGGACCTGGACGTGGCCGCTCGAGCTGCCGTACGCGACCCGAGTGGCATCGGTCGGGACCGGGCAGAAGGCCAGAACCTCGGAATCGGAACCGGCGTTCCAGGAGGCGATCTCCTGCCCATTGGACAGGTCCCACGTCCGCACTTTCCCGTCCTGGCCGAAGGACACGATTCGCCTACCGTCCGGAGTGACCGCCACCGTGTCGACCGGGCCAGCGTGACCCCAGAGCGTCCGTTCCAGCCGGCCGCTCGCCAGGTCCCAGACTTGAACCGTGTCGTGCTGACCGCCCGCGACTGCCCGACGCCCGTCGGGCGTGACCGCGACGGCGAGCACGGAGCTGCTGCGGCCGTCCAGGGTGTGCGCAAGCTCGCCGCTCGCAAGATCCCAGACCTGGACTTTGCCGCTGTCGCCACCCGAGAGGGCAGATCTGCCGTCCGGCGTGATCGCCACCGCGCGCACATTGACATCCAGGCATTTGAGCGTGCGCTCGAGCCGACCGCGCGCCAGGTCCCAGACCTGCACCGACGGGCCTGCGCCGCCCCAGACGAGTCTTTCGCCGTCCGGCGTCACCGCCACCGTATACACCGCGCGGTATCCGGCCTGGCCCGCAACGGTGTGCACGAACTGACCGCTCGCGAGATCCCAAACCCGCACCGCGTCGAAGGTGCCGCCCGAGACGATACGGCGGCCATCCGGCGTGACCGCCACCGCCCGCACCGAATCGGTGTGCCCCTTCAGCGTGCGCTCGAGCCGGCCGCTCGCCAGGTCCCAGATCCGGACGGTATGGTCGTCGCCGCCGGAGACGAGTCGGCGGCCGTCCGGCGTGACCGCTACGGCCCGCGCCGCGCCGTCGTGGCGGGGCGTGACACGCTCCGGTGGCCCGTCCGGCGAGGTCGGGGCAGGCATGAGCGGGCAGATCCATGGCCTCGGGGCGTGGTCGCGCACCTGGTCGAGCAGGCGATTGATCCCGGGGCTCGCATGGCCCGCGAGCCGACCCGCGAGCTGGGAGGCCAGGCGATCCGGGCGAGCGGCCAGGTCCGCAGCCGAAAGCGCGAGCGCCTCGTCCACGGCTGCGACGTCGGCCGGCCCCGGCTGGTTCGCGAAGTCGGCGAGAAGGCGGAGGATGCCATCGACCGCGAGCTTCGTGCGGAGCCAGTCGTAGTCGAGGAGCAGGCGGTGCAACTCCTGGGCTCGATTGGCCTGTACCAGGTGGTAGGCGATGTTCTCGAAGAAGTAGCCGTCGTTCGGACCCTTCCACCAGGATCCATCGGGGCAGCGGGACCGGTAGCCGTCGACGAGCCTGGCATGAGCGGCCGCCAGGCCCCTCCGGCCGGCGGCCGAAGTCGCGCCGGTCGCGCCCGATTGCTCGCCGACCATGAGCCGGCCGTCGTCCCCACGCTCGACGATCGAGCGGTTCACCAGGTCATCGAGCAGCCGCGCGGTTTCCTCGGACGACGCGCCCTGCGACCCCCACAGTGCCTCGACGGCGGACGGCGGGACCGGTCCGCGTCCGGCAAACACCGCAAGTTCGCGGTACCGCTTCTCGTCGGCCGGGTTCAGCCCCGCGGCGGCGGACTCCCGGGCCTTGCGGCGGCGCGGAATCGGCTGCGTGAGCGCGGGTTCTATCGGACCGCCGTCGACCGAACGCGTCGACGGTCGCAATTCGTCGGAAGGCGCCGGCGGCAGTTCGTCCTCGGGCGCCGCAGGCTCGAGCAGAGCCAGCACGCCAATGGCCAGGAGAGCGAGGCCCAGGTCCGCCAGCACCATCGATGCGACCGTCGAGGCAACACCGGCGATGGGCGTACCGAGCGCATTGGCGGCGGCGCCCACGGCGGCCAGAAGCACGGCGGCCGCTCCGCCGCCGTAGAGAGCCCTCTTGTCGATGAGGCGGACGTCGGTCGTGACCCTGGTCCGCCAGCCCGCCTTACGTTCCCCCGTGATCACGCCGGCTCCTCTCGCGAGGACATGAAAAGGACGCGCCTACCTCAACGCATCCTCGATTGCATCCTACGCCATCGCTCGACCAGTTCAAGGTCCCCTAACCGAACCCGATCTACGCCAACGTACACCGCGACCGCCCTTCGGTGCGGTTCATCAACATCAAAGCCGGCCGTTTCACCGACTCGGGCACGACGGCACTCACACCTGGGCGCGAGCGGCCTGCGTGGTCTTTCCCGACCCGCTCGAGCGATGGACCTGAGGGTCGGAAGAGACGACAATTGGGACAGTCCAATTCCTGGTCCACTAAGGTCTCCGGGCCGCTGACGTGATGTGATGTGATGGCAACGCAAGTCGGCAGTCCGCCGCTCGGCGTGAGGGCGGCACCCGCGCTGTGGAGCCGTTTCTACGGCCTTGGCTCCATCTACGCCAAGACACTGCGTGATTCGCGGCGCGCCTTCATCATCGTGGCCGCCCTCATGGGCGGGCTGATGCTGGTCCTCGGTGCAGCCATTCCCATGGACTACTCGACGCAGAAAGCCCGGGACGACATGGCACGACTCGCCACCGACCTGGGCGCGGCCGCGGCGGGTCTCGCCGGGAAGCCCATCAACGTCGGGACCCTGGGCGGGTACGTACAGTGGAAGTACGGCCCGGTCTATCTCTTGATCGCGTCCCTCTGGTCGATCCTGGCGCTGTCCGGCACGCTCGCCACCGAGGCCCGGCGCGGCAGCCTAGAGTTCGTCGCGGCGTCCCCCTTCGGCAAGCGCCGCATTGCGCTCGAGAAGCTCGCCGCCCACCTGACGGTCATGACGGTCGCCCTGGCGATCCTGGCGTTCGCGGCATGGCTGGCCGGGGCGGCATTCGGGAACCTGCCCGGCGACGAGATCCCTCCGCAGGCAGCGGTGGGCTTCGCGCTGTGGATCGGACTGGTGGCCCTCGCCTTCGGTGGGCTGGCATTCGCCCTGGCGCCGCTCATCGGGCGCTCGGCCGCGGCCGGGATCGCCGGCTTCGTCCTGGTCGCAGGATGGATCCTGAACGGCTACCAGGGGTTGGTCCCAGCGCTTGCGGTGCCCGCAGACCTGACGCCATGGGCGTGGACCGCGAGCCATCTGCCGCTCGCCGGCCAGTACGACTGGGTTTCGCTGGTGCCCGTCGCCGTCGTCGCGGTCGTGCTTCTCGCGGTCGGGATCGAGGCTTTCGGGCGCCGGGATGTGGGTGCGTCGAATTCCGTTCGGACGCCCGGCCTGCCGGCCCCGACGCTCGGGCTGCGCGGGCCCGTGAGCCGCGCCTTCGGCGAGCGGCTGCCCCTGGCCCTGGCATGGGGCCTCGGGCTCGGCGCCTTCGGGCTCGTCATGGCGGCAGCCAGCCGCTCGCTGGCAGATGAGTTCGCCAGGATGTCGCCTGACACGGTCAAGGTCTTCCGTGACCTCTTCCCGAACTTCGACATGGCGAGCGCCGGCAGTCTGCTCCAGCTGCTGGTCCAGCTGGAGTTCATCGCGGCCGGGTTCGCGGCGGCGACGCTCGTCGCCGGCTGGGCCTCCGACGAGACCTCCGGCCGCCTGGAGATGCTGCTTTCGACCCCGCTGGCCCGAAGCCGGTGGGCGATCCGGAGCGGCATCGGCGTCTTCGCCGCGATCGGGTCGATGACCGCAGTCCTCGCGGTTGCCATTGGGATCGGCGCGGCGCTGGCCGGTAGCGAAGCGGTCACCCCCATGGCTGGCTCCGTGTCCCTCGGGCTCTACGCGGCGGCCCTGGCGGGTGTGGGCTTCGCGGTCGGCGGAATCTTGAGGACTTCGATAGCGGCCGAGATCGTCGCTCTTCTCGCGGCGGCGACATACCTGGTCGATCTGATAGCGCCGGCTCTCAAACTGCCTGAAGCGGTCCATCATCTCGCCCTGTCGGCGGACATGGGCCAGCCGATGATCGGGCACTGGGATCCGGCCGGCATCGCCGCCTGCCTGGTGCTTGCGGTCGCCGGGCTGGCTCTTGGCGGCTGGGGAGTGCGTCGGCGCGACGTTGCCAGCTGAGCTCGGACCCTGCTGCCTCCGCAGCGTTGCGCGAGACCGGCGAAACGGCCCCGCTCGTGCTTGCCCAAATGCCCGGCAAGGACAACAATCGACCGAGCCCGCGGCCGGTCGGTCGCGACTCCGCTCATGCCTTCGGGAGGTACCTCATGACCGCCGTAATCCGGACCGAGAAACTCACCAAGTTCTACGGTTCGCACCGCGGGATCGTCGAGGTCGACCTCGAGGTGCAGCCGGGCGAGGTCTTCGGCTTCCTCGGGCCCAACGGCGCCGGCAAGACGACGACCATTCGGACGATGCTCGACCTGATCCGGCCTACCTCGGGCAAGGCCTTCGTCTTCGGGATCGAATCCTCGGTCGACCCGGTGGCCATCCACCGGCGGATCGGTTATCTGCCGGGCGAGTTCGCGCTGTACGACCGCCTGACCGGTTCCCAGACGCTCGAGTACTTCGCGAACCTGCGCGGCGGCGTGGACAACGCATACCAGGCGTCGCTGATCGAGCGTTTCGACCTCGATCCTAGCCGGCGCTTCCGCGAGTACTCCAAGGGCAACAAGCAGAAGGTGGGCCTGGTGGCGGCGCTCCAGCACAAGCCGGAGCTCCTGATCCTCGACGAGCCGACTTCCGGGCTCGATCCGCTGATCCAGCAGACCTTCTTCGAGTTGCTCCGCGAGGCCGGGGCCGAGGGCCGGACGGCCTTCCTCTCGAGCCACATCCTCAGCGAGGTCGAGAAATCGTGCCTCCGCGTGGCGATCATCCGCGAGGGGCTCATCGTCCAGGTCGGCAAGGTCGAAGCCCTGCGGGATCTCGCCCACCACCAGGTCGAGCTGCGGTTCGCCGGCGACCCGCCGGCCTCCGAATTCGCGACCCTGCCCGGTGTCAGCGACGTCACGGTCGAGGACCACCTTCTGCGGCTGCGGGTCCTCGGCTCGATCACGCCTGTGGTCCAGGCCGCGGCGCGGGCCGGCGTGGTCGACTTCCTGAGCCGCGAGCCCAGCCTGGAGGAGACGTTCCTCGCCCAGTACGGCCGCGACGCGGCCGAGGTGAAGTGATGACCGCCGGTACGGGCGCGCCGCCCCTCGCGGTGCCCATCCATGCGATCCCGCTCCGCAGCCGCATCTACGGCTTCGGGAGCATCTACGGCAAGACGATTCGAGATTCCCGGCTGGCCTTCATCATCGCCGCCGGGCTCCTCGGCGGCATGGCCCTGGTTATGGCCGCGGCGATCGGACAGGTCTACCCGAATCCGGCCGCCCGCCGCGAGATCGACAAGCTCATCGGCAGCATGCCGGCTTCGATGGTCAACCTGTTCGGAAAGCCGGACAAGCTCGGCACGCTCGGCGGCTACATGAGCTGGAAGTACGGGGCGATCTTCGCCCTGGGCACGGCTCTCTGGTCGATTCTGGCCCTGTCCGGGACCCTGGCCGGCGAGGCCAGCAAGGGGAGCCTGGACCTTGTTGCGTCGGCGCCGTTCGGCAAGCGCCGCATCGCCCTCGAGAAGCTCGCCGCGCACTTGACGATGCTGGGGCTGGCGATGGCGGTTCTGGCCGTCATGACCACGATCGGCTCGAACGCCTTCGGCGACGCCAGCCTCGGCGACCAGATCCCGCCCCTTTCGGCTCTCGGGTTCGCGCTCTGGGTCGGCTTCATCGCCCTCTTCTTCGGCGGCCTCGCCTTTGCCCTAGGACCGATCCTCGGCAGATCGGGCTCCGCCGGGGTGGCGGCCGCGGTGATGATGCTTCTCTGGGTGGCGAGCGGTCTTCAGGGGCTGGAGGCGCTGGCCACCGTCAGCCCGTTTCACTGGACCGTGAACCACGTCGCCCTGGCAGGCGACTACGACTGGCCGGGGCTGGCCCTCGTGGGCGTCGTGGCGGCGGTGCTGCTGGTGCTCGGAGTGGAGCTGTTCGCACGACGCGACCTCGGTGTCACGGCCGGCCTCTCCATGCCGGGCCTGCCCAAGGCCGTGCTGGGCGTGCGTGGCTCGATCAGCCGGGCATTCGGCGATCAGCTGCCCCGGGCCCTGTCCTGGGGCATCGGCCTTGCCATCTGGGGGGTGATCCTCGGGTCATTCGTGGGGGCGTTCGCGACCCAGATCAGCGGCGACACGACCCTCGTGAGCACTTTCAAGGTCATCTTCCCCACCGAGGATCTGACGACCGCGGGCGGCTGGCTCCAGCTCTACGCCCAGCTGTTCCTCATCGCCGCCGGGTTCGCCGGGGCCACGTTCGTCTCCAAGTGGGCGTCGGACGAGACCGATGGGCGCCTCGAGATGGTCCTGGCCACGCCGATGGCCCGCTCGAAGTGGGTGCTGGCCGGCGGGATCGCGGCGATCCTCTCGGTCGTGCTCATGACGGTCCTGTTCGCGGCCGGCATCGCGATCGGCGCCGCCGCCGGCGGGGTGTCGCCCGGTGACGCGATCCTGGGATCAGCCTATCTCGGGCTGTTCGCCGCCGCCATCGTCGGCATCGGCGTTGCGATCGGCGGGGTGTGGCGGACCTCGATCGCCGGCGAGATCGCAGCCGTTGTGGTCCTCGTGACCTACCTCATCGACCTGCTCGCACCGCCTCTCAAGCTTCCCGACTGGTTCCACCAGCTCGCGCTCACCGCGCACCTGGGCCAGCCGATGGTCGGCATCTGGGATCCGGCGGGGATCGTCGCATGCCTCGTCCTGGCAGTCGGCGGCCTCCTGCTCGGCGCCTGGGGGATGACCCGGCGAGACGTCGACTGAGGTCGACGCTTCGGGGCGCTTCTCCGCGCCCGATCGGCGCCCCGCCTGCACCGGCCCGGATCGGTATCTATTCGCCGACCGGGAAACCGGGATCCGGCTGACCGGGGTCGAACGTGCCGCCGATGACGGCCTGACTGGTGACGTACGACTGGAATCTGTCGGCGTACTTCTTCATCACCGGGTCGCCGGTAATCGAATACAGCCACCGCAGCTGCCGGATGACCAGGTTGTGGTAGGCGCTCGATGCCCTGGGTCCGCGGTTCTGGCCGACCAGCGTGTTGAGTCCGTAGAACGACCAGGATCCCGTGTCGTAGTACGGGAGCAGCGCGCGCAGCGCACTGAGACCCCGATCGGCGGCAGCCAGGTCGTGGAGAGCGATCGGGTCGCCCAGGTAAATGGCGCACTCGTACAGACCGCCCAGCGCGGAGATCCAGCCATTCAGAACATTGTCGACGTAGCCCGGCAGGTACTCCTGATAGACGCTCAGGTGCTTGCCTGAAACGGTCACGAGACGACCCACGCCCAAGTCGGCGATGGTGCGATCGAAGGTGGACCTGGCACGCGCCAGGGCGGCGAGGTAGGCGCCATCGCCGGTCACCGAATACGCCCGCAGCAGGGCGCTCATGCCCTGGCCTTCCGCCATGGCGGACCACCACGGCAGCGGCTGACCGCCCCACTTGAACGTGTAGAACCAACGCCCGTCGGGCTGCTGGTTGGCAAGGAGCCAGTTCGCCTGGGCGAAGAAGGACACCCGGTCGGCATCTGCCTGCTCGGCGGTTCCAGCGGCGGAGCGCCAGCAGTCGAAGTACGCGATGGCGGCCTGGGAGATGGTGACGGGGTTGTGCTGGAGCCCGACGGACGAACCGTAGTCGACCATGACGGCGCCATCGGAGTCCCTGGGGGCGGAATCGAACGGTCGGCAGTTCGCGGAGCCGGCTGGCAGGGGTGTGAGGTCGCCCGAGTCGGGCGCGAAGTATCCGCTGAGGTCAAAGATGACGTCCGTGGTGTTGCCGACGCGGCCGGTCCTGTAGATCGCCCACATCTTGCCATCCGTGCCCAGCGGGGCCGTCACGCCGGCGGCGTGGGCGCCGGTCTTCGGGAAGTTGATCGACGAAGTGGAGATCGCCGTCCGCGAGGTCGAGACGGCTGTCAGGGCGACGTAGCCGGGCCGCGTATGGTTGACTACGGTCAGATTCCCGGAGACGGCGACGGTGCTTTCCGGAATGCCGTACAGGCCGACGATCTGGAAGGATCGGGGCACCTCCGAGGAGAGCCGAGCCGAGGCACCGACGCCCGAACGGGAGTCGATCAGCCGTAGCGGCCCCAGGCGGTGGAAGGTCGAGCCCGTCCTGTCCGGCGTGAAGTAGCCAGTGAGGTCGAAGATGAACTGGGCCTTGTCGCCGGCGCGGCCGGTTTCGTAGACCGCCCAGAACCTGCCGTCGTAACCGAGCGTCGCGGTGACACCGGTGGCCCGGGCATCGACCGTGGGGAAGCTCAGCGTGGTGGTGGTGAGAGAGGCGCCCGCGGTGGCGTCCGGCGTGAGGGCGACGCGGCCGGGGCGCGCGGCGCCGACAATCGTCATCGTCCCGGTGACGGCGGTGGCGCGGGCCGGGATGCCGAAGGCTCCGGTGAGCTGGAAGGACTCGGGCACGTCGGCCGCGAGCGGCGCGGCGTCGCCGAGAGCCGTTCTCGAGTCGAAGACGCGGACTGGCCCGACGGCGTGGTAGGTCGCGCCGGCGTCGTCTGGGGCGTAGTAGCCCTCGAGGTCGAAGGCCAACAGGGCGGTGCGACCCGCGACTCCGGCCTCGTACAACGCCCAGAGCTTACCGTCATCGCCGAGGGTCGCCGTGACTCCCACCGAGCGCGGGTCATTGGCCCCGAAGTTGACCGTGGACGTGGCAATGGAGGCTGTGGTCTCCGACACCGGCGCGAGGGACACGTACCCGCCGCGCGTGGCCTTCGTGATCGACAGCGTGCCCGCCACGGCCGTGGCGCCAACCGGTACGCCGAACGCTCCGGCCACCTGGAACGACTCTGCCGTCTCGGAAATGAGGGGCGTCGCGCCGCCTGCGCCGGTGGCGGCATCGAAGATCCGGGCAGGCGTCAGGGCGTGGTAGGTGGAGCTCGGCACTAAGGTCGACGCGGCCTGGACCGCGGACGGGTTGGCCCCTGCCGCGCTCGGGATCGCGGAGCCCCAGACTGCCTGGGCGGCGATCAAGGTCGCCAGGAGAGCCGCCTTGCCGGCGCGGCGACCCGCCGGGAACCGCCCCGGCCCGCGACGCCCGCCGACCATGTGGATCAGTTGCCGACAGACCCTGGACATCCGGCGCCTCGCCCTCGCTGTGCTGAGCGGCAACGTGCCATCGCGACAGCCTGCCGGCTCCCTCCGAGCGGAGCCGGCCCCACTGCGGCGAGGCCGATGCTAGCACTCGCAAGGGTCCATCAGCGCCCCCAGTTGGGGGTAGCCGCTGCCCGGCCGAACGGCAGTCATACCTGGGGTGGCGCCCGGGCGTCGGGTTCGGCATGATATGCGGACACCTACAGCCTCCCGCTGAGGATCGGTCATGTCCCGCCCATTCACCCGTAGCTCCCGGAGCGCCCGGGCGCGTCTGGTCGTAGCCGTCCTGATGGCCGCGGCCGGGCTCGCGGTCGGGCCGACCGCCCAGGTGGCCGCCGCGCCGACCGCACGGGTGGCTGCCGCACCCGGAATGAACGCCCCGAAGGCCGCGCCCGCGTATGAGGCCGTGTGCGGACCGGTGCCCGCGCCGATCGCGCGCTGCGCGTCGCTGCGCCGCACCGACATCGCGGCGGTACCGGCCATGGCGCCGGGCACGGCCGCCGACGCCATCGGCACGCCCCTTGCGAGCGTCAGCGGCTACGGCCCGGCCGATCTGCGCTCGGCGTACAACCTGCCGTCGAGCGGCGGCAGCGGCCGGACCGTCGCCATCGTCGACGCATACGACCTGCCGACCGCGGCCTCCGACCTGGCCGTCTACCGCGCCCAGTTCGGGCTGCCTGCCTGCACCACGGCCAGCGGATGCTTCCGGAAAGTGAACCAGCGAGGCGGGACGACCTACCCCGCATTCAACGGCGGTTGGGCCGGAGAGATCGAGCTGGACCTGGACATGGTTTCTGCCACCTGCCCGGGCTGCAAGATCCTGCTCGTCGAAGCGGACACCGCCAATCTGTCCGATCTCGGGGCAGCTGTCGACATGGCGGTCAAGCTCGGCGCCGTTGCCGTGTCCAACAGTTATGGGGCTCCCGAGTGGGGCACGGAGTCCGCGATGGATCCGCACTACAACCACCCCGGCGTGGCGATCACCGCCTCCACCGGCGATTGGGGGTACCAGTATGGGGTCGAGTACCCGGCCGCCTCTGCGTACGTCATGTCCGTGGGCGGGACCTCTCTCGAGCTGGCCGCGAACGCGCGTGGCTGGACGGAAACCGTGTGGGCGACGAGCTCAGCCTTCGCCACCGGCAGCGGCTGTTCCCTCTACGAGCCCAAACCCTACTGGCAGACCGACCCCGATTGCGCCAACAGGATCGCCGCCGACGTCTCTGCGGTCGCCGACCCCGACACGGGCGTGGCGGTCTACGACAGGAATGGCGGCGGGTGGACGATCTACGGCGGCACCAGCACCTCGGCCCCGATAATCGCCGCCACTTACGCCCTGGCCGGTCAGCCGGCCGCGGGGTCCTATCCAGGCCGGCTTCTGTACGACTCCGCCGCCAGCCTCTGGGACGTGACCGCCGGCAGCAACGGGCCGTGCGACGGGGATCCCAGCTACTTCTGCCAGGCTGCAGTCGGTTATGACGGCCCCACCGGTCTGGGGACGCCGAACGGCAGCAGTGCATTCGTCCCGGACATCCTGGATCTGGGCGCCGGCACGCGGACCAGCTGCGCCCTCACGAGCGCTGGCAAGCTCTCCTGTTGGGGCTTCGGCTCAGCCGGCGAGGCGAGCGCGCCGGCCGGGACCTACGTCGCGCTCAGCACGGGCGACTCCCACAGTTGCGCCATCGACACCGCGGGTGCGCTGCATTGCTGGGGCGACGACAGCTTCGGTCAGAGCACTCCGCCTGCCGGCTCGTATCGGACCGTCAGCGGGGGCGGCGTCAATTCGTGCGCCATCGGCTCCGACAGCACCCTCCGCTGCTGGGGCGATACCAGCCACGGAGTCGCGAGCCCGCCGTCGGGTACCTACACCGCCGTTTCCGTCGGCCTTTATCACGCCTGTGCCGTCAACACCAGCGCCGGCCTCCGCTGCTGGGGCGACAACAGCCATGGCCAGGCCTCCGCGCCGACCGGCACATACATCGCGGTTGCCGCCGGGCAGTACCACACCTGCGCCCTGGCCGGCTCGGGAGCGATCAGCTGCTGGGGCGACAACTCCCACGGACAGCTCAATCACCCGGCGGGCTCGTACCTCGACCTCGACGCCGGCTCCAGCGGCGCCTGTGCCGTGAAGCTGGACGGCTCGCTCTCGTGCTGGGGAGACAACAGCAGCGGCCAGAACTCGCCTCCAGGCGCGCTCGCGTCCAGGGTCGCGCTCGGGACGACGCACGGCTGCGCCTACTTCGCCACCGCCATCGAGTGCTGGGGCGGCAATGCCGATGGGGAAGGCATTCCTCTCTTCGCCACGACCTCCCTGCCGGTGGCCGGCAGCGGTTACCCCTACGCCACGGACATCACACTCTCCAGCGCGGTCGTGCCCACTCCGACGTTCTCGGTCACGGGCAGCTTGCCCAGCGGCATCTCGCTCTCGTCCACGGGACACCTGGCGGGCACTTCATCCACTCCGGGGAGCTACCCCTTCAGCGTGACCGCCAGCAACGGCATCGCGCCCGCCGCCACGCAGGCCCTGACCCTGGTCGTGGACGCCAGCCCGGTTCCGGGCGTCCCGACCTCGGTCGCCGTGATCGCCTCGGACACGACGGCCGTCGTCACGTGGGCGGCCCCGATCCCCAACGGCGGATCGACGATCACGGGCTACACGGTGAGTTCATCGCCGCCGGCGACCGGCTGCGTCATAACCCTCCCGGCGGCGCTGACGTGCTCCTTCAGCGGCCTGACGAACCACTCTCCGTATACGTTCAGCGTCACCGCCACGAACGCCGAGGGCACGGGGCCGGCGGCATCGGCGACGGCTACGCCGCTCTTCGGCGCCACGTATGTCCCCGTCACGCCGAACCGCCTGGTGGACTCGCGCCTGGACTCGCACTCGGGCAAGCGACTCGGCCTCGGAGCCTCGCTTCACGCCGGGACATCGGCGGAGTTCGTCGTCATCAACCGTTCCGGCGACCCCCACCTCAACATCCCCGCCAGCGCCATCGCGGTCACGGGCAACCTGACGGTCACGAACCAGGGCTCGAGCGGCTTCCTGGCCCTGACGCCGGACAACCCCGGAGGCATGCCGGGGACCTCGACCCTCAACTTCCCCAGGGGCGACAACCGCGCCAATGCGGTGACCGTCGCCCTCAGCCCGACCGGGACGCTGTGGGTCACCTACGTCGGGGCACCCGGGACGATGGCGGACGCCATATTCGACGTGACCGGCTACTTCGTCGCGAACAGCTCGGGATCGACGTACGTCTCGCTCACGCCGAACCGCCTGGTGGACTCGCGCTTGGACCCGCACTCGGGCAAGCGACTCGGCCTCGGCGCCTCGCTCCATGTCGGGAGCCCGGCCTGGTTCACCGTCGTCGATCAGAAACCTTCGGACCCGACGCAGAACGTGCCCGCCAACGCGACTGCCGTCACAGGTAACCTGACGGTCACGAACCAGAGCTCCAGCGGATTCCTGGCGCTGACCCCCACGAAGCCATCCGGCACGCCGACCACGTCCACGCTCAACTTCCCCAAGGGGGACAACCGCGCTAATGCGGTGACGGTTCCACTGAGCGGCGGGAAGCTGTGGGTCACACTCGTCGGGAAATCCGGCTCGACCGCCGATGTCATCTTCGACGTGACGGGCTACTTCGTGGCCGATGCTAGTGGCGCCACGTACGTCGCGCTGACGCCGAACCGCCTGGTGGACTCGCGCTTGGACCCGCACTCGGGCAAGCGACTCGGCCTCGGCGCCTCGCTCACCTCGGGCACGGCCGCCGAGTTCACGGCAGTCGATCGGTCGCTCGACCCACGGCTCAATGTCCCATCGGGCTCGGTCGCGGTCACGGGCAACCTGACGGTCACGAACCAGGGCTCGAGCGGTTTCCTGGCCCTGACGCCGGAAGACCCCAGGGGCATGCCCGCCACCTCGACTCTCAACTTCCCAAAGGGCGACAACCGCGCCAATGCGGTGACCGTCGCCCTCAGCCCGACCGGGACGCTGTGGGTAACGTTCATCAGCAAGGGCGGCACGCTGACCGACGTCATCTTCGACGTAACGGGTTACTTCGCGCCTTAACTGGCTTGTCGCCCGACGACCTGGTGCGAAGGGCCGGGCAGGCACGCGCACCACTCCTCCGGGCGACGTTCACCAGTCCTTCACAGCCGGTCGTCAGCCTGAGCTTCGAAGTTGGTAAGGCGTTCCCGCCAACCGATCGACTGACTCGGGAGCGCATCGGTAGGAGAACAGATGAGACACGAGGGCGGATTTCGCCTTATTGGGGCCCTGCTAGTGGTGGGGATCGTCGCCGCGCTGACGGCGGGCGCCTACAGCGCAGGGTTCGTGGCCGGTGCCGGGAGCAACGCCACGAACGCCTCGCCGTGGGTCTACGGCGGCGCCTTCGGCGCTTCTGGGATCGTCGGCCTGGTCGTCACGATCTTCATCCTTGTGATGATGTTCCGGGTGATTGGGTTCGTCTTCTGGCGACACAGCCACGCCGGGTGGGACCGCCGGGGGCCGGGCGGCCCCGACGGGTGGAGCTGGCAGGAGGAGCGCTGGCACGGCGGGCCCTGGCAATCGGCGCGCCGCGGCTCGGTTCAGCCTGGCAGCTGGCCGAGGGTCACGCTGAGCGTCGCTTTGGTCCCGTCCGAGTGCTCGACTGAGACTTTGGCCACGTCGCCCGGCTTGAGCGTGATCAGGATCTGGGATAGATCGTCTGTGGTCGCGGTGGCCTGGCCGTCGATGGAAAGGATGACGTCGCCGGCCTTGATCCCGGCCTTGTCGGCGGGGGTGCCTGCCGACACCGCGTAGACGGTGACGCCGCTGCTGGTATCGAGGAGCCGGACGCCCAGGTAGGCCCGGCCCGAGCTGGTGACGTGACCGGTGGCAATCAGCTGGTCGGCGATGACTCGAGCGCGGTTACTGGAGATCGCGAAGCCGATGCCCGGAGCGCTGCCGCCGATCTGCGGATCGGTCGCGGCCAGTGTCGGGATGCCGACGACTTCGCCCTTGAGGTCGACCAGCGCGCCGCCGCTGTTGCCGGGGTTGATCGCGGCGCTGGTCTGGATCACGTCGGGCAGGGTGTTGCCTGTCGGCTCCGAGACCTGCCGGCCGAGGGCGCTGACGATCCCTTCGGTCACACTCGACTGAAGCCCGAGCGGGTTGCCCATGGCCAGGACGAAATCGCCCACGGACAGCGCGCTCGAGTCGCCGAAGGTCGCCGGCGTCAGACCGGGAGCAGTGATCTTGATGACGGCGATGTCATCCGCGGCGAAGCTCCCGACCAGGGTGCCGTCGTATGACTTGCCGTTCGAGAGAGTGACCTTGAAAGTCGTTGACGTCCCGACCACATGGGCGTTGGTGAGAATGTGCCCGGCCGTGTCGTAGATGACTCCGGAGCCGAGTCCCTCATTCGTCTCGATGACGACAACGGATGGCGTGACCTGCTTGATGACCGAGACCATGGTGGATTGGAGAGCCAGGGTGTCGGCAGCCGAGGTATCGGCCGAGCCCAACGGCACGACTGCGGGAGTCGTCGTGGGGGCAGGAGTCGCCGTGGGGGCGGGCAGCACGACCGGAACGGTGCTGGGATTGGTCGGGCCTGAGGTGCCCAGGAAAGTGTTGGATGAGCTGGTCGTCGACGCTCCGCACGCCGCCACAGCAAGAACCACTGCCATCAGCAGCGCTGACAAGGCGCCCACGCCGCGCGTGAAGCGCCGACCCGAAGCGAACACGGTCTGGACCTCCAGCGGATGTCGCGCTCTTCCGCGCATATCGAATGAGGTCATCCTTGGATCTGGTCCTGAAGAGCACCTGAAGGCTCCACCGGGCGCGATCGCGAATCTCGGGTCCGCCGGCAAGGCGTCGCGGATCGGTGGATTCGGGCTGAGTCAGCCCTCTTCGGCGCTGAAGCAGGCGGACTCGAAGACGTAAAGTCTCGTGTCCGGATCCCGCCACGCGTCGGGCCTCAAGCCGGCCTTGCGGCAGACCGCCTCGAGCATCTGGGTTTCGCCCCAGCCCATCTCCGGCGCGACCTGCGGCAGCAGCAGCGCGCGACAGTCGCCCTGTTCGACGACGATGCCATGACGACCGGCCTCGAACAAGGCGGGATCGGGCAGCGGGACCGGCGGTTCCAGCACGGAGATCTCGATCTCTATCGCGGGCAACTCGGACGGCGCTACGGGCATGAAGCGCGGATCGTCACGGGCGGCTGCGATCGCCGAGTCGCGAACGTTGATCCAGAGCGGCACGTCGTAGCGCATCATCCCGATGCAGCCGCGCAGCTGCCCGCCCTCGTGCAGGGTCACGAATGCCGCGGCGGGCGCCAGGAGCTCGGGCGTGACGGCCGCCGCATCGAGCGCAGGCTTGGGATCGCGCCTCGCGGCGGCCTCGACCGCGGCCCGCGCCAGGTCGAGCAGCCGTCCGCGGTCGGACTGAACGAGTTGCTGCATCGGCGGCTTGCCTCCAGCCACGAGACTATGCCTCCGCGCGCGCGGCGCCAGAGTCGAATGGCGCGTTTCTGAGGGCTCGAGACGATGGCCGCTGCAAGGCTGCGGAGCACTGGCTGACGAGTGCCGGAACCCTGCTGGAGCCGAAGCCGCGCGACATGGATACGATCTCGCGTCATCGGAGTATCCGGCAGTCCTGCGCTCGACGCCGTACAGGGGTCGCCGGGGAAGCCGTAGGTCGCCGGGTCGACGCTCCACGATCCATAACGAATCGCGGGGACACGGCGCCCACCCTGGGTGTATACATTCAGGAATGGGCTAGGGGGTAGGCGATGATCGTAAAGATCGGCGACGAGATAGACGGCGTATCCATCGATACCTCGGCGGGCGGGCGGATCGCCTCGTTGGTGATGGCCGGACGCGAACGGCTGCTAATTGAGCCGGCGGCCGGAATGGATCCCTCCCTGTCATGGGGCTGCCACCTGATGGCACCCTTCGTCGGTCGCGTCTACCAGGGCTGGGTCGACTGGGGCGGCCGCAAGGCCCGAATGCGCCTGAACGGCGGCCGGCACTCGATGAACGGCGCCGTCTTCGATTCCGAGTGGGCCGTCACGTCACGGACGGCCGCGTCGGTGGTTCTCTCCTGCCCGCTGGACACCAACAAGTGGCCCTTCCGTGGCACCGTGACGCAGCGGGTCGCGATCGCCCGCGGCCTGATGCGGCTCGAAGCCGAGATCGAGGCGGAAGAACCAATGCCCGCCTCGCTCGGGTGGAATCCGTGGTTCCGAAACCCGGGCGGCCATCTCCGCGTCGAGGTCCAGGGCGACACCGTGCTGGCGCTGACCCCCGATCTCATTCCCACGGGCGAGCTGGCCCCCGTGGACCACCGAAACGACCTCCGCTCCGGGTCGAGCCTGTCCGGGCATCGACTTGACGACATCTACCCCGCAGCTCGGTCCCCGATGGTGCTCACCTGGCCGGACATCGAGCTCAGGATTGCCTTCGCCAGGCCGATCGGCGCCATAGCCGTCCGCACCCACCCACAAGCAGTCTCCGTCGGGTTGATGACCGCCTGGCCCGATTCGATTCGCCTCGCCGGCGCCGGCCGCGACGACACCGGCCTGGTCTCGCTGGCCGCCGGCGAGAAGCTGACGGCGGCGGCAAGCTTCTCGTGGACGGTTCGGCACACGCTGCAGCCGATCCGTCGACTCCTATCGAGAAGCTGAGGCCGTTCGGCCCTTCCGCCGGGACCGGATCGAATCGAGCATGACGCACAGGAGTCGCCGTGCGACCGACAACCTCGCGACCGGTTCCCTCCCGGGCAAGACCCAATGCCTCGCCCGCTCGACCGATGATCGCCGCAAGCCCCGCCATTCTCGGCCTGGCCGAGGCTGACGACGCGGTCAGATGCGTCGCCTGCGCTCATCGCTGCCTGATCCGGCCCGGCCGGGCGGGGATCTGCCGCGTCCGCGAGAACCGCGACGGCCGGCTCGTCACGACGGTCTTCGGTGAGGCCGTCGCCGCCAACGCCGACCCGATCGAGAAGAAGCCGCTCTTCCACTTCCATCCCGCGAGCGTCGCCTTCTCGATCGCCACGCGAGGCTGCAACTTCCACTGCCTGCACTGCCAGAACTGGACCATCTCCCAGGCCGAGCGGGACGGCCGGACGGTGCGGTCGTTCCACCTGCCACCCGACGAAGTCGTGGCCGCGGCCCTGGCCGCCGGCTCCCGCAGCATCGCCTACACCTACACCGAGCCGACGGTCTTCATCGAGTACGTCGTCGAGACTGCCCGCCTGGCCTTGCAGGCCGGCCTGGCCAACGTCCTGGTCACGAACGGCTACCAAACCCCGGAGGCCCTGGACGTGCTGGCTCCGCTGGTCCAGGCCGCGAACGTGGACCTGAAGTCGTTCGACGATCGCTTCTACCGGCGGATCCTGGGGGCGCGCCTGGCCCCGGTCCTGGCCACGATCGCGGGGATGCGCCAGCGCGGCATCTGGGTGGAGGTGACCACGCTCCTGATTCCGGGGCTCAACGACGACCCCGACGAGCTGTCCCTGCTGGCCAGCTGGATCGCGACCGAGATCGGACCGGAGACGCCCTGGCACCTGAGCCGCTTCTTCCCCACGTACCGGCTGACCGACCTCGATCCGACGCCGGCCGCCACCATCCGGCGAGCGGTCGAAGTGGGGCGCGCCGCGGGATTACGCCACGTGTACTCGGGCAATCTCGCCGACGGAGACGAGGACACACGCTGCGCCGAATGCGGCGAAACGCTGATCCGGCGGCGCGGGTTCGCGGCGGTGCGAGCGGCGCTGCTCGATGGCCGGTGCGCGCGCTGCGGCCACTCTCTGGCGGGCGTCGGGCTGGCCGAGTGGGGCCGGCCGGGGGCGCGGCAGTGAGCGGCCCGGAGCGACCCCGCGCGCTAGGGCCCCCGGATTGGCGAACGCCCGATCCTCGGCCGCCGCTCTCCCGCCCGACGGCGGTGGCGGGCACTTTCTACGCCGCCGAGCCGGAGCGCCTGGGGGCGCTCGTCGGCTCGCTCCTGGCCGGCGCCGCAGCCGCGGCTCGGCCCGCCGACCTGACCCCAGAAGCCGTCGTCGGCGGGCTGGTTCCGCACGCCGGGCTGGTCTACTCCGGCGCGATCGCCGCTTTGACGTGGCAGCTCGTCGGCGACATCTCGCCTGCCACCGTGGTCCTCGCCGGCACGGACCATCAGGCCTGGGCGGCCGGCGTGGGGGTCTGGACCGGCGGTTCGTGGCGGACGCCGATCGGCGAAGTGGCGGTGGACCGCGACCTGGCGCTGCGCATCGCCAACCTTGGCCAGCCGTTCGCGCACGACGACGACGCCCACCTCACCGAGCACTCTCTGGAGGTCCAGCTGCCGCTGCTGGTCCGGGCCTGTCCCGGGGCGCGGATCGTGCCGCTCGCCGTGAGCCCGCGTCTGCGGGGCCATGCCGACGCCGGAGCGCGCCTCGGCCGGTTGCTGGCCGAGCTCCGCTCCGCCGGCGATCGCATCCTTCTCGTCGCCAGCTCCGACTTCGCCCACTACCCGCCCGCCCGCATCTGCGAGGAAGTGGACGACCGCCTGCTGGAGCCGCTCCTGAGGCTCGACGGCAACGCCCTGGACGACCTCGAGACGGCCCTGCTTCGGGTCAACATGCCCGGCCTGGTGTGCGGGCTGTGCGGCATCGACCCGGTCCGGTTCACGCTAGCCGCCGTCGCCGAGATGGGCGCGACCCGCGGCATCCTGCTTGGCAAGGCCACCTCGGCGGATGCCGGCGGCGATCCCCGCAGAACCGTGGGCTACGCCGCCGCCGCCTTCGCCTGAGCGAGGCCCGGCACCCGAGCGGCCTGCTACGCTGGGCCAATGAGCGACGATTCCGAGTACTGGGCACGCTACTACGAGATCACGGTCGAGCGGCCGGCCTGGGAGACCGTTCGGGCAGCCATCGAGCGGTTCAAGGCCGAGGACGAGGCGGCCGCCGGTCCGGGCCGCGAGCAGCGTCCGCGCCGGGAGCGACTGGCCGTGGACCTGGGCTGCGGCGCCGGGCGCGATGCGCGAGAGCTGCTCCGGGCGGGCTGGCGCGTGATCGCCGTCGACCGCGAACCGGCGGCCCTTCAGACGCTTGCCGCCGCTGCCGGCCCCGAGCTCGGTGCGCGCCTCGAAACTCGCGTCGAGGACCTGGCGACCGTGGCGATCCCGCCGTGCGATCTCGTGAATGCGAGCCTGTGCCTGCCGTTCCTGGCTCGCGAGGCATATGGGACAACGTGGCGCCGGATCGTCGCCGCCCTCGAGCCGGGCTCACGCTTCTCGGCGATGCTCTTCGGCGATCGCGATGAGTCGGCCACGGACGAGGCGATGACGTGCCTGCCGCCCGAGCGCATCGAGGAAGATCTGGCCGGGTTCGAGATCGAGCACTGGCAGGTCAAGGAGGAGGACTCGCAGACCGCGCTCGGCGAGCCGCACCACTTCCATCTGGTCGAGGTCGTCGCCCGCAAGATCGGTTAGGGTCGCGCTTGCGGTTGCGCTTGACGGGCGATCCGGGCAGGCGTTCGGATCGACGTCCGATCCACGGGCACTATTCGCTGGCTGAACGTATCATCTCGTTCCCGCCTGCGGCTCATCCGGGTGAAACCCGAGGGCCACCGCGGAACGCATGACTCCTCCGGCGGACGTTCACGAGTTCTGCACGGCGCGAGCCCAATCCTGACATCGGGCGACGGTCGTCCAGCCGCCCCAGAACCCGAACCCGCCAGCGCAAAGGCAAGGAGAACCAATGACAGCGGAGAACGCGATGGGCGCCCCCGCGCACGCCGCGGTCGAAGTCGACGCGAGGGCCCGCTTCGAGATCCTCGGAGCGATCATGCTCGCCCTCTTCCTCGGCGCGCTCGACCAGACGATCGTGGGGCCCGTGCTGCCCAGGATCACCACCCAGCTCGCCGGCGCCGACTACTACACCTGGGTCGTGACCGCGTACCTGGTCACGAGCACGGCGGCCATCCCGGTTTACGGCAAGCTCTCCGACTACTTCGGGCGCAAGCCGATGCTCATGGTGGGCATCAGCCTGTTCCTGATCGGCTCGATCCTTTCGGGTCTGAGCCAGACGATGTGGCAGCTGATCGCCTTCCGCGGCGTCCAGGGCCTCGGCGCGGGCGCCTTGTTCCCGATCTCGCTGGCCGTCATCGGCGATCTCTTCACCCCGGCCGAGCGCGGCAAGTACCAGGGCCTCTTCGGTGGCGTCTTTGGCGTGGCCTTCCTGGTCGGCCCGTTCCTGGGCGGCGTCCTGACCGACAACCTCTCCTGGCACTGGATCTTCTTCGTCAACGTGCCGGTCGGACTCGTGTCCCTGTATCTGATCGGCCGGCTCCTGCCCACGGTCAGAACCGCCAACGCTCGCTTCAGTCTCGACATCCCGGGCGTGGTCACTTTCGTGGGCGCGATCGTGCCCGTCCTGGTCGCCCTGACCCTGGCCGAGAATGGCAACTGGCTCGATCCTTATGTGCTCGGCTGGTTCGCCGTCGGGTTCGTCTTCCTGCTGGCCTTCCTCGTCGCCGAGTCCAGGGTCGCGGACCCGATGATCCCGCTCGGGCTCTTCCGAAACCGAACCTTCGCCGTCTCGGCCGTCGCCACCTTCCTGGCCGTCTTCGGCTTCTCGACGCTAATCATCTTCCTGCCCCTGTGGTTCCAGGTCGTCCAAGGCGCGACCACCACCGAGTCCGGCTACCTGCTCTTCCCCTTCCTGTTCGGGCTGATCTTCAGCTCGATCCTGGCCGGCCAGCTCGTCAGCCGGACGGGTCGCTACAAGTGGCTGCTCGTCTCGGCCCTGGGCGTCATGGCCATCGGCCTGGCGCTCTTCTCGAACCTGCGCGCCGACACGGCGACGCCAGCGCTGTGGCTGTGGATGCTGATCGCCGGGCTCGGGGTCGGTCCCACCATGGCCCTCTTCACTTTGATCGTCCAGAACGACGTGCCGTTCGCCCAGCTCGGGACCGCCACCAGCGACCTGACGCTGATCCGCCAGATCGGGACATCCGTGGGCCTGACGATCGCGTTCACGATCTTTCGCAACAACCTGACCTGGGGCCTCATCCACGATTCGATCCGGACCGCCGGCGCTTCGGCGGACCAGGTTCCGCTCACCCCGCCAGCGGGCTTCGACCCCGGCCAGCTGACCTCGGTCGGTGGGCCCGGATTGAGCGCGCTTTCGCAACTGCCGCCTTCGCTCGTCGGGTTCTACACCGACGGCTTCCACCAGGCCTTCTCCGTGGCGATTGGGAATTCGGTCTGGATCGGGGTTGCGGCCTCAGGACTGGCCTTCCTCACGACCCTGCTTCTCCACGAGAAGCCGCTGCGGGCGCATTTCCACGCCGAGCAAGCTGCTCGGGCCGGAGTTCGAACGGTCCCCGGCGGGCGGGCAGCGGGAAGCGCCGAGTAGTCCATCGGCCGAGATTCAGCGCTTCGGCCAGGCCTCCTCGAACACGACCTCGTTGCGCGGCAGCCGGGCGGTGCCCGGCGCCGCCTTCGGTGCGCGCGCCGCTTCGCTCGGATGCCCCAGCGCCACGATCGTCCGGACCAGACGACCCTCCGGGATCGCCAGGATGGAGTGGATCGCGGCGCGGGCGTCGGGCAGGATCCAGGTGATGCCCGCCCCCAGGCCCAGCATGGACGCGGCGATGAGGATCCGCTCCGCGGCCCGCCCCTCGTCGTAGGCGTGGCTCACGGCCTTCCCCGCTTCGTCCGGCAGGGCGATGGCGATGGCCGCGGTCGCGGTCCGGAGGGCCCGGGTCTGCGGCAGGGCCGACTCCGCCAGCCGGCGGATAGTGTCCCGTTGTCGCACCACCACGAATCGCCACGGCTGCGAGTTGGTGCTGCTGCCGGACCAGCGGGCCACGTCGGCGATGGCCTCGAGCTCGGCCGGCGACACGACGCGGTCGGTGAAGTCGCGGATCTGGCGAACCCTGATCAACGGTCGAACGCGGTCGGCCTCGAATGTCGAAAGATCGTCCATGAGAATTCGGTCCCGCTTGCTCGATTGGGTGACCCTTGGCGCGGCCATCGTACCCTCGCAGTCCCCGTTCGGCCGCCTGACCGGCCGATGTAACCTGGATCGAGACGAACCGGCGCGCCGGACTTGAGGTGACGGAGATGGCACGGGTAACGGCATCGCGACTTGCCAGCATCGCCATTGCCGCGGCGTTCGCGGCCGCCGCTTGCGGCAATGCAACGCCGACGCCGAGTACCAGCCCAACGCCCGCCACGCCGCCGCCGAGCGCGAGCCCCACCGCCTCGCCCACCGCCTCCCCCGCCCCTTCGACAACGCCGATCCCCACTCCGATCCCGACGCCTTCGCCGATCGAGGGCATCCCCGCCTTCAAGCACGTCTACGTGATCATCATGGAGAACAAGGAGTACGGGTCCATCGTCGGCGCCAGGGCGGCCCCGTACGAGAACTCGCTGATCGCCCGCTACGGGCTGGCGACCAGCTTCTACGCCGAGACGCACCCGTCCGAGCCCAACTACATCGCCCTCACCTCCGGCGACCTGAACGGCACGCATAGCGACGGCTACTACAACCTCCACGTCGCCAACGTCTTCGACCAAATCGAGGCGGCCGGGCGGACCTGGCACGTCTACGCCCAGGGCTATCCGGGCCACTGCTACACCGGCACGATCGCGGCCGCGGTGGCGGACGGCCCCGGCGCGCCCGGCCAATACGTGCGCAAGCACAACCCCGCCATCAGCTACTCGAGCATCGAGTCGAACAAGACCCGCTGCGCCAACATCACCCACCTGGCCGGCTTCGATCCCGCCGCCGCCGACTTCGAGCTGATCATCCCCAACCAGATCAACGACATGCACAGCAGCTCCGTCGCCGCCGGCGACGCGTTTCTCAAGGTGTTCGTGCCCAGGATCACCGGCAGCGCCGCCTTCGTGGACTCGGTGCTCTTCATCACCTGGGATGAGGGGGGCACAAACAGGCAGGGCGGCGGGCACATCGCGACGATCGTGGTCAGCCCGGGGATGACGCCCGCGTCCCGATACGCCGGCGCGGCCACTCACTACTCCATGCTGCGGACCATCGAGGACGCGTGGCGGATGCCCTACCTGGGCAAGGCCGCCCAGACCGCGCCATTGGTCTTCCCTTACCAGACGGGCCAGGACGCCTCCGGCGCGTCATCATGACGCAACCCAACGTAGCGAACAGGTAGGCGTGACGTGGCTATGAGCGAGCGGGCAGGCAAACCGGCCGAGCCGTCGATGCTGGTCGACGTCGATCGACTGATCGGCGCGTACTACGACATCAAACCGGACCCCAGCGTGCCCGCCCAGCAGGTCGCCTTCGGCACGTCCGGCCACCGCGGCTCGTCGCTCAACGGCTCGTTCAACGAGAACCACATCCTCGCGACAAGCGAGGCGATCTGCCGCCATCGGCACCGCCAGGGGATCGATGGTCCGCTCTTCATCGGCAAGGACAGCCACGCCCTGTCCGAGCCGGCGACCCGCTCCGCCCTCGAGGTCCTGGTCGCCAACGGCATTTCGGTCCTGGTCGACAGCGCGGACGGCCTGACTCCCACCCCGTCCATCTCGCACGCGATCCTCACGTACAACCGAACCAGGCGCGAAGGTCTGGCCGACGGCATCGTCGTCACGCCCTCGCACAACCCGCCCGAGGACGGCGGCTTCAAGTACAACCCGCCAAACGGCGGGCCGGCGGACACGGACGTGACCGGCGCGATCCAGCGCGAAGCGAACGAGCTGCTGCGCGCCGGCCTGGCGGGCGTGAAGCGCATGGCCTACGAGACGGCGATCGGGCAGGTCGGCCGATACGACTTCACCGGCGCCTACGTCGGCGATCTTGCCGGCGTCCTCGACATGGAGGCGATCCGGGCCTCCGGGCTGAAGCTGGGCGTGGATCCGCTCGGTGGGGCGAGCGTCGGCTACTGGGCCGCCATTCGCGACCGCTACCGCCTCGATCTCACCGTCACCAACGAAGTGGTCGACCCCAGGTTCGCGTTCATGACCGTGGACTGGGACGGCCGGATCCGCATGGATCCCTCGTCGCCGTACGCCATGGCCCGCCTGGTCGCGCTCAAGGACCGCTTCGACGTCGCCTTCGCCAACGACACCGACGCCGACCGCCACGGGATCGTGGCCGGAGCGGCGGGGCTCATGAACCCCAATCACTTCCTCTCGGCCGCGATCGGATACCTGTATCGAAATCGCGACTGGCGCCCGGACGTCGCGGTGGGCAAGACCCTCGTCTCGACGAGCATGATCGACCGCGTCGCCGCCGAGCTCGGGCGCAGGCTGATCGAGGTTCCGGTGGGCTTCAAGTGGTTCGTAGACGGGCTCGTGGACGGGTCGCTCGGGTTCGGCGGCGAGGAGAGCGCCGGCGCGTCGTTCCTGCGCCGCGACGGCACCGTCTGGACGACCGACAAGGACGGGTTGATCGCCTGCCTTCTCGCGGCCGAGCTGACCGCAAGGAGCGGGCACAACCCGGCCGTCGCGTACGGCCGGCTGACGGAGAGATACGGGGCGCCGGCCTATCGCCGCATCGACGCCCCGGCGACTCGCGAGCAGAAGGCCGTCCTGTCGGAGCTGTCGCCGGAGCAGATCTCCGCCTCCGAGCTGGCCGGCGAGCCGATAACGGCGGTGCTAACCAGAGCCCCCGGCAACGACGCGCCCATCGGCGGCGTCAAGGTTTCGACGGAGCACGGCTGGTTCGCGGCTCGCCCCTCCGGGACGGAAGACGTCTACAAGATCTACGCCGAGAGCTTCCTTGGAGAGGAGCATCTGGAGCGCATCATCGGTCAGGCTCAGCTGGTCGTGGCCGACGCACTTGGCTCTCCCAAACCGCCCGCCACGAGCTAAGATTCGGGGTCCTGGGGCGTTGCGGGCTGGCACCGCGGCGGTGGCGACGTGACGGGCCGCCGTCCGCTCCCGTCACGCGGTAACGTGCGGCCCGGCAACACCCGACATCTATACGGGAGAGCCACTCGCCTGAAACCGAAAGTACCGCCAAAGTGACCCGTAAGGCGACCCTTGACGCGCCAGCAGGCTCGTCTAAGGTGAACCAGCAAACGGTCCCGAATCAAGAGTGCAACGGTGGATCAGCCAGATCGTCAGCGTCAGAGCGGACCAGCCGCCAAGAACCCGAATCAGGCGGTTGTTTCGCTGAATCGTGAATTCATGGCCGTCCTCGTCAACGAGGAGGCCGCCAGCATCGGCCGGGCGATCGCCCAGATCGTCCGCGGTGACGGCTGGCTCGAGGCCAAAGCATCGGCCGTGCTGGTCGACGCCATCGCCGGCTGGCTCGGCCGCGACGCCGTGCAGACGGTGGGTTTCTACGCCAACGGGACCGGACCGGTCGAGGTGGTGGCCAAGATCGGAAACTACTACATCACCGGCCATGGCATCGAGAGCGAGAGCGACGTGACGGTCAACTGCTGCGAGCGCCATCGCGCCCGGTTCAGCCAGTCGAGGGTCGACGACTACGATCTGAAGTCGGGCAATTCCCGCTTCAACTGGGGAACCCCGCTGACGCAGCGCGCCGCGGATCGCCTGGCCGGGCTCCTGAAGGAGGAAGTGGACCCGGAGATCGCGTTGGTCGTGCTGGGCCTCTGACCCGACCGATCAGGACTCCATGGAGATATGAACCGGCGCCTCGGCGCCTGTGTGGTCAATCTGCGATCGGGACCTCCAGAGCGCTATGGGCAGGCCGCCGTTCGGAGGAGTCCCCCGGAGGCATCGAGACCGTAGCCGTACGGGTAGACGGCGCCCTGGCAGGCGGTCTTGCCGATGCGAGGCGCGTCGCCAGGGGATTTCGGCCACGTGTACGGAGTCGTCCCCGTGAATGGCCGAGCGCCCAGCAGGAGGTCGGCCAGGCCCTCGTCCTCGGTTCCGGGCAGCCACGCCGCGACGATGGCGTCGGCCCGACCGGCGATGCCGTCGAGCATCACCGGGCGCCCGGACATGACCACGACCACGATCTTCCTGACGAGCGGCCGCATCTTCGCGACAAGGGCGACATCGCCCGGGGGGAGCTGCAGGGTGGCCGAATCACCGACGCCTTCCGCATAGGGTCGCTCGGCCACGACGACGATGCCCACGTCGCCGACCGTTCCGCCGGAGAAGCTGGCATCGGCCGAATACGTGAGGTTGGCCCCGAGCTCATCCGCGAGCGCCGCTTTGAGGGTCGTGCCCGGCGTCACGTTGCCGGCCTGTCCCTGCCAGCTGAGCGTCCAACCCCCGGACGAGATGCCGATATCGTCGGCGCCCTGACCGGCGAGAAGGACCCTGGTGCCGGACCTCGCGATCGGGAGAAGGCCCGGGCTCGTCTCGAGCAGAACGGCCGATTCGGCGACGGCCTGGCGGGCGATTGCCCGGTTGGCCTCCGAGCCCACCTGGCCCCACCGACCCGAGGGCGGCATGGGGTTCTCGAACAGGCCCATCTCGAACTTGACCCTCAGGATGCGGGTCACGGCGTCGTCGATTCGCGACCGCGGGACGTCGCCGCGGTTGACCAGGGCCTTCAGCGTCGACTCGAAGCGCCCCCAGTCGTACGGCACCATGGCCATGTCGATGCCGGCGTTGATGGCCTGCTCGACCGAGGCGCCGTAGTCATTGGGATCTATCTGGTCGATGCCGGCCCAGTCGGAGACAACGAACCCGGTGAAGCCGAGCTGGATCTTGAGCACATCGCTGACCCAGTGCTTGTCGCCGTGGATCTTGCCGCCGTCCTGCGTGCTCGAGAAGCTGGTCATGACGATCCGGGCGCCGTTGTCGACGGCGTTCTCGTAGGGCGGCAGGAAGAGCTTCTCCAGCGTGGCGTTGTCGAGCCGATCGACTCCCTGGTCGAGCAGGTACTGAACCCCTTGATTCTGCGTGGTGGAGCTGCCGAAGGCGGTCCCGCCGTCGCCGAGGTAGGCCTTCGGGTCGGCCACGACGGTGTCGGGGTCGCTCAGCTTCTTCCCCTGCAGGCCCTTGAGACAGGCGGCCCCGAGCTGGCTGACGAGGTCGGTGGTCTCGCCGTAGCCCTCGTAGGTCCGGCCCCAGCGGACGTCCTGAGGCACCGTCACCATCGGCGCGAACGTCCATCGCACGCCCGTGGCGTTCATCTCGGCGGCGGTGACCCGGCAGGCCTGCTGGACCAGGGCGGCGTCATGGGTGGCGCCCATCCCGATGTTGTGCGGGAAGACCGTGGTCCCCATCAGATGGCCATCGCCATGGACCGCGTCCACGCCGTACAGGATCGGGATCGCGAGACGCGTGCTCAAGGCGCCCTGCTGCAGCTCGTTGACCATCCCGTACCAGTTCTCGGCAGTGTTCGGGCCCTTCGGGTTGCCGTCGCCACCGGAGAGGACGCTGCCGAGGAGCGCGGACCGAACCCCCGCCGGATCGATGCCGCCGATCTCGATCTGGGTCATCTGGCCGATCTTCTCGTCGAGCGTCATCTGAGCCAGCAGCGCAGCGACACGCTCATCGATCGGCTTGCCGGCATCCATCCACGACCTGGCCGAGGTGGCGCCAGGAGTCGGACTGGGCGACGAGCCGCACGCAGCCACGGCGAAGGCTATGGCGAGCGCCCCCAGGCGAGATGCGAGCCGACGCGGCCGGCCGCTGTAGATTGCCGAAACGGGCATCCCTGCCTCCTTCCGTCGCTCGCCGGCATGGTGCCATCCCGAACCGGCGCTTTCAACCGGCCGAGCGGGAACTCCTTCAGAGGCGGGCGCGAAGCTCCAGCACGTGCTCCCATTCGTGCTCGAGGAGGCGGCGAAGCATCCGGCGGGCCGTTCGAGGAGGCCGGCCCTCGCGCTCGACCAGGCGCGTGCGCTCCTCGTCGCTCATGGCGCGCAGGCGGGCCATCAACGTCTCACGCTCGGCCGCGAGGGCGGCCCAGGGTTCGCTGCCGGCGCCTTCGATCGCGGCGATCGCGGGCGACTGCCCGGGCAGCGTCCCAAGCGTCGAGCTGACGTAAGACCACTCCGCGCCGGCGACGTGCGAGAGGATCGCCGCCGCCGATCTGCCGCCCGTGGGCGGGGCCCCGGTGAGCGGCACGGTCTGGGCCCGCGCGGCGGCGACGAGCTCCTCGCGGGACCACTCCGCCCAGGTCAGCTGGCGGGCCGCCTCGTCTGCGCCGAGTGGCTCGCGATCCGTGACGAAGACCTGCTGCCCGAACCCGAGGAGCTTGCGCTCGATGACGTGCTCCGCGACGTGGAGCTCGATGGGCTCGGGGTCGGGCGGGTCCTCACCGTGGCGTCGCAGGAAGTCGAGACGCTCGCGAATCGCGTCCCGCGTGTTCTCGATCGCCTGCTCGGTCGTCGGGCCGAAGACCACGGTTCCGGGCAGGCCCGGCACGTAGACCCAGGTCCGCTTGTGCTGCGGCCCAGATTCCAGGTACAGGTCGAACCGCATGCGGCTAGATCCCGAGCACCGTCTCGGGGGCGACGTACTCGAGGCCGTGCGCCTGGGCCACGGCGTTGTAGGTCACCTTTCCGCAGCAGACGTTGAGCCCGTCGCGCAGGTGGCAGTCGTCCGCCAGCGCCCTCTGCCAGCCCTTGTCCGCCAGGGCCAGGGTGAACGGCAGAGTGGCGTTGTTCAGAGCGAACGTCGACGTCCGGGCCACCGCGCCGGGCATGTTAGTGACGCAGTAGTGCACCACGTCGTCCACCACGTACGTCGGGTGGGAGTGGGTCGTGGGCCGCGACGTCTCGAAACAGCCACCCTGGTCGATCGAGACGTCCACGACCACTGAGCCCCGCTTCATCGCTCGGACCATCTCGCGCGTCACCAGCCGCGGTGCCGTGCCGCCGGGCAGGAGCACCGCGCCGATCACCAGGTCCGCGCCCAGCACACTCTCCTCGATGACGTCCACGGTCGCGTAGAGCGTCCTCAGCGCAGGCGCGAACGCCAGGTCGAGCTCCTTGAGCCGGGGCAGCGACTTGTCGATCACCGTCACGTCCGCCTCGAGGCCCAGCGCCATTCGCAGCGCGTTCATGCCGACCACGCCACCGCCGAGTATCACGACCTTGGCGGGTGGCACGCCGGGGACGCCGCCCAACAACACCCCGCGCCCGCCCGCCTCCTTCTCCAGGGCATGGGCGCCGGCCTGGATCGACATCCGGCCCGCGACCTCGCTCATCGGGGCGAGAAGCGGCAGGCCGCCGCGCTCGTCCGTGACCGTCTCGTAGGCGATCGCCACGCAGCCCGCGTTGCGCAGGCCCTGCGTCTGGGACGCGTCGGGGGCCAGGTGCAGGTAGGTGAACAGGACCTGGCCCTCGCGCAGCATGGCAATCTCTTGCGGCTGCGGCTCCTTGACCTTGACCACCAGGTCGGCGCGAGTGAAGACGTCCGCGGCCTCGGGCACGATCTCCGCGCCGGACGCTTGATAGCGCTCGTCTTCGAGGTCTATCACCGCCCCGGCGCCCGCCTGGACGATGACCTTATGGCCGTGGGAGACCAGCTCCCGCACGGCGCTCGGCGTTAGACCGACACGGAACTCGTTGTCCTTGATCTCGCGGGGAACACCGACAAGCATCTCGACCTCTCCGGGCGATCCCGTCACTCAACGTGGGATCCCAGGGGGCGCGCCTGGTGCGCGTCGTTCGAGCAGCGCTCCTGCCACAGTGTCGAACCGCGGATCGGTACGCCCGCGGTCGTGGCAATCGTGCGAGCGCTGGCTCGCCTGGGAGCCGTTTCTCGCAATTCTCTCACTTGCCGCCGAAACCGCCCGCCGGGCGTGCCAAGGAGCGTTAGGAGGGCTAGCGCCGCTTCGTGGCGCTGACCTTGCGCATGTGGGATCGGTTCACCAGGATCGCGTCGCGGGGCGTGTCCTTGATCGTCGTCGCGCCCATCTGCACGACCGGGGCGAAGACCGGCAGGAAGAGCTCCGTGCCGCGCTCCGTGAGAGAGAGCGGATCCTGCGAAGGAAGCAGCAGCAGCACACCCGACACCTTGAACAGCGTAGCTTCGAGCGTGATGTCGTAGGCGACCCGGAACTTGGACCAAGCGTCGCGGTCGGCGTCGCTCACGACTGGCTCGCCGTCCTCGGCCGGCATCACGATCGAGATGTCGTACGGATCCACGCTCCTCACGCCGGGGGCAGGCGCCAGGGGCGCCGACAGGTCGGCCGGTCCCTGCTGTGCGTTGTTGACGCTGACGGCGGCCCGCTTCTCCATCACCTCGGCGAGCTTGATTCCGCCCTGAAGCATCGCGTCGATCCGGCCGTCCTCGGTGAGCGCGACGAAGTGGCCGGGGCGCCTTCTGGTTACCGTTATCCCGGTGCTCCCGACTACCGGAAGGAACGCGCCTAGGGCCATGGTCGACTCCTTCGCGCCCGCAATAGGTCAGTCCTGACGGATCGGACCGAGACGCCCGGGCGCCATCGGGCGATGCCGAACCTACCCAACGTAGATCCTGACGAGGTTTCGGTGCCGCCCGACCTCAACTTGACGAATCTCGGTCCGCGGACGCGTCAGTCGAAGGTCCTGCCGCCATTCGCCGGCCCGGACCGACCCGTCAGCGCCATGGATCGCCGCGAGCTGCAGGCGGCGATCCGGTGGACTCAGCCTAAGGACGTGGGTCGATACACCTGATAGTCCGGGTACCACATGGCCGAGTCGACCGCGTCGAAGACCTCGTCGTCGCGATACAGCCGGCCGACTCCGCAGTCGCGGCTCTGGCACACGACCTTGGCCGCAATCTCGCGCGACACCCGCCGCAGGTCCGAGACGGCCGGATAGAGCGCGCCCACGGCGAGCCGCTCGGGCGGGACCATCTCGGCCAGGGTACGGGCCGCGAGAAGGAACATCTCGTCGGTGATCTCGCGGGCTTCGGCAACGATCGCCCCGAGCCCCATGCCCGGGAAGATGAAGACGTTGTTGGCCTGGCCGATCACGTGTTCGACGCCGTTCACGGTGACCGGATCGAAGGGGCTACCCGTGGCGATGAGGGCCCGACCGTCGGTCCAGGCCAGGATGTCGGCGGGGATCGCCTCCGTCTTGGCCGTCGGGTTCGAGAGCGGGAAGATGACCGGTCGCTCGGCGTGGACGGCCATCTCGCGGATCGCCGCTTCGGTGAAGGCGCCGGGCACGCCGCTCGTGCCGATGAGCATCGTCGGCTTGACTTTGGCCACCACGGCCGCGAGATCGAGCCGATCGGTCGGAGACATGCCCGCGAAACCGTAGGAGCTCAGCTCGGCAGCGGTCAGGGCGAACTCGCGCTTGTCGTCGTCGAGCTGGTCACGGTCGAGGAAGACCAGCCCCTTCGTGTCGACGGTGACGATCGTCCGTTTGGCGCTCGCCGCATCCAGGCCTTCGGCCATCATCGCCGCGCGAACGAGCCGGGCGATGCCGGTGCCGGCGGCACCCGCACCCAGGAAGACGAAGCGCTGTTCGCCCAGCGGCCGGCCGGCCGCCTGCACGGCGGCCAGGATTCCGGCCAGGACCACGGCGCCGGTGCCCTGGATGTCGTCGTTGAAGCTGGTGATTCGATGGCGGTAGCGATCCAGGATCCGGATCGCGTTGTGCTGCTTGAAGTCCTCCCACTGCAGCACGGCGCGCGGGCAGACATCCAGGATGGCGCCGACGAAGGCTTCCAGGAAGTCGTCGTACTCGGCTCCGCGCAGGCGGCGCTGGCGGTAACCCACGTACGCCGGATCGGCCAGCAGATCCTCGTTGTCCGTGCCCACGTCGAGCGACACGGGCAGGGTGTGGGCGGGATAGATGCCCGCTCCGGCGGTGTACAGGGCCAGCTTGCCGACTGGGATGCCCATGCCGCCCGCGCCCTGGTCGCCCAACCCGAGGATCCGCTCGTTGTCCGTGGCGACGATCAGGCGGACGTCGTCGACGCCCACGCCGCTCGAGGAGGATTCGGGTCGGGCGTTGCGCAGCAGGTCGGGGATCCGATCCTTGTCGGCCGGCGTGATCCAGAGGCCCCGGGGCCGCCGCATGATGTGGCTGAAGGTCTGGCAGGCTCGGCCGACCGTGGGCGTGTAGACGATCGGCAGGAACTCCTCGAGGTTCTCGAGGAGGACCCGATAGAAGAGCGTCTCGTTGCGGTCCTGCAGCGACGACAGGCCGATATAGCGCTCGAGATCGTCGCTCTTGCGGCGGATGTGCTCGAGCTCCAGGCAGACCTGCTCGTCGATCGTGGCCACGCGCGGTGGCAGCAGGCCACGCAAACCGAAGATGTCGCGCTCGGCTTCATCGAAGCCGGTGTCCTTGTTGAGGAGCGGCCTCCCCAGAAGCTCGGCTCCGGCGTGGGGCACCTGCACGATCCCGCTTGGACGAAGGCTCTTGACTGAACGCGGAAGCTGTCTCATGCGGCCAGCATCGACCGGCAGGGGTGGCGATGCAATACCCCTTTCGGCCCTTCTATGGGTGCCTCGAAGCTCGGCAGCGGGCCGGCCTACCGGCAGGCTACCCGCAGGGGTTCGGCTCGCCCGGAACCATGACCCGGACCAGCAGCGAGTCCTTGACGCTCGCGCTGTCGACGAACCGAGTCAGCTGGTTCGACTGCTTGACGACCGGTTCGAGCTTCGTGAGATCGGCGCCCGAGACGACCGCGCAGCGGTAGGTGTCATTGCCCATGGCGGTCCCGAGAGTGGCGAACGGCGTCGACAGCGGCCAGGGCACCTCGTTCGGGGTGAGGCCGCTCGTCTCATCAGTCGGCGGAAGTGCCAGCACGGCCAGGCGTTCGGGCTCGTACGGGGACGACTGGCCGAGCTCCTCGGGGATCCAGCTGTTCAGATCGGTGACCCGCTGCCAGAACACCGCGAAGGCGCCGCTTGTGCCCGGGTCGGGGATACAGCGACACCGCTGTAAGGCATCCGGATCGCCGCTCAGGTCGTACGTCTTGCCCTCGACCACCATCTGGATGTGACCCACGACCGAGCCCGGCATCGGGCTGTCGATGAAGTCCGACTTCGCTCCGAGCAGGCCCTGCTTGCGCGCCTCGGACACGATCGCGTCGAGCCCATTCGCGCCGATCGTCCTGACCGACGGGCCGACCCACAGCGGGCCGGGGTAGATGGCCGGCACGGCGACCATGCCGTCGATGAACTTGCCGTCGGAGATGGTCGCGACCGGCAGCCACGTGAACGTGTACTGGGGCGCCAGCGCCTGGGTCCGCCAGGCTCGCAGGTAGAAACCGCTCGTCGAAATGGGGCCGCTCGGCTGCGGCGAAGGCGAGGCCGGCGTCGACGGCGATGGCGAGCCGTCCGGAGCCGACGGGCTGACTGGGCCCACCCCGCCTCCGCCCGCGGTCACGCAGCCGGCGAGAAGAAGAGGGATAGCCAGCGCGCCGGTCAGGCGCGCGCCAGAGAGCCGTGAGCGAAGTGATGGCGAAGGCATGCGTCTGGTCCCCTGTTCGAATGGACGATTGTCTACTGGCAAGACGCCGCGATTCGTCCGGCGGTTCCCGCTTCAGCCCTCGATGACAGCCTTGACCGCGGCCACGACGTAGTCGATGTTCGAGGGCGTGAGACCGGCAACGTTGATCCGGCCCTTGCCGACGACGTAGACCGCGAACTCGTCGCGCAGCCTGGTGACCTGGTCGGCCGAGAGACCGAGCAGCGCGAACATGCCGCGCTGGCGCCCGATCGGATCCCAGTTGCCCGGCACGCCGGCGGCGGTCAGGGCCTTCACGAGCGAGGCGCGATTGCCGAGGATGCGGTTGCGCATTTCGGCCAGATCCACTTCCCACTGGGCCCGTAAGGCCGTGTCGGTGAGGATCGTTTCGACGATGTCCCCGCCGTGAGCGGGCGGATTCGAGTAGTTCGAGCGGATCGCGATCTTGAGGTGGCTCAGGGCCGACGTCGCCCTGGGGGAATCGGCGGCCACGATGGTCAGCGCGCCGACGCGTTCGTTATACAGGGCGAAGTTCTTCGAGAAGCTCGAGCAGATGAGGAATTCGAGGCCGGGCCGCGCCAGACCGGCGAGCCAGTCGGCGTCCTCGCGCAGGCCGAAGCCGAAGCCCTGATAGGCGAAATCGACTATCGGAACCAGCTCGCGCTCGATGACGATCTCGGCGATCGCCGCCCAGGTATCGGCGTCGGGGTCCACGCCGCTCGGGTTGTGACACGAGCCATGGAGCAGAACCACGTCGCCCGGGATCGCCGACCGGAGCGCCCCCAGCATCTTGCCGACGTCGACGGAGCGTCCGGACTCGTCCAGGTACGGATACGTTCGCAGCGCGAATCCCGCCAGCGAGAAGAGCTGGGGATGGTTCGGCCAGGTGGGCTCGCTCAGCCAGATCGTCTTCGACGAGCCCGTCTGGAGCAGGAAGTCGGCGGCCACGCGCAGGGCGCCGGTCCCGCCGGGGGTCTGGGCCGTGGCGGATCGGCCGCTCTCCACGATCTCGTGCTCCGCGCCGAAGATGAGGTCCCGGACCGCCTTCTTGTATCCGGGGCGCCCGTCGATCGGCAGGTAGCCCTTCGAGCCCGCTTTCTCGAGCAGGCGGCGCTCCGCCTCCAGGACGGACGGGATGACGGGCGTGACGCCGGTGTCGTCCACGTACACGCCGACCGAGAGGTTGACCTTGTCGGGGCGCGGGTCGGCGCGGAAGGTCTCGGTCAGGCCGAGGATCGGGTCCGGCGGAGCCGGCGTGAGGGAGCGAAGCGGCAGGGCCACGTGGACGTTCCTTGGTGCTGAGTGACGGCGTTTCGGCAGGGAAACTCTACAGGTAAGGCGGGCAGATCGGCTGCGGGGCCACCGCGAGCTAGCCGGCCCTCTTCGGACGGGCGTCGAGAGCCGCACGGACCTTGGCTGCCAGCTGCTCCAACGAATAGGGTTTCTCGAGGAGCGGCGCCTGCGGGCCCACGACCAGGGAATCGACGTGCTCGGCGCTGTAGCCGGAGGCGTACAGGATGGCCGTGCCGGGGTGGTGGCGATGGATCAGCGTCGCCAGCTCCGAGCCCGACATGCCGGGGATCACCACGTCGGTGAGAAGCAGGTCGAACGGCGCCGGTCGGGAGACGGCCAGGGCCTCGGCCTCCGTCCCGTTCATGGCCGGGGTCACGTCGTAGCCGAGGCGGCGCAGGCAGGCAAGCCCGAATGAGGCGACGCCGGGGTCGTCCTCCACGAACAGCACCGACTCGGTGCCCCCGATCGGCTGGGCTCTGGCCTCGGCTTTGGGCACGCGCGCATCGGTGCGCGGGAAGTGCAGTTCCAGCGTGGTGCCCTGGCCTGGCGGCGAACTGACGACAACGTGCCCTCCCGACAAGGCCACGAAGCCATGCACCATCGGCAGACCCAGCCCGGAGCCCTTGCCGAACGGCTTCGTGGTGAAGAACGGCTCGAATACCCGGGTGATGATCGAGGGCGGGATCCCCGCCCCGGTGTCCGAGACCGCCACGGCGACGTGATCCACGGGCTCCTCCGACGGCCCGCCGACGCAAGCGGGATAGAACCGCACAGCGAGGGTCAGCTCACCGCCCTGGGGCATCGCATCCCGGGCATTCGTGGCCAGGTTGAGGATCGCCTGCTCGAGCGTTGCAGCGTCGACTTCCACGAGCGCGGGGCGGCTATCGGTCTCGCGCCGCAGCACGATCGTCTCGCCGATCAGGCTCCTGACGAGCGGCTCGGCTGTCGCCAGGAAGTCGCGCAGATCGAGCGTTCGGGGCTGCAGCGGAACCCGGCGCGAGAAGGCCAGCAGCTGCCTGGTGAGAATCGCGGCGTGCTCGGCGGCGCCCAAGATGGTCCCGGCATCCTCGCGTGGATCGGGGCTCTCGCCCGACGCGATCAGCGACGCGAAGCCGGCGATCGCCGTGAGGCTGTTGTTGAAGTCATGGGCCACGCCGCCCGCAAGCTGCCCGACCGCCTCGAGACGCTGGGCTTCCACCAGGCGCTCGGCGATCGCCTCGCGCTCGGTCACGTCGACGAACTGGACCACGACGCCGGCCGGATTGCCATCGGCGTCCCAGTCGATCGCGTCGTGGACCTCGGCCCTCGCCTCGCCTCCGTCCTTGATCTGGAAGGTCGCCATTCGTGGACCGGCGACGCGCGCGGTCTCAACCGTCGCCCGTGCCCGCGCCTCCACTTCGGCCCGCAGCCTTTCGGGAACGAGAGTCGAGATCGGTCGCCCGAGGACCTCGTCGGCTGCCCAGCCCAGATACCTTTCGGCGGCGGGATTCCATGTCCGGATGCGGCCCTCGACGTCGAACGTCAGGGTGGGCAGGGGCGAGTGCTCGACCAGGGCGCGGAATCGCTCCGCGCTGCGCTTCTGGGCGATCTCCGCGAGGCGCGCCTGCTCTGCCGCCGCCTGGGCCTCGTGCGCGACGGCATGCCAGTGAGTGGCGGCCCACGACAGGGCGATGTATCCCAGGCCGGTGCCCGCGGCGACGAACACGATCGCCAACGGAACGGGGGCGACATGCGGGATCGAGGCCAGGCCGGGGCTCGAACGGGCCAGCCCCGCAGCGACCACTCCCGACAGCCAACCGGCCGTCAGGCCGAGTCGCAATCGCCAGCCATCGAGCACTGCGACGAGCAAGACCGCGCTGAGGAGGGGCAGAATCACAGCAATGTCCAGGCCGACCGGCAGCAGAGCTCCGCACAGGACCGCGCCGAGGTCCAGCACCGCGACCACGGGCGCGACCAGAGCCAGCCATGGCCCGCCGGCGTGCAGGGTCCACAGCGCCACCAGCACGGCGCAACCTGCAAGCAGGGTCAGCGGAACGGCGACTTCGCGCGTGCCCGACGGGAGAAAGACGATCTCGGCAGCGATCATGGGCACCATGCCCAGCGCGGCCACGAAAGCCAGCCAGCGGGCGGCCCGGCGCGTCGCCTCGTCGGGCCGGCCGGCACTCGGTTTGTTCATTGCGATGCCCCGCCCACCTCGAACACGGAGGACCCCGCTTCAGGTATCGACGGAAATGCTGGCGCGCAGCATGAGCCGATGGTCCGGCCATGTCCAGCACTCGCCCGTGGCGTGCCGGCCGCTTCGAACCACGCGACAGCGCTTTCAGGATTCCTTGAGTGCGCGGGACGAGAATGATCTCGAGACTCGGTCAGTCCGCGTGTTCTGCGTCCCGATGCGTCGATAATGAGGGGAACAAGAGGTGGATCAGATGACGGCAATTCACTCACGATGGCGCCTTCTCCCGCTCATCGGGGCGTTGATGTTCGCGGGCGTTGCCTCTGTCGCGTTCGCGCTGGGCATTGCCTCCGGAGGCTCGCCTTCCACGATCGCAGCGCAAGCGACGAGCATCCCGGGCCATCCCGAGCTCGGGACCGGTTGGGCGGCCCCCGGTGGATTCCAGGGCATGAGAGGGCAGGTCGAGATCACGATCACGAAGATCGACGGCAGCAAGCTCTCGCTGCAAACGACCGACGGCTGGACCCGGACGATTGACGCCACCGGCGCCGCGATCACAAAGGGCGGCCAGACGATCGCCCTCACGGACCTCAAGGTTGGCGACCAGATCAGCTTCCGTGAGTCCCGCCAGTCAGATGGCCCCTATAAGATCACCTCGATCCAGGTTTCGGTGCCGACCGCCTCCGGCACGATCACGGCGATCGGCTCTGCCTCAGTGACGATCACGCAAGCCGGCGGGACTTCGAAGACGCTGGCGTTGACCGGATCCACGACCTACACCGAGGCCGGCGCGTCTGTCTCCAGGAGCGCCCTGGTCGTGGGCGCCCGGATCACGGCCAAGGGCACGGTCGACTCGGCCGGCAACTTCACAGCGACCGCCGTGACCATCGCTCCGGCAACAGTCCAGGGAACGGTCGCCAGCAAGACGTCCACGACGATCGTCGTCACCACGGCGGCCGGCAAGAAGGTCACGATCGACGTCTCGTCGGCGACCAAGTACTCGGTCCGCGGCGTTTCGTCTCCGACGCTCGCCAACGTGGCCGTCGGCGATCGAATCGCGGCCCAGGGCACGCTCAACGCCGATGGCTCTCTCAACGCTACGGTCGTTCAGGCGGCCCCGAACGACCAGCCCGGCTTCGGCGGGTTCGGCGGCCCTGGCGGGTTCGGCGGGCACGGCCGGGGCTTCGGCGGACGGGGCGGCCTGCCGAGCCCGGCGCCATCTGCCGGCGCTTCTGGCCCGACCGCGTAGACGAGGACCGCTCGCCGGCCTTCCCAGGTCATTCGGATGCGGCCGAGCGGCGGCCGCCTCGCCTGCTGCACTTTTCAGGATCTCTGCAGGATCCGATGCGACAAATACGACCACGGGACGCGCGCCATCGCATCCTCCGAACCGCGTCCCAGCCTCCCGCTCCCTCCGCTCCCTGACGCCCTCCCGATCTCCCTCCGGGAGGGCGTCGGCTATTCCGCGCTCGAATCCGGCGCTCGGAACCCGAGCAACCTGGTGAGAACCTCGGCCTGGAGGCTCATCCGGACGTGCTCGGGATCGAGCCCCGCCTGGAAAGCCAGGCCAACGCTGAGCGCCTCGATGACGATCGCCAGGTCGCGAGGCGCGAAGGGCGGCTGCTGGCCGGCCTTCTCATAGATCGACGCGATCAACTCGGCGGTGACTGTCCTGGCGCGCTCGTACTGCTCGGCCATCAGGACTCGGGCCCGCTCATCCCGCATCGCGTGCAGCCAGAACTCGACGGCGAGCACGACCCACTGCCTCTCCGATTCCGGCTCTAGATCGGACTGCTCCTCCAACCCGCGGGCCATCGCTGCCAGATCCTGCCCTTCGAAACGCTGAGCATGTTCGGCCGACTGGACCTCGATCCGGCGTTCGATCAGGGCTATGAACAGGTCTGTCTTGCTGGCGAAGTTCGAGTAGACGGCGCCCTTGGTGTAGCCCGCCGCGGCGGCAACTTCATCCAGCGAGGCGGCCTCGAAGCCGCGCCGGGCGAAGACCTGGGCGGCGGCGTCGATGAGGCGCTCCCGGGTCTGGAACTTGCGCTCCTGGCGGTTGAGTCGCTCTTGCATAACGCGAAGGATACCAGATGGTACGCGCATACTTACGGTATTGACATACTGATCAGTATCTGCATACTGACGAGTATCGCCACCGCGAGGCGGCGGCAATCACAAGAAGGAGACGGAAGTGCTGCTAGAAGTCGCGGGGGTCGTCAAGAGATACGGGGGCCGCGGTGTTCCCGCCAACGACGGCGTCAACCTGACGGTGGAGGCAGGACAGGTTTACGGGCTGCTCGGCCACAATGGCGCGGGCAAGACGACGCTCGTGAACCAGATCGTCGGGCTGCTCCGGCCCGACCGCGGCTCGATCCGGATCGACGGCCGCGATGTGGTTGCGGACCCAGGCTTCGCCCGGCGGGCGTGCTCGATCCAGCCGCAGTCGCAGATCCCGATCGACGGCCTCACGCCGCGCCAGGCGATCGAAACCCTGGGCCGGCTCCGCGGTGGAGACCGCGAGGCCGTCCGGATGCGGGCGACTCGATTGATCGAAGCCCTGGACCTCGGCGAGTGGCGCGACACCGACGGCGCCCGCCTCTCCGGCGGAGTCAAACGCCTCGTGTCGTTCTGCATGGCCGCCGTCGAGCCGGGAAAGCTCGTCATTCTGGACGAGCCCACCAATGACGTCGACCCCGTGCGCAGGCGTCTGCTGTGGTCCCAGGTTCGATCCCTCGCCGACGAGGGCTCGGCCGTCCTGCTCGTCACCCATAACGTCATCGAGGCCGAGCGCTCGGTCGACCGGCTGGCGATTCTCGACCACGGTCGCGTCCTGACCGAAGGCACCCCGGCCGAGCTCAAGGCCGGCATCGCCGACGAACTGCGGCTCGAACTGGTCCTCGACCCCGACGCCGACACGATCGAGACGCCGCAGTTCGCCGGACCCCACACCGTCGTGGGCAACCGGATCGTGGCCACTGTGCCGACCCGGCTGGCGGGCGAGGCCGCGATCTGGGCTCGCGATCTCCGCCGTACCGGCCGGATCGAGGAATTCTCGCTCGCTCCGGCCACGCTCGAAGACGCTTATGTGGCGCTGGTCGGGTCCACGGCCGCGCGCGCCACCTCCACCGCTGTCAACTCCGAGGAGGAGATCGATGTCCGCGCTGCGTAGCTACCGATTGCTCGTCACCTGGCAGGCCAGGCGAATGAAAATGTTCCTCCCGCTCGGGATCGTGGTCCAGGCGCTCTTCGCCTTGGGCATCGTGGCCGGCTATCCCCTGCTCTTCCCGACGATGGACCGGACCACGGTCCTCTATCTGGCGACCGGCGGCCCGGCCATCGCCCTGATCACGATTGGGCTCGTGGCGGTGCCTCAGATGGTCTCGGCTGCCAAGACGGAGGGCACGCTCGCCTACATGCGCTCGCTGCCCATTCCGCGAGTGGTGTACCTGCTGGCCGACATGACGGTCTGGCTGGTCGTGGTCCTGCCGGGCGTCGCCTTCGCGGTGATCATCGGCTCCATCCGTTTCGGCCTGGACCTCCAGATCAGCCCGCTCGTGGTTCCGGCGGTGATCCTCGTGGCCCTGACCGCGACCTCCATCGGCTACGCCCTGGCCTCGCTGCTGCCATCGATGGTCGCCAACATGGCCAGCCAGGTGCTCGTCGTCTTCATCCTCATGTTCTCGCCGCTCAACTTCCCGGCCGATCGGCTGCCGGGTTGGCTCGCCACGATCCACAGCGTCCTGCCGGTCCAGGCCATGGGCGAAGTGATGCGCGGCACCATCGCCTCGAACTCGTTCCCGATCACCGTCGGCGCCTTTGCCCTACTCGGGACCTGGTGCGTCGCCTCATTCGCCGCCACCAGCGTCGTGCTCACCCGGCGGGCATGACCCTCGATCGGCTCGGTTACGAGCCGACCACGCAACCTCACAGATCGGGCGGCCGCCTCGGCGGTTCGCCGATCGGCGTCTTGGTCGATTCTCAGCCGCGCTTGACGATCGTGCGGACGATGCTCCGGATCACCAGCAACGAGACGATGCCGGTCAGGCAGCCAAGCAGAATCGCCCGGTTCGCGTCCGCCGCCGGAACCCAGCTGATCTCGCCGTTCTTGAGCACGTAGGTCCCCGCGGGCGTGGCCGACCAGGCTCCGCCGCCGCCCCAGCTCATCGCCGCCGCCGCAGCGGGTGCCTTCGCACCGTCGCCTGGCGCAGCCGACCCACCTGTTCCTTCGCCGCCGCCGAACGCTCCTCGGATGCTGGCCACGGGGATGACCAGGACGCCGTCCTTCTCGATCGGCTCGCCGAAGACCCGCCGCACCGATGAGTTGTCCTTGAGGCCGCCGACCAGCTCTCGAAGCGCCATCGCTCGCCTCCTCCGTGGGGGATCGCGCCCGTCGTTCGCGCGCACGCATCGGCTCGATGATGGCACGATGGACCGCATGACGAAAGCGCACGCCTTCGAACTCGGCCGGCTGGCGCTCGCGGCCGCCGTGGTTCCGCTGGCCGGCTGGCTGTTCTGGGCTTTCGTCCTGCACCTGGGTCCCAACGACTTCCACGACTACTGGCTGGCCGGCAGATTGCTGCTCCAGGGGCACTCGCCCTACGACAGCCACGCAATGGCGGACCTGGCAGCGCGCGAGCATCTGACGTTCCTCGTCGGGGGCGGCTACTCGTATCCCCTGCCGTTCGCCGTGGCGATGGTCCCGTTCGGGGCACTGCCGTTCGAGATGGCCGTGGTCGCGTTCAACGCCGTCTCGCTCGCGGTCTTCGGGCTGACGGTCGCGGCATGGCTCGCCTGGACTGACGGCTGGGGGTCCGGGACGTCGCGACGCCGGCTCGCGCTCGCATTCGCAGCCGGGCTCTATCCACCGATCTACGGAACGGTCGCGATGGGCCAGGCGAACCTGATCCTCTTCCCGTTTCTGGCGCTGGGTGCCGTGCTGACTATCGACGGCGCGACCTCGGCCCGGCGCGCGGTCGGCGGCCTGCTCGTCGGCGTGGCCGCGGTCGTGAAGCTTGTGCCCGGAGTCCTCGTCGTTCCGCTCGCTCTGGGAGGCCGGTTCGGCGCGGCAGCGGGGATCATTGTCGGGGCGATCGGCGCATTCGCGGTCGCAGTCGCCCTCGTGCCGTGGGCCGCGGCCGGAAGCGGCGGATTGGCGTCGCTGCTCGACCCCGACGCGTTCTACACGAACCAGTCGATCAACGGCTTCGTCACCCGGCTCGTAGACGGGACCGACAAGTCCGTCCCGCTCTGGAGCGGCGGCTTCGATCCGCGGACGGTGATGATGGGCCTGACGGCAGCCTTCGCGCTGGCAACGCTCGCGGTCCTGTGGCTGGCGCGCGCTCGGATGCGAACCCGGCAGGGGATGGCCCTCGGCCTCGGGCTGGCGCTCGTGGCCGGCGCCATCGGCGCTCCCAAGACCAGCTTCTGGAACGAGTCGATCGTGCTGCTAGCCGTCGGGCTCATGTGGGCAGTCGAGGGGTGGGACGGCGTTCGCCGGTTCGGCCGGACGGAGCTGGTCTTGCTCGGAACCTGGTTCGGCTCGTCCATCGTCTGGGCGGCGGTCTGGGCGGCGCAGCCCCCGGCGGTCGGCGCGTTCTCGGCCGTCGTCACGCTCGCCTGGTCGGCGTCGCTGTACGGCCTCCTGGCCCTGTGGCTGCTCTTCGTCCGCCAGCTAACGGCTCAGGCCGGCGCGGTTCCGGCAGGCGAAGGTTCGGCGGCGACGATCTCGTAGCCGAGGCGGGCGCGCAGCCGACCGAGGGCCATCAGGACCGGCGTCCCCAGGGTTACGACCGCGATGGCATCGCCGACGGCACGGAACGAATCCCAGCCGAGCGAGGTCACCGTGTAGTAGCGGCCGAACTGGGCGAGCGTGTCCGCGGCCGAGAGACCGGGCGTCCAGCCGATGCTCTCGACGCCTCGGTAGAAGGCGACCCAACCCCAGATGTCGGTCAGGGCGCCATATGCGAAGCCGGTGACGATCGCGACTCCGACGAGCACGCCGACGTCGAGCTTGCCCGGCAGCCACGAGCGACGGCTCGGCCGGAGGCGGCGGACGACCGAACCGGCCAGGCCCGACGAAGCTCCGACCCAGCCGACGGCGAAGGTCTCGTACGGCAACCACGGCCCGATGCCACCGGTGACGAGGGCCGAGACCAGCAGCGAGAAGGCTCCGACCAGGAATCCGTACGAGGCCCCGAACTCGTAACCGGCGCATATGACCAGGAAGAAGATCGGGCTGAAGCCGCCGACGCCGTTGACCAGCGCCAGGCGAAGCGCGGCGTCGATTGCGGCCAGGGCCGCGAGGAGCGCCAGCCTCCCGGAATCGAGACGGCGGGCGCCGGCCTCCATCAGCCCGAGCGATGCAACGACGCCGAGGGTGACGGCCAGGGCGGGCACCTCCGGCGGCAGCCCAAGACCCAGGAACGGCCAGATGAATAGAAGGATGCCCGCGATCGAGACGGCGGCGATACTCATCGCGTGCCCACGCCGAGCGGCGGGTGGGCCGTGGGAGTGGCGGTCGGGCGAGTGGCGGCCGGGGGAGTGGCGCCGCCGGCCGGCTCCGTGGCGCGGCCGCCGCGCACCTCGATCGTTCGATCCGCCAGCTCGGCGGCGAGTTCCGTGTCGTGAGTGGCCAGGACGACGGCCGCGCCCGCGGCGGTGAGGGCCTCGACCGTGGCGGCGAGGGAGCGACGAGCGGCGAGATCCATGCCCCGTGTTGGCTCGTCGAGCAGGACCAGGGCGGGTGAGCCGGCCAGGGTCGCCGCCAGCGCGGCCCGCTGCCGCTCGCCGGAGCTCAGGTCCCGCGGGTAGCGCTCGGCCAGGCGGGCGAGGCCGAAGGCGGCGAGCATCGCCTCGGGGGATTCGGCGCTTAGAGCGCGGCGCAGGGTCAGGGCCACTTCCTCGCGGACCGTGGGCAGGTGGAGCAGAGCGCCGGGGTTCTGCGGCAGGTACGCCGTCCGGCCTGCGGGGCGACGGACGGTGCCCGCCAGCGGAGGGAGAAGCCCCGCCAGCGTCCGCAGCAGCGTCGTCTTACCGGAGCCGTTCGGGCCGAACAGGGCCACGACCTCGCCGCGGCCGCCCGCCAGAGAGACGTCGTGGAGCACCGGCTCGCGGGCCGGGCCGGCCGGGCCCGCGGCCACGCCGCGCATCTCCCAAGCGAGCTCACCGTTGACCCGGGGCGGACGGGCGTGGGCGACCCGTGCCGGTGGCAGCCGCCCGTCGACTCCGGACCTGACCCGGCCGCCCTCCACGATCACCACTCGATCCGCGGCGGGGGCGAGAGTCTCCAGTCGATGCTCCGCGACTACGACCGCCCGTCCCTCCGCCGCCAGGCCGCGGCAGGCCGCCAGCACCGCGGCGGCGCCCTCCGGATCGAGCTGGGAGGTGGGCTCGTCCAGGGCCACGAGCGCCGGCCGAAGGACCAGGACCGCGGCCAGGGCGACGCGCTGCCGTTCCCCTCCGGAGAGTGTCGCGAGCCGCCGGGCGCGGAGGCCCTCGATCCCGAGCGCGGTCATCGCCTCGTCGACCCGATCGTGCATCTCCGCCCGCGCCACGCCCAGGTTCTCCAGGCCGAAGGCGATCTCCCGTTCCACAGACCCGTAGACCGACTGCGTCTCGACGTCCTGGAAGACGAGGCCGGCACGCTGCGCCAGCCTCGGTATCGGCGTCCGGAACGGATCCAGGCCGGTCACCTGGGCACGGCCGGAAACCCGGCCCCCGTGGAACTGCGGTACCAGGCCGTCGAAGATCCGCAGCAGCGTCGACTTGCCACCGCCCGAATCGCCGGCGATGAGGGTCAGCCCCGGCCCGATCTCCAGGTCGACCGCGCGCAGCGACGGCTCGTCCTGGTTCGGATACCAGTAGGAGACGCGCTCGAGTCGGGCGACGGCGCTTTCGACCGCGACGGTCATTTCGCGCGGCCTCGGGGTTCGTGCGGCGCCAACGCGGGCAGCGGAAGCGCCGGCAACGCCAATCCCAGGCAGCCCAGGACCAGGAATGGGTTGATCGGCGGCGCCGAGAGCGTCGGGTACGGATACCAGTCCATCGGCGCGCCCCCCGCTCGCAAGCCGACGAACAGCGCCGCGGCCGCCAGGGCCGCCGCCACGACGACGGTTTCCCGGCGGCCGAAGCCCGAGTCGGCATAGCTAGTGCGCCGCCCGGCCCCGAATGCCCGAGCTTCCATCGCCTCGGCCAGGCGGACCGAATCCTCGATGGCGGTCACGACCACGGGCACGAGAACCTCGTTCCAGGATCGCAGCCCGCCCGGCTTCCAGCCGCGCATCCGCTGGGCGTCACGGACCTCGGTGAAGGTCCGCCCGAAACCCGAGACCAGGTTGAGGGAGGTGGCCACGGCAATTCCGGTCCGCTCCAGCGAAGCGGGCATGGCGTCGACGACGTCGTGGGGTTCGAGGACCAGCGAGAGCGGCGCGACCGCGAGGAGCGCGGCAACCAGGCCGAGCCCGAGAGCGCCGCCGAAGGCAAGCGACTCGAGCGTCAGAGGCCCGCCGACGAGCGGCAACCCATCGGGCAGGCGGGCGATCACATCGGCGCCGGTGTGGCTGGCGAGCAGGTTGATGAGCGCGGCCAGCGCGGCAGCCAGCGTCACGGCCACGGCCAGTGGTCGAAGGCGGCGCCACGGTGGCAGCCACGTCAGCAGGACATTCAGGGCCACGAGGGCAACGAGACCGCGATAGACCGGGTTGTCGGTGACGAGGGCGACGGTGACCGCGGCGAGCGACCAGACGAGCCAGGCTCGCGGGGCGAGCGCGCGGTGACTCGCCGCTCGGGGCACGTTCACGGACCTGCCCGCCGGCCTGCGACCAGCCTCACGATCGCCAGTCCGGCCAGCCCAACGCCGGTGGCAGCGGCAAGAACCAGGCCCTGGTCGGCGCCGCCGGACGGTTTGGGTGCCCGAGCCGGTGACGCCGGCGAGCCGGTCGCGGCGGTCGCAGCGGCGCACACTCCCGCCGCCGAGATCGGCGCCGCTGCGACGCCCGAGGCGGGCACGTAGCGGAAGCCTTCGGCGTCGCCGTCGTGGATCAGTAGGGTCGAGATTCCCACGTTGGCGAGCTGCCATGGCCCTCCGCCGCCGGCCACGAAGACGGCCCAGTAGCTGCCCTTGCCGGGGCAATCGACGTACAGAGCCGGCTCTCCGTCGAGGGCGCAGACGGCATCGCCGAAGCCGCCGAACGTCTGGCTCGACCAGGGTAATCCAGACCGGTTCAGCAGTTCCTCGCCCGAGATGGAGCTCGCGTCGAAGGCGACGCAACGGGTCACGACCGAGCCGTCGCCGTGCTCCAGGAGAAGCGCCGCGTGGTGCGAACCCGAGGCGGCGCAGGCGGGCACGGCCGGCGCGGCCAACGCGAGCGCACCGAGCGCCGCGAGCACCGCGGCCGGCAGCAGCAGCGCCCGGCGGCGCATCAACGCCTCCTCGATCGGGCCTTGACGACCCAGGTGCCGCCCAGCACGACGATCAGTCCCAGGAGCGCGACCACACCGTACAGCAGGGGCCAAGGCAGAGCCGGGCCGGACTGGCCCGGCGAGCTCGCAGCCGCGCCAGCGCTCGGGCTCGATCCTGCACATTCAATCGCCGGAAGGCTACGGCCGGCGATCCAGTGGGCCGCCCCGGCGTAAGGCAGGCGCATGAATGCCGCCGGCACCTGGCTGGTCGTGAAGGCGTCCTCCGGCTTGCCCGGATAAGCGAAGCCGCCGTCGGCGCCCTCGGCTGAGCGCAATTGCGCCAGCACGGTGGCACCCTGGCGCCAGATCGAGCCTTCCGGGTCCTGGCCCGCGGCCACCAGCGCCTCCACGACGAGCGCATCGGAGTCCGGATCGCTTGACACCGGCCCGTACGAGGACGGGTTCTGGTATGGGAACCCGCCATCCGCGAGCTGTTGCGAGTGCAGGTACGCCAGGGCCGCGGCATCGGCCGAGTGGTCGGCGGCCGCGTCGAGGGCCATGAGCGCGATCGCGGTCGAGTTCGTGTCGCCCTGGCCGGCGGCCACAGGCGCCGCCCCGTAGCTCCAGCTGCCGTCCGCGTCCTGGAGTGCCTTCAGCTCCGCGACGGCCGCGTCCGGCGCGGAGCCCCCGGCCGCCTCCACCGCCAGCACCGCGAACGCCTGGCCGAAGGTGGAGCCGTCGCCGTAGGCGCCGGTGTCGGAGTGGTAGAGCGCCGCGAGCCGAGCGAGTAGATCGCGGCCCGCAAAGCTCGCTGGATTCCCTCCGGCCGCGACGACCGCCAGGGCCGTCTTGCCCGTCTTCGCCGCGTCGCCCGCCGCCACATCCGACGCGCTCGCGAGGTAGCCCAACGCCGTGGCCGTGCCCGTACAGGTCTTGAGAGTGGCCGGATCGTAGCCTGCCGCCGCCGTCCCGATGACGAAGTCGGCCGTCTCGCCGAGGGACTTGTCGATCGAGCCGTCGGGCTGCTGAGCTGCCCAGAGGTACTGGAGAGCGGCGGTTGCCCGCTCCGAATCGGCGGGCTCGGTTGCCGAGGTTGGGGGAGCGGCCGCAAGGCTCAACGAGGCAGTGAGGAGATTCGCCAGTATCGCGCTGGCGACGACCAGTCTTCGCATTCTTCCTCCGGCGGCATTGCCCGCCTGCCGGAGGGACCTCGCCGCCGGAGGCCCCCCATCCGATCCGCGCAGGTGGGTGACGTGCGCCGTTCGGTCAGGTCTCCTGGCTTGCGGATCGTCGCTGCTGGCCGCCTTCCCGGGCTCACGCCCCGTGGCAAATGGCCAGCCGCTCCTCGCTCACAGTTGCGCGACAGCGCCGGTTTCGCACCGGCTTCCCTGATACGAGCGGCCCTATTCGTGATGGCATGCAGAGGTTACAGCGCCGGAGGCCGGCACGCCAGGCCAGGCCCGCCCATCTCGACCGGGCGAGCTATCGTTTAGCCAACGCCGCAGTCGGAGGGTTGTCATGGCACCGGTTCGGTTCGGGCTGTTCGTGCCCCAGGGCTGGATCCTCGACCTCGTCGACATCGAGGATCCGATCGAGCAATACGAGACCATGAGCCGGGTCGCCCAGACGGCCGAGCGCCTTGGCTTCGACTCGATCTGGCTGTTCGACCACTTTCACACCTACTTCAAGCCGGTGCTCGAGACGACCTTCGAGTGCTGGATCTCGACGGCCGCGCTGGCCCGCGACACCAGCCGCATCAGGCTCGGCCAGATGGTCACGTGCAACAGCTACCGCAACCCGGCGCTGATGGCGAAGATGGCCTCGACGGTGGACGTGCTGAGCCACGGCCGGCTCGACTTCGGGATCGGGGCCGGCTGGTACGAGCACGAGTACCTGGCCTACGGCTACACCTACCCGCCCACGCCGGGCGAGCGGCTGCGCATGCTGGGCGAGGCGCTGCAGGTCATCAAGGCCATGTGGACCGAACCGTATGCCTCGTTCGAGGGTGCCTACTACAAGATCTCCGGCGCCATCAACGAGCCGAAGGGCGTCCAGAAGCCGCACCCGCCCATCTGGATCGGCGGCAGCGGCGAGAAGGTGACGCTCAAGCTCGCGGCCCAGTACGGCGACGCCATCAACCTCGGCGGCCACCTCGACGAAATGGACTACTACCACCACAAGCTCGATGTGGTCCGCGCCCACTGCGAGACCTTCGATCGCGACCCGGCGACGCTCATCCACTCCGTGAACGTCGAGACCACTCTCCTGCGGGCGGGCGAGGATCCGGACGCGCTGACGAGGGTTTACCGGCGCGACGAGACCCTGGTGGAGTACAAGACCCACGCCGTGGTTGGCGGCCCCCAGGAGGTGATCGACACCTACGGCCGCCTCATCGACGCCGGCATGGACTACATCATCGTCTCGGACCTGCCGGGCCTGGCCACGACCGACATCCTGGAATACCTGGCTGCCGAGGTCCTGCCGGCGTTCCGGTAGGCGCCCCTCTCCGCCTGGGCTCCTAGAGCGAGGCCTGCAGGATCGCGCCGATCTCGTCGTCGGTGAGCACGATCGGGTTGGTCTTCATGCTGCTGCCGCGCGAGTCGGCGACGATGGCCGGGATGTCGGCCGCGGCGATGCCGAAGGCGGAGAGCCGCGGGACGGCGAGGCAGGCACGCCAGTCTTCCAGGAGATTGACAAGGGCGGCGCGAGCCGTCCGCTCGTCGGGGAGCGCTACGGCGTCGCTGCCGGTGAGCAGGCGCCCCAGCTCGGCGTATCTGACCAGCGCCACGTTCCCCGGCTCGCGCTGCTCCAGGGCCGCAACGTTGACCCGAGTCGCGGCGGCCAGGGTCGCCCCGCAGGCCACCCCGTGCGGAATCGGGAAGAGCGCGCCGAGCGGCGACGCCACGCCGTGGACGGCGCCGAGTCCCGTCTGGGCCAGGCAGATTCCCGAGCAGAGCGCCGCCGACGCCATCGCGGCGCGGGCCCCGTCCGACGCCGCCGCCTCTCCCAGTCCCGCGACCGCCATCTCGTGCCAGGCGAGCAGTCCATCGCGGGCCGCGGCGAGACCGCGCAGCGCCAGGGCGTCCGACACGGGATTGGCGCGCGTCGAGAGGTAGGACTCGAGCAGCTGGGTCAGCGCGTCCATGCCGTTGGCGGCGATCAGCTCCGGCGGGCAGCTCCGCAGCAGCTCCGGGTCCAGGATCGCCACTCGGGCGATCAGCGCCTCGTCGCGGAAGGAGCGCTTGAAGCCGCCCGCGCCGCGTACGCTCAGGACCGCGTTCTTGGTCGCTTCGCTGCCAGTGCCGGCGGTCGTCGGGACGGCCACGAACGGCACCGCCGGGCCATGGTATGGAAGCCCAGGCCCGATCCCCTCGAGGTGATCCATGACCGAGTCGCCCGGGATCAGCAGGCCGGCGACCGCCTTGGCCGTGTCGAGCACGCTGCCGCCGCCGATGCCGACGACGACCTCCACCGGCCCGCGCGCCTGCCCCCGCCCCCGAACGCGCGCGACGATCTCGTCGACCAGCGCCGGCGACGGCTCACCGGCCACGCCTTCGACCTCGAACTCGACACCGGCGGCCGAGAGGCTCGCCTCGATCCGAGCCCAGTCTTCGCTCCGCGTGAATCCAGGCTGCCGAACCACGACCAGCGCCCGCCGTCCGAACCGGCGGATCGCGGCCGGCAGCTCGGCGACCGTCCCCGGACCGGAGACGATCTCGGGCAGTCTCAGCGTCGAGAAGTAGTCGAAGCCCTCCATCGGCCCGCTACCGGCGCTCCTCGGCCACGAGCGGGAAGAGGCCGTCGTACCGGACCAGGACTCGCGGCTCGACCTCCCAGTCGGCCACCTCGTCCCGCCAGACCAGGTAGTGGGCCGTCTCCCTGTGGGCCTTGGCCGAGGCCTCGTCTCGATATGCCATGTAGGTCACGAAGCGCGTCGGATCGTCGGCCGACTGAAGGATGTCGAAGCGAAGGTTGCCCGGCTCGCGAACGGAACCTTCGTGGTTGGCCCGCATCGACTCGATGAAGTCGGCCCCGTGCTCGGGCTTGACGTGGATGTAGACCAGCGTGACGAACATGACCTCTCCAGCTACCGGGACGTCCCGGGCAGTTCCGGGAAGAGACCGTTGTACCGGACGCCGACGCGCGGCTCGACCATCCAGTCGGCCGCCTGGTCCCGCCAGGCCAGGTAGTGGGGCGTCTCCTTGTGAGCCGTCGCCGAAGCCTCGTCTCGGTAGGCCTCGTACGCGATGAAACGCGTTGGGTCGTCGACCGACTGGAGGATGTCGAAGCGGAGGTTGCCCGGCTCCCGAACGGAGCCCTCGTGGTTGGCGCGGATCGACTCGATGAAGTCGGCCACGTGCTCGGGCTTGACGTGGACGTGGACCAGGGTTACGTACATGGCTTCTCCCGACGATGGCGCGCGGCGCTTGCGATGCCCCAATCATCGGGCATCGGTCGAGAGTCGGCTCGCATGTCCCCGACTAGGGGGTCAGTGGAGTCGGCGGCGCGGGGGGAGTTACGACCGGCGCTTCGAGGGTCGGGTAGATGATCGAGATGATCACGATCGTGTCCCTCGTGCACGAGCCTCCGGGGCAGACGGCCAGCACGGTCGCGCGCTCAACCTCAGCGACGACGATCTCGCCGGCCGACGCCACGTCCAGATCCAGGCCCGTACCCACCTTCACGCCGTCGAGCATCCAGTACCCGCAGCTCGGCGGCTTCCACGCCGCTGTGGCCGGTGCCGCGCAGGTGGTATCGCGAGTCAGCCTCCCGCCGAGCAGGAACAGCGGCCTGTTGGGCATAGTCGTGGCTCGATACACCGGCGTGCCATCGAGGAGGCTGGTCGGGACACCGTCCGCGTCCAGCGGGCCGATGCCGGGGGTCGGAGGAGCGGTGACCGTCGGACCGGTCGGTTCGATCTGGGGCGTGGCGGTCGAACTCGGCGCGCTCGTCGGTACTGGAGTCGGCCCCGAGTTGGTAGGAACGGCACTGTCCGTCCAGACGACGTCTTCGACCACGACGGCCGCCTTGCACTGGGCCTGGATCGCGACCGGGCACGACGCCGCTTCGCTGTCGCCGATGTGGACCCGCGCCACGACCAACCGGTTACGAAGGTCCGAGAGGGCATCGACCTTGGGCGCGACGCGGATGCCGTCGATCGCCTCCCAGGTGCAGTACGGGATGAGGTCATTCTCGGCGGTCGTGTGATCGATCAGAGCCGGGCACGGCGGGATCACGTCCGGCATGGTCACGAGACCACCCAGGAGGAAGCTGCCCGACTTGGGGAATGAGGCCTGATCGGCGGCGCGATAGACGCGCTCGCCTGCGATCTCGGTCGGGACCGCCGGCCAGACGACCGCCTCGACAACCAGGGCAGCCTCGCACTGGGTTCGCGTTTCGGCAGCGCACTGCGCAGCCTCAGGGTCGTGGGCGTGAACGCGCACGACGATGGCCGGCCCGCCAAACCAGGCAGACAGCCAGGTTGATCCCTGCGGCGCCAACATGAGGAGGCCGGAGCCGGGATCCTCGTTGGCGGATGGCGCCAGCTCGATACCGCCGCACTGGCCAAGAAGATCGGCCTCGGCCGATGGTTGCGGCAACCACGTGGGGCAGGACATGACGAAGTCGAGTCCGTACCCGCCCAGCAGGAAGCTGCCGCTCAGGTTCTGCCACCCGGCCTTGTCGGTTACGCGGTACACGCGCTGGCCGTCGATCTGCGTGGGAATCCCGTCGGCGCCCATCACCACACCTGAGGGCGGCGAAACGGATGCGGGCCCGGCCGGGACCGGGGCAGGCGAGGCGGGGAGCAGACCTGCCCCGACCAGGACTGCGATGGCGAGCGCCGCGGCTGCCGTGACCGGCAGAGCGAGCCTCGGCCACGCGCCTCGCCCGCGGCGGGAAGCCGGCCGCACTCCACCGACCAGCTTCTCGCGCAGAGCAGGGTAGTCCCGTTCGGCGCGATCCAGTTCGACCGCGAAGCGGCCGGAAAGCCGCCCTTCGAGATTGTCGTAGGCCGTGTCGTTGGCAGAAGCGCCGCCGGTCGCGTCAGTCTTCATCGAGCAACTCCCGGAGTCGCGCCAGGCCGGTCTTGAGCCGTGCCTTCGCCGTGTTCTCCGTGACGCCGAGGGCATCGGCCGTTTCGCGCACGGAGAGTCCGACCATGTGGTGGAGGACCACGGCGGCTCGGATCGGGCGCGACAGACGACCCAGCGCCATGTCGAGCTCGATCGATTCGGAGGCGTCGGGGCCGCCCATCGGCAGCTCGTGGACCTCCGGCTCGAGCCGGAGCGTTCGACGCAGCCGCCGAACGACCCGCAGCGCCTCGCGCGTCTGGACGGTCAGGAGCCAGGCGCGGATCGCGCGCGAGTCCCTGATCGTCGGTGCCGCCCGGAGCGCCCGCTCGAAAGTCGTCTGGACCAGGTCCTCCGCCTCGGCCTCGTCCCGGGCGATAGCCCGAGCCGCGGCCAGGAGCAGCGGACCGTGGACGTGCAGCGTGGCGACCCACTCGGGTGTCGGCGCCAGCGCCGGTTCTGCCCGCGAGAGCCGCGCCAGCGCGGCCCGGTCCTGGTTCCTGTCGAGCGGTTCCGTGATGACCCTCACATCACATAAGAGGCTCCGACCGGCCGAAATGGGTATCGGCGAAGTTCAGTCTGGCGCGGAATCTTGGCCGGCGCCACTCCGGGGCGGGCCCCGGCGTCACTGGCCGGCCATGGGCCACCCGGTTTCTCCAGCCGAATGGCACGGCCACTCTTATGGAGCTTCCGACCTCGCAGGCCGGGCGGTCGACACCGATGCAGGCCGAATCCACGCTCGGCGACGGACTGCGGAGCGGGAAACAGGCGCGCAACCACCCCGCTATCTTCCATACGAGTGCTGGGGCCAATCTGGTGGGGAAACCGAACCAGCGGCCGAGCCTACCGTCTGGCCCGCTGCCCGTCGAGCGTCAGCTCGAACCAGATCGCCCGCTCGGGGTCGAGCAGGTTCTCCTCGATGCGGTGGATCGACTCGCGATAGGCGGGCCAGATCGCCAGATCGAGCGCCTGCAAGGGCGAAACCCAGCGCATCGTGTCGTGCTCGTGCGAGAGCGTCGGCTCGGAGCCGGCGCGGACGCGGACGGCGAAGATGGCGCTCGTGACGATCGCCCCGAACGACGGCTCGTGGAACTGGTTCACCTGGTCCAGGTCGAAGAAGCCCTCGATCTCGTCCGCCCCAAAGCCGGTCTCCTCGCGCAGCTCCCGCAGCGCGCCATCGGTCACCGACTCGCCATCTTCGAGCGAGCCCGAGACGCACTGCCACAGCCCCGGCAGGATGCGGCCGGCAGAGCGGCGCAGGAGCAGGATCTCGACGCGCGGCTCAGGCGCCGCGCGGTCTCCAGGCGCGGCGCGATTTCCGGGCGCCGCGACGTCGTCTCCGGGCGCCGCAGCGCCCGCACCGCCGGCACCGCCGAACCCCTGGCTCCGCTCGATCGGCCCAGACAACGGCGCGAACCCCAGCGGCAGGCCGCGCTCTCGAATCCGAAAGGTCCAGACGTCCACCAGGTCAGGCCGAAATGGGCTCACCGACACCCCCGGCCCGAGGGCCAGCTAGATCCGCTCGAACCGATCGACCGGGAGGACGAAGACGACGGCGCCGCCGACCTCGACCTCGAGCGGGTAGGGCAGGAAGAACTCGCCCGGCTCCATGATCGGGGGGATGGGGCTGACCGTCTGAGTGCGCGAGTGGCAGTTCTCGCGGACGAGACCGACGATCTCCTCGACCCTGTCGTCCTCGACGCCCACCAGGACCGTCGCGTTCGACTGCTTGAGGAAGCCGCCCGAGCTGTGGAGCCAGGTGGCGCGATGCTCGCGCTTGAGCAAGGCCTCGATGAGAACCTTGGCGTCCTCGTTGTGAACGACCACGACGACGAGCTTCACGGGCGCGAGTATAGGCGGAGCAGGGTATCGCGCGAGGCGGTGCGGGGCCGTACAATCGCCGGGGTTCCCACGTCGACGCCGCAGGGGAGAATCCGTGCCGAGCGAACGACCACTCCACCAACGATCGGACAGCGCTCTGTTCGCGGCCGCTGCCGCCGCCGTCGCGCGCAGCGACGATCTGGACGACGCCCTGGCCGAGCTGCTAGGCCTGGCCGGCGAGCATCTCGGGGCCAGCGTCGGCGCGGCCTACATCCTCGACGCCGATCACGACGAGCTCGAGCTGGCGGTCACCTTCCAAATTGCCGGCGACGACGCGGCCGGCGCCGGGTCGATCAAGGCGGTCACCGAAAGCCAGGACCCGCTGGCGACTGTCATTCGATCCCGGCATCCGCTCGAGGTCGAGGACGCCGGGCACGTGCCGGTGCTCCGCGGCGCGACGACGGCCTATTTGTTGCCGCTGATCGTGCGGCGAGAGGGAATCGAGATCGCGCTCGGGACGATGGCGCTAGGATTCGCGGGGCCGCTGCCCAAGCGCGAGAAGCTGCTCGGGGCGGAGCCACTCGCCGACCTGGCGGCCGTCGCCGTCGAACGGGCGCTGGCCGTGTCACTCGGCTCCGAACGCGCCGAGTGGTTCGACCGCCTGGCCCACACCGATCTGCTCACCGGGCTGCCCAATCGCCGCACCGTCGACCGGCTGCTGGAGTTGGAAGTGGCCCGCGCCGGCCGCCAGGGGGTGGCGCTGTCCGTGGCGCTGTTCGAGCTGGACGACTTCGAGGAGATACAGCGGGGCGGCGGCAACGTGGCCGGCGACGAAGCCCTGCGCCGCGTGGCCCAGATCCTCGCCGAATCGGTCCGCCTCGTGGATACCGTCGCACGCTACGCCGACGACCAGTTCATGCTCCTCGCCCCGGGGCCGGACGGGTTGATCGTGACGGAGCGTTTGGTGCGCGGCATCGCCGGCCTGGCGCCCGTGGACGGCAAGACCATCACCGTTTCGGCGGGGATCGCCGGCTTCCCGCTGGACGGCCGCACGCCCGGGGAGCTGCTCGAGGTCGCGGAGCGGGCAATGCAGTCGGCCCGAGAGGCGGGGGGCGGAAGAGTCGCGCTCGGAGCACCGGCGGCGGAGTAACGGCCGGCGGGCGCCGCGGCGGCGACCTGCGGGATTCAGTCCGTCGGTGTCGGGGCGGGGACCGAGTAGACCCAGATGGTTCCGGTCACGATCGCGGGGCCGGTTGGCTTCTCCACGTTGCTGTTGGGCTCACGGCAGACCATCAGCCACAGCGAGTCCGAGGGCGGAACGTTGTCCATCTCCAGGGAGCCCTCGCCCTGGTCGTCCACGGTGAACCAGCCGTCCCGGGCGATGGTGCCGCCGTCGGCGCTGGACCAGACCATGTAGACCTCGTCGCCCTTCGTCGGCTCCAGGCCATGCAGCAGCACGTAGACGTGGCCGCTCGGCAGGAGCACGGCATCGCCTGCACCCTGGCGCCCGAGCTCCGGGGTGAGGACTGCGGACCGAGCGCCCGGAACCTGCATGTAGTGGAGCACGGTGTTGGCGTGGTCCTGCGCCTGGTGGGCCCTGGCCAGGTCGCCCTGCACTGCCAGCGCATATCCGCCCAGGCCGACGATCACGACGGCGGCCGCGGCGCGGGTGAGCCACACGGTCGCGCGATGGGTTCGAAGGGCGCGAACGCGTGCCAGCGAGATCGGGGCAGGCGCGACCGCGGCAGGCGCGACCTTCTCCGCCGATCGAGCGCGCAGATCCGCCTGGGCCGCAGCCATGACGGCGTCGCGGAGGTGCCTCGGCGGCTCGACCGGATCGAGCGAGTCTCCGATGTACGCAAGCACGCCGCCCATCTCGCGCAGCTCCGGATGGGGCTCCGTGCAGGTGCCCAGGTGTTCGCGAACGGCGGCCATGTCGGCCGCATCCAGCGCCCCCAGGACGAAACCCGGGGCCAGATCGAGAACGCGATCGCATGCGATGGCCATCTCAGCCCTCGCCTTCCGGGCCGGTGCGCGGGAGCGTGGAGGCTCCGGCGGCCCTGGATGTGGGGCCCGTCCCGTCGGACCCGTCGGCAACGTCAATCAGTTCGCGCCGCAGTGAGAGCAGACCCAGCCGCATCCTGCTCTTGACCGTGCCCAGAGGGGCGCCGGTCCTGGTGGCGATCTCTCGCTGCGTCAGACCGTCGAAGTAGGCCAGCTCGATCGCGTCGCGCTGCACGACCGGCAGCTTCGCCAGGGCGAGCCGGATTCTCTGGGCGTCGAGCCGTCCAGCCACCTCGGGCCAGATGTCGGGCAGCGTCAAGGCTGCCGGAAGCGGCTCCTCGGTTTCATCGCCGATCGTCACGCCGTTTCTGCGGCGGCGCATCGAATCGATGGCACGGTGACGGACGATAGCCAGCAGCCAGCCCTTGACGCTGCCCTTGTCCTCGGCGTAGCGGCCGGCGTTGCGCCACAACCCCAGGAACGAATCCTGGACCACGTCTTCGGCCAGCCCGGTCTCCGTCGTGATGCGCAGGGCGAGCGCATACGCCATCGCGTGATAGCGATCGTATAGCGACTCGAGTCCGCCGATCTCACCGGCGGCGACCTGGCGCATCAATTCGGCCTCCGAATGATCCTCTGAGGGTCCTTGGGGCATGACCATGTGCAGGGGCACGACCACTGGGTCCCTCATCTGTCCATTCGCAGCGAATCGCGCTCCGGTTCACTCGCATCGAGTGAAGAGGCGTCAGGCGCGCTGGTCGCGGTGCGCGCAGACACCTCGAGGCGTGGGCCGAGCCTCGGCCGGAGCGCCCCGAAGATCGATTCCTCTATCGCGTCGACCGTCTGGCGGCCGTCGACGACCACGAAACGGTCCGGCTCCGAGGCGGCCAGGGCCAGGAACCCGTCGCGCACGCGGCGATGGAACTCCACGTCGGCCCGCTCTTCGAAGCGGGTCATTTCGCCGGCCTGCTTGCGCCGCAGGCCATCTTCGACGGGCAGGTCGATCAGCACGGTCAGGTCCGGGCGGAGGTCGCCGACCGCGAAGCGCTGCAACGAACGCAGGGCTTCGAGAGGCTGGCCTGCGCCGAACCCCTGGTAGGCGAGCGTCGAATCGCCGAAACGGTCGCAGATGACGACTTCGCCGCGCTCGAGCGCCGGCTCGATGACCTCGGCCGCGAGCTGGGCCCGGGCGGCGTTGAACAGGAGGGCATCGGCTGCCGGCACGGGCGACAGGTCCGGGGCGTGGAGCAGGATCTGGCGGACCGCCTCGCCCAGGGCCGTTCCGCCCGGCTCGCGGGTGACGACGCAGGGCACGCCGGAGGCGGTCAACCGGGCCGCCAAACGCTGGGCCTGGGTCGACTTGCCGGAACCCTCCGGGCCCTCGAGGGTCAGGAAGAAGCCGCGTCGGCGGCCGCCGTCGAGGTGCATTCGACGAGTCTAGCCGAGCCGCGGGCGCTCGAACGGGCTGGCGACGGATGGCGCGACCCTCGGGAGCGGCTCCGCCCTCGGCCGGCTCCGGCCTCGGTTGGTTCCGAGAACCGGCTCACGGGTACAGACGGACCCGGCGGTAGGGCTCTCGGCCGCGCGAGCGCGAGATGAGGTTGGCGCGCTCGGCCATCTGGTGCTGCAGGCGGCGGATATAGGCGTTCTGGGGCGAGAGCTCGACCGGCTCGACGTTGTGGATGACCATCCCGATCGCCTCCTCGGCCTCGCGCAGCGCCGCCTCGCGAGGGTCGACTTCGAGCGAGAAGATCGAAGTCAGGCTGGCCTCCATCTGGACGATGGTGTTGCTCTTGAGGACGTAGATCGGCAGCCCGCGATCCTCGGCCTCTCGCAGGCCCGCCGTCTTCTGGCGGTACTCGCTCTTGAGCGTCATCACGACGTCGGCCTCGTCCGGGTCGCGGGCGATGATGACCGGCAGCTGCAGCTCCTTGATGGCCTGCTCGAGACGCTTGCGGCTGATGCCGTGGGGCAGGACCCGGAGCGTCGGCAGGATGGTGCCCGACTCGCGGACGCGCAGGACGGGGGCGTCCTCCTCCTCCCCGTCCCAGGCTTCGCCGCCGGCTCGAGTCCGGACCACGTCGGCCAGTGCTTCGTCGTCCTCGCCGAGCTCGTCGACGATATCCTCGCGGTCCTCGCCGGCGTCGGGCTGGGCAGTGCCCGGAGCGGCCGTTGCCCGTCGCGCGGCGGCGGCCTCCGGACCTTCATCCTCGTCCACGCCCTCGGCGCGATAGTCGTTCATGGCACGCGTCGCCTGTTGCGCCCAGGAGCGCTGCCGCTCCAGCTCGCGCAGCTCGCGCGCCCGCGGCTCGGGCACCGGCGGCGCTCCCCGCTCGACCGGGCCGCGATCCGCTATCTCGCCGGACTTGAACGGCGAGACGGGCGCCTCGCCAGCCGGACCGCGCGGCGACGCCGCTAACCGCTCCCCGGGGATGGTCCCCGCGCCCGCGTCCTGCCCTCCGCCGGGCCAGCCTTGGCCAGGCCCTCCACCCGGAGCACCGCCCGGCGCGCCGCCGCTGCCGCTCGATCCTTCGCCGCTCCGAGTCCGGCGCGCCCCGTCGCGCACTTCGCGCGAGCCGCGAACCGGCGTCCGCCAGCCGCCGCCGGCCCCGGGTCGATAGCCCGGCCGCGCCCCGCCCCGTTCCGCCTCCCGCCAGTCGGACGGCGAGTGGTACGAGCCCGAGCCGCGCCACCCCGGCTCCGTCCGCCAGCCCGGCCCGGCGCCCACGAGGCCGGCGAATCGGTCGCTGCCGAAGCGATCGCCGCCACTCAGCGCCTCGCGCGGCGACGGCTTGGGCCGCGATTGCGAGCGGTGCACGCCGCCCTCGTCGCGCCAGCGCAACTCGGCCGAGATCGGATCGCCGCGCAGTAGCGCGTCCACGGTCTCGGCCACGTCCGCATGAACGGTGACCCTCTCTCGATCGAGGATCTCGACGATGACGTCGAAGGTGGGCGGGGCCTTGCGCTCGAGAACGCTCTTCTGCGAGCGGCGGCGCCGCGCCTCCTCGTCGCCCAGGGTCACCGTCTGGATGCCGCCGATCAGATCCGTCAGGGTCGGGTTGATCATGAGGTTGTCGAGGTTGTTCCCGTGAGCGGTGCCGATCAGCTGCACGCCGCGCTCGGCGATCGTCCGGGCGGCCTGGGCCTCGAGCTCGGTCCCGATCTCGTCGATGACGATGACCTCGGGCATGTGGTTCTCGACCGCCTCGATCATTACCTCGTGCTGGAGCGATGGGGTCCGGACCTGCATTCGGCGGGCCCGCCCGATCGCCGGATGGGGGATGTCGCCGTCGCCGGCGATCTCGTTGCTCGTGTCCACGACGACGACCCGCTTGCCGTGGTCGTCGGCCAGCACGCGAGCCGCCTCGCGCAGCATCGTCGTCTTGCCGATGCCCGGCCGGCCCATGATCAGGATCGACTTCCCCGATTCGACGAAGTCGTTGATGATCTCGATCGTGCCGTAGACCGCGCGGCCGATGCGGCAGGTCAGGCCGACGATCTTGCCGGTTCGGTTGCGCACGGCGCTGATTCGATGCAGCGTCCGTTCGATGCCGGCGCGGTTGTCGTCGCCGAACGTGCCGATGTGGTCGACGACGTACTTGATATCCGCCGCGGTGATCTCGCGCTCCAGCAGGGTCACCTCGCTGCTCGTGGAGCGCGCCTCGGGCCGGCGCCCGAGGTCCATCACGACCTCGATGAGGTGCGCGGGATCGGTCATCGCATGGACCGCCTCGACGACGTCGGGCGGCAGGGCGCTGAGGAGCAGATCCAGATCGTCGATCGACTCCCGCCGGTGGAGCGCACCCTGATCAGCCACGTTCTCTCCTGTGCTTTCGGGCTAGCGTACAGCCGGAACGAGTGCGGGTTCGGCGACGCGGACGAGCGCCTCCTTCATCAGCAGCGTCACCGTCGCCAGGTTGGCGAAGCCCGCCTCCTCGAGGCGGCGGTCGACCGGCGATTCGTAGGTTCGGACCGGGGCGAGGACGCCGTTGTCCGGGCAGTTGCCGCCCCTCTCGATCCGGGCGCGGATCAGGCCCAGGCCAAAGCCGACGAGCGGAGCCACGTCGGCGCCGGGTCTGGCCATCACCTTCAGATAGTGGGGCTGCTCCTCGCGCGCCACTCCTACCTGCAGCAGGGCCTCGAGCTTGTCCGGGCCGCCATCGGCCGACTCCAGGACGAACGCCTCGACGTCGGCGAAGCGCAGGATCGGAGCGAGGCTGGAACGGGGCACGCGCGTGGTGGATCCCTGTCGCTCCCACTCGGTGAGGCGATATGCCTCGAGGCGCGCCACCGGCGCCGGCGTGACCGACGTGTACAGGCGGGCCAGCGGCAACGCATCGAGTGGCTGGCAGGGGCGGATGCCGGCCGAGCGCGCCTTGTCGTCGGACCAGGGCGGCGGCAGCCGCGTGCCCGGGCCGCGGAAGAGCAGCAGCTCCTGGCCGTAGCGGGCGAAGCCGGCCTGCATGAAGAGCTCGACATTACCCTGGACGTCGGCGCAGGCCACGTGGAATCGGAAGGCGCCGCGCTTCGTCCCATCGCGCAAGAGGTGCTGCACGAGCCGGTACCGCGTATCGCCCGAGTCGCCCGAGCCGATGGCGTCGAGCTCGACGATCGTCATCTCGTCGCGGGAGGCATCGCGCTCCACGCGCAGCAGGCCGGAGAGCCGCCGCTCGTCCTCGTAGACGAAGAGCAGGTCGTTGGGCCGGAACGCGCCGAGCGGCAGCCGGAACAGGCTGAAGACGCCGATCCGTGGCCCGCTGAGGGGCAGCCCGAGCGAGCGCGCGTCGACGTGTTCCTGCTGGGACAGCCGGGACAGCTCGCCCAGGGCGGCGAGGTCGGTGATGCGGGCGAGGCGGACGCGGCCGCTCACCTGGCCTCCCCCAGGGACCACGGCTCGGTGCCGGCAACCGCCGTGCCCTCGCCGGGCTCCGCGTATTCCGCGGCCATGGTGGCAACGAGGCGATGGATCCGGGTTTCGCCGGCCAGCTCTGGGTGGAACGAGATGGCGATCACGTTGCGCTGGCGGACGGCCACTACCCTCTGGTCCGGGAGGCGGGCCAGGACCTCGACGCCGGGGCCCAGGCGCTCGATCACCGGAGCGCGGATGAAGATGGCGTGGACCGGCCGATCGCCCAGGATCGGCATCGCCAGGTCCGTCTCGAACGACTCGAGCTGGCGCCCGAACGCGTTGCGCTCGACCGTCACGTCGAGCAGCGGGAAGACAGGCTCCTCGCCGCCGGCGATCTCGCGGGCCACGATGATCATCCCCGCGCAGGTGCCGAGGATCGGGGCCCCCGACCTCGCCAGCGCCATGATCGGCTCACGGAGGCCCCAGCGAGCGACGAGCTTGCGCATCGTGGTGCTCTCGCCGCCGGGCAGGATCAAGCCGGAGATCCCCTCGAGGTCTTCGGGCAGCCGCACCGGGATCGGCTCGACGCCGATCGCCCGCAGGGTCTGGATATGCTCGATGACGGCGCCGTGAAGCGCCAGTACGCCGATCTTCATTGCGCGCTCCGGGTTCGCGTCGGTCCCACTGGACCGCGCGTCCCGCTACGCCGGGCTACCAGCCCCGGACCGCCAGACGCTCCGCCTCCGGGATCGTGACCGCCGCGATGCCGCGCATCGGGCTGCCCAGACCCTTCGAAACCTCGGCGATGATCTTGGGGTTATCGAAATGAAGCGTGGCCTGGACGATCGCCTCGGCCGTCCTGGCGGGGTTCTCGCTCTTGAAGATGCCCGACCCCACGAACACGCCCTCGGCGCCGAGCTGCATGGCCAGCGCCGCGTCGGCCGGAATGGCAATGCCGCCGGCGACGAAGTTGACGACAGGCAGCTTGCCCTCGGCCGCGACCTGCTTGACCAGGTCGTACGGCGCCTCGAGCTCCTTAGCCGCGACGAACAGCTCGTCCTCGCGCATCGACTGCAGGCGGCGGATCTCGGACATCAGCGTCCGGATATGGCGAACGGCCTCGACGATGTCGCCGGTGCCGGCCTCGCCCTTGGTCCGGATCATCGCCGCGCCCTCGTTGATGCGCCGCAGCGCCTCTCCGAGATTGCGGCAGCCGCACACGAACGGCACCTTGAAGGCGTGCTTGTCGATGTGGTTGATCTCGTCGGCCGGCGTGAGGACCTCGGATTCGTCGATGTAGTCGACGCCGAGCGCCTCGAGGACCTGGGCCTCCACGAAGTGGCCGATCCGAGCCTTGGCCATGACCGGGATGCTGACCGCGGCCATGATCCCCTCGATCATCAGCGGATCGCTCATGCGGGCCACGCCGCCTGCCGCCCGGATGTCGGACGGGACGCGCTCGAGGGCCATGACGGCACATGCCCCGGCGTCCTCGGCGATCTTGGCGTGCTCAGGGGTGACGACGTCCATGATGACGCCGCCCTTGAGCATCTGGGCGAGGCCTTTCTTCGTGGCCCAGGTGGAGGTCTCGGCGGTCATTCGGTGCCAGTTCCTTACTGCGGCGGAGCTGCGGGATCGTGCCGGGAGGGTCGCGACGGCCCGCGCCACGCAGACAGGATTATACCCGGGCAACCCGTGGACTCCGGCCGGCCGACCGAGTGGCGCGCCGCACGCTGCACCTCGATCGCCGGTCGCCGTGTCATCCTGGGGCCGCGCACCACGCGGAGGGGAACTCCCGATGACGTTCACCGACGGCCAGCTCGTCCTGATACCCGGCTTTCTCGTCTTGATACCCGCCGCTCCGATAGCTGTCTGGATCTGGCGGCGAGGAGCGGGTCGACGCTGGACGTTCATGGCGCTGCTCGCCCTGGCGCACATCACGCTGGTCGTGGGCCTGACCATCTTCCCGATCCCGGTCGGCGGGCAGGAGTTCTATCGCCAGACGCGGGGCATGAGCGAGGACAACCTCGTTCCGTTCGCCACCATCGTCTGGCAGCTCCAGCACCTGAGCCTGAACACCGTCCGCCAGCTCTTCGGCAACGTCTTGGCGCTCATGCCGCTCGGCATCCACGGACCGGGTCTGTGGCCCGCCCTGCGCGACTGGCGCCGGTTCCTGTTCGTGGCGATTGCCTTCGGCGCCGGCATCGAGCTGACCCAGTACGCCGGCTCGCTGATGGAAGGCTTCACCTACCGGGTCACCGACGTCGACGACGCGATCATGAACACCGCCGGCGCGGTCGGCGCCTTCTTCGCCTGGCGCCGGATCGAACGGTCGGGCCCGATCGAGCGCTGGCTCGAGCGCTTGCCCGAGCCGAACCCGGAGCCCGCCGAGGATCGCGCCGCGCGGTAGATTCCGCGCCATGGCCACCGATTCCATCGTCCGTCTCTCCGCCGAGGTGGCCGCCTGCCGGCGCTGCCCCCGGCTGGTGGAGTGGCGCGAGGAAGCGGCGGCGCACCCGCCGGCAAGGTTCAAGGGGCAGAGCTACTGGGCGCGGCCACTCCCGGGCTGGGGCGATCCGAGGGCTCGCGTCCTGCTCGTGGGGCTCGCCCCCGCCGCCCACGGCGGCAATCGCACCGGCCGCCTCTTCACCGGCGATAGATCGGGCGACTTCCTGTGCGCGTCGCTCCATCGGACCGGGTTCGTCAACCAGCCGACCTCTACGGACGCCGCCGACGGCCTGGCCGCTCGCGACGTCTACATCGCCGCGGTCGTGCGCTGCGCCCCTCCCGACAATAAGCCCATGCCGGACGAACGGGCCAACTGCCTGCCATTTCTGGTACGTGAGCTGCGGCTGCTGCCGGAGCTGCGCGTCATCGTCCCCCTGGGGGCATACGCGTGGGACGGCGCCATGGCCGCACTCCGCGCGCTGGGCGTGGCCCTGCCTCACAAGCCGGCCTTCGGCCACGGCGCCGAAGCGACGGCCGGCCTCTACCGCATCCTCGGCTCGTACCACCCCAGCCAGCAGAACACGTTCACCGGCCGCCTCACGCCCGAAATGCTCGATGCAGCGATGACGAGGGCGCGCCTCACCGCCGGCCTGGACTGAGCCGGGCCGGCGATCCGCGGTGCTTGACCTGTCGGTCGCGGCCGTAAGATTGGCTGCGTGAGCGAAGCGCGGCTGCTGCTGGTGGACGACGACGTGCGGCATCTCGACGCGCTCGCCGAACGGCTGACCGGCGACGGCTTCGAGGTGGCCCGGGCGAGCAGCGGGCGCGAGGCCCTCGAGCAACTCGACATCGCCTGGCCGGACCTGGTGATCCTCGACCTGCTGATGCCGGAGATGGATGGCCAGACCCTGGCGGCGCGGATCAAGAGCCGCGCCGATCTGCCGATCCTGGTGCTCTCCGCCATCGTCGAGGCCGATAGCAAGGCGGATCTGATCGCCCACTACGCCGAGGACTACGTCACCAAGCCGTACGACTACCCCGAGCTGCTGGCCAGAGTCAGGCGGGTCCTCCGGCGGCTGCGCGACCAGATCCCGGTCGAGGAGCTGGCGCTGGGCGATATCACGCTCACTCCTCGCAAGAGAGAGGCCACAGTCCGCGGTCGGCGCGTGGCCCTGTCCCCCACCGAATCGCGATTCCTGGCGACCCTTGCCGCGAGCATGCCGGCGGCCGTCACGACCGAGCAGCTGCTGCACAAGGTCTGGGCTGATTCGGACGCCGCGGACCCGGCCTACGTCTGGGTCACCGTACGGCGCCTCCGCCAGAAGCTGGAGTTCGACCCCGATCGCCCGATTCACCTGCTCACGGAACCCGGGGGCGGATACCGCCTGGCGGCGGCGGAGCTGCGCCCGGGCACCGACTGGTCGCAGAAGCGCTGAGCGGGCGCAATAGGTCGTTCGTGCGCCCGGGCCCCAGGACGTTCGCGGGGGCCGGCCATCCGTTCGTACTTTCGTGGCCCAGATGCACCGATTCGGCGACTCGCCGCGCGCTGCGGCCCCTCCTCCGTTATGGTAGGTGCAAGGATGCGACCCTAATGTCGGGTTCCTAGGAGTCTACGTTTTCCGCCGTCGGGGGTAGCTGATGGGCAACCGCAAGCGCACAACCGCAGACGAGGGCCGTCGCCGCGCCCGCGGCCAGGCGCTGGTCGAGTTCGCGCTTGTCTTCCTCATCTTCGTCACGATCCTTACCGGCGTGATCGAATTCGGCATCGGCTTCAGCGTGAAGATGCAGATCAGCTTCGCCTCTCGTGACGCCGCGGTCGTGGCTTCGGAATCGGGCGGAACGCCCTCCAATGCCGATGGCGCCATCCTCAACACCATCGACAAGGACATCACTCCTCCTGCGACCAGGAACCTCATCGATCACGTGGACATCTTCTGGGCCAACTCCGATGGAAGCGTCAAGAACGGCGCGATCCAGCGCTACACGCCGGGCGGCCCCCTGTATCTGGGCTGGGGCGGCTGGACGAACACGGTGAGTTCGTACCCGGGCTCTAGCCGTTGTGCATTCATCGGCGGCACCGCCGCCGGTTGCCTGGCCCTCCACACGGGCCCCGACACGGTTGGGGTCTCGATCGTCTACAAGTACAGCTGGATGACGCCACTGCCAAGCCTGATCGGCCTCACCGGCGCTGGCTTCACATTCACCCAGACGAATCTCACCACCATGGAGCCGATACCGGCGATATGACGAAGCTGAGAATTCACCACGGCGCTCGACGGCCCCGCTGGCTGCACAGGCAGCGGGGGCAGAGCATCGCGGAGTTCGCACTGGTGCTGCCGGTGATGGCCGTGATGCTCACCGCAACCCTGGAGTTCGGCATGGCCTTCGACGCCGACCTGGCGCTCGAGGCGGCCAGCCGCGAGGGTGCGCGAGTTGGCGCCTCGATGGGCAACTATGGGACGCAGGGCGTGTGTCCCAATGCCCTGGCCGAGAGCACCGTCGATCCCGCGATCGTCGCCACCATCAAGGCGTCTCTCTCGAACTCCGGGGTCGACGTGAGCACCGTGAAGATCTGGATCTCGGGCCAAGCCTGGGATGGGACGAACAAGAGCAACACCAACGAGTACGACTGGGTTGGGACCGTGGCGACGGGCTCCTTCGTGAGCACCGGCGGCTACAACTACCCCGCCTGCGGCCGGCACGACGGCACCTTTGGGGGTGGGCTGTACGACGACATCGTCGTCAAGATCCAGTACACATACAAGTCCAAGACCGGCCTTCTGGCGTTCTTCACCGGCGGCCTGCAGATGACCGCCCAGGCGATCATGCCGATAGGGCCCCCGTGGAAGCTGCAATGATCCGAGGAGTAAACCGATGCTTCGCCTGCCCAAACCGCACCTGAACCTGCCCATCCGGCGGACAGGCGCCCGCGAGCGTGACGAGCTCGTCCTCAGCCGCGGCCAGATCATCGTCGTCTTCGCAGCTTCGCTGATGGTCTTCATCGGGATCATGGGCATCGCCATCGACGTCTCGTACGCGTGGGTGAACGAGATGCGGATCCAGAAGGCGGCGGACGCGGCCGCGCTCGCCGGCGCGGTTTACCTGCCCGATGACCCCGCCTCGGCGACAGCCGCCTCGACCATGGCGGCCAAACAGAACGGGTATGTCGCCGTGTCGGGCAGCGTTGTGGTCGACGCCCACCAGAACAATCCCAACAAGGAGCAGATGGACGTCAGCATCACCGCCCCTGTGCCCACGTTCTTCATGCGGGCGTTTGGCATCAACAGCCTGACGGTCACCCGCGTGTCCCACGCTCAATTCCACCTTCCGGTGCCGATGGGCAGCCCGCTCAACGTCTTCGGCGACCCGACCGCCACGGACCTCGACGGCAACGCCCTGAACTTCTGGGCGGCAATACAGGGACCGTGCACGTTGAAGCAGAACGGCGACCCCTACGCAACCAAAGACACGACCACCGCTCACAATCCGTGCTCCCCAGCGTCTGCGAGCAACACTGAGTACAAGCCCCCGGCGGGGGGCGATCCGGGTGCCTACAACTACGCCGTCAAAGTGCCGTCGGCGGGAACGCTCAGGATCGAGCTGTACGATCCCGAGTTCTGCTACCGCAACGCCCAGGGCCAGGATACGGGCGACAGCCAGTTCACCAGCAACTCCAAGTTCAGCACCGTCTTCACCCTGTACGACCCGTCTGACACCCCGTACGACCTCACGGACGACACCGTCAAAGCGGCCAAGACCTATCTGGGCGACCAGAGCACGACGGCGCCCAATGGGTCCTGCTCGAGCACCTACGTCAGCGGAAACAGCCATGACAACTACGTTGGCCAATGGATCACGTTTACCAGCTTCGCGGCCCAGGCCGGCACCTACCGCCTGAACATCCAGACGGTCCATGGGGATACGACGAGCCCCGCCGACGGATCGAACAACTTCGGCATACGGGCGACGCTGAACGGCGGGTCGGGGCCGGAGGTCTATGCCGGCGTCGTCGGAGCGGAGTCGGCCATGTCGGTATGGCAGAACCTGGCGTCCGGCACTACGCACCTCTACCTGGCCAACATCAGCTCGGCGTGCGCCGGCAAGACCATGGAAGTCGACCTCTTCGACCCCGGCGACTTGAACGGCACCGGAGTCATGTACTTCGAGATGCCCGTCGGCGCGGGCTACCAGGACAGCCAATTCAGCTGGCGAGACTCAGGCACCAACCTCGGGTCGGGGGGGACCCTGCACTCGAACGTCTCGTCGGTCACCACCGCGAGTGGCGGTAACTCCAACTTCCAGGGTCATTGGGTGGTGGTGACCATCCACATTCCCACCAACTACACGGGCGGGTGGTGGAAGATCAGGTACGTGATCACCGGTGGCGCGGCGCACGACCGCACCACGTGGCGCGTGGAGATTCGCGACAGCCCGGTCCACCTGGTCGGGTAGACACGGCCTGACCTCCGCGGCGTTGCCGCGGTCGGCCCCAAAACAGAATCCACACGAGCCGGCGGACGCAGGTCTGCCGGCTCGGCGCATCCGGCCCATTCCACCCTCCGACGCACGGGCAACTGCCCATGCTCTGGTAGGATGCGGGCATGGAGGGCGTGGTCTTAGTCCTGAATCAGAACTACGAGCCACTCAACGTGTGCAACCTGCCGCGCGCCTTCCGGCTGGTGTTCGGCGAGCGGGCCGAGGTGCTCGAGTACGACCACCAGGTGATCCGGACGCCGCGGGCGGACTACCGCGCGCCCGCCGTGATCCGCCTCCAGTACCAGATCAAGCGGCCGCGGCCGAGGGTGAAGCTGACTCGCCGCGAGGTCTTCACGCGCGACTCGTACACTTGCCAGTACTGCGGCCGCCAGAGCGGCGACCTGACCCTCGACCACGTCGTGCCGCGTCATCGGGGCGGCTCGCACACCTGGGACAACCTGGTCACCGCCTGCAAGTCGTGCAACCATCGCAAGGGCGGCAAACTGCTCGATGAGGCCAAGCTTCGACTGGCCCGCCGCCCGATCGAGCCACGCTGTGACGTCTACTCGCTCTTCACGCCGTACCTTCGGGACGACCGCAACGGGAGCTGGCGCTCATACCTCTTCCTTGGCCACTGATCGCGGGGCCGTGAGGGTGGGGGCATCCGAGAATGCGGCGCTGGCGGGAGGAGGGCTCGCGCCGGCGCCGGAGATTCCCGCCCCGGTCGCCGAGTTGATGGCCACTCTCCGGGGAGGCGGGCACTCCGCTTATGTGGTGGGCGGCTGTCTGCGCGACGCGCTGCTGGGCCGCGAACCCGCGGATTGGGACCTGGCCACGGACGCTCCGCCGGACCGGATCCAGAGCCTCTTCCCGGGGTCGCTGTACGAGAACCGGTTCGGGACCGTGATCGTGCGCCACGCCGGCGCCCAGTACGAGATAACCGCGTTCCGCCGCGACGTTTCGTACACGGACCATCGCCATCCCAACAGCGTCGAGTTCGGCGATTCGATCGAGGCGGACCTGGCCCGGCGCGACTTCACGGTCAACGCCACGGCCTGGGGCGGCAAGCCGGGCGAGGAATCGATCTTCATCGACCCTCATGGCGGACGTCCGGACCTGGCCCGGCGCCTGCTTCGGGCCGTCGGCGATCCGGACCGGAGATTCCACGAAGACGCCCTGCGGATGGTTCGGGCGGTTCGCCTGGCGGCCACGCTGGGCTTCGAGGTCGAAGCCGAAACCCTGGCCTCCATCGGCCGCAACGCCGAGCTGGCGCGCCATCTCTCGGGCGAGCGGATCGCGACGGAGCTGCTCAAGCTCCTGGCCGCCCCTCGTCCGAGCGTCGGGCTGCGCCTGATGGCGGAGAGCGGTCTGCTGGCCGCGATCGCGCCCGATCTAGCCCGCCAGCAAGGCATTCCCCAGAACAAGCTCGACGGCGAGGACCTGTGGGACCACATCCTCCGAACAGTCGACGCGGCGCCCAACCGCACGCTGGTCCGCCTGGCCTCACTCCTGCACGACATCGGCAAGCCGGACACGCTCGCCGAGGGGCACTTCCACGGCCACGAGACAGTCGGCGCCGCGATCGCCCGGGAGTATCTCGCCAGCCTCCACGCCCCGCGGGCTATGCAGGAGCGAGTGGCACACCTGGTCGAGAACCACATGTTCTCCTACCAGCCCAACTGGACCGACACAGCCGTCCGGCGGTTCATCCGCAAGGTCGGCCCGGGATCGATCGACGACCTGCTGGCCCTGCGGGCCGCCGACAACGAGGGCAGCGGGCTCTCGGCCGAGGCCGGGCTCCTGCCGGAGCTCGAGGGCCGGGTCCGCGCCGAGCTGGCCGGGCACGTCGTTCTGGGCCGGCACCAGCTGGCCATCGACGGCCACGACCTCAGATCGGAGCTGGGGATTCCGCCCGGTCGAATGCTCGGCCGCATCCTGAACGAGCTCACGGAGCGGGTGATAGCCGAGCCGGCGCTCAACGATCGTGCGATCCTGCTCGAGCTGGCCCGCGGGCTGGTCGATGGATCGGCGGACGGAGAATCGGCAGTGGACTCGTCGGATCACTTGAACGAGGCGCCCTGATGTTCGAAGTGCTGCTGCGGGCCGACAAGGCGCTGGCGAGCGGGGCGCTCGACCAGGCAGAGCGGTCGTACTGGCAGCTCGTCGAGCTGGACCCCACGAACGCGATCGCCGTCGCGGGCCTGGCCCGAGTTTCCCTGGAGCGAGGCGACCGGCGCCTGGCCCGGACATTCGCCGACCGCGCCCTGGCGATGGACCCCGAGAGCGTCGCCGCCAAGAGGATCCTCGAGGCCCTCAAGGAAGGCGCGACAGAGGCGCCCGATCCGGACAACGCGGACCTGCCGCTGCTCGCCGCGCAGCGCCTGGAGGCGCTCGGCCGGCGGCGTGCCGCTGCCCGCAAGAGCGAAGGCGACGTGGGTGCGCAGGACCCCGGCGGCAAGCCGGGGACGCGCGTCAAGGCAGATGTGGACGATGCCGGCAAGGCGCTCCCCCAACTCCCCGAGGAACCGCTGCGGGAGCGGCGCCAGGCCGGTCGCGAGGCGGCCGCGGCTGGGGCGGCGAAGGCGGAGGCGGCTCCACGACCGCAAGCGCCGCCTCGCCCCAAGACGCATCAGGCCCTGGGCGATCGAGCCCGCCGGAACCTGCTGCCGGAGGACGTGAAACCGAAAGCGTGGGCGGACGACCCGTTCGCCGCCGCCGAGTCGGCCGCGGCCATCGAGGCCGTCGACGAAACGGACGATGTGGTCATCGAGGAGCGCGTCGGGCGGACCGGCCGGGCGCGGGCCACGGCGGACGCCAGGTTCGGCGAGGTTCTGGGCGACGTCGAGGCTACTACCGAGGACGAGAGCATTGCCATGCGCGTCGCGCTGGTGGCGGACGCGGCCGAGCTGGACGCGGCCACGTTCGAAGCCGCAGAGATGGACGCGGCCGATGTGCTCGCGACGCCGGAAGCGCCCAGCCCCGAGGTCGAGGATGTACTCGGCGTGGCCGAGCTCGTGGCGGCCGAGGAGCTGGGTCCGGCGCCGTCCCGGCGGATCGACCTTGCCGCTCTGGAAGCCGACCTGCGGGCGGCCGAGTTGCGCGTCGCCGAGCGCGAGGCTGCGGGCGACGACGCGGAGGCCGAGCTCGCAGCGGCGGAGCTGGCCTCGGCCCAGCTGGCAACCGCCGAGCTCGCTTCCGAGCAGATCGCCGAAGCGGAGCTGGAGGCCGCTGAGCTCGACGTTCTCGCCGGGCCTCGCAAGCCCCCCGTTCCCCCAGCCGCGCCCTCGCCGGCCGCCGAGGAGGCCACCGAGGAGGATGCCGAGGCGGCCGCGCTGCGCGAGGCCGTGGCCATGGTCCTGGGCGGCGACGCGAGCGGCCCCGGCGAGACGGGCGGCGCTGCCGAAACCGGGGCTGAAGGGCCCGCCTGGCCACCGGCCAGGGGTCGGTCCTCGACATCGGGCGGGAGCCGGCCCTCGACAGCCGAGCCTTCCGCCGGGCACGATACCCACGCCAAACCTGCCGCCGAGAGCGCAGAGCCGGCCGACACAGGAGCGATCACGGAGCCTCGCCGCAAAGGGCTCCTGCGGAGATTCAGAGGAGACTGAATGCGCATTCTCGTCACCGGCGGCGCCGGCTACATCGGTTCGGTTTCGGTCGAGGCTCTCGTCGCCGCGGGCCACGAGGTCACCGTCCTCGACGATTTGTCGACGGGCTACCGCGGCGCGGTCTCTCCGGCGGCGAGGCTCGAGGTCGGCACCTACGGCGACACCGCGGCTGTGGCCGCCCTGCTGAAGGGCGATCGCATCGACGTGGTCCTCCACTGCGCCGCCAAGTCGATCGTCGGCGAGTCCATGTCCGACCCGGCGAAGTACTACCGCGAGAACGTGGCCGGTGGCGTCGCCCTGCTCGAGGCGATGCGCACGACGGGCGTACGGCGCATCGTCTTCAGCTCCACGGCAGCGACGTACGGAATGCCCGAGCGAACGCCCATCGTGGAGACGGATCCGATCCGTCCGATCAACGCCTACGGCGAGACGAAGCGCTGCGTCGAGGGCGCCATTCGCTGGTACGGCCACGGGTACGGGCTGCGGAGCGTGATCCTGCGCTACTTCAACGCCGCCGGCGCGAGCCCAGTCTACGGCGAGGGACACGATCCGGAGACGCACCTCATCCCGTGCGTGCTGCAGGCGGCTGCGGCAGGGCGCGAGGTGACCCTCTTCGGCGACGACTATCCCACTCCCGACGGGACGTGCATCCGCGACTACATCCACGTCGAGGACGTTGCCCGGGCGCACATGCTCGCGCTCGAGGCGACTGATCCTGCGGACGCACGCACCGGCCCGGCCTCGGGGTCCTGCGAACCGCTGATCTGCAACCTGGGGAGTGGCACCGGCTTCAGCAACCGCCAGGTCGTGACGGCTACGGAAGCCGTCCTCGGCCGGCCGATCGCCGTCAAGATGGGCCCACGTCGCCCCGGCGATCCGCCGATCCTGGTCGCGAGTCCCCAGAACGCGCACGAGAAGTTGGGATGGACCGCCGGCAAGGGCACGCTCGAGCAGATCATCGGATCGGCCTGGGAATGGCAGCGCGCCCACCCCGCCGGCTACCCGAAGTAGCGCCTCGCCGAGCGTAGTATTCGACCATGCTGCCTGAGCGCCGCAAGGCCGACCCACCGACCACGACCGACCCGGCGGACTGGCGCCCCCAGGCCTTCGGGAGCAAGCGCCCCCGCGCCATTGCCGATTGCGTCATCGAGCCGCGGTGGAGCGGAGTTCGGGTCATCGCTCGCATCGGCTCGAGCTCGGACGGTTCGCGAACGGCGACCCTTTCCGACGAGGATGGACTCGACGCCACCGAGGAGTTCGCCGACCTCGCCCGGGCGATAGCCGCCGCCGCGCTGGCCGACGAGCTCGTGCTGGACGGCTATCTCACGGTCGAGCCGACACAGAGGACCGTCGGCGTTCCGAGGGTGATGGAGATCCCGACCAAGGGCCAGATCATGGGCCAGCTCATTCTCGGCAACCGCGTCAGGCGCCACGAGGCCGCCGAGCGCAGACTCGACCCGGATCGTCCGATCGCGTTCGTGGCCGTGGACCTGTTGCTGATCGACGGCTCCAGCCTGATCGACCTGCCGCTCCTCGAGCGCAAGCGCCTTCTGGACGCAGCCCTCAGAGTGGACACCCTGGTTCGGATCACGCCGTACGTTCGACCGCCCATCGGTTCGCTGGCCATGACCTGGCATTCCCAGGGCTTCCGAGAGCTGGCTTACAAGCCTGCCAACGGCCGCTACCGCCCGACTGGCCAACCCAGCGACTGGGCCGTCGCGCCGATCAGAGGGCGCTAGAGCTGGCCGCTCGGTCCGGCGGCGTGGTACGGTGGACCGGATGCCCGCGAGTGCGCTGACGCCTGCCATTCGGGATGAGATCGTGCGGCTCGGCTGTGCCGACATCATGGTCGGCATCCCGAGCTACCGGAACGCGGCCACGATCGGCCACGTCGTTCGGGCCGCTCAGGCCGGCCTGGTCCAGTACTTTCCGGATCTTCGGCCCGTCCTGGTCAACGCGGACGCGGGCTCCCCGGACGGAACGCAGCGCGTGGTCGTGGAGACCGAGCCGCCCGGATACGTCGAGCAGATCCTGCTCGTCCACCCCAAGAATCGGCTGGATCGGGTCAGCCTGACCTATCCCGACGTCGACGGCGTGGGCGGCAAGGGGGCCGCCCTGCGGACCATCTTCGAGATGGCCGCCGCGCTCGAAGTGGGGGCCCTGGTGGTCGTGGACTCGGACCTGCGCTCGATCGTCCCCGAATGGATCGAGCTGCTGGCCGGACCGATCCTCAAGGGCGGCTACGACTTCGTGGCGCCGCTATATTCCCGCCACAAGTACGACGGCACCATCACCAACACCGTCACCTACCCCGTGACGCGGGCCCTGTACGGGCATCGCATCCGCCAGCCGATCGGCGGCGACTTCGGTGTCAGTGGCGATCTGATCCGCGACTACCTGGCGCAGGAGAGCTGGACGCCGGACGTGTCGCGCTTCGGCATCGACATCTGGATGACGACGACCGCGCTGACCGGCGGCTTCGCCGTCTGCCAGAGTCGCCTCGGGGCCAAGATCCACGATCCCAAGGATCCCGGCGCGGATCTGGGTCCTATGTTCCGCCAGGTCGTGGGGACGTTGCTCGGCATGGCCCGCGACAACGCCCCCCGCTGGCTGGAGATCTCCGGCAGCCACGAAGTGCCGGCCTACGGCTTCGAGCGCTACGCCGATCCGGCGCCCCTCGAGGTCAACACCCTTCGCCTGCTGAGCCAGTTCCACGCCGGGGCGCTGACGGTCGCCGACATGTGGCGCGGGATGCTTCGGCCGGACAACTACAAGAGCGTGATGGAGCTGGCCGGGGAGGCGGGGGCCATGGCCGAGGCCGCGGCCCGCAAGCTGGGTCTCACAGCCGAGTCGGGCCAGGGCTCCGCCGGCAGCGACGGGCTGCCCTCCACCGACGAGCTATCGGACCTCGTATCCGGCTTCCACTTCCCGGACGACTTGTGGGCCCGCGTCTTCTACGACTTGCTGGTTTCGTCGAGCTTCGGCGAGGTGTCGACCGAACGGCTGGTGGCCGCCTTTGTGCCGATCTACTTCGGGCGTGTCGGCCGCTTCGTGATCGAGAACCGGCGCCTTTCCGGCGAGCAGGCCGAGGAGCGGGTCGAGCGCCAGGCTCGCGAGTTCGAGCTGCTCAAGCCGTACCTCGTCGAGCACTGGACGGAGGCGGCGAAGGTCGGCGGCCGGGCGCGAGCCGGCGGCGCCACAACCGGGGGCGGCGCCACAACCGGGGGCGGCGCCGGGGGAGCGGCCGAATGACGCGCTCGCCACTCCCCTCCCGGATCCTGATACCCGTCGCCAACCCGCTGACCGCCGAGGAGCTGGTCCGGATCGGCGCGGCATTGCTCGACCGCAAGAACGGCAGCCTGACCGTGCTCGGGATCGTGGAGGTGCCCGAGGGCACGCCCCTAAGCGAGGGCGCCACGAAGGCCCGGCAGGCCCGCCGGTTGCTGCAGCGGGTCCTCGACTACGCTCCCGAAGGAGTGACGATCCACACCGTCGTCCGCATCGGGCGGCGTGCCGCGGAAGGCGTTATCGAGGCGGCCACCGAGCTCGACGCGCAGCTGATCGTCTTCGGCTGGGGCGGCAAGCCCTCCACCCCCAAGCCAGGCGCGCAACCGCCGGTCTTCAGCTCCACGATCGACGAGGTCGTTCGGGACGCGCCGTGCGACATCGCGGTCGTCAAGCAGGGCGCGCCTATGACGGTCGGCCGAGTCCTGGTTCCGATTCGAGGCGGCCCCCACGCCGAGCTGGCCCTCCAGTTCGCCGATGCCCTGGCTCGTCGAGGCGGTGGCAACGTCGTCGCCCTGCACGTGGTTCCCGCGGGCCTGACCTCGAGCATTCGATCGCAGGCCTCGAAGGCGCTGGCCCACTTCATTCGCCAGCATGCCGACGGCCACGTCGAACAGACAGTCCTGGAGGCGGTGAATGTCCGCAACGCCATCCTCCACGAGGCCGAGCTGGCCGACGTCGTCGTCATGGGCGCTTCGGCCCTGCCGGCCACCGACAACGGCCGGACGTTCCTCTTCGGCGCGCTGCCGGAGGCGGTGGCGACCCGTTCGAAGAAGACGGTGATCGTCGTCAAGACGCGCGAGGCGATCGGCGAGGCCACGTTCGACCAACTCGAGAAGCGGGCGGAGACGCTGGCCGCGGCCGAGAAGGCGGCCACCGAGTCGCGCGCGGTGCCGCTGCGCGTGGAGCGCTGGTTCGGCGAGTCCAACTTCCACCACCGCGAGTTCGCCGATCTCGATCGCCTCGTTCACCTCAAGCAGCAGGCAGGGCTGACCGTCAGCCTGGTGCTGCCGGCACTGAACGAGGCCGAGACGATCGGCACCATCGTGTGCCGGGCCCGACGCGACCTGATGGAGCGCCACCCGCTCATCGACGAGCTCCTGGTCATCGACTCCGACTCCACCGACGAGACGCGCGCGATCGCCCAGTCGGAGGGCGCGCGAGTCGTGAGGCACTCGCAGGTGCTGACGCGCTACGGTAGCTACGGCGGCAAGGGCGAGGCGCTCTGGAAGAGCCTGTACGAGACGACCGGCGACATCGTCGTCTGGGCCGATACGGACGTGCGCAACTGGCACCCGCGGATGGTCTACGGCACCGTCGGCCCGCTCATCGCAGAGGAGCGGCTGCAGTACGTCAAGGGCTACTACCGCCGGCCGATCGTCGAGGGCGGCGTCCTCAAGGAGGGCGGCGGCGGGCGAGTCACCGAGCTGGTCGCGCGCCCGCTCCTCAACCTCTTCTACCCCGAGCTCTCCGGCCTGATCCAGCCTCTCTCCGGCGAGTACGCCGGGCGCCGCAGCCTCCTGGAAACGATCCCGTTCTTCACGAGCTATGCCGTCGAGATCGGCCACCTCATCGACGTCACGGAGAGGTGCGGGCTCGAGGGGCTCGGCCAGGTGGACCTGGAGCGGCGGATACATCGCAACCAGGAGCTCGAGGGTCTGTCGCAGATGAGCTTCGTCATCCTCCAGGCCGTGATGAAGCGGCTCGAGGAGAAGCACAGGGCCAACCTGCTCGCCGAGCTGGGCTCGACCATGAAGCTGCCCCGGTCCGGCGGGGGCAAGCTCGGCCTGGCCGTCATCGAGCTGGCCGATCACGAGCGGCCGCCGATGATCCGGATCCCCGAGTACCTGGAGAGGCGGCGGACGGCCGCCGGTGGCGCGCCGGGCGGCGCAGGGGTTGCGGGCGGCGCGGTCGAGGCCGAACTCGCCGTTCCTGAGGTCGCGGGCCTGTCGGTGGCCGAGCCCCGATGAGCATCGTGGAGGCTCGACGGCTGCGAGTCCTGCTCGCCCCCGATTCGTTCAAGGGCTCGCTGACTTCCGTGCAGGTGGCGCGGGCTCTGGCTTCGGGCTGGTCGCGGGCACGCCCGCACGACGAGGTGATCCTGGCCCCGCTAGCCGACGGCGGCGAGGGCACGCTCGCGGCGATCGCGGAGAGTGGCGGCTGGGAGTGGCAGGAGTGCCCGGCCCACGACGCGCTGGGGCGGCCGCTCACGGCGCGCTGGCTGCGCTCCCTCGACGGGGAGAGGGGCGCGGTGGAACTGGCCGAGGCATCGGGGCTGTCGCGCCTGCCCATCGACGAGCCGCGGGCGCCGCTCGCGGCCACGACAGAGGGGACGGGCGAGATCCTGCGGGCGGTCCTCGACGCGGGCGTTCGGCACGTCGTCATGGGCGTGGGCGGCAGCGCCACGACGGACGGCGGCGCGGGGCTGCTGCACGCGCTGGGGGCCTGGTATCGCGGCAGCTCCCCGGAGCCACTCCCCGGCCCGATCCCCGACCTGGCGTCGGTGGACCTTGCGGCCCTGGACACGCGGCTGAAGGAATTGGAGTTGCGCGTCGCCTGCGATGTCACGAATCCGCTCCTCGGCGAGCATGGAGCGGCCGCCGTCTACGCCCTGCAGAAGGGCGCGTGGCCGGAAGACATCGAGAACCTGGAAGCCTGGCTCACCCACTACGCCGACTTGCTCGAGGCCGCGTCGGGCGCGCGCGCTCGGGACTTGCCCGGAGCCGGCGCGGCGGGCGGCACGAGCTTCGGATTGATGTGCCTGGCTCCGCACCTGCGGTCGTTCGAGCTGATCCCCGGCGTGGAACTGGTAATGCAGGAGACGGGCTTCGACGAGCGTCTTGCAGCGGCCGACCTCGTCATCACCGGCGAGGGCCAGGTCGACGCGCAAACCGCCTTCGGCAAGACGGCCCTGGGCGTCGCCCGACGGGCCGCCGCCGCCCGGGTTCCGTGCCTGGCGGTGGGCGGCGGCGTGACCGCGGAAGGAGCGGCGGTCCTCGCGGCCCAGGGCTGCGTCGCGGTCCCGGTCGTCGATCGGCCGATCGCCCTGCGCGACGCGATGGCGAAGGCGGCGCCGCTCGTGACCTCCGCCGGGGAGCGGCTGGCGCGGCTCGTCACGGTTGGCGCGCTGGTCGCCGACAGGCAGGGGTCGCCCGCGTGAGCCCGAAAGATCGGCCGGCGGCCAGGTCGACCGCCAAACCGGCTAGGTCGGCCAGGTCCGCCAGGTCGACCTCGCGCCCCCGGAAGCTCGGCCCCGAACAGGTCGCCCGCGCCTGGGCCCGCAGGCTCGACGCCAGGCGTCCGGGCCTCGTCTCCTTCGTCCTCGGCCGCCTGGCCGAGACCAACGGCAGGCCCGTCTGGCAGCGCCGCCTCGACCCCACCAGCGAGCTGGTCCTCACGATCCTCTCGCAGAACAGCGCCGACACCAACGCCGAGGCCGCCTTCGCCGCCCTGCGGGCCGCATATCCATCCGCCCCGACCCCCGCCGGCGCCTCCGCCCAGCCCCGCAACTTCCCGGGCTGGGGCGGCCGCGGCCTGCCGGACCTGCCCCCGCCCGACTGGTCGGCCGTGGAAGCTGCCCCGCTGGCGGAGCTGACCGACGTCATTCGGCCCGGCGGCCTGGCTCCGCAGAAGGCGCCGCGCATCCAGGCCGCGCTGCGCGCCCTCCTCGCCAACGGCGGCAGCTACTCGCTCGAGTTCCTGTCCGACAAGCCGCCGCTGGATGCCCGCGACTGGCTGGCCGCAATTCCCGGCATCGGCAAGAAGACCGCCTCGGTGGTGCTGCTGTTCAGCTTCGGCACGCCGCTCATGCCCGTGGATCGCCACGTGCACCGAGTGAGCCAGCGCATCGGCCTGATCCCGCCCAAAGCGGACCCGGACGGGGCCCACGACCTGTACCTGGCGATGCTGGCGCCCGACCAGATGTACGAGGCCCACGTCTCGCTCATCACCCACGGCCGCCGAACCTGCCACGCCCAGCGTCCCGATTGCGAGCACTGCCCGCTCGCCCCTCGCTGCCGCTACTTCGACTCCAAGGCGGAGTAGCGCGGGGCGGGTTGGGCCTCCCATTCGGCAACGGCCCGCCGGATTCCCGTTCCAGAAGCCATGTACGAGGCCACCGGCCCGCCCGGCCCGCCGCCGCGCCACGCCCCCACCTATACTCGCCGCAACGTCACAGGGCGCTCTGGCGGGGAGGCACGCAGCGCGAATGCTCGAGCACAGGCCGCGACGGATCCTGGTCGTCGACGACGACCCCAACCTGCTGGTCGTCCTGTCCGAGCAACTGCGCGACGACGGCTACGACGTGGCGACCGCGCGCGACGGCCAGGAGGCGCTGCGCCGCCTCGACGCCGGCTGGCCGGACCTGATCCTGCTGGACCTGATGATGCCTCGCATCGACGGTCTGGCCCTAGCCCGCCAGATCAAGGCCGAGGCGGACCTGCCGATCATCGTCCTCTCCGCGATCGACACGGCCGACAGCAAGGCTCGGTTGCTCGACGAGGTCGCCGAGGACTACGTCTCCAAGCCGTACCACTATCCCGAGCTGCGCGCCCGAATCCAGCGCGTCCTCCGACGCCTGGGCGACCGAATCCCACGCCAGTCCCTGGTTCTCGGGCCGAACCTCACGCTCGACCTCCACCGCCGGGCCGCCACCGTCGCCGGCACGGACGTCCAGCTGACCCCGACCGAATCGCGGCTGCTCCACGCCCTGGCGGCCAATCTCGGGGAGATCGTCTCGACCGAGACTCTCCTGGCCCGCGGCTGGGCCGAAACCGAGGAGGCCGATCCATCCTACGTCTGGGTTTCGATGCGCCGGCTGCGCCAGAAGGTCGAGGTCGATCCCGGCAAGCCCGTCCACCTGCTGACCGTTCGAGGGGTCGGCTACCGCCTGGTCACGAACCGTGACGACGCCTGAGCAGCCGCCGGCCGAAGGCGACCGAATGGCCGAGGTCGACCGGACGGCCGAAAGCGCGGCCGACGCGGACGCGCCCGAGCGTTCGACTGCCGCCCGAGGTCGCGGGCCCGACCTGCCGTTCCGCCTCCTGCTCACCGTCGGCCTGATAGTCGCGGCAGTCCTGCCACTCGCGGTCTTCGGCATCGTCGTGATCGCGGCGGGCTGGGAGAGCAACGAGCGCGCCGTCACCAGCCTGTTCGCGCTCGCCATCGCCGGGGCCGGCTTCTTCGGGCTGCTGGCCGCGTACCTGGTCGTGGCCAGCCTGACCGCGCCGCTGCGCCGCATCACCACCGCGGTCGAGCGCGTGGCGGCGGGTGAGCCAAGCCCGCCGATCCACCTAACCGGCGACGACGAGCTGGCCCGCCTGGCCGAGAGCCACAATCGCATCGCCGCCGACGTGCAGCGTCGCAACGCCGAGCTCGCCGCGCTGCTGACCGCGATCGCCGCCTACGCCCCGAGCCAGGGAGTGGAGCCGCTCGTGGCCCAGGCCGAGCGCGACGCCCGCCACATCTACGGCCTGATCGACTGCCGCGTGCATCTGGGCAGGGCCGACGCCGTCGCCCGCGAAGAGCGGGTCCCGGGCGATCCGCGGCCGGTCCGCGCCGAGGTGCGAGCCGGGGCCGAAACCCTGGGCGTGCTCACCGGCCACCTGCCGGCGACCCGCAGCTGGGAGCGCGCCGACCAGGACCTCCTCGAGCTGTTCGCCAGCGAAGTCGGAGTGGCCCTACGCAACGCGGAGCTGTTCGGCCGGATCGAGAGCCAGAACGCCCAGCTGCGCGACCTCGACGAGGCCAAGGACGAGTTCCTGCGCGGAGTCAGCCACAACCTCCAGACACCGCTGACCAGCATCCGCGCCTACGTGGAGCAGCTCCGAACAACCACCACGGACGCCGAGACGGACCGCCGCCTGGCCATCGTCGCCGAGCAATCGGGCCGGTTGACGCGGCTGGTCCGCCAGCTCCTCACCGTCACTCGCCTGGAGGCGGGAGTGCTGCGCGCCGAACCGGAAGTGATAGCGATGGCGCCGCGCGTCCGCCGCGCCTGGGAGGCTCTCAACGCGACCGGCGCCACCTTAGAGCTGACCGACGATGCCCGCGGCTGGCTGGCCGTGGCGGATCCGGATCAGCTGGACCAGGTGCTGTGGGCGCTGCTGGACAACGCGGTCAAGTACGGCGGCCGCGAGGGCACGGTGGAGGTGGCGGTTCGGGCCGACGACGTGACCGATCGGATCCAAGTCACCATCGCGGACCACGGCCCAGGAGTGGCCGAGGCGGATCGCGAGCGGCTCTTCACCCGTTTCACGCGGGGCGCGAGCCAGCCCAGCGGCGAAGGCACCGGGCTCGGCCTGTACGTCTCGCGCCAGCTCCTGGCGGCCATGGGCGGCGACCTGTGGCTCGAGCCGGCGAAGGCGGGCAGGGGGGCGGCCTTCACGCTTTCGCTGCCCGGCGAGCCGCCCGCCGACGAAGGCTGATCACCTGAGGCGGGTGGCCGGCGGCCGAGGCACGCGGCAAGTGGGCTGTGCGCGCACCCAACAGGGGTCCCATGTGCGGTCCCCGTCCGGCGTAGTGCCGCGTACGGTCGCTTGAGTGCCACGGCCGGGGAATGTCCGGGGCGGCTCGGCGCGCCCAGAATGCGTTGGGGGGAAACGTGCCGGAGCGGCCGAGCGCAAGAGGCCCGGATCGCCGCGGCCATTTCGGGCTCAAATTCCTCGGCCCGGGTGCCGATGACTACAGCAGGTGCTTCAGTCGCATCTCGTTGGTGCTACGCAGGAAAAGGACATGAGCGGTAGACCAGGGTTCTTCGGAGGCATTCGAGCGAGCGACGCGCCCGAGCGGGACGCCGAGTTCGGCTTTGGCTCCGAAGCCCGCGACGGCTCTCCAGTCATCCGGCTGGGCGACTCCCGCTCCAACCGAGACGAGGGCGGGTTCGGCGCGGCCCCCGGCTTCGACCCCGTCTGGGGCACGCTCGGCCCGCCCGTGGCGCAGGCCAGCGATCCATGGCGAGAGAAGGCTGAGGACGTCGAGACCGGACCGATCGTCGATGTCGAGATCTTCGGCGACGGTTTCCAGATCTCCGGCCAGATCTGCACCGGCCAGTTCCCGCGACTGAGCGACTGGCTCAACATGCAGCAGGGGTTCATCCGGGTCCAGGAAGGATCCCTCGCCCACCTCGGCCACGCCAACCTGCCCGATCCCGACCATCAGAAGGGCACGCTCTGGGTTCGCCTGAACCAGATCGTCATGGTCGCGGAGCGCGGCGTCATCTCTGCTCCGCGCCCGGGCGCCCCGGTCGTCCAGAAGGAGCGCCGCAAGGCCACGATCGTCACGCCCGGCTACAGCCTGCGCGGCAACCTCCACGTCCACACGTATGGCTCGATGAAGCAGTTCCTCGAGTCTCCGGACCCGCATTTCCTCCCGATCACGGAGCTGACGATCCGCTGGACGAGCGACCCCGCTCTGGTCAGCCGATGCCCGTTCGCCCTCGTGAACCGAGAGCAGCTGATCTCCCTGCTCGACGAGCCCGCAACGCCGGCGGGCGAGGGGTCCCAGTCCGAAGCGGACCAGGAGGCGGAAATGCCGCTGCACCGGAGGTGGGGCGCCGCCTGAGGCGTCCGACCCACGCTCCTGCGGCTCCTCAGCGCGTGGGCTGCGTGGGCAGCTGCCGGCGCACCTGGACCACTCGCTTCATCTCGAGATCGGCGACGACCACACCCGGGCCGTCCGGTGCCTGCGCGATGACGACGCCCCACGGATCGACGACCATGCTGCGGCCGTGGGTCGGCACGCCGCCGCCGATGCCGCACTGCGCCGGCGCGATGACGAAGGCGCCGTTCTCGATCGCCCGGGCGCGCAGCAGCACCTCCCAGTGGTCCCGCCCCGTGGCCTCGGTGAAGTTGGCGGGCACCGCCAGCACCACCGCCCCCGCGGCCGTCATCTCGCGGTAGAGCTCCGGAAACCTAACGTCGAAGCAGATGCTGAGGCCGATGCGCACGTCCGCTTCCTGGGCCACGCCCTGCATCACCGCCACGACGCTCCGGTCGCCGGGCGTCGTCCGGGCGGACTCGCGGTCGGAGGGGCCGTCGTCGATCGACACGTCGAAGAGGTGCCGCTTGCGATACGTCACGCAGACCTGGCCGGCCGGGTCGAGCAGGACGGAGGTGTTGTACGGGCGCTGGGGGTCGGCCGAGCGTTCGGCCAGGCTGCCCAGCAAGATCCAAGTGTCGAGCGCGCGAGCCAGCTCGGCGAAGGGCTCGGTCATCGGGCCTGGCATCTCCGTGGCTGAATCTCGCAGGCCTGCGGCGGGGCCGCGGTACAGGAACATCTCCGGCAGCGCGACCAGCTGCGGGCGCAGCTCGCCGGCCTGCTTGACGAGGGCGACCGCCCGCTCCACGTTCGCGGCCACGTCTTGGTCGGCGGCGAGCTGGATCAGCGCCACTCGTAGACGGCTCATGGATGCTCCCCTCCCCGATCGCGGTGATGTTCGCGGCCCGTGCCGGCTGGCTTGCGTCGATGGTACGCTCCCCCCGAGGAGGTTTCCATGACCAGCCCGAGCCGCGCGGATGCGTGGCAGCTCCTGACGGAATGGTCGCCGAGCGAGGCGCTTCGCAAGCACGGCCTTGCGGTCGAGGCGACGGTGGCGTGGTACGGCGCGAACCGCTTCGCGATCACCGGCTCGGAGCTCGAGACCTGGCGCATCGCCGGCCTGCTCCACGACTTCGACTACGAGCGCTTCCCCGACACTCACCCTCTGCGCGGCGCCGAAGAGCTGCGGCGTCTCGGCTACCCCGAGGTCGTGGTGGAGTCCGTCCTGGGCCACGGCGACCACACCGGCGTCCCCCGGACGAGCCTTCTGGCGAAGACCGTCTACGCCTGCGACGAGCTTTCCGGCTTCGTGATTGCCGTGAGTTACGTTCGGCCGAACCGGAGCCTCGATGAAGTGGACCCGCACGCCGTCGTCAAGAAGATGAAGGACAAAGGCTTCGCCCGCCAGGTCCCCCGCGACCAGCTGGTGCGCGGCGCCGAGGAGCTCGGGGTCCCGTTCGAGGAACACGTCGCGAACGTGGTGGCGGGGCTCAAGACCATCCGAGAGACGCTCGGCCTCTAGGGCGCGCCGGACATACCCAGCAGATCGCCGGTCCGACGAGCGCAGGCCAAGGCGGCGCAGAGCACCGGAGCGAGCGCACCCAGAGGTGCGTAAGCGAGGAGCGCAGGCGCCAACGCCGGAATGCGCCGGCTGACCGAGCGAGATGAGCGGCGGCCGCCCCGACGGTCCCCCGGGCGCCTCCAACCGGCACATCGAACCAGCCTCCCTGCGGTGTTGCCAGGACGCACCCCGGCAGTGGAGGCTTCGGCCCCGGACCGGGGGTCTTGAGGCGGAGCGGAGGTCGCGGACCGGCGGCGGGGCCGGCGGAGCTTGCGGTCAGGCGCGGTTGGCGACGACCCGAACGCCCGGGAACGCCACGGCTTCGTCGTCGCTGGCGCGGACCCAATCAACGAGGTCCCGGTTCACGATCAAGGTGCCCACGTCCCGCAGGGCCAAGGCCCCTCGCGTGGCAAACCCGAGCGTGGCGTCGGATAGCGGAATCATCGGGCCGCGCGCCGTCAGGTACGGCAGCGGCATCTGACCCGGCGCGGCGTGCAGCAGGCCCAGGGCGCTGTACGGGCCGATCTGGACCTGCAGCCTGTGGCGGACGGTGTTGATGCGGAGCGCCCCCTCGCCTCTGGCGCCGGATGTCTCGACCGCGTACAGGATCGAGCGATTCACCTCGCCGTCACCCAGGTTGACGACCGTGTCGTCTTCGAAGCTCTCGACGTAGGCCTCGCGGATGACGACCGACTCGGTGCGATTCAGGAGGTCCGTGAGGCGCTCGCCCTCGCACTCGACGTAGCCGATGAAGCGGCGACCCAGGGCGTACCCGATGAACGGGATGAGCACGGAGGCTCCTGCTGCTCGAGGTGGGGGGCCGGGCCGGGCCATATGTGCGACCCCGCGAGGTTACCGCGACCCCTCCGCCACTCCACCCCCACATAAGTACGGGTGGCGCGTCTGCGCACCATGCGGGGTACGTACTCTGGCGGAGAGTCTTGCCCTTGGGCCCGACGCCGGTCCTACCCGTTACGCAAACCGCTGGTGTCCACCACCTCGAAGTCGGCGCCGGTCAAGGTCTGCAGGCGGTGCAGCTCGTCGTCGTTCCAGCGCGTGTTCGGCTCGCCGGTGATGTACCACGGGGCGCCGTTGTCGGCCAGGATCATGCCATAGCGCTTGAGCGCGGTCAGGACGACGCGCGCCTGCGGCCCGAAGCTCGAGATGTTGACCGAGGCCTTGAGCCGAACCCGCAGCCCCATCGGCGGGAGGTTCGAGCAGGGATCGGCGGTCAGATGGCGGGCCGGGTAAATGTAGCCGCAGGTGTCCGGGGCGGTGAATCGGATGGCGTGGCGGATGGCGCCCGACTGCACCTCGGCGTAGAGGCCGAGCCCCGGCAGGATGGGCAGCCCGGCCGCGTCGGCGCTGGTCCAGCCGGCGGGTCGCAGGGCGTTCGACCGAAGGCTCCAGATTGCGCCCGAACCGGCGTGCCAGCTCGAGCCCGACTTGCGGACGTCGTACAGCTCGTACAGGCGGCAGGCGCTCCTGTCGAGCATGAGCATGTGGCGATCGGACCCCTTCTCGATCCTGGGGTTGGCAGGGATCGGATACGGCCCGGCGTCCGACTCGTCGGCATACTGGAAGCCGACGGTGTACTTGGGCGTGCTCGAGGTCACGACGTTGAAGGGGATGCCGTCGCCGATGGCGTCGAAGTCCGGATGCAGGTAGTCCGACCGGCCGATGGCGTCGACCATGGCCGCCGAATTGGCCGCGACCGGCAGGCTCGAGATGTCCCTGTTCCAGACGTTCGAGGACGGGAAGATCGGGCACGGAGCCGGAGTGGCCGCCGGGGTGCGCGTCGCGGTCTGAGTGCTTGTCGCGACCCGCGTGGCCACCGGAGTCACGAGCAGGCTAGGCGCGGGGCTGCCGCCCTCGGTCGGGGACTGCGATACGCTCGCGCCGAGGCTCGCGGCGGCGAGGGCCCCGGCACTGTCGATCGGGCCCGAGGCGTCGGAGGTGGCGGCTGCGCCTATGTCCGGCGCGCCGGGGCTTCCGGCCGGGCTCGCGGCGAGCGGCCCGAGCTGGACGACGACGAAGGCGGCGATGAGCAAGCCGGCGGCGCCGGTCACCAGGAGGGGGAGCGAGCGATCTTTGCGCATGCGGCGATCCTACGAGCCGCCGCCTGCGTTGGCTCACGCCGAACGTCCCGGCGGGCCGATCAATCCGTACGGAACCAAGACACGCCGTACGGAACCCCGACACGCTGGTCGGGGAAGCGTGCTGCCCGTCAGCCCTTGATGGCTCCGCTGAGACCGCCGCCCCGCAGGAACATACGCTGGAAGATGAGGAACAGCGCGATCGGGAACAATGTCGCGATCGCCAGGGACGCGAGGAAGAGGTCGAGCTGAATGCCCCTCTCGAGGGTCGGGAGTCGCACCGAGAGCGGCTGGTTGGCCGGAGTCGGCAACACCAGCATCGGCCACAGGTAGTCCTTCCACGTCGCAATCACGGCGAAGACAGACACGACGCCCAGGATCGGGCGCGACAGCGGCAGGACGATCGACCAGAAGAGGCGGAACGGGCCGGCGCCATCGACCCGTGCCGCCTCGAAGATCTCGCGGGGCAGGTTGTCGAAGAACCGCTTGATGATCACGACGTTGAACGCGCTGGCCCCCGCCGGCAGCCACACCGCCCAAAACGTGTCGAGCAGCTTGATGTTCACCAGCGGCATGTCCAGGACGGTCAGGTAGAGAGGAACCAGCAAGACGATCGAGGGGACGAACAGAGTGGCCAGCACCAATCCATACAGGAGACGCGTGCCCCTGGGTCGCAATACCGAAAGAGCATAACCGGCAGTCGTCGCGACAGTGATCTGGCACATCCAAGATCCCACGGCGATCCAGACCGTGTTCATGAAGTAGCGTTCGATGTGGACCTTCGTGAAAGCCTGGGTCAGAAGGCTCAGGTCGAAGCCGTTGGGCCACAGCGCCATCGGCTGTCGCAACGTGTCCTGGGTCGGGGTGATGGCCGCCTTGGCCAGCCACAGGATCGGACCCAATCCAACGATGATCAGCAGGATCAGAGTCAGCACGTGGACCGTCTGGACAGTCCAGCGGATCCTCCGGCGATGCCAATCCGCCAGCGAAACGATGCCGCGCTGCTCGGCCGGAGGAGCCTTTCGACCCACCCGGGAAGGAAGGGACAGCTTCATGATGTGGTGCTCCACGACCGGGTGAGCCAGAAGTAGACCGCGGTGAATACGCCGAGGAATGCCGCCAGCATCAGGCTCAGCGCGGCAGCCTCTCCGAAGTGGCCACCGAGACTGCTCCCGAAGGCGTACTGGTATATCAGAAGCAGAACGGTCGTCGTCGCGTTGCCCGGGCCTCCCTCCGTCAGCAGGAAGGGCTCCGTGAAGACCTGGGCCGTGGCGATCAGCTGAAGGATCAGCGTGATGAACAGAATCCCTCGCAGGTGCGGCAGGGTCACGTACCGGATCTTCTGCAAGATCGAAGCCCCATCGACCTCGGCCGCGTCGTAGAGCTCCGGTGGGACGCTGAGAAGCGCCGCGAGGTAGATGATCACGGTTCCGCCGAAGGCAGCCCAGGTCGCCTCCACCACTATCGATGGCATCGCCATTGCGGCGTCCCCGAGCCATTGGACCGGCCCGAGCCCGACGACGCCAAGGATGGAGTTGAAGGCTCCGTTGGATCCGCCCTTGTAGAAGACCTTCCACAGGAGCACGGCAACGACGGGCGGAACGACCACTGGCAGATAAGCCAGGGCGCTGTAGAGGCTCCTGAAGCGGCGCGTCTCGCTCATGATCACCGCCAGCACGAGCGGCATCGGGTAGCCGAAGATCAGCGCCAGAAGAGCGAAGTAGGCCGTGTTGGCGACGGCCGTGCCAAAGAGCGGATCCCCCAGGACGTTGGCGAAGTTGTCCAGGCCCACGAAGGTGGGCGTCGAGACGAGGTTGGTCTCCTGAACGCTCATGACGAACGACCGGAGGATCGGGAACCAGGAGAAGATCCCGAAAATCAATAGCAACGGCAGCAGAAAGGCCAGCGTGCTGAGTCCGTCTCTGCTGACCCAGGTCAGCGGACCACGGCGCTTGCGCACACCGCTCGCGGCAACTGCCGGTTCAGCCCGAGAGCTCATTCCTGGGCATCTGCCTTTCTGCGCGTCACCCACCACGCTCTTGAGCGTGAGGGCTCTACTCGGATCGGAGGTCTCGATGGGGGCCTGGAATGGCGTAGGCCCCCATCGAGGGTGTCGATCAGCCCTTGTCGATGATCGACTGGATCTGCTTGTTCGCCGCGTCGAGCAGCGCGTTGATGTCAGCGTTCTTGTCGGTCAGGACCTTCTGAACGACGGGGTCGAGAGCCGCATAGAGATCCTGAGTGTTGTAGCGCGGCTCGGTGACCAGAGGCTCGCTGAAGATCTTGCTGGTGAAGGGGGTCATCTGGGCCGTGGGGACGTTGATGTAGTCCTTGATCCAGATCTGTGACTGATCGTAGGTAGCCTTGTCGAAGATCGGGAGAGCCGGGACACCGACGGGCTGATTGTTGGCCTTGAGGGCCTGTGCGTCAGCCACGGCGCCGTCCTGGGTCCGAAGCTTGTTCATGTAGTAGAAGTCGATGAAGTCGACCGCCGCATCGCGCTGGGCGTCGGTGGTGAGGACGTTGACCGCGACGAGGTTGCCGCCGCCGAGGACGCCCGCATTCGGGTCGCTGGCGAGCGGGATGACGGTGATGCCGTAATCGTCGGCCTTGAGGGCGTTGTTCTGCACCATCGCGGTGTAGAGGTCGGAACCGCCAGTGAACATACCGATCTGGCCGGCGGCGAAGTCCTGGTTGATGGTGCCCCAGTTGTAGTCGAACGTGGCGCCCATCGAATTGTCGTCCCAGCGCAGGCCGTGGAGGTATGCGAGGGCGGCCTTGGTGTAGGAGTTGTTGAGGGTCGCGGTGACCTTGCCGGTCTTGGGGTCGACGGACTCCATGCGCCCACCCAGAGAGTAGGTCATGGTTGTCAGCTGCCAGCCACCGGTGTTCTGAGTGGCCATCTGGGCGAAGCCGGCGACGCCGGTCTTCGAGGCGATGATCTTGGCGTCGGCCTTGACTTCGTCCCAAGTCGTGGGCGGCTTGTCAGGATCGAGGCCAGCGGCCTTGAACAGAGTGCGGTTGTAGGTCAGCGACATGCCGTACGCCGTGATCGGCACGGCCCAGATCTTGCCATCGGTGTCCTCGCCGTTGACGAGCACGTTCGGGTTGAACTTGTCGGCATAACCCAGCGCGCGGACGCGGGAGTCGATGTTGACGATCTGGTGCTGAGCGATCAGGCCCTTGCCGTCGGTGAACGGGATATTGAATACGGTCGGCAGTGTGCCGCCGGCGAGCTGGGCCGTGAAGGTCGGGGCCGTCCAGTTGTACTCGTTAGGCACGACTGTGACCCAGGGATACTTGGCTTCGAACTGGCTGATCTGAAGGTTCAGGGCATCGGAAGCTTCCTGCGTGGCGCCCGGCCGCAGCACGCCGACCGAGATGGTGACGGGCTTATGGGTGTCGACGCTCGGGGCCGCGGTCGCGTTGGGCGCGGTGGTGGGAGCGGTTGTCGGGGTGGTGGTGCTGGTCGAGGAACTGCAAGCGCTCACGGTGAACATGGCCAACGCGACCATCACCAGCGCCTTGGATATGCGATTGGGCTTGGCTCTCATTTGCTCACTCACTCTAGGTTTGTCGCTCAATTGCCCTTGTCGTCTGAGCTGAAAGATCCCCTTGGAGAGCGTGTCTGGGCCGTCACACCATCCTCATTCTCCCTCCACTGTCGGGAACCGGAGGAATCGGTCCTCGGTTAGGGGCCGGTCGGGGCGCAACCAAGCGGTGGCGTCCGACGGCAGTAGTCCACCCGTCAGGTCGGCGCTGGCAAGCAGCACGGATGCGCCGGCGGGCAATTCGATGGGGGCGCGAGAGAGGTTGGCGATGCAGACGAAACTCTCGCCCCGCCCAAAGGCGAGCACTTCGTCGGCCGAGAGTAGCCATCGCAGATCGCCGCCGGCCAGGTCCGGGTCGCTCCGCCGGATGCGCAGCATCCTTCGATACAGGCTGAGCATCGAGGCCGAATCTCTCTGCTCCGCCTCGACGGTCAATTCCGCCCAGTGGCTCGGTTGGGGCAACCAGGGCTCGGCTGTGGCGCCGGCCGGGCTGAAGCCGAAGGGCTGATTGGATCCGGCCCACGGCAGCGGGACGCGGCATCCGTCCCGGCCTGGATCTGCGCCACCGGAACGGTGATACATCGGGTCCTGCCGCTGTTCGGCGGGCAGGTCCTGGACCTCGTCGAGGCCCAGCTCTTCGCCCTGGTAGATGTACAAGGAGCCCGGCAGGGCGGCACACAGCAACGCGGCCGCTCTCGCTCGCTTCCGACCGAGTTCCAGATCCGTCGGAATGCCAGCCCGCTTCGTGGCGAAGGCAAACGCGGTGTCCTCCTGGCCGTATCTGGTCACGGGCCGGGTGACGTCGTGATTGGACAGCACCCACGTGGGCGGCGCGCCGACCGGCGCGTGCGCGGCCAGCGTGCTGTCGATCGACGCCTTCAAACTGGCCGCATCCCAGGCCCGAGCCAGGAAGTCGAAGTTGAAGGCCGTGTGAAGCTCATCGGCGCGCAGGTACTTGGTGAAGCGGTCGATGTCCGGAAGCCAGATCTCCCCGACCAGAATCCGGGTGTCGGGATAGGAATCCGCCACGGACCGCCAGCGGCGGTATATCTCGTGCAGCTCGTCCCGATCCGTGTTGGGATGCTCACCGGGCCCGGGCTCCGCCGGCACCTCAGGCAGCGCCGGGTCCTTCACCAACAGGGCCGCCGAATCGACACGAACACCAGCCACTCCACGGTCGAACCAGAAGCGGAGCACAGCCTCGTGCTCGGCCCGAACGTCGGGGTGGCTCCAGTTCAGGTCGGGCTGCTGAGCCGAGAAGAGATGGAGGTACCACTCGCCTGGAGTGCCGTCCGGGTTCTGCGTCCGTGTCCAAGTCGGGCCCGAGAAGTTGGACACCCACCCATTGGGCATCTCGTTGCCATCTTCGCCCCGGCCAGGGTGGAACCAGAACCTCGCCCGTTCCGGCGAGCCCGGGCCCGAGGCAAGGGCCGCCTGGAACCACGGGTGCTGATCCGAAACGTGATTCGGGACGATGTCGACGATGGTCCGGATGCCCAGGCTTCGGGCTTCCGATATGAGCCGCTCCGCCTCGTCGAGCGACCCGAAGGACGGGTCGATGGCTCGGTAGTCCGCGACGTCGTATCCGCCGTCGGCAAGCGGCGATACGTACCAGGGAGTGAACCAGATGGCATCGACTCCCAGATCCACCAGGTACTGCAGCCGCGTCCGCACGCCAGTGAGGTCGCCGATGCCGTCGCCATTGCCGTCCGCGAAGCTCCGGACGTAGACCTGGTAGATGACGGCGCGCCGCCACCACTGGTCGTCCGCGTCCGATGCCCTGCGAGGCCACCCCTCCGGGTCGGCCGTGGTCCGCGGTGAAGCTGCGCCTGCGAGGAGCTCGTCGGTCACTGGATCTGTGCTCCGGTCGGGCGGCCGGTGTCTCACCTGGAGCGCATCCGGAGGCCGCCTGGGGCAAAGTACACTATCGGACAGATCTGCGCAATATCTTGACAGTAGATCTTTTGTTCTATGTGCGCGCCCTGCAACTAGTTGACGATACCCGTCCTGCTGAGCCCGCTCGACTCGCGAACGCGCGCGCGGGACAGCTGGGACGTGGCGGCCGACGACAACGCAAAGGGCGAGCCGCATCGGCTGCCGCCCTCGTCCGGTGTCCGGAAAGGGCGCGACTCAGGCCGAGCCGGCGAGCCTTAGAGCGGTGATGCGGGAGGAGCCGTCGAGCCGCGCACCACAAGCTCCGGCTCGAAGAGCAGCTCGTCGTGAGACAGGCCGGTGCCGGAGATCTGGCTGACGAGAAGCTCGATGATCATTCGGCACATCGGCTCGATCGGCTGGCGCACCGTGGTCAGCGGCGGGTCAATCGAGTTCATCAAGGCCGAGTCGTCGAACCCTACGACCGAGACGTCCCGAGGCACGTTGAGGCCGGCCCTCTTTGCGGCGCGAATGGCGCCCAGGGCCATCGGGTCGCTGGCGCACACGATCCCCGACACTCCTGCCTCCAGCAGCCGCATGGCCGAGGCCTGGGCGCCTTCGAGCGAGTAGTGCGAATGCGCAATCTGGTCGTCGTTGAACGCAATGCCCGCTTTGGCGGCCACCACACGAGCGGCCGCGAGCTTGCGCTGGGACGGTACGTGGTCTGGCGGACCGATGAGGACTCCGATGCGGGTGTGCCCGAGCGACAGCAGATGGCCCATGGCCTGCTCCATGGCGACGGAGTCGTCGCACGAGACGCAAGGGAAGTCCAGGCCTTTGACGGAGGCGTTGACCAGCACGGTCGGCAGGCGCCGTGCGGCCAGGCGCGCGTAATGCTCGTGCGGTGCGTCCTCCTGGGCGTACAAGCCGCCTATGAATACGATGCCGGAGACCTGCTGCTGCAGCAGCAGATCGACGTAGTCGGCCTCGGAGACGCCGCCGGTGGTCTGGGTGCACAGCACCGGCGTGAAGCCCCGCTGCGCCAGCGCCCCTCCAACGACCTCGGCAAAGGCCGGGAAGATCGGGTTCTGCAACTCCGGCAGCACCAGCCCCACGAGCCTGGCCCGCTCCCCGCGTAGCTTCGTGGGCCGCTCATAGCCCAGCACGTCAAGCGCGGTGAGAACAGCCTGGCGTGTCGATTCGGATACTCCGGGCTTCTCGTTGAGGACGCGGCTGACCGTCGCCTCGCTGACGCCGACCTTCCGAGCCACTTCCGCAAGTCGTTTCGACATTGTGCAATTCTACGCAAAAACTCGCCAGTCCTTGCAAGTCCCCGCGCCACCATCCTCTCACCCGCTCAGATGGGCGCTCGGGTCCGTTCCGCTGGCCGGAGCTAGACTGGGCGGCGAGCCGGTCCTGATCAGTTGGAGGTCGAAGGGTGGGCAAGAGCGGACTCGGAAAGGCCTCCGCGGCAGAGGTGAAAGCGGCTGTCGAGAAGGCCCTGGCGGGCTTGGATAGACTCGCGGTCGCCCTTGAAATCGCGGGCTGAGCCGCTTGAACGACACGACGCCGCGGATGCGGCCACGCGCCAAGTGGACCGCGTTCAGCTTCCTCGCCCTGTGGGGCTACCTGCTCTACGGGCTCGGCAACGCCACACCCTACCTTCGTGACGACCTGCGGCTGACGGCTTTCGAGGCCGGGCTGCATGCCTCGGCGCTCGCACTGGGCGTTCTCGTCGCAGGCGCGACCGCCGACATCCTCGGCCGAAGGGTCGGGATGAGCCGGCTGTTCGACCTCTCGATCGCCTACTTCGCGGTCGCGGTCGCCCTGATCGTGCTGGCCCCGGGCCTGCCGGTGTCTCTCTGCGGAGCGTTCCTGCTGGGCCTGGGGGGTGGCACGTTGGGCACCCAGGTCAACGTCGAGCTGAGCCGGTTCGGCCAGGCGCAGAGCCGGATACTCCTGTCCCAGGCCAATGCCTTCTCGATGATCGTGGCCGCGGCCGCGCCCCTCGCCATCGGCCTTGCCGCGTCAGTCCTGCACGCCTGGCATCTCGCCATGCTGCTGCCGATCGTCGGCGGCGCCGCCCTGACGGTGCTTCGGCCGCGCGAGAGAGTCGCCGCCGCTGCCGTCCACGCGCCGAAGGTCAGCCTGCCGCGCAGCTACTGGATTGTCTGGCTGCTGCTGGTCATCGGCGTGTCGATCGAGTTCTCGTTCGTGGTCTGGGGCTCGACGATCGTGATGCTCAGGACGGGAATCTCGACCGCCGACGCCACGCTGGTCGCCAGCCTCTTCGTGGTGGGCATGTTCGCCGGTCGGACGGTCGTCGGCAGCGGCGTAGGCTCGGGCCGCTCTTCGCTCGCGTTGCTGGCCGCGGGCCTGGTCGTGGTGCTGGTGGGCGCGGCTCTGACGTGGATCTCGACGACGCCGATCCTCTCCGGTTTCGGGCTCCTGCTGGGCGGCTGCGGCGTGGCGGGCCTGTGGCCGATAGGCGTGACGGTCGCCCTGCACACAGCCGGCGTGGGTCAGCTGCAGGCAGCCGCCCGGGCCACGCTGGGTGCCGGGCTGGCCATCCTGATCGCGCCGGCCACGCTGGGGCTGGCCGGCGACGCGGTCGGGATCACGGCGGCATGGCCGATCATCATGGGCATGGCCGCATGCGGGCTGGGGGTGGTGGCCCTGGCGCACCGCATCGGCAGGCAGACCATTGCCGCGGGGTGATTGCCGGCAGGCCGGCCCCGTGCCATTCTTGAGTCAAGACGTGAGCGAATAACTCATGCGAGATAGCGGGGGAATCGTCCATGCGATCCAGGCTCGGTTTCTCGGGCGCATTGGTAGTCGTCGCGCTCCTGGCGACGGGCTGCGGCAGCACCAGCCCCACGGCGAGCGGGGCGCCGCCGACCGTTGCCCCCACTCCGGTCAGCTCGCCCTCCGCGCCGAGTCCCACTGCGACGCCGGCGACGACCGCCACTCCCGTGCCCACTCCCACGCCCAGTCCCGCCAGTTGGGTCTCGGCCGGGTCGCTCAACGCCTCTCGCGGTTCCACTCGCCTGGTCGCGCTGACCGACGGGCGGGCCCTCGTCGTCGGGGACGACAACTTCTGCGACCCAGGGCCGGCCTGGGACACGAGCATGGCGGCGGAGGTGTGGGAGGCCGGCAAGTGGGCCACCACCGGAAGCCTCAACTCGGCCCGCAATGACTTCACCGCCCAGCCGCTGGCGAACGGCCAGGCGTTCGTGGTGGGCGGCACCAACGTCGACTGGATCTCGTTCTCGAGTCCGAAGATCTGGGACCCGAAGACCGGCACCTGGAACACGTCGGGGCTGATGGCGACCGCGCGCTCCTATCCCGCGTCCGCCCTCCTCAAGGACGGGATGGTGATCGTCATCGCCGGCGAATACCGAAACCCCCCGGCGGACGCGTTCCTCGCGACCGCCGAGGTCTTCAATCCGGCTACCGGCAAGTTCGCCAAGACGGGCGCGCTCAAGGTGGCCCGCAGCGGGGCGATGGCCGTCACGCTCGCGGACGGGCGCGTCCTCGCGGTCGGCGGCTACACCGCCAAGGGCGCCGTGGCAGACTCCGAGATCTGGGACCCGACGACCGGCAAATGGGCCGCCGTCGGCGCCACGCCGATCTGGGGCGGATCCGTTCTCGTGCCTCTGGCGGACGGCGGGGCGCTTCTCGCCGGCGGTCAGGACAAGGCTCTCAAGGGGATCGCCACGGCCTACCGGCTGGATCCCAAGACCAACAAGTGGGCGGCCACCGGCAAGATGCTTACGGCGGCGTACGACCGCGCGGCGGCGGTGCTGACCAACGGACAGGTGCTGGTCGCCGGCGGCCTGCCCGATCATCTCAAGCCGGCAACAGCCGCCGCGGAGCTCTTCGATCCCGCGACCGGAACCTGGACCGCCACGCTGCCGATGCCGTCGGCCCGCGAGCAGTCGAGGGCCGTGCTCCTTCAGGACGGCTCGATCCTGGTCGCCGGCGGCGACGCCGGCTACTTCCCCCCGGCCCTTACCCCGTGGTGTCCCAAGGAGATCAAGGACACGCTGCGCTACATCCCCGCGGTGCCTTGATCGGTCTCGACCACGCCACTTGCCGGTGGCCGATCAAGGCTGCCAGTGCACCTCGGACGCCTTCGAGGTGCCGGGGATGGCCGTGACGGCTCCGCCGGTCGAACCGACAACGAAGATCCCGCCCGTGCTCTTGATGAAGGCGATCTTGCTGCCGTCAGGCGACCAGGTGGGCTTGGATCCCGTGCCGGCATAGATGATCATCCCGACTCCGGTGGTGGCGCTCTGCATGGTCAGATGGCTGCTGAAGATGGCAAGCGTGGCGCTGCTGGGGGACCATGCGAAATCGGTTGCCGCGCCGAAGTCCCGAATGGCGCCGCCGCTGAGGTTGCGGACGTAGAGATGGCCCGACTTCAGGTAGGCGATCTTCGAGCCGTTGGGGGAGATTTCAGCCCGCGTGGCCGTGATGCCCAAAGATGTGTAGACGCCGTCCGTGAGGCTCACCTTCAGCCACACACCGGAGGGGTTCACAGCAAGGAGCGCCGATCCATCGGGCAGCCAGCGTCGGGGTCGCGGTCGGGGCTAGCGTCGGGGTCGCGGTCGGGGCTAGGGTCGGGGTCGCGGCGGAGGTGCCGCTCGGCAGCGCGGAAGATGTTTCGAGCCAGGGCGTTGTCCTCGCGGATCCGCAGGCCCCGACAACCAGGGAGAGAGCGGCGACAACCGCGGCCGCACGGACGTTGTGACCCATGCCACATCCCCCTTTGCCTCGGACCGGCGTCCCCGGGCCATCGGCGCCCTTGCTGGTCCGGCGGTCATGATCGCACGAGTCTCGACGCGCCGAAAGGCGGGCCGTGGCGCACGACGTCGTCGGACGTGGCGCGGCAGCGCGGCAGAAGGGGGAGTGGAGCCGACACTCGGATTCGAACCGAGGACCTGTTGTTTACGAAACAACTGCTCTACCGCTGAGCTATGTCGGCGCGAGCGGGATGGTATCACGACCGTTCGACGGGATCGAACCTGGCCGCGCCCGAGAGAGTCCACAGAGCAGGCAATCACGTTTGATTGGGGGAAGCCTTCCACTGCCCCGGTGGGTAGGATGTACGCATGAAGACAGTCGCCCGGCTTCGCTCGTTCATCTGGCCCGCGCTCCTTGCCGGCGTGGTGCTGTTGCTCGCCGCCCCGGCGGCCCTTGCCCAGGGCCCGAAGCTCACTGACCACGTCATGGACCAGACCGGCGTGCTCGGGTCCGACCAGTCGAGGGTGGAAGACGCGGTCACGTCGCTGTCCGGGAACGCCAACGTCGACCTGTGGGTCCTTTTCGTATCCACGACCGGGAGCTCCACGGCCCCGGAATACGCGAAGGAAACCTTCGACTCGAACGGCCTGGGCGGGAATGACATGCTTCTCGTCGTCGCGGTCGACGATCACCGCTATGGCTGGGCGCAGCATGGGGCCGTCAGCCTCTCGGACGATCAGCTGACCGCACTTGCGAGCGACAGCCTCGACCCGAGGTTCAAGGCGGGCGATTACGCCGGTGGCGTGGTCGACTTCACCACCGCCCTCGCAGGGGCGGTCAACGCAGGGGTGAAGCCAACAGCCGCGCCGGCAGCTACAGGATCGGGGTCGGGATCGACCTCCAATGGGTCGTCGACCACCGGAGACCTCGGCACCTTGCTCGTATTCTTCGGCATCCTCGGCGCCATCTTCGTCGTCATCGTCTTCGCTTTCGTCTTCCGCTCCTGGAGGCTCTCGAAACTGACGGCCGAGGAGCGCGATAAGCGGACCGGCGATCTCGCCCGCCAGGCCAACAAGCTCCTGGTCGACACCGACGACGCCATCACTTCCGCGAAGCAGGAGTTGGGCTTCGCCCAGGCCGAGTTCTCGGACGCCGACTGCGCCCCATTCGCGGCGGCGCTCGACAAGGCCCAGGACGAGCTCAAACAGGCGTTCACGCTGCGCCAACAGCTCGACGACGCCACGCCCGAGGATCCCCCCATCCGGGAGAAGATGTACCAGGGCATCATCGCCCACTGCCAGACTGCCGGCGCCGTCATCGACGATCAGGAGAAGCGGATCCAGGCCCTGCGCGACCTGGAGAAGACCGCTCCCCAGGCTCTCGACGGCCTTGCCAAAGCCATCGGCGATTTGCAGGCCCGGCTGCCTGCAATCAAGGACGCCATGAAGACCCTGTCCGGATACGCGCCTGCCGGCTGGGCGGCGGTCAAGGGCAACGCCGAGGAAGCCGACAAGCGAGGCGCCTTCGCCGAGGATCAGATCAAGAAGGGCAAGGCCGCGCTGGCTCAAACACCGCCGAACAACGTCGACGCGGCCAGCGCCACGCGGGCCGCCCAGGAAGCAGTCGCCCAGTCCAACCAGCTTCTCGATGCGATCGAGAACCAGGCCAAGGCGCTCGAGGACGCGAAGTCGAAACTTGAAGGCGAGCTCACCGCCGCGCAGGCCGACGTCGAGGCGGCCAGGGCCTCCGCGAACGCCGGGCCGACGGATCCGACGCTCGCCGGTCAGCTGGCCCAGGCGGCGACACAGCTGGCCCAAGCGCAAGCTCAGGCCACGGCGGCGGCACCGGATCCAATCGCGGCCCTGAAGGCCGCCCAGGCTGCCCACGCGACCGCCGACACGGTCCTCGCGGGCGAGCGCCAGGCCGCCGAGCTGAAGGCTCGCAACCAGGCGGCATTCGCCTCCGCGCGGGCGCTGGCAGTTTCCAGCATCGCGCGCGCGGACGGCTTCCTCTCGGCGCGGCGCAGCGCGATCGGACAGGAAGCGCGAACTCGGCTCGTGGAGGCCCAGCGCCATCTGGCACAGGCCGATGCGCTGGCCCCGACAGACCTTGCCGGCGCCACGAACGAAGCCCGCACGGCCGACAGCATGGCCGACGACGCCTACAACTCGGCCTCTTCGAACTTCGGCGGAGGAGGTTACGGGGGCGGCTACGGAGGCGGGTCCGGTGGCGGCTCGAACGTGGCCGGTGCGATTCTGGGCGGGATCATCGGCGGGATGCTGTCCGGCGGCGGAGGGCGCCGTGGCGGCTTCGGCGGCACGCCGTGGGGCTCCGGTGGCGGTTGGACCGGCGGCGGGAGCTCCGGCGGCTTCGGCGGCTTCGGCGGCACCCACAGCGGTGGCGGCAGTTTCGGTGGTGGCGGCGGAGGCGGCGGTACGCACAGTGGTGGCGGCGGCTGGTAGCCAGACGCGATTCGCCTCCTCGGCACTTAGACTCACGTTCAACAATTCACGCGATTTGGAAGGGAGATCGAATCGATGCCTCAGACGACGATCCTCGGGCGTGTCGGCCAGCTGCTCCGGGCAGACATCAACTCGCTCATCGACGGCGCCGAAGACCCGGAGAAGATGCTCGACCAGCTCGTTCGGGACTTCACCAACAACATGAGCCAGGCCGAAGACGCCGTTGCTCAGACCATCGGCAACCTGCGCATGGTCGAGGACGATGCCAAAGAAGCGCGCGACGCCGCCGCCGACTGGGGCAACAAGGCGACCGTCGCCTCCAAGAAGGCCGACGAGCTGCGCGCCGCCGGCAACACCTCCGACGCCGACAAGTTCGACAGCCTGGCCAAGCTCGCGCTCGGCCGCCAGATCAGCTTCGAGGCTCAGATCAAGACTTTCGACACCCAAATCGAGCAGCAGACCGCGCTCGTAGCCCAGCTCAAGGACGGCCTCAACAAGATGACCGTTCGGCGCGACGAGCTGGTCCAGAAGCGCGACGAGCTGGTCGCTCGAGCCAAGATGGCGAAGGCGCAGACGCAGGTTCAGACGACGCTCAAGAACGTCTCGGTCATGGACCCGACGAGCGAGCTCAGCCAGTACGAGGAGAAGGTCCGGCGCCAGGAGGCGATGGCGCGCGGCATGGCCGAGGTCAACGCCAACTCCGTCGACGCGCAGTTCGCGTCGCTCCAGGGCGACGAGGACGCAGCCGAGGTCGACGCTCGCCTGGCTGCCCTCAAAGCGGCCAAGTAGCTCGGGGGCGCCCGAAGCGCCTCCGATCTCGCGACCCAACGGTGGGGCGGCGCGGCCGGCTGCCCGCTTTCGTGGCTAGCAGCTGAGACCGCCGCCGCTCCCTCCGCCTCCCAGGCCCGCCGGCACGGAGTCGAGTCCGTGGCGGACGATGTTGCGTATCTTCTTGAGCGCTCGAGGGTCAGCGGGTCGCGGCCATCGAGCGGAGAGCGGCTGCCTCGCCAGTCAGAAGCCCCGAACGCCACTCCAGGTATTGGGCGTGACGAGTCAGCTCTTCAGGAGAGGCGTCGGCCGCAGTCTTGGTGGGCTCGGCGCCGCGGCAGTCCTGTGGAAATTCGCCGCTGTCGTGGATTGGAATGAATGGGGGCGCGTTCACGCCAACCGGATTGACGGCGGGTGCCTCTCCGCCCATGGCCTGGGCGATCGCCTGGTCGCGGTGCTCTTGCTTCAACTCTGCAATGTCCATCGAGTCTCCTTGACGCTCACCGCGATGCCACGGCGACGCCGGAGGCCAAGGCGGACCTCCGGTGCCGATGAGGACCGTGTCTGCGGCCGTCCGCGCGTCTGCGGAGCCTGAGGGGGATAGGGTCTGTCAGATAGCCCGGCCCTCAGCGACGGCTGAAGCTGAACCCGCCGAAGAGCAGGAGAAGGATGACGAAGATGAGGAGCAGTTCCATGGGATACCTTCTTTCGCCCTCAGGCTGCGCCTCCTGAGCCGACGGCGCGAGGATGGAAACCCTCGCTGTCATCGCCGGGTGAAGAGGGGGCGGGGCGGCAAGGTCCGCGACGGGCTAGCGATCCCCCTCGATCCAGCCCTGCCGCTGGGCCACGCGCACGAGCGACGTCCGGCTCGTCACGTCGTAGCGATCGAACATCCTCCTGAGCTGGCTCTCGACGGTCTTGACGCGGAGGGACAGGCGTTCGGCGATCTCGGAGTTGGCGTGGCCCTCGGCCACGAGCGCCAGGATCTGGGCCTCGCGCGGCGTCGGCAGGCGTAGAGCCGTGCGTGCGGCTCGGCGGACAGCGTCCGGGAAAGCCGTGCCCCCAGCGGCGACCGTTCGCACGGCTGTGACGATCTGTCCGATGCTCGCCATCTTCGAGAGATAGCCCTTCGCCCCGTGCTCGACCGCGGCGACGTAGTAGCTCGGATAGGAGTACGCGCTCAGCATGATGAACGCCGGGCCCGGCGTGTGGCGGGCCAGGATCTCGAGGCCGTCCACCGTCCCGGCCAGGCGGATATCGCACAGGATGACGTCGGGGGATTGGGCCTCGATCAGGCGGTCGGCTGCGATGCTGTCCTGCGCTGTCCCAACAACGGTCACGTCGAGCTCGCCGCCCAGAAGTGCCGTGAGCCCCTCGGCGATCGCAGGATGATCCTCGATGATCGCGAGCCGGATCACGTTCTTGCCCCCGCCCCCGCCTCCGCCCCCGGCCGGCCAGCTGCCCGGGGCCTCCTCCTGCCGAGCGGGAGCCGAACCATGAACGCCGTTCCCAGGCCGAGGACCGACTCGACCTCGATCGTTCCGCCATGCGCGGTCACGATCTCGCGCGCCACGTAGAGCCCGAGACCCAGCCCGGCCGACGGCTTCTGCCCCAGCAGCGTATACGGCTGAAACAGCTGCGGCAGCACGCTGCTCCCGATTCCCGGGCCATGATCGCGGACTTCGACGACGCCCGTCGAGCCGGATCGACGCACGGTCACGTCGACGGTCGACGACGTCGCCGCGTGCTCGACGGCGTTGGAGAGGAGATTGACGAAGACCTGCCCCAGGCGACCGGCATCCGCCTGGACGAAGATCGGTCCGCGAGTCGACGAGACCCGAATCGGCGGTGCCTTCGGCAGCGCTCCGGCGACCTCGACGGCATTACGCACGACCGCAGTCAGATCGATCGGTGCGATAGCAAGCTCGAGTCGACCTGCCTGGATGCGGCTCACGTCGAAGAGGCGCTCTACGAGCTCTCCGATCTGCCTCGTCTGCGCGAGTGCCCGGTTCGCATAGGCACGGGCCTGCGCGGAATCCTCCGGGCCCAAGTGACGCTCGACGAGCTGGAGGTAACCATGCAGGGCGGCTACCGGGGTCTTGAGCTCGTGACCCGCCGAGGCCATCAAGCGCTCCAAGCTGAGGCGCATCGTGCGCTCGGACAGGTCCCGGATCGTAACCACTCCGCCCCAGGTCCGGTCGCCGGCGGTGAGCGGCTCGGCCACGGCCTCGAACCAGCGCCGAATCCCCCCAGGCGGCGTCACGGCGAACTCCATGCGGAACCGTTCACCTCGGGCCGCCCGTCGTTGCGGCCAGTCGGCCCGCGGAATCGGGAGGCCGGCAGCATCCTCAGGCTCGATCTCAGCCTCGACGCCACCGAAGGTCCGATCGTAGGCGTCGTTGGTCGCGACGATCCGGCCCTCGTGGTCGACCGCGACGACCGCGTCGCCGAGGCTGGCCAGGATCGATCGGAGGCGATCGTGCTCTTCCTGGAGGCTCAACCTCTGCTGCTCGAGCGCCGTGGTTTTGACACTGAGCTCTTCGGTGCGCGTCGCGAGATCCTCATTCGCCACCCGAAGCTCCTCGACGCTCGCGGTCAGTTCCTCGTTGAGGGTTTCGAGCTCCTCGTTGGTGGCCTGGAACTCCTCGTTGACGGTTTCGACTTCCTCGCGAGTGGCCTGCGCGTCCTCGCTGGCAAGGAGCATCGATTCGTTCGCCGCCCGAAGCTCCGCGACCAGGGCGGCCAGCTCCTCGTTCGCTCGAAGGAGCCGGCCGTTCGTGGCGACCGCCTTCTCGAGCCGCTGCCGCGTCCGGAGGTCGGCACGACGCTCCTGTTCGAGCCTCGTCGCATCGGTCAGCTCAATGACGACACCTTCGACGGCTTGCATCTCGACACGGTAGGGGCGGACCGTGGCCTCCACGAAATGGGTCGTCTCGCTGGCGGCGTCCGAGGGTTCCACCTCGAACACGGCCGAGGTGGTCTTGCCGGTCAAAGCGGAGTCGATGGCCGCTCGGATGGCGCTGGGCGGAAGAACCTCCGCGAGGTGGATGAAATCCTGGTCGTAGGCCGTGCCGTGGATGCCGAGCATCTGGCGTGCCGCGGAGTTGATGCGCAGGATGTAGTAGCGCGGATCGACGACGACGATACCGACGGTCAGGTTGAGGAGCAGGCTATCCGCCGACGCCGACGAATCCGCCACCCGCCGGACGTCGCGGTGCGTGACACGGATGGCCTGGTCGAGCTGGGATTCCTGGCTACGACGCGGGCGGAGCACCGCCGGTCGCATCGGTGGGATCGCGTAGCTCCCGGGCAGCCGCCGATAGACGCGCAGGCGCGCCTGCTCCTCTTCGAATGGCTCCGGCAAGGCCATGACGGTCTCGGATGGACCGAGGGCCAGCCTACCGCCGGGCCGCAACGAGAACGCGAAGGTTTCGAGAGCGATCCGCTGCATCGGCGCGGTGAAGTAGATCAGGACGTTCCGGCAGAGGAGGAGATCGATCCGCGGGAACGGCGCGCGCTCGCCGAGATCGTGCTCGCCGAAGACCATGAGGGCACGCAGCCGTTTGCCGACCTCGTAGCCGCCGTCCGATTTCACGAAGTAGCGGTCTCGAGCACCTGCGGGCAGGCCCTTGAGGGCAGCTGGCTGATAGACACCCCGGCGCGCGAAGGCGATCGCCTCGCGGTCGATGTCGGTCGCGAAGATCCGGACCTCCGGCCACGGGAACTCTTCTCCGAGGGCATCGGCAACGATGATGGCCGCTGAGTAGGCCTCTTCGCCGGTCGAGCAGCCGGCCGACCAGATGCGGAGCTCCCGCTGATCGCGTCGGGCCTCCGCTATCAGCTCGGGGAGTACACGGCCGCGCAGGTACTCGAAAAGCTTCGGGTCCCGGAAGAACTCCGTGACCTTGATCAGGAGGCTGTTGACGAGCCGGGCGAACTCCTCGGGATCGGACTCCAGATATGCCGCGTACGCGGCTAGCGTTGGGCGCGATGTGGCGTTCATTCGGCCGCGCAACCGCCGCAGAATCGTGGCCGGCTTGTAGCTGCTGAAGTCGATGCCGCTTCGCTCGTGGATCCGTTCGAGGAGGTCGCGGAGCTCGTCGTGATCGGGCCCCTCCGCGGGAGCGTTACCGGCCGCCAGGAGATCGCCCAGGATCCGTCCGATCGAGTCGAGGTCAGCCGTCGCGTCGACCAGGGAGGGGGGAATCGAGCTCGGCATCGAGGGGAACATCGCCGTCGCGGGGTTCTCGATCACGACCGCTCCGCCCGCCTTCTTGACGTGCCACGCTCCCGCGGATCCGTCGGACCCGCTGCCGGTGAGGATCACTGCGATGAGTCCGGGACCGAAGACACCGGCCGCGCTCTCCAGCAACACGTCGATGGAGGGTGCGACTGCGCCGGCCTTGGCCGCGCGAAGCCGCAGGGCGCCGGAGCTGATCTCGACGAGCCGGTTCGAAGGAACGACGAAGATCACGCCGTCCTCCAGGGCCTCCCGCTCCTCGACCACTCGGACGGGCAGCGTGGCGTGGCGGGCGAGAATCTCGTGCAGATGGCTGGGGCGGCGGGGGTCGAGATGCTGCGCGATCACGATCGGCGCCGGGAAGTCGGCCGGCAGGCTCGCCACCACGCGCGAGAGCGCCTCGATGCCGCCCGCCGATGATCCGATCACGACGAGCTGAGATTCCTGGGGGACCGCCGGTCGCGCCACGATGGCCACATTATGGTGGGCGGTCGAGTGGAATGGGTCGTGGTCTCCGCCAGACCGTCCGTCGACGTCGGCTCAGGGTTTCCATCCTCGCAGGACGAACAGCCAAAGCCTACTTTGGGGGCCTGGGTGAGTCCTATCGAGCCGCCGAGACGCGTTCGAGGCCCCGGGCCTGCTCATGGGACTCATAAGCGCTCTACTGACCCTCGCCGTGACAGTCGGTGTGGCACGGAGGATCAGACATGACGACGATGGAGGTCACGATGGAGACCCAGGACGACGGACAGGAGTCGTTCGAGCGTGTGCGCAGCGCGATCGATCAGGCGCGAACCGAGGTGTCCGAGGCCATCGGGCACGTGCCGGAGATCGCCGGCCAGGCCCGCGATCGCGCGGAGCATGTCGCCGATCGGCTCCCCGGGGCGTTCGACAGCATTCGATCGGGCGCGGAGAGCACCGTGACCCGCCTGCAAACGATGCCCGATTCGGCGCTGCGTCTGCTGGCAGCCGCCTCGCTCGGTTTGGGTGCCGGGCTCCGTCTTGCTGGGGCGCCGCGCCTTGTCACGCTGGCCGGCTTCGCTCCCGCGTCGATCCTCGGCTTCGCGATCGTGTCCCGTCCACGCCGATCTCACCAGGCGCCGCACCCGGCTCGGCCCTAGCGCCGAGCGCCGCGGATACGCACCGTCGCACCTGCGCGGCAGGCCCTCCTGGATCAGTGCATGTAAGTTCCGGTCGGATCAACCTCCCGCAAGCCCGAGCGGCGGAGCGCAAACCACACCAGGTCCGAGAATTCCGCCTGGAGTGCCGGAGTCGCGCCAGAGGCGTCGAGTCTCCCCTCATGCATCAGCTCGTTTCGGACCTTGTAGGCCCGCTGAGTCAGCGTGCGGCCTCTGACCATGGGATTGGCGATTCCCAGATGGGACAAAGCCCTTGCCACCTTCTGGTGCTTTCGCCCGGGGAAGCGCTCCGCAAGCGCTTCAAGAATCAACCAGAGGCGAGCGATGGCAGCGGACGGGTTCGTGTCCCGGCATGCTTCCGAGAATAGATCGGCTAACACCTTCGCTTGAGGGTGATCGGTGAAGGCGTCCAGGACTCTGAGCAACTCCTCCTGCTCCGAGACGATAGGGACATTCGTTGTCTTCCGGTAGTCGGCGCGAACGTACCTCGCCTCATACTCCCCATTTCCCAGGTCGACAAACGCCCCCAGCGGCCTGCCGCGCCCGAACTGGCTATACACAAGGGCGGTCGCGACCGCCATGGCTCTGGATGCCGTGGACGACAGCGCTTCGTCGACTTCCGTCGCCTCGATTCCCCGAAGGACGATGGCCACCATGTCCACGATGGGAGTCCGCCAGCTGGCGAAGGTGAATTCGCGCCCGAATGAGGCCGCGAACGACTTCGCGGCCTCATGCAAGGCACAGTCTTCGGCGCTCAACGGAAGAACGGCGAACTCATCGAATCTGAGTTCTTTGGGCACATAGAGCTGATCGAAGAACCATATGACTGTGGCCATGTTGCCCCCTAGACGAGAAGTCTGGGCCGCGCTCGCCACTCTGGACGCTCTAGCGACAGAAGGCCGGCCCGACCGCCTGACGGCCTGGCCAAGGTCTCCGGCGCTGATGCTTCGCGCGCGGGCATCCTACGCCGTGAAGAGGCGACGGCCAACCCAACTTCGCTGAGACTGGGACTCCCCTCGACTCCGTTTCCACCGATTCGCGATCGGGGTTTTCATCCTCGCGGGACGCCCGGGGCAGGTCCAGTATCGACCAACGACCACGGATCGAAGGCTCCACCGGCTGAATCGCCGGATGCAGGTCCATCGTCCGTCGCCGGGAAGAAGACCACCGTGACAATTCAGGAACAGCGGAGCGTCACCACCGACGCGCCGACCCCCACCGAGTCCGGTGGCTTGAGCAACCGGACCGTGACCAGGCGGCAGCTCGACTTTCGGCCCAGCAACAACGAGACAACCCGCCGCATCGTCGTCCTCGTCTTCGGCCTAGTTCAGATCGTGATCGGGCTGCGGATTGTGCTGCTGCTTCTGGACGCCCGAACGGGCAACCTGCTCGTCTCGATCATCAACAACGTAGGCGGCGCCCTGGCCGCTCCGTTCCAGGGGATCCTGCGCATCAGCGCCGTATCGGCCGGGGGCTCCGTGCTCGATGTCGCCGCGGTCGTCGCCCTTGTGGGCTGGACGATCGTCGAGCTGATCGTTCTCTGGAGCCTCGCGATCTTCCGGCACGAGCCCGCTCTCTCCTGATCCACCCCTCAGAGTACGCAGCCCCCGCCGACCGGTTTCCGGTCTACGCCTGCCAAGAAAGAAGAACTTCCGTGGACATTCCTCAAATGACACTCGTTACCTGGATCGTCGTCGGCGCGATTGCCGGCTTCCTCGCCAGTCTCATTTCCGGGTCCCGTGAGGGCCTGATCATGATGGTCGTGCTCGGAATCGTGGGCGCCATCGTCGGCGGATGGGTCGCCGTCGATCTCCTCAAGATCTCCGGCGTGACTGGCGTCAACACCCAGAGCATCATCGTCGCCGTGGTCGGCGCACTCATCGTCATCTTCGTCGTCGGAAGCCTTGGCGGCCGGCGTCGCTCGTTCGGCTGGCGCTGATCCGAGGGGCGCCCCCCGGGGCGCTCGCCTCGATCTAGCGAAGCCAGGCAGGGTCGGTCCCCCGTGGAGGGCCGATCCTGCTTCTTTGAGCCAGCGCAGTGGAGCCACCCGATGAGACCGCGCGTCGCCTTCGTATCGACCTATCCACCTCGTCGCTGCGGCATCGCAACCTTCACGCGGGATCTGGCGGCTGCCGTGGGCAACCGCGAGATCGTGGCCATTCACCGGTCGGGCGATCCAATGCTGTATCCGCTCGAAGTCTCAGGACTGGTCGGGACGGACGATCGCTCGGACTACCTCAGGGCTGCCGAGCGGGTATCTGCATCCGGCACCGAGGTAGTCTCGATCCAGCACGAATACGGCCTTTTCGGCGGCCAGGACGGCGCTTACATCCTCGACCTCGTCGATCGCCTCACCGTGCCGGCCGTGGCGACCCTGCACACGGTGCTGCGACAGCCTAGCGCGTCCCAGCGCGACGTCATGTCGCGACTCCTCGACCGGACCGCTGCCGTCGTGGTCATGTCAAGAGCTGCCTCGAGGTTGCTCCAGGACGGGTACCTGCTATGTCGCAGACACGGGTGATTCCCCATGGGGTTCCAGATCTGCCGCTCGTCGATCCGGGCCTGCACAAGCCGGACTTCGGGCTCGACGGTCGGTCGGTGATCCTGAGCTTCGGGCTGCTCGGGCCGGGCAAGGGCTATGAATTGGTGATCGAAGCCATGTCGCGCGTGAGAAGGGATCGACCGGACGCCCTCTATGTCGTGCTTGGGGCGACTCATCCGAACCTCGTCCGCACCGAGGGCGAGGCCTACCGCGATCGACTGCGAAGGGCCGTGAACGACCTGGGCCTTGGCGAGCACGTCCTCTTCGTCGACCGCTTCGTCGGGCAGGAAGAGCTTGGCAGATGGCTCCAGGCTGCGGACATCTTCGTCACGCCATATCCCAACCTCGACCAGATCGTCTCCGGCACGCTTTCCTACGCGATGGCTGCGGGAAGACCGGTCGTCTCCACGCCCTTCGCGTATGCCTCCGAGGTGCTTTCCGGCGGTCGTGGTGTCCTTGTCGCGCCCCACTCCGCGGAGGCCCTGGCGAATGCATTGAGCGACCTTCTCGGCGACAGGGCCCGCCGCTTGGAGATCGGTCGACGGGCCTACGCCTTCAGTCGCGGACGGATCTGGCGGGAGGTCGGCGCCGCCTATGGAGCGCTATTCGCCCAGGTCGCGCGCGGCGTCGAGATTTCGTACGACGCCCCAGCCCTTGCGGCTCATGGCTGAGCCGGCACGCCTCCACACGGCCCGACGAGAACACCTCGCGCCCCGCTTCGGCGCCCCAGGACGCGACCCAGCCAATCTCTCGCACCTGGGCATCCAACGGGTCGTCGAGGCGGCCTCTCGCAAGGGAGTCGCACTCGATATTCGGCTCATGGCCGGGTGGGCGCGCACCGCCGAGGAAACGGCAGTGGCAGTCCACGCCGAACTCGGTCAGATCGTCAACTCCATCGTTCTCGTGGCTCCGCGCCCCGAGGGTCGGTTGATCCCGATCGTCTTTCTGGTCTCCGGACGCAACCAGGTCGACCTGGGTTTGCTCGCCGCGGTGACGGGGGAGAGCTCAGTTCGCAGAGCAACCGCACGCGAGACGACCGAGCTCACCGGCTACTCCGCGGGCGGGATTCCGCCATTCGGACATGGCCGGGACGTGCGCGTCGTGATGGACCAGGATCTATGCCAGTACCAGTCGGTCTGGGCTGCGGCCGGGACGGACGCCGCCGTCTTCCAGATTGCACCCCGGACCCTGCGAATGCTGTGCAACGCCGTCGTGGCCCCACTGGCGCAGGCATCCTTGGTGCGCCGAGCCGGCCTCCAGTTCGAGCCGCGGCTCCAGTGCGGGGCTGGCACAGGCGCTTAGGGGGAGCGCAGCATCTGGGCCCGGCGGCCGCCGTCTCGCCGGGCGCATGATCAGGCACACGTTGCTACGAGGCCGTCCGTGGCGCCGAACGCGGTTGGGCGCAGGATGCTCGAGCCGCGTATCTCGTGGGGCCTGTCGGCGTGGCGAGCAGAGCCCGCCAGCCGGACCAGGTGGCATTCACGACTGTGAACCGGGCGCCCGGATCTCCGGCTCGCGCCCGAAAGGTCAGATGATGAAGGACAGGAAGCCGAAGAACAGGCCCAGGTCGGTCCAGTCGATCTTGCCGCCGAATGAGAACACACCGGCATACGTGAGCACGGCGATCGCGAAGCAGATGCAGGCCACGAGGAGCGCCAGCCTGTCTCCGCCCCAGGATCCTCTACCAGCCATTTGGTATCTCCTTCATCGGAGCCTGACCCGCTGGACCGATATGAGCGCAGTCGGAGTAGGCCCGACTTGAGTCTGACCACGCCCGGCCACCGGCCGTGAGGATGAAGACCCCATGCTTGCCTGAAATCGAGGCGCGGGCTCGGACCGCGTTCCGGCCCTGTCTGGCGCTGCCCCAATCACCCGAGGATGGTCGTCATGATCAAGCCGGCGGCGGCCAAGCCCATGACGATCGTGATCGCCGAAGCGCGTCAGCGGGCGGTTCTCGGCCCGCAGCTCGGGCACGGCGTCAACCCGCCTGTTCGCCGCGTAGTTGCGCCCGCCACGCAGTCAGCTGGCGATAGATGGCCGGCGCCCCCAGTGGCGGATCTCCGCCAAGCTCGAGGTCCGCGGGGCAGAGGATGAACGGCTCGCTCTGCCAGCCGCCGAGGCCGCCATGCGAACCGACGAGCTCCTCGAATCCGGTGACCTCCCCGGAAACGCCGTCGACGGCGCCAAGCAGAATCAGGTCGCCGGCCGTCGTGAAACCCTCGAGGTGCCGCAGGTTCTCGGCGGCCGTGGGACCGTAGTCGGCCAGGGGGTCGCCACCGTCGGGCCCGCCCGCGGTCAGGTCGAGCCGGCCGCGCCGCCCCAGCACCAGCGCATGACCGGCTGCGGATCTGACCAGGAGCGCTCCGATCCCCGGATGACGGGCCAGCGCCTCGATCAGGCCCGGGTAGAGCGTTTCGATCGCCTCGGCGGCCATCCGGCCGGGCTGGCTCGTGAAGTAGACGTGGGCCAGGCTCCCGGACGAGGCCACGACGACATCCGGAGGAGCCGCGGTCGCGCCGTGCCCCGTTCCGCCATCGAAGCGTCTCAGCGCGCTGGGCAGCCGGCGTGCCACCAGCGGCCCCAGGCCGGAGCCTCGGCCGAACTCGGCAGCCATGCGACGGCCGATGCCGGCCGATTCCACCGAGTCGGTGGTGCCCTCGACGGTCGTCTTGGCCGGCAACAACGCGGCGACTATCGCCTCGAGCGGCTGGCCGTAGCGCTGCTGGAAAGTGGCGCCCAGGCTCTGGCCGTGGTCTGAGAGCACGATAAGCCGATACGACCGGCTGGCATGTCGAGCGGCCTTCAGCAGCGACCCGATGGCCCGATCGATGCCCTCGAGCGCATCTATCGCCTCCTGGCGTTCCGGGCCGCAGTGGTGGGCGATGGCATCGTAGCCGGAGTAGTCCACGTAGATGGTCGGTGCCCCGCAGTACATCTCTTCGATGACGAAGGCGGTCGAGACGGTGCGCAGGGCGATGTTGGTCACGGCTCGTTCGACGGCGTAGTGGAGGTCGCGGTGCATCCGCGGCTCGACCGACCGACCGCGCTGGCTCTCCGCCTGATACAGCTCCTTGGCCACCTCGCCTGCCATCAGCACCAGCAGGCGGAGGTAGTTGACGGAGGTCGCCAGGAAGCCGCGCAGGCGCCGCCCGTCGTCGGATGGCGCGCCCTCGGCGATGGTGGCCATGGTCAGGTAGCTGCGCGGAGCGTCGCCCGTCACGAGGTTGCCGATGCTGGCCCCGTCGTCGGCCAGCAAGCCCGCGCCATCGCTAACGCGTCGGACGATCTCGGCCGCATCCTCGGGGTGGTTGGCGACCATCAACCTGGCGCTCGCCTTTTCGTACCAGCGAAAGCCCGCGATGCCGTCGTTTCGACCGTGCAGGATGCCCGCCTGGCTGGCTGGCGTCGTGGGTGGCAGCAATGCGATCCAAGAGTGCAGAGTGGCCTCACCGTCGCGTACCAGCTGGCCGAGCACCGGCACTCGCCCAGCCCGTATCGCATGCTGCAAGACTGGCAGGCTCAGTCCGTCGATCTGCACGATGAGCAGCCCTGGCTGCGATTCCTGGGCGTGTCCGAAGTTGCGCGCGACCAACCTCCGGACCAGCACGCTGTAGTAGGAATCGTCGTCGCTCACCGCCACGAGCTCCGCGAGCAGGCTGTTCAGCGTGGTCAGCAGCAAGGCTCCCCAAGCTGCAGTCGCGTCGCCGTCCACGCGGATGCCCGGCACCACTCGCCCGAGGGCCAACACGACCAGGAACTGGACCGCCAGGCCCAGGATCTGAGCGACGAAGATCGGCAACCCCACGAGCAGCCCGTGAAGGGCGACGGCGGAGGAGCTGTCGAGGATCAGAAGGAGGAGACCGGCCAGCAACAGGGCGGCGGGGCCGTCGATCCTCAGCCCAGGGAGCAACTTGGCCGTGATGGCCAGCGCCAGACAGGCCCCGAGGTAGGACAGGACTGCGCGGCGCACCATCGCCAGCCGGGTCGGTCGCCACTCCCACATAAGGCGGGCCTGGAGCCGGTAGAGCGCGAGCCAGTGCCGGGCCGCCCGCGCACCCGCGCTGCCGACTTCGGCCCTCATCGCCCGACTCCCGCGGCCAGGGCCATCGACTCGCCCGGCTGCAGGACGCGTACGTCAACGTCGGGGGCGCGCGCCGCAACGGCGTCACGGAAGGCCTCGCCCGGCCCCTCGAACCGGCGGCCCGCGACGCGACGCAGGCCGAGCGGGTAAAGCGTGCCCCAGTGGATGGGCGTGGCGATCGTGGGGGAGATTCGAACCGCCGCCTCGGCGGCTTGCCGCGGGTCCAGATGGCCGCGCCCGAGCGTGGGGCCCCAGCCGCTCACCGGCAGGAGTGCCACGTCGACGCGCCCGGCCAGCTCCCGCATTTCGGGGAAGAGGCCCGTGTCGCCGGCAAAGTAGACGCATGTCGACCCGGCGATGAGGATGCCCAGGGAGCTTTCGGCGGAGGTGAAGAGCGAGCGGCGGCGGTCGTGTTCGGCATAGACGGCCTCCAGCGTGAGATCACCGACCTGCAGTCGGTCGCCGGCGCGCATCTCGTGAACGACACCTGGTGCGGCCTGTGCGACGACGCGCCCGAGGCCGACCGGGACTATCAGCGCCGGCTCGCCCGGGAGAGCTCGCAGGGACGCGAGATCCAGATGGTCCAGGTGACCGTGGCTGATGAAGACCGCCGAAAGGCCCGCGAGCGTTTCAGGGGGCACGGCCGGCACCTGGCGTCTGAGGACACCTGCCGCCAGGTGGCCCAGCAACGGGTCCGTGAGCACCCGCACGCCATCGAGGTCGACGAGGACGGTCGAATGGCCGAGGAATGTCAGCCGATCGCCCACCTAGCATCCTCCGACACCGCGCGCCACTGCGCCGTATCGACGATTGTGACCGATCCCGGCCCGCAGGCCTGGCGGGCCTTGCCCGCCGATCGCGCTGGCGACCAGCGGCAGCCTGCCAGCAGGACGGCGCTCCATGCGGAGCCGGTCGGCCCCCTACTTCTCTGGCGTGACGACGACGAAGACAAGAGTCGCTGCCGCGGCCTGAAGTGCCTCCGGCGTCGGTAGCTCGCCCTTGTGCATCTTCGGCAGGCCGGCCCGCTTCGCCGCCCCGTGGTGAGTGGCGAAGTAGTCGGCGGCGATGCGCTGGCCGCGGCCCGTGGTACCTGGAACGACGACCGCCGAGCCCGGGATGCGGCGGCCCTTGCGGACGATCTCGATCGGCCAGGGCGAGGTGAAGTTGCGCCACCAGCTCTTCTGCTCGGGGCGGCCGACGCGGATCAGATAGCCGCCCTCGAAAGGCTCGCAGTTGACGGGAAGCTGGCGAGGCAGCCCCGAAACGCGGCCGGTGTAGCGGACCAGCACCACGCGCCCGGAGAGCACCCCGAACGGCGAGGCGAGCCATCGAGCCATGAAGCGGTTGAATCGAGACTGCTGAACGACCGTGCCGGCGACCGGCGTCTTCGTCTCCATTTGGCCCTCCTCAGGACTGGCTCGAACTCGAGGCCGTCTTGGCCGCCCGAAGCCTGGCCTCGAAACCGGCGATCAAGCAGTCGACGCCAAACTCAAAGCGCTCATTCAGGCTGGCCGAGAAGATGCGCGGGGCAGCAGCATGGAGATTGGGGAAGCGGTCGGCCGGCAAGGACTCGATGTACTGGCGGAGCACCTGCCCGTAAGAGCGCATGTCCATGCCCGGATGACCCGCGCGACCGGGGCTGGCCGTCTCGAAGGTGCAGAAGCCGGTGACGAAGTTGGAGATGGTGAAGTAGGCGTCGGCCGCATCGTTGTCGTCGAATCCCGCGGCCCGGAAGACAGCGAGGGATTCCTCCAGCATCCTCAAGCCGTTGGGTCCAAATGAACCCCGGTTCACCAGGACCTGCACGGCGTTGGCGTGGCGCAGCAGGGCGGCCCGAACGGCGATGGCGCCCTGCCGGGCCGAGACCCGCCAGTCCTGCTCCGACGGCGGGAAGGAGACGCCGGCAAGCAGGCGATCCGAGACCAGGTCGAGCACCTCGTCTTTGTTCTTGACGTACCAGTAGAGCGTCATCGTCCCGACGCCGAGCTCCTGGGCCAGCGCCCGGACGGTCAGCCCGTCGAGCCCCGCGGCGTCGATCACGTGCAGGGCCGCGTCCGCGACGCTCTCAGGCGTGACGGGCTCATGAGACGGCAAGCCCGGCTGCTTGCCGTGGCGCGCGGCGCGCTCCTCCGCCCGCTGCTGCCTCCGCTGCCGGCGCTCTTCGTCTCGGGCGGCGTGGCGGCTCTCCCGGCTGTTCCACCACGGCGGAGTTGGAAGGGTATTGGGATCGCTCATTCGGTTCTTCCTCCGGTGCCCGATAGGGGCTTGACACTCGTGCATTGTACTAGTAACTTGTGCGAGGTCAATAGTACGCTGTACCAGCCACGCCACGTACAGCATACCAGCAAAACATCGTCCACCGTACGAGCAAGCTCAGGAGCGCAGCACCAATGCCGGACCCGACCATCCACCGCCGCCGCTGGTGGATCCTCGCCGTCCTCATCGTCAGCCTCTTCACCGTCAACCTGGACAACACGATCCTCAACGTCGCGCTGCCCACGCTCGCTCGCGACCTGCATGCTGGCACGAGCCAGCTGCAGTGGATGGTCGACGCCTACGTGCTCCTGTTCGCCGGGCTGCTGCTCGCGTCCGGCGCGCTCGGCGACCGGTTCGGACGACGGCGGGTGATGCTCGTCGGCCTGGCGATCTTCGGAACGGGGTCGCTCGCGAGCGCCTTCGCTCCGTCGGCCGAAGCCCTGATCCTCCTCCGCGCCGCGATGGGCGTGGGCGGGGCGCTGATCGTGCCCTCCACCCTCTCGGTCACGGCCAACGTCTTCACGATGGAGGAGCGGCCCAAGGCGATCGGCATCTGGACCGGCGTCAGCGGCCTGGGCATCGTCGCCGGGCCCGTGCTCGCCGGCTGGCTGCTCGAGCACTTCGCCTGGGGCTCCATCTTCCTCATCAACGTGCCCGTCGTCCTGATCTCGGTCGTCGGCACGCTGGCCATCGTGCCCGAGGGTCGCTCTCCGGGAGCCGCGAAGCTGGACGTTCCGGGAACGGCGCTCTCGATTGGCGGCCTGATCGCGCTCGTCTACGGCGTCATCGAGGCGCCGGCCAACGGCTGGACGTCTCCGTTCGAGCTGGTCACGTTCGCGGTCGCGGCGCTGCTGCTGGTTGGCTTCGTGATCCGTGAGCTGAGCACGACCGAGCCGCTCCTGGACGTTCGACTCCTCGCCCAGCCGACCTTCGGCGCGGCGGTGCTCGCCGTGATGCTCACCAGCTTCGGCCTCTTCGGCTCGATGTTCTTCTTCAGCCAATACCTGCAGGGAGTGCTGGGGTTCGGGACCATGGAGACCGGCTACTCGATCCTGCCCCTGGCGATCGCCATGGCCATCTTTAGCCCCTCCGGCATGGTAGTGGCGAAGCGGCTCGGGACGCGATCGACGGTGGCAGCCGGAATGGCCACGGTTTCGATCGGCCTGCTGGTCCTGCGCCTGGCCGGGACGCACGACGGCTACCCGTTCGTGGCGGTAACGCTCTTCCTGGTTGGCGGCGGCATGGGCTTCGCCCTGAGCCCGCTCACGGTGATCATGATCCGGGCCCTGCCACGCTCCAAGCAGGGCGTCGCCTCGGCGATCAACAGCACCGCTCGCGAGTTGGGCGGGGCGCTGGGCGTGGCCATCCTGGGCAGTCTTTCCGCCCCGGTCTACGCGGCGGGCGTTCGCCCCGCCACGGCGCTGCTCCCCGGCGACGCGGGCAAGGCCGTCCACGACTCTCTGGCGGGGGCCGAGGTCGTGGCGAGCTACCTGCCCGCGGCCCAGGGTGAGGCGTTGCTCGCGATGGCGCGCTCCGCATTCGTGGACGGGATGGGCGTGGCCGTGACGGTGGGAGCGGTCGTCGCTCTCGTCGGAGCGGTGGTGGCGTTCGCGTTCCTGCCCGGCCGCGGCACCGTTCAGACGGCGGCTTCCGAGCCGGCCGTCGGCAGGGCAGCGCCGGCGATGACCTCGGGCCTCTCCGAAGCAGCCTGAGGCCGGTCGGCCCGCGCGCCGGGACGCCGCGGGCCGCCCCAAACGCAGGTCGCCATCGGCCCCTCCACTGCCCTAGAGTGGGGGGGCCGCTCCGTCTGCCGAGCGGCCATCAGGAGGAAGCAATGCATACGGACTACATCCCGAAGTTGCTGCCGACAGCGGTTGACGAAGGCCAGGCCCAGGGCGTCCAGTTCCGAACGGACGGCGAACTGGTTCCGATGCTGACGATGGAGCTCGACGGCTCGATGCCGGTCTTCTTCGAGCACCACATCCTGCTCTGGAAGACGCCGAGCCTCGAGATCGGGATGGACCCGATGAAGGGCGCGTTCAAGCGGGCGGTCGCCGGCATGCCGATCTTCATGACCGAGGCAAAGGGCGCCGGCCAGATCGCGTTCAGCCGAGACGGAGTCGGTCATGTCTTCCACTTGAACCTGGCCCAGGGCCAGACGATCGAAGTGCGCGAGCACCAGTTCCTGGCCGCGACGGCCAACACGGAGTACAGCTTCCGCCGATTGCGCGGCGTCGGGAACATGCTCTTCGGCGGCACCGGCATCTTCATCGACACCTTCGCCGGCGGCCCGGGCGGCGGCACGATCTGGCTCCATGGCTACGGCAACGTCTTCGAGAGGGTGCTGGGGCCGGGCGAGGTGTTCGACGTCGAGCCGGGCGGCTGGGTCTACAAGGATCCGACCGTGAACATGGAGATCAAGATGGTCGGCCTGCGGATGGGCATCCTGGGCGGCTCGGGCAACCTGATCTTCAACCGCTTCACCGGCCCCGGCCGCATCGGCATCCAGACCATGTACCTCCACATGCCGACGGAGGACTGAGCCGCGCCACGCAGCGGCTGAGAATCGAAACGGCCGATGGGTCGAGCCGACCCGATTGGGCCTCCTGCTGCCCGTCTCGGAGGTGGTCGCGCGTCAGTTGGTCGTCTGGCTCGTGCGCCGCAATCCGACGAGGGTCAGCGACGCGCCGACCGCAACCAGAAGCAGGGCAACCGCGAGGTAGGGCGTCGCGTCCGGCGAAGAACACGACTGGACGATGCCGTCTGCGGCAGAGTTGAACGCGGCGCACCGAACATCCGCCAGGGCGAATAGACCTACAACACCTACGCCCACCCCGACGAGAAGACCAGCAAGACCGACCGGCCGCATCGGCTCGCGCGCAGCCCACACTATGCCAGGCACGACCACGAGAAGCGCGAGAACTCCGACGACGAGCGTCGAACCGCCGGCGATAACGCCGAGCAGCATCCCCAGGACCCAGTGCGTGAGGCGCATCTCAGACCCCTCCAAATGGCCCCAACTCACTCTCGATCAGCGACCTAGCAGCGTCAAGTGCGCGGAACCGGGAGTTCATACACAGGCTCTCAGAATCGAAACGGCCGCCGGGTTTCCCGGCGGCCGTTCTCTCTGGCGAGGGATCAGGCGGCGCTGGCCGCCCTGACCCTGGTGGCCGCGGCCTCGGCCTGAAGGACGGCCGGGGCGATCGAGATCTTGATGTCGTCGCCGACGAGGAAGGCGGCGCGACGCCCGCCCTGGAGATTCGGCACGACGCCGCCGATCTCGGCGTCCAGCGTCACGGGTCACGTCTCGCCGCGGATCGTCAGATCGCCCTGGATCCTGTAGCCGTCGCCACTCCTCTCGATGTGCGTGCTGCGGAACACGAGCTCCGGATACGAGCCTGCGTCGAAGCAGTCCGCACTCTTGAGGTGCGCATCGCGAGCCTCCATGCCCGTATCGATGGTCGATGCGTCAATATGCGCCTCGACCGTCGAGCGCTCCGGGTCGGCCTCGTCGAAGTCCACCGCCGCGGTGAACTTGCGGAACTGGCCGTGGCCGTCGTGACCATCATGTGCCCGACGGCGAACTCGATCTGCGAATGGGCTGGGTTCAGGTCCCAGGTGCTCATCTTCAACTCCTAGCGTTTCGGTGCTCTCGTGGACCCGACCCGGATCGTTCACTAAGCACCTAAGTGCTATAGTTGTTGAGCACGCAAGGATCTGCAAGTGGGCAATACGAAGGAGCTATTCATGGAGCAGCGCGTCGACGACGCGGAGAGCGTGGGCCGGCCGCAGGCCTCGAGCATCGCGGGTGTCCAGGGCGTCGCGGGTGGTGCGGGCGTCGCGGGTGCCGCGGGCGACCCCGAGGCTTTGCTCGCCGCCGCCCTCGATCCGGTCGAGTTGCGAGCCTGGAAGGCGTTTCTACTCCGTCACGCTCGCGTCGCTCGCCGCCTCGAGGCGGACCTGATGGCTCGCAGCGACCTTCCGCTGGCCGAGTACGACGTGCTGGTCCAGCTCGCCCTCGCCGACGGCCGGCGTCTGCGCATGAACGAGCTGGCGGATCGAGTGCTGCTCAGTCGGGCCGGCATCACGCGGCTCGTCGACCGGCTCACCGCCGACGCCCTGGTCAGCCGCGTCAAGTGCGCCTCGGACGCGCGCGGCTACTTCGCCGTGCTCACGGCCGGAGGCCTGGCCCGACTCGAAGCGGCGACGCCCGGTCACCTGGCCGCGGTGCGACGCTACTTCCTCGAGTCGTTCACTGAGTCCGAGCTCGAGACGCTGGCCGAGCTGCTGGAGCGCAGTCGGCCCCTCGACTGACACCGAGCCCGGACCCGCCGGTCACGCGCCGCAGATCGTCGGTCCGACGAGCGCAGGCCAAGGCGACGACGAACATCGCAGCGAGCGCACCCGTAGGTGCGTGAGCGAGAAGCACAGGAGCCAACGCAGGAATGAGCCGGCTGACCGAGCGAATGCAAGCGGCGATCGGCGGATCCGGGCTCTAGCGTCGAGGCGGTATCGTTCGGCCATGCCAACGCGCAGCGAGATCGTCGAGGTCTCCGGCCGACAGGTCGCGATCACCAACCCGGACAAGGTCTACTTCGCCGGACCGGGCTACACCAAGCGCGATCTCGTCGCCTACTACATGGCCGTGGCCGCGGGAGCCCTGAGGGGAGCAGGTGGGCGGCCGATGGCGCTGAAGCGCTACGTCAACGGCGCCGACGGCGACTTCTTCTTCCAGAAGCGCGCCCCCGATTCGCGCCCCGATTGGATCCAAACCGTCGAGATCTCGTTTCCGTCCGGTCGCACGGCCGACGAGATCGTGATCGACGACGCGGCCGGACTGGCCTGGATCGCCAACCTTGGCTGCCTCGATCTCAACCCGCACGCGGTCCGTGCCGACGACCTAGACCACCCCGACGAGTTGCGAGTCGACCTCGACCCGGTCCCGGGCGTGCCCTGGAACGACATCCGGCGAGTCGCGCTCGTCACGCGCGAGGTGCTCGCCGACGTGGGCCTGGTGGGCTGGCCCAAGACCTCGGGTTCGCGCGGCATCCACGTCAACGTCCGGATCGAGCGGTGCTGGTCCTTCGACGAGGTCCGTCGCGCGGCGCTGGCGCTGGCCCGCGAGGTGGAGCGGCGCGCACCCACGATAGCCACGAGCAAGTGGTGGAAGGAAGAACGCCACGGCGTCTTCATCGACTACAACCAGAACGCCAAGGACCGAACGGTCGCGTCTGCGTACTCGGTTCGGCCGGTGCCCGATGCCCGCGTCTCGGCGCCTGTGACCTGGGACGAGCTGCCCGAATGCGAGCTGGGCGACTTCACGATCGCGACGGTGCCGGCCCGGTTCGCCGCAGTCGGCGATCCAGCCGCCGGGATCGACGCGGCGGTCGGGTCGCTGGACGGGCTGCTCGAGTTGTCGGCGCGGCAGGCGAAGGCGGGGCAGGGCGACGCGCCGTGGCCACCCAACTACGCCAAGGCCCCCGGCGAGCCGCCGAGGGTCGCGCCGTCGCGTGCTCGCAAGCCGGCCAGCGGTGCGGCCGGCGGCGGGCCCAGCGGCGCGCCCAGCGGCCCGAGCCCCCGGGCGCCCTCGCCGACCGGTCGTCGCGCGTCCACCAAGCCGCTGATCGAGATCGCCCGAGCGGCCACCAGGGAGGCGGCTCTCGCCGCGTTCGAACGCTGGAAGTCGCGCCACGCCGGCGTTGTCGCCCACCTCGAGCCGTCCGACCTGCTGGTCGATTCGATGCGCGGGCGCTTCACGCTCTGGTATCGCATCCGCGTCAACCTCGAGCACGTGCCCGAGCCGGAGCGCCCGCCGCAGGAACCCCTCGACGCCGACTACGATCCGTGGAGTCAGTATCGCTGAACGGCCAGGCTGGCACGGCCCCGCCCGCCGACCCGGACCCGCCTACCCTCCGAAGATCTCCTTGAGCTCGAAGGGGGCGGTCGTCTCCAGCTGGTCGTAGCGGCAGTCCGAGGGGCTCTTGTCGGGGCGCCAGCGCAGGAAGGTGGTGGCGTGGCGGAAGCGATCGCCCTGCAGGTGGTCATACGCGACCTCGCAGACGCGCTCGGCCCGCAGCGGCTCCCACGAGAGATCGCGGTCGCGGTTCCAGCGACTCACCGCGCCGGGCATGCGCTGGCCGGACTCGCGCGCGGCGGCCTCCCATTCGGCCCATTCGGCCCAGGGGTGCCCGTCGAGGGCGCCGGCGCGCAGCGGCGCGAGCTCCTCCGTCAGCGCGACGCGCCTCTCGGTCGTGAAGCTGGCCGTGATGCCGACGTGGTTCAGCCGGCCCGTGTCGTCGTACAGCCCGAGCAGCAGCGAACCGACCATCGTGCCGGGGCCGTTCTTGTGCCAACGGAAGCCGGCCACGACGCAGTCGGCGGTCCGGGCGTGCTTGATCTTGGCCCAGCCCCGCTTCCCCGGCTGGTAGCCCTCGGTCAGCCGCTTGGCCACGACTCCGTCCAGGCCCGCGCCCTCGAAATGGTGGAACCACTCGGTGGCGCGTTCGGGGTCGCGAGTCGCGGGCGTCAGGTGGATCGGCGGCGCGGCGTCCCGAAGCAGCACCTCCAGCAACTCGCGGCGCTCGCCCTGGGGCGTGGCGCGCAGGTCGCGGTCATCGAAGGCGAGGAGATCCCAGGCCACGTAGCTGGCGGGGGTCTGCGCCGCGAGCAGCTTGACTCGCGACGCGGCGGGGTGGATGCGCAGCAGCAGCGAGTCGAAGTCCAGGCCGTCGGGTCCGGCGATCACGACCTCGCCATCGAGGATGCAACGGGCGGGCAGGTTCGCTCGCAGGGCGGGCGGCAGCTCGGGGAAGTAGCGGTCGAGCGGCTTGAGATCGCGGCTCTGGATGAAGACCTCGTCGCCGTCGCGGAAGACCAGGGCCCGGAAGCCGTCCCACTTGGGCTCGTACTGCCAGCCGGCGCCGGCTGGGATCCCGTCGGCGAGCTTGGCCAGCATCGGCTCGAGCGGCGGCTGGAACGGCAGGTTCACGCCGCGACTATAGCCGAGGCGGTCGGCGGCGCCGACTTGTGCCGCTTCCGCGCCCAGGCCGCGACACGTTCCCCCAGCACGCCTGGAGGGAGCACTAGGTCGAACCAGAGCCGCGGGCACGCCGCCCTGGCAGTCGACTCGGCCTATTTCGAGTCACTCGGACCGGCCGGAGCAGCTCTCCGACACCACCATGGGGCCGAACGGGGTCACGAAGCGCCTGGGCGACCGCAGTTCTCCGCGCAGCACTCCAGCCATGCGTATCGGGCAAGAAGCCGAGGCCGGCCCGACAGGGGCACGGGCCGGTCCGCCGCCCCCGCGTCCGGGGGAACGTGAGGCCCGCCCCAGGACGACAAACGGCCCTATGCCGGCCGGGCGAGGATGGGGCAACCTCGAAGACCCGGATCGGATCGGGATGCAGCAGCCAGGTGGTGAATCGAATGGCGAAGGCTGGAACCGCGACTGGCGAGCGCAACTTCGAGGTGGTCGGGATCGCGCGCGTCGAAGGCGAGGGCACACTCAAGCTGCGCATCACCGACGGCGAGGTCAAGGAGGCTCGCCTCTCGATCTTCGAGGCGCCCCGCTACTTCGAGAAGCTCGTCGTGGGGCGCATGCCCAACGAGGTCGTCGACATCGTGGCGCGGATCTGCGGCATCTGCCCGGTCGCCTACCAGATGGGCGCGTCGATGGCCTTCGAGCACCTCTTCGAGGTCGAGATCGACCCCCAGGTTCGGGCCCTGCGCAAGCTCTTCTACTGGGGCGAATGGATCGAGAGCCACGCCCTCCACGTCTACATGCTCCATGCCCCGGACTTCCTGGGCTACGAGAGCGCGATCGCCATGGCCCGCGATCACAAGCACATCGTCGAGCAAGCCCTCCGGCTCAAGCGGACCGGCAACGAGATCATGAAGCTGATCGGAGGCCGGGCGATCCACCCCGTCGCGATGCGCGTCGGCGGCCTGTCGAGGACCCCCACGAAAGCAGAGATAGCGGCGCTGCACGATCCGCTCAAGGAAGCGCTCGACCTGTCGAAGGCGACGCTCAAGCTCGTCGGCGCGTTCAAAGCGCCGGCATTCGAGCGCGACCCGCTCTACGTTGCCATCAAGCACCCGATCGAGTACGGCCTCAACGAGGGCCGGATCGTCTCAACCGACGGGATCGACGTGCCGATCTGGGGCTGGCGCGAGGCTTTCCACGAGGAGCACCACGAAGGCACGAACGCCCTCCACGCCCGAACCAACGACGGCCGAACGTACATGCTCGGGCCGGCCGCGCGCGTGACCCTCAACGCCGACCAGCTCCATCCGATCGCCCGCGAGGCGCTCGGCGCCAGCGGCCTGGCGAAGCAGATCGCCCGCAACCCGTACTGGAGCATCGCCGCCCGCGCCGTGGAGCTGATCCACGCTTCGGCCTCGGCGCTCGACATCGTCAAGACCTACGAGGAACCGGCCCGGCCGTTCGAGGCCTGGACGCCACGGGGCGGCGAGACGGGCTGGGGCTCGGAGGCGCCGCGCGGCATCTGCTGGCACCACTACGACGTTGACGACAACGGGCGCATCCTGGCGGCCCAGATCATCGCCCCCACGGGACAGAACCAGGGCATGATCGAGCAGGACCTGACCGGGTTCGCACCGCAGGTCCTGTCCCTATCTCACGCCGAGGCCACGGTGCGCCTGGAGCAGCTGATTCGAGCTTACGACCCCTGCATCAGCTGCGCGACGCACTTCCTCACGCTCGAGATCGAGCGCGACTGATCGTCGGGCGGCCGGCACATCCCTTCGTTGGCGCCTGCGCTCCTCGGTGCTCTACGCCGCCTCGGCCTGCGCTCGGCGGCCCGGCGATCTCGCGTACTCTGGGGAACGAAGTGATCGAACTCTTCTTCAAGATCGTGCTGCCGGTGCTGATGATCGGCATCGTCACGCTCGTCAGCCATCGCTACGGACCCTCCGTCGGAGGCATCCTCGGCGCCGTTCCGGCGAAGGGCGGCCCGATCCTGCTCTTCCTGGCCCTGGATCAAGGGCGGTCCTTCGCCGCCACCTCGGCCGCGGCCTCGCTCGGCGGAGCCGGCGGCTGCGGCGTCTTCTGCCTGGTCTACGCCCTGGTCTGCCGCCGGGTGAGCTGGCCACTGGCGGGGGCGGCGGCGTACGGCGCGTTCGTCGCGACCTGGGCGGTGATGCTGCCCATCTCGTCCTGGGGTCTCGGGCCGGCGTTCGTGGCCACGCTGTCCATTCTGATCGTGTCGAGACGGCTGCTACCCGAGGCGCCCCCGGTCGGAGGCCGTCGGGCGACGACCCTGACCGACCTGCCGGCGCGGATGCTCACCGGGGCCGGCATGGTCGTCTTCGTCACGACTGTCGGGCCGTACTTCGGGGCCACCATCAGCGGCATGCTGACGACGATCCCGACTGTGGCCGCGGTGCTGGCGCTCTTCACCCACGCCCAGGAAGGCCCCGAGCGGACGATCGGCGTCATGCGAGGCCTGACCCATGGCCTGCTCGGCTTCGCCGCATTCCTGACGGTCGTTGCTGCGACCCTCGTGCCGTTGGGCATCGCCGGAGCTTTCGCGCTGGCCGGCACGGCCGTGGTCGCCGTCCAGCTCGTCGAGCTGCGGTCGGCCCTGCGGGAGCGCCGACCGGAGGCGGTGCCCGCCGGCCTGGAAGCCGCGGAGTAACGAGCGAAGGCGAGGCTCAGCCCTGTTTCGAGCCCACCCGGACACTGATGGTGCCGGCGGTGCGGGTGCGCGCCTGGATCGCTTCCCAGCCCGAGATCGCCGTCGTCATGTGAGCCTCGGCCGTGGCGACGTGGAACGATTCGTCGGTGCCCCCGCGCAACGGCGAGACGTCCGGAGCGTAGTGCTGGCCTGGTGGGATCGGGCCGCACTGTTTGGCCGCCCTGGCCAGCCGCTCGGAATCGCACAGCGCTCCAGGAGCGACGAGCAGCTCGCCCAGCAGCTCGTCGAGGTCACGGCCCAGCAGGAACACCTCCATCGTGTCCGGCATGAAGAGCTCCGGCAGGGCGACGGTGCCCTGCCAGCGGAATCCCAGCTGGTCGCCGAACGGCGTCTGCCCGAAGAAGAAGGGCCCGCCCTGCTTGGGCGGCGAGTAGACCGACCGCCACCACGGGGCGGCGTTCCATTCGAGCACCTCCGGGCCGGGCAGTCCGGAGCCGGCGTCGCCGAAGATGTAGATCTCGCCGCCGCCGAAGGAGCCCGCGCCGACTCGAAGCCAGAACAGCTGCAACGCAGCTGGCACGGAGATTCCGAACCGCTCCTCAATCGCCTCAGCCAGCGACACGCCGTCCACCGGGTGCGTCTGACCGGGAATCGGTGGGTAGGCGGCGAGGAACGACCGGAAGGAAGCGTCCCGCTTCATTCGTACCCCACTGGGTGACTCGTCCTCCAGCCCGCTTCAATCCGAACGTCAGCTGAGACTCTACTCCGTCGGCCGCATCAAGGGGCGACGAATGCACGGTACCGGTGACGCGGCGAACCGCCCCCGATCGGCCGCTAGACTGCCGGAATGAGCGACCAATCCGGGCGGCCGAGCGTGCGGGTGCTGCTCTGCGGGGAGCGCATGCGGGGCGACGACGCGGCCGCGCTTCGCGCCGCCGAGATGCTGCCCGAGGACGCGCGGGCGCTTGCCGAGGTGGTCGAGGTAGGGCAGCTGTCCGTGGAGGCGTTGCTCGACATCCCGGACGGAGTGGCGGCTATCGTCGCCGACTCGGCTGTTGGAGTGGCTCCGGGCGTGGTGGTCACGCTGCCGTTGGAGCATGTGGCGCAGGGCGCGGCCGGCGGCCCCGGCGCGGCCGGCGGCCCCGGCGCGGCCGGCGGAGCGACCCCGGCCTCCTCCCATTCGCTCCCCCCGGACCAGGTTCTGGCTCTGGCGGCGGAGTTGCGCGGGTCGTTGCCACGGGGCGTCTTCGTTGGGATCGGCGGCGCCGAGTTCGGTTTCGGGGAGCGGCTGTCGCCGGCGGTGGCGGCGGGGCTCGCCGCATACGCAGCGACTCTCGCCGACGAGATCCGGCGGCTCTCGGCGGACGAGCCCTGACCCGTGGCGCTTCTCCTGCTGAAGCTCTCCCTGACGCCGATACTGATCGGATCGGCGAGCCTGGCCGCGCGCCGCTGGGGTCCGTCGGTGGGCGGCTGGCTGGTGGCGTTGCCGCTGACCTCCGGGCCGGTCGCGCTGTACATCGCCCTCGACCGAGGCACGGCTTTCGCCGCGGGCACGGCCGAAGGCTCGATCGGTGGCCTGCTCGGGGACGCCGCGTTCGCCCTTGGTTATGCCTGGCTGGCGCGTCGCTTCGGTTGGCTCGCATCCATGCTCGGCGGTTTCGGGTGCTTCGCCATCGCGGCGCTGGCGATGCAGCCGTTCATCACCGGCCCGGCCGTCCTCCTGTTCGCCATCGTGGCGGTAGCGATGGTCATCGGCCTGCGCCTCGCCCCGGCCGTTTCCGCCGCCGGCGGCATCACGCCGCTACCCCGCTGGGACATACCCGCCCGAATGGTGGTCGGCACCTCGATCGTGCTCGCCATCACCGAGGCGGCCTCGGTCCTGGGACCGCAGCTGAGCGGGATCCTCGCCGCCTTCCCGATCTACGTCACCGTGCTGGCCGTCTTTGCCCATCGGCTGGAGGGCCCCGAGCCGGCAATGGGCGTCGCCCGCGGTCTCCAGGTCGGCCTCTTCGGCACGATCGTCTTCTTCCTGGTGGTCACCAGCACCATCGAGAGCCTGGGCATCGGATTCGCCTTCGGTGCCGGAACCCTGGCGACGGTCGCGGTTCAATCGGTCTCCTTGCGGCTGGTTCGACGGCCCGTGTCTACCTCGGTGAGTGCGCCGTAACGCTCTCTTGACAGGACATGCATACTGGTACGTATGTCTGACCAGTCAACCCGGGGGACGATCCTGAGCGCGGCTCGTCGCCAGCTCCAGGCAAGCCCGACCGCGCTCTCCGTTCAGGCGATCGCGGCCGAGGCGGGAGTCTCGCGCCAGACGATCCACCACTACTTCGGCGGCCTGCGGGGGCTGCGAGCGGCTCTCGCAGCCGAGGGGCTGGACACCTCCGCCAGCCAGGACGAGCCCACGCGCGACCGGCTGATCGACGCCGCCCAAAGGCTGTTCTCGCGGCCCGGCAGCGGCCTGATCTCCGTCGAGGCCATCGCCGCCGAGGCTGGGCTGACCAAAGGCGCGATCTACCACCATTTCGACGACAGGGCGGAGCTCCTCCGCGAAGTCGCCCGCTGGGTCAGCCCGGTCGGCGAGATGCGGGCCCAGATCGAGCCGTCGATCGGGCTCGGTGCGCGGGAGGGCTTGATTGCCATCGCCCGAGCCTATTACGCGGCGATGCGCGCCCGGGCCGATCTGATCCGCAACCTTGCCGCCAACTCGTCGCAGGACCCTGAGCTTGCTCGCGTCGTCATGTCCGAGATGATCGGCCAGGGCGTCCCGCTGATGCTCGCCTGGTATGGGCTTCAGGTTGAGAAGGGCAACCTGCGCCCGATCGATCCGGCCTTGCTGATCCAGGGCCTCTTCGGCCCCGTCTTCCTGCTCATCGTCCTGGGCCCGACCGTCTTCGACGAGCTGGCCCAGATCGGTATCCATCCCGTTGTCGACAACGTCGAGGCCTATGTGGACCTGCTCCTGCACGGCGCCGCGCAGCCCGACGGCAGCTCAGGAGGTAACTAGATGGCAGCCGCTCCAGCTCCTCTCGCGCCGGCGCTCGAGGCAATCGCCCTGCACAAGAATTTCGGGCCGATCCACGCCGTGGACGGGATCGACATGGCGCTACCTCCCGGCCGGATCTACGGGCTGCTCGGCCCGAACGGATCCGGCAAGACCACGCTCATCCGGCTCCTGGCCGGCCTCGCGTCGGCGACGAGCGGCAGGGCCCGCGTCCTGGGAGTGGAGATGCCGTCGCGCCCGAACCTGGCGCGCATCGGGTACATGACCCAGTCCGACGGCATCTACCCCGAGCTGTCGGTCTGGGAGAACCTGTCGTTCTTCGCCGCCCTCTACGGCCAGACCGACAGGGCCGAGCTGATGCACTCCCTCGAGCTGGTGGAGCTTGACAAGCGGACCGGGACGCCGGCCCAGAACCTCTCCGGCGGGATGCGACGCCGCCTGTCGATGGCTTGCGCGCTGGCCCATCGCCCGACCGTCATCTTCCTCGACGAACCCACGGTCGGCGTGGACCCGGCCCTGCGAGTCCAGTTCTGGGACCACTTCCACCGGCTGGCCGCGGGCGGAGCCACGCTCCTGGTCTCGAGCCACGTCATGGACGAGGCCGACCGCTGCGACGAGCTGCTGTTCATCCGCGACGGGCACGTCCTAGCGCAGGGGACGCCGGCCGAGCTCCGAAAGCGGGCCGGCACTGACAGCCTCGAAACCGCCTTCCTCCGGTTCGCGGGCGAAACCCCCACCGGGTCCGCGACGACCGCCCGCGAATCCGCCGCTTCCGGCGCAGCCGCGAAGGAGACCAACCGATGAACCCGCTTCGCGTCGCCGCCGTCTTCCGCCGGATCGTGGCCCAGTTCCGCCGCGACCCGCGATCCCTGGCCCTTCTGTTCGTCGCGCCCGTGGCGATCATCGCTCTGCTGGCCTGGGTCCTGAGCAGCCAGCAGTCCACCGCGGCTCGCGTGGCCGTCCTCAACGAGTCGGCCAATCCCGCCGGTACTGCCGTTGCGACCCAGCTTGCGTCGGCGCTCGACGGTCAGGCCGGCATCGTGGTCGACCGATCGGTCGTCGACGACGCGACTGCCCGGCAGATGCTCAAGGACAAGAAGCTCAACCTGGTCGTCATCCTGCCCGCGGACTTCAGCGTCCAGAACCGCAAGATCGAGCTGCTCACGCTGGGACTCAACCCCACGGGCGAAGCTTCGGTCATTCCGGCGGTCCAGAAGGCGCTGCTCGGCGCCGTTGCCGACAGCGCGGGCGCCGCGCTGCCGACGATCGAAAGGGCGACCGTCTACGGCTCGCCGGACGCCACCCAGCTCGACTCGCTCGCCCCGGTCGTGGTCGGCTTCTTCGCCTACTTCTTCGTCTTCATCCTGACCGGCATCAGCTTCCTGCGCGAACGAATCGGCGGGACGCTGGAGCGCCTGCTGGCGACCCCGGTCAGTCGGGCGGAGATCGTGCTCGGCTACAGCCTGGGCTTCGGCTTCTTCGCAACACTTCAGGTCGCCATCGTGATGGCCTTCGTCCTGGGCCGCCTGGACATCCCGGCGCTCGGGCCGGTCCCGGCATTCGCGATGGGCCTGGGCGTACGAACGATCGGCAATCCGTTGATCGCCTACCTGCTCGTGCTGGTCCTGGGGCTCGGCGCGGTCTCGCTCGGCATCTTCCTCTCGACCTTCGCGCGGACGGAGTTGCAGATACTCCAGTTCATCCCGATCGTGATCGTGCCGCAGGGCCTGCTCGGCGGGTTCTTCTGGCCGATCGAGCAGCTGCCCGACCTGCTCCAGCCCGTCGCCCGAATCTTGCCGGTCACATACGCCATCGACGGCCTGCGCCAGGTGATGATCGCGGGCGCCGACCTGACCTCGGGACAGGTGCTCCTGGACCTGGGCGTGCTCGTCGGAATCGCGGCCTTCTTCGTGGTCCTGGCGGCGGGCACGATCCGGCGGGAAGTGGCGTAGGGCCCGCGCGGACGGCGCCGCGCGGACGGCGCCACGCCACGTTAGGTGCATGCGTCCGGTGACTGCTAACGGCGCTTGCGGCTCCGCCACCTTGCGTTTATGCGTGGGGTGACTCGTATCGACGTTCGGCACATCTGGAGCGGGTCGGAGGGGGCTCTTGCCCCGCCCGAGACGTCTCGGCCACGCTCGGTTGGGCGCCCGGTCGCCGGATCGCAACGCCAGAAGAGGGCCCGCACCTGGATAGCAGTCATCGGGTGCATGAACATGAAGTCATGGGTGCGAGGCAGCGCCGCGGCGGCTCGCTCGGCCGCTAGACGGGCAGGCGGGCCCGGGCGCTCCGCAGCCGCGCGCCCAGGCCGTGGCGGCGCGGACCGGCGATGACCAGCGCCACGGACCAGGCCAGGAGCGAGGCCATGACCACGCCGTAGACCAGCCAGTAGTTGCCCAGGCGGTCGTAGGAGATGCTGCCGACGTTCATGACGATGATCCCGCCGGTCGGGTAGGCCACGGCGATGATTCCGAAGATCGCTCCGAAGTTGTGGCCCCCGAAGACGTCGGAGAACGCGGCCGACCGGATCGCGATCGTCGCCCCGATGCCGAAGCCGTAGAGCGTGTATCCGGCCGCGGCCAGGGCCGGCGTCGCGCCCGTTGAAGCGAAGATAGCCGTCGCCCCGCCGGCGATCATCGCGGCGCAGATGAGGCCGATGTAGCGCCGCCCGAATCGATCGGACAGTCCACCTCCCAGGACCTGGCCGACCACATACGCATAACAAGACACGGCCAGCAAGATGGCCGCGTAGTCCGCAGTCATGCCCTGCGCCACGACATGGCGCGGCGACATCTGGTAGATGCCCTCATCGATGCAACCGATGCCGACCGCTCCGACGAGCAGGATCAGGAAGCGGCGGGTCCGCAGCGTGCGCCGAAGGACGTCGGGCCGCGAGCGACTGCCGGGCGGGAGTGGCTCCTGGGACGCGGCGATCGCGCCGGGCGCCGAGGTCTCATGCAATCCCCTGCCCGTTTCGCCGCCCCGTGGCGCCGCCGCGCTCTTCGGCGCCGCGCCTGCCGCCGTCCCGCTCGGTCCGTGGCGCGAGCCCCGCGCCGGGAAGATCACCGCCGCCCCGGTCGTCATGAGCCACACGAACGGAACGGCGAGGAGCGACATCGCCGCGAACACGAGGGCCATCGAGCGCCAGCCCAACTCCGGAATGGCGCCGGCCGCCAGCGGCAGGATGACGGCCACGCCGATCCCCGGACCCGCGTACGCCACACCGAGCGCGAGCCCCGCCACGCCGGCATAGCGGCGGGCGACTGCGGTCGTGGTCCCGACGAAGGTCAGCTGCAGCCCCAGGGCCAGGAAGACGCCATACGCGGCGACGAGGAGGGCAACGTCCGAAGCCACGGACGCAACCACCCAGCCGAGGGCGATCAACAGGACTCCGACCGTGAGCAAGAGCCGGTCCCCGAAGACATCGAAGGCGCGGCCAAGGAGCGGTGAGGCCAGGGCCGAGACCACCAGGAACATCGTCCAGGGCATCTGGCCGAGCTCGCGCGAGACATGGAAGGTGGTCTCGAACTCGGGTGCCAGCAGCGGGAAGCAGTACAGGGGCGCATAGGCGATCGCCCCCACGACGAAGGCCCCGAGGACGGGCAGGCTGCGGATCGCGTCCCTCCGCGGGGAGCTCAGGCTGGGCACCGCTTCATCGTACGAGGTGCCCGCACCGAGCGCAGCACTCCGCCTGCCACGGCCCTGACCGATCGGTCAGATGGCCGACGGTGAGCCGGCCGGCGGTCGCCCGAGCGACCCGGGCGACCAATCGGTTCTCCGGGTCTAGCTCTCGGTCGAAGGCTTCGCCTCGGCATCCGCCGGAGCAGCCTCGGCAGCCGGCTCTTCGGCCGGTGCGACAACAGGCTCCTCGACGACGTGCGGCGCGACCACCTTGACCACGATCTCGTCGAGGTCCGCCAGCAACGTCACGCCGGCGGGCAGAGTGAGATCGCGCACGTGGAGGGCGTCGTCGATCTCCGTGAGCGAGTCGATCGGGACCTCGAATGATTCCGGCAGCTTCTCGGGCAGCGCCCGCACGCGGACGTGACTCAGGTTGTGCAGGAGCATGCCGCCCAGGCGGGCGACGGCGTGCGACTCGCCGACCGTGTGCACCGGGATCTCGACGGTGACTTCCTCGCCCGACTTGAGGGCGAAGAGATCGACGTGGAGCAGCTGGCGATGGCGCGGGTCGATCTGGATGCCGTGGACCAGGACGCGCCTCTCGTCCTTGCCGTCGATCACGAGCGAGACGATCGAGTTCGAATGGATGGTCCGGCGCAGGTGATCGAACTCGTGCGCGTCGAGCGTGACGGGGATCGACTCCAGACCGTGGCCGAAGACCACGGCGGGGATCTTGCCGGCCTTGCGCAGGTGCGCGACCGCCTTGCCGGTTTCGGCCCGGCTGGTGGCGGTCAGGACTGTCGGGGTGGCGCTCACTGGCTGGATCCTCCTGCGCGGTTCGATCGACACGCGGCCGAACGAACCGGTCGCGAGGGTTTGGTCTGTTTGTGTCGCGGCGGAGCGCGACTTCGACTGCGGAGCCTACCACGCGCGGGCGCCCGGATCGATTCACCCGCGCGCGAGGCGTCGACGGATCCCCGATCTGGCAGAGCCGACGGCCGCCAGGGCCCGCAACACTGGCTGTTTCGCCCGTCCCCAAGCCAAACTGGCCCCGGGCGTGGGAAACTGTGCAGTGCTCGACGCCGAGCCGGCCCGCCACCACAGCCGGTACCGTGTCGCGGTCAACCGTGGGAGAGCATCCGGGGCATGACCAACGTTCTCGTCAGCCTGGCAGCCGTCATGGCCATCCTCGTCGGACAGGCCGCCGCCCCAGCGCGCTCCACGTACAACTACAACCTGTACGACCGCCGGGCGATCCGCTATCAGAACCCGGACCTGACCGCCTGCACGGCCGCGATGACGATGTCCATGCTCAACACCATCTACTACACCTCGACCCAGCCTCTGTCCGCGAAGACTGCGGTCCAGGCAGCCCAGCCGAGCTTCAGGTGGAGCCCGACTCTCTCGGGCAAGAGCCAGACGGCGATCCTGCGCTATGAGCGGTCGCACATGACCATGTCCCTGGCCACGCCCGGCTCGGACGCGCATGGCTGGCGCAACGCCCTCAACTACTACGGCTGGGGCAGCATCACCGCCGGCGTCTACAGGGACCTCTCGTACAGGACGTTCGACCAGGCGGCCAAAGCCACGGTTCGAGAGATCGCGCTGACAAACGAACCCGTCGGAATCCTGTCGGAGTTCGGCAGCCACGCCGCGATTGCGACCGGCTACTCGGTCACCGGTGCGGATCCGCGGACCGGCTCGCTGGACTTCACGGTCAACGGCGTGTACCTCACCGATCCACTCCGCGAACGACACGTCGCCGACGACTACGTCACGTACCAGGTATGGAAGTCCGGGCCGCCCCTGATCCGCTTCTTCCCATTCATGCAGACCGACTCCGTCTTCAAGGATTCGATCGACGGCCAGGTCGGCCGGCGCGAGTGGTGGCGCAAGTTCGTGATCGTCGCGCCGGTGCTGCCCAAGTGAGCCCGGCGGTCGCCCCCGCGGCGATCCGCACCTGGCGCGGGGTGTAGATTCCGGCCCGTGGCTGCCACCATCCTGATCGTCGAGGACGAATACGCCGTCGCTCGCGGGATCCAGTACGCGCTCCAGCAGGAGGGCTATCAAGTCGCGGTGGCGCGTTCGGGCGAAGAGGGGCTCGAGGTCGCCATGCGCGAGGCGCCCGATCTGGTCGTCCTGGACGTCCGCCTGCCCGGCATCGACGGCTTCGAGGTCCTGCGCCGGATGAGGATGGGCGGGAGCAAGGCGCCGGTGCTGATCCTCACGGCGCGCGACGAGGAGATGGACAAGGTCATCGGCCTGGAGCTCGGCGCGGACGACTACGTCACCAAGCCCTTCGGCCTGCGCGAGCTGATGAGCCGCATCAAGGCACTACTGCGCCGGGCCTACGGCGACCTGTCCGATGCGGGCGGGGGACGGATGCTGCGCCACGGCGATCTGCTGATCGACCTGGAGCGGCGGCGCGTCCAGCGCGGCGAACGGCGCATCGGCCTGACGGCCACCGAGTTCGAGATCCTGCGCCACCTCGCCAGCCGCCCCGGGCGGGTCTACTCGCGACGCGAGCTGCTCGAGCTGATCCGCGACTATGAAGCGCTGGACCAGGACGAGAAGACGATCAACGTCCACATCAGCCACCTGCGCGAGAAGCTCGAGGACGACCCATCCAGCCCCAAGTTCGTGCTAACGGTGCGGGGCGCGGGGTACGCCTTCGCTGAGCGCTGAGGCCAACGTCATGAGCCCGGAGAGACCGATCGGGCCGACCGTGGAGTCGCCGGCGCCCGAATCGTCGGGCAACGGCATAACTGACGACGGCACCGCCGGCGTCACCCCCAGGGGCAGGCGATCGATTCGCATCCATGTGCCGCTGCCCCGCACCTTCCAGGGTCGCCTGTCGCTCGCGTTCGTCGCGGTCTTCGCCCTGGCCGTCGGGATCGTGTCGGGCGTGACGGTCTTCGTCCTGGACCGCGACCTGCGCCAGCAGGACCAGGCCACTCTCGAGGCCCGCGCAAAGGCGGTCGCGGCGGTGCTGCGTGTCCAGGCGGAAGACATCGCCGCCCGGGACCCCCAGGATCAGACCGTCGTGTCGGCCGCTGGAGTGCTCAACGACGACGTCCGATCGGTCTTCGAGAGCACGCTCCCCGATTACGCCAACACGGTGGCCCTGGCCGATCTGCGAGTGCGTTTCGGGTTCGGATCCGAGACTTCCACGGGCACCTTCTTCATTCCCGCAAGCGAGCCATCCACCTTCACCGCCCAGCTGACGAGCAAGCCCGGGCGCGGGCAGACGCGCGATGCGATCAGCTACACCGAGGTCTTCAGGTTCGCCGACACCACCGGCGTGAGGCCGACCTGGTACCTGGAGGTCAGCCTCTCGGCGCCGTACTCGACTCGCGAGAGCACGATCGCGGCGGTGGTTGGGTTTCTGACCCTGTCCGCGATCGGCGCGCTGGTCCTCGCGGTCGTCGTCTCCTCCCTCCTGGCCCGGCGATTCACGGCGCCGTTGCGGCGGCTCACCGAGGCGGCTCGAGCGCTCGCCGACGGCGACCTCGACCGGCGCGTGCCGGCCGACAGAGCCCGAACCGGCGCCACCGAGATCACCGAGCTGTCGCGCCAGTTCAACGCCATGGCGGCCCAGGTCCAGGAGACGATGGACGTCATCGTCCGCGACCGCGACCGCAGTCGCGAGTTCCTGGCCGATGTCTCTCACGAGCTGCGCACCCCGCTGGCGGCCCTCCGAACCTTCAACGAGCTTCTCCGCGAGAAGGCCGGCGAGGACCCGGCCGCCCGGACCGAATTTCTCGAATCGAGCGCTCAGCAGCTCGAGCGACTCGACTGGCTGGCCCAGAACCTGCTCGAGCTGTCCAAGCTCGACTCCGGTCTGGTGCGCCTCGACCTGCGGCCCGACGACCTGCGCGCGACCGTCCTCTCGGCGACGGAGCAGGCCGAAGCCGCCGCCCGCCGGCGCGGCGTCAGCCTCACCACAGAGCTGCCCGACGGGACGCTCATCGTCCGTCACGATCCGCCGCGCATCGGCCAGGTCGTGAGCAACCTCGTCGGCAACGCCCTCAAGTTCACTCCGCGCGGCGGGTCCGTCACCCTCAAGCTCTCCCCGCATCGCGGCGGCGGCGCCCGGATCCAGGTCATCGACACCGGCGTCGGCATCGACGCGGCGGAGCTGCCCCACATCTTCGACCGCTTCTACCGCGGATCGCGCTCCAGCGAGGCGCGCAGCAGCGGCAGCGGACTCGGATTGGCGATCGTGCGCTCGATCGTGGAGATGCACGGTGGCCGGATCGGCGTCGAGAGCCGGGTTGGGTCGGGGTCCACGTTCACGGTCACTCTCCCGGCGGACCCGCGCATGCCGGCGGAACGTGCCGCGGCGGCGATCCCCGAGGGAGTGGCCAAAGGCGCGTCGAAGGGCGCCGTCAAAGGCGGGGCAGGAGCCGAATCGGCCGCGGCAACCACTTCCGCGGCCCCCAGGGCCGCCGCGCCGAAGTCATCCGCACGCGGCGAATAGGTGGCGGATTCTTCACCGTCCCCAGGCTGGAACGTGAATCGCGGCGGCGCATGCTGACGATCGTCCCGTGGGCTGCCCGCGGCGTCTGCCGTTGGGCGCGATTCTCCGCCGTTCCGTAGCATTCCCCCGGCCACCCACCGTTGCCAGGATTTCGAAGCCCCAGATGACGGAAGCCAACCACTACGAGCCGGTGCCCGAGCAGCGTCCCCACTGGCAGGCCGGTCTCCAGCCCGACGGGTCGACTCCCGAGCGGTGGTTCGAGCCGGCAGCGGCCGTCGCGCCCCAGGCGGAGCAACGCGTCGCCCCAAGCCGGGGCTTGATCGGGGCCCTCCTGGCAACTTCCCTGGTTGGCGCGGTCCTGGGCGGTGGCGGGACCTTCCTGGCGCTCCGGGAAACGGGAATCCTGGACGCCCCGGTCGCGACCGCGACCCCAGGAGGCGGGATTCACGTCTCCGTCCAGTCCGAGTCGAGCGCCATCATCCAGGCCGTGGCGAATGTCGGGCCCTCGGTCGTCACCATCGTCGCCCGGCAGGCGACCGGTGAGATCACCGGCTCGGGCATCGTCTACGACGCCTCCGGCTGGGTCCTCACCAACAAGCACGTCGTGGCCAGCGCAACCGGCATCGACGTTCGCCTCAAGGACGGCCGCGACTTCCAGGGCACCCTCTACGGAGTGGACACGCTGACGGATCTCGCGATCGTAAAGATCGACGGTGCGCGCGGCCTCTCGCCCGCCCCGATCGGGACCTCGTCCGGTCTGCAGGTGGGCCAGCTGGCGATCGCGATCGGCAGCCCGCTCGGCGTCGACTACCCCGACAGCGTCACGACCGGCATCGTGTCGGCGCTGGGCCGCGACGTCACCGTCACCAGCGACACGGGCCTCTCGGGCGGAACGAACCTTCACGGCCTGATCCAGACCGACGCCGCGATCAACGCCGGCAACAGCGGCGGCCCACTCGTGGACGGCTCCGGGCGGGTGGTCGGCGTCACGACGACTCTGGCCGACACGGCTCAGGGGATCGGCTTCGCCATCCCGATCGACATCGCCAAGCCGATCATGCAGCAGGCCCTGGCCGGAACGAAGCTCTCGCGGCCGTTCATCGGCATCAGCTACATCGCCCTCAACGCAGGGCTCGCCGCGAAGGACAACCTGTCCCTGGACCACGGCGCGTGGGTCCACAAGGAGGACGCTGACGGCAACTCGGTCGAAGCCGTTGTGGCGGACGGGCCGGCAGCCCAGGCAGGCATCAAGACCGGCGACATCATCACCGCGATGGAGGGGCAGCAGATCGACGCGACCCATCCGCTCGAGGACACGCTCGTGCAGTTCGCCCCCGGCCGGACCATAAGCATCGAGCTGTTCCGCGGCGGCCAGTACCTGACCGTCCGCGTCACCCTCGGCACGCGCCCGACGGCAGCTGCCTGAGCCGACCGCCGGTTGGCGGCGATCCCGGCGTCGCTATCGCTCGCGGCGGCGGGTGATCTCGACGGAGGCGTGGTCGAGCTGGCCGGGCAGCGGGGCTTCCGGCTTGCGGATGCGCACCACGACCTCGGTTGTGCCCGCGGCAGCCGAACGCGCGAGCACGGCCTCCGCGATCGACTCGGCCAGGGTTTCGATGAGCTGGCGGCTCGGGCCCTCCACGATGGAACGGCAGATCTCGAAGACGTCGCGGTAGTCGACGGTCTGGGACAGGTCGTCGGCAAGGCCCGCCGGCCGGGTGTCGAGGTGCATCTCCACGTCGACCTCGAACGGCTGAGCCTCCGCGCGCTCCGCCGCGTCGACGCCGTGGCGGCCCTGGAAGACCATGTTCGAGAGCACGATCCGGTCGGTCATATGACGACTCCTCGGACTATGGCGTCGCTCATTCGGGCGGCCCGAACGTTGGGCAGGACGTCGTGGACACGGACGATGTCGACTCCGGCGGCGATCCCGAGAGCGGTCGTAGCCAGGGTCGCCTCGAGGCGCTCCTCGGGCGGAACTCCACCCAGGACGCGGCCCAGGGTCGACTTGCGCGAGGTGCCCAAAAGGACGGGGAAGCCCAGCTCGCGCAGCTCGCGAAGGTGGCGCATGAGCTCGAGATTGTGCTCGGGCGTCTTGCCGAAGCCGAAGCCCGGGTCGACGATCAGGTTTCCGCGCGGGACGCCGACTGACTGCGCCCGATCCAGGGCGGCTCGCAGGTCGGCGAAGAACTCGGCCACGAAGTCGACGTAGTGGGCGACCTCGCGGTTGTGCATGATGACGAGCGGCACCTGCCGCTCTCCGGCGAGGCGGGCCATAGCGTCGTCGCGGCCCACGCCCCAGACGTCGTTGAGGAGCACCGCCCCCGCGTCCAGGGCGGCGGCAGCGACCCCGGCCTTGGTGGTGTCGACGCTGATCGGGACCTTCGGCAGCTCGGCGTGGATCGCGGCGATGACCGGCAGGACGCGACCGACTTCCTCGGCCGCGGAGACCGGCTCGTGGCCCGGGCGCGTGGACTCGCCGCCGACGTCGAGGATGTCGGCGCCCTCCTCGACCATGCGCCGGGCCTGGATGACCGCGGCTTCGACGGCGGCGCCGCCGCGGCCGGCGACAGTGGCCAGCAACCCGTCGCCGGAAAAGGAATCGGGCGTGACGTTGACGATCCCCATGACGTAGGTGCGGCTGCCCCACTCGAAGACGCGCGGCCCGATTCGGGTCGGGGGCAGCGGCGCGGGGGCGGTCATCGCGCCGCTCATCTGGGAGCTCATCGGGACGCGGTCTCCACTGGCGGCAGCGGCGGGTCGGGCACGAGCAGCGGGTCCGCGACGAGTATGGCGCGCGCGGCGCCGACAAGGTAGAGGGAGCCGGCCACGATCACGGGGCCGGTTGCGGAGCCACTCCCCAGGGCAGCTTCCAGCGCGGCGCGAGGATCGGCGATGGCCTCGGGCCGCGTGGCCGCGCCCGGCGTCTCCACTCCCCGTTGAGCGGGCCCTCCCCGTTGAGCCGCCACGGCCGCCCAGTGCGCGGCAAGCTGCTCGGGCGGCATCGCCCGGCCGCCCGCCGGGGCCGTGCAGATGATTCGCGCCTCCCGCAGCAGCGCCGCTCCCGCCAGCGCACCCACCACTCCGTCCACGTCCTTGTCGGCCATGATCGCCAGCACGAGTGTCGGGCGGCCGGGCGCCAGGAACGGGGCGAGGTCGTCGAGCGCTTCGGCGAGGGTCGCGGCCCCGGCCGGGTTGTGGGCGCCGTCGAGCAGCACTTCGCGCCCCGCGACGTCGATCAGTTCCAGCCGCCCCGGCCAGCGGACTGCCGCGTAGCCGGCCCGCCTCGCCTGGTCGCCCACAGTGGCGATCCCCGCCGCCTCGAGCGCGTCCAGGGTGGCGTCGGCGACCGCCACGTTGGCCGCCTGGTGGCGCCCTCGAAGGGCCACGCGGACCCGTCCCAGCCGCCCGAGCTCGACCTCGATCCCGTCGCGGTCCAGGCCGCGCAGCGGCGCCGGCGGCGTCACGGTCAGTGGAGCCGCCACTCGCCGGCTTCGGCGCTCGATCACATCGAGCGCCCCACCCCAAGCTCCGGTCACCGCCAGATCGCCGCGCATGATGATCGCCGCCTTCTCGCGCGCGATCGCCTCGACCGTGTGACCGAGCCGGTCCGTGTGGTCGAGCGCGACGTTCGTGACCACCGCCACGCCTCCGTCCCAGGCGTGAGTGGCGTCGAGCCGCCCGCCGAGGCCGACCTCGACGACCGCCAGATCGATCCCGGCCTCGGCAAACCAGCGGAACGTGATCGCCGTCAGCAGCTCGAACTCCGTCGGCTCGCCGTGGCGCCGGGCAACCTCGTCGGCCAGCGCCAGCACCTCGCTCGCGATCCGGGCGAACGTCTCCGGATCCACCGGCACGCCGTCGATCTGGAGCCGCTCGCGATACGTGACCAGGTGCGGTTTGGGCGTCTCGCCCGTCCGGCATCCGGCGGCCTGCAGCGCCGCGCTGACAAGCGCCAGGACGCTGCCCTTCCCGTTCGTGCCCGCGATCAGCGCGCCGCGGAAGGACCGCTCCGGATGGCCGAGGGCCACAAGCAGGGCTCGCGTCCGCGAAAGCCCCAGGTGGATTCCGAATCGGCCGCGCGACTCGAGCGCGGCAAGGGCGTCAGGATAGCTAAGATCGGCGCCGCGATGCCCCTGGTTGGCCCGCGCCGGCTGCATGGCATGGGCCCGCGCCGAGTTGCCCGAGCGCCCGATCCCGGTCGGCGTCAATCCTTCGTCAGCTCGTCTTCGTAGAAGACGCACTGGTTGAACCTCGGCGTCAGGCAGACGTCGTTGACGTAGCCCTGCTCGAGGTGGACCCCGCCGCGCAGCTGGCAGCGCGAGACGTTCTGCTCCTGGCGGATCAGGGCCTTGAGCAGATGCGGGGCCTGGATCGGGATCGCGCCGCGGCTGCCCGTCATGTAGAAATGGGGGCAGACGTTGCGGCGCAGGTTCGGCAGCCCGAAGCCGGTTCGGACGCCGGGCATCGATGCGTAACGGCTCGACTGTCCGCCATCCGCGTGAGTGATTATCGGCGGCGTCCGCGGCATCGGACGCAGGGCGATCCGGCCCGAAACCGGGAACGGGTTGGCGGGGTACGGGCCGGTGCGATCGGGAGCCCTCGTAGCCGAGCCGCTCAGGACCGGCACGACGCCGCCTCGCACGGCCGAAGCCTGGCGTCCGGAGGGTCCGGCGTCAGAGGCGCGGGGCCGATCGGGCTTGGGGTTGCGAACCTCCACCAGTGAGCCTCGTACCGTAGCGGACATTCCTGCACGTCCGCTCTCTGCAGCAGAGTACATCCATCCACCCGCAACGCGCACGCCCGTCACACGGAGGACGGAATGGTCGTACCAGGGGGGTGTCGGTCGGGATGGCCCGAATAGAAGCGAGGAACCGCCGCGCCGGACGACACCCGAGTGATGCGACAATGGAGCCATGCCGATGCGAGAACGGCGAGCGGCCCACGTTCGACCACTGCCCCCCTCGGGCGAGCGATTTCGGACGCACCAGATCCGGGCCTCTGCGCCGCCACCGGAGCTGATCCGCCGGTACCGGCCGATCCGGACGAACAAGGGGGTCCCGGCCCCACTCGGCATCGGCGCAATTGCCGTGTTCCTCGTCCTCGGCGTCGCGATGCTGATCGTGGGCGGCAACATCCTGGTGAACGTCGTGGGCCAGCTCGCGCACGCGTTCGACAGCGCGATCTCGCAGGTCTCGTCCATGCCGCCGGCCACCATGGCGCCCTCGGGCGTGGCCCTCGACACTCCGGTCCTCGACGCGCCCGACAACGGCGGCTACACGAACCACGCGACGGTGTCGCTGTCGGGCAGCGTCCCGGGCGCGGCCATCGGCAAGAGCGGCTACAAGGTCCGGGTCTACGCCATCGCCTCGAACGGGACCCGCAGCCAGGTCGCCGAGATCGAGGTTGGCGCAACGACTCACTTCACCACGGCTGCCCTCACGCTCGTCGAGGGCTCGAATACCTTCGCGGCGGCGCTGGTTACTCCGAGCACCGAGGGCCAACCGTCGCCGGAGGTCGTCTACATCCTGGACACCGCGCCGCCGGTGATGTCGGTCACCTCGCCGGTGGACGGCAGCTCCCAGTCGGGCAGCTCGGTCGTCGTTTCGGGCAAGAGCGACCCGGACTCGACGGTCACGGTCCGCAACAGGCAGGCGCCCGGCGGCGGGCTCAGCAGCAAGGTCGTCGGCCAGGACGGTCGGTTCGCGATCACGGTGGGCCTGGTCGCGGGCTCGAACTCGATCCAGGTGACCGCCACAGATCGGGCCGGCAACGTGACCACGGACCAGCTGACGGTCAAGCGGTCGTACGGCAAGCTGGCGGCGCACCTTGCCGTTGCGCCGGCCACGTTCAAGGCCAGCGGTCCCACGACGCTCAAGCTGACGACCCACGCCACCTCCGCGAACGGCGGCCCGCTGGCCGGGGCGAAGGTCGTCTTCACGGTCACCGTGCAGGGGCTCGGGCCGATCGTCTCGCCCGAGCTGACGACGGATCAGACGGGGACCGCGACCTGGAAGGTGACCGTCTCGGGGGCGACGCCGGGAATCGGCGCGGCCACCGCGCTCGTCACGACGAGCGACGGCGACCAGGTGTCCGCCACCACGCGCCTGACGACAACCTGATCCGGGTTACGCGGTCGGGCTCGGGGTGGGGGTTGGTGTCGGGGTCGGGGTTGGTGTGGGCGTGGGCGTCGGGGTGGGTGTGGGCGTCGGGGTGGGTGTGGGCGTCGGGGTGGGCGTGGGCGTCGGCTCGGGCCCCAACGAGACGACGTAGTCGACGGTCGAGTCCTTCAGGACGGTCAGACCCCTCTTGGGGTTGCTGCTGATGATCTGACCCTCGGGAACTGTGGGGTCGTAGGCCTCAGTGCGATCGCCCGGTTGCAGGCCCGCCGACGTGAGGGCTTTGGTGGCCTCGCTTTCGATCAGATTCCGGATATCCGGGACGACGACCTGCGCCGTTCCGGTGACGACCGTGACGTAGATCGTGTCGCCCTTGTTCATGGCGTTTCCGGCCGGCGGGACCTGGGACAGGATCGTCTTGTCGTCGTGGGTGCCGTCGTTGGGCTTGGTGTCGGAAATTGAGATCTGCAGTCCATAGGATTGGGCGGTCTGCTGGGCATCGCTGAAGGTGAGGCCCACCAGACTCGGGGAGTACACCGTCGAGCCGGACGGCGAGTTCCGGCTGATCATCAGGTAGATCGTCAGACCGAGGAGCGTCACCAGGAAGAGAGCCAGGAAGCCCGCCACCCAGGCCCAGGTGCTGACCGGCTCCGTGTCTTCATCGGGCAGCTCGGACTCCGTCTCGACCGGATTGATCCGGCGGGTGACCCGATGGGCGATGCCGTCGGGCGAGTAGCCGCTCTGGTCGCCGGACCCGGCGGCGTAGTCATCCTGCACCGGGGGCCGGGTCGCGTAGGCGTCGGTAGAGTAGGTGACGCGGGCGGTCGGGTTGGGGCGTCGGACCAGCGGCGCCGTAGGCGGGACCGGCGGAACAACGGGCGGGACCACGGGCGGCACCGGCGGTGGTGCCACGACGCGCACGACGGGAGCGGGGGGCGTCACCGGCCTGGCGTATCGCTCCGGCTCGGGCTCGGGCTCGGGCGCCAGATGAGCCCCCGGCTCGGTCTCCGCCTCCGCCTCGTCCACGACGGGAGCCGCCGCAAGCTGGGCATCGAGCCGCGCGATCAGGGCCTCCAGCGCGTCCGCAAGCGCCCCGGCCGAGTCGTATCGCCTCGGGGGCTCGGCCGCCATCGCCTTGCGGACGATCGCCTCGAACTCGTCGGGAACGCCGCCCTGGAAGTCGGACGGGGATGGGTTGGGGTCCGCCAGACGAGCCTTCGCCACCGCATCTGCCGTCTTGCCGTCCCACGGGCCACGGCCGGTCAGCAGCTCGAAGAGCAGAACGCCCAGGGCGTATGTGTCCGACGCGTCGGTGGCACGCCGACCTCTCGCCTGCTCGGGGCTCTGGTACCACGCCTCCTGGACGGAGAGCGCCGGTCGCAGCAACGACTCGGCCAGGGCGCGGACGAGACCGAGATCCGCCACCTTGATCTGGCCGTCACGGGTGACGATGACGCTGCCGGACGTCAGGCCGCCGTGGACGATGCCGCGCTCGTGAGCCGCAGCCAGCGCCGTCGCCACCACGCTCGTGACGCTGGCGGCGCGGCGCGGCGGAACGGCGCCGTTGCGCGCCAGGAGCGAGCCCAGCTCCTGGCCGTCGATGAACTCGGTGGCAATGTAGACGTCGGAGGCATCCGCCCCGAAGTCGTGGATGGCGACGATGTTGGGGTGGTCCAGACCGGCCGCGGCTCGCATCGCAAGGCGGAAGTCGGCTACGAAGTCCGCGTCGGTGCCGAGTTCGGGGCTCAGCACCCTAACGGCGACGACGCCGCCACTCTGGGAATCGATGGCCCGGAAGACAGTCGAGATTGCATCTTCGCCACGCAGCTCCATGAGCCGGTAGCGCCCTGCGATCACCTGTCCGATCTCGGCCACAAGAGTTCCTCAGAATGCCGGCGCCACCTGCGCCGGAGCTTGATCGATGCCATCGGCCGGCGCTGAGCCGGTCCGTTGGGGCGGGTTAGCTCAGGTCGAGCCCCTGCAAGTATCGCCTGAACTCGCCGCCGATGTCCTGACGCTGCATTGCCAGCTCGACTGACGCCTTCAGCCAGCCCATTGTGGTGCCGGCGTCGTAGCGCTTGCCCTCGAACGCGTACCCGTAGACATCCTGCTCTTGCATCAAGGCTTCGATTGCGTCAGTCAGCTGGATCTCTCCGCCGGCGCCGCGAGGCGTTTGCTCCAGCTTGTCGAAGATCTTGGGCGTCAGGATGTAACGGCCGACGATCGCGAGATTGGATGGTGCGTCAGCCGGGTCGGGCTTCTCGACGAGGCCCGAGACCTTGTAGAGGCGGGGGTCCATACCGCCGTCGGCGAGATGGCCGTCGATGATGCCGTAGCGGCAGGTCTCCTCGTGCGGCACTTCGGTGACGGCCACCACCGACCCGTGGGTCTGCTGATAGGCGTGGATCAGCTGCCCGATGCAGGGCCGCTCGCCCACCACCACATCATCCGAGAGGATCACCGCAAACGGCTCGTGGCCGACGAGCTCCTTGGTGACGAGCACCGCGTGGCCCAGGCCGAGCTGCTCCTTCTGGCGAACGTACGAGATCTGGGCCAGGTCCGAGATCGCTCGTATCTGTCGCAGCATCTCGATGTCGCCGCGCGACTCCAAGAGTTGCTCGAGCTCCAGGTTCAGGTCGAAATGGTCTTCGATCGCGCGCTTCTGGCTGCTGGTGACGATGATGACCTGCTCGATGCCGGCCGCGACCGCCTCCTCGACGGCGTACTGGATGACCGGCTTGTCAACGAGCGGGAGCATCTCCTTGGGCTGCGCCTTGGTGGCCGGGAGGAAGCGCGTTCCCCAGCCCGCAGCGGGAAAGACCGCCTTGCGTACTCGCATCTGCCCTCAGCTTCGATCGGCCGCCAGGGCGGCCGGGTCCACGAACTCGTGGTCGTCGCGATGAAGGCCGTCGCACAACCCCAACCGGCGCGGCTCGACGGGCAGCCAGACCGGTCTCATGATCTCGCGAACCTGGGAGCGACGGCAGAAGAGCAGCCCGCGCCCCGACATCCAGGTCAGCACGTGGCTCGGCTCGCTGTGGAACTCGAACGGGCCGGGGTTCAGGCTGGCGGTCTCCGCCCAGGATACGGGCGCCTCGGGCGCCACGACATCCAGGATGCTGATGCGCCAGGGCATTCCTTCGACGATCTTGCCGCAGCCGGCACACCGGGCGGCGACGTTTTCGGTGACGATCGTGGGGATGCGGACGCCGTAGAGTTCCATCTGTTCCGGATCGTAGCAGGTCGGTTGAAGATGGTCCGGCACGTGGAGCGAGACGAACCCGGATCCACCGGTCACGCGCCGCAGATCGCCGGGCCGACGAGCGCAGGCCAAGGCGGCGACGAGCATCGGAGCGAGCGCACCTGGAGGTGCGTGAGCGAGAAGCGCAGGAGCCAACGGAGCGAGATGCAAGCGGCGATCCGGTGGATCCGGGTTCAATGGAAGAGGACGAGCTTTCGCCTGCCGAGGCGGCCCGGGAGAAGAGGCGCGACCGCGATGCGGAGGCGCGGGCGCGGGCCGGCATGCGCACCGGTCTGGCGAAGCAGTTCAAGCAGGTGCTCGACGTGCAGCGACAGCGCGCCGAAGAGGTGGAGCTGCGCCAGGAGGAGTCCGCGGCGGAGCCCGGGGCCCACGGCGCGCCCAAGGGGAGACGGCGCAAGCCCTAGGAGCCGGCCCCGTGGCTCAATTCATCGTGAAGTAGCCCGAGACGTCGAATACCACGTCGGCACGAGCCACGGTCATGGCCACGAACGTGACCCACAGGCCGCCGTCGGTACCGATCGGAACCGTGACCGCGTTTGCTCGGGTGTCGCCTTTGGGGAAGTTGAGGGTCGAGGTGTCGGGCACTCCACCCGGATCTTCGGGCGTCAGGGCGAAGAACCCGGCTGCGCCCTCGCCCACCGCCGTCAGGTTGCCCGTTACGCCGACCGCGCCCGCCGGAACGTTGAGCGCCGGGTCGGTCGATTGGCCCGTCACCGCGAACTCCTTCTGCACCAGGCAGAGCAGTGACGCCGACAGTCCCAGACGCGTGCCCTTGCGCGAGTCGACCAGCCGGTTCGGAGTCAGGGCTACGTAGGTTGCGCCGGTCGTGTCCGGGACGAAGTAGCCGGTGACGTCGAAGAGCACGTCCGCGTGCGCGCCCGCTGAGCCCGCGAAGTAGACCCACAGGACGCCGCCGGTGCCGAGGGGAACGGTCACGCCGTTGGCTCTGACGTCGCCCTTGGGGAAGTTGATGGTCGATGTCGGCGGCTGGCCGACCGGCCTGACCGGGGTCAGAGCGAAGAGACCGCCGGAGCTCTCGTTCACGGCGGTGAGGTTGCCTACGACCGCGACCGCTTCCGCCGGGACGTTGAGCGCCACGTCAGCCGATTGACCGGTCACGTGGAAGCTCGCCGAGGTGCCGGCGGTCAGCGACTTCGACATGCCGAGCCAAGTGGGGCGACGCGAGTCCAGCACCCGATTCGGCGTGAGCGGCTTGTACGTGGCACCGCTCGTGTTGCCGACGAAGTAGCCCGTGACGTCGAAGACGACATCCGCCTTCCTGCCGGAGACGCTGACATATGTGATCCACAGCTTTCCGCCCGCCCTCAGCGGAACGGTCACGGCGTTGGCCCTGACGTCGCCCTTGGGGAAGTTGAGCGTCGAAGTATCGGGCACTCCGCCGGGGTCGTCCGGGGTCAGCGCGAAGAACCCGGCGGCATCCTCGTTCACGGCGGTCAGGTTGCCCGTGACTGCCACGGCACCCGTCGGTATGTTCTTCGCCGGATCGGCGGAGCGGCCCGTGGCCTGGAACCAGACCGGGACCTTGTTGCTCAACGACGCCTTGAGCCCCAGGGGCACGCGGGAGTCCACCAGCCGGTTCGGAGTGACGGTCACGTACGTGGCCCCGGCGAGCGGCATCGCGGCGGGCGAGGCAGCGGAGGGGTCGCTCGTCCCCGCAACGTTGGTGGCCGTCACCGTGAAGGTGTACCAGGACCGGTTCGTCAGCCCCGTGACGGTGCAGGAGCGCGCCCCCGTGGTGTGGCACGGCACGCCGCCGGGCGAGGGGATCACGTCGTACCGAGTCACGGGGCTGCCGCCGTCGAATGGCGGAGCGCTCCACGAGACCAGGGCGTAGCCGTTGGAGGCGAGGGCTTTGACGTTCACCGGGGCGTCCGGTTTGGTCCGCGGCGTGGCCGCAGGTGACGGGTCGGACGGCAGCCCAGGACCCAGAGAATTGGTCGCGGTGACTTTGAACGTGTATGCCACGCCGTTGGTCAGGCCGGTCACGGTGCAGCCGATGGTGACGCCGTTGCTGCACGTCTTGCCGCCCGGCGACGCCGTGACGGTGTAGCTGGTGATCGGGCTCGAGCCGTGATCGGCTGGGGCGGTCCAGGTCACCGCGACGGTGGTGTTGTCAGGCGTGCCCAACACGGCGGTTGGCCGACCCGGAACGGTCAGAGGCGTCACCGCGTTCGAGGGGTCGGAGGCGGGCCCGGTGCCCGCCGAATTGGTGGCCGTGACGGTGAACCGGTACGTGTCGCCGTTGGTCAAGCCCTCCACGATGCAGCTCGTGGCGCCGGTTGTGGTGCACTGGCGGTTGCCATGATCCGACGTCACCGTGTAGCCGGTGATCGTCGCGCCACCCCCCGGAGCGGTCCAGCTGACCAGCGCGGCGGCGTTGCCGGCCGTGGCTGTCACGGCGGTCGGGGCGCACGGCAGCCCGACGAGCACGGCGCTGGCGTTCGCCTTTGGGCCGACATTGCCGGCCGTGTCAACCGCGGCGACGGCGTAGGCGCGAGTCCCCAGGAAGCAGCCCTTCGGATCGGTGTAGGTGAGGGTGCTGCCCGATACCTCGTCGATCTGCGAGCCGTCGCGGTAGATGCGGTAGTGGGCCAGGCCCAGGTTGTCCGTCGCGGCCTGCCAGTCGAGCTGGGCTCCGCCGGTCGGCATCGGAATCGCCGTGGCCTCCAGCGAAAGCGGAGCCGTGGGCGCCATGGTGTCGCCGATCGTGACCGTGGCGCCGGATCCAACGGTCACGGAGTCGACCGTGATTGTGAAGCCGCCGACCGTGTCGGCGAACGTTTGCCCGGCCTGGAGGGGCGCGTCCCAGAAGTCGACGCCGGCCGCCTTGCTGCCATCGGCGACGGTGTCGATCAGATAGCTCGGGCCGAACGAGGTGCCGCCGTTTCCGTCTTCCGAGTAGCGAACGGTCACGCCGGTCGTGACGGGCGCGAAGGGCGAGCCGATGAACTGGTCCCAGGCGGTCCCGGTCAAGGTTGACCGGAGTTCCAGCGTCCAGGCGCCCGACTGCTCGCCGGGGAGGACGGTGGTCGGTCTGGCGATGCGCAGCAGGCGAACTCCGGGCGTGGTCGAGTACACGGGCACGAGCGAGTACGCGCCCGCAGCGGTCGCGGTCTGGGATTCTCCCGTGCTCAGCCAGCCGAGAGACGCCAGGCGATCGGCGTCGAGCAGGGCGTGATCGGGCGCCCCCGCCGACCCCATCGTCGAGTACTGATCCCAGTACTCCGCGTCCTGGCAGCTGCCGACCAGCTCGACCTGGTTGCTCGAGCCGTCGAAGCAGGCCAGCCCGTTCGAGTGCGCAAGGCCGAGGTTGTGGCCCAGCTCGTGCGAGGCCACCATCGTCGAAATCGCGTCGCCGTACGTCGCCCAGTCGACGACCATCTGGACGAAGTTGCCGGGCACGTAGGCGACGCCGGCCCAGCCCTGCTTGCACGGCTGCCTCGTCCACAGCACGACGTGGTCATAGGAGGAAAGGCTGACGCTGTGAGCCGCGGCTGCGTTCAGCGCCGCAGTTCTCGAGCCGGAGAGCGACCAGCTCGAGTTGCCGCCCGGGCACTGACTGATACCCAGGTGCCACGGTCCGTAGATGTCGGTCGTGGTGCTCAGGCGGCCGCGCGAGGTGGCATCGAAGTAGGAATGGACCGACGCCGTCGAGTCGGTGAAAGTGCCCTGGGCCTGGGTCGTGGTGGCGGGATAACCGGCCAGGTCCGAGTAGTCCGCGATGATGACGGCGATCCTGCGAGTCTGAGGCGTGGCGGGAGAGGCCGTGCCGGATGCCTGGGGCTTGATGCCCAGGGCGGCCGCGTCCGGGTTGTTGGCGGCAGTCTTCTCGACGACGAACGAGCTGGCGGCGACGGCGACGCTGCCGTCGGCCTGCATCCGGCCGGACACTCGAACGAGTGCGCCGTCGAGCTTGTCCACGCTCTTGCCCGACACGGTGATCGGAGTGGAACCGGAGAGGGTGTCGATCGAGTACAGGGTCTGCGAGCGGCCCTTCGCGAAGTCGTCGGCGACGGCCATGCGCAGCGTGCCGGTCAGGGTGACGGCGGCGGGGTCCGCCACAGGGGCGGCCGAAGCGGTGGGGGCGGCCGGGGCGCTCGCCGATGCCTGCGCGACCGGCACCGACGCGGCCGCGGCGCCGGGGATCGCCAGGGCGACGGCGGCACCCAGCGCCACGAACGCCCGCATCCACCGCATCGAGGTCATCTCAAGCCTCCGGCTCTGGAGTTCGAGCGCCGCTGGCGCGTCCGATGCTGGCCGCGAGTGGTGGGTTCACGGTCACAGCCTCATACGACGCGGCAGGACGCCACGGTCGTGTCATGTTCCGGCCGCCGGAGGCATACCGCAATGGACCTTTTGTGCCAGTCGCGGCCTATGCCCGCGCTCGATGTCGCGGGGACGCCTCCAGACCGCGCCGGGCTATCCCGCCGAGAGGTCGACGTCGATCGAGACCTGGACGACCCGGGGCGGCGGGTCGCCGTCGTTGAGGTCGAGCTGCACCTCGGGCCCGCTCAGCCGTTCTCCGTTCGTCCCGTAGCGGTCGATGACCTCGGCCGGCTGCTTGGAGCCTATCTCGAAAATGGCGGCGACAGTCACCGTGCCGGCCCCCCAGTCGGACAGATCGAAGCTTCGGCCGAATGACCCGTCCGTGACCGTGCAATCGGCCGTGTCGGTCGTCCAGTGCTCGTCGTATCCGGTGCCGAAATCCTCCGCCCAGACCTGCACGATGGCTCCGTCTGTCAGGCTCGTGCTGCCCGACACGATCAGCGTCCGCCGGCTTATTCGGGCGTTCAGACACACCTGGGGGTCTGTGCCGGACAGCCAGGAGGGAGTGCACTGGCCGAGAATGGCCTCGGCGCCGGCCTTGACGACGACCACGGACACGACCACGACGACGACCGCGACCGCGGCCGCCAGGACGGCGTCCAGGATTCTCCCCGTCCGCCGAGCACCCGGCCTCACGAACGGCACCGGCTCGTCGTAGATGCTCACCGCCGCTCCAGAAGGGTGGCCGAGCGCTCGCCCACACCCACCACCACCGTAACCAACCCTCCCTCACCGACTCGCTACGACGCTGCAAGTCTAATGGTCGCAACCGGCGGGCGCGACCCGAAAACGGCCCGCGGTCGGCCGGCGTCAACCGACCTCGACCGCCGTCACCCTCCGAAGGTGAAGGCGTAGGCGCGTGCACCGGGAGCGTCGAAGGCGATCGTCACTATGGCGGCGGTCGGGGAATCGAGATGGACCAGGTGGTAGAGGCGAGCCTCGCCGACGACCAGCGAGCCGTCGCCGCTCACGTCTTCGGTCGTGGCGCCTTTGGCTCCGGTTTGTGGCGCCGGCGCGCGAACGGTCAAATCAGGTCGGGCGCTGGCTTGGCGGCCGAGCGCGGGGCCCGGCTGGAGCATGCGCCCGAACCACCAGGCGGTGCTCGGCGGCCTGGCAGCATGACGCCGCGGCGGTGAAACGCCATGATCCGCTGGTCGAGTGCCACGAAGCGCCCGGCTGCCACCCGACGAGGATCGATCAATGCCCGCCCTCACCGTCCCCGACATCACCGTCCTGCCCCGCATCCCGGAGCCCGACCCAACCGTCGCCCGGATGCGTCCCGTGCGCAGCGTCACGACCGCCCCGCATGGGCTCGAGGGGGAGGGCTTCCCCGTCCGGCGGGCATTCGCCGGCGTCGACCTGGGCGACCTCGACCCGTTCGTCCATCTCGACCAGATGGGCGAGGTCGAGTACGCGCCCGGCGAGCCGAAGGGCACGCCCTGGCACCCGCACCGGGGCTTCGAGACGGTGACCTACATGATCGACGGGACGTTCGAGCACCACGACTCGAACGGCGGCGGGGGCGTCATCACCAACGGCGACACGCAGTGGATGACGGCGGGCGCCGGCATCCTGCACATCGAGAAGCCTCCGGAATGGCTCGTGGTCAGCGGCGGGCTCTTCCACGGGTTCCAGCTCTGGGTGAACCTGCCGGCGGCCCAGAAGTGGGCGCCTCCGCGCTACCAGGATCTGCGGGCGCAGGAAGTGGCGGTCGCGTCCTCGCCCGACGGCGGCGCGCTCGTCCGGATCATCGCCGGCGAAGTGGCCGGGCACAAAGGGCCGGGTTCGACCTACACGCCCATGACGCTCGTCCACGCCACCTTGAGCCCGGGCGCGCGCCTATCGCTACCGTGGCGAGCCGACTACAACGCACTCGTGTATGCGATGGCCGGCCACGGCACGGTGGGCGCGGAGGCACGGCCGATCCAGACCGGCCAGCTCGCCGTCTTCGGACCCGGCAACGCGCTCACGGTTGCCGCGCTACAGGTCCAGGAAAGCCGCAGCCCGAACCTCGACATCCTCATCCTGGGCGGCCGCCCGATCGGCGAGCCCGTCGCCTGGATGGGGCCGTTCGTGATGAACACGCGCGAGGAGGTCGTTCAGGCATTCGCCGACTACCAGGCCGGCCGCCTCGGCACGATCCCCGCCATCACGGCTGTGCACAACACCCCGACGACCGTCGTCGAATCCGGCCAGCACCAGGACAGCCAGCCCGCCTGACGCTGGGCGCCGCCCGAGCGGAGCCGGGCCCGTGCAGCCTGCGGGGATGCGCTGCCGGCCGAGTACGGCGAGGAGGCCTACCATCCTCAACTAACAGCCTCCGATGCCGCCTGGATCGAAGATCGGGAGTCTCCAGGATCCCCATGGCGGTTCGAACCGACAGGAGTGATCGGCCATGCCCATCGTCCTCGACGGATCGTCGCTCACCATCGACCGCCTCGTCCTCATCGCCCGTCACGGCGATGAGGTCGCGCTCGACCCGGCGGCACTCGATCGAATCCGCGTCTGCCGGAGCATGCTCGAGGAGAAGCTCGCGGCCCGAGAGATCATGTACGGGACGAACACGGGCATCGGCGAGTTCTCCGAGATCGTCCTGTCCGACGAGCAAGTCCGCGAGTTCCAGCGGTATCTCATCTACAACCACGCAGCTGGGATCGGGGACCCGGCGCCGATCGAGGCGGTGCGTGGCGCGCTGGCGGGCCGGATCAACGTGCACGCGCGGGGGCATTCGGGGTGCCGGCCGGAGATCACCCTGACGCTCGTGGAGATGCTGAACCGCGGGGTCACCCCGGTCGTCTGCCAGAAGGGTTCGGTCGGCGCCAGCGGCGACCTCGCCCCCATGGCACAGGCCGCCCTCCTCCTCCTGGGCGAGGGCGAGGCGTTCTATCTCGGTGAGCGGCTGTCGGGCCGGGAGGCGATGGACCGCGCCGGGATCCCCGTGCCGGGGCTGCAGGCGCGCGACGGCCTGGCGACGATCAACGGCTCCAATCTCCTCACGGCGATGAGCGCGATCCAGCTCTACGACATCACACGCTGGCTCAAGCAGGCCGAGATCGCCTGCGCCATGACGCTCGAGGCGCTCCTCGCCAACCTCAAGCCCTACGACACGCGTCTCCACGAGCTCCGGGGGTTCTCGGGCGCCGTCCAGGTTGCGCGGGCGATCATGCGCTGCATCGAGGGCAGCGACCTCGCCACCGGGAAGATCAAGACGAAGGTCCAGGACGCCTACTCGATGCGCTCCTCGCCGCAGGTCATCGGGGCGGCGATCGACGCGGTGGAGTGGGCGCGCCGGCAGGTCGAGATCGAGCTGAACGGCGTGGGGGACAACCCGATCTTCCTGCCCGACGCCCGGCTCACACTCACCGGCGCCAACTTCCAGGGGAGCCCAGTGTCGCTGCCGATGGACATGGTGGGCGCGGCGGTGACGATGGTGTCCGTCCTCTCCGAGCGGCGCCTGAACCGGCTGACGAACCCGGCCCTCAGCGTCGGCCTGCCGGCGTTCCTCACGAAGGGCGCGGGCATGTTCTCCGGCCTCATGCTCAGCCAGTACACGGCGGACCATCTCATCGTCGAGCAGCGCATCCTGTCGGCGCCGGCCTCCGTCCAGTCCATCCCGGCCGCGGCGGACCAGGAGGATTTCGTGTCGATGGGCATGAACACGGCCATCAAGAACGGCCAGATCCTGGACAACGCGTACGGCGTGCTGGGGATCGAGTTCATGGCCGCTGCCCAGGCGCTCGACTTCCGCGACTTCGCCTTCGGCCGGGGGGTGTCGGTCGCGCGCGAGGTCGTGCGGCGGCACGTCGCGCACCTCGAGGAAGACCGGCCGCTCTACTCGGACCACAACCGAATGAAGGAGCTGGTGAGGTCGGGCGAGATTCTCGAAGCGGTAGAAGCGGCGGTGGGCCCCCTGGCATAGGGTGCCCGCGTGCCCCTAGGGGATATAGAGCTCGGCCGAGGCGAGGCAGGCACCGCTGCTGGCTCCGCCGTAGCCGCCGGCAATGAGTACGCGGCCGTCTCGTAGAAGAGTCGCAGTGTGGTTGAATCGGCCCACGTTCATCGGTGGCGCGAGCCCGAACTCACCGGTTGCCGGGTTGTAGAGCTCCGCCGAACTCGAATCGGCGCTGTGGCATGAGTGGGCCCGGCACCACAGGAAGTCGCCGCCTCCGGCGACGAGGACACGGCCGTCAGGCAGCAGGGTTGTGGAGTGTCTGGCGCGAGCTTTCGCCATCGAGCCGGTCGGGCTGAACCTGCCCGTCGAGGGGTCGTACACATAGGCTGCATTGAGGAGTCGGGGCGCGGACTCGGGCACCTGCTTGTAGCCACCCGTCAGGAGCACGCGCCCATCCTTGAGCAGGCTGAGCGACCCCACGGCATCTGACGTCGCGCCGGGCATGTCGTACGACCAATCGATCGGCCACCTACCGAATGTCCCTTTGGCGGGGTCGTACAACTGGGCGGAGCCTTCGCAGCCGTCCACGACCAGGACGCGCCCGTCGTTGAGGATAGTGGCAGGGCCACCGCACGCCTCGATGGATCCGGTCGGGGTGAACGTGCCGGTGGCCGGGTCGTACAGCTCCGCGGACATGAGGTCGTTGCAGGAGTTGATCTCACTGCAGTCGTATCCGCCGGCGATCAACACGCGCCCGTCCGCCAGCAGGGTCGCGCTGTGGGAATCGCGAGCTGCCGTCATCGATCCGGTGAGGGTGAACTTGCCAGTGGCCGGGTCGTACAGCTCCGCGGACGCGAGCGGCAGGCCCATGTCCGGCGCCGTGCTTCCGGCATTGGTCCACGGGCTTCCCAGAGCGGTCGAGTGGCCTCCCGTGATGAGGACCCGGCCGTCCTTGAGCAGGGTGGCGGTGTGGCCTGCGCGGGCGACGTGCATCGACCCCGTGGAGGTGAACTTGCCTGTGGATGGGTCGAACAGCTCCGCCGAGGCAAGACTGGGGCTGCCCCAGCTCTTCCCGCTGCCGCCCGCGATCAGCACGCGCCCGTCCTGCAGCAACGTGGCGGTGTGGCGGGTGCGAGCGACCGTCATTGAGCCCGTGAGGGAGAAGCGACCATTCGCGGATGGTGCGACCGTTGGCTTCGTGGTGGGCGTGGGTGCCGGCGTCGGAGTCGCGGCGGGCGTGGCCGCCCCGCTGGGCGAGGGCGTCGGCGTAGGTGCGGCAGAAGGCGACGCGGACGCGGCTGCCGTCGGCGCAGGAGTTGGGGTCGATGATCCGCAACCGGCGATCACGAGCGCAAGGAAGCCACAGAGGAGCCCGCGGCCGATGGCGTTGGGAATCGGGCTGCTACACCGCTTCGAGCGTTGACGAGAGAGCGTCGACTCGCGGCCGATCCAGTGGGCCCTGCCCATCTGGCACCCCTTCCCCAGGTCGATCTCGCCTTGCTGGGAGATCGAACCCTGTGTGACGCCCTTGCGCACCCGCCTGTGTTGCTCCGGCCGATCCCGCTGATTCGCTGGGCTCGGGTGCGGCGTAGACTCGGCGGGCAACCGACCGTGAGAAGAGGCGCCCCAATGAGAAACCCGACACGCGAGTGGCCCTGGCCATATGAGGGCTACACGACCGTGAGACTGCTGGTTGGCGATGACATACTGCCGCCAACCCGGGGCCAGATCGTGTCGCAAGTCGAAGCGGTGGTAAAGGCCAGCGACAGCGTCAAGGGAATCGAGCAGGGAATTCACTCGATTCCCTCTCCGTACCTCCCGCTCCAGTTCCAAGTCGAGTCGGACAAGGATCGCCCGGACCCGGACCAAGAGCACGTCGACATAGAGGTCCATGTGCGGCGGCGATAGCCTGTGCAGGTAGGGCCTCCGACACAGCCGATCCAGCCGGCAGGAAGAGCCGCCGGAAGGTGGCGGCCGCCGACACCTGACGCCGGCAGCGGTACACGGCGAGGTTGAGCCTCGATCACGGTGCGGGCCCGACTGTCAACTCGTAGAGAATGCCGTCCTGGTACCTGGCTGCCTCGTGGAGGACGACACCCGCCTGGCTCAGGTCCTCCTTCGACACACCCTGCATGGTCCCCGTGTTGAAGAAGTGTGCGTAGTAGGTCACGGCTCCACCGGCGACCCTTTCTCGCAGGGCGGAGGCTACATTCCCGGTCTGCAAGAAGGCGGCGCGACTGGAGATCGGCTGGCGACTGGCCCGCGGGTTCGGCTCCCTACCGTCATCCGGATGATACGTCCGGCGCTGACGCCGGGCCGAGCCGCGGAGCTCCAGCGAGATACACCTGAGTGGCTCGTCCTGAGAGACACGGTCGCCGCGGCGCGAAACATCTCGCCGGCGCGCTTTTGGCCCATCCATAATCGCCGCCTCCCAGGCAGGGGCGGCCACCACGACCGCCCGGCCAGCGCCGGCAGGAGGCGAGCGTGCGAGTTCCACCGACGGTCGACACGGCCGTGGTCGGGGCGGGCCAGGCCGGGCTCAGCGTGAGCTGGTATCTCGGACGAGCCGGCCGCGAGCACGTGGTGCTTGACGCCAGGCGGACCCTCGGCGGCGGCTGGCAGGATCGCTGGGACGAGTTCTGCCTGGTCACGCCCAACTGGAGCGCGTCGCTGCCGGGCTTCCCGTACGACGGCCCCGACCCGGACGGCTTCATGCCTCGCCACGAGATCGCCGCCAGAGTGGCGCGTTATGCCGAAGTCATCGGCGCGCCGGTCCGGCTCGACTCGCGCGTGCTGCGGCTGTCCGCCCGCCCGGACGGAGGGTTCCACCTCGAGACCAGCGGCGGGCCGCTCGACGCGGCGCGGGTCGTCGTGGCGGCCGGCTCTTTCCACCGGCCGAAGGTTCCGCCGATATCGGCCGAGATGCCGAAGCGCCTGGCCCAGGTCCACTCCCACGATTACCGAAGAGCAACGGATCTTCCCCCGGGCGCCGTCCTGGTCGTCGGCTCCGGGCAGTCCGGAGCGCAGCTGGCCGAGGAGCTGTTCGAGGCGGGCCGGCGGGTCTACCTCTCGGTCGGTTCGGCCGGCCGTATGTCCCGGCGTTACCGGGGTCGTGACAGCTTCTGGTGGATCGCCGAGCTGGCCCAGAACGGTGATAGGTTCGGCGTGGCTCTGCCGACGGTTGACATGCTGCCGAGTCCGCAGGCGAAGTTCGCGGGCAACCCGAGCTGGTCCGGCCATGGCGGCGGCCACGACACCAACCTGCGGGAGTTCGCGGCGCGTGGGATCACGCTGCTGGGCCGGATCGAGCGGGTCGAGGGCGAGCGGATCGGCCTGGCGCCTGATCTCCCGGCGAACCTGTGCCGGGCCGACGCCTTCTTCGACGAGCGCTTCAGGTCACTGTTCGACCGGTACATCGAGGCCGCCGGCATCGACGCTCCGCCGGACGATAGAGTCGCAGTGGACTTCGAGCCGGCTGTGCTCGAGGGACTCGACCTCGCCCGGTCCGGCATCACGAGCGTGCTCTGGACGACCGGCTACCGGCTCGACTACAGCTGGATCGACCTGCCGATCTTCGACGAGTTCGGCTACCCGCGCCAGCGGCGGGGCGTCACCGATGTTCCCGGTCTCTACTTCGCCGGCCTGCTCTGGCAGCACAACCAGGTCTCGGCCACGCTGTCTGGCGCCTCGGCCGAAACCAGGCACGTCGCCGAACAGATGGGCCTGTCGCTGGACCCCGACGTACCCGGCTGATTCGCCGGCCCGACCGTTCTTTGCAGACCGTTGCCTAGAGTGCCCCAAGGGGCTTGAGGGGCATGAGCCGAGGGATCTCAAAGCCGCCATATCCCGGCCAGACATCGACGGCGTCACCGTCGAGGATTGACGGCACCAGCGCCTTAGGGGCGATCGCCGGACGCAACCGACCCTTCTATTCGCCGCGGGGTGAGCGGCTGCAGGAATGGTTTGATGGCCGCCCACCACCCGTCCAGGTTCTCGCTGTGGATCACGTGGCCGGCGTCTGCCACCTCGGCGTATTGCCCGTGAGGCATCCGATCGGCCATAGCCCGGAGCTCCGTGCCGGAGTTCCTGCTCAGGGCGCCGTGTACGACCAGAGCCGGGCACCGAATGACGCCCAGCTCCGAGTCGTAGTCCCGGGCGTCCCAGTCCGCGACTGACGCAAGCATGTCCTCGATAGCAAAGATGGGTCGATACCCATCGGCCGACTCGGCGAACACCTCGACGTACGGGTCGCCCAGGCAGGCGCGCTCCCGCCCGAAATACGCCCGCACATCCGCCAGCGTCAGGAAAGGGACGGGCCATTGCCCTGATCGCTTACGAAACCCCTCGAGCTCGCCTCGGCCGGCGGTCCGCGAGGGCATGTCCTCGATCACGAGGCCCGCAACGAGCTGGGGATGGCGCGCCGCAAGAACCCACGCGTTGAGGCCTCCCATCGAATGGCCCAGGACGACAGCCGGAGCGAGCCCTAGCTCGCGGATGGCAGCAGCCGCATCCTCGACATAATCGTCTCGGCTGTACGACCCGAACCGATCGCTCGCCCCGTGACCTCGTTGGTCGATTGCGACGACGTGGAACGCGCGGGTCAGGCGACGGGCCGTGCCTGCCCATGTCGTCGCCCGGCCCGTCAACCCGTGCAGCAGCAGCATCCCGGGCCCGTCACCCCCGAAGTCGAGGACGGCTAGGCGCCCGCCGGGCCGTTCCAACCAAGCCCTCTTCGGCGCCGCCCAGTCCCACGGTATCGGCTGCATATCGGCTCCTCATGCGGCGCGTCGCCCTCGGGCAGGCACCGGCCGCCCCTTACGGCGCACTCAGGAGTATGGCTCGGACGTCGGCAATGGCAGCTGGCGAAGCCTCCGGTGCCTTCGTCGAGCTGGGGTCAGGTGGCCGCGGCTGATGGGAGCGCTTCCGATCCATCGCTTCCTCCCGCGACTGCACGATCGGGTGTTGGTGTCGCCTATCCAAACCGCCAGGATGTGAAGTCGTATCCGTCCTGGGCCCATGTGTCGGAAGTTGCGCGCGCGGCAGCGGACGGTCGGGTGCCTGCCCTCAACCAGGCAGCGTG
>JBEKMM010000040.1:0-13787 GCA_050008515.1 Candidatus Limnocylindrales bacterium
CGTGGGCAGAGTTCCAGTCGCGCGCCGGCTGCACCTGGTCGGGGTCGCTGCCGTCCGCACCCTCGTAGTGGAACGCGTGCCAGATGCCGGGCGTGGTCATGTCGTCAGAACGAGATGATCAGGTCGCCGGACGGGATGCGCAGGGCGTTTCCGCTGGCCACCGCGACGGGCGTGTCGAGGACGTAGTACCACTGGCGGTGGTCTGTGGCGGTCACGTCGTCGTAGGCCGAGATCGCCACGATGTCGTCGGGCCACGTGTCGGTGGCCGCGGCGAACACGATGTCCGAGCTGTTCTTCCAGTCGCCCGAGACGAGCGCGAAGGCACTCGACGGCGTCACCATGCAGCGCACATAGCCGTCGCCGGTGCACTCGGTGCCCTGCGTTGAGTCGGTCGGCGATGAAGTCATGGCGGCGAGGTAGATGGGCGTCGCCGGGTCATAGGACGCTGCGTTGGCGGCAGCCTCGAGAAGATCGGCGAGGATTGCTGGGTCCAAAGGCATTGAAACCTCCTATTGTCCCCAGCCGTAGAGCAGGGGGTTGTATGTGATGCTGACGGTGTACTCGCTGCCCCCTGGGTCGGTGACGACGAGCAGGTTGGCCATGTCGAGCGGCGCGGTGATGCCGTTGCCGATGACATAGGACAGGTGCGTGTTGGCGTTGTATGAAAATACAAGCGCAGAGACGGTGGGTAGCTTCCACGCGCTCACGCACGATACGTCGACCGGCACGATGATGAGACCCATGCACCAGGCGTGTCCCGAGACGAGGAACAGCGACAAGTTCAGGCCGGCGGTGGCGGAGAACTCGCCGAGATCGGTAAGCGCGGGAGTCTCGCCGGTGCTTGCCAAGAAGACCGTCGTCTGCGGCGTGGTGGCGTCGCCCGTCCCGATGCCGTAAGTGGCGCCGGCCGTGCCGGACGTGAGGTACGCTAGGGCACGGTAGCGGCCAGCGAGCGGAACCGTGACGACTTCCATCACGCAGGGCTCAGTGAACGGCCCGACGGTGTCTGAGAAGTAGAAGTCTCCGATGCTGCTGCCGGGCGGGCAGACGGCGCAGACGGCGTTGGCGAGCGCCGAGCCCGCGATGGTGATCGTAAGCGGCGCGGGCGCGTCGCCCTCGAGCGCTATCGCCACGGGGTCGCCGTCGTCGTCGGGGTCGCTCCAGCCGCACAGCGGGAACAGGGCTACCTTGGTGACGGTATCGGGGTCCAGCGTGATTGACACGGACTCATCCAGACTGCCGAACGGCCAGGTGCGCACGACGATCGTCTCTTCATAGACGCCGCGCTTCTCGGTCAGGTCCTGGCGGCCGGGCAGGATGGCGTTGGACTTCACCATCTGGTAGTAGGTGACGGGCGATCCTGAGTAGTCCAGCGAGTCCTCGATGAAGTTCGGGTTCGGGTCGGCGGTCAGGACGGCGTTGAGAGCGGCGATCTTGGCGGCCATGTCGGCGACCACTAGCGCCTTGGTCGCGCCGGCGCCATAGATACGGATCGGGATGGACCACTCGGAGATGGCGTTCTGCACGTTGGCGATCTGGTTGTCGACTAAGGCGAACGGATTTTGCCGGACGATCAGCTTTGGCTCGAGCTTACGGGTGATCGGGCCGTTGACCATGTAGCCGCTTCCGGGTGTGCCGAACTCTAGACTCCCTATCGTGAAGGCCATCAGTGACCTGCCCCGTGAGTCGTGGTGTACAGCTTTTCGCCAAGCGCCTGCGCGAGGGGTTCGGCCCACTGCTGCGCGATCTGGCGGTTGATGGTGCCGAAGACGTTCTGTACGACGATCTGCACTGTAGGTTTGCCGCCGGCGGCGCCAGCGACGCCCGCGGCCGCTCCGACGTCAGTGCCGGCGCCACCTGGCGTGACAGTGACAAGCTCCTTGCCCTTCTCGCCGACGCCGATGACGGTCGGCTTGCTGACGGTGAATGAACCGCCCTGGGCGTACCAGTGGAGGATGGAGAGTGGTTGTGCGGCGAACTCCATCGAGCGCTTGTAGAACTCGCCCGCATATCCGGCGGCACCCGGCGACGTGTACTTGGCGGCGTTTGCCGAGGCGTTGATCTGCGCCATCGTCTGGCCGCCCTTGAGCTGGCCGAACTTGGCCTCCTCGGGCTGGTTCTGAGCGACCGTCTGATTGAAGCCGGCGACCGAATCCTTGTACTGCTGCGCTGCCTGCTCAGCGGCTTGCCACGCCTTGACGATGGCGTAGATCGCGACGATGGCGGCCGCGATGGCGATCACGTAGAGGCCCAGGGTGACCATCTGCGCCTTGAGCGCTCCGGTCTGTGTCTCGGTGGCGACAGTCTCGCCTTCGGTGGCAGTGGTGGACGCTACGACACGGCCCTTGAAGATGGCTTGCAGCGCGTTGGTCCCCGTCATCGTCTCGTTGAGGATCTTGTACGCCTGCACCACTTTCATCAGGCCGACGAAGAACAGCAGCACGCCCGGGGCCGCCGCGACGAAGATCATGAACAGGCCCTTGAGTGGACCAAACATGTTGGCGATGTGCTGGAACAGTTCGAGCCCCCCGGCGAGCGCCTTAAGCATCGTCGTCAGAGGCGGGATCAGCTCAGTGCCGATCTGCACCGCGAGACCCTTGAACTCCATTCCAACGGCGCGTAGCATGGCGCCAAACTTAGCGGCTTGATCGAGCTGCGCCTGCGTGAAGATTAGGCCGAACTCCTTTGCCTTGGCGTTGATCTCGTCGAGCTGCGAGTTGCTGGCGGTCAGGTAGCGCAGCAAGCCCTGGTTAGCAGTAGCACCGCGGCCAAAGATCGTCTGTATGACGAACGTGCGCTCGATGCCCGCGTTCATCTGGGCAATCTTGCCCCGTATGAGGTCCAGAACTTGACCAGCGCTGTCGCCCTTCAGGTTGGCCATTTTCATGTTGAGATCGGCAAACGCCTGACCTTGTGCGCTGGTGGCCTTGGTGGTGCCATCGATCACGTTCTGCACGTTCTTGAGTGAGCGCCCGATGATGGAGCCCAGCTGGTCGCTGGACACTCCCATAGCTTGTGTCTGGGCGACGAACTCGCTGGCATACTTGGCGTTCATGCCGGTGAGCTTTTCGACTTGAATGACGGCTGCGGCCTGCTTGCCGGCGATGTCGACCGCAGCGCCTAGCGCCGCCGCGACCAGACCCACGCCGCCCGCCATGAGCAGCAGACCTTTGTGGCCGGCCGTTGCGGCGGCGGCCTGTTGGGCTGCGAGCTTGTCGCTGGCCGAGCCGAGTTTGTCGGTCGCGGCTTCGACTTCTTCGAGCGCAGCTATCGCAGATGCACTGTTCCCACTGATGACGAGCTGCAAGGCAGTGACAAGATCAGACATAGCACACCTTGCTTCTACTTGGCGACGGCGCTATACTGCGCTCATGGATGCGAAGATTTGCAGCGAGTGCGGGCGCGAGTTCCCGGCGGACTCTAAACACTTCGCTCCAGATAAGCGGAAGCGTGACGGGTTTGTGACTGATTGCCGAGAATGCCGACGGCAGAGTTACGCCCTCTACCGCGCTACGCATCGCGAGAAAGAGAAAGAGCGGCACGCGCTTTATCGTGCGAACCACCGCGAGGAGTTGCGCATCAAGGGACTCGCATATGACACCGCACACCGCGAGGAAAAGCGATCGCGCGGCCGGGATCACTACGCAAAGCACCACGAGGAAGAACTTGCCAAGCAGGCCGCCTATCGCAGAGATCGTCCCGAGGCGTTCCTGGCGGCTGCGGCGCGTTTCCGCGCGGCTCACCGCGAGCAGATGCGCGAGAAAGGGCGTGAGTACTACGCCGCCCACCGCGCAGAGGCGGCCGCCCGCCACCGCGAGTACGCCAAACTGCACCCCGACCGCATGTGTGTCATTCAACACAACCGCCGAGCCCGCCTCCTTGCTGCGCCCGGCACCCACACCGCTGCGGACATCACCGCCCAGTACGAGCGCCAACGCGGGCGCTGCTACTGGTGTGGCGCTGGGGTCTCGACCCGCAAGAAGCACGTCGACCACGTGATGCCGCTCGTGCTCGGCGGGTCCAACGGCCCCGAGAACCTGGTCATCGCGTGCCCGTCGTGCAATCACCGCAAACAGGCCAAGCACCCGATGGATTGGGCGGGTCGCCTCTGTTAACTTCCCAGACAACGCAATCTCCTAAAGTCCTGTGGCGTTCTGACGATGAATAGGGCAAGGTACAAGGGAACCAACTGGAGGAGCCATGAACAAGCGCATCAGCGTCGTGAGCATTCTCATCGTTACATGCATTGCCCTCGTGGTCGCCTTCGGCGCCGTGATGGTCTCACAGAACATGAAGAGCACCACGACGGCCCCCGCTCCGGCTGCAACGCCGGCCGCCGCCGCTTCTGTGACGGTCGACCCGACCGTTGCGACCATGGTCGCCGATCTCGACAACGCCCAGGCCGCCATCGACGCCGCCACCAGCGACGCCACGGGCGGCGATGTCAACGGCTGCACTAGTGAAGCCGCAGTCGCCAACACGTGCCTCTCGCAGGCCAGTGGGGTTGGCCAGACCGCGCAGCCGTCCGAACAACTGAGGCTCGCGGCCGCCTACGGCGTGGACGTCAGCAAGGAAGTTGTCGCGCTCGACAAGGGATGCGCGGCTGTACTCAGCGGCGACGGCCAAGCCGCGTCTGACGACGGCGCCACTGTTGGGGCGAACGGGGCCGCCGCCCAAGCCGACCGCGCCACGTACGAGGCATGCGTCGGGCAGTAACATCACTTCATCGCACCAGCGTAGTCTTGGAGCCGTAGCCGCATGGCTACGGCTTCCTTGTCGCGGTCGGAGATACGGTCGAGCGAGAGGCAGCCAGGCTTCTTCGTGACCGACACCTGCGGCTCGACGAAAGACTCGGCCACGAGCCACTCGATAGCGGTTTGCTGCTCGTCTGGCGTCCAGTCCTTCTTGTCGGCCTGATGCTTCTTGCCGATCGCCATGAGGTTGGCCGGGATCTTGCCCGTCGCTGCGAGCCACATGACGGGCGGCGCCGCGACGCGGACGTGTGCGCCGCTGGGCAGAGTCATATCCTCGCCGCCGTCGCTGTCGACGGGCCAGTCTTCGGCCGAAGTGTAGGTGGTCTCTTCTGGGTCAGGTGTCATTGATGCCTCCCGGGCTATCATTGAATCCCCTATCCTTGGGCCCGTGGGCCTCTGTAACGGCCGCTAGGCGCACGAGGCATCCTTGGTCGAGCAGGAACGCGAGAACCTTGTCCTGGACGCCCAGACGCCGTGAGGGTTGATCGTGCAGACGCTCGCAGACGGCCGCCAGCTCGGCGGCCTCGTCGGTTTCGATGAACTGCTCGAGAGCCCAGCGCGCGACGTAGTACAGGTCGCTGCCGCCGCACGCCAGGGCCTGGACCTCGTCCATGTCGGGGTGAGCCCACACGGCGTGGGCCAGTTCGAGCTTCGTTCCGCCACAAGCCAGTAGACGGGTGAGGTCCGCCGGCTCGAGCGGCGCGACGGCACCGCTCGGCAGCCGGACGTTCATCACGCGGAGTAGGTCGCGTATGCGGGCGTGTCGTTGACGAGCGTGACGGTGACGAGTCGGTCGGTCGTGACGTCGTAGCGGCTCTCCCACTCGTACTTCACTTCACGACGGCGCTCCGCCTTGATCGCCTGCTTGGTGTTCTTCGTCAGTTCGCAGCCGGGCATCTTGACCCACATCTTCGAGGGGTAGCTGGTCACGCCGATGTTCTGGCCGTGGAAGACCTCGATCTGCGCGGCGAACTGGGTGCCCGCGGCGAGCGCGGCCCAGTCTGCGTCGGCCACGGTCGCCTTGTCGATCTCGCCAGAGACGAATGGCAGCTCTCCGTTCTTGTACCAGAGGTCGGTGGGGAACAGCGAGCTGTGAACCGGCGACCATATCTGCTCGATCGGGCTATTGAACTTGAAGGTGAACGCGCGGGTCAGCGCAGACGATCCGAGCCACGAGATCACCATGTTGCCCTGCCTGAACGGCAGATGCGTGTCGAGCACCGGAGTGACTTCGGTGGTCAGCGGTGAGGTCCCGATGCTGATCGGCTCGGTGACGAGCGCGAGCCCCGCGGCGTCACAGACCAGCGCGCCGTTCTCGAAGGCGAAGGCGAGGTCGGACAGGCCGGCGCCCTGGACGAGGCGGTGCTCCTGGTTGCCCGTGCAGGCGAGCGCCCGCGCGGTCTGCGGCTCGACGGCGAACTTGTAGGTGTAGATGTGCTGGTAGGCGCCGACTGGGATGGCGTTGCCGTCAGGGTCGAGCACCGTGGAGCCGTCGCCTTCCTGGCTTGTCCACGAACCCAGCATCCAGGCCAGCATGAAGCCCAGGTGCGATGGCCGCGGGTGGATCTTGGTGAGCTTGAAGTCGGGTTCGTACTTCGCCGCTCCCAGGTGGGGCATCGGCGCCAGGAAGCCACGGACGACGTTCTTCTCTTCGAGGACCGTCATCTTCTCGTCGTCGGTGATTTCCTCGACCGGCGGGTAGAAGACGTTGGACGAGACGGGGTTCGTGCCGCCCTCGTAGTTCGGCGCCTGCTCGAGCGCCATTTGCAGGTAGGGACCGACGGCCGTGGTCGGGCCAGTCGCCCCGCTGGGACCGGTGTCGCCGACGATCATGGTGCACTCTCCTCTTCGGGCTGGGCCTCCGGCTCGGCCGGCGGCTCTGGTTTGGGCGGACGTGTGCTTGGACCGTGCGCACCCTTGCGCGCGGCTTTTATGGCAGCCTCGGCCTCCGCGGAGGTGGCGAATGTGCCGAGTCCGACCACCTGATAGTGTTCCTGCGGTGGCATCGTGGCTCCTCTCATGACGTTGCCTTGACGGTGATGCTGAAGGTCTCCTCTGCCACGGTCGGCAGCGAGATCGGGTTCGTGTACTCGTAGGTGTTGGTGGTGAATCCCATGGGCAGGTCTTGGAGCAGGTCGCCGCTTGAGCGGTTGGTCATGCGCGGCTGGTTCCAGTCGGCGCCCTCGAAGATGGTGTGGCCGCACTGCAAGCATTCGGTGTCGGCGAACAGCTCGAAGATGGCGATCTCCCACAGCTCGAGGCGGGCAGTGATGTCGCCCCAGTCAGCTCCTTGCTCGAGCACGTCTATCACCCACGACCGTCCAAGCTCGTACTCATCCTGGTGGGGGCCGGCGATGCTGTGGCGCACGGTCTGTGTCTGGGCTGGCACCAGCATGAGGGCCGGGTAGGTGTCGATGTACTTCGGGTAGGTCATCCAGGTGAAGATCGACTCGCCGGCTGGCATCACGATCTCGGTCATGTTGCCGCGGTCTGCCGACCACGAGTTGACGCTCTCTATTTCCGAGGCGAGGTTCGCCTGTATGACGGCGAGCGCCTGCTGGAGTACGGTGACGACTCCGACGCGGGGTCCGGGCTGTACGTTGTAGCCCATCAGTCCACCGGGATCGGGGCGCCGGACGCCAGGTTGGCGTTGCCCTCGGTCAGCGGCGTGTTGTACATGCGGTTTCCGAGCCCGCTGTGGTGGTACTCCTCGCGCACGAAGTTGACCGCCGCGCGTTGCCACAGTAGCCCTTGCTCGGGTGTGAAGTTGAGGATCGGCCGAGCCGGCATCTTGTCGGTGCCGTCGTTGAAGTACGGGCCGTACTCAGCGGCCACGGCGTCGTCAGACTGGCCGAACTTGGCGGTGAACGGCGTGAACTCCTCGCTGTAGCCGGGGCCGCCCGTCATTGACTCCATCAGCGCTCCGGTCAGCCAGCCGATCGTGCGGCCGGGATAGTTCTTCGCCTTCCAAAGCTCGTATGCCGGCGCCGTCTCGCCGCCGTATGGCGCCCAGTGCTCGCCGCCGGCGTCTCCCTCAGTGGCGAACTGAGCCGCCATCTCCTGGCGGAACAGGCCGCCCAGCGTCAGCCACAGCGGAGTGAAGTCGCTCAAGCCCTGGCCAAAGCGGCTCAGCTCGAAGTGAAACTCCTTCAGCGGCGGATCGAAGTCGAAGCGCAGAGTCGCGGTTGGTTTCGTGCCGGTGGCCATTACCAGACCGTCCTGCGCCGCGCGAACGGCCTAGAGGAGTACTCGAAGCCCGAGATGGCGTCGTCACGGGCAACGTCTGGCATGCCCAGAGTCCGCAGCTCGATGAGCTTCAGGAAGGCTTGGTACTTGCCCTCGTACTCAGCGGCCAGGCCCTTGGTACCGCCCGGTCCGGTGTCGGAGGGAAACTTGGTTCGTGCCCAGCGCGCCATCGTGCCGAAGATGCAGGCGGTGTTGAGGAAGCTCAGCGCGTAGTCGTTGTCGACGATCGGCAGGTCGAAGCCGCGCGCGCGCAGCACGCCGTTGATCTCATCGGAGACGTTGACGATCATGGCGTCGACGGCGGTCGTCGAGGGCGTGGTCGAGCCCGAGATGCTCTGCCCCGGCGGCAGGTAGTTCTCGATGTCGCCTATCGTGCACGGGTAGTCTGTCGCTGCCATGTCGGCCCCTTCGAGGGGGCCGGGCAAGCCGCCCGGCCCCCGTTGTCTCTTGGTCAGTCAGCCGCTGCCGTGGCGCCGGTCAGGACCTTCATGGCCCCAGCGCACGTCAGGTTCTCGTCCACGTAGTCGACGCACTGCACGACGTTGCTCATGCGGGGGTCGAAGACGTACGAGCGGCTGGCGAAACGGCCACCCATCGCGGTCCACACAAAGGTCCTTGCGGGAGCGAGGATCTTGGCGCGCAGCGGACCGATGCGGTTGTCGATGTACGCCACGAAGACGTACCCATCAGGCCACACGAACGCCATGCTCGGGTCCGCACCGGAACCGGGCACGCTGGTGTCGTAGACGGCCTTGGCCACGAGGAACTTGTCGACGTCGAAGACGCTGCAAAGAGCGGCGTCCGTGATGACGCCGGCGATGCCCGCGGCCTCCGTGTACTTCACACGCTCCTTGATGAGCGTGTTGTTGCGCAGCACACGCGACGTGTTGTAGTTCATGAAGATCGTGTTGGGCAGATGACCGCAGGCCGCCACGACGTCTGCCTTGGCGGTCTCGATGTCGACGTACGGGTCGACGTCGGTCTCTGTCCACGAGTCAGCAACGCCCGTCTGGGCGAAGTTGCTGTTGTTGGTCATGAGCTGCATGGTGCGGTACTCGCTGTTGAGCATGAGGCGGTCGACCGCGAGGGTGACGTTCTCCTGCTCTACGTCGAGGGCCGCGTCGGCGTTCTTCGGCAGCTCCCAACCCATCGAGACTTCCACACCGTAGCCCTTGCAGGTGTAGGCGGAATCACTGACTGCCCACTCGATCTGCGGGAACAGCGAACCCGGCGCGCGCGCGGTGTCCGAGAGCTGCAAGTGCTCGGTCTTGCCCACGTAGTACACGTCGGACTTGTTGTCGACGTTGATCACAGGGGCGACCTGTGACGCGATGAAGCTGTCCGCGTCCTGTGCGTATCCCTGTGCATACTGACTCAGGGCCTCGTTGACGTGAAAGAGGCCGAGGTCACTGGTGACGGTTACAATAGCCATGACTCAGCTCCTTTCAGGCGACTCTGGCGAGGACGACCTCGATGTACGCCGTGCCGGATGACACGGCCTCGAGGGCGATGGCGTTGCAGGGACCAGTACTGCGAGTACCGGCTGTCGGCATGGGGATCATGCCGGCCGATCCTGCGACAAGCGGGTCGCCGACGTTGATGACGCCGGTGGCGCCGGTGGCGGAAGCGAGGACCTTGACGGCCGGGCCGAGAAGGATCACGTCGCAGATGTCGCCTGAGGCGCAGCCCTTGTCGACGATGCCGAGGCAGTACCCGCTTGAATACGCCGCGACGTGGCCGGCCGCTGCCAGTTGAACCGGCATCTTGGCCGACAACGCGGCGTCAGCGATGAAGCTCTTGCGAGCGACAAAGCTGGTGTGTTCTTGGGAAGCCATACTCTCACCCCCTTCTGGGGTGTCGAAGTTCAGATCAACCCGTGGGGCCTGTGCTGCCCTGCGGGCCGGTTGGGCCAGTGCCTCCGGTTGGACCGGATGCGCCGGTCTTGCCGGTTGCGCCCTGGGCCCCGGTGGGACCGCCAGACGGACCGACAGCGCCGGTTGCGCCGGTGGTACCGGATGCTCCGGTTGCGCCGACCGCGCCGGTTGCGCCGGTGGTACCGGATGCTCCGGTTGCGCCGACCGCGCCGGTTGGGCCCGAGGCGCCTGTGGCACCAGAGGCTCCGGTGGCACCTTTGGCGCCTGTGGCGCCGGTGCCCTGCGCGCCGGTTGGACCCGAGGGCCCTGCGACGCTCGATGCGGCACCGGTCGGACCTGTGGCACCGACGACTCCTTGGGCGCCAACGTCGCTGCTCAGCAACACGACCTCGATAAGGGCGGTTCCCGAGAGGACTTGACGCAGTGCGACGGCCACGTAGGCGTCCGTCGCTCCGGCGGTGACGAGGTAGCCGCTCGCGTTGACCTTGAGCGGGCTGCCGATGTCGATTTGCGTGGCTCCGTCCACCAGGGCCAGGACGGCCGGGGCGACGAGGAGCACGTCGACGTTGTCGCCCGAGACGCAGTCCTGGGCGGCGAAGCCGATCATGCGGTCAGATGCCCCGCAGAGGGCAACGTGACCGTCAGCAGCCAGCTTGACGGCTGTGTGCTGGACGAAGGTCGTGGTCTTGTGATGCCATGTGGGTCACCTACTTTCGAGCGTCAGACGTCCGAGCCCGTAGGACTCATGCCGCCGATGTGCTGCTCGGAGAGATAGGCGGCGTAGTCGGAGAAGAGCTGCGGATCGCTGATCTTCAGCGCGGCCCGAGCCTCGTCCTGGCCCTTGAGACCCTTGAGATGGTTGACGGACATGTACGTGGAGATGGCGTCGGCCATGGCCTTCGGAGGATCGGCGGTGACGCCGCCCTCTGCCATTTCCTTCTTGCCCTCGTGTCCAGCGTTGCCGTGCTCGGTCACGTCGACCAGCTTGACGGTCTTGCGAGCCTCGAGCGTGGCCTCGAACGCCTCGGGACTGGCCTCTGCCAGCGCCATGAGGGCGTCCTTCTCGGCCGGCAGGACGTGCGTGTCCTTGATGGCCTCGGCGAGCTTCGCCTCGGACTCGACCCTGCGGGTGGCCTTCTCGGCTTCGGCGGTCTTCGCCTCGGCCGCCTCTGCGCGGTCGATCAGCTTGACTACCTCGGCCAGGATGACCTCGTCGGTCGCGTCCTCGGTCAGGTTGAGCTTCTTCAGTGTGTCGGTGTTCATGTGATCAGCTCCTTTCGGGGCAATCGGCCCATCGTCTTCGTGGCTTGCGTCGTGCGTGCCCTTCACCGGCCTGACTCCCGGTGAATCGGGCTCCAAACGACCCGCGCCACGAGTAGCGGGGTCGGTGCTTTCTGATGTCTTGAGGCCGTCGCAGAAGTCCTGGACGTCCTTACAGAGCTTGGCGATGCCGGCGTGGATCGCGGTGTTGCCCTTCTGGCCCTTGAGCGCCAGCTTGGCGTGCGCCGGCAGCGCGTTGACCATGGCCAGCAATCCGTCCCAGGGGGTGGCGTCGCTGGGCTTCTGGTCGTCGTCATCATCCTCGGGGTTGCCCTCGAGGGAGTACTCGGACAGGGTGGCCACCACGGCCATCGTCTGCGCCGCCTTGGCGTCCTTGACGGCGGGCATGATGGAGAGCACCGGGGTGTTGCACAGCGTGAGGCTGCGCAGCACGTTGGGGACCTCGGCGCCAGACTGATTCATCACGACCATGCCGATCTCGACACTGCCGTATTTGTACTCATCGTCGGAGAGAAGCTGAGCACCGAGCGCGGTCCACTTCACGTCGGCCCACAGTGCCATGCCGGTGACGTCGCCCTCCTCGTAGGAGGCGAGGTAGACGCGCTTCACCCAGCCGGCGGCCGGCGCCGAGACATCGTGGCGCCCGCTTGAGTCGACGACCGGCTCGCGGCCAAGGATTCCGGCCTCGAAGTTGGCGATCAGCTCGTTGGCCAGATCCTCGGTGAACTCCAGGTCGGGATACTTCGCCGAGTGGAAGGTGCCGATCGGGAAGACCATCATCGGCGTGGTGTCGCCAGCGGCGATGTGCTCGCCGAGGTGCAGGCGGTAGAGGTCCTGGATGTTCGTCTCAGTCAAGCCCTCGGGCGGTACCTTGCCGCCACCAATTGCGATGGCCTGCTTGATTGCCTGCTTCTTGGCTACCTTCTCGCTGGCGTCATCGGAGTAGGTATAGCAATGACCAGAGTCGCCGTACTTCCACCCCTTCTTGCCTTCTAGCGTGCACTGCATGAGTGGCATCTCAAACTCCTTGCGTCTCGGCGATGTCGGGTTGCTCAATCTCGTAGATGACCAGGCAGCGACACTGCTCGCCGCCCTCGCAGTCGGGGTTTGGCGTCCAGTCGGCGGCCTCGTCGAGGTCGGTCGTCTCGTCGCCGTCCTGGCCCTCGCAGGTGTCGCAGGTGTTGCGATCCATGACGGCGCTGTAGGTTGCGCTGGCAATCTCGGCGGCGTCGGCCGCAGCTTGGTCTGTGCGGCCGTCGCCCATCAGGCGGGTCACGGTCGCGCCTTGCAGAAGCGCCGCGGAGTCGGAGGCGACCATGATGGCCGACTCGAACAGCTCATCATTGACGGCAGCCGAGGCACTACGAAGCGCGGTCCTGGCGGCGGCGGCCTGCGCGGCTGCAGAGATGGCGCGCGCGGCGACCTCCGCTTCCTGGGCGATGCGATCGCCTATGCCGCCAGCGCCAGCCGACGTCGGCGTAGGCACGTCGGCCAGTTGCGCTGAGCCGCCGCCCTGACGAGATTCGATGATCTCCTGGGGAACGGCCTCGCCCTTGCGCTGGCGGTCAAGTTCGTCGGCTACCTGCTTTCGACCGGCGTTGTAGTGCGCCGTCAGGGTCTGGGCGATCTGCTTGGTGAGCGCGTCGACCATCGGCGGCCGGGAGGCGACGAAGGACGCCACGCGTCCTTTATCCGCCGCGGCGCGCGCTCGCTTTGCAAGCTCCGTCGCCTGAGCTTCGCGGGTGGTTGCAGTGGCCGCCTTGATGGCGTCCTTCTGGCCCGCCATGGTGGCGCTGATTTCGTCTAGGTCGCAGAACGACTCGAGGCGCGCGAGCTTGGCGGTCGGCGCCTGGCGGAACTCAGCCAGCTTGCGACCCAGCTTCTCGCCGCACTTCTCACAGACCGTGGCGTCCGCGTCGTTCTTGGCGCCGCAGGCGATACAGGTCTTGGTCTCGGCTAGCTCTGCCGCCTTGGCGATCACCGGCGGTCGCTGGCCCGGCAGCATCGGCGCCGCGATCGGCGAGGCGGGCTTGGAGATGTCGGCCTTCGTCTCGGGCGACACGCCCTGAACCGCGGCGGCTGTCTGCTGCGCCACCGTCTGCCCCGGCCCCGGCTGCGGCAGCGGCGGGGGCACGCTCGGTAGGTTGTTGGTCGCGTTCAGCGCCGCGTCCTGCTTAGCCTTCATCTTCTCGAGGTAGGCGTCCTGAGAATCAACGGCGTCGGGGTCAAGCTCGGGTAGTTGCAGAAGGTGCCTGATCTCCTCGATGGTGATCGGGTCGTCGAACGTGATTCCGGCCTGCGTCAGGTTGTGGAGGCCCTGGCCGAAGACCAGCGGGTCGACCTTGCCGAGGCGCCCGAACTGCAAGCGCGGCATGAGGTCGGTGTCCTCGCCGTAGTTGTAGCTCACGAACTGGTAGATCAGGCCGTCCTTCTGGTTGAAGACGTCCTCGATCTGGTTGGCCTCGCTCTCGCAGCTCTCCTCGAGCATGTCACCCATCGTCATGCCCAGGGCCCTCGATCCCGTGGCGGTCTTGCCGAGGTCGAGCACCTGAGCGAGCAGCACGTTGCTCATCTGCGTGTCGTAGTATTCGATTGCCCGGACGATGTCGGCGGGCCGCGCCTGGGAAGGCAC
>JBEKMM010000041.1:0-9383 GCA_050008515.1 Candidatus Limnocylindrales bacterium
AGCGGCCGGCCGATCTCTCGCGAGAGCGCACGGGTGAAGAGCCCGCCGCTCATACCGATGCGGCGGTGGATGCGCCAGCCGTCGATGACGATGCCGGCTTCTTCGAGCGCCTGCTGCCAGGCCACCACGTGGGCGTAAACGGTGTCGACCAGGGTGCCGTCGAGGTCGAATATGAAGGCTCGCATCGCCACCATTCTGTCATGGTGTTGCGTTCCTGGGCTGGCTGAGTGATCGATGTGGGCGTCAAGCTCGTACCTGAGGCGCCACCATGAACCCATAGTGTTGGCGAGGGCGATCGGTCCGCCGGGGCAACAGGCCCCGCGAAGGACCGATGGCTCTGGCACCCTGGTCAACGGGCTGTCACTCTGAACGTTGCCGCCGCGGGCGTTGACGTCGCCTGCAGCCCACCCGCGACGCGTTTAGGAGGTTCGCGATGAGCGGCGATCAGGCGGTTCCTGACGGACCGCACCGCGGTCTGCTCGATTGGCTAGAAGAGAATGGCGTCCACTACGAACTCCATGAGCATCCGACCACGTTCACGGCGCGAGAGACTGCTCGCGCGGAACATGTCAACCCGGCGGCGTTCGCCAAGGCGATCGGCGTCGTGACCGACGACGGTCGGCGCGCGCTCGTGGTGCTCGACGCAGATGATCACGTCGACCTCCTCAAGGCTCGCAGCGTGCTGGGCGCCTCGCATGTCCGGCTAATGACCGAAGCTGAGCTCGCGGAGTCGTGTCCCGGATGCGATGTCGGTGCAACGCCGGCTGTCGGCGCGGTCTTCGGGTTGCCGATGCACGTGGACGAGGCAATTCGAGACGTCCCGGTCCTTACGTTCCACGCCGGGAGCCATCGATACACCGTCCACGTCGATCGTCAGGCGTGGGAGCGAGCCCTCGGCATAACGTATGCGGCACTCGCCGAGCACCGCTTGATCGAGCCGGCCTGGATGCGGTCCTGACCCCTGCTGCGAGGCCGAGGGGCGGCCACCATGATCTGATAGGGAGCCGCCCAGGGACGGCGCCGGACGTGCCAGATGCGGCCAAAGATACCGTCTACAGATTCGGTTCCCGCCACGCCTGCGTAGACGGGCAGGGGGAGGACAACACATGACATGCCATCGCCGGTTTGAAACGAGTGCCCACAGCTCGGCCGGGGACGACCGGACGTCCTGGGCGCGCGTCACTCGAGACCCCTGTCAACCGAGCCGCCGCCGTTTCCGCCATGTGACCGGGCTCGCCGTCGCCGGTCTGCTCATCGCTCTTGCTGCCGTCGGCTGCGGCTCTGCGGCCGCAACGCCTACGCCGACCGCGACGCCACCGGCCACGGCGTCAGCCACCCCCACACCTACACCGACCCCTACGGCGACGCCGACCCTAACGCCGACGCCTGCCCCACCCACCTTCACGCCAATCGCATCGATGCACACGGCCCGCAGCGGCGAGAGAGCGACTCTGCTGCCCAGTGGTCGTGTGCTCATCACGGGAGGCGCCGGTCCGGCCGCGCTCGCCTCGGCGGAGCTGTACGACCCGCACAGCCGCACGTTCCTCGCGACCAATTCGATGAAGACGGCCCGCTCCGGCCACACCGCCACGCTGCTCATGGACGGTCGGGTCCTGATCGTGGGCGGAGGCGACCTGAAGGGCAACTTCCCGGCGTCAGCAGAGATGTACGACCCGCAAACCAGCACGTTCGCGAAGAGTGTTCCCGGGAACACGGCCCGCTCTGGCCACACCGCCACGCTGCTGGCGGACGGTCGCGTCCTGATCGTTGGTGGGAAGAGTCGGGCTGGGACCCTCGGCTCGGCGTTCCTGTACGACCCGCAGGCCAACGCCATCACGGTTGTCCCGGGGTCGACGCCCGGCCCGGCCGGACCGAATGCTCTGAAGACGGCCCGTTATGGCCACACCGCAACGCTGCTCGCGGATGGTCAAGTCCTCATCGTTGGCGGGAACGGTGGGTCCGGGGCCACAGTCGAGGCCGAGCTCTACGACCCGGCAACCGGAGCGTTCACGCCGACCGGGTCGATGAGCGCGGCCCGCATTGGCCACACAGCCACGCTGCTGGCGGACGGTCGCGTCCTGATCGCGGGCGGGACCAGCCAGCCCGCGAATGCCGCCTCGGCCGAGCTGTACGACCCGGCGACCGGCGAGTTCACCCCGACCGGGTCGATGAGCGCGGCCCGCACCGGCCACACCGCCACGCTCCTGCCCAACAATCTGGTCCTCATCGCTGGAGGGGCCAATGGGCTGACGGCTCTGGCCTCGGCCGAGCTATATGACCCGAGTACCGGCGCGTTCACGGCGACCTCGTCGATGAGCGCGGCCCGGAGGAGCGCGGCCGCGGTCCTCGTGCTCGACAGCCAGGTCCTGATCGTCGGAGGAACCGACAGTTCGACAGTCTTCTCCTCAGCCGAGTTGTACGCAAGCTGACTGTCCTGCCGCCGCCGTGGCCGCATGGACTATCAAGATCTCGCGCCCGTCCGCTCGATGAAGGTGCTGCGGGATGGATCCGGCGCCAGCCGTTGTTCGACGCTGCCGCATAGCTGCGGCCCCGAGATGAGTCTTGACCGGGGTTGGGCTGGTGCCCCCGAGTCGCGGGATGCAACAGACCAGACGGCCGACCCCGACCGCGAGGACCTGGACAGATACCGGTCTACCCTTCGTCCGTGCGCTGGTCCCAGGGGGTTTGCGCCGGTCTCCGTGTCCGTAGTCTCTTGGCGGTGATTGAATGGTTACCGAAAAGGTCGACGAATATCTGGACGTGATCCACAAGGGCATTCGCAAGCAGTTCGGTCCCGCCCAGCCCCGCAGAGTCGTCATCGTCGGAGCCGGAGTCGCCGGGCTGGTGGCAGCGTACGAGCTGCTCCAGGCCGGCCACGAACCGCTGGTGCTGGAGGCTCAGCACCGCCTGGGCGGGCGCCTCCTGACCCTGCGCGAGCCCTTCGCGCCGGGCTTGTACGGCGAAGCCGGGGCCATGAGGATTCCACGGGCCCACCACCTGACCCTGGCCTACGTGGAGAAGTTCGGCCTGCCGGTGCGGGATTTCGTGATGGGCAACCCCCAGGCGTATTGCTTCATGGGCGGCGTGAAGCGACGCTTGAGCGAGGTCCAGAAGGACCCGGACGCGCTGGGCTTCGAGACGGCCCCGCACGAGCGCGGCAAGACCTCCGGCCAGCTCTGGGACGAAGCGATCCGTCCGTTGGTGGAGATGCTGGAGAGGGATGGCAACGAAGCCTGGCAGAAGATCGCCACCCAGTACGACGAGTACTCGGTGCGCGAGTTCCTGGAGCTCAAGAAGTGGTCCGAGGGGGCCATCGAGATGTTCGGGCTCATGGAGAACCAGGAAGCCATGATGAACTCATCTTTCCTGGAGTTGCTTCGCGAGGAGGCCGGCCACTACTACACCAACATGGTGGAGATCGTCGGCGGCATGGAGAACTTGCCCCTGGCCTTCCTGCCCGCCCTGCAGCCCTACATCCATTTCGGCGCCAGGATGATCGCCATGGACCAGACCCCGGACTCGGCCATCATCCATTACGAGACGGCGGCCGGCCGCTTCCAGGCCGCGGCCGATTACGCCATCATCACGGCCCCCTTCCCGGTCCTGCGCCACGTCGAGGTGCTCAAGCCGTTCTCGCGCGCCAAGCAGCGGGCCATCCGCCAGCTGCACTACGACGCCTCGGCCAAGATCTTCTTCCAGACCCGGGACCGATTCTGGGAGACCGAGGAGGGCATCGTGGGCGGCGGGACGGTCACGGACCTGCCGATCCGCAACCTCTACTACACCGACTACGGGAAGGAGACCGGACGCGGCATCCTGCTAGCCAGCTACACCTGGTCCGAGGACGCTCAGCGCTGGGGCTCGCTCTCCCCGGAGAATCGCATCATCCAGGCTCTCGAGGATGTCGAGCAGATCCATCCCCGCATCCGGGACTCGTTCGAAGCGGGCGCCTCGAAGATGTGGCACGACGACGAGTTTGCGGGTGGGGCTTTCGCCCTATTCGACCCCGGCCAGCAGACACTGCTGTACGACGAAATCATCGCGCCCGAGGGCAGGATCTACTTTGCGGGCGAGCACGCCTCGCTCTATCACGCCTGGATCCAGGGAGCGATCGAATCCGGGTTGCGGGCCGCTATCGCGATCCATGAGCTGAAGTAGGCCCTGGCAAGGGGGCGGGCATCGGCAGGCGCAACGGGCGGGCCAGCGCTTATCGCCCCACCTCGAACCTGATGTCCGGCGACGGGCGCTCGGTCCTGATCCGGACGGAACGGCCGAGGACCATGCCAGCAACGTCGGCGAACTGTCCGACGCTCGCAACCTTCGGCAACACCCGTTTGATCGTGCGGACCTCGTCGGGGGAGAGTGGCTCCCGGGTGACGATGTGGAGATGGAGGTTGCGCCACTCGAACGTCGCGACGCAACCTGCAGCCGCGAGGCTGGGGACGGTCTGACTCGTATGGGCCATTCGCACTCCTCGCAGGCCCATAGTACGCAGCACGCCCTGCATTAGATACTGCCGACTGATCCCGTTTTCGCCCCCCGCTCCACGAACGGTCGTCACCATCGGTTGACCGCCGGTTCGAAGCCGAGCGAATCCGCGCCTCATTCGTCGCTTCGGAAGCCCGCTGACTCGGTGACAAGTCGATGGTGCCGCAACCGGCCTGGTGCCCCCAAGGGGATTCGAACCCCTGATCTCAACCTTGAAAGGGTCGTGTCCTAGGCCTCTAGACGATGGGGGCGCGGCGCGAACGGGAGTGTAGCAGGGGATGGGACGAGCGCGGCGCGAGCGCGGGGCGGGCGGGGTTGGCGGTCGGGTTTTCCCTTGTACGCATGCAGGTAGTACTAAGTTGGAGGGAGCGGCGGCCCGAGGTCGGTGGCAACCATGTTCGATGGCCTGGCGGCCTCGAAAACGCCCGTCCTGCCAGCTCAAGACCCGGAATCGCCGGTTGCGGAGGCGGAATCGGCGAAATCAGCGCGGCGAGCCGAGCCAGGAAGGCGGCCGCGTTCCTTAGTACTCCACCCATGCGTGTTGGGGAAAACCGCTCGCATGCGGGCAACGGCGCGGCGCGGGTCGGGCCGGCGCGAGCGCGGGGCGGGCGGAGTCCCGAGGTCAGAATCCCAGAGCAAGGACCAGGACCAGAGCCCCGGCGAAGGACATGGCCGCGACGATCGCCGCCGAGCCGCCGATGAAGGCCAGCAGGAACGCCAGTCGGGTTCGTCCGTCGGAGCCCGCCCGGTAGGTGGCGATGGCGCAGACGATGGTGATCGCCACGTAGCAGATGCCCACCACGACCGAGGCGGAACTCAGGACCGCGATCGGGGCGGTCCGGGTCGACAGCTCGAACGCGAGGAATCCGGTCGATCCGATCGCCGCGAGGGTGAGGAACACGAGCGCGGGCGGCGTCCTCTTGAGGCGCTCGGAGAGCGGAAGCCGCGGCGGCTCGGCTTCTTCGGGTTCGTCGCCCTCGAGCGGCTCGTCGGCGAACGCGTCGTCCTCGAGCGCCTCGTCGGCGAGGGGCTGATCGGCGATGGGGGGCGCAACGGGCGGCGGGCCGGCAGGCGCGACCGGCGCGAGGGACGCCGCGGGCGCGGCGGGCGCGGCAGGCGCGAGCCAGTCGTCGGGGGGCGCGACGGGGGCGAGCCAGTCGGCGGGGGGCGGCTGGACTACGGGCGGCGCGGTGTCGGGTTCCTGGTGGTCGCCCGGTCTGGGGGCCCGCGGAGAGCCGCCGGACCTGACTCCGTCCTGTGTCATCGTGCCGCAGAGGGTACCAGCCCGGCCGCGGAATCGGCGGAATCGGCGTCCGCCTCGCCCTCCCGCGCAATCCCGCCGGGCGCCGAGCGGTGGTAGATCGCGACCGAGTACTCGAGGCGCAGCCGCTTCATTCTCTCAGCCGCAGCGACGCCCATCGAGCCGAAGACCGTGCCGAGCAGCTCGCGCGCCTGATCGACCGACTCGAAGGCCCACCAGCAGTGGATGACGCGAATCCGGTACCCCTCGCCCAGGAACGGGCCACGGCGCTGGCTCCACGCCACGTCGCGCTCGCGCATCTCGGGCAGCAGGCCCCACACGTCGTCGCGGCCGTAGTCGTGGATGACCAGCAGCCTGCCGCCGGGACGCAGCACCGCGCCCGCTTCGGCGAGGAACCGCGAGCCGGGGGTCGCCATCTCCGACCACGGGACGACGACGGCATCCGCTCGGCCGACCCAGCCGGCGAGCTCCTCCGAGGCGCCGTCGCACAGCGGGAACTCGAACGCGGCCACTCGCGCGCCCATCTCGACGAGCTGGCGGGCGCGGAATCCGCGGCCGCAATCGAGGACGACGACGTCGCGATCGATGACGGGACCGAGCGCCTCGAGGGCCGCGGGCACCTTGCCCTCCGGATCCACGATCCGGAGAAAGGCTTCCTCCAGCGCGCCTGGCGGCAGCCCGATCGAAAGGTCAGGCATCGAGCCTCCTTGTCGTCCCTTAGAGGTTCGGGCCGGCTTTGAGCACCACTCCCTCTCGGGCCTCCACCGCGATCTCGAGGGTCTCCTGGCGGAGCGTTGTCGGGGCGAAAGTGGCAGTCCACTCGTTCCCCGGCCAGCTTACCTGTTCCACCCGAAATCCTGCATGACCCGGAAGCCGGAGACGGATTCGATTTGGTACGGCGGCGACGTTGACGGCGACCACGATCGAATCGAGCGCGTAGGCGACGGCCGAACCTTCGGTCGAGGCGGCCGAACCTTCGGTCGAGGCGGCCGAACCTTCGGCCTCCAGCAGGCGGAAGCGTCCGCGACGCAGCGCCGGCTCGGACCTGCGCAGCTCGGTCAGGCCGGCGACGAAGGCCCGCAGCGCGCCGTCCTGCCGCGCCGGATCCCACGGGTAGGAGCGGCGGCAATCGGGGTCCTCGCGCCCTTCGAGGCCGATCTCGTCGCCGTAGTAGATGCACGGGGCGCCCGGAAGCGTCATCTGGATGAGCGTGGCCAGCCGGAGCGCCGACCGATCGCCGCCCGCCAGAGAGAGGAAGCGTGGCGTGTCGTGACTGTCGAGTAGGTTGAGCTGCAGCTGCGTGACCGCCGGATCGTAGGCCGTCAGGACCCGCTGCAGTCGGCGGCGGAACTCGGGTCCGTCGATCGGGCGGACGTGGCGGGCGTACTCGTGGGTCTTCGCGACCAGCTCTTGGTCGAGGCGGCCCGCGCCGGTGAACGAGAGGATCGCCTCGGCCAGCGGGTAGTTCATCAGGCCGTCGAAGCGGCCGCCACCGGGCCCGCCGGCCAGCCACTCGGGGGCGGGGTTCCAGATCTCGCCGACCAGGTACGCCTCGGGGTTCACCGCCAGACAGCGGCGCCGGAACTCCTCCCAGAAGCCGGGCTCGTCGATCTCCTCGGGCACGTCCAGGCGCCAGCCGTCGATGCCGAAGCGGAGCCAGCGCTCGGCGATGCCGTAGATGTACTCGCGCACGGTCGGGTTCGAGTGGTTCAGCTTGGGCAGGGCCGGCAGGTCCCACCAGGCCCGGTAGCCCAGGCGGGTCTCCGTGTCGGCGTGCCCCGGGTATGCCGTGAGACCGCTGCGGCCGGCCAGGACGTCGGGGTCCAGGTGGAACCAATCCCGGTAGGGCGAGTGGATGCCGTTCTCGAGGATGTGGTGGAACGGCCAGAAGCCACGGCTGGCGTGGTTGAAGACGCCGTCGAGGATCACGCGCATGTGGCGGGCGTGGGCCCGGTCCAGGAGTTCGCGCAGGGCGTCGTTGCCGCCGAGGAGCGGGTCCACGTTCTCGTAGTCGAAGGTGTGGTAGCGGTGGTTCGAGGCCGAGGCGAAGACCGGGGTCAGGTACAGCGCGGTGATGCCGAGGGTCGCGAGGTCGTCGAGATGTTCGGCGATGCCGAGCAGGTCGCCGCCCTTGAAGCCGTGGGGCGTGGGCGGGTCGTCCCACGGTTCGAGCTGGCCGGGCTTGGGGACGCGGGCGCTGGCCGCGAAGCGGTCGACGAAGACCTGGTAGAAAACGGCGTCGCGAACCCAATCGGGGCCGGTCAACGCGTGGCCTTCGCGCGACCCTGGGCGGGCGCCGGCGCGGTGGAGGCCCGGATGATCAGCCGCGTCTCGAGGACCCTGTGCTCGGGCCGCTCCACGTCCGGGCTGGCGATCATCCGCAGCAGGAGCTTCGCCGACTCCTCGCCCTTCTGGCGGATCGGCTGATGCACCGTTGTCAGCGGCGGGTTGGCGTGGGGCGCGACGTCCAGGTCGTCGAAGCCGACTATGCTCAGGTCCTCGGGCACGCGCAGGCCGGCCTCGCGCGCGGCCCAGATCACGCCCATCGCCATTACGTCGCTCATGGCCAGGACGGCGGTGGGCCGCAGCTCGTCCTCCCAGACGCGCCGGAAGGCGGCCACTCCGCCGTCGAAGGTCGCCGGCCCGACGACGATGCGCTCGTCCGCCAGCGCGACGCCGCCCATCTCGAGACCCTGACGGTAGCCGGTCAGGCGTCGCGAGGCGACGGTCTCGGTCGGGCCGGGAGAGTATTCGAAGAGGCCGGGCATGTTCGGCGGTTCGATGCCGACGACGACGAACTCGCGATGGCCGAGGCCCAGGAGGTGGCGGGCGGCGGCTCGGGCGCCCACCTCGTCGTTCGACTCGACCGAGCCGTGCTCGGGGAAGGCGTCGCCATCGACGAGGACCATCGGGACGCCGGCTCGGCGAATCTGCTCGACCTCGGGGTGATCCTCGCTGAGCCCCACGGCCACGAAGCCGTCGACGGTGGCACGGCCGAGAGCCCGCACCAGCGACCCGTGGAGCGGCGAGACGAAGAGCAGCCCGTAGCCGGCCTGGTCGGTGACGGCGGCCACTCCCCCGCACAGCGTGGCGAAGAAGGGATTGGCGAAGACGACGGAGAGGACCTGCGGGGTGAGCAGGCCGATGGTCATGGTGTTCTTCTGGGTGAGCATCCGGGCCACGGGGTGAGGACGGTAGCCCAGCTCGTCGGCGACCCCCCGTATCCGTGCGGCGGTGGCGGCGCTGAGGCGCTCAGGACTGTTGAACGCGAACGAGACGGCGGTCTTGGAGACGCCCGCTTCCTTCGCCACGTCGGCGATGCGGGCGCGCTTCGTCCTAGCCACCACGGCGTCCTCCACGGTCCCGTCCCGGGATTCGCGCCGGTCCTCCGCTCTCGGCGCCGGCGCTCGGCACGCTATCCGCGGCCGGAGTGGCTGTCAACGTGGAGGGCGCGGCGGCACGCGGCACGCGGCGGGCGGCGCGGCGGGCGGCGCGCGGCGCGTCGCCCCCGATGGTCTAGTGTCCCGAAGCGCAGCAGGCTAGGCAGTTCTGCCGTTCGCAGCTACGATTCGGTGCATGCCGAACCATCCAGCGCCCCCATTGACGATCAGCGAGTCTGAGCGAGCGTCGCTGC
>JBEKMM010000042.1:0-8317 GCA_050008515.1 Candidatus Limnocylindrales bacterium
GCAACAGCCAGAGCGACACGATGCCGTTCTGCGGCTTGAGCAGGGGGCCCAGCATCAGCACCCAGCCCGCGCGCATCGCCGCAGCCAGGAGCAGCAGCGACGGGATCACGACGTTGCCGCCGAGCAGCCCCTGCTCGATCGGCGTCCAGATGAGCCCGAGCAGGGCCCAACGCCAGGCCAGGCCGAAGGCTCGCAACGACACGAGCACCGCCGCGACCGAGGCCGCGACCCAGAGCCCGTCCACGAGACCGCGAGGCAACTCCGACAGCAAGCCGAAGAAGGGCAGCGTCGGCGGCGCATACAGGAACGGCAGGAACTCGACTCCGGCCTTCGGCGGGCTCTGCAAACCGGTCGTCGTGTAGACCGCCGCGTGGTTCATGAAGTTGGCGCCCGCGGTCAGGTATATGTGCAGGTCCCTCTGCCAGTCTCGGGCCTGGAGGTAATCCTGGAGGAGAGCCGTCGCGAGGACCTGCAGGGCCATCACCTCGGTGGGGCTCAGGCGGCGGCGAACCGCCAGCGCCAGCACTGCCGCCAGAACGAAGATGGGACCCCACAGGAGACCGCGGCGGCCCTCCTCGGTGGAGAACCACCACAGCGCGAAAGCCCCGAGAGCCATCGGCCCCCACCAGGTCACTATGACGCCGCGCGACGACGCGAACAGCCGCCTCAGGCGCACCGCGCGCGCGCTCCCTCCGTCCTGACCGACTTGCATGCGCGACATCGTGCCATACGCGGCACCGCGACACATCGTCGCAGCGCGAAACGACTCCCGCCCAACCGTGACACCCTAGCTGTCACGGCGCGCCGGTAGGGTTGCCCCATGGAATCGATCAAGCTCGTCTCGCTTCCGTCCCAGCCGGCGCGTCCGGCGTCGGTCAAGGTCGAGTCGGATCGGCTCGTCGTCGAGCACCTCGTGCTGGACGATCATGCGCTGGTAGCCTTCGTAGCGGATCGCCCGGCCGAGGAACGGGCACTCCTGGTGGAGCGCGCCCTGCGCGTGGGACTGACGGCCATCCAGAGCGTCGGGGTCACGGTCAACGTGGACGCGGTCCGGGCCGAGTTCCAGGGGCTGCTGCGCCAGACGGAGGCCGCGAACGAGAAGGCGGCCACCGCCCTGGACATGGTGCTGCGCCAGAACTTCGCCGACGGTGAGGGCCGGCTGCCGCGGACGCTGGAGCGGTTCCTCGGCGACAAGGGCCAGCTGCGGAGCTTCGTGGACGAACTGTTCGACGAAGCGAAGCGCGACAGCGCCATCGGCCGGATGAAGGTGCTGCTGGGCTCGTACTTCGACGGCGACGCCTCGCGGCTCGCCCAGCTGCTGGACCCGACTCGCCTGGGCTCGCCCTTGCACCAGTTCCGCGTCGAGATGTCCGAGGGATTCGCGAAGCTGAACGAACGGCTCGCGGCGCTCGAGGCGGCAGGGGCGGCTCGGGCCTCCGAGCGGGCGAAATCGACGGCCAAGGGTTCGGATTTCGAGGACGTCGTCGATGACCTTCTCGGTGAGATCAGCCGCGGCTCGGGCGACATCCTCGAGCGGACCGGCACGGAGACGGGCTCGGCTATCGGCTCCAAGAAGGGCGACTTCGTGCTGACGCTGAACCCCGATGCAACCGCCGGGGCGGAGCTGCGGGTGGTGGTCGAGTGCAAGGACCGCTACGTGTCCGGCCGCAACATGCGCGACGAGTTGCGCGACGCCAAGTCGAACCGCGACGCCGCCGTGGCTCTCGTGGTCTTCAGCCCCGCCCATGCCCCCACGGGGATCGCCCCCTTCGACATCCGGGCCGGCGACGTCTACTGCGTCGTGGACCCGGCCGCGCCCGATCCGGCGACGCTGGAGGCCGCCGTGCGGCTGGCGCGACTGCTGGCCCTGCAGACGCTCCGCGAGCGCGACGTCGAAGTGGACGCGGCTGCCATCGCCAAGGCCCTCAACGGCGTACGCGAGCAGCTCGAGACGTTGCGCTCGCTCAAGTCGACGCTGACCTCCATCGGGACCAGCGCCCGCGACGTCCACTCCGGTCTGGACAAGCTCCGAGACGGCATTCTTGCCAGGCTCACCGAAGCGGAAGCGGAGCTTTGCACGCGCTAGGGTCACCTCCGGGCGCGTGGTGGGACTGGCCCGCCGCCCCTCTCGACAACGTGAGGTCGCGCGCTATGCTCTCGCTTCGCGGGCTCACCGAGAAGGGCTCGCGGGTGCGAGGTGAAGTCCTATGCCGCGTTCGATGTGGAAAGGGGCCATCCAGTTCGGGCTGGTCACGATCCCCGTCAAGCTCTACCTGGCGACCGAGTCCAAGGGCGTGAGCTTCAACATGCTCCACGCCGCGTGCCGCGGCCGGATCCAGATGAAGACCTACTGCCCGACCGACGACGAGATGATCGAGCGGAGCGACACGGTCAAGGGCTACGAGGTCGCGCCGGACCAGTACGTCGTCATCACGGACGAGGACCTCGCCGCGGTCCCGCTCAAGACGGTCCGCTCCATCGAGATCGAGCAGTTCGTGCCGGTCGACTCCGCCGCCGAGGCCACGCGCTTCGTCAAGCAGGCCTACTACCTGGAGCCCGAGCCGGTCGCCCGCAAGGCCTTCTTCCTGCTCAGGCAGGTTCTCGCCGGGCAGGGGCTTCGGGCCGTCTGCAAGATCGTCCTGCGCGATCGCGAGCAGCTCGCCGCCCTCGACCCGTTCGCCAATACGATCATGCTCTCGACGCTGTACTGGCCCGACGAGGTCCGTTCGGTCGGAGACCTGGCCATCCCCGAAGATGACGCCGAGGTAAGGCCCGCCGAGCTGGCGATGGCCGAGCAGCTGGTCGGCATGATGACCGGCGAGTTCGACCCCAGGGCCTATCGCGACGAGTACCGCGAAGCGCTGATGGCGATCATCGAAGCCAAGGCCGCCGGCGAAGAGATCGCCGAACCGGCCGCCGCGCCGGCCGCGAAACTGACGGACCTAGTGGCCGCCCTGGAGGCAAGCGTGGCCGCGGCGAAGGCCGCCCGCCAGACCGCCGCGCCGGAGACGATGGCCGAGGCTTCGGCTTCGGCTTCGACGTCGAGGAAGTCGCGCAAACCCACTCCGGTCGGCGTCCCGGTCATGGCCGAGGAGTCCGAGGCTGAGGCTGTGCCGGTCCGCCGCCGCAAGTCCGCCTGAGGCCGCCCCCCGCCCGGCCGACGGCGCCCGCCGCCCGCCGACCTCGTTTCTGGCCCCGAACCTGCGCCCCCGCTAATCTCTGCGCATGAGCGGACACCCTTGGCCCCTGTTCGACCTGCGGCTGCGAACCCCGCGACTGGAGCTGCGCCTGCCGACCGACGACGACCTGCTCGAGCTGATACGCGTCGCCCGGGAAGGAGTCGTGGAAGAGGGGCAGACGTTCTTCGCCGTGCCCTGGCACGAGCTTCCCTCCCCCGCCTTCGAGCGCCAGTTCCTCCAGCACTGGTGGGCATCGCGCGGGGGATGGAGCCCGACCAGCTGGACCATTGGCCTGGCTGCCGTCGCCGACGGTCAGCCGATCGGGATCCAGGATCTGATGGCCCGCAACTTCGCCGTCCGCAGGACAGTGGTGACGGGCAGCTGGCTGGGTCGGGCTTATCAGGGCCGCGGCTATGGGACGGAGATGCGCGCCGCCGTGCTGACGCTCGCCTTCGAGGGGTTGGGCGCGGAGCTCGCGGAGTCTGGCTACTTCAAGGGCAACGCGGCGTCGGCCGGTGTCTCGGCCAAGCTCGGCTACATCGAAAACGGCGACGAGGTCTGGGCGGTCGGACGCGAGCGCGCGGTTGAGCGTCGCCTCCGAGTGGGCCGCGACACATGGAAGCGCGACCTCGTGCCGGTCACGATCGAGGGCCTGGAGCCGTGCCTGAAGCTCTTCGGCGTGGGTGACCTCGATCCGACGGAGTGGGCGACTTTCTAGGCGAGGTTCGCCCTAACGGTCGTCTGCGCGACGGCCGACCAGCCACCAGGCTGAGGGGAACAACACCGCGGCGACCGCGAGCTTGAGGGCATCGCCGAGAACGAACGGCAGCAGCCCTTTGTCGATCGCCATCTGGGGCGTGAAACCGGCGGCGACGGCCAGCCAGGGCACTCCAATCACATAGATGACGATCTCGCCGATCACCATCGCTCCGACGGCGCCGGGGATGTGGCGATCCCAACCCAGCTCGGCCAGCCTGCCGACGAGGGCGGCGGCAACGAGGAAGCCAAGGAGGTAGCCGCCTCGGGCGCCCAGAACGAGCCCGCCCTGGCCCAGTCCCACGATCGTCTGCACGCCCTGGGTGTGGCCCGCGTACACCGGCAGGAAGAAGCCGAGCGCGAGGTACAGGGCGACCGAGAGCACGCCTCGTCTCAGACCGAGAGCGCCACCGACCAGCAGGACGGAGAGCGTCTGGCCCGTGATCGGGACGGGGTTGTTGGGCAGCCAGATCGTGATGTTCGCCGTCAGGGCGATGACAGCGGCGCCGATGCAGACGAGCGCGATGTGGCGAAGACGGGCGCTCATGCGCTCGCCGATGCGGATCGGGACCAGGAAATCGCCGATCGTAATGCCGCGTTCGGCGGCGGGGAGTCGATTCAGCGAAGGGGACGCGAGCATGCGTGGGTCTTCCCTGTGGTGGCAACGCGGCCGGTGCTCGGACTCTTCCTCCCGGTCCGAGGGCCCGAGTGTAGCAGGCCGACCAGCCTGACGGCACGCCGGCAGCCTGACTTACTCGTGCTGGAGGGCCCGCACGATCGATTGTCGACTGGCTACTCCGGCCGGGTAGATGGAGGCGGTGACGCTGATCAGGACGCCGAACAGGACGGCCAGCGCGATCGAGGCCCACGGTGGATCGAACGCCAGGCCGAAACCTCCGCTCGACCAGGCCACGAGCAGCCCGCCCACCAGCAAGCCGACGGCCGCGCCGATCAGGGACCCCGCCAGGCCCAGGATCCCGGCCTCGATCACGACCATGCTCCAGACTCGGCGGCTGGACATGCCGATCGCCCGCAGCACGCCGATCTCGCGGACGCGCTCGAGGACGCTCATCGACAGCGTGTTCACCATGCCCAGGCCGGCCACCAGGACCGCGATCAGCGCCAGCGCGTCGAGCAGCCGAAAGACGCGGTCGAGGGCGTCGCCGACCGTGCCCCGGACGCGACCGAGATCCGCCGATTGCAGGGCGTACTGTGAGGCCATCGCATCGACCGCGGCGCGAGCGCTCGATTCCTGGCCGGGTTGGTAGCGAACGGCGAAGAAGTCCGCGCCCGATGCGCCGAACGGCCCCAGGGCATCGGACCAGCCAATGAGGACCGTCTCCTGAGAGTCGCCCGGGACGGAATGGGCCACGATCCCAACGACCCGCAATAGGGTGGGCGTCTCGCCCGTGGCGAAGCTGAGCGTGTCGCCGAGCCGGATACTCGACTCGTTCGCGAGCGACGCCGGCACGATGACCGCCCCGCCCGTGTCCAGCGCCGCGAAAGCAGTGGCCGCATCGCCGCCCCCCTCGACGAAGACCAGGCGCCCGTCCGCGGCGAAGTCCCTGCCGGAGATGGCGGCCGCCTCCTGGCGGACACCTGCCAGCGGCACGCCAAGCAGCCCGATCGGCGAAACGGACTTCACGCCCGGCAGCGCGGCTATCTCGTCGATCCCCGGATCGGCCGGCGAGATCGGATGGATCGAGGTCAGAAGCTCGCTGCCGGGTATCGTCTCGGTCAGCCAGCTGGCGCCGATCTGGCGGATGTTCTGGGCGGCCGTGCCCAGGGCCACGACCATCGCCAGGCCCATGACAAGCGCCCCCGCCGTGAGCGTGGTGCGACTGGTGTCCCGGGCCAGCGAGCTGCGCGCCAGCCGTTCCTCGTTGCGGAAGATCCGGAATGGAACGCCCGCCAGCCGCAGCAGCGGTCCCAGAACGCGGGGCACGATCAGGACAGCCGCCAGCATCAGGCCGTACACGACCAGCGGTCCCAGCATTCCGAACTGGAGCGTCGGCCCGCCCGATCCGGGAGTCGATCCTGCGCCGCCCGACGAGCCGCCCGGCCAGACGGCCAGCGCCGCGACGGCCAGGACGGCGAAGACGAGGACCAGCCAGCGCAGCCGAGCGGCTCCGGCCACGGCTCCCCGGGGACCGCGTCGGAGCGCCTCGACCGGCGGGATGCGGCCGGCCCGCCAGGCCGGCTCCAGCGAGGCGGCGAGTGTGACCAGGATGCCGATCACGAGAGCCAGCAAGACCGAGCCGAGCGAGATGTCGGGCGCGTCCAGGGCGATCGGGCCCGTCGCGTTCACCCACGAGAGCGTCAGCGAGGACAGCCCGGTGCCGACGACCACGCCAACGATCGACCCCACCCCTCCCAGGGCGAGGGCCTGCAGCAGGACGAGGCCCACCACCTGCGAGCGCGTGGCCCCGGCAGCGCGGAGCAGCCCCACCTCGCGCGATTGCTCGGTCACCGTCATCGAAAGCGTGTTGAAGATCAGGAACGAGCCGGCGAAGAGGACCACCGCCGCGACGAGCAGGAGCGTCCCGCGGAAGTCGGCCGTCTCGGCGCGGAGCGAATCGGCCGTATCGGAGGTCTTCTGCAGCAGGTACGGCTCGGTCTCGATCGTGCCTTCGAGCTGGCGGATCAGCCAGTCGGCGGTTACTCCGGCTTGCACCCCCACATCCACGCGCGTCACGCCGGTCACGTCGAAGAGAGACTGGGCCGAAGCCAGCGGCACGATCACCAGCCGGCCAGCCGCGTCGGGCACCGAGCCGTCGCCCGAAACGATGCCGACGATCGAGTAGGCGGTCGGCCCTGAGCCGGCGCCGTTGAGGGTGATCGAGTCACCGATTCGCAGGCGTTCCTGGCTCGCCAGGGTCTCGGTGACGACGGCGCTTTCGGAGTCGGTCGCGATCAGCAGCCGCCCGCCGGAGAGTGGCAGGTCGTGCAGCTTCGGCTCCGCCACCGCGTCGATCCCCAGCACCGTCACGGGCGCAGGGAGCGTGGCCGATGGCGTCTGGGAGAGGCTCGCGGCCAGGTACGTCTTTCGTTCCAGGGCGGGAGCGGCGACATCGACGCCGGCCGTCTTCGTCACTGCCGCCACGGCCTCCTTGCTGAGGCCCCGCTCCGCAAGGGCCAGGACGCGCAGCGCCGAGTGCCCCATCTCGTCGGCGGCAGCGCGGCCGACGGCGGCGTCCATCGTCGCGCCGGCCGAGAGCGACGCGCACAGGACCGCCACTCCCAGGGCGACGCCGGCCATCGTGAGCAGGCTTCGAAGCAGCCGCGCCCGCAAGCTCCGCCAGGCCAGCGACGAGAGGCGCCGCACGGGCTAGAGGCCCAGCTGGGCGAGACGCGTGATCAGCGGTCGCGCGTCCCGGTCCTTGCGGCGGCCAAGCTGGATCTCGTCGCGGATCTTGCCGTCCCCCAGAACCAGGACACGGTCGGCGTGCGCAGCTGCCCGGGCGTCGTGAGTGACCAGGACGATCGTCTGGCCGCGCTCGTCGCACGACCGCCACAGCTCGTCGAGGATCTCGCCGCCGGTGGCGTAGTCAAGGTTGCCGGTGGGCTCGTCGGCGAGCAGGAGGGCCGGGCTCCCGACCAGGGCCCGGGCCAGCGCCACCCGCTGCTGCTCTCCCGCCGAGAGCTGGTCGGGGCGGTTTCGCTCGCACCCCCCGAGGCCGACCATCTCGATGACGTCCCTGATCCGAGCCGCAGCCTCGCCGTGGCGTGGATCCACGCCCGCGATCGTGAACGGCAGGGCCACGTTCTCGTAGACGTCGAGCAACGGAATCAGATTGAAGAACTGGAAGACGAAGCCGGTCTTCTCGCGCCGCAATCGAGTCGCTTCCCTGTCGCTCAGGTGGCTGACGACCTCGCCGTCGAGGACGACTTCGCCGCCGGTCGGCCGGTCGAGCCCCCCCAGGAGCTGGAGGAGGGTGCTCTTGCCTGAGCCTGACGGTCCCATCACGGCCACGAACTCGCCCCGCCGGACCTTGAGGGAGATGCCGCGCAGGACCTGGACGTCGCGGCTGCCGATCCGGAACCCCTTGGTCAGATCGCGCGCCTCGAGGATTGTGCTGTCGCCCGCAGTTCGATCCGGGGCGGTCCCGGATGACCGGGCCTCGGACGGCGACGGGACGGACGGCGTAGTCGGCACCACGGAAGTGTATTCGGTCGTACCGGCGACGTGGCCCAGCCTGGCTCCACCGGGGCGGCCGAGCGAAGCGCGCATGAGCCAAGGGAGGGATGGGTGGGCCGGCCGAGCGATCAGCCGAACAGCCCGCCGAAGAGCAGCTTGAACAACGAGTCGAGCGGCCCTGGCGAGGGCGTCTTGTCCCGGACGCGCAGGCTGATCGAGCCGTCTGGCGGCTTGAGACGGTCGG
>JBEKMM010000043.1:0-8291 GCA_050008515.1 Candidatus Limnocylindrales bacterium
TCCTCGCCGGTGCCCTCACAAACGACCGTAACCGTTCCCGCTTCTTCCGGGTCCAGATCGAATGGCGTGACGATCACGTCGACGTCGACCGACACGACTCCGAGCGCGCCGACAAGCTGACCGGCTAGGTTCATCGGCCGTGGCGACGGCGACGACGAAGTCCCCCACGGGCTCCCAGCTCGTCTTCGAATTCCAGCCCACGACGCCCTCAGGCACGGCCGAGTCGTCGCCCTACACCAAGGACCTCACTCTCCCGCAGTACGAGGTGCAGCTGATCCAATGGGTGGTGCCCCCGGGGCCGCAGGGCAATCTCGGCTGGCAGCTCTGGTACTCGGGCGCCATCGTCGTGCCGCAGAACGGCGGGTGGATCATCACCGACAACGAGCGCAACACCTGGGAGCTGGACGAGCTCCCCGTGGCCGGTGACTGGCAGTTCCACGGCTACAACACGGGCGACTACGACCACACGGTCTATCTGCGCTTCCTCGTCAACCCGCTCACCCAGGAGGAGACCACGACGCTCGAGGATCTGGGCCTCCTCCAGACGATCAGCTTCCCCAACGCCGGCGAGCCCCTCACCGGCAACGTCCTGGTGCCATGAATGACCGCCGACAGCCCGGATTTCCAGCTGACCGTGAAGGCCGGCGTCATGTCGACCGCTGACTCGCCCGACTGGCAGACGACCCTCCTGCTCGTCCCCTCTGTCCACGGGGACGCCCCCGACTGGCAGCAGGTCGCGGTCGGACCGGGCGGGTCGTCGCTCTGCCCGGGTTTCGGCTTCGGCACGCCCGTCGGCAACACGGTGACCGATGTCGCGGTCACCGTCAGCCTCACCGGGGTCGTCTCGGGTCAGCCGATCGCCATCATCTCTGCCACTCTCGCCTACAACACCCCCATGACGGTCGCCGACACCTTCTCCACGCCCTACTCGTGGGCATCGTTCGGCTTCGTGGAACCGGGTCATCCGACTAACTACGTGATGCAGATGTTCTGGGGAACGGGCGGGGCGGGCACCTCCGGCGATGTCACGGTGACGGTCGACTCCCCGCCCGGTGCCCGCGGCATGGCGATGGTCGCCTTCCCGTGCGTGAACGCCAACAACCTGCTCGACGCCCACCTGCTGGCGAACGGTTCCGTCAACGTGAACCCGGCCGTCTCGACGACGGTCACGCCCATCAGGGCCGGGTCAGGCATCATCGCCTGCGCTCTCGGCAACGGCCTCTTCACGACCACGGAGTCATCGCCGTGGGTGGACGAGTCACAGACGATGATCGCGGCCGTCACGCTCGGCATCGCCACCTATCTCGCCCCGCCCGTTGGCTCGCCCCAATATGCCAGCTGGATGCAGGCTGTAACAAACTGGGCCTGTGGTGGGGCGATGGTCATCGCTCCCGCCTGATGGTCCTTCACAGGGTCTAATCTTCGAGAGGAGGTGCAGAATGGCTACAGGCTGGAGAGTGACCAAGCAGCGCCAGACGACGGTGTCGGACGGCGTGACCTACGTGCCGGCGATGATCATCGGCTTTCAGACAGAGGGCGGCGCCTTCGCCAACGTGACCGTCACGGCCGACAAGTACAACCCCGACGACATAAACGCGATCATCCAGGGCGCCGCCGACCAGATCGACAACATCGGCCACGCCGCTCAGGGCAACGTGCCCGGCCCGACCGCGCTCGGCTAGACCGTGTCCACCCCGGCGGGCGAGCTCGGGTCGTTCGGCGACGCCTACGAGTCGGAGATAGCCTGCGAGCTCTACAACGGCGCCGGCAACTGCTGGCAGGCGGCGGACGGTCGCTGGTACCCCGTGGGGGCGCTGGGGACCTTCCTCGCCCCGGTCAACCAGCCCTCTACGAACTGGAACCCGATCAGCTGGGCCGAGTCCGCCCTGTCCGACCTGACCGAGCCGGTGAGCGTGCCGATCCGTTGGATAATCAAACAGATCGTCAAGCTCGGCTCGTTGATCGAGACCGACATCGACGCCGTCTACGGCTACCTGGCCTCGCGCTTCGGCGGAGTGGAGAACACCATCAGCCACCTCGCCGGCCAGATAAACGATCTGCTGGCATCAGTCGGGGGTGCTCTGGACGGCTTCTGGAAGGCAGCCAAGTCGGACGTGGAGGGGTGGATCGGCGACGCCATCCATGACGCCGTGGCGATCGGCGGCGACATCTGGACAGTCGTGCGGCCGTGGTTCCACGACGCCGAGCACTACGCCGACACGGCCGTCTCGGACTTCCACCGCGACGTGCTCACACCGGCCGTGAACGACATCAATACGGCCCTTGACGACGCCCAGAAGGTCTCCGCCTGGGTGTGGCAGACATTCGTCCCCCAGGCGATCGCTCCTGTCGTCCACGACGCCTCGGAGGCCCATGTCGCCGCCAGCAAGGCGATCTACTGGATCGACCACGGCGGCATGGACGCCGTCCACCTCGTCGAGAAGTGCTGGGACTTCCTCGAGTGGGTGGCGGTCAATCCGATCAGGGCGCTCGAAGAGCTGCCCGCCAAGCTCCTCCCGTCACTCACCACCTCCGTCCTCGAGGAGAAAGGCACGACCGTGCTCGGCGGCTTCGACGGTCTCGTGTCAGAGCTCGACAAGGTCTACCCCGATGAGTGACGAGGAGACGCCGGTCCACCCGGCCGTGACCGTCGCCGACAAGGTGGGCCAGAAGGTCGCCCATCACATCGCCCAGGCCGCCGCCAAGGGAGCGCAGGCAGAGACCGAGCGCCGGGCCGCCGCCATGGCGGCCGTGGCCGAGAGCCTCCGCAACGACCTCAAACCCGCCATGCACGCCGCCTTCGGCCCGATGGTCGCGGCCCTCCCCGACGACGATCCCCTCAAGCAATTCTTCGACCTCTTCATGTCCCCCGAGTCGGTCCTAAACGACGCCTTCATAAACATCCTCGGCTTCGCCGGCATGTGCCTGGCGGCCGTCTCTCAGACCGGCCAGGTCTTCTTCCAGCCCCTCTTGAACGAGCTGTGGGCATCCAGGCCCCGGCGGCCCTTGAGCCCCGCAGACCTCGCCACAGGGGCCGTACGGGGGATCGTGCCGGGGGGCCCGGCGATCACCCACTACCCGACCGAGATAAACACCGAGGCCAACTACTCCGGTGTCAGCGACGAGGACATGCAGTTCCTCACCGACATCACCGGCATGCCGCCCTCGCCGCAGGACCTCTTCGAGATGTACCGCCGCGGGATCATCACGATGGACGACATCGCCACCGGCTTGAAGGAGGGCGACACCCGCGACGAGTGGATCGCCAGCTTCCAGAAGCTCGCCTACACCTGGCTCACGCCCCTCGACTTCGTGCGGGCCGCCGTCCAGGACCAGCTCACCTACGCCGAGGCCGAAGACTGGGCGCACAAGACCGGCCTCGACACCACCACCGACGTCGGCGGCGGCCAATCCATGTTCGACCTCGCCTTCCACATCGCCGGCCGGCCGCCCGGTCCGGAAGAGGCCGGCAGGATGGCCAACCGCGGGATCATCGACTGGACGGGGACGGGCGCCTCGTCGGTCAGCTTCCAACAGGTGGTTGCAGAGAGCGACGTCAAGACGAAGTACACGGCCGCCCTCCGGGCTCTCCAGGCCTACGTGCCCCCTCCCCGCATGATCGGCGGGCTCCTCGAGAAGGGGGGCATCACTGAGGACCAGGCCCGCACCTACTGGAAGATGGGTGGCGTCCCGGCAGAGCTCGTCGACGCCTACGTCTACGAGGCCACCCAACAGGCCACGGTGCTCGAGAAGAACCTTGCCAAGGGCGAGACCTTGAGCGCCTACTTCGACCGCATCATCGACAGGACGACGGCCACCGAGCTCCTCCACCTCTTGGGCTACTCGGGCCAGGTGGCGACGTACATGCTCGACGTCTCCGACTTCCGCCGCGAGCTCAAGGCGCTCAACGCCGAGGTGAACCGCATCGGCGGCTACTACATGCACTACAAGATCACCGAGGTGGAGGCCGAGAACCGCCTCGGCGCCCTCGGCGTGCCGACCGACCAGATCGCGGGGCTGCTCGAGATATGGTCGGTTGACCGTGTCGCCCCGGTCCGCATCCCCACGGTCGGCCAGATCTCCAAGGCCGTCCAGTACGGGACGCTGTCTGTCGGCGAGGCCCTCGAGAAGCTCGAGACGCTCGGCTACACGCCCTACGACGCCGCCATCGTCCTCTCGGGCGAGTCGGAGCAGCAGATCAAGCCACTGCCGGCGCAGTCGGGCTCGCCTAAGCCGGTCGTCTGAGGAGGAAATACGACTATGCCCACGTTTATAGAGGCCGAGAAGGTCGGCGAAAGATACTGGTTTTTGACCATCAAGGCCTATGGGTGGACGTATAAAGTGCGCTACGCGTCCGACGAGCCCTTGTTGGTCTTGGAGATGCACTGATGGTTGACGAGAACGCCACCCACCGCAAGCGGGTGAGGACCATGAAGGAGCACCTGGCCGGCATCCATGCCGGCAACCTCTGGTCGCAGGACGTCGTCGCCAACCACCTGCAGCACCTCTCGGAGGTCTACGATGCGGTCGGCCGGGAGTCTCAGCCTCAGCCGCCGGTGCAGGAAGGAAGCTAGGAGGTATCTTGATAACACCCACCTCGTGTCAGTTTGTCGGGGGCGATTGTTGGTTGCTGGCCATCAGAGCGTTTGACCGGCTCTACCGGCTGTACTACTCACCCACACAGGGCCGGCAGGTCATGGAACAGTGGTAATGGCCGACATCTCGGCCGTCCGGGCCAGGATCGTGGCCGCCGCCAAGTCCCAGTTGGGAGTGCCCTATGTCTACGGTGGAACGACCCCCGGAGTGGGTCTCGACTGTAGTGGACTCGCTCAGTGGGCTTGTGCTCGGGCTGGAGTCGCTGTCCCGCGAGGTTCATCTGCTCAGTTCACGTCTAGCGGCCCTCGTGTCGCAGGAGACCTCGCCCCGCCCGGCTGCCTCGCCTTCTTCTACGGCGCCCCCGGCGAGACCTCCCGGCCCGGCCACGTGGGGATCGTCACCGGCCCGGGACAGATGATCGACGCCCCCTACACCGGCCAGGTCGTGCGCTACGACACCTTCTCGACGACGCCGACCATCGGGCCTATGGACTTCTGGGGCTTCACCGACCCCGCCGCCCTCATAGCAAAGGAGACCGACGTGATGTACCTCATCGAGTGCAACGACAGTCCCTACGGGGACAAGTCCTGGTTCACCCTCGCCGGCGGGGTGGCCGTGCACATCCCCGACCCGGAGACCCTGAACGTACTGAACACCTTCTCGGTGACGGGCGACGTCGTGAAGGTGCCGGAGCCCTGCTCGTGGGCCTGGCTCGGCCAGTACGTGCCCGGCAAGGACGCCACGGCGTAGACTGGGCGGCGGAGTGCTTCCTCCCTAACCGACCGGCCCCCGCCCCTTGCCCTCCGAAGGACGTGCGGGGGCCGGTTCAAGTCCGGGGGGCCTTCTGCGATCACAAAACCGTGGGGTAGACCTACCCTACGGTTTGTGGTATGCTGGGGGCCTGCGAACAAGGAGGAAGCAACGATGGACATCCACGCAAGCATGTTTCCCGAGAAAATCGGCGTCCGAGAGGGCTACAGCAGCGACAGCACCTATCAGGTCGTCATCAAGATGGACGAGACGTCCGCGATCCACCTGACGATCGGGCAGGCCCGGGGCCTCTGGCACGAGCTGGGCGCCGTGCTGCAGTCCGAGGACCACGACGTGAAGTGGGGAAAACACGCCGCCGACGGGCCGGTGACTTACAGTGACTAGTTCCGCCGACACCCTGGAGGCGATGCACAACTGCCTGGAGACGCTCGGCCTCAAGCCCTCCGACCCGCATTACGAGGCCCTCCTCGAGCTGGAGGAGGCGGCCTGGACCGCCGGCTACGAGGCGGCCAAGGCCGGCTACGAGCGGCTGCTGCCGTGATGGCCATCCACGACGCTCTGCCCGTCGAACACGTGCCGGTCCGTCAGTACCGCTGCGTCGCTCGGTGCTCGTGTGGATACAGCTGGGAGGCCGAGGCCGACAGCTACGGCGCAGCCGAGACAGAGGCCAAGGAGGGAATCGCCGAGCACCGGCGCATAGTCGGAGCGCTGCCGCAATGAAAAGACACCCCGCAACCAACCAACCAACCAAGGAGGTAGTAACCATGTCAGACGCAGAAGTCCTGGCCTACGACGACAAGCTCTTCCCCGAGCTGTTGTCCGCCGACCCCGGCGACGTGATGGCCCGCTTCGCCGCGCGCTTCCAGAAGGCCGAGACCCTGGATGGCCTCTTCGACGCCCTCGAGGGCAACCTTTCCCGGTCCCTCGTCGGCCACAAGGTCCGCATTAGCTCGGTCCAGTGGGCGCCCTACATGAGTGACCGGGGCGTCGTCCCCCTCGCCGTCTGCCAGGTCACCGACCTCGCGACCGGCGAGGAGACCGAGTTCGCCACCACCGGCGGCGTGCTCACCATGTTCATCCGCCGGGCCGAGCTCATCGGGGCCATCCCCTTCGACGCCAAGATCGTGGGGAAGAAGACGGCCAACGGGCAGACCGCCCTCAACTTCGAGCGGCTGTGATCTGATGGACGCCCCGGCGGTAATCGTATGTGGCGACAAGCTGGAGTGGTGCCATTGCACGTTGTCGACGGGACACGATGGACCGCATGAATGTAACCCGCAGAAGTGCGGCGGCATGTGGACCTACGACGCGAGCGGTGAGACCGTAGTCGTCAAGCTACCTGACTTCGGCCGCAGTTGGAACGCCAAACGCCAACTCGCCTGACCGGCGCCGATGTCGACGCCCTCCTCTTCGGGACGCCTTCGCAGGGGACCACCGAAGAGGGGGGCGCCGATGCTTCCGGCCGCAAGTGGCGCTATCCCGCCTGGCCGAAGTGCGACGGCTGCGGCTTCCGCGACGGACCGGTCACTAGTTGTGTGAACAAGGATCGTGCAGGCTCACGCCGGAAGTGGTTATGTGAGTGGTGTCTGAAAGAGCTCTACCAGAGCGAAGGCTGGTTTTTGAGGCCTTCGAGGGTTGAAACGACCAGGAGGAAGTGACTGCCAATGCCTGAATGCATGGCCGACGACGGCAACAAGGCCGTATTCGTCGGCACGTTCCTCACCAACGGCGAGTCCGTCGCCCTGTGCGACGAGCACCTCGTCTATTTCTGCGCCTCGATGGTGGAGACCATGACCGGCGTCGACCCCGCCCCCTTCATAAAGGCCATCTCCGAGGAGCCATTACCGCCGCCGATCGACCTGGGAGAGCCGCCGGAGCCCGGCCCGGAGATCGAGGACGGTGAGGCCCATCAGGACCCTACGCCACCGACGCCGCTGCGTGGCCGTATGCGGGCCGTGTCGTCCGTAGCACCCACGGACGGCGCCGGCGAGCAAGACGAGACACCAGCTGAGGCCGCCAGCGCGACCCCAGCCACGTAAGCCGCGCCGGGAGTGCCCGGCGGACCGTTCGGCGACCAGACAAACCCGCTCTTAAGTGGCCTCTTCGGCACCTTCCAGGAGGGGGCGGCCGCCGGCGCAGATACGGCTTCGCTATGGTCCTCGCTCAGACAGGCGGCGGCCTCCTGGTGGTACGGGGCGAACGGCCTCCCGCTGCCGGCGTCGACCTCCGTCCTCGAGTCGACGGGCGCCTCGCTCCTCCACGAGCAGGGCGTCACCATCTTCAACGTCAACACCTACAGGCAGGTGGCGGGCAACTGGGCGCAGGCCAAGGCCAACCTCATGGCCCTGAATCCCGCCGACCAGATCCCGGGCGAGGCGATCTTCACCCCGCCCTGGGCGACGACGACGGCCGCCGGCGTGCCCGACCGCTACCGCATCCGGGTCAACTGGGAGTGGACCCCGGAGGGCGAGGAGGCGACCAGTAAGTGGGCCGCCTACGAGCTCACCGGGCCGGTATCGAGCGTGAACAACGCCCTGGGCCAGGCCCTCAGCCTGGCGCAGAGGGATGACTACTGGGTGCAGCTCACTCAGTCGGCCACCCCCCAGGCCGTGAGCTACGAGATCGAGCAGATATAGGGAGGAAGAAGGAGCAATGACAAAGAGAACACCGAAGTTTGACGAAGTGATAAATGGCACTCGGGTGCGTGTGTTCGCCACGCGATCAGAGTACGAGGTCGTCTTGTTCGACGACGACCCAGACGCGCCGGAAACGGATGTCTGGTGCTATCCCAAGATAGGCACGCCTGACATCTGGGCACGACAAGCTCTCCGTGATCTGGTCTAGTGCCGCCCCACTGGCTCCCGCCGGGAGGCAAGACCAAGACGCCGCCGCTGGTCGTCTCGTTCGACTGTGAGACGGTATCG
>JBEKMM010000044.1:0-5942 GCA_050008515.1 Candidatus Limnocylindrales bacterium
GTGGTCCCAGGTCCAGAGACTTGTGTATCCAAGTCGGTCTGCCCGGATGCCTGCTTCGAGAAGGCTCGGCCAGTCCGTGTACTGGTTCCAGCACAGGGCGCCGATCTTGACTTCGCTCAACTCACGCTCCGTTTGATCAGGAAGGTCGACCGTGATGGAAAGGCAAGGTGGCCACGCGTGGGCGGTCGAGGGCGATCTCGACCCCGCGCGGCTCGCGAGCATGACCGCCGAGATCGAGTCGACCGCCTGCTGCAGGCGCTAGCCCGGGACGCGTGATCCCGATCTGGCGGGTCACCGTGACACTCTCGGCAGCAGTGCCTCGATTCACTACGGCCTGACGATATCGACCGAGATCTCCACCGCCGGTATCGTTCCCCTGTTCTCGAGCCAGTGGGTCGTGTTCCGATCCTCGGGCCAGCCCACTCCCGGCCCATAGTCCGTAGCGACCCCGTTTCGATAGTCAGTGATCGTTCCCTGCAAGATGTAAACGGTGCCCGGTCTGCCTTTGTGGTCGTGAATCGGGCCGAAGACGCCTCCAGGCTCGATGGTCACCACACGCATTCGAAGTTGGCGCCGTTCCATGCCCTCGATCTCAGGGCCAAGGTCAACCGTTGCAAGCAACTTCACCGTAACACCCTTCGTCTCAGGTGCCACCTGTTCGTTGCTCATCGTGCTCTCCTCCTGTACGTCCAGGTCTATCGAAGATAGGGCGGCCCTTCAGACGGGCCAGACGTAGTGACCGAGGCGATACGCGGCCATCCTGGATTCGCTCCCGCGTCGTCGAACACGCGCCGCGCAGCTTCAGTCGCGTAGCCGCGACCTCACGTCCACAGGGTGTCGTAGCCGAGCCGGTCAGCCCGGATGCCCGCTTCCTGGAGAGAAGGCCAGTCGGTGTACTGGTTCCAACAGAGCCCGCCAAGTCTGATTTCGTTCATGTGACGGAGTCTACCGCGCCGCTCTGGGTGCCCCGGCCGCGGTCGTCTGTGCGTCGGTGGTCGCGCCAGTGACGATGGAGTCATCGTGACAGCGTGTCCAGCCCGCCCCGATGCCTTGGGATGACCAGTGGCGCGTGCCGTGGTCGTCGCCGCACTCAAGTCGACCCGAGACTGGCAGGGAGTGTTGGTTCGGTAGTGGTCCAAGCACAACCCCGTCGAGACGCACGCAGTAACAAGGGTTGCGGACGACCGTCCGAGCGCCCCTTGACGTAGGTGACGAGAACGGGCGACGGTTATCTCCTCACCACTAGGCTTCCGTGTGGCTGCCCATCGCGTGAGGGAGGCGAATGACGGATCACGAACCCGGCTGGATGACGCTGAGCGAAGAAGACCGCCGCCTTGTCGGGCTCTGGGCTGCCGATTGCGCCGAGCGGGTGCTGCCGCTGTTCGAGGCGAAGGCTCCCTCTGACACCCGGCCGCGCGAGGCGATCGAGGGCATCCGGGCCTTCGCGCGCGGGGGGAAGCGGACTGCGCGACTGCGCTCCCTTGCCTTGGCAGCTCTGGCAGCCGCGCGCGAGGTCGGCGATCCGGTCGCCACAGCCGCCGCTCGCGCTGCGGGCTACGCAGCGGCTACCGCTTACATGCACGCATTGGCAACCCCTGACCAAGCGAAACACGCCCTTGGGCCTGCCGTGTATGGGGCGCGGGCCCGCGAGTTCGCGGCGGCCGACGACCCCAGCATCGGTGACGAGGAGATCCGATGGGCGATCGAGCACGCCTCGCCGGCAGTTCGCGAGGTTGTGCGGCGGTATCCGGTTCGCGGCCCTGGTCGCAGTCGGCTGGACGCGCTCCTTTATCAGCTCGACGCAGGCCTTCGCCGCTGACCAGCGATCCGCGCCGCCGCGGAGCTCGCCCGAACCCAGACAGCGCCCGTCTGGTTGTCGACGCCACCTACGCGCCAGTATTGTGCGATCCGCGCACCATGTAGCAACGCTTCGAGCGCGCGTTGGCTCGGTCCCCCAAGCACGAGAACGATCCTATGACGGACCGACATTCAGCCGACGACGGACCGACATTCGGCGACGCGATGGGATGACGTCTGGGCCTAACCAAACGGTGGCGCGTGCCGCGGTGGTCGTCGGGGCCGTTAACGCCGGTGGGACAATCGGCGCAAGCACGGGAGGCTTGGACGCGCGGCTCAAACACTGGTCGCCGGGACCGCGTCGAGCCACTGGCGAGACCGACCCGTGACATACCCAGGAATTGGCAGGAGCGGCCCCATGCCCAAGTACTTGTTCATCGGCAGCTACACCCCGGAGGGCGCCCGCGGCGTCCTGAAGGAGGGCGGCACCGGCCGACGTGGCGCAGTCTTGGACCTCATGGCCTCGCTCGGCGGCACGGTCGAGGGGTATTACTTCGCCTTTGGGAGCGACGATGTCTACATCATCGTCGATCTGCCGGGTCCTGCGGCGGCCGCCGCCGCTTCGCTCGCCGTGGCCGCGTCGGGCGCCGCCAGCCTACGGACGGTGGTGCTCCTCACACCCGAGGAGCTCGACGCCGCCACCAAGCTCTCGGCAGCCTACCGACCGCCGCACCGCGAGTACGGCCCCCGGTGAGTGGCGCCCCGTAGGCTCCGTCGGGGCCCGCTCCGCTGGTTGCCGACTATCCCGGGGACGTCTGGCCAGTTCGAGCGACCTCGAAGGGACGCCTGCGGTGTTGGTGAAACTTGACACTGGCGCGTGCCGCGGTCGTCGCCTCGCTGGCTGGGTTACCAGCCTAGGGCCCCGTCGGCACTGACCGAAGGGCCGACTGCGCAAGTCAACTGCTGCCCTAGGAACAGCACACTCGCCCACCTCAGGGCGCTGCTCCCGGACGACAGCTGAGCTGATCAGCCTGCGGTGCGGAACCTGCCGGTGCTGGGGTCGTACAGCTCCGCCGAAGCGCGAACTGCATCCGCGTTGCCCTGGCCCCCGGCGACGAACACACGGCCGTCCGACAGAAGAGCGATCACAGGCCAATAGCGAGGCAGAGCCATCGAGCCAGTCGAACTGAACGTGGCCGTTTTCGGGTCGTACACCTCCGCGGTCGCGATGGCGCGATCGCTTGCATCCGTCCCCCCGACGATGAGAACCCGGCCGTCGGCGAGTCGAGTAGCGGCATGCTTGCTACGCGGCTGGAGCGTCGACCCGCTCACGCTGAAGGTGCCTGTCTCCGGGTTGTACAACTCCGAGTATGCGATGGTGTCTGCGTAGTCGGCTTGACCTCCGACGATGAGAACTCGACTGTCCGACAGCAGTGTCGCGGTGTGTGTGGACCGGGCCGTGGCCATCGAGCCCGTCGCGCTGAAGACACCGGTCGCCGGATCATAGATCTCTGCCGACGACAGGTCCCGAAAATGGTCGTCCAGGCCACCGACGACCAGGACGCGGCCATCGGCAAGAAGAGTGGCGGTTCCCCATTTGTGAGCCTCGGCCATTGAGCCGGTGGCGCTGAAGCTGCCCGTCACCGGGTTGTACAAGTCGGCGGAACGGTTCTCATTGATGACCAAGACGCGGCCGTCTTTCAGGAGAGTTGCCATCCCGCCCGAGTTGGTCTTGCTCATCGATCCCGTCGGCGTGAACTTGCCGGTCTCGGGGCTATACAGCTCGGCTGACGTGAGGTCGGTTGGCGAGCCGTTGCTAAGGTTGCCGCCGCCAGCGATGAGCACCCGGCCATCATCGAGAAGCGTTGCCGTGTGACCCTCGCGGGGGACGGTCATCGGGCCCGTGGCCGTGAGCTTGTCGGTCTTGGGGTCGTACAGTTCGGCCGTTGCGGTGGCCGGGGTGTCGTCCCCCGAGTACCCACCGGCGAGGAGGACCCGTCCGTCAGCGAGCACGGTTGCGGTGCCAGCCACGGGGCCGGGTATCGAGGAGCCGGACCGGATGAGCGCGCAGCCGGCCAGGCCGAGAGAACCCAAGGCGACAAGTGCCGTCAGGCAGGCCCCTGGCCACTTGGATCGAACTGCCAGCCCCCGCGTGTGCAGATGACCCTCCTGACGGCTGTTGCGAGGAGGCGCCTGCGGTCTGGGCGTCCGCGCGGGCTCCCACTAGCTGGTGATCGTAAACGACTCCTCGATTACACGGCAGGCTCAGGGCGACAATAGGAGCCTCTGGAGGGGAGCCCCACGTTTCGTGACAAGATCGCGCAATCGGTCGGCGGTCGCTGAGGAGTCGCCCCGATCAGCTCAGACTGCTGCCCTAGGAACAGCACACTCGCCCACGCAAGCGGTCCGTGGCGAGAGCTTCCACGAGGGACAATAGGCGAATGGACGGTCCTTGGGCACCACCTAACAAGCGGCGATCACGTGCGCCATACGTAATCATCGCCGCCTTATCGATGATGATAGTTGCGCTCGGGGCCGCGACATTCATCAACGGCCTCCCGGGCCGCCATGAATCGGCGGATGTGCCACCTCCGGGCGTCATCTGGTTTGGAACGTCCATCGACTTCGGCAACTTCGGCGGCGTCAACGGGCATGCGGATACCTTCCGCGTGGGTGACCCGATGTGCTTTTGGGCCCACCTCTCGGCACCCGCCGCCAAGGGTCTGCAGTTGAGCTTCTTGATGGACGGTACCGTGCTCTCCTCGGACTCCAAGGACTACTCAGTGGCAGAGTTCGGATGGGCGCTCGACACGACCGACTACTCGATCGGACAGCACACTTTCGTTGTCGAGGATGCTGCGGGCAACAAGCTGGCACAAGGCACGGTAACGATCGAACCGCAGGGTCAGTCGCCACCCCCCGTGGGCTAGTACCCTCGGCCCACGCTCGGGTGTCATTGGCGAACACTGGCCCACGACGGGATGCCATTCCCCGCGCGAGTACCTCCGGCCGAAGTGGGCCTGGATCCGGAGGGCTGAGGGCCTAGAAGTGTTCAGGCGACTCCAGCGTGCCTGGCTGCAGTTTGGCCTGCACCCATCCTGCAGCAATACCGAGAGCCCGTTCGCCCTCGCCGAGCTTCTCGAGCGCGGTGGACTTGGCTGGCTCGACGAGATCGGCCACCAGCTCCGCCGTCCGGCGGGAGAGCGCCTCGGGGTCCGGCGGCACCGCCGCAGGCACGCCGTCGAACTCCGCCAGGCGGGCCGCCATGTCCGCGATCCCCTCGGTGCTCCGGACCTGCTCATCCCAGGCCGCTGCGACGTCGGGGAAGAGGGCGGCGTGGCCATCGAGGTGGCGCCTTTCCACAAGTGCGCGGGCTTCCTGCGCCGCGCGAAGCTCGCTGACCCGGAATGCGAGGAGGTCACGACAGGTGGCGAAACGCTCGGAGTACGTTGCGTCGGCCAGTCTCGTCTTCTCGTCCGCGGAAGTGAGGAGGGCGACGTGGGCGGAGAGGGCCGCGTCGATGAGGGCCTCGCGATCCAGGAGTTCATGCGCGGTCACGTAGATCCGCAGCACGAGTTCGTAGCGAAAGACCGTCTCTCGCAGGGCCGAGTTCACAGCTAGCCGAACCTGCTCTGCCGGCTTGCCGCGCAGGCGGGCCCTCGCTCCGTCCTGCGCTTCACGACAGAGACGGTCGATCGGCTGTTGCTCGGCGGGTGCATCGAGGGTCGAGCCGACGTACGCCTCCAGACTCCCGTAGGCATGCGCCTCCGCGAGCCAGCGCAGGACCAGCTGCGTCGGCGAGAGAGACGCTTCGATGGCAGCCACACGCCGCTTCAGAGTCATCGGGCTGGCTCGGCCGGGAAGACAGCGTCTTCCTGGGGTTGCGCCTTGGGGCCAACCACGGCCTCGACTGCGGCGAGACGGGCATCGAGATCGCCTGCTTCGATGAGCTTGCCGGCGCCGGCCGCGGCACTGATGAGGGTCCGGTTGCGCTGAATGGAGTTCTCGAGGGCCAACGTCTCCAGAGCCGCGGTCTCGAGCAGCCGCTGGGCGCCCTCGATGCTCCGCAGCCCGGAGAAGTCGTAGATGGTCGCGACGCTCTTTGCCTTGCGCCGATGGAGCCCACCGATCCGCCTGGCCTCGGC
>JBEKMM010000045.1:0-5640 GCA_050008515.1 Candidatus Limnocylindrales bacterium
GACCTCGATCCCGCCGAGCGACGTCACGCAGTCGACGGCAAGGAGCGTGTCCGTTTCGGCCAGGACCGGGGCCAGCTCGTCCACGGGGTAGCGAACCCCCGTGGACGTCTCGGCATGGACGACGGCGAGGATGCGCGCTTCGGGGTGCGCGGTCAGCGCTTCGGCCAGCCGATCGACCGGCACGTGGTCGCCCGGAAGGGCCCTGACCTCGACCACCTCGGCGCCGACCCGCCGTGCGATCTCGGCCAGCCGCGCGCCAAAGTAGCCGGCGACAGCCACGATCGCGATGTCGCCGGGCTCGGTCAGCGCTGCCAAGCCCGCCTCCATCCCGGCCGTGCCGGTCGATGAGAGCGGGAGCACGAGGCCGTCCGAGCGCCGCCATACCGTCCGCAGCGCCTCGACGACCTCGTCGAGGATCGCTATGAAGTCGGGATCCATGTAGCCGAGCAGAGGCTTTCCCATCGCCTCGAGCACGCGCGAGTCGACGTTGGTCGGCCCGGGCCCGCACAGCAGCCGCTCGGGCAGGGCGAGCGGCCTCACTTGACCCACCCGGCGACGATCTCGCGCACGATATGGCGCTGCATCAGGAAGGCGAGCAGGAGGACAGGGATGCTCGCGATCACGCCTGCCGCAGCTACGTTCGGCTCGACCCCGTTGATTGGGCCCATGAGGTTGACGGTCACCGGCGCCAGCATCGGCGTCTCGCTCAAGTAGAGCACCTTCGAGACGAGGAACTCGTTCCAGGGGAGGATGAAGGCGAAGGCGAAGACCGTGACAACGTTCGGCGCCGTCATCGGCATGATCACCTTCGCCACGACCCACATCCTGCCCGTGCCATCGACCCAGCCCCAGCCTGCTCGACGTCTGGGTCGAGCGCCTCGTACGTCACGCTCAAGCTGGACGCGTGCAACACCTTCGACTATATACGCGACCTCAGTACCCGACCGACGCTAGTCCGCTTGTTGCTGGCCCGGTAGGACGATCCGCTCGCGGAAGACCTCCGCCTCGTTGGGGGCGTTGATCGGGTCGTTGGGCGTCGCTCAGCCTACGGCAGGTCTCAGGGCGCCCATGCGAGCTCGCCTTCGGTCCCGGCTGTCCGGGTAACGCGCACGCGGTTGCTCCCGTCCGAGGCCGCCGTCCAGACGTCGCACTGGTGAACGTCGGAGTTGTCGACGCAGCGGGTGTAGGCGATGTTCGTCCCGTCGGGCGACCACCCGGCAAAGCCCAAGTCGACACTCGAGAACGTCGACGTTTGGATGATCGAGCAGCTCGACTCGCTCGCGACATCGACCACGTCGATCGAGCCGCCGACCGCCTCCTGAGCGGCGCGCGCTGGCCGACTCGCGGCGCGCGGCCGAGCCCGGACAGCATCTGCCGCCTCACCGTCCTCGCCCGCTCGGTCGCGGAGCACACCGCACGATGAACGGGCAGGCGTGCGCCAATACTTCAGACTGGCCGGACCTGCTGACTCTGACGCAGGCGCACTCGCTTCATCGAGGATGAGAAGCGTGTCGGGGGAGAGCACGTTCGCCTACCCCAGCATGCGCTAATCGCCGCGTGGGCGGCTCAATCAGCGTCCCGCAGTCGCGGGTCGTTGCACGGCGTGTCTACTGTCGAGGGCAGCGAGGCGTTCGCGGATGCGCTTCGCCATCACCAGGTTCTCCTTGCGTTCGTAGCGGAGGAGTGCTTCCTCGAGCGCAGCCCTCGCCTCCTCGAAGTGGCCGGCGAGCGAGAGCACCTCGGCGAGGTCGCGGGCCGCCGGCGGGCGGTCGATCAGGCAACGCAGCTCGGCGACGCGGTGCGGCTCGCGTACTGCCAACCGTATGTCGGCGCGTTCTTCAACTTCCTGCTCGCCGACGAGTCGCGGCTGACCGGCTGGCGGTCGGGCCTCCCGTGGTCGAACTGGCGGCCGAAGCCCTCGTACCATGCGTTCGGGCGCGCGGTCGTCGACGTTCATGCACGGCCGGGTGGACTGCGCAGCGGTTGGCAGCTCGGCCTGACGGCGCGGCTTCGGGCGCCGGGTTAGACTGCGCGGCGTGAGGGCGCTCATCGCCGCGATCGCGCTCCTGGCGGGGGGCTCGGCGGCCGCGCCACCGGCGCAGACCCTGCGAACAGCCGGGCCGGTCACGCTGCTCGCCGCGGACGGCTCGCTCGCCGCCGCGGTCGTCGAGGGGGACAACAAGAGCCGCTGCACGCAGGTCGTCCTCTGGCGCCCCGGCTCGAAGCCGGTCGTGATCAAGACCCAGGTCGAGTGCGACGGCGGCGGGCCGCTCGAAGGGGTGGACGAGCTGGCGCTCGGCGGCAACCGCGTGCTGTGGGAGGAGACGAACGGCGGCGACAATCTCGAGTTGAGCGTCGAGACCGCCACCGTGGCGAAGCCGAAGACGCAGGACCTCTCGTACGTCGAGAGCGGGGCCGGCGCCGCCGGCGACCCCGGCGGCGACTACACCGGCAACCTGCTCGCCGATGGGCCGCTGCTCGTCTTCGTCTCGTGGACGAGCTGCGATCCGTACGGAGGCGGATACGGGCGGCCCTGCCAGAAGGGGCAGCCCGACGACTACAACGGCGTCCTCCACCGGGTCGTGAACGGCAAGGACACCGTGCTCCGGAGCGGCGACGATGTGCTCTACCCGATCTGGGTGGACGGAGGCCGGATCCTGGTCCGCAACGGCTCGAAGCTCACGCTCCTGCGCACCTCGGGCGCGGCGCTGCAGACGTTCGACGCGGGCGCGGGCTTCCAGGGCGCCGTCTTCCAGGGCAGCAACCTGGTCATCCTCCGCCCCACGGCCCTGGACGTCTACGGCACGGGCACCGGGACCCTGATCCGCACGTTCCACCTGAAGAAGGCGAAGCGGCGGCTGGTCGACGTCCAGAGCGGGATCGCCGTCCTGATCGGCGGCGGCGCCGTGCACCTCCTTCGGCTCGACACCGGGAAAGGTGCGGGCTTCACGCCCACAGGCGGCGGGACGATCCAGGCGCAGCTCGAGCCCACGGGGCTCTTCATGTCGTCGAAGACGGGCCTCGCGTTCGAGCCGATGGCGAGAGTGCTCGCCCGCTTCCACTGAGTCAATGGGCCGCGGTTCAGCCGCACCCGTGTCGTGGGGAGGCGCTCGATAGCACTCGCGCGACGTGTAGCTCGAACGCCGCGCTGAACGGCGCTACGTGCTGACGCAGACCGAGAAGGGCGAGGTGTCCATGGTCGTGATGCTCGTCGCCGTCGCCGTCAGGAATTTGCCGGTAGGCAGCTTCAAGCCCCTGATCGAGAACGTGCCGTTACCGCTGCCGTCGGTCTCTGCCTTCCCGACCTTCATGGCACCCACGCTCTCTTCATGTCGGTGGTGTCGGTCGCCGACATTCCCGACATCGACTCTCGTCCTTCCCGCTTGCCTAGACGTGTTGCGTCGAACGCACGTACCGACACGATGAGCGGCAGAACACCGACATCGTGTCCGGTCTGACGACCTGTGCAAGAACGGCGCTCGCTGGCCGCTCGAGTCAGTTGAGACAGACGATGTAGCTTGTCGCGTTTTGCGGGAACTGCGACAGGGCGGGCGGACGCAGCCCTGCTCGCGCACCGCCAAGCCGACGGCCATTGCGAAGGCGCGATAGCTCGTCTCAGAGCCGTCGATCCCGACAACGAGGCTTCTGATGCCCATCGGACTGTGCTCCTTGACGATGCTCGGCGCCAGAGCCCACCGCTGCCGGTGGCCTGCCCGGTCACGGCGAGGAGGCGTCGCCCCCTTGTCTTGGCGCCTAGACGATCGTTCGACGAGCCCTTTCTTCCCTATTTTCGCGTAGCAGGCGCCGTGCGTCCGGGGAGGGCCGATCCGAGCAGTTCATCGGGCGACGGTGTGGCCCCGTCCCGCTCGGCCGCGCCGTCGAGCAGGTCTGGGACAGCACTGCCATCGCCACCATGGTGGATCCTGAAGCCGTGGCGGTGGTGGTGGAGACCGGCCTTCTGGGCAATCGACTCCTCGTCCACGTGGATGAACTTCTCGCCTCGAAGCGCCGAGGCGATCGCTGCGATCACGCTCATGACCACCGCGAAACCGAGGATGGGGAGCAGGGCATCCTTGAACGGCGTGCCGATGAGGTGGGGGAAAAAGGAGCGGCCGGTGATGGTGGCAGCCTGCCCAGGCGCCAAATGGGACAGCACCTTTGGCCCGAGCAGGCTCTTCAAGGGGTTGATGCCCAAGAAGGCGGCGAACATGTAACCGAGGGGCGGCAGGTGGGAGAGCTGGGTGGCGGTGGCTGCGGGGACCCCGTGAGCGAGAAGGCCGTGACGCATCGCCGAGGGCACCTTGGAGTTCAGTCCGACGACGAGCAACGTGAAGAAGAGCCCCATCGAGAGCGGCATCCCGGACTGGGCGAACGTAACCCGCATACCCGAAGCTGCCCCGCGGTGGCGAGCGGGGACCGAGTTCATGATCGAGGCCGTGTTCGGCGAAGCGAATAGGCCACCGCCGATCCCTTGGACGAACATCACCGCGGCAAAGGGCCAGTAGGAGAAGTCGGCCGGGAAGGTCATCATCACCGCGTACATCGCCCCCGAAAGCAACATTCCGCCCGTCGCGAAGGGCCGGGCGCCGTAGCGGTCCGACAGCCTGCCGGAGATGGGCCCTGAGACCACGAAGCCGACCATGAACGGGATCATGTAGATCCCGGCCCACAGCGGGGTTCGGGCGAAACTGTAGCCGTGCTGGGGGAGCCAGATGCCCTGGAACCAGATCATCAACATGAACTGGAAACCGCCCCGCCCGATCGACCCGAGGAACGACGCTGCGTTGCCGGCGGTGAACGCCCGGATGCGGAACAGCGACAGGCGGAACATGGGGTCGTCCACCCTCATCTCGACAATGACGAAGACAACGAGACACGCCAGACCGCCGAACATCATCTCCAGCACGAAGGGATCCCCCCAGCCGGTGAGGGAGTGGCCGTAAGGCTTGATGCCGTAGGTGGCGCCGGTGAGGATCATGGCCAGGGCCGCGGCAAAGGAGAGGTTCCCCAGCCAGTCGATCTTCGCCTTGATGCGGACGCCGATCTCCTTCAGCTTCATGTAGGCCCAGATGGTTCCGAAGACCCCGACCGGCACGTTCGCGAGGAACACCCAGCGCCAGCCCAGCTGCGAGAGCAGCCCGCCGACGAGGATGCCTAAGAAGGAGCCGAGGATCGCGGCGACCATGTTCATCCCTAGGGCAAGGCCGAGCTGCTCGGAGGGGAAGGCGTCGGTGATGATGGCCGCCGAGTTCGCCATGAGCATCGCCCCGCCGATGGCCTGGAACATCCGCAGGATGACGAGCTCCAGGGCTCCGTTCGAGCCCGTGCTCCAGACCAGCGAAAGCAGGATCGCCCCGACAGTGAACCAGGCGAAGCCGAGGTTGTACATCTTCACCCGGCCGAACATGTCGCCGATGCGCCCGACGGTCACCACGACGGCGGCCGACACGAGCATGTAGCCCATCATGATCCAGAGCAGGTAGGGGAAGTTGGCCGCCTGCAACGGGTTCAGGTGGATGCCCCTGAAGATGACCGGCAGGGCGATCATGAGGCTCGTCGCGTTGATCGTCGCCAGCAGCACTCCGACGGTGGTGTTGGAGAGGACGACCCATTTGTAACGCGGCCCCACGACCGTCGAAT
>JBEKMM010000046.1:0-5123 GCA_050008515.1 Candidatus Limnocylindrales bacterium
GTCGTGTATGCGCCAGTTAGTTAGATGGTGATTTGGCTCTATGGAAGTATTGTCATAGCGCCTGCGAATACTGGAGGAAATATTTCACAAGCGGTGTGGGGTAGATCTAGGGTACGGTTTTAACTGGGGGGTAGATCTACCGGGCGGTTGTCGGGTACACTATCTACGTGCCCTATTCTCCGTTCGCAGACAAAGAGGAGACGTGCGAGAGCTGTGGCAAGGTCTTCATCCGGGCCGGTGGTCGCAGGATGCACCAGTGTCACGACTGCCGTATCGCCAAAGTGATGGCGATCGCTGCTCAGGGGCACCTCAAGCAAGGCGTGTACTGGGAGAAGGTTGTCCGGGGGCAACTCCGGAAATGGCATAGGGAGGCTGAGCTAGTTGGGATCACAGATGAGTGTCAAAGGGCGTGACGAAGTGGAGGCAGCTGGCCCGGTGACGGGGCGAGAGGGGCCGTGCGAGTGCGGTCACAGCCAGTTTGCCCATTTCATGTCCCGGGAGGAATGTGTGATTCGCACGATCCACTGGACGATCAACGCTAGGGGCTATGAACAGCTGAACGACCGTGACGCCGTGACTGAGCTGTGCAGCTGTCGGAGGTTCGTCGAGCGTGTCTGACATCGACGGCCGTGACGAGCTCGAGCTGGCCGGCCTGATCGCCGCCAACGCCGAGGCCCTCAAGCATCACCCGGTGCGGGCGCAGCTGATACCCCAGTTCCGGGAGGTCTACCTCCTGCACCTCCTCGAGCACCTCGTGGGCGACGACCTGCAGCAGATCAAGCTCGTGCACGAGCGGTGGGTGAATGAAGCGCTCGGCGAGCTCGGCAAGCAGATGCGCCAGGCGACGCTGCTCAGGCCGCCCCCCGAGTCGAACGGCCGCTACACGAGGCCGAAGTAGATGGACCTGTTCGCCAAGTTCAAGGCCCTTTTCGTGCGACAGCACACCGAGACGGTGTGGCACGAGTGGCAGTTGCGCCACCCTGACCGTGATATCGGACCAGCCGATGTCTACCACCGACAGCGACCTATGAGGCGATCTCGTAACCGCCACACGGCGACAGGACGGGGTCACAGATGATCTCGCTCCTCGTCGCCCTGGCCCTGGCCCCGCACAACGGCCGTTACACGCCGCCGAAGGGGTGACCACTTGACCCGCACTCACGGCAAGGTAGCCACCTACGAGCACGGTTGTCGGTGCGACGACTGTAAGGCCGCCTCTCGCGAGAGGAGCCACAAGCGCCACACCACCTGGCGGTCGGATCGCGCCATGACCACCGAGGAGCGGGCGAGGCTGGAGACAGAGCCGGAGTTCTTCTACCCTCGCCTACGAGTCGGCCAGGAGGCCTAGCCGCTGTGTTCGCCTTCGTCCTCATGGTGCTCTTCTGCTTCCTCGGGCTCTACTACGTCCTCGCCCGCCAGGCATGACAAGGCCGGCCCCCGGATCGGCCGCTTATTTCGCCCCGGGAGCCGGCCGAGCCTCACCTTACCCCCGGGGGGTGTAGCCGCGCCGGTCCTGGTGGTGGTAATCTTCCCGTGACAGGGCTGCCGCTTGCCCGCGGTTAGACGACTCAAGGAGGTCGGGCAAGTGTCAGTCAAAGCAACCGCCGCCGGGGCGGCTCAGGCCTGGAGTGCAGGTTTCGCGGCCGCCGGAACAAAGTACGCCGCCGGTATCAACGCCGTCACGGTAGCTCCCGGGCAGCTCGCCGCCGCCCAGAAGAACGCTTACTTGGCCGGCGTGCAGGCGAATGCCGGTATATGGGCGGCCAAGGTTGCCGCCGTCAGTCTGCCGGACTGGAAGACGGCGTCCACGACGACCGGCTCCCAGCGCCTCGGCTCGGGCGCCACCAAGGGCGCTCCGAAGTACCAGGCGTTCGCCACCGCCTTCATCCCGCAGTTGACCTCCATCGTCGGCTCGCTCCCGGCACGGGGCACCTACGACCAGAACATCGCCCGTTTCACGAGCTACGCCCAGGCGTTGCACGCCCTCAAGGGCAACTTCTGAGCTCCCTTTAAGTCCACGCACTACTGCTGAGACTTAGAAAGGAGTCCAGATGGGTGCATTATTCGAGACGCAGGCGTTCTACTGCAGCTCGCCGGGCGGCACGACCACGGCCTTCACGGCCGTCTCGGGCGACAGCCTGGTGAACCGCTTCTTCCAGGCGCCGTCAACGGCGAGCATCATCGCCTTCGAGCGGGAGGGCGCCACGGCCGGGCTCTTCCGGGTGCGGTCGCCGCTCCTGTACGACAACGTCAAGGGCATCCACATCTACAGCGCCGCCACGCAGACGATCTTCGCTCTGCCGGCGATGAACGTGGAGCAGCTGCAGAGCCAGGACACCCTCATCATCGAGGGCACCGGCGGCACGGAGTACGAGGTCGTCCTCCTGACGCGCTACTACTCCAACTTCGCCGGGTCCGCCCAGCGTCTCTACAGCTGGGGCACGATCGCGCCGCTCATCGTCCACCTCTACGACGTCGAGGTCTCCACGACCATCCCGTCGACGCCGGTCGCCTGGACGGACTTCGCCCTCAGCACGACCGAGTCGCTCCTCAAGGCGAACATCGACCACGCCGTCCTCGGCTGGACGGTGAACGTCGAGTGCGGCGGTGTCGCCCTCAAGGGCGCCGACACGAGCAACTTCCGCTACGGCGGGCCGGGCATCACGCTCTCCCCCTTCACGCCGAACTACTTCATGCGGGTCGGCGAGAAGACGGGCCTCCCGGCCATCCCGGTGATCAACAGCGCGAACTACGGCAACACGTTCGTGTCGATCATCGACGCCGCCTCCAGCGGAACCGTGCTCGTCACGCTCCACCTCGCCGAACTAGCAAGGAACCTGACCTGATGACGCTCACAGCGGAACGGGAGCCACGTCACCCGAACACCCCAGAGTCGACAGCCAAGCGGATCGTGGTACGGACCACCTATGGCCCTATCAAGAACGAGGTGACTGAAGACCTGGGACACGTCAAGTCGTTCTGGGGACAGCTCGGCCAGTTGATCGAGGAAATGGAGAAAGAGTCATGACCGTTCTCGGAAAGATCACAGTCAAGCTGTCGGACGACGCCCGCTACGTCGCCGGGCAGACCTACGACGTCGTGCTGGACACGCCGATCATGCCGGACCCGGCCAATCTGGTGCTCGGCAGCATCGACGTCCCGGCGGCGACCACGGAGGCCGTGACGCCTTAAGGAGGCCAGGCAAGTGCCCACGCCAATCAACCAGCCGGCGCCGTCGTTCACGGTCGCGGCGTCGCCGGCCGCGGGCTCCGAAACGGTCGTCTGTACCGTGGGCGGGGTCATAGTCGACGTCCCCCAGTACGCGGTCCTGCTCAGCGGGACCATAGACATCACCATCGGCACGTCGGGCGTGACGATCACCCTCAAGCTCAAGCGGGGGTCGACGACGAGCGGAACCGGGGTCACCAACGGCAACACCTGGGGGCCGTTCACGGTCGTGGCCGCCTCGCGGTACCAGTTCTGCTTCGAGGGCTACGACCTGCCGGCGGCGGGCCAGGGGCTCCAGTACAGCCTCACGGTGACGGTCGGCTCCGGCGCGGCCACCTCCACGGTCAACGGCGTCAGCCTCTCCGCAGAGGTCACGGGTCTTAGCTAGGAGGTCGTCTTGCGTCCCGTACCGTGCACAATCCCGAGCTCGTCGGGCAAGCTCATCACGGGCTCGGGCTACATCGTCTACTGGTCTGTCCGCGACACGACGGCGAGCTCCGGCTCGGTCTTCCAGCTCTACGACGGCCAGGACGCCAACGGCCAGCTGCTCCTCGACGGGTCGACGGTGGCCGGCCAGTCCACCTCCGAGTACATCGGCCGCCGCCTCCTCTTCTACACCAAGTCCCTCTACTACAACCTCGCCTCGGGGACGATCGAGGGGGCGGTGACGGTGCACGCCTGCGACTCGATGGAGGAGTACCAGAAGATGATCGCCGAGCTGTCGCTGCTGTCGGCGTTGAGCGGCTGAGCGGGGAGGCCGCGAGATGCCGCGCACGTCGGGCGAGCCGGGCCTCGGCCCGCCTCAGCTCTCCCAGATAGAGGGCCTCTTCACCGCCGCCAACCAGATCTTCAAGGGGACGGGGAGCGGGACCGGCGAGCTCATCGACTTCGGCACGACGCTCAACTTCCAGTTCGGCGCGGCGGGGCAGCTCTTCGCAGGAACCGGAGTCGGCACGGGCGAGAAGCTCGCCGTGGGCTCGGCCGGGCAGGTGCTCACGGTCGGGGGCGCCGACCCGTCCGGGCTGGAATGGTCGAACCCGGTCAACCCGGCGCTGGAGTATAACGACCTCTTGGGCTGGACGCATGACCCGGCGATGAACAATTTCAGCGTCTTTCCCTTGCCTAGTCCGGGCTATATCTACTTTGGGCGCATCCCCCTCCCAGCACCGATGACGGTCACGAACGTCTGGCTCTTGTTGGAGACTCTCGGGCTCACGCTGGTCAACAGTTATGTCGGTCTCTACAATAGCAACGGGGCGCTCATCGGTCAGTCGACGGACCAATCAACAGCCTGGGGAGCACTGGGGGCGACGGGGATAAAGACCATTCCTCTTGCGGGCGGACCCTATGTCTGCACACCGCTGGCCGCAAATGACTTCCTGTGGGCGGCCTTTTACATAGGGACCGCCGTGACCGCTCCTGCCTTCAACTTGGCGATCAACGGTACCAACGTGCATTCGAGCGCCGGCACGACCACCGCGCGCACTCGTTATGGTGCTTTTGGTGTCTCCAGTACCGCAGCGCTGCCGTCGATCACACCCGCAAACCTCATCCCCGCTCAATATCCCTACTGGCAGGGGATCTCATGACCAACGAGAAAGGAAACCCTTGCAAAACCTGTTCCAGAACCTGACCCACGTGCTCATCACCCTGGCGGTGATCGCCGCGATGGCGGTCCTCGCCGTCATGGGGACCATCTCGGGCGACCTCGCCGTGACCATCATCGCCGCCGTGGCCGGCGTTTCCGTGGGGGGTGGGGTGGCATCGTCGGCCGCTTCCTCGCCGGTGCCCTCACAAACGACCGTAACCGTTCCCGCTTCTTCCGGGTCCAGATCGAATGGCGTGACGATCACGTCGACGTCGACCGACACGACTCCGAGCGCGCCGACAAGCTG
>JBEKMM010000047.1:0-8710 GCA_050008515.1 Candidatus Limnocylindrales bacterium
TCGGCGCCATACGCCGCGGCGTCCACCTGGTCGTCATGGGCTCCGTTGGGAAAGGCGATGAGCTCGTCCTCAAAGTCGGCCAGGCCGGGCGCGGAGCGCAGGTGGTAGACCTTGCCAGCCTCGTAGCGCGCGGCCAGGGGGCGAGCCCGGGTCACCTTGTCACGGTCCGGGACGACAGGCACCGCGGGCAGGTTGGTTCGGTTCAGCAGCTCGCGCACAAAGGTGCTCTGGAACATCACCGACTCGATACAGAGCCGTGCCAGATGGCGCGGCGCCTTCGGGTGGCCACCGGCGCCCGCGAACCCGGGTCCCAACCGCTCGAGCGGCACAAGCAGGCGCGGGCCGTCGGGCTCACCGTATACCGGGACCACGCCGTACTCCATCGAGTCGGTCCGGCCGGTCAGCCAGCGCTGGTGGCCCTCGCCAAGTTCCTTACGGTGGGCGCTCACCATATAGAGGTTGTGCTTGTCGTCCTCGACCCATTCGACGGCCGCGGTGTAGTCGGCTCGCTCGGACGAGCTGGCATTGAGGTCCACTCCGACCCGCCGGGCCCCGGGTGGCACCTCGTCGACATAGCGGAACCAGTCGCGCTCGAAGATGTTGCCGCCCATTCCCGACGGATCGTTCTGGTACTGGAGGTTGAAGATGGCGCTGCCGAGTTCGATCCGTTTCGCCTCGAGCTTCGCGACCGGCCATAGATCTGGCCACAGGGCTTGTCCGTCGGGCCCGATTGCGGTGCGGACGAGAGCGGGCCAGCCTGCGGCGATGAGCTCGGAGTACAGGTCGTTTTCGTGCCAGCGGGTGCCCAGGAACCAGCGCCGGCCCGGTAGGGTACCGTCGGGATCGAGCTCCCACCCGAGCGCCGGATCGGCTGCCAGGGCCTCGCGAAGAGCGGGGCTGTCGGGCACCAGAATGGGATCGACGACCGAACGGTAGGTAGTCAGGACCTTGGCGCGCATGGCCGGGGTAGTGACCTCCTGCTTGTTGGCGGCAGGATTATTTGCACACCGATCGGCAGGATTGGGCGCGGCCCGGATGGCAGCGTCGATGAGGACGGCTGCCTGAGACTCATTCGCTGACAGCTTCGGCGACAGCCTTTCGGGCACAGGTGTCGTCGACGAGGGCCTTGCCATCGGATGCTGCGGCGATGAGGGCGTCGCGGGCGAGGTTGTTGAGGGCGCGGGGCAGTCCGAGGCTCGCCTTGTGGAGACGGGCGATGGCGTCGTCGGCGAAGAGCGGATCGCTCCGTCCGACGAGCGCGAGGTGGTGGCGCAGATACGAGGCCGACTCGGCGAGGTCCATCGGCCGGAGCTGGTAGCGGGTGGCGATGCGCTGGTCGAGAGCGGCAAAGACGCCCATATGCAGCCGCCGCACAAGGGTCGGCTGACCGACGAGCAGGAGCGCGAACGGGCTCGCCGAATCCATCTGCGCGCTCGTGAGCAGCCGGAGTTCCTCGAGCTGTTCGGGACTGAGCAGCTGCGCCTCGTCCACCAGGAGGACGACTCGCCGGCGGCGTTCGGACTCTTCGGCCGCGAGCATGGCGCTCGCCTGGGCCATGACCTCGACCTTGTGGAAGCGCGGACTCGCGCCCAGGGCCGACACGATCGTGACATACAGCCCGCGTGTCCCAAAGGCCGGGTTCGGGACATAGATGACCTGGTGACTCGTCGGGTCGAGGGCGCCGACCGCGGCCCGCAGGGCGACCGTCTTGCCGACGCCGACCTCGCCGCTGATGACGCCTATGAGCGACTCGGCGACACAGAACCGGATCCGGGCGACGGCCTCCTCGTGGCTGGGTCGGGAATAGAGTCCCGCTGCCGGGATGCCCTTGCCGAACGGCATGGCGCTAAAGCCGAAGTGGGCGACCCAGGGCGCTCGGGCGTTCATCGGGACTTCTCCGGTTCATCAGGCAGGTCGCGATACACCAGACGGCCGATCGTGTCGGCCTCATGGCCGGCCTCAACGAGGCCGAGATAGTCGATGCCTGTCCGGGGTGCCGGCGCCGGCGTCGGGGCGGGCACGGCCCGATGGACATGGCGACCAAGGACAAAGGGCGTCGCCGCGCCATAACTGCGGTGCTCGCAGAAGACTTCGATCCGGCTCAGGTCTTCGGGATCGAAGCGCAGCTCGACACGCCGCCCGACAAGGGCGGGCTCGACGCTGTAGTGATTGCCGGCGATAGACACCTGGGCCGTGCGGGTCACCACCCGGGTGACCGACCAGCGGAAGGCATCCGCGAGGAGCGCCGGGTCGGCCTGCCGCGGCGGACCGCCGGAGAGGTAGCGCCCGATCGGGGTCTCGCCGGTCTCGGCATGGCGCCGGGTGTTGGCCTCGCGCTCGGCCCAGGCGATGAAGCGGTCGTTGAGCTCGGTGAAGCCCCCGATGCCTGTGTGCTCCGCCTCGGCGAGAAAGCCCTCTCGGATGAAGCGGTTGAGCCGCTCCTGCTTGCCCCGGCCTTCTGGTGCATAGGGCCGGGAGTGGATGAGCCGGATACCGAGCACGGCACACGTTCGCTCCAGGGCGGCGTTGGCAAAGGGGGCGCCGTTGTCCAGATGCAGCGACTCAGGCAACCCCCGCCGCAGGATCGCCGCCCGCAGCACGCTCTGACCGGCGCGTGTCGTTTCCTGCGCCATGAAGCGGCCGTGGAGCAAGAGGCGGCTGTAGTCGTCGACAAGGAGGAACAGGTACGCCCGCCGGCTTGTCCCGCCACGCGGATAGGGCACGTACGGTCCGACCAGGACATCGCCTATCCAGCGCTCATTGGGATGCTCTGCCTCGAAGCGGCCATACACAGCGGGTGCGCCGGCCAGGGCCGCCCGATCGAGGCCCCGCCGAGCCAGATTGGCCTGGATCGTCCGGGGCGCGACCCGGACGCCGTGACGGGCCACGATGATCCGGCTGATCTGGGCAGCGCTGCGGGCGGGCAGCTCGCGCCGCAGGGCACAGGCCTCTTCGAGCAACTCGGGGGCCACCCGGGCCGTCCCGATGTCCGAGCGAGGGACCGGCCGCAGGCCATCGAGTCCTTCGGCTCGACAAGCTCGGACCCAGCGATCGAGGGTCGAGCGGCTGAACGCTCGCCGGCTGCCATCGGGCAGCTCGTGGAGCCCGGCGGCGAGCTCACGGACCAGAGAGCCTCGCTCGGCCGATGTGAGCCGCTCGTTTGTCGCCTCGGCGATGACGCGGTACCGAAACAGAGCGACAGCTTCGGCTGGATCTGGGGGCATGTGACACCTCAAGTGACGGATCGGCCCATGCAAGCCCCGATGAGCGCTCCCGCCAAGGGCGGGCTCGTGTTGGTGCCCAGCGGCCAGCCGCCGCACACCGCGTTCCACAGCCGCCAGCGTTCCGGGAGCCGCCCCGCCAGGCGGCGCGCCACCTCGGTCACGAGCGCATCGAGGGCCGCCAGCGCCGCCGCCTCGATCGAGCCGGGCAGCTCAGCCAACTCGGCGCCAAGGGCGATCGCAACCCCGGCGAGGTGGCTCAGCAGCGCCGGTGCCCGGGCCCGGTGGCGGCGGCGCCAGTCACGGGCGGTCGAGGCCGGCACGGCCAGCGACTCCGCCACCGGGCGCATCCCCATGCCAGCGACACCGGCCTCGATCGCGGCGCCGATGACCTCGACAGCGTCGAGCCGGCGGGCACAGACGAAGTCGGGCAGGAGTGCGTGCGTCGTCCGGCAGCGTGGACAGCGGCCACGGGCGATCCAGATGCGGTACTCACGCTCGGCGCGGAGCCAGCGCCAATAGCCCGACCAGGCTCCCAGTTGCTCGCCGCAGTGCGGGCAAGCCTGGGCCGGAACGGCAATCTCCCTGCCCGCCGCGACGTACTCCGCGACAGATAGCCGGCATGGCCATACGATGACCAAGGGTGCTCTTGTCACCCCACCGACCCTCTCGGCCGCTCTTCGACCGGGAGGGTCCTTTCACGCGGCTATCTTCGCCGCTGCCCCTGGCCTCGGCAGCGCTCCGGCCTCAAAGAGCGCTGCCGATTCGTGCCGATCCGGCCGCATCAAGACATGCCGCTAACACTAGCAGCCGTATCCATGGTGGTATCTCATGTCAGACCTCCTCGGTTGAACCCGGTCGTCCGGTCACTCCGCCGGACCTCTCGTAGTGCTGAAGGAACTCACCGACCAGGCGCGCCCGCTCGCGCATCACACGGGCCCAGTCGTCGAGCACGGCCATACCCGCTTCGGTGATGACATAACTCCGCCTGGCGGCGCCGGCGGCGGGAGTCTCCCAGCCCGACCTGACCAGGCCCGCGATCTCCAGCTCGCGAAGCGTGCGGTATAGCTGGCCCACATCCACCTCATCAGGCGCCACGCCCAGGTCGTTGAGCCGGCCGAGCAGCGAGTAGCCGTGCGTTGGTCCGTCCGTCAGTAGAACCAGCAGGAACGGCTCCAACCAGCGGCGCCTTGGGCCGCCGGGTGACCAGCCTCGTTCGTGCTCGTGGTGTTGATTGCCGGGGGTGTGGTGCATGGTATATGTCTCACGCATATATTGGTCTGGCGTTGAGCCGGAGGATAGGGCCGAACGGCCCGTCTGTCAGCCGGCCGCCGTGCGTTTGAGCCGCGCCGAAGTCTCCGAGGTTCTCGGCGCAGCGTTGCCGCTGCGTAGCTCGCGACGGGATGGGGTCCCAGCCTCTCAAGCCCTCGACACCGTTGGCGAGGCCTGTCCTCATTGGCTGCAGTGCAGCGTGCGCTGCTGCTCGGCTAGAGGGACACAGGCTACAGTCGGGCCGCCGCCAGATGGTCCAGGGCCCGGCCCAATGCCGCAGCCCCCGAGGTCGTGAGCTTGTCCTCCAGGATCGGGAGATAGAGATCTTCCTCGTCGAGGTGTGTCTTGAGCAGAACGTGCAGGCGCAGCATCACGCGCCGTAGCGCCAAGACGGTGCCACGATCCAGTTTCGTTTCCGCGGCGTCCAGGATCTCGCCTATGGAAGCGACCAGCCGCCGAATCTCCTCATGCTCCGCTCGCATCGGCGAACTCGTTTCCCGGTCCTTCATGATCCGCTCGAGAGTCGGGTAGACGGCAGCCTCGACGGCGTCCATATGAGGGATGAGCTGCTCCTTCAGGCCCCACTCGAGCTCCCGGAGTTCGGCCAGCTCGGCCGTTACCTCACCGGTGTCCAGGCAATCGCCGCCCAGACAATCAGCCAGTGAATACAACCTCTCTACGTAGGCGCGCAGTCGCGCATGGTGCTCGTTCGAGACCTGCGATAGAACCTGCATGGCTCACCTCCCGGAAAGCCCAGGAGCCGGATCAGGCTGCCCAGTCGGGCAGGTCTCCGGGGGCGGGGCGCTAGCTTCGATCAGGTATTCGGATATGTCGCGGAAGCGCATGCCGTCGGCGGACTTGCGCAGGTTGACCAGGCAAATCGGACACATCGTCAAGCAGTCCGGGGCGACCTCACGCAGCTGAGCCACCCGAACCGCCGCCAGGGCTGCAGCCTTGGCCGGGTAGAGGGCTTCCACCGGCCCCCCGCAACACCAGGTGAGGAGCCCGGAGTTCTGTGGCTCGGCGACCTCCAGGCCTGCTTCCGCGAGGAGCTTCCTGGGCGGCTCGATCATGTTCTCGTAGCGCGCATAGACGCACGGATCGTGCACTACGACCTTGCCGGTGAGAGGTGACTCGAAGGGCAAGCCGCGCTCGGCGAGCACCTCGAGGTAGCTTCGTACGCGCAGGTCGTAGTCCTTGATGAGCGTCGGGTAGACGCTGCGCAACATGTTGGTCGTATGGGGGTCGATCGTGATGACCTCGCGAACCCCGTGCTTTCGAAGCAGCGCGACGACTCTGCGGGCGTGCAACGCAACGACTTCATCGGCTCCGAGATCGTGGGCCAAAGCGCCGGCATACAGGTCGTCTTCGTACATGTAGCCGAACTGGACCCCGGCGCGCTGAAGGAGCCGAGCTACGTTCGCTGGGACTCGGTCGTACTCGGCTCGCTCCGAGGCAGACGGTCGGGCCACAAAAGCGACGCCGTTGATGAACCGGTTGAGCCGTCGCCCCACGCCGGTCAGACGGGCGAGCGGCGAGTTGCCGAGCAGCCGCTCCAGGGCCACCAGGCGCTCGATGTAGGGGATGAGCTGGTACATGAGCCCGGTATAGAGGACGGTCTCTCCGCCCCTGGGCAGGTCCAGATCCCTGGCCCAGCGCGTCGCCTGGCGGGCGGGTATAGGAAGCACCGAGCCTCGGATCCGGAGGTTGTCCGCGAGGATCCCGACGACGTCGCGAGTGGGAAGCGGCATCAGCGTCCCTCCCGCAAGAGCCAGCCACGCAGAAGCCGCACGTTCTCCGTGATGTGAACGCCCGCCGGACAGCTCTGTTCACAGGCCCGGCAGAGCAGACAAGAGAAGATGGCTTCGCTTTCGGCTCGCACCTGCTGCTCCATTCCGAACACGGCGTAGCGGAAAAGACGCCGCGGCAGCACGTCCACGCCCAGGGGGCAGATCGCACTGCAGAAGCCGCAGTTCATGCACTCATCCGCGTCGATGGGGCCGAGCCCGCGCAGCTTCCCGGTAACTTCGGCCGCGACCAGGGCGCTCATGGTTGCCTCACGGCGGCATAGCGGTACTCGACTACTCGCCCGGCCTTCTCCTCGACGACGTAGCCGTATTTGCGCAGACCCATCATCCAGACCATGACCTCGGCGGTCGGCAGACCTGCGGCGGCGGCCAGCTCGGGAACCGTCAGGGGCCCAGCGGCGAGCAGACCGAGCAATCGATCGCGCACCAGCGGCTCGTCCCTGATCACCTCGCGAATATCGCGCGTCATGTCCTGCTCCCTGCCAGGAGGCCCACGATCATGGCCCTGACCTCCGCGTCGGTGTAGCCCGCAAGGTCGATCGCGCCCGTTGGGCAGACGGGCGTGCAGGCGCCGCAGCCCTTGCAGCCGGCGGCAACCACAGTCGCCACCAAGGACCCGTCTTTGCCGCTCAGAGAAATCGCCCCGAACGGGCAGGCGGTCACGCAGTCGCCGCAGCCGTCGCAGGCCGACGCGTCGACCTTGGCGACCTGGGGATCGAGCGAGGTGACACCCCGCTTCAACACGGCAGCCGCTTGCGCCGCGGCCGCGAGTCCGGAGCCGACGCTCTCCGCCGAAGTCTTCGGAGACTGACACGCCCCGGCGATGAGGACTCCGTCTACCACTGTCTCGACCGGACGCAGCTTCGGGTGGATCTCATTGAGGAAGCCGTCCCGACCGACCGGGAGCTTGAGCGTCGCGACCAGGTCGTCGTTCTGACGGGGAACCATCCCGGTCACCAGGACCACGAGATCGGCGGCAATCGTCAGTTCGGCCCCGGCGGTAAGGAGGTCGTGGACGGTCACCGTGATCTCGTGGTCGCTGGTCGACACCGCCGGCGGATCGTCGTCAGCGAACCGCAGGTAGTAGGAACCACGCTTGCGCGACTCAGTGAACAGCAATTCGTTTCGTCCGTACGTCCGCATATCACGGTAGAGGTGGTACTGGCGGACGGTCGGATCGCGGTCGGCGACGAGAAGCGCAGCGTGGACGGCGGCGGTGCAGCAGTAGCGCGAACAGTAGGCTCGATCACCGTTCCGGCTGCCGACGCAGTAGACATAGGCGATGGCCGTTACCGGCTTGCCGTCGCGAAGGATCGGCCCGTCCGTCTCGTCGAGCAGACGTCTGAACTCGGGCAGCGTCACCACGCCGGGACCGCCGTAGCCAAGCTCGCCTGGATCAGGCTGGTATGTGTCGAAGCCGGTCGCGACGATGATCTGCCCGACCGTTACTTCAGTCCTGTCGTCCCCAACGCCTATGACGATCTGATAGCTGCCGTAAGTGCCGGACTTGGAGATCAACCTGGCGTTGGTGAACACGGATATGGCCGGGCGACCAGCGATTTCCTCGCACATCCGCTCGACGAGCCCCCGGCCGTTGACCCGGCGCGGGAACATCTCGCCAAAACCGCGAACCCAACCCCCGAGATCGGCCTCCCTCTCGATCAGACATACGCCGAGGCCGACGTCCGCGAGGGAGATGGCGGCTCGCATACCGGCGACTCCGGCTCCGATCACGGCCACTTTCGGGGAGGTCCTTACCTCGATCGGTTGGAGCGCCTCGCTCAGGCGGGCTCGCGCCACGCCCGCGTTGACCAGCCTGGTCGCCTTCCTCGTTGCGCCATCGGGGTCGTCGGTGTGCGTCCAGGAACACTGCTCGCGAATGTTCACCTGGGTGACCTGATACGGGTTCAGGCCGGCCCTTTCGGCCACGCCCCGGAAAGTGAACGTATGCAGCTTGGGCGAGCAGCACGCCACGACGAATCTGTCTATCTGCTCCTCGGTAACGTCCCTGATCATGTCCTGCTGATTTGAGTCGGAGCAGGTGAACATGGCCCGCCGCGCCACGCAGACGCCGGGTGAATCCTTGACCGCGTCGATCACGCGATCGACATCGACGTAGTCGCCAATATTGCCGCCGCACTGGCAGACGTAGACGGCAATCCGCGGCTCGTTCATCGGGCTGCCGCCTTCCGGCGGTCGAGGTGGCCCGCCACCTGGACCGCTGCCGCTCCCGCATGGAGGATCGACTCCGGGATGTCCCGAGGGCCGGAGATCGCACCCGCCACGAAGACGCCGGGGATGCTCGTCGCTGCCGGACTGAAGTCCTCGTCGACCTCGGCCACGTAGGCCCAGTCGTCCAGCGCCAGCTTCTCGCCGAAGATGTGCTCGACGTCGCGGTTCGACTGGACA
>JBEKMM010000048.1:0-3954 GCA_050008515.1 Candidatus Limnocylindrales bacterium
GGCCATAGAGAAATGAGCGCTGCTCGTTCCATCAATCAGTCCGCCGGGCCGTGAGGCCGGCCTGGGCCGAAATCAAATGCGAGGTACCCAGCTTGACCGCGGGCTCCTTTTCATAGAGCTGGATCGTGTCGATTCCGCGCCGCGACGAGCGCGAGCTCGTCGCATATCCTGTCTTGCCTCAGCGCTGCTTCATTCGGGGTGCCGCGGCCGAGCCCTTGAGCTCCACTACTGGCTCCGGGATCCCCGCCGATTTCTCCTCCCCGGCCTCGTACTCGTGGATATAGCGAGGTCCCCGCAGCCAGGATGCGGCCGCCGCGCCCAGTGACAGAACGACGCATACCGAGAACGCGATCTGCAGCCCGTCATGGAACGGGCCCGACAGCAGCTGCGGGAAGAACGACGTGCCAAGAACCGTAGCGCGGGTGGCGCTCGGCAACGCTGCGAGCACCGACGGCGAGATGAGGCTCGCCATCGGGTTGTAGCCCAGGAATGCCGCGAAGAGCGCACCGATCGGGGGCACGCCGGAGACCTGCGAGGCCACATCTGACGGGACGCCCGCCGCGCTGAGGTGCCCGTACAGGGCGCCGGGCAGGCTCGCCGAGAGTCCCGCTATGACCAGCGTGAAGATGAGCGTCATGCTCAGGCTCGTGGCGACGTTCTGGAACGTGGCGCGCATGCCAGACGACGCACCCCGATGCTCGGGCGGGACGGCGTTCATGATCGACGCCGTGTTGGGCGCAGCGAAGGCGCCCATGCCGATTCCCAGCATCAGCAGGAGCAGCGCAAACGGGCCGTAGTCGAAGTCGGCCGGAAGCTCGAGGAAGCCCAAGAAGGCAACCGCGGTGAGGAGCATGCCGCCCGTCGAGAAGTAGCGAGCGCCGTATCGATCGGACAGGCTGCCGCTCAACGGTCCGGCGAGCAGGAACCCGGCCGTCATCGGGAGCATGTACAAGGCGGCCCACAGCGGCGCGTCCTCGAAAGCGTAGCCATGGAGCGGCAGCCAGATCCCCTGCAGCCAGACGATGAGGATGAACTGAAGACCGCCGCGGGCGAGGGACGACAAGAACCCAGCTATGTTGCCCGCCGCGAACATCCGGATCCGGAAGAGTTCGAGGCGGAACATCGGATCCGACACGCGCCGCTCGACGGCGATGAAGACTCCGAGGAGGGCGGCACCGCCGCCGAGCTCCCCGATAACCCACGGGTTGCCCCAGCCCATGCTCGCGCCGCCGTAGGGCTGGATGGCGTAGGTGAAGCCGACGAGGACCACCGTGAGCCCGGCTGCGAACAGCACGTTGCCCGGAATGTCGAGCCGCTGGTGCGCCCGGATAGTCGCCGTCTCATGGAGCATCAGATACGCCCACACGGTGCCGAAGATCCCGAACGGCACGCTCACGAGGAAGACGGCACGCCAGTCGACCGCCGCCAGCACGCCGCCAAGTAACAGCCCGCCGAAGGTTCCCGCGAGCATGCCGATCTGGTTCATGCCCATGGCCAGGCCGCGTTGGTCGGGCGGGAAGGCGTCGGTCAGGATGGCCGCCGAGTTGGCGAAGAGGAAGGCGCCGCCCACGCCCTGGACGATTCGGAAGACGATGAGCTCGAGGGCCGCGGTGTTGCCCTGCCCCTGGACGAAGAAGCACAGGATCGACCCAACCGTGAAAACGGCGAAGCCCGCGTTGTAGAGACGGACGCGGCCGTACATGTCCGAAACCCGTCCGGCACTGACGAGGAGCGTCGCTGTCACGAGCGTGTACCCGACGAGGGTCCAGAGCAGGTAATCCGATTCGCCCGGCCCGAGCGGGTCGATACCGATGCCGCGGAAGATGGCCGGCAGCGCGATGAGCACGACGCTGCCGTTGAGTCCTGCCATGAAGACGCCGAGCGTGGTGTTGGAGAGCGCGATCCAGCGGTAGTCGATATGGGCGAGACGGCGGGTGCGTTCGGTTGGCGTCATCGGGGAGCCTCGTCGTCGCCGGCCGAGCGGGGCTCAGACGGTCCCGCAACCACCCGTTCGAGGATCTCCGCGAGCGTGGCCTGGGCGGCCGGCTCGAGCGCGAGGAGCCGGGTGACGATTTCGCTGTCGCGAAGCAGGCCAATCTCCTCCACCGCCCTGTGTCCGGCCGGCGCCAGCTGCACGAGCGTCACCCGGCGATCGGTCGGGTCGGGCAAACGCTCGACCAGACGTGCGCGCTCGAGGCGATCCACCAGGTTGGTGATCGTGGAGCGCGGTACCCCAAGCTCCTCTCCGTAGCGACTGATGGGCGACTGGCCGATCCGCGCCAGGAGGCGCACGGCGTGCAGATCGCCAAGCGAGATGCGGTGTCGGGTCGCAAGCTCATGCTGGAGTGGCTCCGCCAGCGCGACGGCCCGCAGGTAGGCGCGGAGCACCCGGCGTTCCGTCGGATCGAGGGCCACGTCCATACACTCCCAAGTCTGGGATAGTCCGATGAACGGGAGCATCATAGAGCCTGCGGGCTGTCCTGGGGAGGCGGGCCGGCGCGAGACGCGTGATGCCGTGGGTTCGGCGCCAGACGAAGACGCCCTGGCTGCTGGGTCGGGCGTCGCTCAAGGCGGGATGGTTGTCGACTTAGCAGGTCACAGGAGTGGTCGGGGCGAGAGGAGTAGCCGCCGAGACCAAACGGGTGTTTCGTTGGCGCCTACCCGTCCCGGGGCGATATGGGGGCACCTGCGGCGTTAGCATGGGTGTCCGACGTTCGAGAAGCGATGGGGAGGGAAGGATGGGCACTCAGGCTGGGATGTCGCCAAGCGAGGACCGTCCAAGCCTTGCTACAGGCATCGCCCTACGGATTGGCGCGATCGCGTTCTTTCTGATTCTGGAGGCGGTCATCCTCTTCGTGGCCGCCGGTCGTCTCGACTGGACGTGGGCATGGATCTACCTGGCGATATGCGTCGGTACGGTTCTGGTCAACGGCACCCTCATGTTTCGTGCCAGCCCGGAGACCATCGCCGAGCGTGGCCGGCCGGGTGAGACGCAGACCTGGGACAAGGTGGTGAGCGGTCTCTGGAGCCTGGCCCTGTACCTGCTGCTGCCGCTCGTGGCCGGCCTGGACGTGCGCTTCGCCTGGTCTGGAGATCTCGCCGTCGCGTGGAACGTCGCAGGCGCAGCGGTGCTCGTGGCCGGACTGGGGCTGGCAGCGTGGGCGATGCTCGCCAACGCCTACTTCTCGACCGCGGTCCGCATCCAGGGCGATCGCGGCCAGACGGTCTGTCGGAGCGGGCCCTATCGACTCGTGAGGCACCCTGGGTACGTCGGGTTCATCCTGCAGTCGTTCGGCACCGCTCTTGTGCTGGGCTCGCTGTGGGCGCTGGTGCCCGGCGTCGCTGCCGCGTCGCTGATGGTGATCAGGACTGCGCTGGAGGATCGATTCCTTCAGGCCGAGCTGCCTGGCTACCGGGACTACACGCGGGACGTCCGGCACCGACTCGTTCCCGGCATCTGGTGAGGCGCCTCGGCGATCGCGTGGCCGGCACGAACGCGGTGAGACCGACTCCCCGGCGCGGAAGACGCCTTCGCCTCTGCGAGCCGGGAGACTGACGGCGCCTGGAGCCGTTTTGACGCAACAGGTGACGGGAATGGTCGGGGGCGAGAGGGCTAGGGCCTCCTTAACTCAGCGATCGGAGTCGCCGACGGTTCGGTCGATCACGCCCGGCTGCCCAAGGCGATAGAGGCAATCCTGTCGAACTACCGCGGCGGACATGGGACCTCGATACCCGAGCGAGCTATCCCGGACGTACTCGTATGCCTGGGGCGGGCGGTCATAGTGCCGCCCGATGAGCGCGTGGTGCTGCGAATGTCACCGGGCGGCCTCCGGGTCCGAGTAGGCGCCGCGCCCGGAGTACAGTCACTCCGCAGGCGGTCCGTTCCGCTGCGGGAGGTTCCATGGATGTCGGCGAGTTCCGGCGTCTCAGTGTTCGAGTTGTCGCGACTCGAAA
>JBEKMM010000049.1:0-3569 GCA_050008515.1 Candidatus Limnocylindrales bacterium
AGAGCCGCAGCGGCTACGTAGTGGTCGCTCCGAGCCTGACGAGCGGCGTCCAGCCCCCGACCTCGACGATCAACTTCCCGGTCAATGACACCCGCGCCAACGGCATAACCGTGGCTCTCCATGCCGGCGGCACGCTCGATGCCATGTACTGGAGCTCGAGCACCGCCGACAAGGTCGACATCCTCTTCGACGTGACCGGCTACTTCCGCAACTGAGGCCCGGGCGACCGACGAGCTAGGAGACGAGACTCCGGTCGAGTCGAGCACGATGCCGCCATGGTGTCTGATCGGAGGGGGAGTAGAAAGCCGCCTCGTGGCGGTTCCCGGGCTTCGACAGGCCTCGCTTTGAGCGTTTCGATCCAGCTCGGCACTACGATCCAGCTTTGGCCATTGTTCTGCGTTCGCCCTATGGCACATTGGCCACTTCCTGGTCGCCGGGACAGCGATCGCACCGTTCGACAGGGGACGGGAGCGTCTACCCTGAATCAGGGGGAGAATCACGCCGGGACCAGGCGAGCAGCCGGGTCGATCCGGCCAGGAGGTGATCGTGAACGAGCCACGGGCCCGTGAACTCGTTGCCCGGGAGCGGGCGCGTATTGAATCTGCGCTCGCCGAGCTGGGCGGCGAGATCCGCGCCGAAGGGTCCCTCCAGCGCCAGCAACCCGGAGATAGCGGCGACGCCGGTAGCGCTTTCGAAACGGAGTCGGTCACCGTCGCCCTCGCGGCCGACCTCCGCGAGCAACTCGCCGCCGTAGGGCGCACCGAGGAGCGCATCGCACGGGGCACGTACGGCAGATCGGTCGAGAGCGGGATACCTATCCCGGACGAGCGACTCGAGGTGGAACCCCTTGCCGAGCGGACGATCGAGGAGCAACGACAGTACGAGCGGCGGGGGCCAAACTAGCCAGGCGGGCTGCTCCGACGACGGAGTCATCGTGTCAGGACCCTGAGCGTAGGCGCTCGGGCCAAGTCGGCGCAGTCTGCGAGCCGCGGAGACGACACGCCTCATCTAGCCAATCCAGCTGACAACGGGCTCGTTGCGCGGGACCGGGACAGGCTGGCTCGCAGGGTAGCCGACGACGATCGGGGCTACTGGCACACATCCTTCAGGCAGGCCGAGGAGCCGCTTGCCCTCGGGGCTGTTGAGGTAGAACTGGACGTTGCCGATCCAGCAGCTGCCGAGACCTAGGCTCCAGCCCGCGAGCATCAGGTTCTGGGCGGCAAGGGCGCAATCCTCCACTGCCCAGGTCGAGGGCTCGACAGCCGAGACTAGGATCAGCGCCGGGGCATGGTGCAGCAGATGGTTGGCCGGGTCGGCCATTCTGGTCCGTCGCTCCTCATTGTCATGCCCGGCCGGCAGTGTGGCCAGCTGGTATGCCTTGGCCTCGGTCGAGAGGCGATCGAGCAGTTCGGGGTCCCGTACGACTGTGAAGCGCCATGGCTGACCGTTGCGAGCGCTGGGAGCGTTCACGGCAGCGGTCAGCAACCGGGCGATGATCGAGTCGTCTGGCCGCTGGCTGGTGTAGTCGCGAACCGATCGCCGTCCAGAAATCGCCTCGAGCAGATCCATTGCCATCCTCACGTCCTAGAAGAGCCAACCAGAGACAAGCGACGGGGCTGCCCAGCAGCGAGACGCGGCCGGCACGACCAAGGAGCGGGTCAATCGCCGTCGACTCGTCGAGCGAGCACACCTAGCGATGGCATTGTCCCAGACAGTTGACAGCCGAGTCTTGGCTGATGACTGAGCGTAGAGCACGCGGGTGTCCGCCACACCATGAGTGAATAGCGCTCCTGGTCAGATGCTCGGCCAGCGGCGCCGGCTAGAAACGGACCGGCGCCCCGTGGCCTGTGCAGAGCAGCTTGATCGGCAGGGCCTTGATCCGCTCGGCGGAGGCCTGCGCCTGAGCTGGATCGAGCGCGAGACGCGGCCTGGGCGGGCGGACCTGGCCTTCGTTGTTGCTGATGAGCGCATCTCCGGAGAACACCACACCGTCCTCGCGGACCAGAACGATGCTCCCGGCGGTGTGACCGGGCACGTGGATGACGGTCAGGCCACCGACAACATCGCCATCCTTGAGGAGAAGGTCTGGCACGACGTGCCGAATCCTGAACAGCCGACCGAACACGGCCATCAGAGCCCCGCCCTTCTGGGCCCTCTGCTGCCCCGCGAGGACAGGGCCGTCGAGTTCGTGGATGGCGACCCTGGCGCCTGTCAGCTCCTTGAGCCGCGCGACGCTGCCGATGTGGTCTATGTCGCAGTGCGTGAGGACGATGTAGCGCAGGTCGGCCGCGCGACTGCCGGTGCTCTCGATGAATGCCACGATCCGGTTGGCGTTCCCTGGCATGCCGGTATCGACCAGCAGGAGGCCATCATCGATCGCCACGAGGTAGACATTGGCCGCTCGCAGGCCATCGACCCTGTAGACGCCGGCGGTAAGTTGCATCCGCGGCATTATGGCGCGTCAGGCGGCGCTACATCGCTGGTGACATCGGTCTGCGGCGTCAGTCTCGCCCGGACCCAGCCGGCCGCGATGCCGAGCGCCTGACGGCCCTCTCCGAGCTTCTCCAGGGCGTCGGCCTTGGCCGGCTCCACCAGATCAGCCATGAGTTCCGCCGTCCGTCGAGACAGCGTTTCGGGGTCGGGAGGCCCTGCCGGTGGAACGCCGTCGAGTTCGCCCAGACGGGCCGCCATGTCCGCGATCGACTCGGTGCTCCGGACCTGCTCATCCCAAGCCGCTGCGACGTCGGGGAAGAGGGCGGCGTGGCCATCGAGGTAACGGCTCTCGACGAGTGCGCGGGCTTCCTGCGCCGCCCGAAGCTCGCTGATTCGGAATGCGAGGAGGTCACGACAGGTGGCGAAACGCTCGGCGTACGTGGCGTCGGCCAGTCTCGCCTTCTCGTCTATGGAAGTGAGGAGAGCCACGTGGGCGGAGAGGGCCGCGTCGATGAGGGCCTCGCGATCCAGGAGCTCATGCGCGGTCACGTAGATCCGCAGCACGAGCTCGTAGCGAAAGACGGTCTCGCGCAAGGCTGAGTTCACAGCTAGTCGAACTTGCTCCGCCGGCTTGCCGCGCAGGCGGGCCCTCGCTCCGTCCTGCGCTTCACGACAGAGACGGTCGATCGGCTGTTGCTCGCCGGGTAGATCGAGGATCGAGCCGACGTACGCCTCCAGGCTCCCGCAGGCATGTGCCTCCGCGAGCCAGCGCAGAACGAGCTGTGTCGGCGAGAGAGACGCTTCGATGGCAGCCACACGCCGCTTCAGAGTCATCGGGCTGGCTCGGCCGGGAAGACAGCGTCGTCCTCGGTAGCGCCCTTGGAGCCAACCACGGCCTCCACGGCCGTCAGACGTGCGTCGAGGTCGCCTGCCTCGATGAGCTTGCCGGCGCCGGCCGCGGCGCTGATGAGGGTGCGGTTTCGCTGGATCGAGTTCTCCAACGCAAGGGTCTCGATGGCCGCGGTCTCGAGCAGCCGCTGGGCGCCCTCGATGCTCCGCAGCCCGGAGAAGTCGTAGATGGTCGCGACGCTCTTTGCCTTGCGCCGATGGAGCCCACCGATCCGCCTGGCCTCGGC
>JBEKMM010000005.1:0-139734 GCA_050008515.1 Candidatus Limnocylindrales bacterium
CTTCCACGCTCACCTTACTGCCTAAGCAGCGAGGGCGAGAGCAGACTGGTTGTTGCCAGTTACTTCTTGTGCCGCCTGTTTAACGAGGCCTGACGGCACCTCGGCTCGCGTTCTCCGGTCACTGGCCCCTGTCGAAACCACGCATCCCCACAGAGTCCGCATAACCGGCGGAAGCGGATTGTACCGCGCCGGGCGACGGAGGCCCAGGATCTCTCGGGGCGGGCGGCCCCCTCAGCGCCGGTCGCGGCCCCGGTCGGCGTCGGCGATGGCCCGATCCATCTCGCGGCGGGCGTCGCGCGCGGCGATGTCGTGGCGACGATCGTGGAGTTGCTTGCCGCGGGCGAGGCCGATCTCCAGCTTGGCCCGGCCGCGCCCGGTGATGTACATCTTCAGCGGAACCAGCGTCAGCCCCTTGGACTTCGTCTGCATCAGCAGGGCCAGGATCTGGTCCCGGTGGAGCAGCAGCTTGCGGGGGCGCTTGGGCTCGTGGTTGTAGCGGTTGCCGGTATCCCAGGGCGAGATGTTGGCGCCGATCAGCCAGGCCTCGCCGCTCTCGATGCGCGCGTACGACTCGGCCAGGCTCACCTTGCCGGCTCGAACCGACTTGATCTCGGTCCCGGTCAGGGCGATGCCGGCCTCGAACGAGTCCTCGATCGAGTACTCGTGGCGGGCTTTGCGGTTCTGGGCGACGGTCTTTTCTTCGCCCATGTGGGGCTCCTGGGCTGGCGGCCGACAGGCCGGGTATTGCGAGGGTAGCGGACGGGCGAGCCGACCGGGCGGTCGAACTCGCGCTCACGGGCGCAGGACGCACGAATGCCGGCCCCGAAGGACCGGCATTCGGTTTGCGTACAACACCACCCGCGAGGGGCCGTCCCTAGAGTCCGGCTCCTGGCGAGGTGGTGCAGCGCGTCGGCAAGTCCGTTGACACTGCACATCACCTCCTTTCGTTCTCGCGCATGGTATCGGTGCCGGCGCAAAGGCGCAACCGCGGGTTGCCAGGCGCGCTCGAGGCGGTCGGGCGGCGCCGGGCGGCGTCCGGGCGGGAGTCCGGCGCACTCGGGCGCGTCGGATCCTAGCTCGGGCTGGGGGCCGGCGTCCCGCTCGGCGAGGGGCTCACTGTCGCGGCCGGGCTGATGCTCGGCGCGGGGCTCACGGTTGGCGCTGGGCTCGGCAAAGCCTCGGTCTCGGGCGGATAGCCCAGGGCGACCAGGCCGGCGTCGAGCACGGGATCCGTCCCGGCTCGAGCGCCATCGTTGGTGGCGGCCACGTCCGGCGACAGCCCCTTGCCCTGGATCCACACCTTGTCAGGTGTCAGCCAGCGGGCCACCGTCAGGTGGATGCCGCCGTCGTTGTTCGGGAGGGGCAACCATACCTGCACGATTCCCTTGCCGTACGTGGTCCCGCCCACCAGCAGCGCCCGGCCACGTGCCTGCAGCGCCCCGGCCAGGATCTCCGCGGAGGAACCGGTGTTCTTGTCCACCAGCACGACCAGCTTGACCGAAGGATCGGTGGCGCGGCCGCCCGGGTTGGCCGCCATGTCGATCTGAGCGCCGCGCGCGTCCTGTTGGTACAGGATCGTGCCGGACGCGATGAACTCGCTGGCGATCTTGATCGCGTCGGGGACGTAGCCGCCGCCGTTGCCCCGCAGGTCCATGATGATCGACTTTCGACCGGCTGCCAGGGCGCTCGCGAGGGCGAGGTCGAACTGAGAGCTGGCAGGCGGGTTGATCCCAGCGACGTGGATGTACTCGACCGCCCCGTTCGCCAGCGTCCGGGTGTCCACCTCAGGCCGGTTGTACACGTTGCGGACGATCGCGATGGCGATCGACTGGCTGCCCCGCTGGATGGTCAGAGTCACCGTCGACAGCTTGGGGCCTTTGATCCTGGCCGTGATCTCGTCCACGGTCAGGCCGTCGATCGAAACGCCGTCGACGCCGGTGATCACGTCGCCGGCCCGGATCCCGGCCGCTTCCGCGGGCGAGCCCGGGATCGGGTTGACGATCGCCAGCTCGCAGCCGTTGCCGACCTTCGCACAGTCCGTCGGGCCGCCGGGCAGGGTCGGTTGGAGCTGGATCTGAACCCCGATCCCCTCGGCCTGGCCGGCCACGTTCAGAAGCGCCTGGTTGAAGGCGTCCGGGCCCTCGTAGTACGAGTACGGATCCTTGAGGCTTTCCATCATGCCGTTGATGGCGGCCTGGACCAGCTGGTCCTGCGAGGGCCTGGGGGACCCGGCGTAATCCTTCTGGATCAGCGAGTAGACGTCCCAGAACGGACCGAAGAGAGTCTCCTGTTGCGCGGGCGTCCCCGGCGTCGTCGCGATCCGTGAGCCCAGCGTGTAGCCGCTGAGGAACATGGCGCTTCCAACCAGGATGGCCACGATGAGGAGGCCGAGGCGCGACGGCTCGAAGGTCCGCGGTCCGCGAACTTCGTGTTCGGCCTCGTGGTCGCTATCGCTGGCGGCCTCCGGGACGGGGTCTTTCGGCGCAGGCATCGAATCGAACCTCGAGAGCTAGTTGCGGGCCGGGCGGCGATGCCGGGTCAGCGGGCCAGGTAGCTGCGTACGGAGACGTAGGAACCGACGACACCGATCCCGACGCCCGTGGCCATGACGATCAGGGCCACGTTCTGGCCGACCATGGCGCTGGCCTGGACCGGCAGGACGTTGAAGAAGTCTGACAGCAGACTCGCGAGAGGAGCCTGAACCAGCAGCAACAGGCCGATGGTTATGGCTGCCCCGAAGAATCCCACGAGTGCGCCTTCGAAGATGAACGGCCAGCGGATGAATGCGTCGGACGCACCGACAAGGCGCATGATCTCGATCTCCTCCGCGCGGGCCACGACGGCCAGCCGGATCGTGTTGACGATGATGAACAGCACCGTCAGGCCGACGATCGCCAGGACGGCGATCCCGCCGGTACGCAGGACGTTGATGACCGAGATCATCTGGCTGACCGTCTTCTTGATGTCCTGGACGCTATCCACTGCTCCCTGGCCGCGCAGGTACGTGGCCACGTCGATGTAGTCCCCGGGGTCGCGCAAGCTGATCTCGAACGAGGCCGGCAGCGGGTTGCTCGGCAGCGAGTCGACGAGCTTCGCCACCTCGGGCTGGCGCTCCTGGAAGTTCTTGAGCGCCTGATCCTTGGATATGTAGGCGACGGTCGTGACCTGGGGCATGGCCTTCAGGTCGGTCGTGAGCTGCGCGACGTCCTGTGCGGTGGCCGAATCCTTGAGGTACGCCACCACCTCCACTTCCGACTCGACGTACTTGAGAGTGGCATCCAGGCCGGCGAGCAGGATGACCAGGCCGCTCAGCAGCGTGAGCATCAGGACCATGGACGCGGTCGCCGCGAGGCTCATCAGCGAGTTGCGCCAGAACCCCTGCCAGGCCCGTTTCAGGCTGAACGCAACGAAGGCGATCACTCAGTCCTCCCGGTGGTAGGCGGCGCCTACCTCGTCGCGAACGACGCGGCCGTCCTCGAGGCCGACCACTCTCTTGCGGAGAGCGGTGACGACCTCGGCGTTGTGGGTCGCCATCAGGACGGTGACACCCATCTCGTTGATCCGCAGCAGCAGCTGGATGATCTCCCAGCTGATGAGCGGGTCGAGGTTGCCGGTCGGCTCGTCGGCGATGAAGAGGTGGGGGTCGTGGACGAGGGCGCGGGCGATCGCGGTGCGTTGCTGCTCGCCGCCGGATAGCTCGGCGGGCCGCTGATCCGCCTGGCCCGAGAGGCCGACCACGCGCAGGACGCGGTCCACGGAAGGCCCGATCCGCGATCGCGGCGTGCCCGTGACCTCCAGCGCGAAGGCCACGTTGTCGCGCACGGACTTGTTGGGCAGGAGCTTGAAGTCCTGGAAGACGATGCCGATGCGGCGGCGGATCTTGGGCACGTCCCGGCGCTTTAGCCTGGCCAGGTCGCGGCCGTCGAGCATGACCTTGCCCCTGGTCGCGAGCTCCTCGCGGATGAGGAGGCGGATCAGGGTGGACTTGCCGGCGCCCGAAGGGCCGACGAGGAAGACGAAGTCGCCCTCGGGAACGGAGAGGTTGACGTCGCGAAGGGCGGACTTGCCGTTGGCGTATGTCTTGGTGACGCCGCGCAGGGCCAGGACGGGAATGCCGTCCGCGGCGGAGTCGGTCGGACGCGGCCTGGCCACTGCCGGCCGGCGAGGCGTGCCAGATACGGATCCGGAGGGTTCCGAGCTCACATTGCGAGGCTAGCACCGATGGCCGCGCCCGGCAGGTCGACAGCGCGCGAGCGGCCGGCGCGGGCCGGCGCGGGCGGGCTACAGCAGCGCGAGGCCCGCCGGCAGGTAGCGCTCGAAGGCGGCGAAAGGGCGGGTCCAGCAGAACATCGCCGGGAAGCCCTCGATTCGGAGGCCGGCCCGCAGCAGCGCGACCATGGCGCGGTCGTTGGCACCGGGAACCCACACGCTGGTGGCGCCGCGGGGCGGGATGGCGGTCATGAGGTGCCCGATGACGGGCGCGGTCAGCGTCTCGTCGAGCAGGGCCACCGGCCCAAACCGCCCGACCTGCGACGAGTACCCGTAGCCCAGCGGCTCGCCGGCGGCGGTTCGGTACAGGAAGCCGGTTCGACCCTGGACCCGCAGGAAGACGTGGTCGGGCTGGTGGGCGTAGCCGAGCACGGCGCGGTCGATGGCGTCGATCGTCTGGCGGAGCTCGGCCTTGCCGGGGCCGGCCGGGTTTCGGTGCGAGACCAGCTCGGGAGGCTCGAGCGCGACGGCCTCGATCCCTTGCGGCAGCGACGGCAGCACGGCCGGTGAGCTGGGGCGGCCGACGAGGTTGAAGACCGGCAGCCGGGCCACGATCCCGAGCTTGCCGTAGAGGGCGTTGGAGACCGGCTGGGCGCTGTCGGTGCAGGTCGCCAGCACGCCCGGTCGGCGGTCTCGAGTGTCGCCCGCGTCCCCGGCGCCCGCTTCCGGCGCCGACGGCAGGACCTGCGACAGGAGCGCCCGCCCGATGCCCCGATGCTGCTCTGCCGGAAGCACGTACAGCTGCGAGAGGAACCACACGTGCTCGCGCTGCAGCCCGATGCCGAAACCCACGATTCGCTCGCGCCGCCCGCCCGGCGAAGACTTCACGGCGACGCGAAAGTGCTCCGGATCCGTGGCCAGGAGATGCTCGCCCAGGCGCAGAGCCGGCTCCAGAACCGGTGGCGGCAGCGGGCGGCCGAGGCGCGTCATGTAGTCGTTCACCGAGGCGTGCCAGACCAGCGCGCAGTCGGCCAGCTCGTCCGGTCGTGGCGGCCGGTAGGCGATCCCGTCCGTCATCGGTCGTCCCGCTCGGGCTGGCTGCCGGCGATGACGGCTCCGGTCGCCTCGCGTTCGAGCTCGGCCTGCATGAACGTGTCCAGATCGCCGTCGAGGACCGCGGCCGTGTTGCCCGTCTCCACCTCGGTGCGGTGGTCTTTCACCATCTGGTAGGGGTGGAGGACGTAGCTTCGGATCTGGTTGCCCCAGCCCGCCTCGACGTGCTCGCCGCGAAGCTTCCTGAGCTCCGCCTCGTGCTCCTCGACCGCTCGCTCGAGAAGGCGGGCCTGGAGGATCTTCGCCGCGGTCTCCTTGTTCTGCGTCTGCGACCGCTCGTTCTGGCTCTGGGCCACGATGCCGGTGGGCACGTGGGTCAGGCGCACGGCCGAATCGGTCTTGTTTACATGCTGACCGCCGGCTCCGGTAGCGCGGAAGGTGTCCATGCGGATGTCGTCCCAGTTCAGCTCCGCCTCGAGGTCGCTTTCGACTTCCGGGAGCACCTCCGCCAGGGCGAAGGTCGTGTGCCGCCGCTTTTGCGAGTCGAACGGGCTTATCCGAACCAGGCGGTGGACGCCGCGCTCGGCCTTCAGATAGCCGTAGGCAGCCCGCCCGTCGATGGCGACGGTCACGCTCTTGATGCCGGTCTCCTCGCCCTCGGTCTGGTCGAGAATCTCGGTGGCGAAGCGGTGGCGTTCGGCCCAGCGCAGGTACATCCGCAGCAGCATCTCCGCCCAGTCGGTGGCCTCGGTGCCGCCGGCGCCCGCGCTGATCGTCAGCAGGGCGTTGCGCTGGTCGTATTCGCCACCGAAGAGCAGCTCGCGGCGGGCCCGTCCGTAGTCGGCGGCCAGCTGTTGAGCCTCGCTGTCGACGTCGGCCAGGACGCTCTGGTCGTCCTCGTCCTGGGCCAGCTCGAGCAACTCGAGCGTGGACTGGGCGCGCGACTCGAGGTCACGCCAGAGTGCCAGCTCTTCGCGAAGACCCTCGGCTTCGCGCAGGACCGCCTTCGCGGCGCGCTGGTCGTCCCAGAAGCCGGGCTCGCCGACGGCTCCGTCCAGATGGGCTAGACGGTGCTCCTTAGTGGCGAGGTCAAAGACGCCCCGAGGTCGCCTGGATCCGAAGGACCAGGTCGCGGATCTCGGCCGGCTCCACTAATCTCGGCCTCGAACGTCCTGGAGCAGGATCGGTCGGAGCTCGATGAGGCGCAGCGCGCTCTTGCTCCGGGCGACGACGGGGTTCACGCAGGGGCAGTAGATGTTGTGCGCGCAGACACCGCAGTTGCCATCGCAGTCGAGCGCAGCCGCATAACTGCAGTTCCGGCAGTCACGCTCACAGGCGATGAGATCGATGAAGGCCGCTTCCTCTGCCTGCTTCAACTCTCTCCTCGTTGTGTATAACACAACCCCTCGGCTGACCCGCGACCGCCTGACGGGGGGCGGCCCGAGTTGCCTTGCGGCGAGTATACGGGCTCAATTCGGTGTAGCCAAGGGGTCAAATTCATCAGATAGGCGGGAAATCAACGCATAGCGCGGGTTGCCGCCGGGATTGGCTTTGGCCGGGCTCAGCTGCCGCCCGAACCTGGCGTTCGGGGCGAAAGGCCTCGGATCTCCGGGCCGAACCGCCTGCGACCGAGCCGAACCTCACGGGGCGCAGCCGGGCCTAGCGCGACGGCGAGCTCGAGGCGGGCGCGACCGATTCCGCGGAAGTGGACGGAGGCGCGGAAGGGCCGGCCGAGTCGGCGGAAATCGATTCGCTCTGGAGGAAGTTGTACTCGGCCAGGGCGCCGAGCTCGTGCATGAGGGCGTTGAAGTGCATGTGCTCGTCGTTGTCCGCGGGGCTGGTCGCGGTGGGCGAGCCCCACGCCTCGATCCCCTGGTCGGCGGCGAGGCGCAGGACCCGCAGCATGTGGGTGCGGTCGGAGACGAAGAGGGCGGTGTGCAGCCCGTGCTGGTCGAACAGGGCGCGGACGTTGCGGATCGACTCGAGGGTGGTGCTGCCGGTCGTCTCGGCCAGGATCGCGGAGTCGGGCACCTGCCGGTCACGGGCGTATCTGCGCCCCGTCTCCGCCTCGGTGAGGCGGTCGCCGGGGAGCTTCCCGCCCGTGACGACGAGATAGGGCGCGTAGCCGGCCTTGTACAAATCGATGGCGTGATCGAGTCGGGCGGCCAGAACCGCCGAGGGACGGCCGTTGTACTGGGCCGCACCCAGGACCACTATGGCGTCCACCTTCCGGCGGTTGTCGTGCTGGCCTACTTCGCCGATCCTGTACACGGTGTAGGCGGTCAGCGCCGCGCCGCCGATGACGAAGGCCAGTGCCACGAACGCCAGGTCGCGAAGGCGCGCCTTCCAGGTCACCGGCCGTGGCACTTCTTGTACTTGCGGCCGGAGCCGCACCAGCACCGGTCGTTGCGGCCCATGCGCACCCCGGCAGGCGAGTAGCCGGGGCGGGTGGCCCCACCGCTCGGCGGGCTGCCGGCGCCGCTCGAAGCGGAGCCGCCGACCGGTCGTCCCGCCGGCAACGGCTTGGGCAGGGGTCGTCCGCCGACGGCGCCGGCTCCGGCTCCGGGTGCGGCTGCGGCCCCCGCGCTTGCTGCGGAACCGCCACCGACGGCTGCCCCTACCGGCTCCTCGGCGCCGCGGCCCTCGATTCCCTGGGGCGGGGGCGGCGGCTGGCGGACGAGCGAGACGCGGAAGATTGTGATCGCGACCTGGTGCCGGATGAGCGCGCTCATCTCCTCGAAGAGGCCGAAGGCTTCCTTCTTGAAAGCGTTGAGCGGGTCTTCCTGCGCGAACCCGCGCAGGCCGATGCCCTGGCGCATCGCGTCGACTTCGGTCAAGTGCTCGACCCAGATGGAGTCGATGGTGCGAAGCAGGACAAGGCGCTCGAGAATGGCCCAGTCCTCGCCGACTTCCTTCTCCTTCGCCTCGAGGCGCTCCGCGACCATGTCCTTGAGGTTGATCGCGACGGCTTCGCGGCCGCCGAGCTCCTCCAATGCCTCTGGCCTGGTCTCATCGCTGGCCAGCCCCATGCTCTCCAGGGCAGCGGACAGGCCGTCGAAGTCCCACTCTTGCGCGGACAGGCTGCCGGGCATATGGCGGTCGACCAGGGCGTCTATCTCGCGCTCGAGGAAGGACAGGATCGTGTCGGCCAGGTCCTCGTTCTTGAGAACCTTGTCGCGCTCCTCGTAGATCGTCTCGCGCTGCTTGTTGATCACGTCGTCGTACTCGACGACGCGCTTGCGGATGTCGAAGTTGTAGCCCTCGACTCGGGTCTGGGCGCCCTCGATCGTCTTCGAGACGAGCCGGGACTCGATCGCCGTGTCCTCGTCCAGGCCGAGGCGCTCCATCAGGCTGGCGACGCGCTCGGAGGCGAAGCGCTTCATCAGGTCGTCTTCGAGCGAGAGGTAGAAGCGCGACGACCCGGGGTCGCCCTGGCGACCGGCGCGGCCGCGAAGCTGGTTGTCGATGCGGCGCGAGTCGTGGCGCTCGGTGCCGATGATGTGGAGGCCGCCCACGGCCACGACGCGCTCGTGCTCCTCGTCGCAGATCGCCTTCGCTTCCGCGAACGCGGCTTCGTAGGTCTCCTTGTCGACCTCCGCCGGGTTGAGGCCCTTGCGGTGGAGCATCTCCGAGGCGAGTCCCGCGGGGTTGCCGCCGAGCAGGATGTCGGTGCCCCGACCGGCCATGTTCGTGGCGATCGTGACCGCGCCCAGCCGGCCGGCCTGGGCCACGATCGGCGCTTCCTTCTCGTGGAACTTGGCGTTGAGAACCTCGTGCTTGACGCCGCGGCGCTGGAGCATGTCGGACAGGTGCTCGGACTTCTCGACCGAGACGGTGCCCACCAGGACCGGTCGTCCGGCGTCGTGCATCTCGACGATCTCGTCGATCAGGCCCAGGTACTTGCCGGTCTCGTTGCGGAAGACCAGGTCGGGGTCGTCCTCGCGGATCATCGGCCGGTGCGTCGGCACGGCCACGACTTCTAGCTTGTAGATCTTGTGCAGCTCTTCTGCCTCGGTCATCGCCGTGCCTGTCATGCCCGAGAGCTTGGTGTAGAGGCGGAAGTAGTTCTGGAAGGTGATGGTGGCCAGGGTCACGCTCTCGCGCTGAACGTGCAGGCCCTCCTTGGCTTCGATCGCCTGGTGGAGGCCCTCGCTCCAGCGCCGGCCGGGCATCTGGCGGCCGGTGAACTCGTCGACGATGACGATCTCGCCGTCCTTGACGATGTAGTCGCGGTCGCGCTTGTAGAGTGCGTGCGCCCGTAGCGCCGAATCGAAGTAGCGGGCCAGGGTGGGGTCGTCGTCGTAGAGGTGCCTGATCCCGAGGAGCTTCTCCATCTTGGAGATGCCCTCCTCGGTCGGAGAGACGGCCTTGTCCTTGAGATCGACGAAGTAGTCGCCGCCCTCTTCGTCGCCCTCGGGCCGGCCGACGAGGCGAGGCACCAGGCGGGCGAAGAGCGAGTACTTGTCGGCCGACTCCTCGGCCTGGCCGCTGATGATTAGCGGCGTGCGGGCCTCGTCGATGAGGATGTTGTCGACCTCGTCGACGATGGCGAAGAACCGGTCGCGCTGGACCCGCTGCTCCAGGTCCGTGACCATGTTGTCGCGCAGGTAGTCGAACCCGAACTCGTTGTTGGTGCCGTAGGTGATATCGGCCTTGTAGGCCTCGGTCCGCGTGCACGGCCGCAGGTTGATCAACCGCTCGTCGTTGGTGGGGTAGCCCGGCTCGAACAGGTACGACGTGTCGTGGGTGATGATGCCGACCGACAGGCCCAGGAAGTGGTAGATGGGCCCCATCCACTGGGCGTCGCGGCGAGCCAGGTAGTCGTTGACGGTCACGATGTGGACGCCGCGGCCGGTCAGACCGTTGAGCGCCGCGGCCAGCGGCGCGACCAGGGTCTTGCCCTCGCCGGTCCGCATCTCGGCGATCCGGCCCTGATGCAGGACGATGCCGCCGACGAGCTGGACGTCGAAGTGGCGCATCTTGAGGGTCCGCCGCATCGCCTCGCGCGTCGCCGCGAAGACTTCGGGCAGGACCTCGTCCAGGGCCTCCTGGACTCGATCGTGCTCGCGCTTGCGGCGCTCCTTGGCCAGCTCGCGGCGGCGCTCCAGCTCGGGGTGGTGGCGCTCGTCGTCGGAGGGCTCTTCGGGTTCGCCGGCGTCGCGGATGTCGACGCCGATCTCGTCGACGAAGGCGCGAATCTTGGCGTCGGAGCGCGCCTCCATCTCCGGCTCCAGCTCGTTGGCCCGATCGACCAGGGGCTGGATGCGCCGGAGCTCGCGGTCGTTCGAGTCGACGAAGCGGCTCAGGAAGCCAAGCATTGGAGCTCACGATCGTTGGTGGCCCGTCTCGCGGGCCAGTGGCCTGGGCGTCGGCCGAGACGACTGCGCCCCTCGGCGTCCGCCGACGGCAGCCACGCGGCAGCGCCGATGGCTGGGCGGAAAGTATAGGCCAGCGAGCCGCGAGGGCGGCGCCGCCTCATTTGCCGAGCGCTCCCCCGCATCGTCGCTATCGCCAGAAATGCGTGCCGTAGCCCAGCAGCAGCAGGACGAAGGTCAGCGCGGCGAGGGCGGCCCAGAACAGGACCGCGACGCTGGTGGGCGTGGGATTCATCTCCGTGTTGCGCATCGCGGCGGCATGCCAGCGGCGAGATCGCAGACCCGTGCGCCAGTCGCGGTCGCTCTGCGGAGCGGGCCGCAGGCCGCCCTGGCCGTCCGGACGATGCAACTGCAGAGTCATTGTTTGGCGGTCTCCTGTCTGCGCGACCCGGCGCTGAGCCGGTCAGCGTCCCGAGACGTCGACCGGCCGCACGGGCCTGGCCGGCTGGCTCGGTCGGCCGTTGTCGCCTTCATCCGGCGTTCCGTCGGTCTGGCTGTCGACGTCCCAGAGAAGCATCTCCTGGGTGAAGTGGACTTCGCTGGTGAAGAGGGCGCCGACCGACTGGCCGCGGTGAATGCGGACGATCGCTTCGGCGATGAGCGGGGCGAGCGATATGACCTTGATCCTGGCACCGCGCTTTTCGGGCGGGATCGGGATCGAGTCGGTGACGACGACCTCGCACAGCTGAGACTGGTCGATGCGTTCCACCGCCCCCTCCGACAACACGGCGTGGGTGGCGCAGGCGTAGAGCTCGGTAACGCCCTCGCGTTGCAGGGCGTCGACGATCTGGATGAGCGTGCCGGCGGTATCGATCTCGTCGTCGACGATGATCGCCCGCTTGCCGCGTACGTCGCCGATGACGTTCAAGACCTCGGCCCGGTCCTGGTTGCCGATGCGGCGCTTCTCGACGATCGCCAGCGGCGCGTCCAGGAGCTCGGCGAAGGTGCGCGCCCGCTTCGCAAAACCCAGGTCCGTGACCACGACCAGGTTCTCGAGCTGCTTCTGGCGGAAGTGGCCGGACAGCAGATGGACCGCGGTCAGCTCGTCGACCGGGATGTTGAAGAAGCCCTGGATCTGGCCCTGGTGCAGGTCGACCGTCAGGAGGCGGTTGGCCCCCGCGACGGTGATCATGTCCGCGATCAGGCGAGCGGTGATGGGGACGCGGGGCTGGTCCTTCTTATCCGAGCGGCCGTAGCCGTAGTACGGCACGACGGCAGTGATCCGACCGGCGCTGGCTCGCTTGAAGGCGTCGATCATGATGAGCAGTTCCATGATCGACTTGTTCACCGGGCGCGAGGTCGGCTGGATCAGGAAGACGTCCTTCTCCCGGGCGTTGTCGATGATCCGGACGAAGATGTTCTCGTTGGCGAACTCGAAGACCTCGGCACGGCCGAGGTCGATGTTGAGATAGCGGCAGATGTTGCGGGCCAGCTCCGGGTTGGCGTTCCCGGTGTATACGTCGAACGTATCCGCCCCGACCGCCGACTTGCGTGTCTCGCTGCCGCTCACTTGGTGGCTCCGCCTTCGGGCGTGGGAGGAGTTCCTCCCGGACCATCATTGTCCGCCAAGCCACCGCGTTGTGCCAGACCGGCCCGGAATGCGGCGATGCCGACCACCTTGTCCCCGGCGTTGAGGCGCATGACGATGACTCCGCGCGCTCCGGACGAGTAGCGGTTGATGGTGTTCGTCTCCGTCCGAACCACCTGGCCCCCGGCGCTGATGAGAAGCAGTTCCTCGTCCTGCTCGTTGACCTGCTGGACGGCGGCCACGTCGCCGGTCTTCTTGCCCTCGAGCGAGATGAGGCGGACACCCTGGCTGCCGCGATGCATCGGCCGGAATTCGGTCAGCGGGACGCGCTTGCCGTAGCCGGTCTCGGTCAGGACGAGGAGGTCGGCGGTGGGCTGGACCACGCTCATGCCGACGACGTGGTCGGTCGGGCTGGCCAGCCGGATGCCGATGACGCCGGCTGCCGGACGGCCCATCGGCCGAACCTCGTCCTCCGGGAAGCGGGCGATCTTGCCCTGGCCCGTGGCGACGATCACGTCGTCCTTGCCCGTGGCCACGTCGACCCAGGCGAGCTCGTCCTCGGCGGCGATGGTGATGGCGATGATGCCGCTCGAGCGGACCTTCTCGAACTGCTCAAGGGGCGTCTTCTTGACGATGCCGTTGCGGGTGGCCATGACCAGGAACTTGCCGGCGTTGAAGTCCGACAGCGTGATCGTGGCCATCGGCACTTCGCCCGGCTCCACCTGGACGCCGGGGAGGTTGATGATCGCGATCCCCTTGGCCTGGCGGCTGGCGTCGACGATGGTGTGAACCTTGGCCGAGAACACGCGGCCGCGGTTGGTGAAGAAGAGCGCCCAGTCGTGCGTGTTGGCTACGAGGAGGTGCTCGACGGCGTCCTCCTCGCGGGTCACGTGGCCGATGATGCCCTTGCCGCCGCGCCCCTGGCGGCGGTACGTGGCCACGGGCTGGCGCTTGATGTAGCCGCGCCGGCTGATGGTGATGACGACGTCCTCGTCGGCGATCAGGTCCTCGTCCGTCATCTCGCGGCTGGAATCGTCGGCGATCCGGGTGCGGCGGACGCCGGCGTACTTGGCCTTGATCGCGGTCAGCTCGTCCTTGATCACGGCCAGGATGCGGGACGGGTTGGCGAGGATCTCCTCGAGCTCGGCGATGAGCTGGATGACCTCGAGGTACTCGTCCTCGATCTTCTTGCGCTCCAGGGCAGCCAGGCGAGCCAGACGCATGTCCAGGATCGCCTGGGCCTGGATCTCCGTCAGCCCGAAGCGGGCGATGAGGTTGTTGCGGGCCGTCTCCACGTCGGCCGACTCGCGGATGGTTCGGATCACCTCGTCGAGGTTGTCGAGGGCGATCTTGAGACCTTCCAGGATGTGCGCCCGAGCCCGGGCCTTCTCCAGGTCGAACTCGGTGCGGCGTCGAACGATCTGGCGGCGGTAGTCGATGTAGTGCTGCAGGACGGCCTTGAGGGACAGGGTCTGCGGCTGTCCGTCGACCAGGGCGAGCATGTTCAGGTTGAAGGCGATCTGCATCGGGGTGTGCTTGAACAGGTTGTTCAGCACCCGGTGCGGGTCGGCGTCGCGCTTGATCTCGATGTAGATGCGCATGCCGTCGCGATCCGACTCGTCGCGCAGGTCGGCGATCCCCTCGATCTTCTTGGCGCCCACCAGCTCGGCCATCTTCTCGAGGAGGGCGGCCTTGTTGACCATGTACGGCAGCTCGGTGACGATGATCGCCATGCGGCCGTTGCGGGTCTCCTCGAAGGCGACCTGGGCCCGGACGACGACGCGGCCGCGGCCGTGGGCGTACATCTCCCGGATGGCGTCGACGGTTTCGCTCTCGCCGGTGATGGCGTTGCGGCGGGTCTCGAAGCGGTACATCGTGCCGCCGGTCGGGAAGTCGGGCCCCAGGACGTACTTGCAGAGATCGTCGGACGTGAGTTCGGGGTCCTCGATCAGGGCCTGGGCCGCGTCGCAGACCTCGCCCAGGTGGTGGGGCGGGATGTTGGTCGCCATGCCGACGGCGATCCCCGACGAGCCGTTGACGAGCAGGTTCGGCAGCTTCGCCGGCAGGACGGTCGGCTCTTTCTGGGTGCCGTCGTAGTTGTCCGCGAAGTCGACAGTGTTCTTGTCGATGTCGGCCAGCATCTCGGCTGCGATCGCGGTCAGGCGGGCCTCGGTGTAGCGCATCGCCGCCGCGCTGTCGCCGTCGATCGAGCCGAAGTTGCCCTGGCCGTCGACCAGCGGATAGCGCATCGAGAAGTTCTGGGCCAGGCGGACCAGGGCGTCGTACAGGGCCATGTCGCCGTGCGGGTGGTACTTGCCCATCACCTCGCCGACGATGGCCGCGCACTTGCGGAACGACGATGTGGCCGACAGGCCCATCTCGCCCATGGTGTAGAGGATGCGGCGATGGACGGGCTTGAGGCCGTCGCGGACGTCGGGCAGGGCGCGCGCCACGATGACGCTCATGGCGTAGTCGAGGTAGCTCGTCCGCATCTCGTCTTCGATGCGGACGGTTCGGATGCGGCCCAGGTCGTCGGTCACGGTGCGCTAATCCTCCGGGATCTGTCTTCTGCACGCGGGGCGGCGCCGGCTGCGAGGAATGCCGCCGCCGTGGCGGCGGCGCGGGACGTGGAAGGGACGCCGGGTCGGCGGCGGATGCCGTCCAGGCCGGTCTTGAGGCGAGTGCCCGATTCGGCGGGGAGCTTCGAGACGGCGTCGCGGATCACCCAAGCCCGGTGGCCGTCGTCCGTCGCCCGGGCCGCTTCGGCTTCCGCCTCGAGGAAACGGGCCGTGGCCGCGGGGTCCAGCTGGGCGAGCGTCCGCAGCGCCCATGAGAGCGCCTTCTGGACGTCCGGCTCGGCATCGCCGATCAACTGGCTCATGAGCCACATGCCGCGCTCGACGACGACCGGGCTCCTGCCACCCGGGACGCCGCGGACGTGGGGCATCGTCGCGATCGTGGAGCCGACCAGGCGGCGCTCCCAGCGCGAGGGCGAGTAGACGAGCTGCTCGAGTTCCGCCCAACGGCGGGCGTCGCCCAGGATCCCCTCGCCGTAGGGGTGGGCCAGCGTGTCGACGGTGATCCACTCGTCCGCCTCACGGGCGGCGCGGCGCAGGAGCTGCCAGGTCCGCTCCGGGTCCGTCGGGAGCAGACGGCTCAGGTTCCACATACCGAACCAGCGGATCTCGCGCAGTTCTTCGCGCAGGAGGCGGTCCATCGCGTCGACGAGGAGTGAAGTCGAGGTCTTGCGCGTGCCGCGCTTGAAGGCCTTGTGGGCGGCCTCGATCAGGGGCAGGCGGACGCCGAGAATGGGCCCCAGGCCCGGGGCGATCGATCGCGAGCCGTCGGCGTAGGCCGGATCCGCGAGGGTCTCGAATCCCTGCTCGATGGCGGCGACGAAGGCATCCGGGTCGTGGACGAGGTCCGCCAGCATCTCGCCGAGAGCGGTCGCGTCGGCTAGGTGCTCCGCCACGAAGCGGTTGGAGGCGGCGGTGATCGCGGAGGTCGTGGCGGGGCTCATTCCGACGCCCCATCCCCGACGCCGTAGCGGTCCTTGAGCTCGCGCTTGCGGGCCTCCGTGGCGGCTACGTACGTGGCCTCGGCCGTGGCGAGCTCCGCGCCAGTCGCCGCGTCGAGGATGCGACCGGCCGTGATCTGGATGCGGCGCCGTGACTCGGCGATCCAGCCTTCTGCTCGGATTGCCTGGCCCACCGTCACGGGCCTGCGGAAGTCGATGCTCATCCGGGCCGTGACGCCCCAGCTGTCCTGTGCCACCAGGGCCCAGGCCATGACCTCGTCCAGGATGGTGCACAGGATGCCGCCGTGGACGATCCCCTCCCAGCCCTCGAAGCGGCGCGGCATCTCCAGCTCGGTCCAGCACCGTCCGGGCTCCAGGTTGAGCTTCAGATGCAGGCCGATCTCGTTGAGCTCGCCGCAGGCGAAGCAGTTGTGGGGCCGGATCCGGAAGTCCTCGTACCGAAGCACGGCCGGCTGGATGGCCGGCCGGGAGACGACCGAGGGCTGCCCGACCGCGGGCTGCCCGACCGCGGGCTGCCCGACCGCGGCCTGCGCCACCGCCGCGGACTTCGTTGAAACCCGGTCAGACATCGAGGTTCTGGACCTTTCGAGCCTCGGTCTTGATGAAGTCCTTGCGGGGTTCGACGCGCTCTCCCATCAGCATCGTGAAGACGGCGTCCGCCTCGGCGGCGTCCTCGACCTCGGCCCGCAGCAGCGTCCGCGTGTCGGGGTTCATCGTCGTCTCCCAGAGCTGATCGGCGTTCATCTCCCCAAGGCCCTTGAAGCGCTGGACGGTGACGTTCTTGGCCGCCAGCTTCTTGACGATCGCGTCGCGCTCGGCCTCGGTATGGGCGTAGTGCGTCACCTTGCCGGTGCTGACGCGGAAGAGCGGCGGCTGGGCGATGAAGAGGTAGCCGTTGTCTATGACCTGCGGCATGTGCCGGTAGAAGAAGGTCAGGAGAAGCGTTCGGATGTGCGCTCCGTCCACGTCGGCGTCCGTCATGATGATGATCCGGTGGTAGCGGAGCTTGGCGAGGTCCAGGGAGTCGCCGATGCCGGCGCCAAGGGCGATCACGAGCGGCCGGAGGTTCTCGCTCGAGACGATCTTGTCGAGGCGAGCCTTCTCAACGTTGAGGAGCTTGCCGCGCAGCGGCAGGATCGCCTGGAAGCGACGGTCGCGTCCCTGCTTGGCCGAGCCACCGGCGGAGTCGCCCTCGACGAGGTAGACCTCGCTCTTGGCGGGGTCCCGCTCCTGGCAGTCGGCCAGCTTGCCCGGCAGCGACATGCCCTCGAGGGCGCCCTTGCGGATGACCAGGTCGCGAGCCTTGCGCGCGGCCTCGCGGGCCCGGGCGGCGGTGAGCGACTTCTCGATGATGCGCCGGCCGTCGGCGGGGTTCTCGTCGAGGTACTGGCCGATCCCTTCGGCGACGGCCGCCTCGACCTGGCCCTTGATCTCGGCGTTGCCGAGCTTGGCCTTGGTCTGGCCTTCGAACTGCGGCTCCACGAGCTTGACGCTGATGACCGCGGTCAGGCCCTCGCGCACGTCGTCGCCCGAGAGGTTGGCGTCGGCATCCTTGAGGATGCTGGCCCGTCGAGCGTAGTCGTTGAGGGAGCGGGTCAGAGCGGCGCGGAAGCCGGTGAGGTGGGAGCCGCCGTCGACGGTATTGATGTTGTTCGCGAAGCTGAAGACGTTCTCCGCATAAGAGTCGTTGTACTGGAGGGCGACCTCGATGGACGTCGAGCCTTCGCGCCGCTCGACGTACATCGGCCGGCCGTGCAGGGTCTCCTTGTTCTTGTTGAGGTGGCGAACGAAGGAAACCAGCCCGCCCTCGAAATAGAACGACCGTTCTCTATCTGCCCCATCGTCAGTCAGTCGAATCCAGAGGCCCTTGTTGAGGTATGCCGACTCGCGGAGGCGCTGCGAGATCGTGTCGAACGAGAACTCGATCGACTCGAAGACCTCTGGGTCCGCCTTGAACAAGGTCGTGGTGCCACGGCGGTCGCCCTGTGGGCCGACCCGGCGAACCGGAGTGGTCGGAATGCCGCGCGCGTACTCCTGGGCCCAGACGGCCCCGTCTCGGGCGGACTCGACGCGGAGCGACTCGGACAGAGCGTTGACGACGCTGACGCCGACGCCGTGCAGACCGCCCGACACCTTGTAGCCGCCACCGCCGAACTTGCTTCCGGCGTGGAGGACGGTGTGCACTATCTCGAGGGCGTCCCGGCCGCTGGGGTGGCGACCGACCGGAACGCCTCGTCCGTCGTCCGTGACGCGGACGGAGCCATCCGCCAGCATCCTCACCTCGACATGGGTGGCGTGGCCGGCCATGGCCTCGTCGATCGAGTTGTCGACGACCTCCCAGACGAGGTGGTGCAGGCCGCGTGCATCGGTCGAGCCGATATACATGCCGGGGCGGCGACGCACCGGATCCAGGCCTTCAAGAACCTGGATGCTCTCGGCGTTGTAGTCGTTGGCCGCTTTCTTAGAACGGCGACTGCTGGCCGTCTGCGGCGCGGCCGCCTGTCCGTTGGTTGAGCGCCGCGGGAGTTCCTGGGTCAAGCGTTTCCTCCGGTCAGACGATCGAAGAGGCGGGATAGCTCCTCGTCGCTGTAGTACTCGATGACGATGCGTCCCCCTTTGCGGGACCTCGCGACGGACACCTTGGTACCGAGAGCGCGACGCAGGTCCTCCTCCAGGCGTTCGATCTCCCCGTCGGCGGGGGCCGGGGACGTGGCGCTCTTGTCCGGGCGGTCGCGCAGTCTCCGGACCAGCTCTTCGGTCTGACGGACGGAAAGGCCGCGAGCCACGACCGCGTCCCCGAGCTGTCGTTGGATGGCGGGCGTGGCGCCCACGAGCGCGCGGGCGTGTCCCTCCGTGATGTGACCGTCCGCCAGGGCTTCCTGGACCTCCGGCTCGAGTTCGAGCAGGCGAAGCGTGTTCGCGATCGTCGGCCGGGCCCTGCCGACTCGGGCCGCGATCTCGTCCTGGGTCAGCTGGAATTCGTCGGCCAGCTGCCGATAGGCGTGGGCTTCTTCAATTGCGTTGAGGTCGGCGCGCTGGATGTTCTCCACGAGGGCGACCGCGAGCTGGTCCCTGGCGGCCATCTGGCGAACGATCGCCGGAACACGATCGAGGCCGGCGATCTGAGCGGCGCGGACGCGTCGTTCACCGGCGACGAGCTGGTAGCCGTCGAGGATCTCGGTCACGAGCACGGGCTGGAGCACGCCGTGGACGGCAATGCTGGCGGCGAGCTGCTCGAGGGCCTGTTGCTCGACGCGCTGGCGCGGCTGGTAGGGATTGCCCTTGATGCGCGAGATCGGGATTTCGACGGTGGCGACCCCGGCCGGGCTCGTCTGCGGGATGAGCGCACCGAGCCCCTTGCCCAGGCCGGTATGGCGCTTCGCGGGAGGGGCCATCACTTCTCGCCTCCGCTCGAGGCGCGAGGTCCCGCGTCGCTGGCGCGAGCCGCGCTGTTGCCGGCCAGGCGGGCGAGTTCCGGATCAAAGGGCCGTCCGTCGCGCGCCCGCATCTCCGCGGCTAGGGCGGCATACGCCTCGGCGCCCTTGGAGTCGGGTCGATACAGCGCGATCGGGAGACCGTAGCTCGGCGCCTCGGAGAGGCGGACGCTGCGGGGGATGATCGTGTCGAAGACCGTCGGCCCGAGGTACTTGCGGACCTCAGCGTCGACTTCGGCCGACAGGTTCGTCCTCGGGTCGTACATGGTCAGCACCACGCCCTTGATCGCGAGGTCCGGATTGAGGTGATTCCGGACCAGGTTGATAGTCGCTATTAGCTGCGAAAGTCCCTCGAGGGCGTAGTACTCGCACTGGATCGGGATCACCACGGCATCGGCGGCGGTCAGAGCGTTGACAGTGAGCAACCCCAAGGAGGGCGGGCAATCCAGCACGATGTAGTCGTAGGTGGAGACGAGCTCGGTGAGGATGCGAGCGAGACGGCGCTCGCGCTGGGGGAGCGGCGCGAGCTCGACTTCGGCTCCGGCGAGAGAGATCGAAGACGGCACGATCGAAAGGTTCGTGACATTCGTGGGCACGACCAGGTCCGTCACCCGCGCGTCTTCGATTATGGCCTCGTAGACGGAGTGCCCGATCTCGCCGCGATCCAGCCCGAAGCCGCTTGTGGCATTGCCCTGGGGGTCAAGATCGATGACGAGAACGGAGTCTCCGGCGAGGGCCAGGTAGGTAGCCAGGTTGACTACCGTGGTGGTCTTGCCGACGCCACCCTTCTGGTTGGCGCAGGCGATGATCTGGCCCACTCAGGTCCCCATTTCGGTGGTCGGAATGCTTGAATTCTAGCATTTTGGGCCGGTTTCCGAATTCCGGACAGTTGCCCGAACCTGCGCAGAGCACCGAACTCGCGTCCAAATCGGCGGTCCGTTGATGCCACCCGGCAACCATATGGCTACGGTCTTTGCGCGGGCTTACTTCGCACTTCATCGGGGATCGATGAGTCGTGGCCCGCCCGACCCTGATGCTCAGGACGGGCCCTTTCCAATGAGCTCACGCCGGGGCCGTTCGCTCGTTTCACGTGAAACAACACGGCTGCGTAGTACTCGGCAAACCAGGCCCCTCCAATCACCCATCCCACAGCCGACCGCCGATCCCACGGCCGACCGTCGATCCCCCGTCCGCACCGCCCCGGTGCGGCGGCGCACCGCCCGGCCCTTCTCCGCGCCGTTTGTTCAGGATTGCCGCTCGGCCTATACTCCCCAGGTCGTTTCGCCCCCCGGCCCCTTCTTCTGGCCGGAGCGCCCCCAGGTCAACCTCAAGACAGGCCTCTATGGGTCCCGTACTCGCCGGCGTCGGCGCTGTTATAGCGGCTCTCCTGGATGTGACAGTTGCCTCCCGGATCCACGTCGCCGACGCACAACCTCAGATCGTTCTCGTGATCGCCGTTCTCCTCACGCTGATCATCGGCTTCGAGGAGGGCATGGCGTGGGCTTTCGTCGGCGGGCTGTTCCTCGACCTTCTGGCCTTCCGGCCGCTCGGCTCGACGGTCTTCGGTCTGCTGGTGGTCGTCGGATTGGCGTCGGCGATCAGCCCCTTCCTGGCTCGCATCCGATTCGCCAGCCCGCTGGTTGGCGTTATGTTGTTCACCCCCGTGTTCATCGTCCTTTCGAGCGTGACCATTGGCCTTCTTCGGCCTCCGGCTCCACAGCTGCGCCTGTCGAACATGGCCGCGGCGATGCTGGCCAACGTCATACTCGGAGCACTGGTTGCCCCTCTGTTCATAGCCGTCCGCAGGCGGTGGGAGCAGCAGGAGCGCCTCAGCTGGTGAGGAGGCGCCCATGAGCGTCCGCATCGAAACGCCCTCCGTCGTTGCCAGGAACCCATACAGGTTCGGCTCGTTTGTGCTCGCGATCATCGTCGCGGTTGCGGCCCTGAGCGTGAGGATGTTCGACCTGCAGCTCATGCAGGGCCAGGAGGGCTACCAGGTCGCCCAGGGGCAGGCGGCCGAGACGACCTCGGTGCCGTCGAGCCGCGGGTTGATCTACGACTCGAGCGGGGTTGCCCTGGTGAAGAACCTCCCCAACTTCATCGTCGAGATCGTCCCCCACGACCTCCCGATATCCGACAAACCCGTGATCGTGCGGCGGCTCGCGTCGCTGCTGAAGATGGATCCCATAGTCATCGACCAGGAACTCGACAGCGCGACGGGCTCCCTTTACGACCCGGTCGTGATTGCCACGAACATCGACCCCGACGTGGCGCGCATCATCGATGAGAACCACGACGTTCTCCCGGGCGTGCAAGTGCTGTCCCGGCCCCTTCGCCAGTACACTAACGGGCCGCTCTTCGGCGAAATCCTCGGCTACACGGGCCGCATCACGACTGAGCTCACCGCCGCCCAGAAGGACGCCGGCTACACCGAGAATGACGTCACCGGCCTTGCAGGCCTCGAGCTCGAGTACGAGAAAGAGCTGCGCGGCACGTATGGCAAGGAGTCAGTCGCCCTCGACAGCAACGGCCAGCCCATCGCTGGGTTGACGACGCAGGTCACCGAGCCCGTTCCTGGATCGTCGCTGACGCTCAGCATCAGCACTCGCGAGCAGACCCTGGCCCAGACGGCCCTCGCGTGGGGGCTGAAGCAGGGCGGTGTGAAGATGGGCACGATCATCGTCGAGAACCCCCAGAACGGCGAGATCCTGGCCATGGTCAGCCTGCCTGGCTACGACGACAACATCTTCTCCCAGGGCCTCAGCCAGGCCGACTACCAGAAGATGCTCAACGACCCGACGTTGCCGCTGGTCAACAAGGCCGTCAGTGAGCAGTACGCGCCCGGTTCGACCTACAAGCTGGTCACCGGAACCGCCGGGCTTCAGGACGGGAAGATCACGGCCACCTCCACGATCCTGTCCAAGCCCTACGTCTTGTCCGGCGTCGAGAAGTTCAAGGAATGGAACGGCGTGGGCTGGGGCCCCCTGAACATCATCATGGGCCTGGCCCACTCGAGCGACACTTTCTTCTACCAGTTGACGCAGAAAGTCGGCCTCGAACGCCTGACCTACTGGGCGAAGCAGTTCGGGTTCGGAGAGCCGACCAAGGTCGATCTACCGAACGAGGCCAGCGGCATCGTCCCAGACGATCAGTGGAAGCAGGTCGCAATTGGCCAGACGATGTTCCCCGGCGAGGTTCTCCAGGCGGGCATCGGACAGGGCTACGATGCCGCCACACCTCTCCAGCTTCTGAACGCTTACTGTGCCCTGGCCAACGGCGGCAATCTCTGGCAGCCGCACGTGGTCACGGCCGTCACGGCTCCCAACGGTAGCGTGACGCCCGTGCCGCCGACGCTGCTTAACAAGCTCCCAGTCTCGGCGCAGACGCTGGCGACGATGCGTGCCGGTACTCGGGCGGTCATCACCAGCCGCCACACCTACAACATGGTGGAACTCCCGATCATGGTCGCTGGCAAGACCGGCACCGCCGAGTACGGCACGCCGGACAAGTACGGGCGACTGCCATACCACGAGTGGTTCGTCGGCTACACGCCCGCCGACGCGTTCCACGGGAACTTCGCCGGCACCGACTCCCAGCTGGCAGTCGTCGCCTTCGCATACGGTGCCGACACCTGGGGCGACATCTCGACCGAGATCGTCAAGTACTACCTGTGGCTGCACTACAACCTCAAGGGCAGGCCGACGACCCAGAGCCTTCCCGGCCACATCAACACCTGGGCATTCAAACGAACCAACTTCTACGGCACGGCCAACAACCACTGATCGAAGCGACCAATCGATGAACCTCTTCCGTTCGGAGCCGATGAGGGTTCGGTCTTGGGCTCCCAAGGCCGCGTCTCTGACGTGGCGCCTGTATGACTTCCAGCTCACGACCTATGCGATTCTCCTCGTGCTGTTCGGCCTGGCCATGGCCTACAGCAACAGCGTCGGGGCTACTCACACGACCCTTTCGCCGGGCTCCCCCTTCGTCCGCTATTTGATGTGGTCCGTCATCGCCGTGGTCGTGTTCCTGATCGCCACGATGTTCGACTACAAGTGGCTCCGAACTTTCGCCTGGCCGATATACTTCATCAACGTCGGGCTGCTGATCTTCACGCTGCGGTTCGGGGCCAGCACCGGCGAGGCCGGAACGTCGGCCCGCTGGATCGTGGTCGCCGGGTTCCAGCTTCAGTTCAGCGAGCTCGCCAAGATCCTGATGATCATCGTGTTGGCGGCATTCCTGGCGAGCCGCCAGGCGAAGTCCAAGTCGGTCTGGACGGTGATCGGAGCGATCGTCGTCCTGGGGCCGCCCTGGATCCTGGTCATGCGCCAGCCCGACCTCGGGACCTCGCTGGTGATGGTGGCCACGCTTGCTGGCATGCTGTTCATGTCTGGGGCAAGCCTCCGCTGGCTCGGAACGCTTGCTGCGGCGGTCGCAGGCGCCATTCCCTTCGTATGGGCGAACCTGCTGCACGAGTATCAGCGAGCGCGGCTCCTCGCCTTGCTCAACCAGGGCCAGGACCCGCGAGGCAGTGGCTACCAGCTTCTCCAGGCCAAGACCGCGGTGAACGCGGGCGGGGCATGGGGTAAGGGCCTCACCAACGGCACCGTGCCGTTGCCCGTGCAGACCACGGACTTCGTGTGGGGCGTCCTGGCCGAGGAGCTCGGCTTCCTGGGCTCCATGGTTGTCCTGGCGCTCTTCGTCGCCTTACTGTGGCGGCTGCTCGTCTGCTCGTGGCGCTCGAACGACCAGTTCGCCATGCTCCTGGGTTGCGGCCTCGCCTCGCTGGTCCTGTTCCAGGTCTTCGTCAACGTCGGCATGGTGATCGGTCTGATGCCCATCACCGGCATCCCGCTGCCCTTCATCACCTACGGCGGCGCGTCGCTGGTGAGCCTCATGGGCGGGCTGGGGGTCATGCAGAGCACCAACCTGAGACGAGAGCCACCCGCCTGGTAGGCGGGACGCCGGCGGCCAGCCTGCGGCCCCGCCGATACACGTGACTGGGGGGACGGCCGAGAATCGTCGGCCGTTGCCTGGGGAGGCCGCCGCGCGTAGACTCGGCCACTCCACGCCGATCCCGCGGGCCCGGCCGGCGCGACGGCCCCGGATCGCCAGCCCGAAGCCCTCACGAGCGATGACCACGACCCTGTCCGCCGACCCGACGCCGCGCAGCCTCGACTCGAGCGGGCCGCACCATGCCCCGTCGCCGCTCCCGCCGCTTGGCCTGGAGCGGGTGCTGGGCCGCGTCCGCAAGCCCGGTCGGTACGCCGGCGGGGAATGGAACTCCATCCAGAAGGATTGGGCCTCCGTGGCGCTGAAGTGGTGCTTCGCCTATCCCGACCTATACGAGATCGGCATGAGCAACCTCGGCCTGCGGATCCTGTACGAGGTCGTCAACGACCGGCCCGACCGACTGGCCGAACGCTGCTTCGCGCCCGACGTCGACCTGCAGGCCCAGCTTCGGTCGGCTCGCCTGCCGCTCTGGAGCCTGGAGACCAGGCGAGCCCTGTCCGACTTCGACGTCATCGGCGTGAGTCTCGGCTACGAGCTGACGTACACGAACCTGCTGGACATGCTCGACCTGGGCGGCGTGCCGCTGACGACAGGGGAGCGCACGGAAGCCGACCCGCTCGTCATCGCGGGGGGCTCGAGCGTGCTCAACCCCGAGCCGATCGCCGAGTGCCTCGACGCCGTTCTCCTGGGCGAGGGTGAGGAAGCGGTTCTGGAGATCGGCGACGCCCTGGAGCGAATCGGCTGGCCTCGCCGCCGCGGCCCCACCGGAGAGTGGCTCCGGGGAGCGGCCCGCGCCGACGCCCTGAAGGCGCTGGCCCGTATCCCGGGCGTCTACGTCCCGTCCTTCTATCGCCCGCACTACAACCCCGACGGGACATTCGCCCGCCTGGAGCCCCTCGCGGACGCGCCGCCGCTGGTCACCGGCCGCATCGCCGCCGACTTCGAAACCCACGTCCATGGCATCCGCCAGCTCGTGCCCAACATCGCCATTGTCTTCGACCGCGCCCAGCTCGAGGTCATGCGCGGCTGCACTCGCGGCTGCCGCTTCTGCCAGGCCGGGATCGGCTACCGGCCGCTGCGCGAGCGCGCCCCGGACGTGGCGGTCACGGCCGCCGGGTCGATCCTCGACGCGACCGGCTACGAGGAGATCGGCCTGACCAGCCTTTCGACCGCCGACTACACGTACGTCAACGAGGTCGCCACGACGCTCCACCGGCTGCGCCCCCAGGCGTCCGTCTCGCTGCCGAGCACGCGCGTGGATGCGTTCACCGTGGAGCTGGTCGACGCCCTCGTCCCCAGTGGCCGGCGCGGTGGCTTCACCTTCGCGCCCGAGGCAGGCAGCCAGCGGCTGCGCGACGTCATCAACAAAGGAGTCAGCGACGAGGAGATAGCCCGCTGCGCCGAGCTCGCGTTCCGTCGCGGCTGGAGCGCCCTCAAGTTCTACTTCATGATCGGGCTGCCCGGCGAAACCATGGACGACGTCCTGGCCATCGCCGACATCTGCCGCCGGGTGCTCGAAGTCGGCCGCCGGTACCACGGCGGCAAAGCCCAGGTCAAGGCGAACGTCTCGACCTTCGTGCCAAAGGTCGGGACGCCGTTCATGTGGCCCGGTCAGGACACAACGGCGGAGATCGAGGCCAAGGTCGCCGCCCTCCGCAGGAGGATGCACGGTCGGGGCCTGGACCTGCGCTGGAGCGAGCCGCGGAGCTCGATCCTGGAGGCGGCGCTGGGGCGGGGCGATCGACAACTCAATGCCGTGGTGCGGCGGGCATGGCGCGCCGGTGCCCGCTTCGACGCCTGGGACGAGCACTTCAGCTACCAGCGTTGGCTCGAGGCCTTCGAAGCGGAGGGCCTCGACCCGGCCTGGTACGCCCAGCGTGACATCCCGCTCGACGAACCGCTGCCGTGGGATCACCTCAGCTGCGGCGTGACCCGCGAGTTCCTGGCCCGCGACTACCGGCGTGCGCTCTCGGGCGAGACCGCGGCCGACTGCCATTGGGGGCCGTGCTACGACTGCGGAGTGCCGGCGGCGACGGGATTCGACTGCCAGACCGGCGAGCAGGGCCCCCGAGCTCTGCTGGTGCGGCCCGCTGCCGGCGAGACGGAGGCAGGCGACGGCGTGGCGACCGATGCGAAGGGGGGCCGCTGGAGGTACGTCGGGCCGCCGGGCGATCCGCGCCGGCAGGGTACGATGGACGGCGCCAATGTCGACGGCGCGGCAACTTCGTGGCCGTACAACCTCATGGGGACCAACGTGCAGTCGAAGAGCGCGGGACTTGGGGGTCTGGCGTCGCTGGTGGAGGCGGCCGGCGGCGAGTCCACGGGGTGAATCTGACAAGCCTTCATCAGATCGCGACCACCGCGACCAGCCTGACCGCCACGACAGCGGCCGCCGCACCGGGCGCCGATTCGGGCGAAACGACCATCGAGTTGATCCGTCTCTTCGTCGTCCTGGTCGGCGCGGCCGCGCTGGTGACTCTCCTGGCTCGCCGCATCAACCTGCCCTACACGGTCGCGCTGGTCGCTTTCGGGATGGTGGCGGGCGCGCTCTTCTCGCCGCTTCGAGTCCAGATAACGCCCCAGCTGGTGCTGGTGGTCCTGCTGCCGGCCCTGATCTTCGAGGCCTCGTACCAGATCGATTTCGGCAAGCTGCGCCCGTCGCTGCTGGGCGTCTCGCTGCTGGCCGGACCGGGGGTTCTCGTGAGTGCCGGGCTCGTGGCGCTGTTCCTTCACCTGGGCGCCGGGCTGCCCCCGGATCAAGCCTTCGTCGTGGGCGCGATGCTCGCGGCCACAGACCCGGCAGCGGTGATCGCCACGTTCAAGAGGCTCGCCTCTCCGCGCCGGCTGGCCACGCTCGTCGAGGCTGAGAGCCTCTTCAACGACGGCACCGGCATCGTCGCCTTCACGATCGCTGTCGGCTTGGTGACCGGCGCGACGTCGTCCTCGCCGCTGGAGACGGCCATGACGTTCGTCTCGGTCGTGGCCGCCAGCGCGGCGATCGGGGCGGTGGCCGGCTGGGTGGCCTCTCGAATCATCCCCAACGTCGGCGACCACCTGATCGAGATCAGCCTCTCCGTCGTGCTGGCATACGGCACGTACCTGGCCGCGGACGCGCTCCACCAGTCCGGAGTCATCGCCACGTCGGTGGCCGGGATCGTGCTGGGCAACTACGGCCGGAGCCTCGGGCTGTCCCAGCGGACGGAGGAAGCTCTCGACACGGTCTGGGAGTTCGTGGCGTTCCTGGCGACGGCGTTCGTCTTCCTGGTGGTCGGGTTCGCGATCTCGCTGCGGTCGCTGGCGGACGTGGCGGTGCCGATCGCGTGGGCGGTCGCGGCGACTTTCGTGGGCCGGGTGATCATCGTCTATGGGTTCCTCGGGGCGCTTCGTCTGCTGCGGCGGCGACGGTCGCATGGACGGCGAGGAGATGCCGAAATGCCTGAGCCCGCGGACGACCGCATGCCCGATGAGGGCGACCTCCCGGCCGGCTGGTTGCACGTCATCTACTGGTCGGGGCTGCGCGGCGCCGTCTCGACGGCGCTGGCGCTCTCACTGCCGGCCGACCTGCCGAACCGGTCGCTGCTGCAGGGGATCACCTTCGGCGTCGTCCTCTTCACTCTGCTGGTCCAGGCGACGACGGCCGAGCTCGTGGTCGACCGATGGGGCCGAAAGCAACCCCGAACGCCGAAGGCGAAGTCGAAGCCGAAGTCGAAGGCGGCCGAACCGGCGGTCGAACGGGCGGCCGAGGCCGCGGTCGAGCCGTCGGTCGAGACGTTGGCGGTGGACCCGGCGGTGGAACGGCCGGCCGTCTCTGAATCTCAGGCCGGTCGATGAGCGAATCGAAGCAGCGCTGGCGGATCGTCTTCGCCCGCGACGAAGACGCGCGGTACCTGTCGCACCTGGACGCCGTTCATCTCTGGGAGCGGGCCTTCCGGCGCGGCGAGATCCCCGTGGCCACCAGCGAGGGGTTCAGCCCCCGGTCCCGGCTCGTGTTCGCCGCGCCGCTGCCTCTTGGGATGCTGGCCGAGCACGAGCTGGCCGACCTCTTCCTGGCGGAGCGGCTGACCCGCCCCGACCTCCGCGATCGCCTCGCCGATGGGATGCCGCGCGGCTATCGGCTCATCGATCTCCACGACGAGTGGGTCGGCGGGCCGGCCCTGGCCACGCAGCTCGTCGCGGCCGACTACCGCATGACCCTGCTCGGCGTGGCTGCCGACCGGCTGGACGGCGTGGCCCGGGCGCTCCTAGCCGCCGCCACGCTGCGCCGCGAGAAGCGCCGTGAGAAGAAGGTAACCGCATACGACCTGCGGCCCCTCCTGCTCGATCTGCAGGTTCGCCCGCCCGATGCCACGGCCGGAGCCACGGATGGCGAGGACGTCGCGGCGGCCGGCCTTTGGATGCGCCTCCGCAACAGCCAGGAGCTGGGCAGCGGTCGCGCCGAGGAAGTCGTCGCCGCCGTCGCCGACGAGCTGGACCTCGCCACGATCGCCCCATCGGGGTCGGGCGATTCGGAGTCCGAAGAGGAGGCCGAGCCGGGCCGGTCGATCGAGCCTCTACCCGGCCAGCCGGTTCTCGAGATCGTTCGACCGGTTCGCGAGCGTCTCTGGCTTTTCGACGAGCTCGCGCCCTGAGCTCGGGCGGGCTGCATCGCGAGGTTCGAGTCGAGGGCCGGCGGCGCTCGAACGGCAGCGCCGGACTCCATCTCGCGTTTGACGCCGGGGGGCTCGCGCCGTAAACTCGCAATTCGCGCCCCGGCCAGTCCGGGGGCGTATTCGTGTCTTGCACCTTGGGGCCAACGCCCCGTCACCCTCCCGAGGACCCATGTACGCAGTCATCGAGACCGGCGGCAAGCAGTACACAGTCGAGCTCGGCACCGAGCTCGAGGTGGAGCTGCTCGATGTCGAGCCGGGACAGGAGATCAACCTCGAGCGCGTCCTGCTGGTCGCGGATGGCGAGAAGACGGCGGTCGGTCAGCCCCTCGTGGCGGACGCGGCAGTCAGGGCTCGCGTCCTGCGCCGGGATCGCGGCGAGAAGACCATTTCGTTCAAGTACCGGCCCAAGGCTCGTCGACGCGTCAAGAAGGGGCATCGCCAGGAGCTGACGGTCCTCAAGATCACCGAGGTTCGGCTGGGCTCCAAGAGCGCCGCGGCCGAGGCCAAGGTCGTCGAGGCTCAGGCTGAGGCCGATCGCGACAAGGTTGCCAAGGTCGCCGCTCGCCAGGCCGCCGAAGACGCCGCCCTCGCCGAGAAGCTCAAGGCTCGCGAGAAGGCCGCCGCGGCAGCCACCCCCAAGAAGGAAGCCCCGGCCAAGGCCGCCCCCAAGGCAGCCCTCGCCGAGAAGCCCGCCAAGGCTGCCCCCAAAGAGGCCGCCCCCAAGGCCAAAGCCGACAAGGCGGACGCGGATGCGCCGGCCAAGCGACCGGCTCGGACCAAGAAGGACGAATAAGAGATGGCCCACAAGAAGGCAGGTTCGAGCTCGAAGAACGGCCGCGACAGTGTCGGCCAGCGTCTCGGCTGCAAGGCCGGAGACGGCCAGTTCGTGACCGCCGGGTCGATCATCGTCCGGCAGCGCGGCATGACGTTCAAGGCCGGCGACAACGCCGGGCTCGGGCACGACTACAGCGTCTTCGCCAAGATTGACGGGACCGTGCACTACGAGCACGAGACCCGCACCAAGAAGCGAATCCGCATCGAGGCCCTGGCGGGCGAGTAGCTCGCGGGACACGTCCCGCGGCCGGCTCCTGCCGGCTGCACAACGGGCGACCACCGGCGGGAGACCGTTCGGAAGGCGCCCGGGAGAACACATGAAGCCGAAGATCCACCCGAAGTACCAGCAGGCGACCGTCCTGTGCGCCTCCTGCAAGACGACCTTCGAGGTCGGCTCCACCCGGTCGGAGCTGCGCGTCGACGTCTGCAACAGCTGCCACCCATTCTTCACGGGCAAGCAGATGATCCTCGACACGGCGGGCCAGGTCGAGCGCTTCCAGCGCCGCCTCGAGCGCACCCAACGCGCATAGCGCGCCGGACGCGCGCGCGGCGCATTGCCCCACGCGCCGATCTCGCCACCCCGGTTTCGCGACGGCCCCACGCCATGCTTCGGTCTGCCCTTCGCCGCCGGCCGGGCTCCTCGCACCTGCTCGGCTAGACTTCGCTCATGGCACGCTTCCAGTACGGCGGCCAGGCGCTCATCGAGGGCGTCCTGATGCGCGGCCGCTATGCACTCGCGGTCGCCCTGCGGCACCCCGACGGTTCGATCGTCTGGGCCACCGAACGGCTCGACCTTGGCCTGCGCGCTCGCCGGGCGTTGCGACTGCCGTTCGTTCGGGGGCTGGTCGTCCTGTACGACACGCTCGTGACCGGGACGCGCTGGCTCGTTCGCTCCGCCACGCTCCAGGCGCTGGCCGCGAAGGAGGCGGCCGACGCTGGCAAGGACGGGTCGGCCGGGGGCGCGGCGGGGACGCTGCTGCATTCGATCGTCAGGCTGCCGCTCGGGCCGATGCTCGGCGCATCCTCGGAAGAGGGGGCGGGCACAAGCTATTCCGACCCCGACGCGACCGCCCCTAAGCCCGAAGCGGGTGCCGAAGAGGGCCTGGGCAAGGGCTACGCCGTTGCGGTCGGCGGCATGCTCCTGTTCACGCTGGCCCTCGGCATCGCCCTCTTCTTTCTGCTGCCGCTCTTCCTCGCCCAGGCCACCGTCGGTCGCGTGGACCAGGGCTTCGGACTGCAGCTCTCCGAGGGCTTGATCCGGGTGGCCATCTTTATCGGCTACCTGCTGCTGGTCGGCCGGGCGCCTGACGTAAGGCGCACGTTCCAGTACCACGGCGCCGAGCACATGTCGATCCACACCCTCGAGGCCGGCGATCCGCTGACCCTCGCGGCGGCCCGCAAGTACCCGACCGCGCATCCCCGCTGCGGCACCGAGTTCCTCGTCGTCGTGCTGATCGTCTCGATCCTGGCGTTCGCGGTCGTGGGCAAGCTGTCGCCGCTGTGGCTGATCGTCTCGCGAGTGGTCCTGGTCCCTGTCATCGCCGCCGTCAGCTACGAGTTGCTGCAGCTCGGCGCGCGCCACCGGCGCCACGCCATGGTGCGCTGGCTCTGGTCGCCGGGAATCTGGGTCCAGATGATCACTACCCGCCAGCCCAGCGACGACATGATCGAAGTCGCGCTCGTCTCGCTCCAGCGCGCGCTCGTCGCGGACGGGAACGAGATCCCCGAGGGCAGCGCCGTCCTGGCGTGCCGGCCGCTCTCCGCGCAGGCGGACCTCGGCGCGGGCGCAGCTAAGGGCGGCTCCACGGGCGGCGCCACGGATCGGGAGGCGGCCTCGTGATCGACTCCAAGCTCGTCGAGATCGCCGCCCAGTACGACGCCATGAACGCCGAGCTGCTCCGGCCCGAGACGGCGTCTGACCCGGCCGCGCTCAAGCGCCTGGGCAAGGAGCTGGCCCAGATCGAGCCCGTCGTCAACGCCTGGCGCGACCTCCTGGAGATCCGAAAGGAACTCGCCGAGGCCCTGGAGATGCGCGACTCGGGCGACGAGGAGATGCACGATCTCGCCCAGGACGAGGTCCGAAAGCTGGAGACGCGCGAGACGCAGCTGATCGAGGCGCTTCGCGTCCAGTTGCTGCCGAGCGACCCGAACGACGAGAAGAACGTCATCCTCGAGATCCGGGCCGGGGCCGGGGGCGAGGAAGCGAAGCTCTTCGCGGCCGAGCTGCTGCGGATGTACCTCCGCTACGCCGAGCGCCACCGCATGTCGGCCGAGGTGCTGAGCCTCGGCGAGACGGGGATTGGCGGGATCAACGAGGCGATCGTCGAGATCGACGGCCGTGGCGCGTTCAGCCGGCTCAAGTTTGAGGCGGGCGTCCACCGCGTCCAGCGCATCCCCGTGACCGAGTCGAGCGGGCGCATCCACACCTCGACAGCGACCGTGGCGGTGATGCCCGAGGCCGAGGAGGTCGACATCGAGATCGACGAGAAGGACATCCGCGTCGACGTCTACCGCTCCACCGGCCACGGCGGGCAGTCCGTCAACACGACCGACTCGGCCGTGCGCATCACCCACCTGCCGAGCGGCATCGTCGTCGCCATCCAGGACGAGAAAAGCCAGATCAAGAACAAGGCCAAGGCGATGGCCGTCCTGCGCAGCCGCCTCCTGGACCGGGAGCGAGCCAGGGCGGCCGAGGTCGAGTCGGCGCTGCGGCGGAGCATGGTGGGTTCGGGCGAGCGGTCCGAGAAGATCCGGACCTACAACTTCCCCCAGGACCGGCTGACTGATCACCGCATCGGGCTCGACCTGCACAACCTGCCCGGGGTGATGGACGGCGACATCGACAAGCTGATCGACGCGCTCAGCAACACGTACCAGGCCCAGCTGCTGGCGTCGCTGGGCGATGGGTCGCAGGCGTGACGGGCGCGTGGCGTGGGCCGCGTGGGCCGCGCGAATCGCGGCGGTAGCGGCGCGACCGAATGGCCACTGTAGGCGAGCTCCTGACTTCGGGCACGGCGCGGCTGCGCCGGGCCGGGTCGGAGAGCGCGCGCCTGGACGCTGAGCTGCTGCTGGGCTGGGCCGTCGGAGCCGACCGGACGGCGCTGATCGCCCACTCCGAGGCGCCGGTAGGTGCGGACGCCGCGGCCGCGTACGAACGAGCGGTCGTTCGGCGCGAGGCCGGTGAACCGGTGGCGTACATCCGCGGCATCAAGGAGTTCTACGGGCTTGCCTTCGCCGTGGATCGGCGGGCGCTGATCCCGCGGCCGGAGACGGAGCTGCTGGTCGGCGAAGCCGAGCGGGAAGTGGCCTGGCGGCTGACCTCGGCGCCGCGGCCGGCCGGAACGCCGAAGGTGCGGGTCGTGGACGTGGGCACGGGGTCGGGCGCGATCGCGATCGCGCTGGCGACGCTGCTGCGGCGGAGGCGGATGCTCCCCGAGGTCTCGATCCTGGCGGTCGACTGCTCGGCCGACGCCCTGGGCCTGGCGCGGGAGAACGCGGTCGCCCACGCTCTCGCGGAGGAGGTCGTCTTCGGCGAGGCGGACCTGCTGCCGGCGGCCGAGCCTCCGTTCGACGTTATCGTGGCGAACCTGCCCTACATCCCCTCAGCTGAAATCGATCGACTGCCGGTCGCGGCCTCGTTCGAGCCTCGTACGGCTCTCGACGGCGGCCCCGACGGCCTGGCCGTCATTCGGCGCCTGCTGGCGGCCCTTCGTTCGGCGCTGGCTCCGGCGGGGACGGCGCTGCTGGAGATCGGGTTCGACCAGGGGCCGGCGGTGGAGGAAGCGGTCGCCGGGCTGCCGGGCGAATGGACGTGCCGGATCCAGGCGGATCTCTCGGGACGACCTCGCTTGGCCCACCTGGAACGCTCGGCCGCGGCCGAGCGTTCGGGAACCCGCTGATGCCCGAGCCCGCCCTGCCGATTCGCCTCATCGCCCTCGACATCGACGGCACGCTCGTCGGCGAGAACCTGGTCATCGGGGAGCGCACGCTCGCGGCGATCGGCGAAGCCATGCGGCGGGGCATCGCCGTCTCGCTGGTCACCGGCCGGATGGCCACCAGCGCCATGCCCTTCGCCGAGGCGCTCGGCCTCACCGGCCCGCTCGTGGCCCAGCAGGGCGCGCTGATTCGGGCGATGCCGGCGCCGGGCTCGCGGGGCGTGGGCCGGCTGCTCTATCACCGCCCGCTTCGCCCCGAGGTAACGCTCGACGTGGTGCGGTGGTGCCGCGAACGGGGCCTGGTGCCGCACTTCAACCACCTGGAATGGATGGTCGTCGCCTCGGACGAGGAGCGCCTCGAGGAGTACCGCCTCTTCGTCGGCGATCGGTTGCGCATCGTGCCGGACATCCTCGCGAGGGCGGCGCACCCGGTCACCAAGGTCGTGGCCATCGGCCAGGGCGAGCACTCCCTGGATCTCCTCGACGAAGCGCGGGGCGATTTCGCCGGGCGCGCGGAGGTGACGCTCAGCCACCCGCGCTTCCTCGAGTTCCTGTCGCCGGGCGTCTCCAAGGGCGCGGCGATCGGCTGGTTGGCGCGGCGGTTAGGCGTCCCGCTGGCGCAGTCGATGGCGGTCGGCGATCAGTACAACGACCTGGAGATGATCGGCGAGGTCGGGCACGGGATCGCGATGCCGAGCGCTCCGGCGGCCGTCAAGGCCGTGGCGAGGTTCGTGGCGCCGCCGGTTGGCGAGGAGGGGGCCGCGCAGATGATCGAGAGGATCGCGCTGGACGGCTGGCGGCCGCGGTTCGACGCCGCGGGAGGGCGGCGAGTCGTCGCGGTCGAGCGGCGATGACGGCCCGGCTGCTCCCCGACGACGGGATCGGGCGTGCGGCCGCGATCGACGTGCTGCGGGCCGGCGGCCTGGTCTCGATGCCGACCGACACGGTCTACGGGCTCGGCGTCGCCCTCGGCGCGCCGGATGGTCTGGCGCGACTATTCGCGGCCAAGGAGCGACCGTTCGGCCGGGCAATCGTCCTGCTGGTCGCCGACATCGAACAGGCCGCTTCGGTGGGCGTCCTTTCGGCTGCCGCTCGAGTGCTGGCCGAACGCTTCTGGCCGGGCGGCCTGACGCTGGTCCTGCCGCAGGCGCCCGAGGCTCGGCTGCCTTCGATCCTGACGGCCGGCGCTTCGACCGTCGGTGTTCGCATCCCCGACCACGAATCGCCTCGGGCCCTGGCGCGCGCGCTCGGGCCGCTGCCGGTGACCTCGGCCAACCTCTCTGGCCGGCCCGACGCCCGCGACGCCGCCGACGTGCTGGCCCAGCTGGGGGAGCGCATCGACCTCGTCCTCGACGGCGGCCGCGCCCGCGGCGGGGTCCCTTCCACGGTCGTCGACTGCTCGTCGGAGCCTCTAGTCCTTCGCGCCGGCGCCGTCGCACAAGCCGACATCGCCGCCGTCCTCGACGCTGCCGGCCTAGCCCAGCGGTCGCCGGGTAAGGGTTCGACCAAAGCTGCTCGTTGAACCGCCGCCTTGCAGAGGGCGTGCAATCCTGGGTGCCTGTCAAGTGCATCGGGTGTAAGCACACTCGCCCAGGCCTGCGCCATCGCATCTGGTCGGACCGAGCGGATTTGAACCGGCGATTCCCACATGCCGGATCGTGGTGCCGAGCTGGATCTCATAGGCGCTTGCGGACCCACGGAACGGGTCCTCGCCCGAACCAATCACCGCTAAGGCTATTGACAGTAGCCATGAAGGCGAAGTATCGTAGCCTTGAACGGAAGATGACGACTGTACAACCCGATCAGGAGACAAGACGATGACGACAGCAATGACCAGGATGCAGGCGGGAGCGAGACCAGTGGACGCCCTCGGCGCCGTGACGGGCATGCCCCAGGTGTGGCTTCGGGCGGAGGGTGTGGCTGTGCTGGCGGCGGGCGCGGGGCTCTATCTACATTTCGACGGAGTTCCGCTCTGGCTGGTCCCGCTGCTCCTCGTCGTCGACGTCTCGATGGTCGGGTACCTGGCCGGGCCTCGCTCAGGCGCCCTGATCTACAACCTCGTCCACAACTGGGCGGTCGGCGTCGCCGTGCTGGCGCTAGCGTGGTGGCTCGGATCGCCGGCGATCGCGCTCGTCGGGGCAATCCTCGTCGCACACACCGGGATGGACCGTGCCTTGGGCTACGGTCTCAAGTACCCGACGGCGTTCGCCGATACGCACCTCGGGCGGCTCGGACGAGCGGGACGATGAGTCCGGCTCGCGCCCGCACCTCGCGCGCGGCGATCATCGCTGCGGCCCGGGACCTCCTGGAGGACGGCGGCCTTGAGGCCGTCTCGATGGCCGGCGTCGCCGAGCGAGTCGGGGTCAGGGCCCCCTCGTTGTACAAGCACTTCGGCGATCGGAGCGGGCTCCTCGCCGCCGCCGCTACTGATGCGACGCTCGACCTCGGACGGGTCGTATCGGTCGCCGTCGAGCGGTCCGGCGCGGACGCCACTGAGCGGTTGCAGGCGCTCGCCGCGGCGTATCGCTCATTCGCCCTGGCGACGCCGAGGGCCGCCGCCCTCATCTTCGCAGGCGTCGCCCCCGGCGCGACGCCGACTCCCGAGTCCCAAACCGAGGCCGCACGCCCGGTCCTGGACGTGGCGGAGGCAATCGTCGGGCCCACGAGAGCACTCGCCGCAGCCCGCGTCATGACCGCGTTCGCGTACGGGTTCGCGAGCATGGAGTCGGCAGGTGCGTTCCGTTTTGGGGGCGACGTCGAGGAAGCGTATCGACTCGGGATCTTGGTCCTTGCGTCCGGGCTGGAGAAGGTTGCGGCGGACGGGTCGCAGGAGGTTGAGAGACAGGCGGCCGGCGGAACGGCCGGCGGAACGGCCGGCTGAGCTTCGTTCACCCGCAAGTGGTCGGGCGGCTATGACTGGCACTCGACCAAGCAGGGCACCCCGCATTGGCATCCAGTGAGGGCACGCTGGCCCACGGCGACAGCACGTTGCACGGGGCCGCCTCCAGTCGGGCTCCCAGGCCATGTACGCCGGTGGGAGAATGTCGGAAGACGGGGAGCTTGGAAGCGCGGCCCACGCTAAGGCCGCCGGGACCGCGCCGAGCCACTGGCGAGACCGACCCGCGTGGAAGGGGTGGTTCCGATGGTAGGCACGGGCGCGACCCCTTGGAGGAGTTGGCGCAGGTCAACCTGGGCCCTTGTGATCGGAACCCTTCCGGCGTTGCTGGTCATCGGGCTTACTTGGGTGCGGCACGGCGAAATGCCCTTGCCGCTGGTGGCGATCGCCGTCGGCTGGATCGTGCTGGCCCCACCGCTGTACGACCACAGCTGGCCGGCCATAGCGTTCCTGATCCTGACTGCCTTCGCCGCGATGACGCTGTGGCCGCTTGCCACGGAAAAGTTGACATGCGACCCCGAGGAGGTGTGCTACGAAGCCATTGGCCAAGCCATGGTCGAAATCTTCATTGCCATCGGCTGGTTCGGGGGTGGGGCGATCCTGGCGGTCATCAGGTCCTTGATGTTCCTTCGGGAGGGGCTTGTCCGGGGGCCGGTCCTCTTCGGGCTCGGCTTCGCCGGTGTGGGAGCGCTGCTGCTGTCCGGCCACGTGGTCTGGGCGCCTGACTTCGGGCCCCTGATCGTCGGGCTCCTGTATCTCGGCGCGGGCGTCACGGAGTTCGCCGCCGCGATCAGGCTCCAGCGGTCGAAAGCGACGGACTGGATGAACCTGGCGAGAGTTGTCGCCGTCGCCGGCCTGGTCCTGCTTCTCCTGCTGCCGTGCCTCGCGGCCTTCGTCCAGCCCCCCTGTCCTGGCACTAACCCAATCCGGTTTTGCAGGTAAGGGAAACGCAAGCCGGGCCGGATTGGGTCGCCGGTTTCCGGGCGGGTGTCGTTACATACGCCCTGATCAAGCGGTTCCGGCCGCGCGGATGTCCGGCCTGCAGTACCGCATTGGGACAACACGACAGCGAGTGCCCGAGTCGCGGGTCTAGGTTTGGCCAGGTTGGGCGCGGCTCAGCCTGGCATCTGGTGTGCTTCCCGTATCCCGTCCCAGACTGGCGTTCTGTCGCCTCGGGTCGCGGCGAGAGGACTTGAGGCCGAGATAACAAGCCAGTCCGCAGCGGTCGATCGGGATCTAGCAGGTCAAGGCGGAGATGGGTACCGCATAGGTCGTGGGATCATCGGTGTCCTGCCATTCCTCAGGCCGCAGTCCTAGACCGTCCATCCAAATCAGCCACTGCTTGTCGATTGCGACCGGATAGACGAGCCCGACATCTGGAACGCCTGGCGTCGGCACGAGGCAGACGTTCTGGCCTTCATGCCAGTACGCGACCGAAGGAGGCTCAGACGGCCAGGACCATGCCACGGCATCAGCTGAAACGGCCACGAGCGAGTCCCACTGCAGGGGGATGTTGTCGCTGGGCACGGCCTGGAATGGGTCCGGCAACCGGGTAGACGGGGACTGCAGCGGATGCTTGGTCCAAGCAGTGCCGCTCGTTGTGTTAGAAGGAATCCACGCCGCGCGCCCATCCTGCATCGCAAACCAGGAAGCGTGCTCCTCCATCACCGTGGCCTTTCCCGCGGCGCCCACGAGCATCAACTCGTCGTCGTTGAAATCGCGGTCGCTGACTTCCTGCAGAAAGGCGAGCGAGTCGCCGGATAGCGAGATGGCATCCACCTCGGCGGTCGTGCCAATCGCTCGAATCTTCTTCCCCGAACGCACGTCGATGATGGTGATGGTGTCTCCTGCTCCTGTCGGACCCGCGCCGAACCCATCGGTGTAGACGACCGACTCGCCGTCGAACGCAAGAAGCGGCGGCATAGCCTCGGCGCATTCACCCAAACCCGGCCGATAGCTGTCTCCCTTGGCAATTACCACGCCCTGGGCGGCGGTCGAAGCCATGGTGAGCATCTGCCAGTGAACGACACTGTCGCCGCAGCATGGAGCCCCCTGGCAGCCGCTGGCCAGTGGGGAATCCTCGATCGACGAAACGACCCACACAACCCGGTTCCCGGAGACGACAGCCGCGTCCGCCGCCTTGCCGAGATTCCTGGTGGTCTCGGTCGCGATGTCGTAGGCCACGAACTCGTATTGGGAGGTACCGGCAAGGTGCTTGTCTCCAAAGATCGTTTCGCCATCAGTGGCCAGCGCTCGCATGGCGATTGTGTGGACGAGCCTTGAATCGAAGGTCCGAGTCGCCGCAGTCGGCTGCGATGTCGCGAAGGGCAGAGACGGGACCGGGGATCGAGTGGACGACGTAGCAGCAGGACTTCCGGTCGCCGTTGCGCTTGGCACGGGCGTGTGTATGGCGGCCGAGCAACCAACCACGGCGAGGGCGGTTAGGCATGCGATGAGCGAGACGGCGACCTTGCGCCTAGGCCGAGCGATAAGTAGACCGTCTGTCACGCGATGTCTCCCTTAGTCTGCCGACCAACGCCAGGATGACGGGTTTCGGTGTTGCCTGTGACGGCCCGAACGAGCGCGCAGAATTCGGGCGATGACCGACCGGAGCCTCCGCGAGGCTCCCGGGCTTAGAGCCAGGCTGGGACGATCAGTCCGGCCGGAGCACGAACTGGAGTAGCTCCGACCAGCCAACGCTCCTCCTCGCTGGTGACATTGGCGAACACTCGCCCACGGCAGCGACGCATGGCCTGGCGATCTCCCATTGGGCCGCTCTCGGTTCGGCACGAGAGGACGCCGCCGCTGCCAATCGGCGACAATAGGCCCGACCCGGGATCGGACGCGCGAGAGGACGACCGCGCGGGGTCGCCCGACGGCGAGGAGCCGCCCGCCCCGGAGCAGAAGGAGCAACCATGACGATCGCACGTCGAGAGGGGATCGCCTGGGCCCGGCTGGCCGACGTCGACCCCGAGCTCTGGGCGGCCATTCGCGGCGAGACCGATCGCCAGCGCTGGAAGATCGAGCTGATCGCTAGCGAGAATTACACCTTCGCGGCCGTGATGGAGGCGCAGGGCTCGCCTCTCACCAACAAGTACGCCGAGGGCCTGCCCGGCAAGCGCTACTACGGCGGCTGCGAGTTCGTGGACGTCGCCGAGCGCCTGGCGCAGGAGCGGGCGCTGGCCCTCTTCCCCGGCGCCGAGCATGTCAACGTCCAGCCCCACTCGGGCGCGCAGGCCAACATGGCCGCCTACCTCAGCGTCCTGAACATCGGCGACAGAATCCTGGGCATGAACCTGGCCCACGGCGGCCACCTGACCCACGGCTCGCCGGTCAACTTCAGCGGCAAGTGGTTCGAGGTCCACGCCTACGGCGTCGACCCGAAGACCGAGCAGATCGACTACGACGCGCTCGAGAAGCTGGCGGCCGAAGTTCGACCCAAGATGATCGTCGCCGGCGCCAGCGCCTACCCGCGCACAATCGACTTCGAGCGCATGGGCCGGATCGCCCACGCCAACGATGCGCTGCTCATGGTTGACATGGCCCACATCGCCGGCCTGATCGCGGCCGGCCTCCACCCGACGCCGTTCGGCCACGCGGACATCGTCACGACCACCACTCACAAGACGCTGCGCGGCCCGCGCGGCGGGCTCATCTTCTGCCGCGAGGACCTGCCTGCCGGCCTCAAGGTCAACTTCCCGAAGCTGGAGAAGACTACGCTCGCGGCGGCCCTGGACAAGAGCGTCTTCCCCGGCGTCCAGGGCGGCCCGCTGATGCACGTCATCGCCGCCAAGGCCGTTGCCCTCAAGCTGGCCGCCACGGACGAGTACCGCGCCGACCAGCGCCAGACGATCGTGAACGCGAAGCTGCTGGCCCAGACGATGGCCGAGAAGGGCGCCCGCGTCGTCTCGGGCGGCACGGACAACCACCTCATGCTCGTCGACGTGACGCCCCTCGGCGTGACCGGCAAAGAGGCGGAGCACCTGCTCGACGAGATCGGCATCACGGTCAACAAGAACGCCATCCCGTTCGACAAGAACCCACCTAACATCGCCTCTGGGATCCGCGTCGGCACGCCGGCCACCACCAGCCGCGGCTTCCGCGAGCCGGAGATGCGCCAAATCGGCGAGATCATCGTCACGGCCATCGTGACCCGCGACGATCCGTCCGAGCAGGCCAAGCTGGCAGCCCTCGTCCACGACACGTGCGCCCGCTTCCCGGTCCCCGGCCTGGCCGAAGACTGACGGCCGACGCGGGGCCGCCGGCGGCGGTCGGTAGACTGCCGGACGGAAGTACGTACCGGCCCCAATCGGCGGCGCTTTTGGGGGGTAAGCGTTTCCGTAAGTCGGCTGCTACACTCACGGCGCCCTGCCAGGGAGACGAATGAACGATCTCGGGAAGGCGTCCGCGTACGTTGCCCTCTTCTCCGAAATCGCGTTCGTACTGCTAGTCGCAGTGCTGGCCGGGGTGCTCGGTGGGTACTGGCTGGACCAGCGCCTGGGCACCGTCCCGATCTTCGCGCTCGTTGGGTTTGCATTCGGAACCGTCGGCGGCGCTGTCGCCTGCTGGCGGTTCATCGCGAAGTTCCTGGCCCGACTGGACGAAGAAGACAAGAGATGACGCGGCTCTATGGGGGGCCGCCGGCAACGCGGAGCGAGCGTGACTAACGATCCGGGCGCCGCGCCCGTGACGACCGAAGAAGCCGAGGCGACGACCGCACCGGCCGCTGCGCCCAGGAAGCGCGCACGCGGCATCCCCTTCAGGTTTCTGATCCCGGCGATCCTCGTCCTGGACGTGCTCGCCGTCGTGTTCGCGCCGCCCTTCCCCGAAGGCGGGACGCAGGGCCAGGCCTGCGACTTCCCCTCCTGCTTCGTCCAGAGCGCGATCGAGCTGCCGCCCCCGGCGATCGTGTTCGACTTCTCGCCGTCCACGGCGCCCTCCCCGTTGCCGATGATCTACTTCCACCCCAGCATCAGCTCCACGATCCTGACGATGTGGGTCGTGATGGCCTTCATCCTGCTGCTGGCCTTCGCGGCGACTCGCGGCCTGAAGCTGGTTCCTGGCCGGCTGCAGAACGCCGTCGAGTGGGCCTACGAGTTTGGACGGGACTTCGCGGTGGGCATCGGAGGCGAGGGAGCGCGGCGCTACTATCCGATCTTCGCCGCCTTCTTCGTGCTGATCCTGTTCTCCAACTGGAGCGGCCTTGTGCCGCCCATCGGCAAGATCCCGCAGCTCCGGGCGCCCACGAGCGACGTCAACATAACCATCGGCCTCGCGCTCACCTCTTTCGTGCTGTTCCAGGGCGAGGGCTTCCGTCGCCTGGGCGTACGTGGATATCTCGGCAAGTTCTTCCCGATCGGCGAGTTCCGCCACGGCATCGGGGCCGGGCTGCTGGCCATGTACGTCGGGATCATCGAGCTCTTACTGGAGTTCGTGAAGCCGGTGACGCTGGCCATGCGACTCTTCGGCAACATCTACGGCGGCGAGGTCGCCCTGGCCGTCATCTCGGCCCTGACCCTGGCACTGATCCCTATTGCTCTGTACGGGCTCGAAGCGCTTCTGAACTTGATCCAGGCCCTCATCTTCTCCGTCCTGAGCCTGATGTTCATCCTCATCGCCATTGAGGGCCACGAATCCGGGGAGCATCACCCGGCGGCAGCCGGCGAGGCCGCACCAGACCACCATGCGCCCGGTGGCGCCGACCAATCCCAGCCCGTGGCGGCCTGACCGCCAGGAACGCGACTGCCCGGCCGTCGGTCCGGGACAAGGAGGACACCTTCATGCTCGAGCACATCGGAGCCGGACTCGCAGCCCTGGCCGTCATCGGCCCCGGCATCGGCATCGGCATCCTGGGCGGCATGTCCAGCAGCGCCATCGGGCGCAACCCGGATGCGGCCGGCCAGATCCGCGGTCTGGCGATCATCCTGGCCGGCTTCGCCGAAGGCCTCGGCGTGCTGGCCATCGTGGTCGGTCTGCTGACCATCTTCATCAAGTAGAGCCGAGATCACCGAGCGAGTCGAGTGAACCCCCTGGTGACAGCGGCCGCGACAGCGGCCGCGACGGCCGCGGCAGCGGCCGCGACGGCCGCGGCTTCGACGACGACGGCGTCCGAGGCGCCGGGGCTGTCCATCAACTTCTTCTGGGTGATCGTTGCGGCGCTCAACTTCATCGTGTTCCTGGCCCTGATCTGGCGGTTCGGGTTCGATCCCATCGCCAACATCCTGGCCCAGCGCAAGGCCCGCATCGACCAGGGCCTGGCGGATGCCGAGCAGGCTCGCAAGGATCGCGATGCCGGCGTGGCGGCGCGTGAACAGGCGATCCTGGAGGCGCGCCGCGAGGCCAACGCCCTGATCGCCGCGGCCCAGAAGTCCGCTGAAGTTCTCCGGGTTGCGGACATCGCCGCGACCCGCAAGGACCTGGACAGCATGCGGGAACGGGCCAGGGCCGATATCCAGGCCGAACGGGACCGCGCCCTCGCAGATCTCCGGGCCCAGGTTGCGGACCTCGCGCTGCTCGCGGCCGGCAGGGTCGTGGGCGAGACGATGACCGACGCCCGGCAGCGCCGCCTCGTCGAGGAGTTCCTCGCCGATCGCGCCGTTAACGGCGAGGGACGGACCAACTGATGCTGCATTCCGCCGCGGCCCGCCGGTACGCCCAGGCTCTGTTCGAGCTGGCCACGCGCGACGACAGGGTCGACGCCTGGCGAGCCGATATCGGCCTCGCGTGCGGGCTGGCGCAGGACGAGCTTGCCGTCCGGTCGATCGACAGCCCGGCGGTGCCGTTCCGAGAGCGCCGCAGAGTCGTGGAGCAGATCCTTCGAGCCCGCGTCTCCGGGCGGGTGCTCAACCTGGCCCTGCTCCTGGCCGAAAGGGGCCGCTTCTCGATCCTGCCGGCGGTGAGCGACGAGTACGATGACCTGGTCCGCCAGTCGCGCGGCATCGTCGGCGTGACCGTGACTTCTCCCTCGCCGCTTTCCGAGCGGGAGATCGAGATGCTCAAGGGGCGAATCGAGAAACTGGCCGGGGCGCGGGTCGAGATCGCCACTGAAATCAATCCGGCGCTCATCGGTGGACTTTGCGTCATGATCGGCGACCTCCAGATCGACGCCAGTGTTGCGAACCGCCTGGCGCGGCTTCGCTGGCAGCTGGTCCAGGGAATGAGCTAGAGTCGGGCGCCGCCTCGGCGGCGGACCCGCGGGCCGAACGGAGAAGGCATGGCCATCAGATCGGACGAGATCGTCAGGATCATCAAGGACACGATCGAGGGCTTCGATCAGGGTGCCGAGTCGCGCAGCGTCGGCACGGTGGTCGAAGTCGGCGACGGCATCGCCCAGATCTATGGTCTCTCGGGCGCCCTTTCGTCCGAGCTGCTGGAGTTTCCGGGCGCCGTCATGGGCATGGCCCTCAACCTCGAAGAGGAGACCGTCGGCGCCGTGATCCTGGGCGACGCGACCGAGATCAAGGAAGGCGACACCGTCAAGACGACCGGTCGCGTGGTCGAGGTCCCGGTCGGTCCGGCGCTCGTCGGCCGCGTGGTCGACCCGCTCGGTCGGCCGCTGGACGACAAGGGCCCAATCGCCGCCACCCGGACCCGCCCCGTCGAACGCATCGCCCCCGGCGTCGTCACCCGCCAGGCGGTCGACACGCCGGTCCAGACCGGCATCAAGGCCATCGACGCCCTCATCCCGATCGGGCGCGGGCAGCGCGAGCTGATCATCGGCGACCGCCAGACCGGCAAGACCGCCCTCGCCATCGACACGATCATCAACCAGAAGGGCAAGGGCCTGGTCTGCATCTACGTGGCCATCGGCCAGAAGCTCTCGACCGTCGCCAAGACCGTGGCCGTCCTGGAGCAGCACGGAGCCATGGCGCACACCGTCGTCGTCTGCGCCGGCGCCGAGTTCTCCGCCGCGCTCCAGTACCTCGCTCCCTACGCTGGCTGCGCGATGGGCGAGGAGGTCATGGAGGTCGGCGTCGAGATCGACGGCAGGCTCGTCAAGGACGCCCTGTGCGTGTACGACGACCTCTCCAAGCACGCCTGGGCCTACCGCGAGATGTCCCTGCTGCTGCGCCGCCCGCCCGGCCGCGAGGCCTATCCGGGCGACGTCTTCTACCTCCACAGCCGTCTCCTCGAGCGCGCCGCGCGCATGAGCGCCGAGAACGGCGGCGGTTCCCTGACCGCCTTGCCGCTCATCGAAACCCAGGCCGGCGACATCTCGACCTACATTCCCACCAACGTCATCTCGATCACCGACGGCCAGATCTTCCTCGAGACGGACCTCTTCAACGCCGGTCAGCGGCCTGCGCTCAACATCGGCATCTCCGTCTCGCGGGTCGGCTCCGCGGCCCAGACCAAGGCCATGAAGAAGGTCGCGGCCCCGCTCAAGCTGGACCTGGCCCAGTACCGCTCCCTCGCCGCCTTCGCCCAGTTTGCGTCGGACCTGGACAAGGCCACGCGCGACCAGCTGACCCGCGGCGAGAAGCTGTCGGAGGTCATCAAGCAGCCCCAGTACCAGCCGGTCCCCGTGGAGAAGCAGGTCGCGATCCTGTACATCGCCACGAAGGGCCTCCTGGACGACGTGCCCACCCCCCGCGTCAAGGACTTCGAGCAGCAGTTCTACCGCTTCCTCGAGACCGAGCACGGCGCGCTCATGACCAAGCTCGGCGACACGAAGGTCCTCGACGACCCTGCCGCCGCCGAGCTGGAATCCGCGGCCAACGATTTCCGCAAGTCGTTCCTCGCGTAGGGCGAGGGCGGCGCAATCACAGCCACATCACGGAACCTGGTAGGGCAGCGTGCCAAGCCAACGAGACATCCGAAGACGCATCACGGCGTCGAGGAACATCAGGCAGATAACCCGGGCAATGCAGTTCGTCGCGGCGTCCAAGTTGCGCCGCGCCCAGGAGTCGACCCTGGCTTCGCGACCCTACTCCGACCTGCTCGACGAAATCCTGGCGGATCTCGCCGCAGTCCTCGCTGGCGACGAGCACCCGCTGCTCAGCCGCCGCGATGAAGGCAAGCGGCTCATCGTCCTGGTCACCAGTGATCGCGGCCTGGCCGGCGCCCTCAACACCAACGCCGTCCGCTTCGTCTCCAGGGAGATCGTCGAACACCCGGGCGAGCTCGAGCTCGTCAGCGTGGGCCGCAAAGGCCGCGACGCGATGCGCAGGGCTCGCGTCCCGATCGTCGCCCACTTCTCAGGGTTCGGCGACCGCCCCAGGTTCGAGGACATACTGCCGCTTGCGCGTCTCATCTCGGATGAGTACGAGGCCGGCACGTACAACCAGGTCGACATCGTTTTCACCCGTTTCGTCTCGACCCTGGTCCAGCGGCCGGACATGGTCCAGCTGCTGCCGATCAGGCCGACCAGCGACACGCGAGGCATCCCCGGCGCGCAGTTCATCTTCGAGCCGGCTCCGGACCTGGTCCTCGACGAGCTGCTGCCCCGCTATGTCGGCACGCGGCTCTTCCAGACGGCGCTGGAAAGCAGCGCCAGCTTCTTCTCCAGTCAGATGGTCGCGATGAAGAACGCAACCGACAACGCGGACGAGCTCATCGACGACCTGACCCTCAGTTACAACAAGGCCCGCCAGGCCAACATCACCAGAGAGCTCATCGAAATCGCTTCTGGCGCGAGAGCGCGCTAGCCAGCCAGGCGACGACACCAGGAGGCACCGACACGATCATGGCGACCGCCGCCAAGACCGCGACCGGCCGGGTCATCCAGATCACCGGCCCCGTCGTCGACATCGAGTTTCCCGCCGGCCAGTTGCCGGGGATCTACAACGCCGTCGAGGTCATACGCGGCGACGGCGTGAAGATCGTCTGCGAGGTCCAGCAGCACCTGGGCAACAACCGGGTCCGTTGCGTGGCCATGACCACGACGGACGGCCTTGCCCGCGGCGTCGACGTCATCGACACCGGCGGCCCGATCTCCGTTCCGGTCGGCGAGGTGACCCTCGGCCGCGTTTTCAACGTCCTGGGAGAGGCGATCGACGAGAAGGGCCCGGTGGCGGTCACCGAGCGCCTGCCGATCCATCGCCCCGCTCCGTCCTTCGACCAGCAGACGACCGAGACGGAGATCTTCGAGACCGGCATCAAGGTCATCGACCTGGTCTGCCCCTTCGCCAAGGGCGGCAAGATCGGCGTCTTCGGGGGCGCCGGCGTGGGTAAGACGGTCATCATCCAGGAGCTGATCCGCAACGTCGCCCAGGAGCACGCCGGCTATTCGGTCTTCAGCGGAGTGGGCGAGCGGTCGCGCGAGGGCAACGACCTAATCCACGAGATGACCGAGTCGGGCGTCATCGCCAAGACGGCCTTCGTCTTCGGCCAGATGAACGAGCCGCCGGGCGCCCGCCTCCGGGTCGGCCTGACCGGCCTGACGATCGCCGAGTACTTCCGCGACGTTGAAGGCCGGGACGTCCTCCTCTTCATCGACAACATCTTCCGCTTCACGCAGGCCGGCTCCGAAGTCTCGGCCCTGCTCGGTCGAATGCCTTCGGCGGTGGGATACCAGCCCAACCTGGCGACCGAGATGGCGGCCCTGCAGGAGCGCATCACCTCCACCAAGAAGGGCTCGATCACGTCGCTGCAGGCGGTCTTCGTCCCTGCGGACGACTACACCGACCCGGCCCCGGTGACGACCTTCGGCCACCTCGATTCGACCATTCGACTGGAGCGCGCGATCACCGAGCTGGGCATCTACCCGGCGGTCGATCCGCTGACCTCCACCTCGCGAGTCCTCGACCCGAACATCGTGGGCCAGGAACACTACGACACCGCGCGCGAGGTCCAGCGGGTGTTGCAGCGCTACCGCGACCTGCAGGACATCATCTCGATCCTGGGCATCGACGAGCTGTCCGAGGCGGACAAGTCCACCGTCGCCCGGGCCCGGCGGCTTCAGATCTTCAACAGCCAGCCGTTCCACGTAGCCGAAGTCTTCACCGGCCGGCCCGGGGCGTACGTGGCGATCCGCGACACGGTCGCCTCTTTCAAGGAGATTCTCGAGGGCAAGGTCGACGACCTGCCCGAGCAGGCATTCTTCCTGGCCGGTACTCTGGACGACGTGCGTGCCAACGCGGCCAAGCTGGCGAAGTGACCGTAAACGCGTCGCTTGGCTGGCCCAGCCGTCGCTTCGCGCAAAATCGCTTCGCGATTAGAGCGCTGCGCGAACGGCTACGCCGGCCGTCGCCCGCGGTCGATCCTGTCACAGGACAAGGCCGGGGTCGACGCCACGTACCGGCCGGGACGAAGTGAAGGAATGAGATAGATGCCGCTGCATCTGGAAATCGTCACTCCGGAGAAGAGAGCCTTCGTTGGCGACGTGGACGAGGTCATCGTCCCCGGCAGCGAGGGCGAGCTCGGCATCCTGCCGCACCATGCCCCGTTGATCTCGACGCTCGGCCAGGGTGTACTGCGCCTCAAGAGCGGCGGGCAGGAGCAGGAGTTCGCGATCTTCGGCGGCTTCCTGCAGGTCCGGCCGGATCGAGTCGTCGTCCTGGCCGAGACCGCCGACATGGCCTCCGAAATCGATCTCGAACGCGCCGAGCGCGCCCGCCGCGAGGCAGAGCGGGTCATCGAGGGCGGCTTCGTGGAGCCGGCCGATCTTGCGGCCGCGCGTGCCGCCCTCCAGCGCGCGCTCATCCGAATCCGCCTCGCCGAGCGTGGGGCGCGCAGACCCCGAGGACCGCACGAGGCGGCGCGCCGACACCCGGAGGCGCATCGCGAGGGGCCACCGGGCGGCGAGTAGTCGATGGCTGACGCTCGCCCGTTCCACTGGGAATTCAAGCCCGAGAACGTAGACCGCGAGGTCTTCCGGATCGAGGGCGGCCGCCGCCTGGAAGGCTCGGTCCGAATCAGCGGCGCCAAGAATGCCGCGCTCAAGCTGATGGCCGCCGCCACCCTGACCGGCGAGCGCTGCCGCTTCTCGAACGTCCCCGAGATCGAGGACGTGCGCGTTCTGGCCGAGGTCCTGCGCGACATCGGCGTGACCGTGGATCATCCCGAGCCCAACGTCTACGAAGTCGCCAGCGGCGACGCCGAGTGGCTGTTCGTGCCCCTCGAGGCGGCGGCCAAGATGCGGGCCAGCTTCATCCTGCTGGGGCCGCTGCTCACGCGTTTCGGGCGGGTCATCATCAGCAACCCGGGCGGCGACCGGATCGGCCGCCGGCCCGTGAACCTGCACGTCGACGCGATGCGGGCCCTGGGCGCAGATATCGAGTACCGCAACGGTTACTACTTCGCCAAGGCCCCGGGCCGGCTACGCGGCGGCCGGGTGACCTTCCCGCAGATCACGGTCATGGGCACCGAGAACGCCATGCTGGCCGCGACTCTGGCGGTGGGTCACACGATCATCGAGCCGGCGGCCCAGGAGCCCGAGATCGACGACCTGATCGCCTTCCTGCAGGAGATGGGCGCGGAGGTCGAGCGGACCGCGCCCAACCGCATCGAGATCGAGGGCCAACGCCGGCTGCGAGGCGCCCACCACGCCGTCGTCGCCGATCGGATCGAGGCCGGCACGTTCGTCGTCGCGGCGGCCGTCACTCGCGGTCGGATCACCGTCCAGGATGCCCCTTGCGGCCACCTCGACGCGCTCCTGGGGATCATGTCGGACGTCGGCGTGTCGGTCAGCTCCGGCGTGAACACCATCGAGGTGGACGCCACCGACACGGATGCGCGCCCGCTGAGGGGCCGCGACATCGAGACCGAGCCGTATCCGGGCCTGGCCACCGACCTGCAGCCGCCCACGTGCGTGCTCCTCACCCAGGCGGAAGGCGACAGCCACGTCAACGAGACCGTTTTCGAGGATCGGCTAGAGTGGCTGGGCGAGCTGCGGCGGATGGGCGCTCGCATCGACATCGCGGACCAGCATCACGCCACCATCCACGGCCCCACCCCGCTCCACGGGGCGGATGTCGAGATCGGTGATCTCCGAGCCGGCGCGTCCCTTATCCTGGCGGCTCTGGCCGCCGAGGGTGTGACCACGATACGCGGCGCGCACCACGTACACCGCGGCTATGAGAAGATCGACAGGAAATTCCTGGAGCTCGGCGCCAGGATCGAACGGCTTGCGGAAGGGACATAGCGCAACGGCATGAAGATCGGTATCGACCTGGGCACCGCCAACGTGATGGTCTACGTCAAGGGCAAGGGCATCGTGATGCAGGAGCCCTCCGTGGTGGCCGTCGACGACAACAACGTGATCGTCGCCGTCGGCGAGGAAGCCCGCGAGATGATCGGCCGCACCCCCGCCAACATCCAGGCCATCCGGCCGATGCGGGCAGGGGTCATCGCGGACTACGTCATCACCGAGGCGCTGCTGCGCCACTTCATCCAGAAGGTCCAGCTGGGCCGGCGGGTGGGGTGGGGCAAGCCCGAAGTCATGATCAGCGTGCCGGCCGGCGTCACCAGCGTCGAGAAGCGCGCCGTCCGCGACGCGGCCCTCAAGGCGGGCGCCGGAGAGGCGTACCTGATCGAGGAGCCGATGGCCGCCGCGATCGGCGCGGCCGTGCCGATCAGCGGGCCCTCGGGGGCGATGATCATCGACATCGGCGGCGGCACCAGCGAGATCGCGGTGCTCTCGCTCGGTGCCATCGTGGTCTCGACGAGCCTTCGGGTCGGCGGCAACAAGGTCGACGAGGCCATCGCCAGCTACGTTCGCAAGAAGTACAACCTGATGATCGGCGACCGAACCGCCGAGGAAGTCAAGATCGCGATCGGGACGGCGCTCCCGCTCGAGCGCGAGCTGACGATGGACGTCCGCGGCCGCGACTTGATTGCCGGCCTGCCGCGCACCATCCCGATGACCAGCTCGGAGGTCATGGAGGCGATGGAGCCGCCGCTCCAGCAGATCATCGGTGCGGTGCGCCTGGTCCTGGAGCAGACCCCGCCCGAGCTCTCGAGCGACATCATCGACAAGGGCATGGTGATGACCGGCGGCGGATCGCTGCTGCGGAACATCGACAAGCTGCTGACCCAGGTCACGGGCGTGCCCTGTCACGTTGCCGACGATGCCATGAACTGCGTCGCCCGCGGCACCGGCCTCGCCCTCGAGCACTTCGACTTCTACAAGAAATACCTCGGCCCGCAGATGTGATGGCGGTCCCGCCTGCATCCGAGGCCGGCGGCGCCCCCCGCGCGTTCATCGACCTGCACTGTCACACGAGCGCGAGCTTCGATTCCCTGGCCAATCCCGCGGCCGTGGCGCGCGCCGCGGCCTCGCGCGGCCTGACGCACCTGGCCGTCACGGACCACGACCGGATCGACGCCGCGCTCCGCCTCCGCGATGCCGCCCCGCCCGGGCTGACGATCATCGTCGGCGAGGAGGTCAAGACCGCCGACGGAGACCTGATCGCCGTCTTCCTGCGCCAGGCGGTGCCGCCAGGCCTCTCGGCCGTCGAGACGATCGCCGCGATCCGGGAGCAGGGCGGCCTGGTGGGCGTCCCGCACCCGTTCGACGGCCTGCGCGGGTTCGGGCGCAAGAGCGGCGCCCGGCTCGAGTCGATCGCTCACCTGGTCGACTGGGTGGAGGCCTACAACGCCCGGGTGATCGGCGGCTCGGCCAACGAGAAAGCGGCCCTCTTCGCCCGCGAGCACAACCTGCCCGGCGTCGGTGCCTCCGATTCGCACACCGTCCTGGAGGTGGGTGTTACGTACAACATCGTGGCCGGCGACCCTGGAACTCCGGAGGCGCTTCTGGCGTCCCTGGCCTGTGTGGACTTCCAGCCGGGACGCGCCAGCTTCTACGCGCGCGCCTGGACGCCCGTTGCCAAGATGATCCAATCCATGAAGGGGAACGGCCGCCGCCGGGCCCAGGGGACGATGGGAGAAGACCGGTGACCGACCCGACAGACCATCACCGTCACCCGATCGGCGAGCCGCTCGAGCAGGAAGCGGACGCCCTGATCCATCCGGAGGCGCAGGTCGAGGTCCCGCCGGCCGAGCAGATGTCGCTGGTCCGCCGGCTGCGCCAGCCCCGAACCCTCCTCTCGATCCTGGTCCCGCTGGCGATCCTCGTCGTCGCCGTCGCGGCCAACGGGAAGGACATGCAGTCCGTGCCCGGCGAGATCGCCAGCGCGAACCTGCTCTTCCTCCTGCTCGCCTTCCTGAGCTACTACACGGGCTTCCCGCTCCGCGGCTGGCGCTGGACGAAGCTGCTCAAGGGCGCGGGCTACAAGGTCAGGATCCGCGACGGCACGGAGATCCTCTTCCTCTCGTGGCTGGTCAACTGCGTCGTGCCGGCCAAGCTCGGGGACCTGTACCGGGCCTACCTGCTCAAGCTCAACAGCCCGGTTTCGGCGACCAAGACACTGGGCACGGTCTTCATGGAGCGGATCCTGGACCTCATCGCTATCGCGGCCCTGGGCGTCGCAGCCGGGTACATCAGGTTCCGCGGCAGCCTCAACGAGCTGCCCCAGACCGTCCAGGTCATCTTCGCCATGGGCGTGATCGTCGTCGTGCTCTTGATCGTGGCCATGGTGGCGATGCGCAACTTCGGCCGCAGGATCATCGGGATACTGCCGCTGCCTCATCGCGCCGTCGAGTTCTACGATCGCTTCGAGGAGGGGGTCTTCGGCTCGGTCGGGTTGCGCGGCCTGCCATTCCTCGGCCTGCTGACCGCTCTGATCTGGGCGACCGAGGCCTTCCGGCTCTACCTGGTCGTCCGAGCACTCGGCTTCAGCGACGTCGACCTGGGCTTCTCCGGCGCCATGTTCGTCGCCCTCATCGGCTCGCTGCTCACGGCGGTGCCGTTCACCCCTGCCGGGCTCGGCCTGGTCGAGCTCGGCATGGGTGGCGTGCTGACCAAAGTGTTCAACGCGAGTGCACCGCACGCCGCCGCGATCATCCTCGTGGACCGTGCGATCAGCGTCTTCTCGATCGTCGTCCTGGGCACGATCGCATACGTGATCTCCTCCAAGCCGCGTGGCGGCGGCATGAAGGTCGAGGAGATCGCGCCTCCGCGTGCACCGGGCCGGCCGTCGGCCTGACTCCTCGGCGGGCGTTCCGGCGGTTCTGATGGCGTCCTGACGGCGGCCGAACGCCGGCTCCTGCCCGAATCCGCCCCATCCGACCTTACAGCCACCTTGCGGTACAAACCGACGGGCGTACACGTTCGGTACCAAAAGGTCATTCACGCTTTGGCTGACCGCTCCGATAGTTTCAGTATCCGGGCAGACTGCCCGACCTTCGGAGCCCACTCGCGCATGGCCGTACAGAACGGACGAGGCTTCAACGAGTGGCTGCGGGCCCAGCTCAAAGCGAAGAAGATGTCGCAACGTCAGCTGGCTCAGCAGTCGGGCGTGGATCATTCGACCATCTCCCGGCTGATCCGCGGCGACCGGATGCCGTCCCTGGGGACGGCGACGAAGCTGGCGCGCGGGCTGCGCGAGATCCGCGACGACGCCGAGGCGCCGCTGTACCTGGGCGTCGTGACCGGTGGGACCATCAATCCGACGGCTCGCGTCGAATACTCCCTCCGCGCCGACGACGTGCTGACGGAGCCGCAGGTCCGCCAGGTCATGGAGTACTACCTCGCGGTGCGGATGCGCCGCTTCGGCCGCGGCTACGCAGGCATGCGGACCGACGAGCGCTCCATGGAGCCGCGCAGGCTCCTGGACGACCGCCGCGAAGCGCCGATCATGTCCGCCGTCGCCAGCCACGGCGTCCGACCGATGGTCCGGCAGTTGCCGCCCCGGGCACGCCCAGCCCGCGACAGCTAGCCGCCGCCCGACCCCGAGCCGCCGCCCGACCCCCAGCCACCGCGTGCCCGCCCGCGCGTCTTCGCGCCCATTCGTGCCCTACGACGTGCGCCGGTAGACCGTAAGGATCCGACCCGGAGCCGGCTCGAAGCGGTCCACCATGAGAAGGCTCCCTCCGCCGGCCTGCGCCGCGCGCCACTGCTCCTCGGCGGCGCCTCCGCAGCCCTTGTACCAGCCTGAATCACACAGGATCACGACCGTGGCCGCGCGATCCGGCGCCGCCCACGTGACCCCGTCCAGGGTGAGCGGGTAGCTGTATGCGTACGGCCCCTTGAAGTCGGGCAGGCTCACCATGGCGATCGACCCTCCGGCCGCGTCGGTGCGTATCTTGTCGGCAGCCGCCCGCGCCGCCGGCCAGCCCCCGTCGGGGGCCGTGAGGGGCGGCCAGTGGCTGACGCATAAGACCGTGAGCCCCACAAGGCCCAGCAGAGCCAGCGACCGGCCGATCCAGGCTCTCCCCGCGATGACGGTTCTCCAGAGCCCGCCGACCACCAGTGCGGCGGCGAGCAGGACCAACACGTCCGCGACGCAGTGGTACTGCTCCTGGTTCACGTTCTCCACCTGGGAGATCTGCTTGAGGCCAAGGCTCAGCGCGAGCGCGATGAACAGGAGGGACCCGCCCACGAGCCGTAGACCGTCGCGCTCGAAGTCAACGCCGGGGGCCGTGTCTCCGGCGCCCCTGCCCTGGAACGTGCGGCCCACCCGCCAGACCAGTCCCGAGACCACGGCAAGGAAGACGACGAACGCAAGGACCGCTCCCGATTGGAGGTTGTCCAGCGGCCAATGCATGAGCGGCCAGACGACGATGCGCATGCTTCCGAAGAAGACCTGGATCAACGGACCGGCGGCCGGCGGGGCCGGCTGGTCGAAGGCGAGCATCGCCCGGGTCTCGGCGAAGTCATGGCCGAGTTCGTAGACGATGAGGGGAAGCCAGGTCAACACGAAGAGGCCTGCGCCGGCGAGCCCCCACTTGAGCAGGCGGCGCCTCTCCCCCGACGGACCTCGTCGCAGCGCAAGCGCGAACACCGCGGCCATCGGGAACACCAGCACCAGGCCCGTAAGGTGCGATTGTGCCGCCAGAGCGGTGCCCGCTGCGGCGACTACCCACCAGCGGGGCTGCCGCGTCCGCCATGCCTGCCAGGCGCCCAGGCAGGCCAGCGCGGTGCCGGTCTCCACGAGAACGGGGTTCCACACGAACGTGGAGTAGTCGATCAGGCTTGGCGAGACGGCGGCCAGAAGCGCGGCGGCGAGCCCGGCGGGCCTACCGCCGATGGATCGGGCGGTCCACCAGGCCATCGGCACTACGGCGATCCCGAAAAGCGCGATGACGAAGACCACGACGGTTGGATTGCCATTGCCCAGCCAGACCGCCGGCATCATCAGGTCGTAGAAGAGTGCCCCGTGGTGGAACGTGCCGCCGGTGCTGAAGGCGGGCGAGCCGTAGGCAGGCAGCTGGCGCGTGACCACTGCGTTCCAGATGGCGCCGGTCTCGACGCCCTGGTCGGTGTCCCAGATGCCCCGGGCCGGCAGATTCACGAGCCTGTCCGCGACGGCGAGCAGGAAGATCGCGGCCAGGCTCGCGGCCTCGCCGGCGTTCGATCGGAGGCGGGCCCCGATGCGACGGGCCGGCGCGGCAACGGCTCTCGACTGCTCGGAGTGGCCCGGCTGGTCGCGTCGCGCGGTGTCGCCTATGCCCGGTGGCGCGTCTGCTGGCACCAAGTCTCCCTCATGGCGAGCGACGGTAGACGGTCACGATCCTGTCCGGGGCAGCCGCGAATCGGTCCACTTGCGTCAGCCCGCCAGGCTGCGTGGCGAGCCATGCCCCTTCAGCCTCGCCGCTGCAGCCCTTGAGCCAGAACGTGTCGCACAGAACCGCAACGACATTGGCCCGGTCAACTGCGACAAGGATAGTGCCGTCGCGCTGGAGCGGATAGGCATACGCGTCGCCGCCCTTTTCCTCGAAGAGCGGGACGAGGGCCACCGGGGCGCCGGCGGCGATGCGCTCGATCCTCGTGGCCGCAGCCTGGGCCGCGGGCCAGCCCCCGTCGGGCGAGGTGAGCGGCGGCCAGTGGCCGACGTTCCAGGCAACCAGGCCGGCCACTGCCGCGACGGCGGCTACGCGTCCCACCTGCCTCGCGCAACCACCGCCGGCCGCCCGCCAGATGCCCGCCAGGGCCAGGCCCGCGGCCACGAAGACGAGCGGGTCGGCGACGACGTGGTACTGCTCCGTGGGCAGCTCCTGGACCTCCGAGACGGCCTTGAGGCCCAGGCCGAGGGCCACGACGATGAGCAACAGCATTCCCCCGACGAAACGCAGACCCTCGTGCTCGGCCGCGCGCCCGGCCGCGGCGGGTTCCCGGGCGGCGGGCTCAGCGGCGGCGGTTGCGCTCGCAGGCGTGCCCGTCGATGCCTCCGCGTCCGGTGCCGGCGACCCGGTCCTGGCCACTCGCCAGGCCAGCGTCAGCGCCAGCGTGACGGCGACCGCCAGAGACGGCAGGAAGGACGGCTTCAGGTCCACGAGCGGCCAGCGGATGAGCGGCCAGGCGAGGATCCGGATCGCGCTGAAGAGGAGCCGCGTCAACGGGTCGCGTGCCGGGGTGGAATCCGGGCCGGTGAAGTAGCCGATCATGCCCCGTGTCTCGGGGAAGTCGTGGCTCAACTCGTGGGCGATGACCGGCAGGTACGAGAGTGCGACCAGGGCCACGGCGGCCGCTCCCCAGGCAGCGACGCGACGGCGGCGGCCGGCCGGTGCCCGCCGCAGAGCGGCCAGGAAGGCGGCCGCCATCGGAACGACGATCACGCCGGCGGCAACGTGCGACTGCATCGCCACGGCGCTCCCTGCGGCCGCCACGAGCCACCACTGCGGCCGACCGGTGCGCCACCCCTCCCAGGCCCCCAGGAACGCCACGGCCGCCGCTGGCTCGACCAGAGTGGGGTTCCAGATGAATGTGGCGTAGCCGATCAGGCTGGCCGATACCGCGGCCAGGCACGCCGCGATCAGGCCCGCCGCCGGTCCGCCGATCGAGCGGGCAATCCACCACACGATCGGCACCACCAGCAGGCTCAGGAGCGCGATCTCCGCCACGACGAACGTCGGGTCGCCGTTGCCCAGCCATGCCGCCGGCAACAGCAGGTCGTAGTAGAGGGCGCCGTGGTGGAAGCTGCCGCCGACGCTGATCGCCAGAGGCCCGAAGGTGGGCAAGCCGCCGCCGGTGATCGCGTTCCGCATGGCCAGCATCTCGGTGCCCTGGTCGGAGTCCCAGCCACCTCGTGCCGGCAGATCTGCGAATCGAGTTGCGGCCGCAACGGCGAGGATGCCGGCCAGGCAGGCGAGCTCGCGCGCGGGCACTCCCAGCCGAGCGCTCGCGCCGGCGACGAAGCGCGCGAACACGGACCTCAGGCCCACGAGCCCGCTCATGCCCCCGCCCGACTCTCCGCTCGCGCCGGTGTCTCTGCCGCGAGCCCGGCCGGCGGCGTGGCCCCGGGCTCGGTTCTCGCCTCGGGTCGGGGCCCGGGGGTGAGCGGTCGACCGGCGACGAGATCGCCGACCCGGGCCATGTTGACCGCGTCGAAGCCGTCCTCCATGCCGGGGGTCTCCAGGTAGAAGGTCACGTGGTCTAGGACCGGATGCCGTAGCAGGTGGGCCATCCCCACCGGCCCGATCCGACCCTCGCCCAGGTGGGCGTGGCGGTCGTGTCTCGATCCGAGCCCGGACGAGGTGTCGTTGAAGTGGATCATCGCCAGCCGGTCCAGCCCGAGGAGCCGGTCGAACTCGGCCAGCACCCGATCGACCTGCGCCGGATCGCCGATGTCGTAACCGGCGCCCCAGAGGTGGGCCGTGTCCAGGCAGAAGGCGATGCGCCCGTCCAGGCCTCGCGCGGCGGCCGTCTCGAGCACCGAGGCCAACTGCTCGACGCTGACCCCGATGCCGTCGCCGCCTCCAGACGAGTTCTCGACGACCACGAGCGGCGCGCCCGGGCCGTCCGGGGCGTCGACCAGGGCCCTCGAGAGACCGTCGATCAACCGGGCCACGCCCGCCTCCACGCCGGCGCCGCGATGGGAGCCGGCATGGACGTTGATGAAGCGCGCCCCATAGGCCGGGGCGTGGGCCAGCTCGTGGCGCAGCACGTCGACGGAACGGCCGAAGAGGACCTCGTCGGGACCGGCCAGGTTCACCAGGTAGGCGGCGTGGATGGCCAGCGGCCCGATGTCGAGCTCGGCCAGACGCTGCCGGAAGGCGACAGCCTCGGGCGGGGGCTCGGGTCGCCGCCGCCACGCCGTCGGATTGTCGCTGAATATCTGCAGCGCCGAGGCGCCGATCTCGCTGGCGCGTTCGGCGACCTTGAGCAGGCCGGGTCCCATGGGCAGATGCGGTCCGACCCGGCGCCCGCCGGGCAATTCGATGCGCCGGCTCCTTGCAGCGGCTCGCTCGGCCGTCACGAGACCCTGCCCCTCCGGGCGCGGTGGCGGTCGATGGTCGTCAGCCGGCCTTGTGGCCGTTTCGGCCGGGCGTGTACTCGCCGGCGATCACCGGCTCGATCAGCCCGTAGTCGCCCCCATCGCGCTTGTACAGGACGCACAGTCGCTCCGTCTCGGCGTTGACGAAGATGAAGAAGACGTGGCCGAGCTCCTCCATCCGCGCGACGGCGTCCTCCTCGAACATGGGCTCGATGGCGAAGCGCTTGGTCTTGACGATGCGCGAGCGGCGCGCCTTCTCTTCGGGTGTCTCGGTCGCTGTGGCCGCGGCCTTGCCGGAGGGGACCGCCCCGCCCTCTTCGACGATGCGCTTGCTCTTGCCCGCGTACGCCCGGGCCTTGCCCTTGGGCTTCTCGCGGAAGTCGACCGCCTGGCGTTCGATGCGGTCGATCACGGTGTCGAGGCTGGCCTGGTAGGTTGGCCCTGCGGCATGGCTGCGCAGGGGCTGGCCGTCGACGACGAGCATCACCTCCACGATCTGCGAATCCGTGCCGCTGCGATGCTGCTCTGTCGAGAGCTCGACCACGGCTTCCGTTCGATCGTCCAGGAAGCGCTCCAGCCGGCGCATCTTGCGCTCGGCATACTGCCTCACGGAATCCGGGACGTCGATGTTCTTGCCCTTGACGATCGTCCTCACGGCCTACCTCCGCAAAGCGAGTGGCGCGTCCCGCCGACCTTCGGCCGACACAGGCGCGTCTCGAACAGCCGCTGCCACACGGCCAGTATAGGAGCCGGTCCCGGCTCTCGGCCTCCGCCGTTCCCAGTAGCTCAGCGCTCCCGAGCCACCGTCAGAGCCGAAACCGCGATGGCTCCGGCTTCGTACAGCGCCTCGGCGCAGGCGACCAGCGTCGAGCCGGTCGTGACCACGTCGTCGATGAGAATCGGCCACCTGCCTTCCAGCGCCGCACCCGTTCCGGCGCGCAGGGCGAAGGCCCCGCTGACGTTGGTGCGCCGGGCTCTGCGCCCCAGCTCGAATTGGGGAGTGGTGTGGCGCGTTCGCTCGAGCGACGCCTGCCACGGGACGTGGAGGCGGCCCGAGACGCCGGAGGCGAGCAGGAACGCCTGGTCGTAGCCGCGCCGCCTGGCCCGCTCGGCGTGCACCGGCACGGGGACCAGCAGCTCGCCGCCGACCCCCGCCGCCTCCCAGCGAGCCGCCATCGCATCCGCCAGCGGCGCGGCGAGCCGCCGCTCCCCCGAGTACTTGAGCCGGTGCAGCGCCACTCGGACCACACCCGAGAAGGACGCGCACCACTCCAGCTGCACCAGCGGCACCGGCATCGCCGCGGGCAGGCCCAGCGGAACGCCCGGCGGCAGCGCCAGCCGACCATCCAGAGCGCGCCGGCATCTCGGGCACAGCACGGTTCCCTCGGCCGCACAGCCGGCGCAACTCGCCGGCAGCGCCAGATCGAGCAGCGCTCCGCCCAGGCGAGCCGCCCGTGCCACGCCGCCGATCGCGTTCGTTGCCGCCGTCTGTGCCGCCATGCCGGAAAGCTAGCTCGAGCCGCTCACCCGCCACGTACCTCGCGCTTATCTGGCGGGTAGCCGCTGTAGCCACTGCCGCGGCCGCCTCTGCAGCCCCCGCCGCCTCGGCCGCCACGGCCGCCACGGTCCCTATCGCGGCTCTATCGCTATCTCGTCGCCGACGGCAGTGCCCGATTGATCGATCGTGCCGGGCGGCAACTCCAGGACCCCTTTGGCGCCGCCGACTCGCCACACCACCCCGCGCCAGGGCGGCACGGCCCGACGCAACGACAGGACCCGGCGCGGGCCACTGCGCCCGTCTGCGGGCGGCGCAACGAAGACCACATCGATCGCGAAACGCATGAACAGCATGTGGATGCCGTTCTCGCCCGGAAGCCACAGTCCGTCTCCTCGCGGAAGCGACGAGCGACCCATGAGGCCCATGAACTTGGCCCAGAAGGACGAACCGTCCTCGAGTCGCTCGGCCAGCACGGTCCCCCGGCTGGTGTTGCGGGCCACCAGAAGCGGCCGGGTCATTTGCCCAATGGAACGCCGCCGCCGGAGAAGGTCTTCACCAGCGAGATGATGGCCGGGCCAAGGATGACGACGAACAGCGACGGGAAGATGCAGCCGACGAGCGGGAAGAGCATCTTGATCGGCGCCTTGGCGGCCAACTCTTCGGCTCGCTGGCGGCGCTCGATGCGGAGCTGCTCGGACTGGACCTGAAGCACCTTGGAGATCGAGACGCCCAGCGTTTCGGCCTGGATGATCGCGCCGATGAAGTTGGAGAGCGGCTGGACGTTGGTCCGCGGAATCATGTCGCGCAGAGCTTCGCGCCGGGCCTTGCCCACGCGCACTTCGGCCAGGGCCCGCCGGAACTCGTCGGTCAGGGGACCGGGCAGCTTCTCCACCACCTTGGCGAGAGCGGCGTCGAAGCCCAGACCGGCTCGAACGGAGATCGTCAGCAGATCCAGCGTGTCCGGGATCATCTTGAGGATGATCTTCTGGCGGCTCTTGATCCTGCGGCCGAGCCAGAACTCGGGCAGCAGGTAGCCGATGAAGAAGCCGATCAGGCCGAAGAGGAACGGCCGGGCCAGGTCGCCCGCCGTGGCGATGCCTCCGCCTGCGACAACGCCCAGCAGCACGAACAGGATGACGGCCGTGCCGATGCCGACCAGCATCTTCACACCCATCCAGTCGGTCAACCGCAGGTCGCCCGGGTTGCCCGCCAGCGCCAGCCGCTTCTCGGCGGTCTCGGTCGAGGAAGCGCTGTTGAGACGCCCGCTGGCACGCGAGAGCCGGGCGATGAGGGGGCGCAGGGTGCGTTCGGCGAACGGCTGCTGCAGCTCGAGCTCTTCCAGGTTGCGAGCCTGGACGTTGCCCAGCTGAGTCAGTCGAGCCTGGACCGGGTCGACCGACCCACCGCTGGCGAGTGCCATGAAGATCAGGAAGAAGCCGAGGCCCACTCCGCCGGCGAGAAGGTAGACGAGCATTTCAGACCTCGATGTTGACGATGCCGCGGATGATCATGAAGCCGATGAACATCATGATCCCGGCGCCGATGAGGACGATCAGGCCGACCGGCAGATCCATGATCCCGGGCGGGTTCATGAACATCGGCTCCATGAACTTGGGCGCGATGACGAACAGGACGCCCACCAGGCCGATCGGCAGGAAGGCGACAACGTAGCCCGACAGCCGCTGCTGGGCGGTGAGGGTCCTGATCTCGCCCTTGATCCTGACTCGCTCGCGAATCGTGAAGGCGATCGAATCGAGGATCTCGGCCAGGTTTCCGCCGACCTGGTGCTGGATCGTGATCGCCGTGGCCATGAGCTCGAGGTCGTCCGAGCGCACCCGGCGGACCATGTTCTCGAGCGCGACGTCGAAGGCCAGGCCGAGGTTGACCTCGCGGACGACGCGGCCGAATTCGACCGTCACGGGGGGCTGGGCCTCGCGCACGACCATCTCGATGGCCTGCAGGAACGAGGAGCCGGCGCGCAGGGCGTTCGCGATCAGGGTGATCGTGTCGGGCAGCTGCTTGTTGAAGGCGTTGAGGCGTGAGGCGCGGCGCCGGCCGAGCCAGAACCGCGGGAACCAGAATCCGATGAGCGCCCCGGCCAGGAGCCCAAGCGGAGATCGCAGCGGCTGCAGGACCAGACCCAGGATGAGGAACACGAACGGGACGCCGAGGACAGCGCCGATCCAGAGCGCGATGAACTCGCCCGGCTTGAGCTTGAGATCGGCGCGGGCGATGTCGCGGGCCAGGTTCGCGCCGAAGTCCCGTTGCTCGACGATCCTGTTCAGGCGGGCCAGGGCCACGCTCTGAGCCAGCACGTCACCGATTCCGACGCCCGGTTGGACGGTCGTGGAAGCGGCTTCGGGCTTGCCGGCTGTGTAGCGCTCGAGTCGGGCGCTGATCCCCGACCCGCGTCCGGACGTCGCCAGACCTATGAAGACGAGCATGACCCCCATGCCGAGGATCAGCGCCACGAGGAATACGACCATATCGGCCTCCCAGCCTCCGTTCCTACGCGAAGCCGAACAAGCCGCGCGGCAGGTGGATGCCCATGACCTCGAACTTCTCGACGAACTTGGGCCGAATGCCGGTCGGGCGGAGGCGACCCTGGATCTTGCCTTCAACGACGCCGGTTTGCTCCCAAATGAAGACGTCCTGCATGACGATGACATCGCCTTCCATGCCCTGGACCTCGGTGATGTTCACGATCCTGCGGGTGCCGTCCTTCAGGCGGGATTGATGGACGATGAGGTCCACGGCGGAGGAGACCTGCTCGCGGATTGCCCGCAAGGGCAGATCGACGCCGGCCATGAGGACCATCGTCTCGAGTCGGGCGAGCATGTCGCGCGGGCTGTTGGCGTGGCCGGTGGACATCGAGCCGTCGTGGCCGGTGTTCATGGCCTGCAGCATGTCGAGCGCCTCGCCGCCTCGGCACTCGCCGACGATGATGCGATCGGGGCGCATTCGGAGGCAGTTCTTGACGAGCTCCCGGATCGGGATCGCGCCCTTGCCTTCGATGTTCGACGGCCGCGACTCGAGGGTCACCACGTGCTCCTGGCGGAGCTGCAGCTCGGCGGCGTCCTCGACGGTGATGATCCGCTCGTCGTTGGGGATGAACGACGAGAGAACGTTCAGGGTCGTCGTCTTGCCCGAACCGGTACCTCCCGACACGAAGATGTTCAGGCGGGCTTCCACGCAGGCCCGCAGGAAGTCGAACATCTCGGGTGTCGAGGTGCCGAAGCGGATCAGGTCGTCCACGGTGAACGGCGACGCCGAGAACTTTCGGACCGTGATCACCGGCCCGATCAGCGATAGCGGCGGGATGATGGCGTTGACGCGGGAACCGTCCGTCAGGCGCGCGTCGACCATCGGGCTCGACTCGTCGATGCGGCGGCCGATCGGGGAGATGATCCGATCGATGATCCGCATCACGTGGTCGTCGTTCTGGAAGACGACGTTGGTCAGCTCCAGGCGGCCGGCGCGCTCGATGTAGACCTGGCGCGGGCCGTTGACCATGATTTCAGTCACCGTCTCGTCGCGGAGGAGCGGCTCCATCGGCCCGAGACCGATGATCTCGTCGGTGATCTGCTCGAGCATCCGAACGCGCTCGGCGCGAGTGAGAGCCAGGCCCTCCTCGTCGATGACCCGGCCGAAGATCTCCTCGATCTGGCGGCGCACCTCGACCTGGTTGGCCAGATCGAGCTTGGGGTCGAGGTCCTGGATGACCCGCGACTGGATGCGGAACTTGACCTCTCGCAGAGACTCCCGAACAGGAGCCTGGCTCAGAAGGCGTTGACCCGTAGGTGCCGCCGGTGCACCGGGAGGTCCGGGAGGCGCGCTCGGTGGCCCGCCCGGCGCGGCCGGCGCCACACCCGGTCGGGCGCTCTCGATTCGCTTCAGAAGGGACATCGCCTACACCCCTTGCTCCCCCGAAGGGTCATCTCCACGCGAAGAGCGACTTGCCTTTTTGGGTCGCCTTGTGATCCTCTTCGCGAGATTCTCGGTTACCTGTCACTGTCGTTGCCAGACGCAGAACGTCCTGGGAGACCTGGGCCTCTCGGTTGCTGAGGACGAACGGTACCCCACGGTTCAGCGCGTAGACGACGGCGCGGCCGTCGCTGACTATGGTGTGGTCGACCTTGCGGCCGATCGAATGCTCCACGTCGGCCACTCTGATGCCAAGCGTCGTGTCGGCCCGGTTCAGGACGAGCCGGATCTTGTCCTCGTAGCCGAGCTTCTCGGCGACCTCGAGGAAGAGCCTGATGTTCTTGATGCTGGTGATCTCCAGCGTGAGGACGGTCAGAACGATATCCGCCAGGTCAAGGATACCCAGGGTGATGTCGTTGAACCACGCTGCGCAATCGAGGACCACGAGCTCATAGCGCTGCCGCAGGGCCTCGACGACGTGCTTCACGCCGGCTGGGGTGATGACGTCGGCCATTTCCGGCGAGGGCGGGGCCAGGATCACGTGTATGCCCGACGAGTGGGTAACCGTATAGGTGTCCACGGCGTCGGCATCGCCGCCGGCCTCCATGTCCGACACCAGCTCGAACATCGACTTGTCCTTGGGGTTGAGGTTCAGCAGGACGGCCACGTCGCCGAACTGGAACGAGGCGTCGACGAGCACGACCTTCTTGTTCAGCTCCGTGGCGGCTACGACGGCCAGGTTCACGGCGATGGTCGTCCGGCCCACGCCGCCCTTGGGGCTGAAGACGGCCACGACGATGCCCAGCTCGCCCGGCTCGGAGCTTCGCGCCGCGGCCGCGACGACGGCTCGTCCGGCCTTCTCCCTCTCGCGGGAGTAGACCTGCCGAACGGATGCCGTGAGCTCATCGCTGCTGAAGGGCTTGACCAGGAACTCCCGGGCACCGGCCAGCATCGAGCGACGCAGGTAATCGGCCTCTCCCTGGACGGACATCATCACCACGGCTGCGCTAGGCACCTGCGCGGAGAGGCGCTCGGTCGCGGCGATGCCGTCCATGTCGGGCATGTTGATGTCCATCAGGATCACGTCGGGCAGGAGCTTCGTCGCCTGGGCGATCGCCTCGGCGCCGGAGGACGCCTTGCCAACCACCTCGATGTCCGGCTCGAAGCCCAGGAGCTTGGCGAGGTGGTCGCGCGTCTCCGGAATGTCGTCGACGATGAGGACCTTGATCCGGTCTGCCATGGAGTTCTGTTACCCCTGAGGTGGCGGAGAGGCCGATCGCTCGGCCTCTCGCTGTTGCCTCCGCCGTGCCACGGCGGGGCGCGTTACCAGGAGATCGCCTTGGCCAGGTCGGCCGGAATGACCGCTCGCGGATCGGGCGGAAGGACGCCGTAGATGGTCACCAGCTGCTTGTAGGTGATTCCAGGAGTGGTGACGGCCGGGGCATCGTTGTCCTTGTCCGAGCGCAGCGCCAGGCCGAGGGTGATGTAGTTCTGTGGGTCGAGCTTCTCTGCGCGCTGGGCCCAGCGAATGATCTCGGCCTCGTCGGGCTGAACTTCGACGACGACGATCATGTGGACGCCGCTGTTGGTGACGGTTTGGGCAGAGGACTTGGGTTCGGGAGTGGGAGTGCCGCCAGTGTTGGCCGCAGGCGGTACGACTTCAGGCGCCGGCAGGAGGGTCGCCAGGATCTTCCGATTCTGGATGACGATCTTCGTGGTCACGGCCTGCCCGCCGGTCAACGTGACCTTCCACTTGGCGCCGGGCACGTCGGTGGTGGCGATGTTGAGCTGATCCACCCAGGTGGACAGGACGATGTCGACATGGTCGCCCGGCACGAGGAGCGCCCCGACGCCGTTCACCTGGTCGACCTCCATGGAAACCGCCAGCTTCCCGGGGGCGACGGCGGAGGCGAGGTCCTGGCCGGCGATGAACGTTCCGGGCTGGAGGAAGGACTGGTCGGCGTACAGCACGCTGCCCTTGGTGATGGTGCCACCGGCAATCTTGCCGATCACCTGGGTCGTGGTGGAGAAGGTTTCGCCGCCCAGCTTGTCGCGGTCGGTAACCGACATGTTCGTGGTCTCGACCATGTCGGCGGTGATCTTGTCGCCGAGGGCGATGTCGACCTTGGCCACGACGACCGGCACCGGCGGCACCGGAGTCGGGCTCGGCGTGCCTTTCGCCTGGCCGCCGGGGCCGCTGCCCCCGGCAAGGGCGATCACCAACACCATCGATCCGACCGCCAGGAACACCCCAACTAGAATTAGGAGTCGATTCGAACGCTTCACAACGTCTCTCCAGAGGGCTTGTGACAGGAGTCACCACAGTAGCCTTGCGGCGCACCTAAACGCGACTATACCAATGGGCTAGGTAGGCTAGGAAGGTTTCTCCGCAATTTGGGCCGCTGTTCCGGAGTTGTTGAGCGTCGCGGGGGCGTTCGAGGGCATGAAAAAGGGCCGCGCCAGAGGCGCGGCCCTTTGCTTGTCGCAGCGGAGCGGCTAGAGCTTGCCGCCGATCGTGCTGAGGATGGTGTCGATCTGGCCGCTCAGGAAGAGCAGAGCGGTGATCGCGAGGATGGCGATGAGCGCGAGGATCAGGGCGTACTCCGCAAGACCCTGGCCCTTGGATCGGAGAAGCATCAATGGCCTCCTGATGAGAACGGCCTCCAATGAGAGGATGGTGGCTATTTTGAGAGTCGGGGATCGGCGGAGCCACTAGCAAGATGGTAATGGGACCCGCCCCGAAGGCACTTATCCGCACCCGAACCGACGCTCTGATCGCCTGTCCCGGCGCCGGGACGCAACGGTTTGTGGACAACTCACCCGGCGTCGACCTAGACCGCCGACGCTATGAGGCTGAGCAGCGTCGACAGCTGGTCGCCGAAGAATAGCAGCGATACGACGCACACCACAATCGCCACGACGAGGATGAGCCCGTACTCGACGAGTCCCTGGCCGGACTGGGGTGAGCGCGCCGCGGAACGTCCCACCGAGCCCAGAGTCACTGAGCGGCCAGCACCAGGACGACCTCACGGCCATCGTCCACGAGCTCGGCAGTGACGCCGATCGTATCGGCCCGCTGCTGGACTTCGCGCCACGTCGAGGCCGGCAGGGCGAGGACCTGCCTTTGATTCTTCGAGCTGCGAGCCGCGGCGGCTCCGGCGCGCTGCTCGTCGATCATGACCTTGAGGGCCTCGGGTATCTCGCGGTCGCCGCCCTTGCCGCGCTTCTCACCGTTGGCCGCCGCTTCCTCGGGCTCCTCTTCCTCCAGCTGTTCGTCTCCCTCGCGCCTGGCCGCGATGTGGGCCTCCGTCTTGTTGTCCGACCACTCGATCTTGATGGAGATCAGGTCCGGGTGGCAGGAGATGAACCCCGTGATCGTCTCGTCGATGAGGCGAAAGACGGCGCTCTCCACGTCCATGGGCAGGCGCCGGTCGCTTCCGTACGACTCGAACTCGATCGGGACCTGCGAGCGTCGGCCGCGGTCGCGGGCCACGCGCCGCAGCGTGGGCACGAGCCCGAGATCGTCCAGGACCATGGGCCGGACGTCGAAGATGAACGACTTGGTGGCGTCCAGGGTGTGCTGGACCATGTCGATGAGCTGAGCGATCTCGGTGCGTGCGGCGCCCGGGTCCCGCTCGAGCAGTCGATCCACGATCTGGGCCTGGAGGACGATGTTGGTCAGGCTCTGGGCCGGACCGTCGTGCATCGCCCGGGCGATCTCGCGCCGGAGGTCCTCCTGCGCGGCCTGAACCAGGCGCGAGACGGCCGGTGGGAGCGGCGTGCTCGTGTCCAGCTTGTCGGCCGTGTGTTGGGGCATTGCGCCGCCCATCGAGGCCCGGTCCAACTCGGAGCTGTAGCGCCGCAGGCTCTCGCGGAAGCGAGACAGAACCTTGAGCTTGCCCTCGAGGATGTCGACCTGCGCGTCCATGATGGCGGATCGCCGGGTCAGGGCCACCAGCTGCTCGGTCTGCCCGGCGCCCTCGCTGTCCGGGTCGTAGCCGGGCGTGGTCTTGAGCTTGTCGACCGACTGCGAGCGCTTCGTCTCGTGGCGGGTCGCCTCGGTTCGAGCCTGCTGGACGAGCAGCTCGATCTCGCCGATCTCCTGGGTGAGAAGATCGACCTCGCGTCTGGCCCGCTCCGCTATCTCGAGCAGCGGGAGTGGAAGAGGCTCGGGGGCAGTCACCGGAGGATCAGTCCTCGGGCATTCGAATCCAGCCCTGGCGCATGGCGTAGACGACTGCCTGGGTTCGGTCGTTGACGCTGAGCTTGCGCAAGATGCTGGACATGTGGTTCTTCACGGTCTGCTCGCTGATCGACAGGGCGTAGGCGACCTGCTTGTTCGTCATGCCCTGGGCGATGTTGTCGAGGATCTCGACTTCGCGAGGAGAGAGCGGGGCGAAGATCGGAGCGGCTTCCTGGCCGTAGATGGCCAGCTCGCGGAACTCCTTGAGAACGCGGCTCGCGACGGCCGGCTTGGCGAAGACCTTGTCGTTGATCAGGTACTCGCCGCTGGCGACGCGGTGGATGATGGCGACGAGGTCGTCGGGGGCCACGTCCTTGAGGATGAAGGCGGCCGCGCCGGCCTTTATGGCGTCGAACAGGGCGTCCTCGTCCTCGTTGACGGCCAGCACGATGATCCCTGCGGAGGGCAGCTCACGCTTGATCCGCTGGGTCGTCTCGATCCCGCCCGGGGCCGGCAAAGACAGGTCCATCAGGATGATGTCGGGCGAGAGTTGCACGGAGAGGTCGAACGCGCCGCGCGTATCGTCGGCCTCGCCGACAATCTCGAAGCCGGCCTCTCGTTCGAGGATGTTGCGCATCCCAACGCGGAATAGGGCGTGGTCGTCGACGAGAAGGATCGTCGTCTTCTCGCCGCTCCGAGCCGGCGCCCCCGGCCGGCGCCGTTCCGGCCCGCTGTAATCCATCGAACTCATGCGCTCTCCTCTCCCACTGGAATCGACAGCCAGACGACGGTTCCACCGCCCGGCCGCGAGCGAACCTCAAAATGGGCACCGATGAGCTCTGCCCGCTCTCGCATGAACTGGAGGCCGAAGTTGCGTCGGCCGCGAGCCGCGACGGTGCCGACGTCGAATCCCCGGCCGTCGTCGCTGACCTCGAGGATCCAGTTCGTTGCGTCGAGCTTAGTCGACACGATGGTATGACTCGAGCCCGCATGCTTTCGGACGTTCTGCAGCGCCTCCTGGACGATGCGCAGGACGGCAGTCTGCTGGCTCGGGTTGAGCTGTTCGCCGGGCGCGTGAAGGTCGGTCTCGACCGTGGCGCCGGTGAGCGCGGCCATGCTCTCGACGGCGTCCATGATCGAGCCCTCGAGACCGAGCTCGTCGAGGAGCGGCGGGCGGAGCTGGCTGATGAAGGTGCGGACCTCGCCCAGCTCGCGGCGCAGCAACTCGCGCAGAAAGCGCAGCTCGTTGTGGGCGACGCGAATGTCCTCGTCCAGCACCCGCTCGATGTACTCGACCTGGAAGATCGCGTTCGAGAGAGCCTGGGCGGGCCCGTCGTGGACCTCCTGGGCCAGGCGCGAACGCTCGCCCTCCTGGGCCTGGACGATGCGCATCTGCAGGTCCGTCGGCAAGCCCGAGGCGACCATTTCGGCAAGGAGGCTGGCGTCGCCGCGCTCCAGGAAGAGCCAGGCGTTCTCCATGCTCCGAACCGATAGCTCGAGCTTGGAGAGCTCCTGCTGGTGCTTGCCCAGATCCCCGGTCTGGCGCTCGACGTCGCTGCGCATCGTCTTCTGGCGGGCGTCCTCGGCGCCGGCCTCGGCCGCGGCCGCGGCGTTGCCGTCTTCAGCCGCCGGGATCGGGGCGCGTTCGGCGGCTTCGACGAGGTCGCGCAGGCGGTGCCAGCGGGCCAGCGAGTCGCGATACGTCTCGCGGTATCGCTCCGTCACGGAGCGGAGGCTGTTGGCCCCGTAGCCCAGCGTGGACTTCGCTTCGGCATAAAGCTCGTCGAAGCGCGAGTCACGCGATTCTGCGGGGCCGCGGGCAGAGTCCATATGGGCTTGAGTATACGAGGCGTCTGTCATGAACAGACGATCCGGAATGCGCGGATCTGGAACAGCGGAGAGCCTTCGGCCGGTGGCTGACCCGAGCTATCGGTCAGAGGAACCTCGCGAAAGCATCGTGTGGCGGGCGTGCCGTCATTCAGGATCGCCGGCCACTCCGTGTCGCCGTCGGCCTGGACCACGAGCAACCCCGAGCCGAATTGGCGGGCCAGGGCCAATACGGCGTCGGGCGATTCCTCGGGCAGTGCCAGGGCCGTGACGTGCGCCGTCTCGGCGAGCCAGATCGGGTTGTCGGTGATGATCGGGGCGTTGCGACCGAGCGGAACGCCGGCCCGCTCCAGGGCCGCGGGCAGAGCCTCGTAGCGGGCCCGAGTCCTGTCGGCGGTGCGATCGAGCGAGGCGACCGAGACGAACAGCAGCGGGATGACGACGGCCGTCGCCAGCGCCGGACCGAGCCACGCGACCGGCCGCCACCAGTGGCGCAGCCTTCCGACCCAGGCGATGAACGCGTCGAGCGCCACCAGGCAGCTGACTATCAGCAGGGCGTAGATGGAGCCCGCGGCATGAAGGAAGGTGCCCCACGTCGTGCTGACGGGGAACACCAGGCCGGTGACCAGGAAAGTGATGACGGCGAGCAGGAAGAGCGGCCGCAGGGCGTGGAGGCGGGCACATTTCGGCAGGGCCAGCAGGCCGATTAAGCCGATCGGAAAACCGGGCACGATCAACACGTCGACCAGGTTGTGGACGATGCCGGTCACGCGCATGCCGATGAGCGCCGCCAGACCCTGGGCCAGGTAATGGGCCAGGGTCGGCTGGTCGCGGTAGGCGAAGATGTCGGTGGGGTTGACCGAGAGGGCATTGGCGAGGGTCTGGCCGGGCAGCGGGCTGCCGAAGACGAGCCAGTCGCGGACGGCCCACGGGGCGAAGACGAGGGCGGCGACGGCGGCCGGGACGGCGACCAGGCGGAGGCGCTCGCGGCGGGAAGGCCGCTCGCCGGCGGGTGTGGAGGTCCAGCACCAGGCGACGACGAGCCAGGCCAGACCGAGCCAGACGGCCTCGCTGCGTGTCAGGCCGGCGAAGCCGATGAGGAGACCGAGGGCGATCAGCCGGCGGTCGAAAAGGCGGCCTCCTCCGGCCGGGCGTTCGGTGAGTCTGCCCCCTTCGGCAGGACGGCCACCTTCGGGCGTGCGCGCCCCAATTCGCGCCATCAGCAGGCACGCCGCCAGCGAGAGCGCGGCGAAGAGAGCCGTGGAGTCGGGGAGCGCCCCGTACACGACGAGCGGCCCGAGGAAGCAAGCCACTACGCCCGTGCCCACCGCCAGCGTCCGTGCCCGCCCCACGGGCAGCTTCATCTCCGCGGCCACGTCGGCGCCGAGCCGCCACGCCAGCGCGGCCCCGATCGCGCTCACGACGACGGAGAGCACCTGAGCGGCGCGGAACCAGTTCCCGGCGCCCGCCAGCGCGATGGGGATCGCGGCGAGCAACGTGGGCAGCGGCATCCACACCTCGAAGGCGGCCCGCGGGACTTCCAGGGGCGGAGTCTGGTAGCTCCACAGGGCATCGCTCACCAGGCCCCGCCCCTCGACCAGGTTCCGGGCGACCCCGGCGTAGTAGGCCGTGTCCTCCGGGACGGGGAAGCTCAGCGTGGCCGCGGCCACGGCCCGGACGACGAGGGCAAGCCCGAGGATCGCGCCGGCGCTCAGCCAGGCCTCGCGCCGGCTCACGGCGTGGCTCCCGTCGCGCAGCGGCTGTCGCCGGCGGCCGTGCAGACCGGGAAGATCGCCAGGGCCGGCGCCGCGTCAACTTCCGAATCACCCGTCATCTGGCCGGTATAGGGCACGGTGTAGATCGGCGGCCCGATCCAATCCGGCCGCGACTTCATCTCCAGGATCGGCCCCAGCGGCTTCACGATCTGGGACCGCTCCAGCACCAGCCAGCGCGCGCCGTAGTCGGCGGCCACCTCGCGGATCACGGCCAGCGAGTCGTTGGGCGTGACGACGCCGCCGTGACCGGTGAAGTACTCGAACCCCGCCGGGTCGGCCGAGAGCAGCAGGTCGGTTTCGGGGACGCCGGCCTGGTCGAGGGCCGCGCCGGCCTCGAGCCGCAGGTCGCGATCCTGATCCCAGGACCGTCCCGCGAGGAACGCGAAAGCGCCCGCGTTGAGCAACACCGTAGCCACGGCCGCCGCCACGAAGAGCCGGGCGGCGCGGTCCTCCTGCCAGCCGCGCCGCCGACGCGCGCCCCACGTCGCGACGATCGCGACCCCCTCCAGGCCGATGATGTAAGTGAACGGGACCAGCGCTACGGCCGAATGCAGGAAGGTCCCATAGGGCACGTGGACCGCGAAGATCAGCCCCGCCGCGGCGAAGAGCAGGCCGGCGTAGACGAAGAACGGACCGAAGTCGATCGAGCGGCGGCGAGCCCACCCGCCCGCGAGCGCGAACGGCGCCAGCACGGCCGAGCAGGCGAGGACGGAGAAGACCTGGATCGCCGACACGAGCCCCAGGATACGGCTCGTCAGCAGCGGCCCGAGCCCCTGGCTCAGGAAGCCCGCCAGCGAGGTGTCGCTGGTGACGCTGTTCATCTGCTCGTAGTTCTGGATCAACAGGATTCGGCCCGAGCTCGACGACGGCGAGAAGCTGCCGAAGACGGCCAGCTGGCGCAGATACCAGGGCGCCATGACGACGAGGAAGAGGCCGAAGCAGGCAAACGCGTAGCGCCACGGGATGGCCGGCACTCGGCCGCTCTTCGAGCGCCAGGCCCGCCATCGATCCCACAGGAAGGCGAGCCCGATCGCGGCGCCCAGCAGCACGCCGTCGTTGCGGGCCAGCGTCGCCAGGCCGACCGTCAGCCCCGCCAGCGCGAACGATCGGCCGTGGCCCCGCAGCCCGCGAGCGCAGAGCCACAGGGCGGCAGTGCCCAGCGGCTGGAACAGCGAGAAGTTGTCGGGCTGGGCCATGTAGATGGCCGCGGCGGCCGGGACGGAGACCGCGATGGCGGCCGCCACGGCGATTCGATCGCCCGCCCCGACTTCCCGGGCCAGGAACCAGGTCATCGGCGCCGCCACCGCCCCGATGAGCAGGAAGGGGATCGCCGACGCCAGCGGGGTGGGGCCGAGCAGCCACATCGTCGGCAGCTGCACGAGCGAGGCGAGCGGCATCCAGTGGGCGTTGCTCGGGATCGGCAGCATCGGCTGGGCCGGAATCCGGCCGCCCACGTCCACGAACGACCAGATGAAGTCGATGTTGAAGCCGTGCCCGGCCTGCAGCGCCCGGGCCACGTCGACGTAGTAGTAGGAATCCGGATACGCCGCGTCGGGGTGCACGCCGAAGAGCACGACCCGAGCGGCCAGGGCGAACGCATACAGAGCGATGGGGATCCGCACGGCGTCGCAGCGTAGCATCGGCCGGGTCCCACTCCACCGGTACTAACGGCCTATGGGGCCTCCCCGACCTGCGGCGGGGCCCGCTGGAGGTCGTCCCGGGCGGCGCGGATGGTGGGCTGGAGGTGCTGCGGCGCGCTGGCTCCGCATCTAAACTCGCAACGATGGTTGCCAGCAGCCTGTCGATCGTTCTGCCCGCGTTCAACGAGGAGGCCCGGCTCGGGCCCGCGCTGGACGAGCTTTTCGCGTATCTCTGCGAAGCGCCGAAGGGTGCGCTGCCCGAGAAGGTCGACGTGCTCATCGTGGACGACGGCAGCACCGACGGCACGGCCGCGCTGGTTCGGGCGCGGGCCGAATACGTCGGTGAGGTCAGGGCGCCGAAGGGCGACTGCCCCGAGCTGCGACTGCTGAGCGTCGCGCACGCCGGCAAAGGTTCCGCGGTACGGGTCGGGATGCTGGCCGCGCAGGGCGATCTGATCGTGTTCGCCGACGCGGATATGGCCACGCCGCCGGACCAGCTGCCCCGGCTGGTCGAGGCGCTGGAGAACGCGGATGTCGCGCTGGGGAGCCGGATCCAGCCCGACGGTTCGGACATGCGCGCCTCGCAGCCGCGCTTTCGTAGGCTCGTCGGCAAGCTCTTCCGCCTCGCGGCGCGGATCTGGGTGACCGGCCCGATCGACGACACGCAGTGCGGCTTCAAGGGGTTCCGGCGCGACGTGGCGCGCGATCTGTTCGGCCGGCTGCGAATCACGAGCATCGTCTTCGACGTGGACCTGATCTTCCTGGCCCGGCGGCGGGGCTACCGGATGGCGGTGGTGCCCGTGAGCTGGGCCGATCGACGCGGCTCGCGCATGCACGCCCGCCCGCGGCTGGCCCTTCGCGTCGGCTGGGATCTGCTGCGCATCAGGTTCATCCACCGCGGCCTCAAGCGGGTGGCCGTCGGGGGCGCGCCGGCGAAATGAACGCGCCGCGGTGACCGGGCGATGACCGAGCCGGTGGCGCAGGCGAGGTCGCGCTCGCGGCTGGCCGGGGCTATCGTGCCCGTCGGTTCGGTGGCGCTGCTGGTCGGAATGCTCGCCCTCGTTCTCGCGTCCGCGGGTCAGACCCTCGGCTACGACTACCGCTGCTACGAGGGCGCGGCCCAGGCCCTGCGTGACGGCAAGCCGATATACGACGTCACCTTCTCCGTCAACGTCGGCACGTGCCCGGGCACCTACACCTACCCGCCGGCCTTCGCCGCGGCCCTCGTTCCGTGGCTCCTCCTGGGGGGAGCGGCCGCGGGGCTGTGGTGCGTGGCGATGGCCGCGTGCTTCCTCGCCGGAGTGGCGCTGCTGCCGGTCCGTCGCGACGTGCGCTGGCTGATCGTGATCGTGGCCGCGCTCGACTGGCCGCTCCTGTACGCGGTCAAGCTCGGGCAGGTCGAGCCGCTCCTCTTCCTGGGCTTCGCGGCGGTGTGGCGGTGGATGGATCGGGCCGCCGTCGTGGGGGCGGTGACGGCGATCGGGGCGCTGGTGAAGGTGCAGCCGGCGCTGCTGGCGGTCTGGGCGATCTCTACGGGTCGATTCCGCGCGGCGGCGTTGGCGGCTGCAGCCGCCGTTGCGCTTGCTGCCGCGGCGACGCTCGTCACCGGCGTGGATGCCTGGGCCACGTACGCCACTCTGCTCCGGGACCTGGGCGGGCAGCTGACGACGCCCCACAACTTCGCGCCGGGCGCGGTCGCCCACATGGCCGGAGCGCCGGACCCGGTGGCCGCGGCCATCCAGCTCGCCTCGGCGGCTATGGCAGTGGCGGCGCTCCTGGTCGCGTGGCGATTCGCGAGCCCCGAGCTAAGCCTGCAGGTCACGATCGTGGCCAGCCAGCTCATCTCGTCGCCGCTGCGCGACCACTACGCCGTGCTGCTCTTGCTGCCGACGGCCTGGCTCGTACAGCGCGGTCGAGCGTGGGCGGTCGTCTTCCCGCTTGTGGGCTGGATCGCGCTCTTCGGCAGCGGCGCCTGGCTCCCCGCGGCCAGCATCCCGATCACCTTCTTCGCCTGCCTGGCGGTGCTGCTCTGGGAGGCGCTGCTCGAACGGCGCGCTCGAACGGCGCGCTCGAACGCCGCGCAGCCCGCATGACCGCCTGAGGTCCGGGCCGCCGCCTGCGCCGCGCCCCGCCGGCCCTCGCGCCGCAAGGTTGCGCCGGCAAGCAGGCCGGGGGCGTGGTGCTATCCTCGGCGAGTGACCATCCCCTCCATCTCGGCCGGCGGGCCTGCCCGTCCGGACGAGCAGCGGCGCATCCTCGTCGCCCGCCGCCGAGCCTTCGATGCCATCGCGGGCGAGACGTGGGACGCGCTCGTCGGTCTGACCCCGGCCGCGACTCCCTTCTCGCGCCACTGCGTGCAGCGGGCGTGGTGGGACGCCTACGGCACCACGGCCCACGACCAGACGATGGTCGTCGTGGACGAGGCCGCCCCGGAGGTGATCGTCGGGATCGCGCCCCTGATGCATCGCCACGAGCTGGAGCCGGGGGACGTGGCGGCGCGCACGACGATCCGCCATCAAGTCGGCCCGGTCCTCCGACCCGTGCCCGCCTCCGCGACCGCGGTCTTCTTCGGCGCCTCGTACCACGCCGACTATGCCACGATCCTGGCGGCGCCCGCGGACCTGCCGGCGGTTTGCGATGCCGTGGTGGCGGCCCTCGCCGCTGAAGATCCGTCGCGCTGGGACGTCGTGGACCTGCGCCGCCTCCGCGCCGGCGACCCGGCCACCGATGCGCTGGTCGCCGCCTTCGAGTGGGTCGCCCCGCGCGGCTGCTGGCTGGTGACGCGCGAGCAGGAGGAGGTCTGCCCGGTCCTGACGCTCCCGGCCGGCCTCGACTTCGAGGGCTACCTCGGGACTCTCGACAAGAAGGAGCGCCACGAGATCCGGCGCAAGATCCGCCGGGCGGAGGCCGCCGGGCCCATCGCCCTGACAAGGTCGGCCGACCCCTTTGCGGACCTGGAGGCGTTCATCGACCTGCATCAGAAGCGCTGGGGAGAAAAGGGCCTCTTCCCCGCGACAGCGGGCGGAGCCGCGAGCCGCCGTTTCTTCGCGGAACTGTTCGAGAGCTGCGCGCCGACCGGAATCGTCGAGCTGGACTTCCTGACGGTCGGAGGGCGCCGAATCGCGGCCGGAGTGATCCTCGACGACGGCCACACCGTTTACTACTACAACGCCGGCGTCGAGCCGGATGCCAGAGAGCTTTCTCCCGGAGTGGTCATGGTCGCGTCCTACATCCAACGAGCCATCGAGCTGGGTCGCACCCGCCTCGACTTCATGAGGGGCAACGAGCCCTACAAGTACGAATGGGGCGCGGTCGACGAACCGATCGAACGGCTGCTCGTCCAGCGGACGGCCGCACCGGAGGGCCGCTAGCGATGGGCGCCGACGAAGACCTCCACGAGGAGCCCTGTGCCGAGCAGGACGGACGCGGGCCACTCCCCGGTGGGCGGGTTCGGGTCGTGGAGGTCATGGCCACCGGCACCAACGGCGGAGCGCAAGAGCACGTCTTCTCCCTCGCCTCGCGGCTGAACTTGGCCCGCTACGACGTCAGGGTCGTCTCGCTCTCGCACGGCAGCAGCGTCCGCCGGTTGCAGAAGGCGGGCATCGAAGCGTCGGTGATCGACGAGCCGGACGACCGCCTGGCCGTTCTGGCGCTGGCCGAGGAGCTGGCCGCCTTCGAGCCCGAGGTCGTCCACAACCACATGTATCGCGCCGAGGTCGTGGGCACGCTGGCGGCGCTGCACCTGGGCGAGAAGGGTTGCCGCCGCCCGGCCGTCATCTCGACCGTGCATTCGAGCCGAGTCCGCTGCGTCGAGGACCGCGAGAAGCTCCGCCAGCTCACGCCGCTGATGGATCGCCTCATCGTCGTGTCCAAAGCGATCGAGCGGAAGATCGCCGACGAGGGGCGCCGTGGCGCGCCGGTCAGCCTCATCTACAACGGCGTGGACCTGCAGCGCTACAACCACCAGCAGCCGTGCTGCACGCTCCACGAGGACTACAAGATCGACCCCGATGCCCCGATCGTCGGCGTCGTGGCTAGACTCGAGGCCGAGAAGGGCCACCGCACGCTGCTCGACGCCTGGCCGCTGGTCCTCGCCGTCGTCCCCAATGCGTGGCTTCTCGTCGTCGGCGAAGGCTCGGAGCGCGACTCGCTCGAGGCCCAGGCCGACATCCTGGGCATCTCCGGGAGGGTCGTCTTCACCGGCCGCCGCGAGGACGTGCCGGCGGTCACGGCCGCGCTGGACATCTCGGTCCTGCCGTCGTACCGCGAGGCCCAGGGCCTGAGCGTTCTCGAGGCGATGGCGCTAAGCCGCCCGGTCGTGGCGTCGGCGGTGGGCGGCATTCCGGAGATGATCGAGGACGGGGTCAGTGGGCTGCTCGTCCCGCCCCACGACTGCGACGCGCTGGCGGCGGCGATCATCCGGCTGCTGACCGATCACCCGCTGGCCGACACGGTCGCCCGCCGCGGCCACGATCTGGTCCACGACCGCTTCTGCATCGAGCTGATGGTCAAGGCCGTCTCGGACAAGTACGACGAGGCCGCGGTCCGGATCCGCGAGTCGAAGAGCGTCGCGCGGTAGCGCTTCGCCATGGCTTCGCCACGGTGTCGTCAGGGCGCCGTCGCCCGCCAGTAGCGTTCGGCCGGCTCCGTCCCGGCCACCGTGCCGACCCGCACGGCCCGGGCTCGAATGACGGCGGCCATCTCCGCGTCGCTGCCGAACAGTCGATCGATCTGGCTGGCGTAGGCTCGGATGCCGGCGAGCTTGCGGTCAGCCAGGTCGCCGCTCAGCTCCACGCACTCTGGGACCAGCCTGATCCAGGGCGAGAGCCCGGCGAGCTGGTCGGGCCTGAGCTGCTCGAGGCTGTGGAACTCGGCCACCGCGGCGTACGGCAGATCCTCGTAGAAGACGAGCTGACAGTGGCGCTTCGGCGGGATCCCGCCATGCGGGTAGCGCCCACCCCCCAGCACGATGATGCCGGCCTGGTGGACCAGGCGATGGTCCACGTGCCCGCCGACGGCCAGCGGCAGGTACGCCACCGCGGGGCGCAGGGAGTCCAGGGCGGCCTCCAGGCACTTGTAGGGCGGCAGGTCGTCGGGCCTGGGCGGGCCCATCAGCTGGTCCTCGCCCTCGTAGCCACGGAACACCGCGTCGGGCTCGTCCGCCCGGAACAGCCGCGCACCGACGGTGACGGCATAGGCCGCGTCCTCCGCCGCGCGCTCCCTCATCACGTCGGCGGGGGCGAGCGAACCCCGCCGCTCCCCGAAGCCGAGGGCCTGGCGCTGGTATGGCGTCAGCTCCGCCCGCGAGCCGGCCCCGGAGTAGACGGTGGCGATGCCGACGCTCTCGCCGCGCTTCCGCAGCCGCGCAACCAGCCCACCGCAGGAGAGTGCCACGTCGTCGGGGTGAGGGGCGACGAAGAGGTGCGTCACCGGCGGTCCCGTGAAAGCCTGCCGGCAAAGCTCCGGCCCGCGGATCTCCCGGAAGAGGTCGGTCACGGCCGCTGCCCGCGGAACCGCCCCGGCCAGTGGCGGCCCGCTCGCGCCAGCGCCTGCTCGTCGTAAGCCGCGGCGCCGATGAGCGGCACGAAGACGCAGCCACCGAAGGTCCGCTCCTCGAAACCCTCCCCGCGACGGATCACCTGGGTCAGCTCCTGGCCGCCGAGCGGCCCGACGGGTATGACCAGCCGGCCGCCGTCGGCGAGCTGCCGGCGCAACTGGTCGGGCACTCGGGGCGCGGCGGCGGTCACGATGATGCCTTCGAACGGGGCTCCCAATCTCCAGCCGACACTGCCGTCGGCGACCTCGATCCGAATGCGATCGGCCAGCCGCGAGCCCGCAGCCAGGCCCGGCTCGTCCGGGCCCGTGTCGTTCAGGCTCGGAGAAGCCAGTCGAACGCGAGCGGCGGACGCAAGCTCGGGGTGGCGCTCGAGCGACAGCACCTCGCATCCGATCCGGGCCAGGACCGCCGCTTGATAGCCCGAGCCGGTGCCGATCTCAAGGACCCGCATCCCCGCATGCGGCTCCAGGAGCTCGGTCATGAGGGCGACGATGTACGGCTGGCTGATCGACTGGCCCGAGGCGATCGGCAGGGCCCCGTCGCAGTACGCGTCGTCAACGAGGTTCGGCGGCAGGAACAGCTCGCGCGGCAGCTCGCCCATCGCGGCCAGGACGCGCTCGTCGCGAATGCCGCGGCCGCGGAGCTGGCGCTCGACCATCTCCGTGCGCAGCCGGCGGGCATCCTCGGCATCCACCCGTCGAAGATACGCCCTCGCCGGGCGCGCGCACGCGAAGATGTGGGCGAGAGCGGGCTCCCGAGCGGCGAGTTCCGGTTCCGGTGGTTGGCCGGCCGAGTCTGCTACGAGGCGCTGGCGCTCGGCGCGGCGGTCGGCGTCGCTGCCGGCGTCGGGGTCACCACCGGCGTGGGCGTCGCGGCGGGCGTCGGCGTTGCCACGGGCGTGGGCGTCGCCACGGGCGTGGGAGTCGGCACCGGCGTTGGGGTCGCGGGCGGGGGCGAGTACGTCTGCAGGTTCAGCGGCGCAAGCGTGGGTGCGGGGCCCGCGGGGATGATGCCCGCCACGTACGAGCCGACCAGGATTCCGACCAGGCCCAGCGCGCACACCAGGGTGAACAGCGCCGAAGCGCGGTCGTCGACGTAGACCCGCTCGTGCGTGGCTTTTACCGAGCCCTGGGCATGGACCTCTTCCTGGGCCGGCGAACGACCGAAGCCGAAGCGACGCCCGGGCCTGCTGGGTTCGAACGCAGCCCCAGCCCCGGCCTCGTCGCCGGCTTCGAGGTCTTCTTCGAACTCTTCTTCGCCCGGCATGAATTCGTTGGGCTCGCCCTGCTCGAGGGTGTCCTTGTCCTGGTCCGACATGCCCTGGCTTCGCTCCTGTGTTGGTTCGGCACCGGCGTGCCTTGTTCGCCGGGTACGGGCTGCCCGCACGGTGACGGGTCGGGCGCGACCCTCCCGCGGCAGTTTAGCCGGATCGTCCGGTTCTCGCGTGGCGACGCGGCCCGACCGCTTCAGGCGTCGCGGATGGCGCGGACGCCCAGGCCGGCCAGGCCGGCGGCCACGGTCAGGATGCCGCAGCCCGCCAGCACGACGTCGAGGCCGAAGATCTGGGCGAAGAGCCCGCTCGTGACCATCGACACGGCGAGCATCGCGTTCACCAGCGCGAGGCGGATCGCGACTACTCGCCCGAGCATGTCGTCCGGGGTGCGCTGCTGGAAGACGGTCTGGCTCGGGACGACGAAGGTGACGTTGGCCAGGCCGACGACCGCCGCCAGCGCCAGCGCCACCCACAGGCTGCCGGTCACCGAGAAGAGGATCAGCGCCGCGCCAAACGCCGTGAACCCGGCCACGATCGCCGGCCCCTTGGGGAGGCGCGTCGCGACGGCCCCGATCGCCACGCCGCCGCCCACCAGGCCCACGCCCATCGACATCTCGAAGAAGCCGTACGCGGTCGGCGCGTCCAGCCTGCCCAGCGGCAGCGCGGCCACGAGCAACGGGGAGAGCGCCATCAGCGCCCCCATTCCATATTCCGCGATCGTGGCCTGGACCGTCGTCGCGAACAGGACCGTCTCCGCGCGCAGGAACCGCCAGCCGGCCACGAGATCGGCTCGCAGCGAGGCGCGCACACCGCCGGCCCCCGCCCCCACCGCCGGCACGATGCGCGGGATCGCGACCGCCGCCACCAGCGCACCCGAGGCGAGATAGCTCGCCCCGTCGATCCAGAACGCCAGCGCCAGCGACGATCCCAGGAACGCCACGAACAGCCCGCCCAGGCCGTAGCCCGCCAGGTCGCTGACGTTGTCCGCCACCCACATCGCCGAGTTGGCCGTGAGCAGGTCCTCGTCCGGGACCACCTGCGGGAGCGCCGCCGCGCGAGCCGGCCGGAAGAACGACGAGGCGACCGCGATCAGGAAGACCAGCCCCACGACCAGACCCATGTGCAGGCCCGAGACGACCGGGATGGCGAACACGAGGGCGGCCCGCACCAGGTCCGAGCCCACCATCACCCACTTGCGGTCCCAGCGATCCACCAGCGCGCCGGCCAGCGGGCCCACCACCGACGTGGGGATCGTCATGGCGGCGAAGGTCAGGCCGAGCGCCAGCGGCGATCCGTTGGTGGCGCGCGCGACCAGGAAGACGAGCGCGATCTGGTGGACGCGGTCTCCGAGCGAGCTTACGACCTGGGCCAGCCACATGGCGGAGAACGGGCCGTTCGTCGCCAGCCGGACGTACGGGTGGGCCAGCGCCCCCGTACGAACAGGGGCGATGGAGACCGAGACCAGGACCGGCGCCCGGACGACCGCGGCGAAGACGAAGAAGGCCAGGCCGGCGCCCAGCAGCAGGTCGCCCACCGACGCGACCGACTGGATGATCGGGATCGGGATCGGGATGACGTCGGCCAGCGGACCGCCGTGGGCGAGGAAGCCGGCGTCAACGGGGCCGGTCAGCAGGACGTGGAAGTTCGAATGGACGGCGGACGGGTCGAAGCCGGCGGCAGCCAGGCTGGGCTGCCAGACCGGCATCCAACCGCCGTTGACGACGATGGCGGTGCCGTTGGCGATCGTGCCGAGCGCGGCGGCCGCGAACCCGGGCAGGCTCCGGTTGGCCAGCAGCGCGGCCGCGAGGTAGACGTACGTGACCAGGACCAGCCACAGCCGTATGTCGTTCGGAACGCCGCCCGCCGCCAGCGCCGCGTCCAGCCCGAAGCGCGCCCCGGCCGCCACGAGCAGCACCGGCCACCAGCGCAGCCGGACGTCGAGCAGGTTGTCCAGCCGTCCGCCCGCGGCCAGACCGAGCAAGAACCCGAGGAGTACGCCGAGGACCGGCACCTGCTAGGTGGCTGCGCCGGCGATCGAGCCCGCCGCCTGGCCGATCAGCGGCACGTCGCGGACATCGTCACGTCCTGGGTCCGGGAGCCCGCGCGCCCACTTCGTCCGAACGAAGGCGTCTACGACCTCCGGGTCGAACTGGATCCCCCCGAACTTGCGCAGCTCGGCCAGCGCCTGCTCGGGCGTGAGCGCCGTCATCCGATACGGCCGGGGGGCCGTCATCGCCTCGAAGGCGTCGGCGACGTGCAGGATTCGAGCCAGCTTGGGGATCTCCTCGCCCGCCAATCGGTCGGGATAGCCCGATCCGTTGAACCACTCGTGGTGGTGGAGGATGATCGGCAGCTCCGGGGCCAGGTGCTTGACCGGCCTGATGATGTCCGCGCCCAGGACCGGGTGCTTGTTCATCTTCTCCCGCTCCTCGCGCGTGAGCCGCTCCTGCTTGAGCAACACATCGTCCCGCACGCCGATCTTACCGATGTCGTGGAGGAGGCCGCCCCACTCCAGGGCCTCCAGGTCGTCGTCGCTCACCTTCATCGCCCGCCCGATGTCCATGGCGATCTCCTGGACCTTGTGGCTGTGGCCGCTGGTTAACGGGTCGCGCTTGTCCACTGCCTCCGCCAGGCTGGCCACGGTTTCGGTGAACATCTCCCGCACTTCCACGAAGCGCCGAAAGGCCAGCCTGGTCGTGTACAGCGGCACCGCGAACAGCAGCACCGCCCACCAAGCGGAGAGGTACATCTGCGCCATAAGCCACGCGACCGGCGCGAGGGCCAGCATGTTGAGGTACGCGCCCCCGGATCCGCGCAGCTGCCTCGATACCGGTTGCCCCTCCCTCAGAGAGACGAACGTGGCCGTCAGGAGCACGTTCAGCGAGAAGCAGATGAAGGCCGCAAACGTCGTCGCGAGGAAATCCACAGCAGCGATCTCGCGAGAGGGGATTGCCTGCAGCACGGCTGCCGCGAAAATCGACGGCGCAACAATGACGCAGCGGTTAGCGACAACGCCGTACCACGGGACTTCGCCCCTGACTTCCCGGGCCTGAGTGGTTCCGATCAGACTGACCCATCCCGCGACGGCGGCTCCCCCAAGGGTCATGGTGGCGACAAGCGGAGCAAAGGCCACGTCCAGCGAGCTGCCGCTCGGCATGCGCACTGGAAGCGAAGAACCAAGGAGAGTCAGGCAAACCCAGAAGGCGACACCTGCCAGAACGCCGCTGGAGGTCCTGTTGACAGATATGTCTTCGGTCGGCTTGCAGAAGTAAGAAACGGCCGCCAGCAATGCGGCCGTTCCGACCGTTGCGCAGACCAGCGTGACCAAGAGCCGTCGATTCATGGACACCTCATCGACGGCGGAACGCTACATCCTGCGAGTATCCCGGCCAATCGGCCAGATGTACTCAGAACGGCCGGTAGCTGGCTTCAGCGGCGAGGGCAACGAGCAGCGTTAGCGAAAGTGCACGCAGAGTTGCGCGAAGGCGAGCACTCATGACAGTGACCACGGCTTGTTGATCCGCTCTGCCGACCACGGCTTGTTGATCCGCTCTGGCGACCACGGCTTGTTGATCCGCTCGGGGGACACGAGAGTCCGCTCCTAGATGGCGAGCAACGCGCGGCGGGTCGCACTAGCTGCTAGGTCCCTGCTCAAGTGCCCGAGTTCGGCCGGGGCCGCCAAGCGTCCGAGCGTTCTCATCCGGAGGGCATGAGATGACGTCAGCCCCGGACCTTTGGCAGGTTAGGAAGCCAAAAGTACTCGGGTCAATACGCTATCTGTCCTACCCTCGGGACGTCACCAGGTCAAATCGACCCCCAAAGGCGGCCGCTCGACCGCCAATTGCCCTCGAATGAAGCGCCCGTGATGCGCGTCGTGGTCGGCAGCGCTACTCCTTTCGCCCCGACCACTTACGGGTTTCGCAGCTCGGCCGGCAGTACCGCTGCCCGCCCGTGTGGATGCCATGGCCGCCAATGTCCGTAGTGGCGGCCGAATTCGTGGCCGAGGTCATCCCACTAATCGAGGCCTACATCGCCAGGCACCCTGACCAGCTTACGACGCTGCGTTGCCCGCTGGCCCGCTGGCCCGTTGGCCCGCCGGCCGCGCCGGTCAGGTGCCCTGGGCGACCGTCTCCGGGGCCGGGGTGTAGCCCTGCGTCCATGTCGCGGGCACGTACGTCGGCACGACCTGGATGAAGATCTGCCCTCGGACCATCGGAACCGGCTGGCCCTTGTTCGGACCGGTCGCGTACGTGAGGAGCGTGGGAGCGTATTCCTTCTTCTTGGTCCAGATCGCCTGGGTCGCGATGCCGTTGTTGAAGACCATCGCGTTGCCGTGGCCGATGTACTGCACGTCCAGGCGGTGCTTCGTCAGGGCGGCTGGGCTGCCCCGGAGCATGCCGACGTTCATGAAGAGCAGGATGACGTTCGAGGGTGCGATGCGCTCATCGGTGGCGGCGTCCTTCTCGGCGCCTTCGATTTGCACCGTGCGCGGATACGTGTTCGTCTTCCAGTCGTAGGCGTAGGAGACGTGGTTGGCGCTGTAGGGGATGGTGATCGTGCCGCCCACGAGTCGGGAGCTGGCGGGGAGCGGATCCGCGAAGGTGAAGGGCGACGTCGTGAGGGCCGCCTTGCCGCCGAGCCTCTGCGTCAGCGCCTCCAGCTTGTTGTACGAGCTGTAGAGGTTGTGGGGCGCCGCTCGGAACGCCGTCCGCCACATGTAGCCGCTCATGCCGCCAAAGCGGAGCCCGTCGATGTTGTAGATGTACTTGCCGTTGTCGGTGGCCAGGCGGTTCATTGCGTTGGGCGCGCCCCACATGTGCACGTACGCGGCCTTGTACTCCTCCGCCCAGGCCACGAAGTAGAGCCTGGCGCTGCGGATCGGTCCGATGGCCGGCGGGGCCTGCGTCTGGAATAGCGCCATGTAGCGCGGAATGCCGCCCTCGGCAGGACCCTGATAGACGATGTTGGCCATCGACAGTCCCGATTGCGGCCTGGCGCCCCAGTGGTCGTCGATCATGACGGCGATCGGTTTGCGCGTGGCCAGCTCGGCCTGGTCGGCGGGGAGCCACACCCCATCGGTGGTGGCAGCCACCATCGGCGCCGGGGTGGGCGTGGGGGACGGCGTCGGGATCAGCGTGGGCGTGGCCGTCGGCGTCGGCGTGGCTGTGGGCGTGGGCGCGGCGGTGGCTTCGGCGATCTCGGTCGGGCTCGGGGTCGGCGTCGCCGAGCTGCTCGAGATCTGCGCGACGGCGATGCCGCTGCCCACCAGGGCGACCACGATCACGACGGCGGCCCCGACCACGACCGGACGGCGCGAAAGAAGGCTTCGCACGAACGCGGGCGACCGCCCGACCGCGGCACGGCCGCGCCCGAGAAGGCTGCGAATGAGCACGAAGGGGCCCCCACCTTTCATGCCCGGAAGCCTATCACGCTCGCCAGACGGCGACGTTTTCAGAATCTCCCGCGCCGGCTACGACTCGTATTCGAAGCCGAGCTTCATCTGGACGCGGTACTCCACGATCTCGCCGTTCTCGACGCGGGCGGTCGACTGGACCACCTCGATCGTCCGGATGTTGCGGACCGTCTTGGATGCCAGGGTCACGGCCTGGCGCGCCGCGTCGCTCCATGAATGCGGGCTGGTGCCCACCATCTCTCGCACGATGATCGCGCCCATCGGTCTCCTCCTTTGGCGGGCTAAGTGGCGCCCTACTGGCCGAAGTGTAGGGCCAGAGGGTCGCGTCCCCACGTCGGTTGGTGGCGCTGGTACTGGGCGCCGACCCACAGGGCGCCTCAAGTATTGACAGTACTCAGCCGATGTTCGATTATCGAACACGAGAGAAGGGAGCTGGGATGAATGACCTAGCGGCCCGCATTCGGGCATTGAGGGAACAGCACGGCTGGAATCAAGCGGACCTTGCCGAGGCAGCCGGCAACGGCTTGGATCGCGTGAAGGTCAATAAGATCGAGGGCGGGACGCGGAAGTTGAGCTCCATGGAGTTCGCGGCGATCGCCGAGGCGCTGCATGTTCGGACGGATGATCTGCTGCAGCCAGAGCCCGCCGTCAGTGCGTACCGCGCCGAGAACGCCGATTCGCCGGCGGCGCGCGAGGCCATGGAATGGTTCGATGGGTTCATAAGGGACTACCGTCGGATGCAGCGTCTGGACCGCCTTGGTGCCTGAGCCCCGGCCGAGAATGGCCGCTCACGCACTCCGCCAGGAGTTGGCCCTCGGCCATGGATGGGTCGATCCGTTCGCCGCTCTGAGGCAGCGGGGCGTGGTGCTCGTCCGCCATGCCGTGAAGGATGAGGGAGATCTCGACGGCAACTACCGCCTTGTCGACGATCAGGCCTTCGTGTTTGTCAACTCAAGCCGCCCGGCCGTCCGGCAGCGATTCACGGCGGCCCACGAGTTGGCCCATCACGAGCTGGACGTGGCGTCGGTACGAGCCAACATCGTCGACGCGGATGTCTACGGCGTCCAAGGCACTCACCGAGACATGAACTTCTTCGCCGCGGCATTCCTGATCGACCAGGCGGGGGCATGCCAGATGAGAGACGAGGGCCTGGCTGGCGAGGCTCTCGTGGCGGCGACGATCGCCAGGTTCGAAGTCAGCTTCAAGGCGGCGGCCATCGAGCTGAAGTACCTACACCTGATCACAACGCAGCAGTACGACGATCTGGTCGCCAGGCACGCAGACGAGGAGTTCCGGGTAGGGGAGTTCGTTGCCCAGTTCGGGCACACGATGCCCACTGGCCCAAGTGTTTCTGAAGAACTGGACCCCAGCTTCCTGGCGATGGTCAAGCGCCGCTATGAGCGCGGCGGTCTGAACCTCACGGCGGTGGCGGCGGCTCTGCGCACGAGCATGCAGGGAGCGCAGGGTTGGTTAGAGGAAGCGGGCGCTAAAGGGCCTGTGGTCGTCCAAGACGACGGCGGGTTCTATTTGCCGGAATAGGGGGACGATCAGGCATTCGCCCGCACACTGCTTAGCCGCTCGAGGAAAGCCTTCTGGCCTGGGGGTTCCGCGCTGAGCCACAGATACCCCTTCATGCCGTGCGTGTGCACCATCGACTGATAGCCGCGCCAGGCTTCCATCGGGTCGAGGTAGCCCTGGTGGACGAACAGGGCGACGACGGAGAATGGGTTGACCGTATGCACCTTCAAGAGCCGGGCGCTGACTGTTGCATCGTGATCGTTGGTGACGAAGGTCCAGCCAGCGGCAGCGTTGCGCCGGCGGAGGCAGACCACGATCGATTCAGCTTCGCCTAGGTTGTACCTGGCGTCATACGACAATCCATGCTTGGCTTCCCAGTCTCGTTGCAAGTCCAACACCGTCTGCAGTTCGTCTCTGTCCAGCAGCCCTTCCGGAGACCAATACCGGGGCAAGTGGAAAAAGCTCTCGATCTTCGGGGTGCCGTGCTTCTGATTGAGCAGCTCTCGATGGACCGCATCGGCCACGTGGAGACGTCCATCGAACGCCATCCGCAGGTGCTCTTCCCAGTCAACGCAGCAGAGGTAGCGGACGACGTGAGTGTCGACGACGACCTGTCTGGCCGCGAGGATTGTCAGATCCCCCGGCGCTGGTCGAGCGGCCGGTGGCCCGACGCCGGTCGCGGCTGACCCACCCGTTCCCGTCAAGAGTGCTCGCCCCCGCGCGCCTGCACGTCTCAGACCGCCTCGGCGTAGCGCTCGGCCGCATAGCTCACGAAGCGGGTCTGGCTCTTCTTGAACCATAGCTTGACTTCGCCCGTGGGGCCATTTCGATGCTTGGCCAGGCGCAGGTTCACGACCTCGCCGTCCGACTCGCTCTCCTCGCCGGGCTTGTCCCTCTCCCGCCACAGGAAGAGGACCAGGTCCGCGTCCTGCTCGATGGCGCCCGACTCCCGCAGGTCCGACAGGCGGGGCTCGCGCGACTCGCGCATCTCCGGCTGGCGCGAGAGCTGGGAGAGGGCGAGGACCGGCACCTTGAGCTCGCGGGCGAGGGACTTGAGCCCGCGGCTGATCTCGGACACCTCCTGGACGCGGTTGGCGTCGCGGTTGTTGGTGGTCGCCTGCATGAGCTGCAGGTAGTCCACGATCAGCAGGTCCAGCCCGTGCTCCGCCTGGAGCCGGCGGGCCTTGGTTCGAAGCTCCATGGTGCTGATGGCCGGCGTGTCGTCGATGAAGAGCGGGGCTTCCGACAGGGAGTTCATCGCCGGCGCGATCCGGGCGAAGTCCATCTCCTCGAGAAAGCCCGACCGAAGCCGCTGCGAGTCGATCGAGGCGACGCTGGAGAGCAGGCGCAGGACGAGCTGCTCCTTGCTCATCTCCAGGCTGAAGACACCGACGGTCTTGCCCTCGCGCACGGCGGCGTGCTCGGCGATGTTGAGAGCCAGGCTGGTCTTGCCCACGCTGGGCCGGGCCGCCAGGACGATCAGGTCGTTCGCCTGGAAACCGGTCGTGAGCAGGTCCAGGTCCGGGAAGCCCGAGGCGATGCCGATGATCTCGCCGCGGTGGGCGTGCAGGAAGTCCAGCCGGTCGTAGGCGTCGTGGAGGAGGGCCTTGAGGGCGCTGAAGCTGTCGCCCGAGCGGCGCTGGCTGACCGAGAACAGCTCGGCCTCCGACCGATCGATCGCCTCCTGGATGTCCGGTCCATCCTCGTAGCCGATGGCTGCGATCTTGCCGGCCGCCTGGATCAGCCGCCGGAGGAGGGCCTTGCGCTCGACGATTCGGCCGTACTGGGCGACGTGGACCGCGGTGGGAGTGTCGTTGCCAAGGGTGGAGAGGTAGCTCGCGCCGCCCACCGCCTCGAGCTCGTTGGCGCGCTCGAGCGCCTCCGCGACCGTGACCACGTCGATCGGCTCGCGATGCTCGAAGAGATCCAGCATCGCCGCGTAGATGCGGCCGTGGGCCTGGCGGTAGAAGTCCTCCGCGTGGAGGAAATCCGCGACCTCGATGATCGCGTCGCGATCGATGAGGATGGACCCGAGCACGGCCTGCTCGGAATCCATGTTCTGGGGCGGCAGTCGATCGATCACGGGCGGCGGCTCTGCTGTGGGTGGCTATGGTGGGTTGCCGATATGGTGGCGCGGCCGCGAGCCGACGGATGAACCAACCGGCCCGGACGGCCTCGACCTATCCCCGAATTCGTGCCCGGTGTGGGCGGACTGTGGACTGCCGAATGTGGACAAACCTCCCACCGGCCCGACGGCCGAGGCCGAGGCGCCGCCGAGCACCAGAGCCAGCGCACGTAGGTGTGTGAGCGAGGAGCGCAGCGCGGCAACGAAGGCATCGGCTGGCCGACGGCGAGATGGCTAGTCCAGCCGGCGGATGACCCCGATGAGCTTGCCCTGGATCCGGACGTCCGCGTAGAACATGGGCGCGTACGCCGAGTTGGCCGGCTGCAGGCGGATCCGGCCGGCTTCCTTGAAGAACTGCTTGAGGGTGACGGAGTTCTCTTCGACCTGGGCGACGACGATGTCGCCGTCGCGGGCCGTCTGCTGCGGCCGGATCAGGACGAAGTCGCCGTCCTGGATATGGGCGTCGATCATCGAATCGCCGCGGACGCGCAGGACGTAGGCATCGCCCGAGGGGGCGAGCAGGTCCGGCACGGCCATGCTCTCCGACGCGTCCTGGTAGGCCTCGATCGGGCCGCCGGCGGCGATCTCGCCGACGATCGGCAGGACGTGGGCCTCCGTGGCGGTGGCCTGGGGCATCAGCTCGCCCGACAGGCCGAGGCGCAAAGCCGCAAGGGGCGTCAGGCGGATCGCGCGCGACTGGGCCGCCCCGCGCTCCAGGTAGCCTTCGCGCTCGAGCATCTGCAGGTGATGGTGGACCGCCGACGTGGAGGCGAGATCCACCGCTACGGCGATCTCGCGGACGGACGGCGGATAGCCGCGAGTACGCAACGTCGCGGCGATGAAGTCCAGGATCTTGCGTTTGCGTTCGGCGTCGTGCTTGGTCACCGGCGCCTCCTTCCCATCGGAGGGTACAGAACGCCCGTTCGATTGTCAAGCCGCACAGGCGGTCGGCGCCCGGTGGGCCGGCGGCGCTCGGCGCGCGGTCCGGAAGGGCCATTACCAGCGCCGGCGGTTCGCGCCATACTCGCCGCAGAGCGGGAGCTCGGGTCCCGCCGGCGTTGCGGAGTGGTCGGCCCATGAGAGCGCATCGAATCCTGACGGCCGCGGTCGTGGCAGTGTCGCTCGCGGCGGCGGCCTGCTCCGGGTCGAGCACGGCGCCGTTTCTCCCCACGGGCTCCACCGCGGGCTCCACCGCGGGCGCCACCTCGCCCGCCAATTCGCCCGCGACGCCGCCCGCTACCCAGGCCTCGACGTCGCAGGGGGCGCCCACGCAATCCGCGGCACTGAACGGCTTCTATCTTCGAAGCTGGAATGTGGGCGCCTCCGATCCCGCCGGGCTCTACTTCGCCGTGCCCGAGGTGATATCCGATGGCCAGGTGAAATACCTGCCCGAGGTCCCCTGGGTCGACAACCAGCCGACGCTGATCTACACCGCGCCGATTGCCCGCTCGATCAGCCCGGCCGGCCAGGCCGCGATCGTCGCGCTCGCCCAGGCGGACGGCCTGCTCGGAGACGCGTCCACCTTCGATTGCCCGCCCAGCGCCAGCGGCGAGCCCTCGATCGGTGGCGGCGTCCCCAATTTTGAGCTGAAGGTGAACGGCGTTTCGCACTTCATCTCGGGCTCGTGCGATCTCGAAGGGCCCAGTCCGGCCGCCGCAAGCCCGGCGCCGGGAACCTGGGCCGCCTTCAACGATTTCGCGACTCACATCTACAACCTCTCCGGCTGGCTCGGTGCCGAGCTTGGCCCCGAGACTCCGTTCGAGCCGACGGCCCTGATGGTCTGGACGGCCCCGCCCGCGGACGCGTGGTGGGGGCCGTACGAGCCCGACCCGAAGGCCGCCTCCAGGCCGTGGCCGCTCAGCACGCCGCTCGCCTCGTTCGGCAACCCGGTCCACTGGAGCGGCGCCGTTCTGGCCGATCCCAGCCGCTGCGTGCTCCTCACCGGCCCCGACGTCCACACGTTGCTGGCGGGCGTCCAGGGCGCGAACGACGACACGCGGTTCACGGACGGCACGACGACCAAGGTGGTGGCGGTCAGCGTGGTCATGCCGGGCGAGCCGACGGACACCCTCTGCGGGGAGTAGCCCGCGAGAGCCGTCTCGCTCCCAGGTCAGTTCCCGGTGTCGAGGACCTCGCGCACCCGGGTCAGCAGGGCATCGGCGGTGAACGGCTTGGCGAGGTACGGCGACTTGCCATCCGTGCCGACGCCGTGGAGCAGCGCGTCGTTCGAGTAGCCCGACGCGAACAGGGTTCGCGCGCCGGGGTGGGTCGCGGAGAGCTGTGCCGCCAGCTCCCGGCCGCCCATGCCCGGCATGACCATGTCGGTGAACAGCAGGTCCAGGTGCGGCAGCGTCGAGGCCATGGCCAGAGCTTCGGGGCCGTTGGCCGCCGCGAGGACGCGGTAGCCGGCCCGGCTCAGGACGCGCTCGATGAAGACCCGCACCGCCTGCTCGTCCTCGGCCACGAGGATCGTCTCGCTGCCGCCCAGCGTCGGCCGGCTGCGGACCGCCGGCGCGCCCACCTCAGCGGCTCCGGCGACGCGCGGCAGGTGGATCGTGAACACGGTGCCGGCGCCCGACATGCTCGCCACGTCGATCGAGCCGCCGCTCATCTGGACCACGCCGATCACCGTCGAGAGGCCCAGACCCGTCCCCTTGCCACGCGCCTTGGTGGTGAAGAACGGCTCGAAGGCGTGGCTCAGCACCTCCGGCGTCATCCCGACGCCGGTGTCCGAGACGGAGAGTCTCACGTGCGGGCCTGCGACCGAGCCCAGGTGCGTGCGGGCGTATTCGGCGTCGAGCTCGACGTTGGCTGTCTCGATGGTGAGGCTTCCGCCGCCCGGCATGGCGTCGCGGGCGTTCACCGCCAGGTTCAGGATCACCTGCTCGAACTGGGCCCTGTCCGTGAGAGCCGGCCCGAGCTTCGGATCGGGTGCGATCGTGAGCTTCACGTCCTCGCCCATCAGCACCTCGAGCATTGGAGTCAGTCCGGCCAGGACATCGTTCAGGTCGACCGCTCGCGGCTGCAGGACCGTCTGGCGGCTGAAAGCCAGGAGCGCCCTCGTCAGCGCCGCGGCTCGGTCAGAGGCCTTGAGGATCTGGCCCAGGTCCGCGGCCACCGGTCCGTCCTCGTCGATCCCGGCGGAGGCCAGCTCGGAGAAGCCGCTGATCGCGGTCAGGATGTTGTTGAAGTCGTGGGCGATGCCGCCGGCGAGCCGGCCCACGGCCTCCATCCGCTGCGCCTGGGCGAGCTGGGCCTCTAGAGTTCGCTCGCGAGAGATGTCGCGCGCCACCTCGACCGTGCCCACGATCGCGGAGGCGGTGTCTCGCAAGGGCGCGACCGCCAGGTCGACCTCCACGGGCGAGCCATCGCGGCGCCGTTCCATCAGCCGGCCTTCCCAGCTCTCGCCGCGGGCCAATGCCGCCCCCATCTCCGCCAGGCTCTCCGGGTCCGAGTCCTCGCGCAGGAAGGACGGCCTGCGCCCGATCGCCTCGGCCTGGGGGAAGCCCGTGATCCGCGTGAAGGCGGGATTGACGTACGTGATGTGGCCGGCCCGATCCGTGGTGAGCATCGCCTCGGCGGCCTGGTCCACGGCGGCCGCGAGGCGTTCGCGCTCGGCGGCGGCCAGGGTCGCGTTCTGGCGGGCGGTTACCGCGAGCCGGGCGATGACCAGGGCCATGAGCAACCCGGTGCCCGGTACGTGCTGGCGCAGCATGTCCGGGTCGTTCCAGTCGCGGATCGCCGGAGCGATGAAGGCCACCGCGACCGCGATGTACGACAACCATGGAGTTGAGCGGGCGTAGTTCGCCAGCCCGCCGATCGGTCGCTCGCCGTCCCTCATCCGCCACTGGACATAGATCGCCAGGGCGAGCCCGAACCATGCGGCCGAGTAGAAGACGCCCGACAGGCCGCCCGGCGTGTACGTCCCCCGGACGGACTCGAGCCCGGAGGTCATGTCCCCCACGAACACGAGTGTCAGCGCCAGGGCCGTGACGCTCAGCGCAGCCTGGCTGCTGGCCCGGAGCCCTCGCATAACGACGGCCACGACCGAGAAGACCAGCGAGAGATCCGCCACGGGATACATGGCCGCGCTGAAAATGGCCAGGCTATCGGCCCCCGCGGCCCTCCCGGCCGGGTAGAGGATGAAGTGCCAGATGAGCAGCGCCGCGCACCAGGCGACGATTGCCACGTCCAGGCTGAACAGGACGACATCCGAGACGGTCTGGGTCGGCCTGGGCAGCATCGCCAGCGCGATCCAGGCCAGCGGGTACGTCGCGATCTCGAAGATGGGGACGGCCGGCGCCAGGAAGCCCAGGCCCGCGACGGTGCTCGAGGCGAAATGGATGAGCGCCCCGATGCCGTAGCTGACGAGCGCGACGGCGATGATCGTCCAGGCTCGTCGCGTTCGCGGGTCGAGGCGCCCCGCACGCCCCAGCCGAATCGCGCCGACGATGACGAGAATCCCCGCGGGAACGGTGGCGGCGCCGGTGAACCGGTTGGCGATCCCGACATCGCCGAGCCCGGAAGCCCACCACACCGAGTAGCAGGCGACGAGGATTCCGAGCAGCGCGATCAGCCAGGCGAGGGGATCGCGGCGCAAGGTCGGGCCGACCTCGACCGCTTCGGGCGCGCCCGATTCACCCCACGGCGCTGCCTGGAGTTCGCGCCCGGAGTCGGGGCCTACCCGCCCGCTCACAAGCGCTCTTGGCAAGCTCTCACGTCGCTGATGCTACGCCTGCCGAGCCCCCGTAACAGCGGGCTCCGACAGGACTATTGACCGATCGCGACTAGCCAATCTGTCGCCCCCTCGAATAGGAGGCCGTCCCAGCCGGGCCGGAATTCGACCTTCGGAAAGCCGGCCTGGGACAGGATCGCCGCGATCTCGGGCTGCTCGAAGGCGCGCTCGGTGACACCGAAGATCGAGAGGGCGCCGGTCTCGACGTCGAGGACGAGATGGCGCTCGACGGTGGCGCGGGCGTCGGGATCCCAGGCCCGCTCGGTCAGGACGACGTGGGCCTCACGACCGAACAGATCGTCGGCACCGGCCCACCACGAGCTTGCGGGCGAGCGATCGACAGTGGCGGCGTCGCGCATCTCCAGAACGAGCGGTGCCCCGGGGCGGAGCGACCGCCGCACACGGAACAGGATCTCGCGCAGGTCGTCGGGGCGGGGCACGCCGCTCTGGCCGTAGAGGTAGATCGCGGCGTCGAACTCGGCGAGCGGCAACGGGACCTCGCGCACGTCCGCTTCGATGAAGGTGCACGGCATTCCGGCCGTGATCTCGATGGCGTGGCGGATCGCGGCGGGGGACACGTCCACGCCGGTGACGGAGATGGCCCGGCGGGCGAACGCCGCGGCCACGAGTCCCGGGCCGCAGGTGACGTCCAGGAGCGACGAGCCGGGCCCGATCCGAAGCCACTCGATGAGGCGATCCGTCTGCCGCTCGATCGTGTCCAGGCGCCGGCTGGCCAGCTCGTGGGCCTGGTCGAGATGCTCGCGCAGCATCCGCTCGCTGAACGCGGGGTCGCCCCACGGCAGGTCCGTGGCGTCGGCACTCCACGCCCGCAGCGGCTCGTGGGCGGCGATCCGGCGAAGGGCTTCGCGATGGTCGGCCACGGGCGCATTGTGACGCAGAGGTCGACCCGTGGCGGCCCCGGGTGTGCTAAGAATCGGCGGTGCAACCACACCCGCGGCCAGCGCACCCCCGGCAGGCGCACCCCCGGCATCTGGAGCGCCCGCGGCGCGACGCGCGACTCCCTATCGTCCTGGCCGTCCTGCTGGTCGGGGTCCTGGCCTGGGTCGCGGTCGGGGGCCCGCGGGCGCTCGGCGGCTCCGCCGGGGCCGGCCCGGTGGCGGCGGTCACGCCCTCTCCCACTCCGACTCCGGTTCCGACTCCGACGCCCACCCCTCCGCCCCTGCCCGCGTGCGAGATGGGGGACGTGCCCGCCGTCCACGGCCAGCTCTCCGACTGGGACCGGACGTTGCTCGACACGACATACATGCTCGACAGCTTGTACGCGCCCCCGGATCTGGTTCCGGTCGGCCAGGCCGGCCTGGATGGAACCGGCTCGGTTCGATCGTTCGTCCTCCCGGACCTCGAGGTGCTGTACCAGGCCGCCAAAGGCGACGGCGTGACACCCAGGGTCAACTCCGCCTACCGCAGCTACAAGGATCAGGCCGACACCTTCGACGCAACCAAGAAGTCCCTGGGCTCCGAGTACGCGCTCGCCTCGGTCGCGCGGCCGGGCCATTCCGAGCACCAGCTGGGCACCGCGGTCGACTTCGGCGGCGCCGCCGGTGCCTGGCTGGCGGTGAACGCCTGGAAGTACGGCTTCATCGCCAGCTACCCCGCCGACCTCAGCCCGGGCTTCACCTGCTACAAGGCGGAGGCCTGGCACTATCGCTACTTCGGTCGGGAGACGGCCGCCGCCATCCACGACTCCGGGCTGAGCGCCCGCGAATGGCTCTGGATCAACGCCCGATAGCCGCGGGCGCCGCCCGCCGCCTCGTTGTCCACGGTCGCGCCTGATAGACTCACGATTCCCCGGAGCGGACCCGCCAGTTGGGTTGCCCGGCGGGGCCGAGGACTGATGGCGAGCATGGGTCGAGTCGCAGCCACTAGGAGGCGTCGCAGCCGCAACGGCGGGCTGATGCGCGCTCTCAACTTGCTCGCCTTCATGCCGCTCGCCAGTCGCGTGCCGATGTACGCGCGCCTCATCTGGGCGCTTGTCATGGACCCGCGGATCCCGGCCAGCCGCAAGGTCGTCCTCGTCGGAGCTGCCGGCTACGTGCTCGTGGGTCGGGACCTGATCCCGGACGACATACCCGTCCTGGGCGGGCTCGACGATGTGGCTGTGGTCATCCTGGCAGTGGAAGTATTCTTCGACGGCATTCCCGACGAGATCCTCGAGGAGAAGCTCGAAGAGCTCGCCATCGACCGCGAGGCTTTCCGGCGAGACATGGGTCAGGTGCGACGGTTCACCCCCGCACCCGTAAGAAGGATCATTCGTCGGCTGCCCGGTGCAATCGACTCGGCGGGCCGGCTGATCGCCAAAGCAGAGATCGGGCCGAAGGTTCGATCGCTCATCTCTAAGGAGGAATCGTTCGCGTGAAGGTCATCCTGACCGCCGACGTCGACAAGCTCGGCAAGAGCGGCGAGATGAAGGATGTCGCCGAAGGCTATGCCCGGAACTTCCTGATCCCTCGGAAGCTTGCAGTCCCCGCAGCGGGCGGCGCCTTTCGCGCCTGGCAGCACGACATCGCCAACCGCGAAGAGAAGCGGCAGCGCGAGCGCGAGGACGCCGACATCGCGGCCACCCGCATCGCCAGCACGACCCTGACGATGGGCGTCAAGGTGGGCGAGGGCGGGAAGCTGTACGGCTCGATCACCGCCAAGGACATCGCCGACGCGCTGGCCCGCCGCGGCATCACGGTCGATCGCCACAAGGTGGAGCTGCCCGACCCGCTCAAGTCGCTGGGCACGTACAAGGTGGCGATCAAGGTCTACCCGGGCATGACGCCCGAGGTCACGATCGTCGTCGAACCCAAGGGCTGAGCCCCGGGGCGGCACCTGGCCGCGTTAGAAGCGAGAAACGGCGCCCAGATCGGGCGCCGTTTCGCACATGTCGCGGCTTGAGGCCGGGAGATCTACCGCCCGATAACGCGGCGTCGCTTGATCGAGGTGAAGGCGGCGGCCGCGGCGACGCCGGCGAGGCCGGCGAAGACGATCAGGAGGCCCCCATTGCCCTTGCTGTCGGCCGGGCCGGAGACGGCGGTCCCGGTCGGAGGTGGTGTGGCGTTCGTATTGACGTAGGTTCGGAACGCGAAGTCCTGCACGCAGTACTGGTCGTTCCAATTCGCGATCGTCTTCCAGGTGGTGTCGAAGATGAGAGCGGTTCCAGGACCGTAGTTGTCCGCGCAGGCGCCGTCCCACTCGAGGCCGCCCGTCCCCTGAATCAGGATGGCGTACTTGGTTCCCGCGACAACGCTATTGGCGGGCGAGAACTCGAACAAGTTCCAATCACCGTCGGCCGGGTTGGACAGGGTCTCGCTGGCCAGGATCGTGCTCGTCGGCAGGCCGCTGCCGTCGGTGCCCGTGATCTGGATGGTGATGCTGCCGGCGTGCGGCTTCGCGACCCCGGCCGGAACCACCTGCAGGGCGGTGTGGACCTGGACTGCGTCCAACGCTCCCGACAGGCCGGCGGTGAAGGTTTGGGCGAGCAGCGTCTGGGGCGGCAGGGTCGCCGTCGTGGCGGTCTGATCCTGATCGAGAGTCCCCGGGACCGTGGCTAGAGCCGTTCCGGCCGTCATCGTCAGCAGGAACGCGACGGCCGCCGCGAGCGCTGGAATCCGGTGTTTCATGCCTGTCTCCTCCGTGCTGCTCCCTGGCTCCGATCGAGCTATCCGGACCTCTGCCGGGCTGAACCCGGGCGATCCTCGCCGACCCGTCGCCATTCGCTCCCGGCCCGCCGTCGGCAGCTGCGCGCCGGGCCCTCACGATCGTATGGGCCTCGTGGCGCCGCCAATTGCGGGGCCGGCCCTGTGCCGGCGGGTGGGACCGAGAGGGTGGCGGCCACGCTTGCAGTCCCGCCTGCCGGGACGGTCCCCGTCTGGCCGGTCCGGTCCTAGGGCGTCAGCAGACGCCAGCTCCGGCCGCCGTCGGCCGTGGAGTACAGCCTGGCGGTGGGGACCTGGTCGTTCGGGCCCGTCCAGCCGTGGGTCGCGTCGACGAAGTGGGCGATCGAGCCGTTGAAGGGCTGGGCGCCCTCGAGGGCCCAATGGTGGCCGCCGTCGATCGTGTAGATCGTCTGCGACGGACCCACGCCGCTGCCGGTGACCGTCCCCTCCGTTCCGATCCATTCCAGCGGCCCGAGGAACTGGACCTGCGCGCTGGACAGGTTCGCGATGCCCGGGACGCTCGAGGTGTAGTTGGTCCAGGTATGGCCCTGGTCGGTCGAGTCCGTGTAGTTGTACTGAACTGTGCCGTAGTCAAGGCCCAGGTCGCCATACCACTTGGTCGTGCCCAGGAAGCTGATCACGGGCTCCGAGTAGTCGGTCGTCGGCAGGTGCCGATGGGTCCAGTGGCCCCAGCCGGTGATCGTGCTTGAGATCTGGTCGTCATACTCCGCGACCCCGATGCTCGGCGTCATGAACTGCACGCGATAGGCGTCGCCCGACCCCGTGCCCGGATCCGGGGGCGTATAGGCGAGGGGCGCCGACCACGTGCGTCCGCCGTCGGTCGTCTCGAAGATGGAGGTATTGACGCCGTCGAACCCGGTCCGCATCCAGATGTAGACGAACGCGGTGTTCGCGTCCACGTAGTCGAAGGTCGCCGCCGGGTCGCCCGGGGCGCCGCAGAAATCCCCCGAGGTGCAGGGCGAGGCCATCACATCGTGGGCGATCGGCGTGAGGGCGGTGTAGGCCCAGGTCTGGCCGCCATCGCTGGTGCGCCAGATGTAGTAGGTGCTGGTCGAGTGGCCGACGTCGACGGCGGCGAGCAGCGCGTGATTGGCATCCAGCGCGCCGAGACCGCGGATCGTGCTGGCGATCAGCCTGCGGGGGTATGCGTTCGCCCAGGTAGACCCGTCATCGATGGTCTGCCACAGGCCGCTGTTGGTGAGGACCCAGCCGACGCCCGGCGCGACGAGGACGTCCTGCTTCACGGTCTGGCCGTGGACCCAGGCGACGCGGGGGGCCGGAGTGGCCGCCGGGCCGGTCGTGGGCGTCGCGGCCTCGGTCGCCGACAGCGTCGCGGAGGGGTCTGTCGCGAGCGTTGGAGTGGGCGTGTCGGTCGGCGAAGCGGCGGGCGTCGCGGTAGCGGCGGCGAAGGTATCGGCGGGCGTGTCGGTCGGCGCTCCTGTGCTCGCGGACGAGCCGCATGCTGCGGCCAGCGCCAGTACCGCGGAGATACCGGCTAGTCGAAGAAGCGTCAGATATCTCATCGGCCCATGTTGCGTCGCCGGCCGCGGCTGTCCAGAGGTCGGACTACCTGTCCCAGTGGGCGCGCCGCGAACGGCTCGGCATTGCCCGGAAGGAGGGCCTGGCTCGCCCTCTCGCCAGGCGTGCCCGCCCGCGGCATCATTCGGCCATGAGCGGCGGCCGGCTGTGCATCATCCACGTGGACCTGGACGCGTTCTTCGCGGCCGTGGAGCAGCGCGACCGCCCGGAGTTGCGCGGCAAGCCGGTGATCGTCGGCGGCGACCCGCGGTCCCGCGGCGTCGTAAGCACGTGCAGCTACGAGGCCCGCAAGTTCGGAGTGCATTCGGCGATGCCGCTGCGGACGGCGCTCTCGCTCTGCCCTCAGGGCGTGTTCGTGCCCGTGGACGGTGCCAAGTACCAGCGCGTAAGCCGCGAAGTCATGACGGTGCTGCGGCACTTCACGCCCGTGGTCGAGCAGGTCTCGATCGACGAGGCGTTCCTCGACGTCGCCGGGTCGGAGGGGCTCTTCGGACCCGCGCCGGAGATCGCCCGCCGCATCAAGGCGGAGGTCGTCGATGCGGTCGGTCTCACCGTCTCGGTCGGCGTGGCGACCAACAAGCTCATCGCCAAAGTGGCAAGCGACCTGCGCAAGCCTGACGGCCTGGTCGTGGTTCAGCCTGGGGACGAGGCCACCTTCCTCGCCCCGCTGGAGATTCGGCGGCTGTGGGGGATCGGGCCCAAAACGGCCGATCGACTGCACGGCCTGGGCATTGCGACGATAGGCGAGCTGGCGGCGCTGCCGGTGGAGACGCTCACGCGCGCGCTCGGCGAGCACGGCGCCACGCTCCACGATCGGGCGCTCGGCATCGATCCGGAGCCGGTTCATGGGGGAGGAGAGGCCGCCAAATCTGTCAGCCACGAGACGACGTTCGCGGTCGACGTGACCGACGCCGCCGAGATCGAGCGGACGCTGCTGGCGCTCACGGAAGGCGTCTCGGCTCGGCTTCGGGCGGCCGGGATTCGGGCGGGGACGGTGGCTGTCAAGATCCGCGACTCGCAGTTCCGGACGATCACCCGCCAGAAGTCGCTGCCGGAACCTTCCGACCTCACCGACACGATCTGGCGGGCGGCGGTCGAGCTCACCCGGCCGGAGGTGCGCGGCAAGAAGATCAGGCTGCTCGGAGTCGCCGCGACTCAGCTCGGCCAGCCCGAACAGACCAGCATGTTCGAGATCGTGGACGAGAAGCAGCGGCGCGTGGTGGACGCCACCGATGCGGTCCGCCGACGCTTCGGCGATCGAGCCGTGACGCGCGGGAGCCTGCTCCATCGTCCAATGCCCTCGCCGTTCGAGCGCGACCCGGCATCCGCGGTCGAAGGCCGCGTGGGGATCCCGCCGATCGAGGACGAGATCGAATAGGGCCGGCGGGGCAGCGACGGGCGCTAATCGAACGGGCGTCCGCTTTCGCGTGACACGCTAGCTGGCACAGCCGCCCGCCATTGTCGCGGCGTGACTGGACGCGCAAGACGAAAGCTCTTGACGCCGAACGTTTGTTCGAGTAGTCTCAGGCATGTAATAGAACGTCCGTTCTTACGCTCAAGTGCCCGCGAGCGAACGACGGCCCGCCAAAGCGAAGAGGAGTCCGCGATGGCCATCGTCCGCATGGAACCCGTCAACGTCCACGTCCGAGCCGACTGGCTGGACGGAACCCCGCGCGAGATCACCTGGGGCGACGTCCGCCTGCCGGTGACGCGCCTGACCGCGGTGCGCAGCGAAACCTCGGCCTATCGAGCCGCCGTCGGCCCTCGCACCTACTTCGAAGTCGAGACGCCGGGGGTCAAGCTGGCGCTCTGCTACACGCACCGATCGCACCGCTGGACGGTCGATGGGGTGGACGACGAGGTGGGCCTGGCCTAGCCGGGATCAGAGTCGAACCGCCACGAGCTCGCCCCCGCCGATCGGAACGACGAGGCCCGAAAGCCGCGGATCGGCGAGGGCTCGAGCGCGGAACTCCTCGAGGGCGGAGGCATGAGAGGTGAGGTTGTCGGCGACGAGCAGCCCGCCCTGGCGGAGGGCATCGATTGCGGGGCCGAGGAGGCGGAGGTAGTCGTCCTTCTCGGCGTCGATGAAGACCAGATCCGCGTGACCGGCGAAGCCGGCCAGGCCCTCGCCGCCGTCGCCCTCGCGCAGATCCACGAACGGCTCCACTCCCGCGGCCGCGAAGGTGCGGCGAGCGATCGCAACCTTGGCGGGATCCACCTCAAAGGTGGTCACGCGGCCAGCGGTCTTCGCCGCGGCCATGGCCAGCCAGAGCGTGGAGTAGCCGCTGCTCGTGCCCACTTCCACGATTGTCACGGCACGAGTCGCAACGGCCAGGGTCAGCAGGAACTGACCCACGTCCGGTGCGATCGCGCGCAGCCTGGCGCCCTGTGGAGTTCCGTCCACCCGATCGGCGGCGTCGCGGGCCTGGAGCTCGGCCATCACAGCTCTCACGAGTTCGGTCGCGAGGTCCAAGGCTGCCTCCAGACGGGGTGCGATTCGCGGCTGAGTCGTCGATCATGACCCGTTCGGCCGATCCGGGAGGGCGCTTGATCCCTCCTTGCGCCCGGAGCCCGCAGGGCGCGACGACGGCAGCGACCATCCAATCGAACGCCGCGGGCCCGCCAATCCCTACAATCAGCCCATGGAGAAGCCGCAGAAGTCCGTCTCGCTCGCAGATCTGACCGTCGGCAAGTTCGTAGAGCGCCTCTCCTCGGCTGAACCCGTTCCCGGAGGAGGAGCGGCCTCGGCCCTGGCGGCGGCGCTGGGCGCGGCGCTGGTATCCATGGTCGCGGGCCTGTCGCTGGGTCGGTCCAAGTACGCGGCCTACGAGGCCACGCTGGCCCGGGCCGACGCCGCGGGCAAGGAGCTCGCGGCGGAGTTGCTCGCTCTCTCCGATCGAGACGCGGAAGCCTATGCGGGCTATTCCGCCGCGCTCAAGCTGCCGCGGGACACGCACGAGCAGAGGGAGGCGCGGCGGTCGGCAATCCGGGCGGCGGCGCGGGTGGCGTCGGACGCGCCGTGGGATTGCGTTCGGGCGTGCCTGCGGCTGGCCGAGATCGCGGAGGCGATCGCCGGGCGAAGCAACGTCAACGCCTCGAGCGACGTGCTGGTCGCGGCGCTGCTCGCCGAAGCGGGCGCCAGGGGAGCGGCCGAGAACGTCCGCATCAACCTGCCGTCCACAGGCGACGAGGAGTACTCCGAGGCGATGAGCCGCCAGCTCGACGAGACGCTCCACGACATCTCGGCGCTGGCCTCCCGGACCCGCGAGATCGTCCTGTCGGGCGGGCCCCAGGACCCGGAGGCCGAGGCGCCGTGAGCGTCCACGGAGACGGGACGCCCACCGCCACCGCTACCGCGGCGTCGGCGGGTCCGCGGCTGCTGGCTGGAAGCCCCATCGCGGCCGAGATTCGAGCCGGCCTGACCGCCGACTTCGCCGCGTTCAAGGAGCGCTGGGGCTACGCGCCGACGCTCGCGGTCGTCCTGGTCGGCGCGGACGCGCCTTCGGCCGTGTACCTGCAGCAGATCCTTCGGACGTGCGAGAAGGTCGGCGTCCAGGGGCGGCTGGTGGAGATCGGCTCGGACGTGACTCCGGACGCGCTCTGCAACGAGATCGAGCGCCTCAACGCCGATCCGGCCGTGGCCGGGATCATCGTCCAGATGCCGCTCCCGGACCACATCCCGCTGCGGACCGTGATCGATTCGATCGACCCGGCCAAGGACATCGATGGCATCCACCCCCACAACGCCGGCCTGCTCTCGCTCGGCTACGACGGCTTCCTGCCGGCGACGGCCCAGGCCGCGGTCGAGATCCTCAAGCGCTCGGGGATCGAGATCGCTGGCAAGCGCGTGGTCGTCGTCGGGCGGTCGAACGTGGTCGGCAAGCCCGCGGCGCTGCTGCTCCTGCGCGAGCACGGCACGGTCGGCATCCTCCACTCGAAGACCCGCGACCTGGGCCACTACACCCGCGACGCCGAGATCCTGGTCGTCGCGGCCGGCAGGCCGGGCCTGGTCACCGGCGAGATGCTCTCGCCGGGGGTCGTGGTCGTGGACGTGGGCATCAACGTGGTGGGCGACAGGCTCGTCGGCGACGTTGACTTCGAGTCGGCGAAGGATGTGGTCGGCGCGATCACCCCGGTGCCCGGCGGCGTCGGGCCGCTCACGAACGCGCTCCTGCTGGCGCATCTCCTGCGCGCGGCTACGGACCAGGCGGAGCGGCGCGCCGGGGCCGCGGCGAAGGCGGCCGCTCGATGACCGCCGCCGGCCCCATGCCCAACAGCCTCGAGATCGCCCGGTCCGTGACCCTGCGGCCGATCATGGAGCTCGCGCGGGAGCTCGGCCTCCACGATGACGAGGTCGAGCTGTACGGGCCGTACAAGGCCAAGATCAGCCTGGCCGGCATCACGCGCCTGGAGGCTGAGGCGGCCGCGTCGGGCAAGCACGGCAAGTACGTCGTCGTCACGGCCATCACGCCCACTCCGCTGGGCGAGGGCAAGACGACCACCAACATCGGCCTGGTCCAGGGGCTCAACCGGATCGGCCACAAGGCGGCGGTCTGCATTCGCCAGCCTTCGCTCGGCCCAGTGTTCGGGATCAAGGGCGGGGCCGCCGGCGGCGGATACAGCCAGGTAATCCCGATGGAGGACTTCAACCTTCACCTCACCGGCGACAACCATGCCGTCGGGGCGGCGCACAACCTGCTCGCCGCCTTCGTCGACAACTCGCTGACGCACAACAACCCGCTCGGCATCGATCCGCTAGGCGTGCTCTGGCCGCGCGTCGTCGACATCTCCGACCGGGCGGTCCGAAAGGCGATCATCGGCCTCGGCGGGCGCGAGAACGGCTACCCGCGCGAGACCGAATGGCAGATCACCGTCGCCAGCGAGGTCATGGCGGTGCTGGCGCTCGCGTCCGACCTACAGGACCTGCGCCGCCGGCTCGGCCGAATGGTCGTCGCCACCAGCTTCGACGGTCGGATGATCACTGCCGAGGACCTCAAGTGCGCCGGCGCGATGACCGTCCTGCTGCTCGACGCGATCAAGCCGAACCTGCTCCAGACCCTGGAGGGCGGGCCCGCGTTCGTCCACTGCGGGCCGTTCGCCAACATCGCCCACGGCAACAACAGCGTCCTGGCCGATCGCCTGGCGCTCGCCACGTGCGAGATCGCTTGCACCGAAGCCGGCTTCGGTGCGGACATGGGCGCCGAGAAGTTCTTCGACATCAAGTGCCGCCAGAGCGGCCTTCGCCCCGACGCGGCGGTCATGGTCGCGACGGTCCGCGCCCTCAAGATGCACGGCGGCGTCGGCCGGATCGTGGCCGGCAAGCCGCTCGACCCGGCGCTCGAAGCGGAGAACGTGGAGGCCGTTCGAAGGGGCTCGGCCAACCTGGCCGCCCAGATCGAGAACGTGCGCCACTTCCATGTCCCCGTGGTGGTGGCCGTCAACCACTATCCCGGCGACACCGAAGCGGAGGTGGCCGCGATCCGGGAAGTGGCGCTGGCCGCCGGCTCGCGCGACGTGGTGGTGAGCCGCCACTTCGCCGAGGGCGGGGCCGGGGCCGAGGACCTGGCCCGGGCCGTCTGGTCGGCGGCGGAGGAAGGGGCACCGGACTTCACGCTGCTCTACCCCGACGACCTGCCGCTGCGCGAGAAGATCGAGACCGTCGCGGTCCGGATCTACGGCGCCCGCGGCGTCGACGAGCTGCCGGCGGCGAGCAAGGCTCTGAAGCTGTACGAGGAGCTGGGCTTCGGCAACCTGCCGGTTTGCATGGCCAAGACCCACCTCTCGCTCAGCCACGACCCGAACCTCAAGGGCCGGCCGACCGGCTTCCGCGTCCCCATCCGCGAGGTCCGACTCTCGGCCGGGGCCGGCTTCGTCACCCCGCTCCTGGGGGAGATGCGCACCATGCCGGGGCTGCCCTCGCACCCCGCCGGCGAGTCGATCGACATCGACTCCGACGGCAACATCGTCGGCCTGTTCTAGGCCGCGGCCGAAGGCGGGGCCGACCATGCTCACGCTGATCCTCACCCGACACGGTCAGGCTGCCGAAGGTGACGTCATGCTCGGCGGACAGCTCGACCTGGCGCTGATGCCCCGAGGGCGGGAGGAGGCCGAGGCCCTGGCGCGGCGGCTGTCGGGCGTCCGGATCGATCGCATCATCGCCAGCCCGATGCTTCGCGCGCTCGAGACCGCCCAGACGATCGCGCGAGGCCGGCCGGTCGAGGTGGACGAGCGGCTGCGCGAGCTCGACTACGGGCGATGGGAGAGCCTGACCTACGCCGAGATCGATGCCCACGATCCGGAGCTGCGGGCGCGCTGGGAGCACGATCCGGCAGAGACTCACGCACCCGGCGGCGAATCCGGTGACGACGTGGCTGCCCGCGCCCTCAACTTCCTGGTCGACTTGATCGCGGCCGAAGAGGCGGCCGAAGAGGCGGCGGCCGAAGGCACGCCCGGCACCTTCCCCGCGCCCGGCACCCGAGAGGGCCGGCATTCGCCCGACCCCGGCGGCTCGCGGGCTATCGTTTCGGAAGCCCAGGCCGAAGCCGAGGGCGAGCGTCGCGTCCTCGTCGTCGGCCACGGAACCTTCAATCGCATCCTTCTGTGCGTCGCCCTGGGCATCCCCGTGCGCGACTACCGCCGCCGCTTCCTCCAGGACCGTACCAACCTGACCGTGCTGCGCTACGAGCGGGGCGACACGCCCGACGGCGCCCAGCTGATCCTCGCCAACGACGTCAGCCACCTCCGCCACCCCGGCGAGGCGCCCTGGGGCTAAACACCCCGCGCCGCCCCGAGTAGTCGCCGGCGAAGCGGACGGCCTCTGCGTCATCGGGCCCCGAGTGGCAGACTGGCGGAAGGGGAACGTCACGATCGGCCGAATGGAGGCCTGACCCGGGTGTTTCGAGCAGCGACGGCCTACGTCATCCTGTTCGCCGCCGTCGGCGCATACGCGCCGTTCCTGCAGCAGTACTACCAGAGCCTCGGCATCCCGCTGCCGGCGATCGGGCTGCTGGCGGCCTTCGCCTCGGCCATGGTCGTGGTCGCGGCGCCGTTCTGGGGCGCGATCCACGACCACGTTCCCGCCTCGCGGCTGCTCATCCCGTTCGCGGCGGCGATCGCCACGGTCGGCGCGCTGGGCCTGGCCACGGCCGGAGCCACGCCGCTGATCGTTCTCGCGGCGGCGACATGGGCGATCGGCATGGCCGGCACGAGCCCGATGATGGACGTCCGCGTCCTGTCGATGGTCGGCGCCGACCGGACCCGCTACGCCTGGATTCGAGCCTGCGGCTCCGCGAGCTTCATCGTCTGTGCCCCGCTCGTGGGCCTGCTCGTCGACCGCAACGGCATGAGCGCCATGTTCTGGGTCATGGTTCCGGCCCTGGCCCTGGTCGGCGCCTCCGTCATCGCCCTTCCTCCGCGCCTGGATTCCGTTCGCCCGCCGAGCCTCCGCAAGGCCCCGGGCACGGTCCTGCGCCATCGCCCGATCGCGCTCTTCCTCATCGGCTCGACCGTGGCGTGGACCGCCATCTCCGCCCAGAACTCGTTCTTCTCGATCTACCTGCGGGACCTCGGGGCGCCGGACAGTGTGGTCGGCTGGACATGGGCCGTCGCCGCCACGATGGAGATCCCGGTCATGTTCCTGTTCCCCTGGCTGGCCAGACGCTACGGGGTCGAGCGCCTGATCGTCGTCGGGGCCGCGATCGCGTGCGCTCGCGAGGTCGCCAACGTCGTCTTCACGGCGCCGGCGCTGCTGCTTGCCTGCTCGCTCATGCAGGGCGCGGGCTACGCCCTGATCCTGATCGGAGGCGTGACATTCGTCTCGCTTCAGGCGCCGCAGGGGACCGCCGCCACGGCCCAGGGGATGTTCAGCGGCGTGGCCGGCAGCCTGGCCGCGATCCTGGGCGCGGGCGTCGGGGGTCAACTGGCGGGCTTGCTGGCGATTCGCGGGCTGTACGCCGTTGCCGCGTGCCTGGGCGCGCTCGCCGTTGCGTTGATCGCCGTGGCCGTGCTACCCGTGGCCCGAAGCGGCGTGCCCCGGCCCGCCCCCGCCCCGGCCCCGGCCGACCTCGCCGAGGCTACAGACCCAGGCGCCTGATTCGAACTCGGATCGTGTTCGCCACCACCTGGGCCCCGAGGTCGCTGAAATGCAGGCCGTCCGTCGTGTACTTCGGATAGTAGACACCGTTCCCGTTCGCGAGGGGGGCGTGGATGTCCACGTAGTTGACCTTCTGGGAATTAGCCAGGTTGATGATCGCCGCGTTGAGAGAGTTGATCTTGGGCGCCATAGAGGTCCATGAGTCGGGCGGTACAAGGAGCAGGATGACCGTGATCTTGTGCGCCTTCGCTCCAACGATGATGGCCCGCAGGTTGGCGATCGTGGCGCTGCCCTTGATGTTGTACCCGAGGTCGTTCGTGCCGCCCAGGACGAACAGCACATCGGGATGGTAGTTGTACACGTCGCTGGCGAGCCGGGCCCGCATCTGGGCGGTCGTGTTGCCGGGCACGCCGGCGTTGTGGAGCAGCTTGAGGACCGTGTCCTGGGCATCCAGCCGCGTGGGCCACGGCGTGTCCGGCCACGCGGTCAGCGAGTCGCCCAGGGCCACGAAGCTGCGAACCTTCACGGGCTTCGGTGTCGCCTTCTTGGCGGGCGCCGGCTTGGGCTTGGGCTTTGCCGTTGGGGTCGCCGTCGGGGCCGGCGTGATGTCCGGTGAGGCCGTGTCTTCCGGATTCACCGTCTCGGTCGGAGTCGGGCTGGGATCTGCGTTGACGTTGGCGGCGATCTCGTTGTTGGGCGTCGAGCTGGCCGCCCCGGCTCCGGCGATCGGCCCAGTCACCGAGATCAGCGAGGCGATCATCAGCAGCATCAGCACTCCGAGCATCTCGCGCCGCCTGGGTTCCTTGGGCAGGAATCGTCGCCCCAGCTCAGCGGCCGCCGTCGCCAGGGCCGCTCCCTCGCCGCCCACGGAACCCGCGGCGGGGCGCGCCATGTGCCTGGACGACTCGGCGACATGGTGGGGGTCCAGGTGGGCCATCGGCCTGGGCGTGGCCGGGTAGAAGAGGATGGCGCGCAGCCAGCCGGGAATCCAGGAGATGCGGCGCGCACCAGCCGGTCGACCCACTTGGGCGGCCTGCCCCTGCGCGGCCCGATCTCGGATGGAGCCGCCCGATGGGTCGCGGCCGCGGATGCTGCTCACGCCGCGACGGTGCTAATCGGTTCGTTCAGCATGGGGACGCGCTCCGTGCCGTTGATGGCCGACAGCCCGGTCTTCCCCGGACGCCGGTTCAAGTCTGCCACGGAATGGGTCGATGGCGCACGCCGGCCGCCCGCCCGGCTCCCGTGCCCGGCCGATCCCGGGGCGGATTCGGCGCAGCCCGAGCGATTTCTTAGGCCTATTGCTCGGCCCGCCGCCAGCCGGGATGGCCCAGGCGCCACCACACGAAGGCGACGACGGCGAGCACGCACGCGACCAGGATGAGGGTGTCGAAGGGCCGGAGCGTCTCGCGGATCTGCCTCCAGTTCTCGCCCAGGACCGTGCCGGCGTAGACCAGGGCGATCGTCCACGGGATGGCGCCCAGGGTCGAATAGACGGTGAAGCGACCGAGGGGCATGTGCGACACGCCGGCGATGAAGCTGATCACGCTTCGAACGCCCGGCAGCAGGCGGCTGATGAAGGCGGTCGGCGAGCCCCAGCGGGCGAAGAAGCTCTCGGCCAGGTCGACCTCATGGGGGCGGATCAGAAGGAACCTCCCCCACCGATCGAGGAAGGGCCGGCCCAGCTTCGAGCCCAACGCGTAGCCGCACAGAGAGCCGGTCGTGTTGGCCAGGATCCCGATGACCACGACCACCCAGAAGTTCCACGGGCCGTGGGTCAGCGGCTCGATCTTGGTCGGGTCGCTCACGAGAAAGCCGGCGTACGGCAGGATCAGCTCGGACGGCAGCGGTAGCAGCGTCGATTCGATGACCATGGCGAAGGCGACGCCGAGATAGCCGACGGTGGCGTACAGCTGGTCGAGAAACGGGATGACGATCGTGTCGATGAATGCGAGCACGCGGCCCTCGAATGGTTGGGGTTGCGAGGCCGCCGGGTGACGGCGGGCGGAACGTTGGGCAGGATACCCGAGCCGCGGCGCCAGCGCCCGGCGCGCCCCACCCGAGCCGCCGCGCCCGCACCCGGTCGGCTCGCCAGGGGTCGCGGAGTTGCGCGCGGAGCCGTCTAGGCCAGCAGGACCGGCCGTTCCTGGCCGGAGCAGCGATCGATCGCCCGGCGGATCCGCACGGCGTCGGCCAGGCCGGCCCGCTGCAGCGCCCAGAGGGCCGGCAGAAGTCGCGGATCGCGGGCCTCGGCGGCGGCGTCCAGCTCGAGCCCGACGACCGCCGGCGACTCGAGGGCCCGGATGAGATGCGGTACCGCTCGCGGGTCGCGCCGGACCGCCAGGCCGAACAGGGCCTCGGCGCGCGTGGTGTGGTAGGCGTCCTCGGTTCGAGCCAGCAACGCCGCGCGAACGTCCGGGCCATCGTCGCTCGAGAGCGTGCCCAGCCCAAACGTGGCCCAGTCGCGCACCTCCGGCTCCGCGTCACCGGAGAGCTTGATCAGCGCGAACCTCACGTCGCGGCTCAGCGGCTGGGGGCTCAGCGTGGCGACGGCGAAGGCGACGGCGAGTCGGACGCCGGCGTCGGAATTGCCGGCCAGGGGCACGATTCGGCCGAGCGCGTCCGCGGAGCCGATATGACCCAGGGCAGCGACGATCGACGCCACTGCGCAGGAATCGGTTTCGACGGAGAGCGCGTCGAGCAGCGCCGTCAGTGCGGCGGGGCGTGCGCCCGGATCGATCCCCACGAGGCGGCCCAGGACGTCAGCTCCGAGGGTTCGCTCGTGGGCGGCGGCATCGCGGAGCAACCGCAGGCACAGCTGGAGCACGTCGTCGGGACAGTCCCTGACGATGCCGCCGATCAGCTCCCAGCGGCAGTCCTCATCGACGCTCGCGAGCGCAGCCTCGACGCGGACGTCAAGTGCCCTCATGGCGCACCTCGTGCAGTTTCGACGACCGTCCCCCGGCCGCGCGACTCTCTATTGGACGGGACCTCGGCGCGGCCCTTCCCCTGCCGCGTGGAACCTACGTTAACGATCCTGCAACCTTTGGGAACTCAGTCGCGCGGGAGGGAACGGCGGGTACGTCAGATGGGCTAGCGACCCCGTAACAACTCGATTGAGTGGGCCCGCAACTCCAGCTAGCTGGTCAGGCCGCTGCCCCGCTGCAGGATGCGCTTGGCCAGCAATCGGCGGCAACCTCTCGGTCAGCGACCCGCCGGATTCACCTCGAGCTGCCAGCCAGGCGGTATGACCATCGAGCAGGTCGTGGTTCGCTGGTCGACGCACCTGGCGAACGGCGCCCAGTCCGACGCCGCTGTCGGGCTGAGGTGGTAGCCGCTCAGGATGCCGCCTGCCAGGAGAAGGCAGGCCAGGCCGGCCGCGGCCCGTGTGAATTGTCCCGCGGGCCGGGAGATGAGCAGCGCCACGTAGAGAACGGCGATCGGGGCGAGGAAGTACCGGGGTGTGGCGCCGGGCCCGAGGAGCGTCCGAATGCTGAGGTCTATGCCGGTCATGGCCCACAGCGCTAGGACCCAACCCCCGAGGAGGGTGAGCAGGAGCGCGGCCGCTTCGAGTCGAGGAAGGCGGATCCAGACGGCGACGAGCGCCGCAGTAAGCACTATCGCCACGAACCACACCAACAGGTGAGGGGACGCGGTCGCCAGGTTCGTGGGCCCCAGGGCGGCCATGGCAGGTACGCGCTTGATGAGTACCAGGAGCGCGCTCACGGGTTGGGCCATGCCGGCGATGTTCCCGCGCCTGCTGGATGCGAGAAGGAAGCCGACCTGGACGAGAACGCCGGCCACCGCCACTCCGAGGAGGAGGACCGAATGCCGGGATCGGTTTCGCAGTGCTCGGACCGCAAGGCTCGGGAGGCAGTAGAGCGCCGCGAACCCGGACAGCGCGGTCAGCGCGGTGAACGCGACCTCCCCGGCCTTGAGCTTCCGGCTCACCGGGTCGTAGAACATACCGAGCAGCACCAGGCCGATGCCCATCCACCAGTGGGCATTGGCCAGCACCAGGTAGGTCTCCCCGATCCCGGGTGCGCACAGGAGCGCCAGCAGGCACAGGACGCGCATGTTCGGCGAAACCGGGATCCGCCATCGGGACGAGAGCACGAAGCCGCACGAGATGACGGCGGCAGCCGCCGCTACGGCGGCGTACACGGCCGGTTGTACGGAGATGGGCAGGGGCGCGGCCAGGCTGGCCACGACGCGCTGAAGCAGGAAGAACTGGCCGTTGTACGGCTCGAACACGGCTCCCCAGCCGCGCTCGATCGCATCCTTGAAGAAGATCGTGCCGTCCTCCGCGAAGAACACGGGGGACGCAAGGCCGGTCGGCCTTCGCAGGATGAAGAGGTATACCGCGCCGGCCAGGATCGCCAGGGTCGATACAGGTGACGAGGGCGCCATCAGCCTCGAGAACTGCCCGCGCAGCGCCTCGAAGTACCAGTGGAGGTAGTGGGGCAGCCACTTGCGCAGCTTGAAGTTGCTCTTGCCGGCGGTCCGATCGCGCCACGTCGTTGGTACCTCAGCCAGCCTGCGGCCGGCGAGGGTCGCCTTGACCGAGAGCTCCAGGGCGAGCTCGAAGCCCGCCGTGCTCTCGATCGAGACGGTGTCGAGGAAGCGGCGGCTGTAGAGCTTGAAATTGTTGGTCGGGTCGTGGATCGGGACCCTGGCGAGCCAGTGCAGCGAGAGGCCGGCGGCACGGCTCATCAGGCGCTTCAGCAGTGGGCCGCCGACCTGCCTGCCGCCGCGCATGTACCTGCTCGCGGCCACGACGTCCGCGCCGTCGCGGGCCAGCGCCACCATGCCGTCCACCACCTCGGGCTCATCGGAACCGTCGGCCATGGAGATCAGCACGTAAGGCGCGCGGGCGGCGGCGAGGCCCGCCTTCATGGCGTTGAGGACTCCCCGACCGAGCTCGTTGCGCAGCGGCCGGAGCTCGGGTATCTCGGCCTGGAGGGCCCGCACGACCGGTACCGTCGTGTCCTCGTCGAAGTCGTAGACGACGAGGATCTCGCACGGCTCGTGGATGCCGGCGGCGAGCGCCCGGAGGACCGGCGCGACCGCCTCGCCCTCGTTGTACACGGGGATGACGACGGACAGCTCGGGCGCCTTGACGGCGGCCCTCATAGCGGGGTGGCCGCCGGTTCGAGCGGGCGATCCGGCCCGGAGGCCTCATCGGCCAGCCGGCCCAGGCCCACGTCCATGGCGGCCAGCGAGACCGCTCCCGCGATCGCGACGGGCAGCACGGACATGACGTGGGCAACCACCGCCAGCGCCAGCGCCGGGGCGGCCGCCACACCGAAAGCTCCGGCGGTTGTCGCCGCGGCCAGCTCGAAGGTGCCCACGTAGCCGGGCGCCGAAGGAAGCGCGGTCCCCAGCACCGTGACCGCTCCAATGAGGAGCGCGGCCGCTGGGCTCACCGAGATGCCGATCGCGCGCGCCGCGAGCCAGAAAGTGGTCGCATCGAGCATCCAGCACGCCGCGCTGATCACGACGGCCATGAAGACGGCTCGCGAGCGGCTGGGCCGGTCGATGCCGCGGGCGAAGTTGGCTAGACGCACCAGCATCGGCTCGGCCCGGGCGGCGCCGGGGAGATGGCCGAGCAGTCCGCGCAGTATCCGCACCAGTGGCCCAAAGCCGACCACGATCAGGGCCGCCGTCAGAGCGGTAGCGGCCAGCGCGACGAGCGCCGTCGACTGCACGATCCAGCCTGGGGCGTTGACGAGGGCCGCGGCCGCGAAGGCGACGACCGCCAGGGTCGCCGTGTCGACGATGCGCTCGAGGACGACCGAGCCGAAAGCCTCGGCCGCGTCGAGCTTCTCGCGACGGGCCACGAGGTACGCCCGGATGGGCTCGCCCAGCCGGGCGGGGAGGACGGCGTTGCCGAGATAGCCCACGAGCAGCACCGGGGCGATCCGCCCGAGTCGAATCCGGCCGCCGCCGGGCGGAGGGGGAAGGAGAAGGCGCCAGCGCACCGAGCGCAGCGTGACCTGCGTCGCCACGACCGCCAGGCAGGCCGCGACCGGGATCGGGTTTGCGCCGGCGAGCAGCTTGACGCTGGCCCCCAGGTCCACGGAGCGGAGCACGAGCCAGAGGGACGCGAGGCTGACGAGCAGCCCAACTACGCGAATGACTCGACCGTGCCTCCGACCGCCCATGCTCAACTCATCGGGCTCCGCCGCCCATCAGATTCGCCCGGCCTCGTACTCGCCCTTGATCCAGGGGATCACCTCGTCGAGCATCGTGTCCAGGCTCGTCGTCGCCTCGAAGCCGAGCACCTCTCGAGCCTTGCGGACGTCCGGGACGCGCATCTGGACGTCGTGCTCGAAGGGCGGATCCGTCACGTATCGGAACGGCCGGTTGCCGTTGATCTTGCGCCAGATCGTCTGAGCGAGGTCGAGCACCGTGGTGCTCTGGGCCGTCGATAGGTTGAAGTCCTCGTTGATCGCCTTGGGGCTCTCGACGGCGAGGCGGATGCCGTGGGCGAGATCGCCGCCGTACGTGTAGTGGCGAACCTGGTTGCCCTCGCCCAGGATGTGGAGCGGGTCCTGGCCCTTGAGCACCTTGGCCACCAGGTCGGGCACGACGTGGCTCATCGCCAGCTTGACGTTGCCCGACATCACGTCGGAGTCGCGGAGCGCACGGCGCTCGCCGATGCCGACGCAGTTGAAGGGGCGCACGATCGTCGACGGGAGGCGGTACTGCTCCAGGGCGCCCATGGCGAAGTACTCCGACGCGAGCTTCTGGAAGCCGTAGGTGGAGACGGGCGGCGGGCTGGTCAGCTGCGCTCCCTCGGGCGTGGGGAAGACCGTCGCCGATTCGAAGACCATTGAGGACGAGATCACCGTCACGCGTTCGAGATGGCCGTTGCGGTGGGCTTCGATCGCCCCGCGGAAGGTCGAGGCGAGGATGGCCTCGTTCTCGGCGAGCAGGTCGAAGGCGAACTCGTGGAAGTAGCTGATGCCGCCGATCATCGCCGCCGCGGCCACGACCTGGTCGCAGTCGGCGGCCAGCTCTCGGACCAGCGCCTCGTCCTTGGCGTCGCCCTCCACGAAGCGGTACCGCGGGTGGCCGTCGTAGCTCTTGGCTGTCGGGCCGTACTTGCTGAAGTTGTCCAGCCCGACGACGGTATGGCCGGCCTCGAGCAGCTCGGGGACGAGGTACCCGCAGATGAACCCGGCCGCCCCGGTGACGAGGATCTTCACTTTGCCTCCGATGAAGCGGGCGCTACAGGCGGATGCTGCCGAGCGCGCCCCAGATGTCGACTACCTCACGCCCGGTGAGGTCCAGGTCGCGATAGACGCGATGCGGGGCGCCCAGCACGAGGATCTCCGTCTCGGCAAGGACCTTCTCCAGGGGCACGAGGCGCGGATCGTTGACGTAAGGATCGGTGCAAAGCACTCGAGCGCCCGACCAGACCAGGAGCTTTCGCAGCTTGTAGCTCAGCGACGAACGAACGTCGTCGGACTCGGACTTGAAGGCCATGCCCAGCACGCCCACCGCTCTGCCGCGCAGGCTTCCGTAGCGCCGCTCCATCGCGTGGACCATGTAGGCGGGCAGCCCCTCGTTGACCTGCATGGCCGACTGGCCGAGCGGGAAATGGTCCGAGGTGAAAGCCGCCAGCTGCATGGTGTCCTTGAGCAGGCACGGGCCGGCCGCGAAACCCGGTTTGGGCAGATCGGCGGCGCGCGGGTAGTCGGTCCGGATCGCGTCGAGGACACGGCTGTAGTCGACTCCCTCGGCATGGGCGATCTCGAAGAACTGGTTGGCCACCGCGAACTTCATGTACCGCCAGGCGTTCGTGAAGAGCTTGGCGAGCTCGGCCTCCCTGGTCGAAGTGCGGATGACCCTGAACGCGAGACGGCAGTAGAGCGCCTCGGCCCGATCGCCGGCGGCGTCGTCGTCCGAGCCCACGATCTGGGGCAGCGTGGCCAGCTCCTCGAGCGCGTGCCCCTCGGCTATCCGCTCCGGGCAAAAGGCGACATCGACCTTGCAGCCGCGGGCCGCGAATGCGCCGGCGACGTATTCGCTTGTGCCCGGGTACACCGTGCTGCGCAGGATCACGAGCGTGCCCGGCTGCAGGTGCTGCGCAATCTGATCGACGGTCCGCTCGAAGATGGTCATGGACGGGTTCAGGAACTCGTCGATCGGCGTGCCGACGACGACGATCACCTGGTGCGTCCGCTCGAGCAGCTCCGAGCTTGCGCTGAGCTCCAGCCGGCCCGTGGGCAGCAGCTCGGCCAGGAGTTCCTGGGCCCCGTTCTCCATGAACGGCATCTCTCCGCGACCGATCCTGGCGAGCGTGGCTTCCGCTATGTCGACGATGCCGACCCGCAGCCCGGCCTTCGCGAACGCCAGGCTCAAGGGCAATCCGACGTGCCCGCCTCCCCCGAGGACGACGACATCCAGCTCAGGTTCGTGCCCTTCCCGAGGCTTGCCGGTAGCGGACAGCGGCATGGTCATCCACACACTCCTGGACAGATCAGCGGTCACCGCACTCTACCAGAGCGAGGTCTCCCCTGGCCCGCTCGCCGTCGCATGCAGACCGCGGCGGTCGTGCCGTGCGAACCTACGCTGTCGCCTTCGGCCGAACCGTGGCCAGCAGCAGCACCACGGCCGCGGCTGAGCAGGCGGAGCCGAACCAGAACGGGGCCGGCGGGGCGATCGCGCTCCAGAGGATGCCGGCGATCACCGAGGCGGGCAGGATCATCAAGCCCTGGGTGGCGTTGAGGATGCCGAAGGCGGTCGCGCGCAGCTCGGTGGGGGCGAGGTCGGCCACCAGCGCCTTGCCGACGCCCTCGCTCAGCGCGTAGTAAGTGCCATAGGCGACCCACAGCGGCACGACCCAGACGGCTTGCGTGGCGATGGCGAAGCCGGCGTAGCAGGCGGCGTACACGAGCCAGGCGAGGGCGATCAAGCCGCGCCGCCCGATCCGATCCGAGAGCGCGCCGGCCGGCCAGGCCACCACGGCGTTGGTGGCGTTGAAGGCGACGATCGTCAGCAGTAGCGCCAGCAGCGTGAGGCCCAGGTTCTGCGATCGAAGGGCGAGGAAGGCGTCGCTCGAGTTGCCAAGGGTGAACAGCGCGTTGGCCAGCATGAAGAGCCAGAACGGGCGGGGGAAGCGGCGCCATTCGGAGGTGCCACCGACGATTCGCCGGACGAGGCCAACTGGTGCGGGGGCGGCCGAAGCGGCCGGCGCGGCCGAAGCGCCCGGCGCGCCCGAAGCGGCAAAGGCGGCGGCCCCGCCTGCAGTCGGCGCCCGCCGGACGTCCCGAACGCCGACGACGATCGTCGCCACCGCGAGGAGCCCCGGCACCAGGGCCAGCAGCACAAGGACCCGGAACGCGTCGCCGGTGAGTCGGGTCGCGTCGCCCTCCATGGCCCAGATGACCGCGGCCGCGACCAGCACGCCGGCGAAGGCGCCGGTCGTGTCCATCGCTCGATGGAAGCCGTATGCGACGCCGCGGTACTCAGCAGCGGTGGAGTCGGCGATCAGGGCGTCGCGCGGCGAGGTCCTGATCCCCTTGCCGAACCGGTCCCCGACGCGGCCGACCAGCACCACGGGCCATGCCGTCGCCACGAGATACAGCGCCTTGGCGGCGACGGACGTCCCGTAGCCGATCCCCACCAGCAGGCGCCGGCGGCCGATGCGGTCGGACACCGCGCCGCTGATCAGCTTGAGGATCGAGGCCGTGCTCTCCGCCACTCCCTCGATCAGCCCGATCGCCGCGGCCGGGGCCAGCAGCACGTTCGCGAGGAAGAGCGGGATGAGGTACACGAGCATCTCGCTCGAGATGTCCGTGAACAGGCTGACCAGCCCGAGCGCGACGACGTTGCGGGTGATGCCGCGCGTCAGCGCCCGCCGCCAGCGGGGCCCTGCGCCCGGGGCTCCGGAAGCTGTTGGCGTCGAGGCGGTCATCACCGGAGTCTAGCCGCCGGTCCGCACGGCCGCGCCCCGCGCCCGCCCCTCAACGCGCGCCCCGGCGCCGCCGATCCGCCCGCCTGGCGTACAGTTGGGCCATGGCAACGATCGAGATCGTGGACGTCACCGACGAAGCTCGCTTCGGGCTGATCCCGCCCTGCGCCGATCCTTCGTTCGACCATCGCACCTGCGACTACTGGGAGGACGTCGATCGGGGGGCGAAGGCGAGCCGGCCGAGCTGGCTGCCCGCGGGTGCCGCTTCGACCGCCGGTTCGACCGCCTCGACCGCGGGTTCGGCCGAACGCTCGGGCAACCCGTTCGCCCCGCCGCGAAGGTTCGAGTCGAACCCGTTCGCCCCGCCGCCGAAGACTTCGGCCAATCCGTTCGCGCCGGCCTTCTCCGCGCCGGCCCGCAACCCCTTCGTCGACGAGTCGACCGACCCGCCGGCCGACAACCCGTTCGCGCCGAGCCGCCCCGCCCGCCCGACGATCGCGGCCCAGGCCCCCCGCAAGCTGCAGCTGCTCGGTCGCGGGCTCGGCATCTTCGGCAGCTACGCCAAGCTGCTGCTCGTCGACGGCGACGCCGTGGCCTACTGCCAGTTCGGGCCGCTCTCCGCCTACCCGCGCGCGCTCCGAACGCGCGAGCTGTACCCGCAGCTGCCCGACGCCCCGCTGCCGGCGGTGATCGCCTGCATCGCCACCACGCCGGCCTCTCGGAAGAGTGGCCACGCTCTCCGTCTCGTGGCGGAGGTCTGCGCCGACCTGGCCGGTCGTGGCTTCGCCGCGGTGGAAGCCTATCCAGAAACGCGGGCCGTCCTCGACGCGACCCCCGCCGCCAGGCCGCGGTTCTGGCTCCGGGCCGGCTTCGCCCTGGCCGTGGACGACGAGCGCTACCCGGTCATGCGGAAGGAGCTGTAGATGCGGGTTCGGATCGTCGGGCTCCGGGCGGCCTTCCTCCTGGCCGTGGCTGCCCTGACCGTCCTGGCCGCCGCTGCCTCGGGCTGCACCTACAGCGTCGTGGTCCAGAGCGCGACGCCTTCGGCCGACCGACCCGGCCTGGCAACGGGAACCGAGGTGCCGATCGAGCCGACCGGGTGGCCGGGCGGCACGACCGGGGCGTACGGCCTGCGCATCGATCCGAGCTTGATGAGCAACATCCCCTCGATCGTGGGCGGCAACCCGCTGATCGAGGACGTGCTCGTCGAGTCCGCCGCTCTCGACGACTCCCAGTACGCGAGTTCGTTCAGCAGCTTCTACGTCGCCCACATCGGGACGATCACGGACCTCAACTTCGTCCAGGTCAGCATCGCGGCGCTCAAGCCCGACGCGCAGAGTGAGGACTTTTACACGGCCTGGCGCGACGACTGGTTCAAGGCGACCTGCTCGCAGGCCGACGGCATCGGCTCCACGGGCGTGCAATCGATCAACGACTGGCAGGTCGACGTGGCGACATGCACCGGCGGTGTGGACGCGTACGTCCTGAGCCTGGACAACGGCCTCCTCGTCTCCATCGTGGACCTGGGCCCTCGACGCCTCGGAAAGCAGCTTATTCAAGGGATCAACTAGAGATGGCTATGCAGACGAACGCAACCGGCGCCACCGCCAAATCTGGACCTCGAGCCGTCCGCGCGCCACGCGGGCCGGAGCGGAGCTGCAAGGGCTGGGCCCAGGAGGCCGCGCTTCGAATGCTCATGAACAACCTCGACCCCGAGGTAGCCGAGCGCCCGGACGACCTCGTCGTCTATGGGGGCACGGGCCGGGCCGCACGGAGCTGGGCCGCCTTCGACGCGATAGTGCGCGAGCTGCGCCGGCTCGAGGACGACGAGACGCTGCTCGTGCAGTCGGGCAAGCCGGTCGGCGTCTTCCGCACGAACGAATGGGCGCCCCGCGTCCTGATCGCGAATTCGAACCTGGTCGGCAAGTGGGCGAACTGGGACACATTCCGCGAGCTGGAGAGGGCCGGCCTGACGATGTACGGCCAGATGACGGCCGGGTCGTGGATCTACATCGGGACGCAGGGGATTCTGCAGGGCACCTACGAGACGTTCGCCGAGATGGCTCGCCAGCATTTCGGCGGGTCGCTGCGCGGGCGGGTGACCCTAACCGCCGGCCTGGGCGGCATGGGCGGGGCGCAGCCCCTGGCCGTGACGATGAACGGGGGAGTGGCGCTGGTCGTGGAAGTGGACGTGGCCCGCGCCACGCGACGGCTCGAGATGGGGTACGTGGATCGGCTCACGGACTCGCTCGACGAGGGGCTCGCGTGGGCGCGAGCGGCCGCCGCGGAAGGCCGGGCGGAATCCATCGCCCTGGTCGGCAACGCCGCCGAGATCGAGCCGGAGCTGGTTCGGCGGGGCGAGCGCTTCGACGCGGTCACGGACCAGACCTCCGCCCACGACGCGCTGAACGGCTACGTGCCGGCGGGGGTCTCCGTCGTGGAGGCGGTCGAATTCCGACGCTCGAACCCCGACGGGTATGTCCGCCGCGCCATGGCGTCGATGGCCGACCACGTCCGGGCGATGCTGGCGCTGCAGCAGGCGGGGGCGATCACCTTCGACTACGGCAACAACATCCGCGCCCAGGCGCAGATCGCCGGCGTCGCCGACGCCTTCGACATCCCCGGCTTCGTGCCCGCGTTCATCCGGCCGCTCTTCTGCGAGGGCAAGGGTCCCTTCCGGTGGGCCGCGCTCTCGGGCGATCCGGCGGACATCCTGACCACGGACCGGGCGATCCTGGAGCTGTTCCCGGAGAACGAATCGCTGCGGCGATGGATCGAGATGGCCGAGGCCCGCGTGCCCTTCCAGGGCCTGCCGGCCCGGATCTGCTGGCTTGGCTACGGGGAGCGCGCCCTGGCCGGGGCCGCGTTCAACGAGCTGGTCCGCTCGGACGCCGTCTCCGCCCCGATCGTCATCGGCCGCGACCACCTCGACTCGGGCTCCGTGGCGTCGCCCAACCGCGAGACGGAGTCGATGCGCGACGGCTCCGACGCGATCGCCGACTGGCCGCTCCTCAACGCTCTCGTGAACACAGCCTCGGGCGCGAGCTGGGTGAGCATCCACCACGGCGGCGGAACGGGGATCGGGTACTCGCAGCATGCGGGCATGGTGGTCGTCGCCGACGGCACGGACCTCGCGGCGCGGAAGCTCGAGCGGGTCCTCACCACGGACCCGGGGATGGGCGTGATCCGCCACGCCGACGCCGGCTACGAGCGAGCCATCGAGGTCGCGCGCGAGCGCGGGATCCGCATTCCGATGCTCGACGGGGACTGACGCGCCGGCGCCTCAGGCCGCTTTGACCAGGCCGGGATTCTCGGCCTCCGGTTCCGCCGGCATCTCACGCAACGAGCGAACCGGCGAGAAGAGCACCCACAGCGACGAGGCGAACGATCCCAGCGCCGCGATGACCAACGCCACGCGGACCGGCAGCAGGGTCGCCATCACGCCGCCCATCAGCGACCCGATCGGGATCGTGCCCCAGACGATGAAGCGCATCGTGGCGTTCATGCGGCTCTGCATCGCCAGCGGGGTGATCGATTGGCGAAGGCTGATCTGGGCCACGTTGTAGATCACCTGCGTGAAGCCGACCACGAACCAGCCGCCGAAGAGCGTGATCGCCGCCCACCCGAGCGAGGCCGGCGTGAGCGTCATCAGCAGGAACGCCGGCGAGCTCAGCGCCGCCGAGACCACGATCGTGGGTCCGATCCCGATGCTGCGCGGCAGGCGACTCGACATCGCCGCCCCCGCCAGGAACCCGAAGCTGGCCAGGCCCATGACCGTGCCGTAGAAGGCCGTCGGGAGATCGAGCTCCCGCCAGATCAGGACCGGGAAGATGCCGAAGAGGGCCGCCCCGAACAGGTTCGAGGTCCCGGTGCAGCCGGCGATCGGGCGGAGGTAGCGATCGCCCACTACGTACCGCAGCCCGATGGCGATCTCCGACCGCAGCGACGTCGGCCGGCCGTTCTCGTCGAGGGCCCGCTCTGGCTTGGGTTCGCGCTTCTTGATGGCGCTGATCAGGCCGCCCGAGATGAAGAAGCTCAGGGCGTCGACGACGATGGCTATCGGCGCTGCCACGACCGCGATCATGTTGCCTGCCAGCGTCGGCCCGCCGATCTGCGCCGCCGAATAGCTGATCTGCAGGCGGGCGTTGCCCTCGACGAGGTCCGCGCGTTCGAGCAGGTCGGGCAGGAAGGACTGGTCGGCGATGTCGAAGAGGGCGGTGAAGGTACCCGTGATGAAAGCGACGACGAACAGCTGCGTCAGGGTCAGCGCACCGGCCACGTAGGCGACGGGGATGCTCATCAGCGCCACGCCCCGACCGATATCCGCCGCGACCAGGATCGGCCGCCTGCGGACGCGATCGAGCCACGCTCCCGCCGGAAGCGTGAACAGCAGGAACGGGAGCATCTCGATGGCGGCGAGCAGCGAGACCTGGAAGACCGTTGCGCTCAGCATCTTCAGCGCGATGTACGGCAGGGCGATGAGCGTGACCTGGCTGCCGAGGACGCTGACGGTGGCGGCCGTCCAGAGCTTGCGGAAGTCGCCGTGGCGCCAGAGTGAAGGTCGAGCTACGCCTAACATGCCACTTCCATATCTCGCGGCATGGTAGCCAGCGCTTCCTTGCCCGGCATTAGGCGACCCGTCTCATTCCAGCTGTGCCACGATAGGCATCGGCTACACGGGTGGGCGGTTACTGTTGGATCGGAGGCAGAGTGACCAAGCTCGTCGAATCCGTTCCCAACTTCAGCGAAGGCCGGCGACTCGAGGTCGTCGACAAGCTGTGCGCGGCGGTCGAAAGCGTGCCCGGCGCCTGCCTGCTCGACCGCACCAGCGACGTCAGCCACAACCGCAGCGTCCTGACGATCGCCGGGGAGGCCGCTCCGATCCTCGAGGCGCTCGAGCGCGCCTTTGCCGTCGCCGTCGCCGAGATCGACATGGAGGCGCACGCCGGCGAGCACCCTCGCATCGGGGCCGTGGACGTGGTTCCGTTCGTCCCCCTGGGCGACACGAAGATGTCCGATTGCGTGGAGCTGGCGCGGGCCTTCGGGTCGCGGGTCGCCGGCCGCTTCTCGGTGCCGGTCTACCTCTACGGCGAGGCGGCCACGGCTCCGACTCGGGTGCGTCTGGCGGACGTGCGGCGCGGCCAGTACGAGGGGCTCAAGAGCCAGATCGGCGAGCTCGGCCGCGAGCCGGACTTCGGGCCCGCGAAGATGCACCCGAGCGCCGGGGCGGTGGCGGTTGGGGCGCGGCCGTTCCTGATCGCCTACAACATCAACCTCGCCAGCGAGGATCTGGAGCTGGCGAAGCGGATCGCGCGCCGGATTCGCGAATCGAGCGGCGGCCTGCCGCGGGTCCAGGCGAACGGCTTCTGGATCGAGGAGATCCGGCGGGCCCAGGTGTCGATGAATCTGCTCGACTTCCGGACGACGCCGATATGGCTCGTCTGGGAGGCGGTTCGGGCGGAAGCTGCCGAAGATGCCGTCGACCCGGCCGAGTCCGAGCTTATCGGCCTGGCGCCTCTGGCCTCGCTCCTGGACGTGGCCGACCACGCCGGCATTCCGCAGAGCCGATCCACGGCCGAACGGCTGGCCGGCGCGGCCGACTTCCTGAAGCTTCGCGACTTCTCGCCGATGCAGGCCCTCGAGCTGCGCCTCGACGCGGTTCGCGGGCTGTGAGCCGGCAGGGCGCGGGCGGAGCGAGGCGGTGACCGGCCTGCTGGTCGAAGGGGCGAGCGGGATCGCCACGCTGGCCGGGGGCCTGCGGCGCGGTGGCGGCCAGGGGGAGGCGGGCGTGGTCTCGGGCGGAGCGCTCGCCGTCGCGTGCTGGGAAGGACGCATCCTGGCCGTGGGCGCGGCCGACGAGGTCAACCGCCAGATCGCGGCTGTGGGGCTCCCCATCAACGCGTTTCGCCGTCTCGACGCCCGTGGCGGGCTGATCACGCCGGGCCTCGTAGACGCCCACACGCATCTGCTATTCGCCGGTACGCGCGAGGGCGAGTGGCAGCTCCGCGCCGGCGGCGCCGGCTATCTCGAGGTCCTGGCGGCGGGCGGCGGGATCCTCTCCACGGTGGCCGCGACTCGCGCCGCCTCGGACGAGGAGCTGCTGGCCGGCGGGCGGACTCGCCTGGCCCAGATGCTCGCCAACGGAACGACGACGGCGGAGGCCAAGTCCGGGTATGCGCTGGACGTGACCGGCGAGCTGCGGCTGCTCGAGCTGACGGCCCGCCTGGGTCGTGATGGGCCCGTCGAGCTGGTGCCCACGTTCCTGGGCGCCCACGCCGTCCCCGCCGAGTTCCGCGGCGCGGAGGGCGCGCCGTCGGCCAAGGCGGCCAAGGGCGGCGCACCCGCAGCCAAGCGCGGCGCGCCGGCCGCCGGCCCAAACGGAACAGATGCCTATGTCGCCTCAGTCATCGACGAGCAGCTGCCGGCGGTGGCCCGCCAGGGGATCGCCCGCTTCTGCGACGTCTTCTGCGAGCGGGGCGTCTTCTCCGCCGACCAGAGCCGCCGCATCCTGCGCGCCGCCGCCGGCCACGGCCTGGGGCTCCGCCTCCACGCCGACGAGCTGGCGCCATCGGGCGGCGCCGAGCTGGCCGCCGAGCTGGGCGCCGAGCTGGCCACCGCGCCGGCCGCGGCCGCGAACCCGGCCGGCCCCGCCCCAGACGCGGGCGCCGCGACCCGCGCGGCCGCCGTCGACCCGACCACGTGGCGCGGCACTCCCGCCGCCGCCAACCCCGCGGGGCGCGGCTGCCTGTCTGTCGATCACCTCGCGGCGCCGTCGGAGGAGGGGATCGCGGCGCTGGCGCGCGCCGCCGCAGCGGGCACTCCCGTGGTCGCGACGCTGCTACCCGCCACGAGCTGGTTCCTGGGCAAGCACCACTTCGCCCCGGCCCGCCGTTTCATTGACGCGGGGATTCCCGTGGCCCTCGCCTCGGACCTGAACCCGGGCACGAGCCCCACGCTGAGCCTGCCGCTGGTGATGTCGATCGCCTGCGTGGAGATGGGCCTGACGCCGGCCGAGGCGCTCGTGGCGGTGACGATCAACGCGGCCCATTCGCTCGGCCTGGACGGCGCGATCGGCTCGATCGAGCCCGGCAAGCAGGCCGACCTCGTCGTCTGGGACGTGCGCACTGTCGAGCAGATCCCTTACTGGCTCGGCGCCCGTCTCGCCCGCATCGTCGTCAAGCGCGGCCAGCCGGTGTTCGAGCGGGCCTGACCGAGCCGGCCCGCCCGCTCTGGGGTCGGCTTCGCTGCCTGCCGTCAGACCTTGCCGCGCTGCTCCAGCAGGACCGTCGTCACTTCCGCGGGCAGCGACGAGGGCATGAGCGCCAGCTTCGATTGGGGCGCCGGCGCCGTCGAGACGCCCATCTCGTGCAGGAACTTGGCCAGGGCCTCGTCCGAGTCGGCGTCCTCGCAGACCAGCATCGGGACGACGACCTTCGCGTCCAGCTGGGCCACCAGCTCGGCGGCCTTCGTGGCGGACAACGTGCCGCCGACGGGGATGCAGGCCACGTCCACCGGCCCGATGTCGGTCAGCTTGTCCTCGGTGAGGAGGTGGCCGATGTCGCCCAGGTGGATGACGTGGACGCCGTCCAGCTCCACGATGAAGGCGATGTTGCGGCCCCGCTCGCTGCCCTTGTGCTCGTCACGGAACGTCTTGACGCCGGTGATCAGGACGTCCTTGATCTCGTACTCGCCGGGCCCGTCGAGGCAGAACGAATCTTCGAGGCTGCCCGGCAGCAGCGTCGAGCCGTCCCGGGAGACTCGGCCCTTCGCCTTGGGATGAGGGGCGTCGTCCGGATGGCTGTAGGTGACGATGTCGCCGGTGATGCCGCGGCCGGTCGGCCCGACGATGGCCTGATAGGCGTCGGCGACCACGACCGCGTCTTTGCTGCGCATGCGCACGCACGTGCGCCCGTACCAGGTGAGTTCCATGAGCTGATTCTTGCACAAGCCGATCATCGGCCGCTCACCGGGGGCTCACCCCCCGCGCGCCACGCCCGCCCGCTCGCTCGCCGGCCGCGATGCGCGTCGACCTCCACGCCGGCCTACACAAAAGGAGGACCGGAGGCGCCTGCCCAATCGGCACCTCCGGTCGGAGGGAGGGAGGATGGAACTTCAGGAGGCTCGTCCAGTGTTCCGCCTCAGAATCTAAACCGGCTCCATGAAAGCGGCATAGATCAGAAGGTTAAGAAACGCACACCGTGGGACGGGCGCCTGGTGCAGATCCAGGATCGATCCCTGCGGCAACGGGCCCGAGGCGGCTTCGCCTGGCACAATTGCGCCATGCACAGCCGACATCTCCGCCTCGACCTTTCGCTTCTGCTAGTCGCGGCGGCAATCGCTGCGGCCTGCGGTTCCACCACGATCACACCGGCCCCGACGCTCCAACCCAGCGCCAATCCGACGGCGTCCGCCTCGCCGACGGGCGTGGCAAGCCCGGCGTCCTCCGTCACGCCCGGCGCCACCCCCAACTCCTCCGCCAATCAGGCCACGTACGCTCAGATCGAATCGCAGGTGGAGGAGCTGCGCCAGCTGATGCCCAAATCCCCCGTCACGCCGACGTTGCTCGACGAACAGGGGGTTCGCGACTGGATGACCAGGGCGATCGAGAACGGCGTCGACAAGACGGCGATGGCCGCTCAGAGCCGGCTCTTCGCCCACCTGGGCCTGCTGCCCACGGGCGCTTCGCTCGAACAGCTCGAGCTCGATCTGAACTCCGGTCAGGCGATCGGCTTCTACGACCCCGACACGAAGCAGCTGTATCTGCTCTCCCAATCGGGCACGATCGGCCCCGAGCAGCAGCTGACCTTCTCGCATGAGTTCACCCACGCCCTCCAGGACCAGAACTTCGGGCTCGACAAGCTGGCCATCGACACGGTCGATCAGGGCGACCGCGATCTCGCCCGGACCGCTCTGCCCGAGGGCGACGCCACGCTGTCGATGACGCAGTGGGCCACCGCCCACATGTCGGTCGCGGACCTGCTGTCGGTCAGCCTCTCCGCCGGATCCGGCGCCCAGAACGACCAGCTCAACAACGCACCGGCGATCCTGCGCGAAGACCTGATGTTCCCCTACCTGGACGGGCTGGACTTCATCCAGGGCGTCTATTCCCGAGGTGGCTGGGCCGCCGTAGACAAGCTCTACGCCAAACCGCCCAGCTCGACCTCCCAGATCCTTCATCCGGATCTCTATACGAAGGGCATCGAGCCGGTGGTCGTGGCCCTCCAGGTGGTTCCCGCCCCGGCAGGCACCGGCTGGAGGCTGTCGATGCAGGACACCATGGGCGAGCTGCAGCTGCGGGTCTGGCTCGAAGGCGAGCACCCGACGGCCGCTCAGAAGAAAGCCGCCGCCGCCGCCGCCTCGATGTGGGCCGGCGACCGGATCGGCCTCTACGAAGGCCCGAGCGGAGCGTGGGCCGTGGTCCTTCGCACGCAGTGGCGGAGCACGGCGGGACGCACTGCCTTCGCCGCCGCCGCGACCCAGACGCTCGATGGGCTCTCCAGCCCGTCGGTCGTGTGCGGCGATGCCGTCCACGCGGACATCATCATCGGCTCGGACTGGACCGTCCTGGGAGCCTTCGCGACCTGCAAACCCGGGGAGTAGGGGCAGGCGCGGCGATTCGGCGCGGGCCGCGAGCCTGCGGCGATACCCGCCGCGCGCGTCCCTACATCGATTCGGGGGCGGAGATGCCGAGCAGGCCGAGGGCGTTGGCGAGGGTCGTCTTCGCGGCCGCGACCAGGGCGAGGCGCGCCGCCGATCGCTCGGGTTCGTCGGGGTCCACGACGCGGGCGTCGCGGTAGAAGGCGTGGAACGTGGTCGCCAGCTCCGTGGCGTAGGCCGTGATGCCGTGCGTCTCCTCGCTCGCGGCCGCATCCTCCACGACCTCGGGCAGGCGCACGATCTGGCGGGTCAGCAGCGCCTCGGGCGCGCCCGGGAGGATCCCGGCCAGCAGAGCGGCGAGGCCTCCATGACCGGCTGCCGGCGGCTGCATGCCGGCCTCCTCGGCCTTGCGCAGGATCGACGCGATTCGAGCGTGGGCGTACTGGACGTAGTAGACCGGGTTCTCGTTCGACTGCTTCTTGGCCAGCTCGATGTCGAAGTCGATCCCGCTCGAGGCGGCGCGTGAGGCGAAGAACCAGCGGGCGGCGTCGACGCCGATCTCGCCCAGCAGCTCGTCGAGGGTGATGAACTCGCCGGTGCGCTTCGACATCGGGACCTCCTTACCGTCCCGAACGAAGCGGACCCAGGCCGTGAGGATCATCTGGACGTGGTCGCGGTCGAAGCCGAGCGACTGAGCCGCGGCCTTGACCCGGGCCACGTAGCCGTGATGGTCCTCGCCCCAGATGAAGACAATGCGCTGGTAGCCGCGGCTGAACTTCTCGACGATGTAGCCGATGTCGGCCGCGAAGTAGGTCGGGGCGGCGTCGTCGGTGGAGCGCAGGATGACCCGATCCTTGTCGTCGCCGTACTTCGTCGACCGGAAGACGATCGCTCCGTCCTCCTCGTAGACGTCTCCGGCAGCCCGCAGCCGATCGATCGCCTTCGCGACCCAGCCGTCGTTGTGGAGCGTGCTCTCCGATCGCCAGACGTCGAAATGGCAGCCGAGGTGCTCGAGGCTGGCTTCGATGCCGGCTCGAACCTGCTCGGAGGCCCATCGACCGGCCGCCCAGCTGGGATCCTCGTCCGACTTCTCGGCCTCGGCCAGGACCTCGGCCGGCAGCTCCCTCGCCAGGTCGTAGACGTAGTCGCCGTGGTAGCCGTCCTCCGGCAGCTCGCAGCCTTCGCGGATCGCCATCACGGACGCGCCGAGGTTCTTGACCTGGCTGCCGAAGTCGTTGAAGTAATACTCGCGCTCCACCCTGTGCCCGGCGGCGGTCAGCACGCGGCACAGCAGGTCCCCGGTGAAGGCGCCGCGGGCGTTGCCGATGTGGAGGGGCCCGGTCGGATTGGCCGAGACGAACTCGACGTTGATGTGCTCCGGATGGGCCGCCGCGACGTGGCCCCAGGTCGCGGGGTTGGCGAGGATGTGCTGCGCCGTGGCGGCAAGGGCGTGGTCGGCGAGACGGATATTGAGGAAACCGGGCGGCGCCACCTCCACCGAGGCGATCGGCGAGGCCGGGTCCGCGGCCGTCGTGGCGACGTGCGCGGCGATAGCCTGGGCGATCTGGAGTGGCGCGCGCCGGTACGGCTTGGCCAGCCGCAGGGCGATGGTGCTGGCGAAGTCGCCGAAGCTCGGGTCCGCCGGGCGCTCGATCGTGACGGGCGCGTCGTGCGGCTCGGTGGGTTCGGGCAGGTCGGCCTGGGCGCGCTCCCACGCGGCCTCGATGGCCTCGCGTACTTGTGATCGCAGGTTGGCGGTTGGGTCGGGGCTCATGAGCGAATGGTAGCGAGACGCAAGCAGTCACGTGATCGGAGGCTGAGAGGCGTTTCAATCGGTTGCTGTGCCGGATCTGCCATGCTGCGCCTCAGTCCGAAGCCCCATCGACTACCAACTCAGAGGCCAATCTTGTACGCCCACCACGCCGAGACCATTCAGAGAGTGGTCGAGCACTTCCAGAGCGATGGCGAAGTGGAGGCGTTGCTGCTGGGCGGCTCGGTGGCGCACGGTTTCGAGCGCCCCGAGTCCGACATCGACCTGCTGATCATCGTCTCCGATGAACGCCACGCCCAGCGAAGCCTCCTTGGCCAGCTTGCCTTCTACAGCTCCGAGCTGTGCACCTACCCGGAGGGGTACGTGGACGGCAAGTACCTGAGCCCGGGCCTCTTGCAGCTGCTCGCCGAGAAGGGCAGCGAACCCGCGCGCTTCGCGTTCCAGGATGCGGGCGTCCTGTTCTCGCGGCTGGATGGTCTCGACGCAACCCTGACGAGGATCACGCGATATCCCCTGGAGGCCAAAGCGGAGCGCATGGTGCGCTTTGCCGCGCAGCTGGAAGCGTGGAACTGGTATGCGTCTGAGGCGCTCAAGCTCGACAATCCGTACTTGCTCGGCGTTTCCGTCGACAAGCTCGTGCTGTTCGGTGGGCGGCTGATACTCGCCCACAACGAGCTGCTCCACCCGTACCACAAGTGGTTCCCGCGGGTCCTCGAGAACGCTCCGGACAAGCCGGCGGACCTCATGACCGCCATCGGCGATCTCCTCGCCGGCCCCTCCGGCGAGAACATCGGACGGTTCTACGAGATGGTCAAAGGTTTTCGGGAATGGGGCTCCCTGGACGTGAGCTGGCCCGTTCAGTTCATGGCGGACAGCGAGCTGAACTGGGTCAACGGCCCGACGCCCATCGACGACCTGTAGCGCGGCCCATCGCGGCAACTGCGAAGGCCGCGCCCAGGCGCAGGTATCGCTCAACGTCACCGTGGGTGGCACAAAGCAATGTATGAGGTCGCGAGATGGGTTCGCGGCACCCGGCCGAGGCGTCGGGGCGTCGGTTTCACGCTCGGCGGCGGTCGTTCGGTGGCCGCCGCTTGGCTGCGCCGGGGCGGTCGCTCGGACAATGTCACTCGGGGTGACGTTGAGTGGAAACGGCGGCGCTGCCCGCACGCGCCGCCCGCACACGCCGCCCGCCGGCCCCCGCCGCGCGCCGGCCGCCCGACCCCCGCCGCCCGGCCCCCGCCCGGCCCCCGCCGCGCGCCGCCCGCCCGGCCCCCGCCGCCCTCTTCTGCGAGTGTCCTAGTACGGCCAGACCCAGTCGGCGATCTCGGGCGCGTCCTCGCCCTCGGCGCGGGTGTAGGCGCGGGCTTCGGTGCGCTTGTCCTGCATCAGCTGGCGAACGTGGCCGGCCCGCGGCGCCAGCCCGGGGATCCGGTCGATCGCGTCGATCACGAGATGGAAGCGGTCCAGGTCGTTGAGCATGACCATGTCGAACGGAGTGGTGGTCGTGCCCTCTTCCTTGTAGCCGCGGACGTGGAGGTTGTCGTGGCCGTGGCGGCGGTAGGTAAGGCGGTGGATCAACCACGGGTAGCCGTGGTAGGCGAAGACGATCGGCTTGTCGGCGGTGAAGAGCGAGTCGAACTCCTGGTCCGTCATGCCGTGCGGGTGCTCGGTCTCGGGCTGGAGGCGCATCAGGTCGACCACGTTGACGACCCGGATCTTCACGTCGGGCAGATGCTGGCGCATCAGGTCGACGGCGGCGAGGGTCTCCAGCGTGGGGATATCGCCGCAGCATGCCATCACGACATCGGGTTCGCCGACCTGGTCGTTGCTGGCCCAGTCCCAGATGCCGATGCCGCGGGTGCAGTGGAGAATCGCCTCCTCCATAGTCAGCCAGTTCGGGGCGGGCTGCTTGCCGGCCACGATGACGTTGACGTAGTTGCGGCTGCGCAGGCAGTGGTCGGTGACCGACAGCATCGTGTTCGCGTCCGGCGGCAGGTAGACGCGGATGATCTCGGCCTTCTTGTTGACCACGTGGTCGATGAAGCCCGGGTCCTGGTGGGTGAAGCCGTTGTGGTCCTGGCGCCAGACGAGGGACGAAAGCACGTAGTTGAGCGAGGCGATCGGGCGGCGCCACGGAATGTCGCGCGTCACCTTCAGCCACTTGGCGTGCTGGTTGAACATCGAGTCGATGATGTGGATGAAGGCCTCGTAGCAGTTGAACATGCCGTGCCGGCCGGTCAGCAGGTAGCCCTCCAGCCAGCCCTCGCACTGGTGCTCGGAGAGGACCTCCATGACCCGGCCGTCGGTCGAGAGATGGTCGTCGCCGGGGATGACCTCGGCATCCCAGGCTCGATCGGTCACCTCGAAGATCGCCTGGAAGCGGTTCGAGGCCGTCTCGTCCGGCCCGAACATCCGGAAGTTGTCGGGGTTCTTGGCCATGACGTCGCGGACGAACGTGCCGGCCACATACGTCGCCTCGCTCGTCGAGCTGCCCGGCTTGGGCACGTCGACGGCGTACTCGCGGAAGTCGGGCAGGACCAGCTCGCGCAGCAGCAGGCCGCCGTTGGCGTGGGGGTTGGCGCCCATTCGCCGCTTGCCGTGCGGGGCCAGCGCCGCGAGCTCGGGCAGCAGCCTGCCCTTCTCGTCGAAGAGCTCCTCGGGCTTGTAGCTGCGCAGCCAGGTCTCGAGCAGCGCTCGGTGGGCCGGGTTGGTCCGGGCAGCGTCAATCGGGACCTGATGCGATCGCCAGGTGCCCTCGACCTGCTTGCCGTCGACCATCTTCGGCCCGGTCCAGCCCTTGGGCGTCCGAAGCACGATCATCGGCCAGGCGGGCCGCCCCTTCGGCTTGCCCGATCGGGCGGCCTTCTGGATCTCGCAGATCTCGTCGAGGACGGTGTCGAGAGTCGCAGCCAGCGCCTGATGCACGACGGCCGGGTCGTCGGCCGTGACGAAGTACGGGTTGTACCCGTAGCCGACCATGAGGTCGCGCAGCTCGCCCTCGGGGATGCGGGCCAGAACGGTGGGGTTGGCGATCTTGTAGCCGTTGAGGTGCAGGATCGGCAGGACGGCGCCGTCGCCCTTGGGGTCGAGGAACTTGTTCGAGTGCCAGCCGGTCGCCAGCGGGCCGGTCTCGGCCTCGCCATCGCCGACGATGCAGCACACCAGGAGGTCGGGGTTGTCGAAGGCGGCGCCGTACGCGTGCGAGAGCGAGTAGCCGAGCTCGCCGCCCTCGTGGATCGAGCCGGGGGTCTCCGGGGCGACGTGGCTGGGGATGCCGCCCGGGAACGAGAACTGGCGGAAGAGCTTGCGCATGCCGTCTTCATCGCGCGTGATGCTCGGGTAGAAGTCGGTGTAGCTGCCCTCGAGATACGTGTTGGCGACGAGGCCCGGGCCGCCGTGCCCGGGGCCGATGATGTAGATGCAGTTGAGGTCGCGGGCCTTGATCTCGCGGTTCATGTGGGCGTAGATGAGGTTGAGGCCCGGGGTGGTGCCCCAGTGGCCGAGCAGCCTCGGCTTGACGTCGCCGGCCTCGAGGGGCCGCCGCAGCAGCGCGTTGTCGAGCAGGTAGATCTGCCCGACCGACAGGTAGTTGGCCGCCCGCCAGTAAGCGTCGATCAATCGGAGCTCATCGGCCGATAGCGGTCCGCTGGCGGCTCCCGCCGGTCGAGCTGTCGTGCCGCTGTCAGCCATGGTGGGGTCTCCTTGGAGTCGATTGGAGTCGATGCCGATCCGGCCTTCCGTTCGTCGCCGTCAATCTTGCCGGACTGGGGCAAATGGCGCGCGGGCGGTCGACCATGCGCTCGGCGGGGACGTCCGGGGCCGCGTCAGCTACGAGAACCTCTCGCTCCTCAGACCTCGAAGCGGTCGCCCTCGGTGACGATCTGGATCGGGCCGGCGAAGGCGGCCTGGCCGACGGCGAGCGCGTCGGCGCGCGAGTAGCCCATCTGGATGTGGGTCAGCAGGAGGCGTGCGGCCTGGCCGGCGGTCGCGGCCCGGCCGGCATCGGCGGCGGTCAGATGCTCGGCGCCCGCGGGAACCGGCCCGGCTCCGAATGAGGCCTCGGAGAGCAGCGTGTCGCCGGGGCGGATCAGCGGGACCAGGTCGTCGGCACGGCCGCAGTCGCCGGAGTAGACGAGGCCCGGGCCGGAGGGCGCTCCCGCGGCGCCGGCGATGGACACCCGAAACGCGTAGCTCTCCTCGGTGTGATGGACGAGGCGCGCCTCCACCTCGAACGGCCCGACGCGCTGCAGCGCGGCCAGCGGCCCCACGTCCAGTGAGGCCGCGGCGAACCCGGCCTGGGCATGGAGCGCGTCCAGCCTGTCTCCGAGGCCCACCGGGCCCATGACCCGTACGCGTCGGGGCGGGTCGAACTCGAAGCGCAGGTAGTGGCGCAACGGGACGAGATCGATGAAGTGGTCGGGGTGGAGGTGGCTGACGACGACCGCGGCGAGCTCGCTCGGCTCGAGCGTGGACGCCAGGTTCGGGAACGCGCCCTGGCCCAGCTCCAGGAGGAGCGCCGCCTCACCGGCGCGCACGAGGTAGCTCGACGCGGCCGCTCCGCGACGGTCGGTATAGGCGGGCCCTGCCCCGATGACGATCAGCTCCATCGGGCAAGGGTAAGCGGGCGGGCGGGCGGCCGCTGTCGGCCAGGCGTCAGTCCCGCGCGGAAGTTCGGCCGCGGAACCGCTCGGGTAGGACCAGGTCGCCGCGGTCCACGGCCCGCTGAAGCGCCAATCGATCGAAACCCGCGGCAGTCACGATCTCGCAGGCCTCCTCGATCCCGAACGCGAAGCAGTTGGGCAGGTGCGAATCCGATCCCACTGTGACCCGCTGCCCGCCCAGCTCGCGGAACCTGGCCACGACCCACGGCGCCGGGTACGTCTCGCCGGTCTGCTGGCGCAGCCCCGACGCGTTCACTTCGAGGGTCGTGCCGCTTTCCACCAGCGCGACCAGGAGCGGCTCGTAGACCTCGGGAATGGCCGCGTAGTCGGCCGCGGGCCAATACGCGATGAGGTAGCGCTTGATCATGTCCAGGTGGCCCAGGGTGTCGAACAGGCCGCTCCGAATCGCGGCGGCGACTTCGGCGAAGTACGGCGCCACCGCTTCGGCGAGGGTCTTGCCGGCCACGAACGACGCGATCCGCGACCGGGCGTATGGCCCATCCGACATGTTGTGGACGGAGCCGATCGAGTAGTCGTACGAGTGAGTGCCGAGGTGCTCGCGGATCTCGTCCTCGTAGCGGCTCTCGTACGTCAGCTCCACGCCGAATCGGATCGTGACCTTGCCGGCCCACCGTTCCGCGGCGTCCCGGACCACCTTCTCGCGGTGCCTGTACGAGGCGTACTGGTAGGCCGGCGCCCCCGGCATGAAGTCGAGGTGATCCGTGATGGCGATCTCGCGGACTCCGCGCTCGGCTGCCTGGGCGCAGTAGAGCTCCAGCGGCACGGCCGAATCGGGCGAAAGGTCGGTATGGAGGTGCGCGTCGAGCGGGACGTCGAACGCCTGGGCGGGCTGACGCCGGCCGTCCTGGGGAGCGCGCTTCTCCACTAGCCGGCAATCAGGCCGAGTTCGCGGCCCACCTTCCCGAAGGCCGCCAGGCACCGATCGAGCTGTTCGGTCGTGTGCTCCGCCGTGACGATCGTTCGGATGCGGGCCTTGTCGAGCGCGACGGTCGGATAGACGACCGCCTGGGCGAAGACGCCTTCCTCGAACAGGCGCTGGCTGAACCGCTGCGCCCTAGCCGAGTCGCCCATCATCACCGGCGTGATCGGCGTCTCCGAGGCGCCCGTGTCGAAGCCGAGCCCGCGCAGCTCGCCCTTGAAGTAGATCGTGTTGGCCCACAGGTGGTCGATCAGCTCGGGTTCCTCCAGGAGCACGTGGATTGCGGCCACGCACGCTGCCGCAACGGCCGGCGGATGGGAAGTGGAGAAGAGGAACGGACGGGCCCGTTGGATGAGCGTATCGCGAAGGGCCTGGCTGCCGGCGACGTAGCCGCCCAGCACCCCCAGCGCCTTGCTCAGCGTCCCGACCTGGATGTGGACCCGGCCGTGCAGGCCGAAGTGGTCCACCGTCCCGCGGCCGTTCTGGCCGAGCACGCCCGAGGCATGCGCGTCGTCGACCATGACCGCCGCTCCGTACTCCTCGGCCGCGGCCACGATGTCGGGGAGTGGCGCGATGTCGCCGTCCATGCTGAAGACGCCGTCCGTGACCACGAGGATGAGGCGGTACGGTTCCCCTCCCACGTCGACGCGCCCTTTTTCGCGGGCCTCGCGCAGCAGCTCGCGCAGCGCCGCCACGTCCTTGTGCGGGAAGACGACCCGCGGCGCCTTGCTCATCCGCATACCGTCGATGATCGAGGCGTGGTTGAGCGCGTCCGACACGATCAGGTCCTGCTCGCCGGCCACGACCGGGATCACGCCCGAATTGGCGGTGAAGCCCGACTGGAAGGTCAGCACCGCCTCGGTGCGCTTGAACGCGGCCAGCTCGGTCTCGAGGCGCTCGTGGATCGTCATGTTGCCGGCGATCGTTCGGACGGCGCCGGACCCTGCCCCGAAGTCGCGGGTCGCGGCGATGGCCGCTTCCTTGAGCTTGGGGTGAGTGGCCAGGCCCAGGTAGTTGTTCGAGGAGAGGCTGATCAGCTCCGCCCCGTCGACCACGACCTCGGCCGCCTGGGGCGAGCTCAGGACCCGCATCGGGCGGTAGAGGTTCTGGCGCTTGAGCTCCTCGATCTCGTCCGCCAGGAAGCCGAGCGGGTCAGAGCCGGCGCCTTCGGTCGTCATCGAGCTTGCCGTCCTTCCGACCGATCGAGCGTGCTTCCGCCGTGGCTTGCCGACGCCCGTCCGAGCGCGCCTCCGCCCGATCGTTCAACCACCTCGGTCGTCATCGTCAGCCTCCGTGCGGCACCCCAGACGGGGCCATCATAGGCCGGCTATCCAGCGCCGCTTTGGGGACCGGCCCGTCTCCGTCATTTACGCCCACCAGGCGTGTCTGACATCAACTGCGCCGATTCGCCGTCACTTACGCCCACCAGGCGTGGCTGACATCAACTGCTGAGTCGGGTTGGCTATTCGTCAGTCCGGCTGCCTTTCCGGGTACTGCCGGAACTCCTCGACCATCTTCCAGAACTCGTCAACGTAACGCTCTATCTTCTCCGCGTCTCGCGTTGAGTTCAGCCACGGCTTGCGCTTCCCGACGACGAGCGTATCCCTTGGATACTCGCCCTCGCCGATTGGCTCCTTGAAACCCCAAATGGGCTCAAGCGATGTCGACTGCAAGGGATCCGGGAGACGTGCGCGGAGCCAGGCGACCTGTCGAGTGGTGAACTGATTGGAGGGGAATCTGAGGGATTGCAGTTGTTGAAGCTCGGCGAGCGGCTGGATACGCCCGTCCTCAATGGTCTTGGCGTCGAAGCTGAGCGACCTCAGCTGGGGAAGCGACTCGAGCGGGCTCAGCGACGCGATGACCGACTTGGTCCACACGGCGCTGCCGAACCGCAGTTCCTCAATCGAACTCGCGCGGCGCAGATCCTCCAGATCATGGAGGCGGGTGAAATCCTCGAATCGAATGCCGCGGAGCAAGGGGTTTCGCGAGAGATCCCAGAGCCGGCTGGTTCGCTGGTTCCAGAAGAAGCCGACGTGCCTGAGGTTCGGCAGATCCTCCAGGGGGCCGAGGTCCTCGATGCGCGGGCACTTCCAGAAGTAGATGCCCGAGAACTGGCCGCCGTAGGTAGTGATCAGGGTTTCGAAGGCGGCCTGATCGAGGCCGCTGACGTTTAGGCCCGTAGCGTCCGGCCGCTTGTCTATAGCCTCAAGGCCGACGCGCGAGATCCTGCCGCCCCCGACTTCCGCCTGGACCAGATCTACGAGCCAGGGCCGTGAGCCACCAGCCAGGGGCCATAGTTCTGCCAGACTTGATGGCGACTCGGAAGCCATGAGGGCCCTCCAGGCGCTTCGCCCGCTCAGCTTTCCTGCGGCAGCAGCACGATCTTGCCGGCGACCCCCTGGGCGAGCAGGTCGAAGCCTTCGGCGTACCGGGTCAGCGGCAGCTTGTGGGTGATGATCGGCGCGACGTCGAGACCCTCGCGCAGCAGCGCCGCGGTCTTGTACCAGGTCCGCCACAGTTCGCGGCCGGTGATGCCGTAGACGCGCAGCCCACGGAAAATGATCGCGTCGTTGAGATCGATCGTGACCGGGCGCGACGGCAGCCCCAGCAGCGAGACGCGCCCGCCGTTGGTCGTCATCTCGAAGGCCTGGTGGATCGCCGCCTCGGCGCCGCTCATCTCCAGCACGACGTCCACGCCCGTGCCGCCGGTCTCGCGCCGAATCTCGGCCACGACGTCGCCCGCGCCGTCGAGCACGCAATCGGCGCCCATGCGGGCCGCCATCTCGCGCCGGTGCGGCATGACGTCCGTGGCGAAGACCCGCGCCGCCCCGGCGAAGCGGCAGATCGCCACTGCCATCAGCCCGATCGGGCCGCAGCCCAGGACCGCGACCGAGGCGGTCGTGATCTCCTCCACGAAGGTGGCGAAGACGGCGTTGCCCATCGGCTCCTGGATCGCGGCGATCTCCGGGGCCAGACCCTCAGAGGGCCAGGCGTTGCGCTCGGGCAGGCACATGTACTCGGCGAAGGCGCCGTCGGCGTCCACGCCCAGGATTCGAAGGTTGGCGCAGACGTGCTCGCGGCCGGTCCGGCATTGGTAGCAGGTCCAGTCGACGAGGTGGGTCTCGGCGGCGACGCGCGTGCCCAGCGGGACGGCGCCGGTGCCCGGGCCGTGGGCCACGACGCGGCCGGCCATCTCGTGGCCGAAGATGCGCGGCAGGAACTTGCCCAGGCGGCCCTGCGCCCACGGGTCCCAGCGGTAGATGTGCAGGTCGGTGCCGCACAGCGACACGGCCTCGAGGCGGATCAGCACCTCCCCGGGGCCGGGGCGAGGGACGGGGACCTCCCGCAGCTCGGCCCCGGCTTCGGGTCTGGCCTTCACGAGTGCCCGCATCGTCTTGGGGATCCGCAGGTCGATCGAGGTGGCCGACGCGATGGCGGCTCTGGTAGCCGCCCCGGAAGCCTCGCCCTGCGGCGAGGCTCCCGCGGCCGGTTCGGTCTCTTGATGCGACTCGGTCATGAGAGTCTCCGGGCGGACGGTTGGATCGGCTATTCGGTGGATCGCTCCGCCATGAACCGCGCCGCCGGAGACCCGGTCGGCGCGTTGCCCTCCTCGTCGGTGATCGGGTTCGTCAGGACGCCGATCCGTTCGATTTCGACTCGAACGAGATCGCCCGGCTCCAGGAATACCTGCGGCTCGCGGAAGACTCCGACGCCGTTGGGTGTGCCCGTGACGATGACGTCGCCGGGGTCCAGCGTGACCTCCCGGCTGATGATCGAGACGAGCTCGGCAACGCCGAACAGCAGGTCGGCCGTGTTGCCGTCCTGCATCTGGAAGGGGCCGCCGGCGTCCGGGCCCGCGGCCGCCGTGCGCCAGCTCCGGACGTGGAGGCCGCGACCGTCGCCCAGCTCGTCGGCTGTCACCAGCACGGGGCCGAGCGGTAGGAACGTGTCGGAGCCCTTGGCCCGAAGCCACTGACCGTCGCCCTTCTCGCCCGACCCGAGTGCCTTCGCCTGACCCTGCCAGTCGCGGGCGGTGACGTCGTTCGCGACCGTGTACCCGGCGACGTGGCTCAGGCCGTCGTCCGGCTTGACGCGGCTCGCGCGCCTCCCGATCACGACTGCCAGCTCGGCTTCCAGGTCCAGGGCATGAGTGCCGGCCGGGCGTCGAATCGGACCGCCGTCCGGGGTCACGGCGTTGGCGAACTTCGAGAAGAGGACGGGCCGGACCGGCCGCTGGAGCCCCTGCTCGCGGAGGTGGTCGAGGTAGTTGTAGCCGACCCCGATGACCTTGCCCGGCCGCGGGATCGGGGCCATCGTGCGGACTTCTGCGAGTGAGATGGCGGCGGCTTCGAGCAGGCCGGGCTTCGTGAGCGCGAGCGCTTCGCGAATCCTGGCGAAGTCGGGGTCGCGGGCGATTATCTCCGCCAGCTCCATGCGGCCGAAGTTGGCGTCGAACGACGGCGTGAGGTGTGCGAGCGCGCTGAGGGGCAAGAAGCTGCCGCTGTCCAGGGCCACGGCCACCCGATAGTCAGGTGTCCGATGATCCGGCGCCCCGGCCTCGCTGCCGGCCCTGGGCCGGATCGTCACCAGTCGCATGGCGGACCTCCCGCTCGGCCGTGACAACGCATCGGGTCCCCGGTGGCCGAGCACGCCTAGATTCTGCCACGGGTCCGATTCGGCGGCTGCGGCGGTACGCATCGCCGGCCGACCCGCGGCGGCGCGGCCGGCTTCACGATCGGCGGCCCGCCGGCCGACCCGCTAGCGCGGCGGATGGGCCGGCGACACCGGCGGCACCTGGCCGGCTGTTCGCATGGCCATCGACCCGGCCGCAGGCGACCCCGCCGGCGCTTCGCCGTTCTCGTCGACGACCGGGCTGGTCAGCGCGCCAATCCGCTCGACCTCGACGCGAACCAGATCGCCCGGCTCGAGGAAGATCTGCGGCTCGCGGAAGACGCCCACGCCGCTCGGCGTGCCCGTGACGATGACGTCGCCGGGGTTGAGCGTCACCTCCCGGCTGATGATCGAGATCAGCTCGGCGACCCCGAACAGCAGCTCCGACGTGTTGCCGTCCTGCATCAAGAAGGCATTGTCCGCGTCGGGCCCTGCCGCTGCCGTCCGCCAGCTCCGGACGCGCAGCCCGCGGCCGTCGCCGAGTTCATCGGCGGTGACGAGAACGGGGCCGAGCGGCAGGAACGTGTCCGAGCCCTTGGCCCGCAGCCACTGACCGTCGCCCTTCTCGCCGGGCCGGAGAGCCTTCGCCTGGCCCTGCCAGTCGCGCGCCGTGACGTCGTTCGCGACCGTGTATCCCGCGACGTGGCTCAGGCCATCCGCGGCCGCGACCCGGCTCGCCCGCCGCCCGATGACGACCGCCAGCCCCGCCTCGAGGTCGAGCGCGTGGGTGCCGGCCGGCTTGCGGATCGGATCGCCGTCTGCTGCCACCGCGCTGCCGAACATGGAGAAGAGCACCGGCCGCTCCGGCCGCTCGAGGCCCTGCTCACGGATGTGGTCCCGGTAGTTGTAGCCGACTCCGATGGCCTTGCCCGGTGCGGGAATCGGGGCCGCCAGCCGGACGGTCGCCGGGTCGATCGCCAGGCCCTCGAGGACTCCGGCTTCGGTCCTCGCGATCGCATCGCGGATGGCCCCGAACTCGGGATCGAGGGCGATCACGGTGGCCAGGTCCAGCCCCTCGATCTCCTCGGCGATGTTGCCCTGGCCTGCGGCGGCGAGGACGCCGAGGGGCAGCAGGCGGCCGCTCTCCAGCACCACCGCCACACGATCACCGCCCGGATCGGAGGCCGATACGTCCAGGGATCGGAAAGTCACGAATCTCATCTGCGAACCTCCCCACTGGCCGTTTCGCCAGGCTCGGTCGCCCAACCCATGGGCCGCTCCCATTCTCCCACGGGTCGCGCGGTACGGCCGCACCGCGATACGGCCGGCGCTCGTGGCGCCACCTGGGCGCGTGGGCTCGAGGCGACGGCTTGGGCCGGATCGAGCTCGGCTCACGAGACGGGCCGATCGCCGGAATCCTTAGGCCCTTCGCTACGCTCCCGAAAAGCGAACACCGAAACGAACCGAGGCACCATGGACTACCGCGAGTTCCGCATCCTCCATCCGCATGGAGACGAATGGGTGGAGATGCGCCGCCAGCACGATCCGGCACAGACCGATCCGGAACGCACGTGGGGCAAGGGGTCGGTCATCTACAAGTGCACCCGCTGCGACGAAGGAATCGTCGTCGTTCCTCCGACGGACCCTCAGCCCAGGCGCTAGTGTCCCGATTCGCCAATCGTTGACGGCTTGCGCACTGCTTTGGCCAGGATCTGGTCGGCGGTCTTGACCCAGTGGAAGGGCGTTGAGCCCTCGTTCCACTGAGCCGTGAAGG
>JBEKMM010000050.1:0-4078 GCA_050008515.1 Candidatus Limnocylindrales bacterium
CTTTCCTCAGACCTCCTCAGATCGGGGTCGCGGTCACGAGGTAGAGGACCGCCGTCCCGGCCGTGGCGCCCGGCGAGCCCCCGCCGCCCTGCCCGGTGGAGGACACGACGACACCCACGGTGTCGTGCACGGCGAACGGGTAGGGCACGGCCCGGATGTTGCCCACCGTCCCCGACGCCGCGAGCAGCGACGGGAGCACGTTCACCGAGAGCGGGCCGCCGGCCTTGGTCATGTCGAACCAGTTGCCGGAGTAGAGCGCCCCCAGGAAGTTGAGGAAGCCGCCCGCGGCCGTCACGATGTCCGCCAGCGCCGGGGAGGCGTTCCAAGCTTGGGTGACCGTGATCCACCCGTCGAGCAGCAGGTCCCCGGGCGTGGGCGTGTAGAGCACGTCGGCGCCGGTCGCGAGCCCGGCCGTGTTGTACGCGAACGGGAAGTGGCGCAGGATGGGAGCCCCGCCCGCGGTGCCGCCGTGGGTGCTCATGCCTCCCAGCTCCCGCCGTGCATTGCCCAGGGCACGAGCGTGCCGATCTCCACGGACCCGGCCACGGACCCGCTCGTGACGTTCAGGAACAGGCCGTTGCGGAAGACCAGCCCCACCGGGGGATAGGTGTTGTCGAAGCTCTGGCCCGCCGTGAGGGTGAACGGCCCGATGTACTCGCCCCCGGTGTCGTTCCCGTCCCATAGCTCGAAGCGTGACCCGGCGCCGCCGGTCGGCTCCTCCACGACGAGGGCGAGCACCACCCCGAACCCGGTCACGACTTGCAAGGTGCCCGTCGTGGCCGGGATCGTGATCTTCGTCTTGAAGTGTGCCGCCCACGGGTGGGTGCTGTCGGGGTCGTAGCCCTGCCAATAGGACATGACTCGCTCCCTTTCTACGGGAGCCTCACAGCCCCGTGTTGGTCCCGCATTCCGCCAGCACGAGCGTGACGTTGTCCGCGGACACCGACGCCACCGAGATCGCGCTCACATAGGTCGACGGCGCGTTGGCGGCGTTGAACACCGGGATGCACGGGAGGCCCGAGCGCTCCGACAGCTTGACGAAGTACTCGGACGACTCGTAGGTGTTGATGCCGCCGCCCATCCCCATGCGGAGGTTCCCGGTGTCGATGCCCTTGAGGGCGATGATGCCCGTCGCGACGTTCGAGTACATGCCGAGCACGGCGTAGTCCGTGTTGGCGTGCAGCAGGTTGTCGGTGACGTTGATGGCCGTGTCGGTCCAGGCCGTCGGCGAGCCCGTCGAGATGGCGAGCACCGTCACCGTGACGATGTCCTTGATCATCCCCTTGAAGTCGCCGTAGTTGTGGAGTCTCGCCGCCGAGCCGGGGAGGTTCGTGTAGTAGATCGAGATGCCGAACTGCGACACGTCCGTGCCGATGCCGGACTGCTCCAGGATGAGGCTGTCCTGCGGCTTGAGCGTCTGCACGCCCGGGCAGGGGAAGCCCCATTGCGAGGGCGACTCGGCCAAGGTCAGGTGGATGCCCTTGACGTTGTCGTGGAGCAGCGGGGAGCGCAGCCGCACGACACCGGTCTCGGCGTCCTGGAAGATCATGGCCATGAGGTAGGCAGGGTTGGCCGCCGGGAAGTTGCGCACGGTGAGCGAGTCGCCTGTTGCGACCGTGGCCGCGGCGAATGTGGTGAGGCCGGTCTGGCCCGTGGCGTGACCGGCGATGGTCTCGAAACCTGCACCCATTAGAGCTCCTTTCTAAGCCCTGGAAGTGCTCAGTCGGGGAGAGCGGCTCTGGACGTAGAGAGGATCAGGTGCCTGCCGGCTTCTTGAACTGCTGCATGGCGTGGGACCAGGCGATCATGCGCTGGTCGTTCGACCCCTTGGGGCCACGCGGGGGGAGCGCGCCGAGCTGGTTCTGCTCGTAGGCCAACAGGGCCGTGAGGAACTGCTGGAACTTCGGCTGGGCGGCCGTGGCACCGGAACCGAGGCGGCTCGCGCCCTTGTTCACGGCTGCGGTCTGCCACTCGCCGAGCCCGACGGCGGCGACGTTGGTCGCCCACTCGCCGACCTTGTTCTGGACGCCGGCGAGGTAGTTGGCCTGCGCCGCGGCGGCCTTCTGGCCCGGGGCTACTGTGACTGCCTGCACCCCGGCGGTGTAGCTCGCCGACGCGCCGGCCATGGCGCTCGCCCACTTCTGGGCTGCCGCCGTTGCGTTGTTCTTCACTTCTCTCCCTCCCGTGACGGGTTCGGTTGACGTGCCGCCCGGGAGAGAGGCTCAGTAGTAGATTACCACAGGGGTCGGGTTTTGTCCGGGAGAGGGACAGGCCCGGCCCTCTGTTACGATCCGGCTATGAGGTGGGCATGAACGCAGCGCAAGCAACGATCCTTGGATCCGTGCTGGGAATAGGCGTGCTCACCCTCGGCGGCATCCTCCGCCTCTCGTGGCAGCAGGGTGACTTCCACGGCGCCGTGAAGGAGTTCATGGCGGCCACTCTGCGCCGGCTCAAGCGCCTCGAAGACCAGGACGACAAGCGCACCAACGAGCGCAGCTAGATCAGCCCTGCCAGCTCCTGCGCTGTCCCTTGTAGGTCGAGAGGCGCCTCTCGTGGCCGATGGCCCGGAGAGCTCGTTCTATCAGTTCCGGCTCCGTCTCCTCCCGACGCTCGAGGGGCTCGAGGTCCACGGAGGCGATCAGCTGGTCCAGCTCGTGAGTTGTCATGCCTTGAGTATCGGCACGTTCCTAGATGACCTTGAGCAGTACGAGGATCACGACCACGACCGGGCAGAGCACCGCCGCGCTCAGCACTCCGCCCAGGTTGAGGTTCATCTAGACCGTCTCTGTGACCGTGCCCCCCGCGGGGGTTTCGGAAGTCGTCACAACGTCGGTCCCCCCCGCGGGAGATTCTGGCTCCGCCGGGGACGAGTCACCGGCGTCGATGCCCACTTCCGGGGCAGGGCCGGTCTCGGGCGTGGCGAACTGGGCGTCGATGGCCTTGTGAGCGTCCTCGAGGTCGAAGCCTCCCTTGAAGTCCCCGTACTTGACGATGCCGTGCAGCAGCTCAGCGAATGTCACGGTCCTATCCTCTCGACTCGGTCTTGGCCTTCTGGGCGAATAGTAGCGCCCCGTCGATGCGTGCCTGCGTCTTGCGGTCGTGCGAGCGCGCCCGCCACCATCCGGCGAGCTCGTCAAGCTCGGCCACGGCGAAGAGGAAGCCGCCCACGATGCCGACGACGACGGCGGGCCAGGCCGGCGAGATGACGCAGAGCGCGTACACGAGCGTGCCGACGATCAGCCAGGCGCCGGCGTGGCGGGCGATGGTCACCTACTCGCGAAGCAGTTTGCCGTAGGCGTCCGCGCTGGCGGGGTCCATCTTCGAGGTCATGTACTCGACCGCATGGCGCGAGTAGTGAGCCTGGGCACACGCGTCGCACGGTTTCTCCCCACGCCGCTTGTGCCTGTCGAATGCCTGCCAGGTCCCACATGGCTGTAGCACACGCGGAGCCCTCGGGACCTTCGCCGGCTGGGGGTTGAGGACATCGGCGATGTGCCCCTCATACTGGCTGGCACACCTCCCGTCGATGTTCATGCTGTGCCAGTCACCGCGCGCGCCACAGCTGCACTCGAAGCGGGACTGCACCGGTGAACCTTTCCGGTGGCGGGTCACGAGCTTGCAGACGTGCTCTGCCCGCATGTCAAGTGTCTTGGTTGGCAAGGTCCTCTTCCTCCTGTAGTCGAATGATCTCCACCTCGAGCCGGGCGGCTTCCCTCAGAAAGCCCTCCCGAGAGTTATAGAGGTACTTCACGTAGTACGGCCCGCGCTTCGCAGCCATCTGAGTCGCGCCATCTGAGTCGCGGCGTCGATCATGTTTTGCTCGTTACCCATCGGGGGAGAGCCTACCCCCCCCTCCGCCTGTCCGTCAACCCCCTCTCAAATCGGCACCCCCACTTACCTACGCGCTGCAGAATCCACCTGCAGACATAAGCCCAGAACTACTGGCACTCGGACTGACACAAAGATAGCCCTTGTGCTTCTTGCTGTCTTGCGCTAGTACCAGCCCGGGGAAAAAGGGGGGGGCGCCAGAAAACAGACCGGTGTAATATCTGCTCCGAAAACATCCAGCCCAAAGACG
>JBEKMM010000051.1:0-4069 GCA_050008515.1 Candidatus Limnocylindrales bacterium
TTCCAGCGCCTGGCCAACGGGATCCTCTACTCCGATCCGTCGCTGCGGCCGGTGACAGGCCTGCTGGCCCGCAACGAGCGGGGAGCACCCGGCCTGTGGGCCCACGGCATCTCGGGCGACCTGCCCATCGTCTTGGTGCGGATCGACGAAGCCGAGGAGATCGACATCGTTCGGCAGCTGCTCCGCGCGCATGAGTACTGGCGGCTGAAGCTCATCGACGTTGACCTCGTGATCCTCAACGAGCATGGCGCCACCTACGCCCAGGATCTCCACGATTCGCTCGAGACCCTGGTCCGCACGAGCCAGTCCACCCTGGTCCACGAAGGCCATGCGGGCCACGGCGGGGTGTACATCCTGCGCGGCGACCAGCTCTCCACCGAGGACCGCACGCTCCTCCAGACGGCCGCCCGGGCCGTCCTGCTGAGCCGCCGAGGCACTCTTGCCGATCAGGTCATCCGCCTGGAGCGTCCCGAGAGGATCGCTCCGCCCGCAGCGCCGCCCGGTTCGAGCCAGACCAGGAGCGAGGTGGCCGCGCCGCGTCCGGACCTGGAGTTCTTCAACGGGCTCGGTGGTTTTGCCGATGGCGGGCGTGAGTACGTCACCATCCTCGGCCCGGGACAATCCACCCCGGCGCCCTGGTTGAACGTGATCGCCAACGCGTCGTTCGGGTTCCAGGTCTCCGAGTCCGGGTCGGGTTATACGTGGTCCGGGAACAGCCGCGAGAACCAGCTCACTCCATGGTCCAACGATCCCGTCAGCGACCCGGTGAGCGAGGCGATCTACGTCCGGGATGACGACAGCGGCGAGTTGTGGGGTCCAACGGCCCAGCCCATCCGTTGCGAGGAATCCACGTACGTCGCCCGTCACGGTGCCGGATACAGCCGGTTCGAGCACCTGCACGACGGCATCGAGCTCAACCTCGTCCAGTTCGTCCTGCTCGACGACCCCCTGAAGATCTCGGTGCTGACGATCGAGAACCGATCCGGGCGCTCGAGGCGCGTGTCCGTGACCGCCTATGCCGAATGGGCGCTGGGCACCTCGCGCGGGGCCAGCGCCCCCCGGATCGTCACGGCACTGGAGCCGGAGACGCAGGCGCTCCTCGTACGAAACCCGTGGAACACCGAATTCGCCGGCCGGATCGCCTTCCTCGACCTCGGCGGGCGGCAGACGGCGTGGACGGCCGATCGGACCGAATTCCTCGGCCGCAATGGCGCTCCGGACCGGCCCGCCGGCCTGGGCCGCGGATACCGGCTGCAGGGAGCTGCCGGCGCCGGCATGGATCCGTGCGCCGCCCTGCAGACGAGCTTCGAGCTCGCCGATGGAGCGCGGACCCAGGTCCTCGTGCTGCTCGGCGAGGCGGACGGGGCCACGGCGGCGGCCGACCTGATCCGGCGCGGGCGAACGGCGGACCACGAGGCGACCCTGCGCGGCGTGGCGAGCCACTGGGACGAGACTCAGGGCACTGTCCAGGTGCGGACACCCGACCGCTCGATGGACATCATGCTCAACCGCTGGCTCATCTACCAGACGCTCGCGTGCCGGCTGTGGGCGAGGACGGCGTTCTACCAGGCAGGCGGCGCCTACGGGTTCCGCGACCAGCTCCAGGACGTCATCGCCCTGGTGACCCCGAAGCGCGAGCTCGCCCGGGAACATCTCCTGAGGGCCGCAGCACATCAGTTCGCTGAGGGAGACGTCCAGCACTGGTGGCATCCGCCGTCGGGTCGAGGCGTCCGAACCCGGATCTCGGACGATCGCCTCTGGCTGCCGTACGCGGTCGATCGCTACCTCGCGGTCACGGGCGACGCGGCGGTCCTGGACGAGACCGTCCCATACCTCGAGGGACCGGCACTGCAGCCGGACCAGACGGACGCCTACTTCCAGCCGGAGCGCTCACCGGAGTCGGCTTCGCTGTTCGACCACTGTGTGGCGGCTCTGGACCGGAGCCTGGCGGTGGGCGCCCACGGGCTGCCGCTCATCGGGACGGGCGACTGGAACGACGGCATGAACCGGGTGGGTAATGAGGGCCGGGGCGAGAGCGTTTGGCTGGGCTGGTTCCTGCACACCGTCCTGGCCGCCTTCGCGCCGATCGCGGAGGCCCGCGGTCAGCGTCCTCGCGCGGAGCGCTGGCGAGCTCACATGAAGTCGCTCCGGCGGGCGCTCGAGCGCCACGGCTGGGATGGCGACTGGTACCGACGAGCCTACTTCGACGATGGCACCCCGCTCGGCTCCGCCAGCAACGCCGAGTGCCGGATCGACTCGATCGCCCAATCGTGGAGCGTCCTGTCGGGAGCCGCCAATCCCCCCCACGCGGAGCGGGCGATGGCCGCGGTGGAGGAGTACCTCGTCCGACGCGGTGACGGTCTCGTCCTGCTGTTCACCCCGCCGTTCGACCATTCCGATGTCGATCCGGGATACGTCAAGGGGTATCTGCCGGGCATCCGGGAGAACGGCGGCCAGTACACCCACGGAGCCATCTGGTCGGTCCTCGCCTTCGCCGCGCTGGGTGATGGCGACAAGGCGGGTGAGCTGTTCTCCATCCTGAACCCCATCAACCATGCCAGCACCCGGGCCGGGGTCCATCGCTACAAGGTGGAGCCGTACGTCATGGCGGCCGACGTCTATACCGAACCGCCGCACGTCGGCCGCGGCGGTTGGACCTGGTATACCGGGTCGGCGGGCTGGATGTACCAGGCCGGCGTCGAGTGGATCCTTGGATTCCGTTTGCGCGGGACGACGCTCCTGCTCGACCCCTGCATCCCCCGCGCCTGGCCGCGCTACGAGATCGACTTCCGCTATCACTCCGCCAGGTACCTGATCGTCGTCGAGAACCCGCATGGGGTCAGTCGCGGGGTGGCATCGTCGGAGCTCGACGGACAGGCGCTGACGGGCGGCGGCGCCGCGATCCCGCTGGCCGACGACGGCGCCACGCACCATGTCCGAGTCGTCCTCGGCTAGGCCTCGTGCCGGGCGGCTTCAAGGTCGGGTCCCGTGCGACACCGTCCACGATCAGGTCATCGTGTCTGCACACGACTGATCGCAGCTGAGCCAACGGATCGCGCGCAGACCAGCGCCACTGAACAACGGTGCCCCTGCCCTGCGGCTCTACTCCAGGTAGTCGCGCAGCTTGCGCGAACGGCTTGGGTGGCGCAGCTTACGGAGGGCCTTCGCCTCGATCTGGCGGATCCGCTCGCGCGTCAAGTTGAACTCCTTGCCGACCTCTTCCCGAAGCGGAGCTGGAGAACCCGCCGCTCTCGATCGGTCAACGAGTCCAGCACGGCCTCCACCTGCTCCTTAAGGAGCTGGTACGAGGCGGCCTCGGCCGGGGCCAGCGCCCCCCGGTCCGCGATGAAGTCGCCGAGGCGGGAGTCCTCCTCCTCGCCGATCGGGGTCTCGAGCGAGATCGGCTCCTGGGAGACCTTGATGGTCTCGCGGACCTTCTCGGGGGTGACCACGACCTCCTGGCCGCGCGACATCGCCGCGGCGATCTCCTCCACCGTCGGCTCGCGGCCCAGCTCCTGGAGGAGAGAGCGCGAGACGCGGTGGAGGCGGTTGATCGTCTCCACCATGTGAACCGGGATGCGGATGGTGCGGGCCTGGTCGGCGATCGCCCTTGTGATCGCCTGGCGGATCCACCAGTGGGCATAGGTGGAGAACTTGTAGCCCCGCTCGTAGTCGAACTTTTCGACCGCCCGGATGAGGCCGATGTTGCCCTCCTGGGTGAGGTCCAGGAAACTCATCCCGCGGCCCCTGTACTTCTTGGCGACCGAGACCACCAGCCGCAGGTTCGCGCTGGTCAGTTGGTCGCGGGCGTCACGGCTCATACGCACCAGCTCGCCGCGGCGCTCGCGGAGCTTGGTGCCGGGCGGCACGGCGCGGTCCCAGCCCATCTCCCCGAGCAGCACGGCATCGTGGCCGGTGGTGATCCAGCGCTGCAGGGCCGGGAACGCGACGCCCTCGCGGGTCCAGTCGTACAGGGCGCGCAGGCCGATGTTGTCGCGTGAATCCAGGTCCCCGTTGTGGACCGCGAGGTAGGCGAAGTCCAGCAGCGTGACGAACGCGGCCGGGGTGA
>JBEKMM010000052.1:0-2935 GCA_050008515.1 Candidatus Limnocylindrales bacterium
TACAACACGGCCGGGCTCGCGACCGGCGCCGACGTGCTCTACACGCCCACGCCCGGGGACCTGCTGCTCGACGCGTGGATCACGGTCACCCAAGCGTGGAACGCCTCCCCGGCGCTGGCCGACATCGTGACGGCCGCGGGCGGGTTCCTGAACTTCCTCGGGGCGCTCTACTCCGGCAACTGGTTCGACATGACCAAGGCCGGCGGCCCGCTCTCGGCGAACGTGCAGCCGTCGCTGCTCGCGGCGTCGGGGACGGTCGGCAACATCCGGGCCGTGCCCTACCCGTTCGCCCTGCACGACACCGTGGGCGTCGTCGTGTCCTCCACCGGGCAGGGCGGCGGGGGCTCGCCGGGCGCCACGGCCGGGACGGCGGTCCTCTACCTCGTGACCGCGACCCCGATCTGAGGAGGTCTGAGGAAAGATGAGCACGCACGGAGGGAACAAGGGCCCCAGCACCGGGCCCGCGACATCAGTCGTCGGCCCGGACGCCTATGGGGCAGCCGCGGCGGTCGGCGTCGGCACGTCCTACGCCCGGAACGACCACGACCACGGGCTCCCCGCTGCCCCTGCTGATCTCCCCCTCGCCGGCGGCACCATGTCGGGGGCGATCGCGATGGGAGCGCACAAGATCACCGGCCTCGCCAATGGGTCGGCCCCACAGGACGCAGCCTGTTTCGGGCAGATCACGGGAGGCGGAGGTGGCGGCCTGCTCGCCCGGGTCCAGTACGCCCCCTCGGTGCTCACCACCTACTCCACCGCGTCGGCGACGCCGAGCGCCATGGACGCCACGAACCTCACCATATCGTTCACGGCACCGGCCTCTGGCGACGTGCTCGTCAGGCTGTCGGCCTGCGCCAATCAGGGCGACCTCCCGCAGTCGGGCTACTTCTGCCTCTTGGACCACACGACCGGCGCCCAGGTTGGCGACAGCCAGTACGTCGTCGGCCCGAACACCTCCACCTTCACCCTGGCGGTGTCGGTGCCTTTCCTCGTCACCGGCCTTGCACCAGGTACCGCTTACCAGTACGACTGGGGCTTTTTCGAGTCGTCGACGGCCATCAACGGCATCTTCGTGCTCGTCCAGGGCGCCCAGGGCGTGCCGGGCAACCTGTACTCCTCGCCGGCTGTGATGGAAGTCTGGTCGGCCTAACCTGTGGTCATGGGCTCCTCTCCCACGGGCTCAGAGCTCGTCTTCCAGTTCGAGCCGACCGTGCCGAACGGGACGGCGCAGGCGACGCCCTACTCCACGACCCTGACCACGCCCCAGTACGAGGTCCAGCTGATCCGATGGCGCGTCCCGCCCGGCCCGCAGGGCAACCTCGGCTGGCAGCTCCTCTACTCCGGCTCGATCGTCTTCCCGCAGAACGGCCTCTGGATCGTCGCGGACAACGAGTACGCCACCTGGGAGCTGGACGAGCTGCCCACGGGAGGCGACTGGCAGTTCCAGGGCTACAACACGGGCACCTACGATCACACGGTCTACCTGACCTTCCTCATGAACCCCCTGACCCAGGCCGAGATCACGACGCTCGAAGACCTCGGCCTGCTGTCCCCGGTGGCATTCCCGGACGCCGGCGAGCCGGTCACCGGGAACGTGCTGGTCCCATGAATGTCCGACGCCCCCGACTTCCAAAAGACTGTCGTCCTCAACTCTACGCCGAGCTTTATGATGCCGACCGCTGACTCGCCCGACTGGCAGGAGACGGTCCAGCTCGTCAACTCTCCGCAGTCCGACTGCCCCGACTGGCAGCAGTACATCGTCGGGCCCGGCGGGACGCCGATCTCACCGACGCCGGTACGGAAGACTGTCAGCGTGGTCGACACGTGGGGCAACAGCGGGCTGTACGGGATAACTCTGCCGGTCAGCCCCGTCAACGTCGGCGACCTCATGCTGCTGGGGTTCTCGACAGACGGCGGGAGCCTGGGAGCGGTCAGCGGCGGCGGCGTGACCACATGGAACCGACTGAACTACACGCAGATGAAGGGCGTCCCCAACGTCACTACCGAGCAATGGGCGGGGATAGTGACGTTGACCGGTGCCAGTTCCATCTCCATCACCGTCGCCGGCCCCCCGACCTACACCCAGATAATGGCCAGCGAGCTGACGGCCAGCCCCTCGCCCACCTGGACCTGCTACGGCAACGCAGGCGGCGGCTACTACTACAACGGGACCAGGTACGCGTGGTCAACCCCATCCCTGACACCCGACCCGACGGGGTCGGACGAGGTCTACTGGACCTTCGTGATGACCGGATTCCCCAATCTCACACTGGCCAACGGGTCGATCACCCTGACCGGTGTGGTCTACGGCGGGGGTCTTTACGCCAACCAGCAGGCCGTCGGCTACGGCGACGCCGTCAACGGGATCTCGGACTACTTCCAGGCCGGCATGTTGGGCGTGAACGCGAGCATGTACAACGCCGTGTCGACGTTGATCTACGCGGTCTAATATCAGGGAGGAGGTGCAACATGGGAGCAGGCTGGAGGGTGACCAAGCAGCGGCAGACGACCGTATCGGACGGCGTGAGCTACGTCCCCGCGATGATCATCGGCTTCCAGACGGAGGGCGGCAACTACGCCAACGTCACGGTGACGGCGGAGAAGTACAACCCCTCGGACGTCAACGACATCATCCAGGGGGCAGCCGACCAGATCGACAACATCGGCAACGCCGCCGCGGGCAACGTCCCCTCGATAGTGCCCTTCGGGTAATGACCGCTCCGACGGAGCTCGGCTTCCCCGACCAAGAGACCTGTGAGCGCGCCTACGGCCCCGGCAAGTGTGTGCAGGGCGAGTACGGCTCCTGGTACTTGCGTGCCCTCACCGTGGCCAAGGAGCCCGCCCCGGCAGCTCCCGGCATCGACTGGGACCCGCTCAGTTGGGGGAAGTCCGCCCTCTCCGACATCTTCGGCGGTGCCGGGAGCATAGAGAAGTG
>JBEKMM010000053.1:0-2036 GCA_050008515.1 Candidatus Limnocylindrales bacterium
TGCGGACTCGTCAGGCTCAACACAAACTTGTTCATCGAGGTCGCCGACACCGTCACCGCCAGGCGATCGCTCCCGCTTGAGCTGATCGAGCTGTCCGTCACGCTCACCGTCGCCGACTCCGCCTGGTAGAGCGTCATCACCCCGTTGTTGCCGCTGGAAACCGTGGCCACCCCGCTGCTGAACGTAATCGCGGTGGTCGAGCCGAACGCGATCGCCGTCCCACTGCTGTTCTTGACCGTCGGCGCCGTCACCGGATTGCCCGAACTGTTGGCCCCGCTGAACGTCAGGCTCTTGGACCCGGTGTAGGTCGGGTCCGTGTTGCCGCTGGCATCCTCGGCCGTGATCGTCAGGTTCTGGCTGGCCCCCGCCGTCTGCGAGCCGTTCCCCGTGATCACCAGCCGCGTCGCCGTCCCCGCGGAGATCGTCACGCTGCCCGAGCTGCCCGTATAGCTACCGGTGGCGGAGCTCGCCGTGAACGTCCCGCTGCCGGCGTTGCCGGTGTAGGTCAGCAGCGACGCCAGGTTGGCCACGCCCGAACTGAAATCCCCGGCGCTCGTCAACTGGTTCCCGCCCGACAAGCCTGAAACCGCCCCCGTCAGCGGCGAATTGGCCCCGATCGTCACGTTGTTCGCCGAGGCGTCAAAGCTCACCGTGTTGCCGTATTGATCCTCGGCCGTCAGGGTGTTGCCGCTAGTGAAAGCACTGCCATTGACCTGCGGACTGGCCAGGCTCAACACAAACTTGTTCATCGAGGTCGCCGACACCGTCAAGCTCACGCCCGCCCCGCCCGTCGTCGCCGTGCTCAATGTCCCATCCGTCGCCGCCAACGTCACGGGGCCTTCCTTTTTGTAAGCCACCAAACTGCCGCCCGCCGAACTCGTGCCGCTGGCAAGGGTGATCGCTTCCGAAGTCCCCAGGTTCACTGCCGTTCCCGCTTTGCTCGTCACCGTCGGCACGTTGCCCGCAGGCGCGTTGCCCAGCCCGCTAAACGTCAGCGTCTTGTCCCCGCTGTAACTCGAGACATTCTGATACTGATCCACCAGCTTGATGGTCAGCGCGTCGCTCGCTCCCGCCGTGGGCGTCCCACTCGCCGCTGTAATCCGATATGCGCTGTCCGCGCCCGCAGTCGGGCTGACCGTCAAGGTCGTGCCGCCGGTCCCGGCGGAGGTCAGCGTCCCGTCGGTCACGGTGATCACTTTGCTCGATTCGGCCTTATGGGCCACCAGGGTCACGCTGCCGGCCCCGGCGGTGAGCGTGACGTTGGCTGCCACGTCCTGAGCCACGCTATTGATCGTGGCCACCGATGAGTCTGCGCCCGCCGAGAGTGTCGGCGTGGTGTTAAACGTCATGCTCTTGGTCCCGGCGGTGCTCGACACGTTCTGGTATTGGTCCACCAGAGTGACGGTCACGGTGTAACCGACCCCCACCACCGGTTGACCGGTGCCCGTCAGCCGATACGCGCTGTCGGCGCCCGCCGACGGCGACAGGGTCGGGGCCGTGCCGCCGGCCGAGGCCGCAGTCAAGGCCCCGTCCGTGGCCGTCAGCAACTTCGAACTCTCCGCCTTGTGCGCAACCAAGGCAGGCGAGCCCGTCGCCGTTCCCGAAGTAAAACTGATGCTCGTCCCCGTCCCAAACGCCGTGCCGGCGACCGTGGCCGCCGAACCGTCCGCCCCGGCGGATAGGCCGCCGAAGGTGATCGTCTTGCTGCCGGTGTAACTCGACAAGTTCTGATACTCGTCAACAATCGTGATCGTGAGGGTATCACTGGCCCCCACCACCGGCGTCGTAGTCGTCGCCGAAATCCGATACGCGCTGTCCGCCGCCGCCGTCGGCGAGAAGGTCGGGGCCGTCCCACCCGCCGCAGCCGCAGTCAATGTGGGACTGCTTGACGATACCGTCAGCAGCTTCGAGCTTTCCGCTGTGTGCGCCACCAGCGCCGGCGAGCCCGTCGCCGTTCCCGAACTAAAAGTGATGCTCGTCCCCGTCCCAAACGCCGTGCCGGCGACCGTGGCAGCCGAACCATCTGCCCCGGCGGA
>JBEKMM010000054.1:0-1995 GCA_050008515.1 Candidatus Limnocylindrales bacterium
GCCTCACCACCCGCCCAGCCTGCTGAACCTCTACCCGAACAGGGCGGGAACTGCGGCCTGGGACCCCTCGCTGGGCATGGCCCGGCAGGCGTACTCCGAGGATTCCGGGTGGACGCACATCCCGTCGTTTCCGACATTCCGGCCGGACGGCCTCGTGAACCTCAGCGGCTACGGGACCGGCGGGCCTGGCGGCCGCGTTTTGGGCGGTGTCGTCGGCGGAGTGCTGGGAGGGATTAAGGCCGACAGGACTGTGACCGCCGCCGCGCCGGGAGTCGACGTGAAAAAAACGGCCATGATGACAAACTTAGCCGAAGAGCAAGGAGCTCCTTCCAAGGAGAAGGGCGGCAAACCGGGCCAGGAGCCCGCCGTCCAGGAAGCGCCGGTCCCGCTCCGGTCGAATTTCTCGGAAACGGCCTTCTGGCAGCCCCATCTCCTGACGGGCGCGGACGGGACCGCGGCCGTGGAGTTCACGGTGCCCGATTCCGTCACGGGGTGGCGGGTCTTTGTCCACGGGGTGACGCGCGACCTCACGGGCGGGACGCTCGAGAAAGAGGCCCGGACCGTCAAGGAGCTCATGGTCCGGCCCTACCTGCCGCGATTCTTCCGGGAGGGAGACCGGGCCGAGCTCAGGGTCATGGTCAATAACGCGGGGAAAAAGGAGTTGACGGGCGAGGTCTCGCTCGAGATCTTCGACCCGGCGACGAGCGAGAATTTGGCGCCCGCGTTCGGCCTGCCGGCGAGCGTTCCGGCCCAGGCGTTCAAGGTCAAGGCGGGGGGCGCGAGCGCCGTCACGTTCCCGCTCGCGGCGCCGGCCCGGGTCGGGACGGTGGCTTTCAAAGTCACGGCCAGGGCAGGGGCGTTCGGCGACGGTGAGCTCAGGCCGCTGCCGGTCCTGCCGGGACGGATGCATCTCGTCCAGTCGCGGTTCGCGACGCTCAGGGAGGGCGGGACGCGCGAACTGAAGTTCGCGGACCTGGCGAAGACGGACGACCCGACGCGCATCAACGAACAGCTCGTGGTCACCGTGGACGCCCAGCTATTTTACGGGCTCCTGGAGGCCCTCCCCTACCTCGTCAACTACCCTTACGAGTGCACGGAGCAGACGCTCAACCGGTTCATGTCCACGGGGATCCTGACGATCCTCTACGACAAGTATCCTGCGGTCGCCCGCATGGCCCAGGCCCTGAGCAAGCGCGATACGGTCTATGAGACGTTCGACGCCGCCGACCCGAACCGGAAAATGGGACTCGAGGAGACGCCGTGGCTGGCGGAGGCGCGGGGCGGCCAGGACGCGGGGTACGGGGTGGAGAAAGTGCTCGACCCGCGCGTGGCCAAGGCCCAGAGAGAGGCGTCGCTCGGGAAGCTCCTGAAGGCGCAGACATCGATCGGGGCGTTCCCGTGGTGGCCGGGCGGGCCGCCGTCGCCCTACATGACCCTCTACATCGTCCACGGGTTCTCGAAGGCGATCGAGTTCGGAGTGAGCGTCCCGAAGGAACCGGTCGCGCGGGCGTTCGGTTACTTGCACCGCCACTACATCGACGAGATCGTTTCGATGCTCATGGCCCACGACACGGGCTGGGAGTTCGTCACCTTCATGAACTACACGATCAGCAATTTCCCGGATGCGTCCTGGACGGGCGGTGTGTTCACGGACGCGGAGCGGAAACTGATGCTCGACTTCTCGTTCAAGCACTGGAAGGACCACTCGCCGTACGTTAAGGGATTCCTGGCCCTGACGCTCAAGCGGGCGGGACGGGTGAAGGACGCGGCGCTCGTCTGGGACAGCGTGATGGACAGCGCCAGGACGACGGTGGACGAGGGGACGAGCTGGGCGCCGGAGGACCGCGGCTGGCTCTGGTACAACGATACGATCGAAACGCACGCCTTCGCCCTGCGGACGCTCATGGAGCTCAAGCCGGCGGACGCGAGGAGCGAGGGGCTCGTCCAGTGGCTCTTCCTCAACAAGGAGCTCAACCACTGGAAATCGACGCGGGC
>JBEKMM010000055.1:0-1835 GCA_050008515.1 Candidatus Limnocylindrales bacterium
CCCTTGTCCGCGCGCCGCGAGTAGCCGCCAGCCCGGTCAACGTAGTACGATGTTCCCTGGCGAGGCACATAGGCGACCGTCACCGGGCTGTTGACGCCGCCCTCCACCGATACCACCGATTGATATTGCGGCACGTGCAGGGAGTCGCCGGCGAACAGAACTATGTTGTCCCTGTACGTCGAGTCCTTCAGGATCTGGTCCAAGTCAATGCCAACGCGGCCGGTGCGTCCCTGCGCCCGATAGAACTGCGCGCCGCCGACGTACGCATCCGGTGTCAGCCCGCCGGCCCTGTTGAGCACGTCGAGGAGCTTCTCGTCGCGACGCACCAGCGTGTACCGCCCGGGAAACTTCACCTCACCCGTGACGTAGACGTTCCGCTGAAGCTCCCAGCCTGGCACCCGCCTGATGAAGATGTTGTCGTACGGCTCGAGCCGTGGCGACCGAGCGACCGGCCCGGTCGGCCGGCTGATGTAGCCGGTCGGGTCGAACACGTAGCTGGAATCGAGCGGAACCTGGATCGCGCGGGCCAGCTCCCCCTCCGTCCGATGCTCCGGGATCCGCGAGATCTCTGCCTCCAGCAAGTACGCGTCGTCTCTCAAGCCTCCGGCCATCATCACGGCGTCCCGCAAGGTCAGGGAGTCGGTGAACGCGAACACCCCCGGATGCTGAACGTTGCCGTACACCGCTATCCGGCGGGTCGGTCGGAACGCCGTTCGCGAATACACCGTGACCTCGTCGAACTCCTGGAGGTCGGGGTCGAAGGCCAGCTGCCCGGCAGGAATAGCCCGGGATCCGCGGTCCGGGGCCCGGGACCCGGAGTCGGGAGCGCCTTGAGTTGGAATCCCCACGAGGCTGATTGGGATCAGTACCCGAGTTGAATCCGGGTTCAAACGCACGATGTGCGCGCGCTCCATGTACGCGTCGGGCTTCAGCCCGCCGGCCTCCGCGATGAGCTGGGTCAGCTTCATCCCCGAATCGACTTGGTACGCCCCCGGCCGCCACACGTCGCCCTTGACGACGACGCGGTTCCTGACCGGGACGCTTACGCCGAAGATGGTGATCCGGTCGTCCGGCTCCAGCCGGAAGGGCGGGGCACCTGGCCTCAGCACAGCCGCGAGATCCACGTCGAGCACGGTGCGGTCACGGCCGCCCGGCTGCCGTTGCTCGGGCGGCAGAATCCGCTCGATCTGGGCACGCCCCGTGTACGCTTCCGGCAGAAGTCCACCGGACATCTGGATCAGCTCGCGCAGACCCTGACCCTCGGCCAGGTCGTACAGCGCCGGCCTCACCACCGAGCCCCGGATCGCCACCCGCCGGCTCACGGGCGGCACGAAGACCACATCGCCCTGGTCCAGCCGGACGTCGTTCCGCGCATTGCCCGCCAGCAGGTAGTCGTACAGGTCGAGAGTCGCGACCGGCTTCCCGGCCCGCATCACTTTCACCCCGCGGAAGTCGGCGTGCTCGGTCGGCCCACCCGCGGCATAGAGCGCGTTCATCACCGTGCCCAGAGCGCTTAGGGAGAAGGCTCCGGGCCGCGCCACCTCTCCAGTTACGAAGATCTGGTTGACATGCACTTGCGAGACGGACGCGGAGAAATGCGTCGTGGCCGACGCCCCCCGTTTGACGCCTGAGTAGACCCGTCCCAACCGCGCGTATAGCAGATCGGTTAGCTGGTCCAGCGTCAGGCTGGCGACGTAGAGCTGTCCCACCTGCGGGATGACGACGAATCCCTCTCGTGTCACCGGGAGCTGGTACGCCAATTCCACATCCCCCGTCAGGATGAGGACCAACTGGTCACCGGGGCCGAGGCGGTAGTCCGGGTCCACCGGGCCCGA
>JBEKMM010000056.1:0-1730 GCA_050008515.1 Candidatus Limnocylindrales bacterium
CCTTGAGCTTCCTGGCGGCGACCTGCTTCAGCCGCTCGACGGCCTTGAGGGCCGCATCACGGACGGCCGGGGCCACCGAGGGCGTCGTCACGCTGCCGCCCGAGGCCGGCGCCCACGGGTAGTCGGAATTGCCGATCTTGATCGTGATCTCCTTCGGCTCGAGGCCGAGCGTCTCGGCCGCGACCACCGCCATGTGCGTCCGGGTCCCCGTGCCGATGTCCTGCGTCCCGCAGACGACTTCGACGCTCATGTCCGGGAAGAGGATGATGTCGACCAGGGTCCCGGGCACTCCGGTCCCCCACCAGATGCTCGATGACATGCCGAGGCCGCGGCGAATCGGGCCGCTGCCTTCGCCCGGCCGTTTGTTTCGATGCTCCCAGCCGATGGCCCCGGCCCCGGCATCGTAGCATCTGTCGAGCCCCTTCGTCGAGTAGGGGAGTCCGGTGTCGCCCTGGTTCTTCGTGGAATAATTTTTCTTCCGGAGCTCGAGGGGGTCCATCCCGATGGCTGCGGCCAGCTCGTCCATGAGCCCCTCGAGGCCGAACATGCCCTGGGTATGACCGGGGGCGCGGGTCGCCCGCTGGGCGCCGGTGTTGGTGAAAATGGAGAACTCCTCGACCTTCACGTTAGGGCACCTGTAAAGGTCGACCGTCGGCTCGAGGACCTCGTCCCCGAAATCCGTCCCGCCGCTCGCGTAATTGAGGAGGCTCAAGGCCGTCAGGGTGCCGTCCGTCTTCACGCCGGCCTTGTAGGTCTGGCAGGAGGAGGGGCGATAGCCGACGCAGAGGGAGTTGTCGCGCCGGCTGAGGACGATCTTGACCGGCCGGCCCGTCTCCCGGGCCAGCCGGGCCGCCACGACGGTGTGCTCGCTGAGGCCGAGCTTGCTCCCGAAGCCTCCGCCCATGTAATTCTTGATGACCGTCACGTTGGCCGCGGGCATCTTCAGGGCCCGGGCCAGGCCGTCGTGGACCCCGTGGACGGCCTGGGTCGAATCGTACACGGTGAGCTGGTTGCCGTCCCAGGAGGCGACGCTGGCGTGCGTCTCGGCCGGGTGGTGGATCTCGAAATTCGTCCGGTAGGTCCGTTCGAGGACGACGTCCGCTTCCTTGAAGCCTTTCTCGACGTCGCCGCGGGCGGCCTCGCTGAACTTCTCGACGTTCGGCTTTGCTTCGCGGACCTGGGGTGCGCCCGGCTCCCTGGCTTTTTCCCAGTCGACGACGGCCGGGAGGACCTTGTAGTCGACCTTGATCAGGGCGAGGGCCTTTTCCGCGGTCCTTTCGTTGACGGCGGCCACGGCCGCGACCTGCTCGCCGGCGTAGCGGACCTTCCCCTGGGCCAGGGGGATCGCGGCGATGACCCCGGGGAGGAGCTTGGCCGGTCCGAGGTCGATCGCGACGACCTCGGCCGAGGCGTGGGGCGACCTCAGGATCTTCCCGATGAGCATATTCCGGAGCCTGATATCGTGCGTATACTGGGCCTTGCCGGTGACGATTTTGCGGCCGTCGACTCGGGGCGTGTATTTCCCGATGTATTTGTATTCCATGTCACGCCCCCTTCATCTTTTCGGCGGCGGCGGCCACGGCCTTGTAGATCCTGGCGTAGTTGCCGCAGCGGCAGAGATTCCCGGAGAGGGCCATCCTGATCTCGTCGGGGGTCGGTGAGGGGTTCTTCACCAGGAAGGCGGACGTCGTCATGATGAAGCCCGGCGTGCAGAAACCGCACTGGTAGCC
>JBEKMM010000057.1:0-4573 GCA_050008515.1 Candidatus Limnocylindrales bacterium
GCCCTCACCGTGGCCAAGGAGCCCGCCCCGGCAGCTCCCGGCATCGACTGGGACCCGCTCAGTTGGGGGAAGTCCGCCCTCTCCGACATCTTCGGCGGTGCCGGGAGCATAGAGAAGTGGGTGATCAAGCAGATCGTCAAGGCCGCCTCCCTGATCGAGAACGACATCGCCAAGGTCTACGGCTACATAGCCTCACGCTTCGGCGGCATCGAGAACACGATCAGCCATCTCGCCGGCCAGGTGAACGCCTTGGCGGACCGTGCGGGGAAGGACCTCTCCGGCGACGTGGGCAAGCTCTCCAAGGACGCGGAGGGATGGGTCAAGGACGCGGAGCACTACGCCGACAGTGCCCTCAGATCGTTTGAGAGGGACGTGCTCGACCCGGCGCTACGTGAGCTTCATACGGCCATTTCCGACGGGGAGAAGGCGTACAGGGCCGCTCTGGCGGCATTCGAGCGTGACATCGTCAAGCCGATCGAGCACGACGCCGCGGAGGCCCTCCACGACGCCAAGAAGGCGGTCTCTTTCATAGACCGCTCCGGGCTCGACGCGATCCATATCGTCGACGAGTGCTGGGACTGGCTGGAGTGGATGGCGAAGAACCCGGCCAAGGCGCTCGAGGAGCTGCCCGCCAAGATGCTCGGCCAGCTGACCTCGGCGGAGCTCGAGGAGAAGGGCACGACGGTCACGAGCGGCTGGTCCGGGCTCGTGTCGGAGCTGGACAAGAAGTTCCCGAACAAGGCCGAGACGGAGCTGTGATGCCCGACGACGAGCTCATGGAGGAGCACCCGACCGTAACGCTCGCCGACAAGGTCGGGGCCAAGGTCGCCGAGCACGTGGCGCATGCCGCCCGGCAGAACGCCGAGACGGAGACCCTGCGGCGCCATGCCTCCACCCTCGCGATCGCCGAATCGCTCCGCAACGACCTCAAGCCCGCGATGGCCGAGTACTTCGGCACGATCATCGACAAGCTCCCCGACGGCGACCCGACGCGCCAGTTCTACGAGCTGTTCATGTCCCCGGAGTCGGTGCTCAACGACGCCGTGATCAACATCATGGGCTTCGTCGGCATGATCATCGCCTGTATCTCCGAGACGGGCAAGGTCTTCTTCCAGCCCTTGCTCAACCGGCCGCGGATGCCGATGTCGCCCGCCGACGTGGCCAACGCCGTCGTCCAGGGCTACATGACCCTGGCTGAGGGCGAGACTGAGGCAGCCTACTCGGGCCTGGACACGAAGCCCTTCCGGACGATGGTCGAAGTGACCGGCATGCCGCCGTCGCCGCAGGACCTCTTCCAGATGTTCAGGCGTGACATCATCACACGAAGGACTCCTGGATCAAGTACTTCCAGAAGCTCGCCTACGTCTGGCCGTCGCCGGTCGACTTCGTCAACGCCGCCGTCAGGGAGCAGCTGCCCTACGACACCGCGGCACGCTGGGCGGCTGCCACCGGACTCGACCTGAACATCGCCATCACCTCTCCGCCGCCCACCGCTTCACTGGGTGAGACATCAGGAGGCGCGCCGACCGGTGCCGAAGGACCGCAGCCGGGCAGCTTCTTCGACCTTCTCTTCGACGTGGCAGGCCGACCGCCCGGGCCGGAGGAGATGGCCCGCATGGCGCACCGCGGGATCATCCCGTGGACCGGGACGGGGCCGAAGGCGACGACCTTCCAGCAGGGCATCGCCGAGTCGGACCTCAAGACGAAGTGGACCGACGCCCTCAAGGCGCTCTCGACCTACATCCCGACCAACGGGGAGATCACCAACTGGGTCCGGCACGGCTTCGTGTCGAAGGCCGACGCCCTGCCCATGTACGAGGCGAACGCCGTGACGCCGGCCGTGGCGAACCTCATGATGGAGTCGCCAGCTCGCCAAGGGTGAGGTTGTCGCCCTCTACACCGCCCAGCACATCGACGCCACCGAGGCGAAGGCCGCGCTGGCCGCCGTCGGCTACCACGGCGAGCAGGCCGCGGAGATCCTCTGGCTCGCCGACTTCCGGCGCGAAGCCGCGGCCTACTCCCGGGTCATTCAGGTGCTCGGCCGGCAGGTCGTCATGGGGAAGCTCACGGTCAACGGCGCCTCTCAGACCTTGGCCCAGATGGGGGTGCCCTCCAAGACCATCACGACCCTCCTGAACGACTGGAAGCTCGCCCAGCAGGCGGAGACGCCGAACATCACCGAGAGCCAGATCGCGGCGGCGGTCTACTACGGGATAGAGACGATCCCGGAGGGCTACGCCGACCTCCAGGCCATCGGCTACACCCCGTATGACGCCTGGAGACTGCTGTCGATCCGCATGCACGGTCCCGTCAGCCTCCCCGGTGGGCCACCACAACGGCCGGCAGGTCCGCAGCTATGACGCCGCCGAAGATCCCGCCGGGCATGACACACCTCCAGTACAAGGCCGCGCTCAAGGCTGTGATCGACCAGGGCAAGGAGAAACTCGACCAGGCACGTCAACATTCCCGGGAGCACCTAGAATCGACTGCTGGGCTCCAGGTGGGACCCACGGAAAGCGGAGGTGGCGGCAATGGTCAATGACAGCTTGCAGGCAGATCAGGCAGCCATTGCCGCCATCGCCGCCGTGATAGTCGAGAAGGCCATCGCCCAGAAAGGCACGCCCTATGTCTACGGTGGTGAAACCCCCGGAGTGGGTTTCGACTGTAGTGGACTCGCTCAGTGGTGTTGTGCTCAGGCTGGAGTCGTTGTCCCAAGAGGTTCGGCAGCTCAGTTCACAGCTAGCGGTCCTCGTGTCGACGGCAACATCCGAGCCGGAGACCTCGTGTTCTTCCACGGCTCCGAGACGACCCCGCCGTTCCCGGGACACGTCGGCATCGCCCTGAACTCCCTCTACATGATCGACGCCCCCTACACTGGCGTCGCCGTGCGGCAGGACAGCTACGTGACCCGCCCGACCATCGGCCCGCTGGACTTCTACGGCGCCACGCGACCGGCCGCTCTTGCGGTTCCACCCGCTCCGCTGCCTCCGCCCGCTATCCTGGAGGACGTGAAGCTCCGCGTGCTCTCCGAAGGCTGCAAGGGCTACGACGTGCAGAGCCTGCAGGTCCTCCTGAACTTCTACCACAGCGGCCCGCTGGCAGTGGACGCCGACTTCGGACCACTCACCAAGGCCGCCGTGGAGAAGTACCAGAAGATCCTCGGCTACACCGTCGACGGCATCGTCGGCGCTCAGACGTGGCGCTCGATCCTCGGCGCGCCCAACCCATAGGAGAAACCATGTCCAACTGGCCCCCGCACATCCTCGCCTTCCTCGTGGCGATCCTCGCCCTCGCCGGGATCATCACCCTGTCGGCGCTCGTCATCGTCGTCCCCCCGATCCTGACCGAGGTCGCCTCGCCGGCGCCCTCGGCCTTGCCATACCGTCGAGCGGAGCCTCGACCACCACCACCACGTCGACGACTCCCACAGGGTCTACCGCTCCGCCTGTCCCGGGCGGTACTGTTTAGAGCGTCAGTTCCCCTGACAACCGACCGGCTTGGCAAGGGCCGAGCAGGAGCCCACCGCATCTGACCCTCCGTCTGGCGGTGGGCTCTTGCATTGTCCGGCCGGAGGTGTATAATCCCTGTACGGCACGAGGAATGCCGACAACCTAAGGAGCCCTTGCCAATGGCTGACATGACCTTCACCACCCGACACTCGGGCGCGTCCATCACGTGCACCGGGGGCCTCACGATGGTGCACCTGTTCTCCCACGTCCCGTCCGAGGTGGAGGTGTGCGAGTCCGAGCGCGGCCCGGTGTCCGTCAAGGTCACCAAGTACGCCGAGCGGAGCCTCCCCTACGCCACCGACGCCACGGTCGTGCACCTGGACTGGGAGACCGCCCGGCAGGTCGCCGAGGCCGTCTCGAAGCGCCTGGAGCAGGCCGAGCACGAGGACCCCACCGACACGTTACGGCTCGTGCGGTAATGGCCCACCTCCGCGACATCTACCTACCGAAGTGCCGTTCATGCGGCAAGACGGCGACTGTCGAACTGTGGGGCAGTCGCAACGAGCGGCTACAGCCCTACTGCAAGCCGTGCGGCAAGCGCGCTCTGGTCACTCGCAACCTCTACGAAAATCTTCCCTCATTCAACCGGACCCAACCCACCAAAGGAGCCAAGTAATGACCAAGACAGCAATCATCGACCCCGGCGACGAGCAGGAGAACCTGCCGGAGGCCGTGCTCTCGGGCGACGACCGAATTCCAATTGACTGGAACACGGACCCGTTGGCCGTCCAGCGGAAGATCGTTGACCAGATCTTCAAGGCGACGACCGTCGACCAGGTGTTCGGCATCTACGCCGGCGACGCCACCGCGAGCATGGAGAACCGGGTGTTCAACGTCCTGGAGGTCTCCTTCGCCCCCTACGAGTCCGAGCGCGGCGTGATCCCCATGGCTCACGTCGACGGGCTCCTGGAGGGCACCGACGAGATCACGAGCTGGCGCACGACCTCGACCAGCATCGTCGCGATGCTCGCGAAGCTCCACTACCTCCAGGCGTTCCCGCTGAAGGTGCGGATCGTCGCGGCGAAGACCCAGGGCGGTTTCAAGGCGTACCACTTGGAGAAGGC
>JBEKMM010000058.1:0-1498 GCA_050008515.1 Candidatus Limnocylindrales bacterium
GACGTTGTTGGTCCAGTAGATGTAGCCGCCGCTGATCGCGATCCCGGCGGGACCGCTGGTATCGCTGATGAAGCTCTCGTTTACCCCGGTCCCGTCGAGGTTGGCCCGCCCGATCGTGTCGCCAAGATAGTCGGCCCAGTAGATGTAGCCGCCGCTGACGGCGACAGCGACAGGTGTCCCGGCGCCGCTGATGAAGCTCTCGTCTACCCCTGACCCGTCGAGGTTGGCCCGCCCGATCGTCCTGCTGCTGTGGTTGGCCCAGTAGAGGTATCGTCCGTCGCTCGCTGGCCCAAAGGCACCGCTGGCGCCGCTGATGAAACTCTGGTTCACCCCTGTCCCGTCGAGGTTGGCCCGCCCGATCGTGACGTCCTCGCTGTTGCTCCAGTAGATGTAGTTGCCGACGATCGCCACGCCGGCCATGCTGTTTGCGCCCGCGATGAAGCCCTGGTTCACCCCGGACCCATCGAGGTTGGCCCGCCCCATCGTCGTCGCGGCATCGGTGTTCTCTTCGGTGACACGGTTGGCCCAGTAGATGTGCCATTGCCCTGACGGAGGCGACGTATTGGTAGCGCTTCCCGAGCATCCGGCGAGCAGCAGCATCGATGCCAGGACCGCGAGGAGCCGGCCGGGCAGCAGGTATCGACGAAACACCTCACACCTCCCATCTTTCTACGGCCCCAACTCTGGCAGCGGGTCGTTCCGAAGCTGTTCCTCCAATCGGGGTGAACCTCCAGAGCGCCAGGTGTGCCGTCGTGCCTGCGGGCGTCACTCGGGGCGTGTGCCGCCGCCCTCGGATACAGCTGAGCGGCCCGGCTGCGGTACCTCCGGGCCGCTCTCGGAGCGCTATGTTGGGCTGCCTACGCGCGGCCCATCTCTCTACTATCCGGCTGGAGCACGAAGGCGTGGCCTCCGTCACCGGTTCAGCGACCCGAAGTAGTAGTTCGTGTCCGACACCAGCAAGTGGTCCACCACGTGGAAGTCCGTCACACCCAGGCCCTGTCCGCGCAGGGGCGCGTACGCGCCTGTACCGCCGAGGATTACCCACGTGAACGTCTCCGCCGTGGGGATGTAGTTATTGGCCGCGGGATCGTGGTAGTACTGGTGGGCTTCGAAACGGAAGAAGATCTGGCCTCCATCGGCGCAGGTGAAGGTCTTGCCGACGTCCAGCGTGGCCAGCGCGTCGCCATTCGAGAACCAGCGGACCGCAACGTAGTCGTACGACGTGTCGTCCACCCTGCCCGACCGGCAGATCAGATCGCTGCCTCTGGTCGCGAACGTGCCGTAGTTGAACCCGTCCGTCATCGTCATCGTTGACACGATCGAGACTGGCTGCGGCCGCGAGGCCGCCGCGGCAGGCCCGGCGGCCACGGGAACTGTCACAAGGCTGACGGCTATGAGTCCCGCCAGCACGATTCGACGCAACATGCTCTACCTCCTATCTCCGCGCCTGTCCGACGGCGCGATGTCCGCTTCGGCTGGCTCGGCCAGCAGCGACCCG
>JBEKMM010000059.1:0-2660 GCA_050008515.1 Candidatus Limnocylindrales bacterium
ACCAGCAGCGCGACCGTCACCATCGCTATCGGCACCAACCCCGGCGGCGGCACGCTGTCGGGAACCACGAGCGTGGCTGCGGTGGCCGGCGTGGCGACCTTCAGCAACCTCTCCATCAACCTGCCCGGCACCGGCTACACCCTATCTGCCACGAGCACCGGCCTGACCAGCGCGACGAGCAGCGCGTTCGACATCATCCTCCCGCCGCTCTCCATCACGCTGTACAAGCAGATCTGCGCCAGCTACGGCGACGTCCCCGCCAACGACGCGTACGACAATCTCGATGCCACGGGTGGCCACGCCGGAGAGCTCAACCGCGCCCATCAGACCGCCATCACCGATCCGAATGTCGACCTGGTGTGTGCGAGCTACGCAGGCTGGTCGTTCAACTTCTACCACTCCCAGTCCGACGCCAACAACGGCAACGTGGCCCGGACCGTCACGACAGCAGGTGCCGGGGGATCGATCACCGTCAGCCTCGACCAGGCCGACGTCATTCGGGCGCGATATGGCGGCGGCGTCTGGATCGATGAGGCGTTGGCTCCGACAGTCGCCGGCTTTGGCTCCATCCGCTGCTGGACCGACATCCTCAACGGCGACAACCTCGAGAACGTCCAGTACGTGCCAAACGACGTGCCGCAGGTCTACTGCATCGCGTACAACGTCAATACGCCGGCTCTCACTCTGACCAAGACCGCCGATCCCGGCAGCACGTTCTCCAAGGTCAATGACCAAATCAACTACACCTACACCGTGAAGAACACCGGGCCCGTCACCCTGAGCGGGCCGTTCACCGTCAGCGACACCAAGATCGGGACGGTCAATTGCGGCACCGGCCTACTCGTCCAGAACGCGACGATCCAGTGCACCGCCAGCTACTGGGTCACCCAGACGGACCTCGACGCGGGCTCGGTGACCAACACCGCCACCGGCTACGGCCACTTCGGCCCCACGGTGGTCGGCTCCGATCCGGTGACCGTGGTCGTGACAGGGGTCCAGACCAAGACGCTGAGCCTGACCAAGACGATCAGCGGCGGTGATCCCTTCCTCAAGGGCGGCACCATCACCTACGGCTACACCATCAAGAACACCGGCAACGTGACCCTGACCGGCCCTGACCTGCACTCAGCCCCTCGACGGCGCTCTCTCGCCCGACGAGACGATGACCTGCAGCGCGAGCTACATCGCGACCCAGGCCGACGTCGACGCGGGCTCGGTGACCAACAAGGCCACCGCGTCCGGCGCCGGGGTGACCTCCAACGAGGACACCGCCACCGCCTACGCCAGCCAGCGGCGGGGCCTGACCCTGACCAAGACCGCAAGCCCGACCACCTATACCAAGGCCGGCGACGTCATCGGCTACACGTTCGTTCTGACCAACTCGGGCAACGTGACGCTGACGGGCCCGTTCACCATCTCGGATCCGATCGCGGCCGCGACTTGCCCCGCCTCGCCGAGCAGCCTCGCCCCCGGTGAGTCGATCACCTGCACGGGCGCCCACACCGCCACCCAGGGCAATGTCGACATCGGCTTCATCTTCAACATCGCCGTCGGCCAGGGCCATTTCGGTTTGCGGAACGTCACTTCCAATTTCGCCTCCGCCACCGTCACCGCGACCCCGGCACCGGCCCTGACGCTCGACAAGACCGCCGACACGGCGACCTACGGCCTCGGCCAGACGATCACCTACACCTACACGCTGACCAACAGCGGCAACGTGACGCTCTACCGGCCGTACACGGTCAGCGACGACAAGGTCGCCGTCACCTGCCCGAACACTCCGCTCTCCCTCGCGCCCGGCGCGTTCGTCACCTGCAGCGCGACCCACACCGCCACCGTGACCGACATGAACAACGGCTCGATCACCAACACTGCCACGGTCACCGCGGCCGAGGATGAGTTGTCTCTGGAGAACAACACCTCCCAGTGGTCGCTGACATCGCTATCGGCGGAAGATCCGAACGCGATCTCAGTGGCGCCGGAGGGGTCGGTGGAGCCGGGTGAACGGCTCACGTACACGTTGCAGTGTGAGAATGCCGGAGACGGCATCGCCTATGACGTGTACGCTACTGCCGCGCTCGATCCGCGCCTCGACGCGGCCAGCCTCCTCATCTCCGACCCTGGCAAGATGGAGTACGACCCGGCCTCTCGCACGTTGGTGTGGGAAGTGGGAACCCTCCAGCCCCAAGGCCAGGCGTCTACCACGTTCTCTGTCCTCGTCAGCTCCTCCGCGCCGCGGGCCCGATCCATCCATATGCAGGCCGTCGTCAACTTCCCCTCCGTGCCCGAGGAGACGCCCACCAATGTGGCCGTGGACGTCATTCCAGGCTCGTTCTCGGATGTGCCCTGGGACTACTGGGCCGTGCTGCCAGTGGAGGTGGCCTACGAGAATGGGATCGTCCAGGGCTACGGTGACACCACGTATCGACCCGCAGTCGCCGTCACCCGGGACCAGATGGCCGTCTATATCTCCCGCGCGCTGGCGGGCGGAGAGGCGGCGGTCCCGGCCGGGCCCAGCACGGCAAGCTTCGCCGACGTGCCGACGGACTATTGGGCATTCAAGTACGTGGAGTACGCGGTCGCGCAGAACGTGGTGAAGGGCTACCCGGATGGCAGCTATGCTCCCGCCGAGCAGGTGACGCGCGATCAGATGGCGGTCT
>JBEKMM010000006.1:0-135635 GCA_050008515.1 Candidatus Limnocylindrales bacterium
CGCCTTCACGGCTCAGTGGAACGAGGGCTCAACGCCCTTCCACTGGGTCAAGACCGCCGACCAGATCCTGGCCAAAGCAGTGCGCAAGCCGTCAACGATTGGCGAATCGGGACACTAGCAAGCCTGGAACGCCGGGTTGCACAAGGTCGGGCTCGGCGTGGGTTTCCGAGTTGGTCTCGGGGTGGGTCGAACCGTCGGCCTCACCGTTGGCGTGCCACCGGCGCCACACGGGACGCCGACCTGGCATGGCGTCGCGCTGGGCACGAGTGACCCGGACGGACAGACCGCGCCCACGGGGCATAAGCTGGCCGACGGGCTGGCAGTCGGACTGGCGGACGGGCTTGGGGACGGGCTTGGGGACGGGCAGGCCGGGCCGGGGACGCCCACCGGGCATGTCGCAGTTGCAGACGGCGACGGCGCCGCCCCGGAAGCCCCCATGCCGGGCACCCGCCCCCCAAACGCAAACCAGCCGACCAGCAGGGTGATCAGGAGCGCGGCACCGCCAATCCGGAACCATGGCGTGCCTCGGCGGGAAAGCTGCGCGGACGACGTCGACACGGGCCCGATGGTCGACTTGCGTGCGCCGATGACTGTCGAGGTCGCCAGGGAAGCGATCGAGCCCGCGTGCCCGACTCCGAACTGCGAGTCCCCTGTGCCTCCCGGGCCGCGTGAGCCTCGAAGGCGGTGAGCCTCTTCCTGCGTCGGCACGAAAACGTCGAACACGCCCGCCGTACGGTCCTCCGGGGAGGTCACCGTCGGCGGCCCACCAACCGCCGCCCGCGCCTCCAAAGCAGGTTCCAGGCCGCCGCTGCGCACCATGGTGGCGAACTGTGCGGACTCGTCACGGGGCACCCGCGCAAAGGCGATGCCGCCGGGATGGCGAATGCGCACCAGGGAGGCATCCCAATCGAGAGCCGCCGGCTCCACCTCGAGCGCCCCGTGCCTCAGTGGGCGCAGCAACTCGACATTGGGACCGGCGGAGACGAGCGGGATTCGGTGGTTGCGATGGACCGGCGGCTCGAGCGGTGCCTCGCGCTCGCTCGGCAGTCGGACCCTTCCGTCGACGCGCGCGTCCACGGCCGCCAGCTCCGCGGAGGTCGCAATCGTCGAGGCAATGGGGCGCAGCCGGGCCCAAGCGGCCTCCAGCCTCGCTCCGGCGCGCTCCATCGCGCCTTCGGCGAGCCGCAGCAGCGCAAAGCCGTCCATCGCGATAGAGGTCGTCGCCGAACGCCGCTCGATCGATGAAGATGCCCGGTCGTTGCCAGGTGGCTCGGAACGCGGTCGCGTCGAGCGGCCGAAGCTGGTCGCGCGGCGCATCTGCAGCGGCGCCACCAAGACCGGAGCCCGTGGCCACTGCGTTCCAGCAGTCAATGGTGGCTGACAGGACGACGAGGGCGGCCGCCACGATGTCGTCGCGCGTCTCGAGGTACTCGGTGCCGATTTCGAGTCGATCCGGTCTCGGCCGGATCAACAGCCCGGGCGAGTCGCGACGGTCCGCGATGAGCATGACCGCCGGCCCGTACAGCTCGCCGAAGCGACGGACGACGGCCCACGGGTCGGCGCTTCGACAGAACGCGTTGATGTGGGTCGAGTACCCGCGCAACTCGAAGAGCCCGCCGTCCGCGGCGCCGACGCCTCGCAGCCGACGAAGAAGCATCTCGCGCTGGTGGAGCGTGTCGTCCGCCAGGCGACTTGCGATCCCGAAAGCCAACCGTCGGGGCGGCGTGGCGGTTTCGGCGTGAGGGCCGTCCGCCGTCCAAACGGCTCCGTCTGCACGGACGCGAGCCAGCGGATCCTCGCCGAAGCCCCGGGCGCGAGCGTGCGGCACGACCGCTCCCAGGAGCGGCGCGAATGGCACCTGGCGGCCGTCGCGCCAGACGGCGAACTCCTGCTCGATGCCGGAGATCGAGGCGGGCGAGCCGGGATCCCGGGCCGCCAACGACCCGGCGACCCCGGCTACGGGCGCATCGAAGCTGCGAGCCTCCATCGAGGTTCGATGTTCTTGCTGGACCGGGCTTCTACTTCAGAGGCATCAGGGATTGTGCCCTCCGCCCAAGGCTCCCATCATGCCCGCCGGGTTGTTGAAGTTGTCTCCGGGGCTGGGTGGCGTGCCACCGCCGCCGCCACCACCTCCGCCGCCGCCCTGAGGGGCTTGCCCTGCGGGGCCTTCGCCGCCGCCCCCTCCTGTGCCCGAGGGCCCGGATGGGTATTGTGACCCGGGATCCAGTTGCGCCGAACCGCTACCGACCGCGCTGCCGGTGCCGCTCTCCATGCCCTTCTCGCCCATTGGTCCGCCTTCCGTGCTGTGGTCGTTGGCAGGTTCGGGGACTGACGCTAGGGAGCGGCTCGTGGCGCGTCAACGCAATGGCCGGCAGGCGCCACCGCAGAGTCACCAGCCGCGCCACCATGAATGAGCGGCGTCGACGAGGGCCAGCCAACGGCGCCGATGGGGTCGGGTACGTTACGTGGAGTCTGGTCGGGGCGAGAGGAGTGAGCCCGACACTATACGGGTGATCGTTCGGGGCTCGATTGACAAGCTGACCCGGCGGGCAGGCTAGTCTCAGGACTCCGCTGGCACACCCAGCCACAACTCGATGGCAACGCTGGGGGAGTGGGCTGAGCCCTGACCGCACTGGCTGTCAGTCGTTGGCGGCACCACAGGCTCACTCTTCGCGGCGTCATGCTACCTGGGCGCGTAGAGTGTGATTGGCGCTCGCGTGGTCTTGGGGTCGGCGGCAGGCTCAGAGCTGCCGAGCACAGGGGGAGTCGAGATGATGATCCAGCATCGACCCGAAGGGATCGTGCCGCATTCTCGTGCGAGCTTTCTATGCTTGACCAGCCTGCTCCCTGCTCTCGCCGTCGCGGCGTGTGTCGGAACCTCAGCCACGCTGGCGCCGAGCGGCGGCAAGCTTCCGGCGCGGTCGTTGGGCCCGACTGCGACGCCGGTTTCGAGTCCGACGCCGGCTCCATCCGTGTCCGCCTCGCCTGCCTCTCCCTTCAGCCCAACCGGATCGATGGCGATGGGACGCTCCGGCCACTCGGCGACGCTGCTCCTCGACGGTCGTGTACTCGTGGCGGGAGGCCAGGACGCAACCGGTGGGGAGTCGGACTCCGCCGAGTTGTACGACCCAGCAACCGGCGAATTCAGCCAAACCGGCCCGATGGTCTACCCGCATATCAGCCCGGCGGCCATCCTGCTGCGTGATGGCCGCGTCCTCGTCACGGGCGGTCCGCTGGGCACCGCGTTGAAGCGGGACTACTCGGCCGAGCTTTATGATTCTTCGACCGGCAAGTTCAGCCTGACGGGCTCCATGAAAGTCGCCCGCTCAGGCCAGGGCACGGCTCTCCTTCCAGACGGCCGCGTGCTCTTCGCCGGCGGCGCCACCACCCTCCTGGCCACATACCAGGGCAACTACGTCCCGGGCGCCGACATCGTTCTTGCCTCAGCCGAGCTGTACGACCCGAAGACGGGCAAGTTCAGCCTGACTGGCTCCATGACAACTGCTCGTGGGGACCCAACTGCGACCCTGCTCCCCGACGGCCGTGTACTGATCGCAGGAGGCTCGGTGCGAGCATCATCGGACGGCTGGAAGCCGACCGCCTCAGCCGAGCTGTATGACCCGAAGACGGGTAAGTCCAGCCCCACGGGTTCGATGACCGCCGCGCGTGTCGGCCAGACAGCCACACTGCTCCCCAGCGGCCAGGTCCTGATCGTTGGCGGCGAGGGCGATGCGGGCCCGCTTGCCTCGACCGAGCTGTACGACCCAAAGACGGGGCAGTTCAGCCGGACGGCCTCGATGACAACCGCACGTGAAGACCACACGGCGACGTTGCTCTCGGACGGCCGCGTCCTGGTCGCCGGAGGAGTTGACGCAGGCGGGGTCAGCAGCCCGTTGGCCTCTGCCGAGCTGTACGACCCCAAGACCGGGGAGTTCAGCGCGGCCGGCTCGATGACGACTGGCCGCGACAGCCCCAGTGCGACTCTGCTCCCGGACGGCCGCGTCTTGATCGTCGGTGGAGCTAACGGCTACACGGCCGGGCCGCATAGGAAGGTTGTCGCTCTCTCCTCAGCAGAGTTGTTCCAACCGTAGAGGCCTCGCCTCTGTGCCTCACTGCCGCGCGACGGGCCTCATGGCGTAGACGCCGACTACCCCGGGGCTGTCGGGATCGAGGAGCATCTCGCAGCCGACTTCGCCGGCCTTGATGAGATCGCTCAGGAACTGCGCCTCCGCCGGCGGGAGGCCGACGTAGATGACGCCCTGGCTGGTGGCGACAGGCGTGACCTCGTCCTCGCAGCCCTCGATCTCGAAGCGGCGGCGTAGCTCGTGGACGGGCACGTATGGGCGGCTCTTGATGAACCGGCGCATCTGGGCGAGGGTGCAGGTGTGGCGCGGCTCACCGGTCGGCTCCACGCCCTCGGCGCCCTCGGTACCCTCGGCCGACTGGGCTTTGGGCTGGTAGCCAGGCGCGGGTCGCGACCGGGTATCTCGGCGCGAAGGGATGGGTCGACCGCCGGGCGGGCGACCGCCGCTCGGCCGGCCGCTGATCGTACGGACGGCGTCCGCCTCGTTCGGGCCGATGTCGGCTCTCGGGGCGTCGGGGGGGAGTTGCGCGCCAGGCGCGACCGTCGTTCGGGGCGCGACCTGCCCCTCGGCTCCGGCCGGACTGCCGACCGCGCCTCCGCCGGGCCCCCCGTGGCGCCCGCGGCTCCTGCGCCTGGGACTCATCAGGCCCGCAACGCGGCGGCCTGCTCGGCCGCCTCGGCCGGCGCGGTGCCGGCCAGGACGCGTTCGGCGTAGCGTTCGGCGAAGCTGCTGGCGGCCTGCTCGGGCACGATGGCCTTGATCGAATCCCGATCCAGGCCGTAGCCGTACTTGATCGCGGCGATGTTGTCGTCGATGTACTTCTTGGGCAGCGCCTCACGCAGGTGCTGGTCCGTGAAATCCACGTCGCACACGCACAGCAGCCGGCCCAGCGCGATCATGTTGCCGAAGAGGTCGCGCCCGAACTTCTCGACGCCGAGCTGCAGGAAGGGGATCTCCTCGCCGCGCTCGCCCGGCTTGGTCAGGCCGATGTCGGCGATGACATAGTCCGCGATGAGATGGATCGGGCCGCGGTCGGCGAGGCGGAGCACGACGTCGGCGCACTCGACGACAAAGTTGGAGATCGGCTCGCGGTCGTACTCGAGGAAGGCCTCGCTCATGCCTCCCCGGACCGACGAGTCGTAGTCGAACAGGAGCGTCACCTCGTAGCCCATGACCGCCAGCAGGCTGGCCATGGTGTTGCCGATCACTCGAACGCCCTGACCCCCGACGCCGTCTATGACGATGGACTTGGCCGCCATTCGATCCTCCTGCGCCCTGCTCGCGCCTATTCGCCCGCGACGAGCAGAGGCTCGCCCTTGACGATGCCGGTCTGATTCGGTTCCAGGTGCGTCGAGCCAGGAGGCGCCGCCTTGTACGCAGTGCGGTAGTGCTGGAGCATCTCGTTCGCGCTGGAGAACCCGATTCGCCGGCCGTTGTTCTCGATGCACTGGCTGGCGATGTCGACGAACGAGAAGCCCGGCCACTCGATCGCTTCGCGGATCGCCTTCTTCATCGGCCCCTGGTGGTAGACCGTGGTCCTGGCGTAGTAGGCGTTCGGGTTGGTGTTGACCACGCCCTGCAGATTGATAGGCGTGTAGGTCGCGCCCGCCGGCGACGAGATCGTGTTCGTGCCCTTGGGTGTGGTCGGCCCGGTCTGGCCGCCGGTCAGGCCGTAGATCTCGTTGTTGTTGCACAGGACCGTGATGTTGGGATTGCGCCGGATCGAGTGGAGCAGGTGGTTGCCGCCGATCGAGGCCAGGTCGCCGTCACCGGACACGACGAGGACGTTCAGCTCCGGCCGAACTGTCTTGATCGCCTCGGCCACCGGCAGCGTTCGACCGTGGAGGGTGTACACGGACTCAAAGTTCATGTAGGCGCCCATCCGGCCGGTGCAGCCGATCCCGGTCACGAGAACGGTGTTGTTCTTGTCCAGGCCGAGATCGTCCATGACGGTGGCCAGCTGCTGCATGATCAAACCGATACCGCAGCCGGGGCACCAGATCGTGGGGAAGAGATCGGTCTTGAGCTTGTCCTTGACTGCCATGGCGGTGAACCTCTTCGGGGACGCGGGTCAGCCGGCCCGGGCCGCGCGGCTGCCGGCCGGCGACTCGGAGACCGACGGCGCGGGCTCTGCGGGAAGCATGCCGATCGCCTCGAGGCCTTCGCGGATCGCCTCGAGGCTCATTCGGCCGCCCAGCAGCGGCACGCGCTCGACACGTCGCAGGAGCATCCGCTCCACGACGTTGGCGTACTGCCCATCGCTGCCTTCGATGACGATGATCTTCTTGTAGCGCGCGGCGATCTCGGTCAGCTCCCTGTCCAGGGTGGGCCAGATCCGGATCGGTCGGAAGAGCGCGAAGTGAGCGGCCAGCGGCTGCGCGATGCGGCGGGTGATGCCGAAGGCGATCACCAGCGTCTCGGCGTCCTTGTTCCAGCCGTATTCGTAGAATGCGTACTTCTCCGCCACCTCGACCCGGTGCTCCCGGGACTCGTTGTACTGGCGGATGAACTCGTCCGCGTCGGCCGTGGCCGGCTCGCCGTCTGGGTACGTGGCCACGCCCGAGAAGAGCCTGATGCCGCCCGAGGCGAGAGGCTCGAGCGTCCGCGGGACCACCGGCAGGTCGATCGCGTCCAGGTCCGCCACTTCGTTCAGGTGGCCCAGGAATGCGTCGGATAGGAGGATGACCGGGCTCCGGCTCTCCTCCGCCGCGTTGAAAGCGTGGATCGTGTACTCGTAGCACTCGGCCACGGTGGAGGGATAGAACACGATGCTGGTGTAGTCGCCCGTGGAGCCGTAGCGAGTCTGATTGAGATCGCCCTGGCCGGGCATCGTCGGCATGCCGGTCGCAGGGCCCACGCGCATAACGTTGACGATCACGCACGGGATGCCGACCTTGTGGCCGTAGCCGATCGCCTCCTGCATCAGGCTGAAGCCGGGCCCGGATGTCGCCGTGAACGCCTTCGCGCCGGCCAGGCTCCCGCCCAGGATGGCGTTGGCGCTCGCGATCTCGTCCTCTTCCTGGAGGAAGCGGAACTCGGGATGGCTGGCCGCGTGGACGGAGGCCTGGGCCAGGATCTCGGACGACGGGCTGATCGGATAGCCGGCGAAGTAGGTCGCGCCGGCCTTCACCGCGCCGAGAAAAACGGCCTCGTTTCCCTGGACGAGTCGCTTGGTCATCGTCTGTCCCGTCCGATCAGGTCTGGTTGTCGCGGTCGACGTTCGGAGCGCTCTCCGCGTCGGTGATGCCGCGATGTGGATCTCTGCCGGCGACGGCCGGACCTCGGGCAACGTCGGGAATGTGCGGCGATGCCGTGTGACCGGCAGAAACGGTCTCCTGGGCCTCGACCTCGCGGGGAAGCCTGCCGTTCTCGTCGCGCTTGGGCAGGACCTCGATCGCGAGATCCGGGCAGTAGCGCTCGCACAGGCCGCAGCGGATGCAGTCCGTCGCTTCGATGATCGCGTCGTGGGTCAGGATGAGGCTGTCCTTGGGGCAGATCTCGACGCAGATGTTGCAGCGCTTGCACCACTCGTCGACCCACCTGATGTTGACGAAGTCGACGATGGTGGGGGCGCGGTGCGGACGTCTTTCGGGGGCGTACGGCGTAGTCGTGGCTGGATCTCCAGAGACTTGGCGGCTCCGGCGGGCGATGCCGGCTCGTGAAGTTTACGGAATCGAGCGCCCGGCCGCAGAAAGCTGATCAGTTCGGTTCACATCACGGGCGCGGACTACTGGACGCGCAGGACCGTCTTCGCCTTGGACCAGTGGCGCTCGAGCTGGTAGTAGTCGCGCTCCGGCGGGGCGAAGATGTGGACGATGACGGCGCCGAAATCCAGCAGCGTCCAGTGCGAGTTGGACCCGCCCTCGCGACCGATCGGTCGGACGCCCTCTTCGCGCAGCTTCTCGGAGACGCCGTCGCCTATGGCGCCCAGCTGGCGCTCCGAACCGCCCGAGCAGATCACGAAGTAGTCCGCCATGGAGGTGAGCTCGGACACGTCGAGCAGGACGATGTCGGCGGCCTTCTTGTCCTCGGCGGCATCGACGATCTTGCGGGCTATCTCGAGCGAGCTCAGGCGCAGGCCGCGCTGGCGAAGGGACTCCTCGATGACCGGTTCGGCCGAGGCGGCTTGGACCTCGGCGGCGGCCTCGTCGGCCTCGTAGGCGGCGGCCTCCAGATCGGCGAGAGCGTCCTCGGACGGCGCGGGCGCGGCGGCACGGGTGAGCGGCTTGCGCCGCCGCGGCAGGCCGTCCGGGCTGGGCATCGCGTTCGTCGAGGGCGTGGGGTCGGTCACTTGGGGCAGTCCTCCGAGGAATTGTCCGAACGATACAGCCGATGGTCGCAGATGTACGCCTCCACGGCCGGCGGTACCAGATAGCGAATGGAGCGACCTGCGGCGGCTCGGGCTCGCACGGCCGACGCGGAATGAGCCAGCGGGACGGTCTCCACCGGGACGATCCGACCGGCTCGGTCGCCGAAGCGGGCCGCCAACTCCGGGGCCGTCGGCAGCGGAGTGCCCGGGCGCGGGACGACCGCCAGCCGGCACAGCGAGAGGATGCGGTCCGGGTCGTGCCAGCTCGGCAGGCCGGCCAGGGCTTCGGTCGAGAGAATGAAGAAGAGTTCCCGGGCCACTCCCTGTCGAGCCGCCTCGCCGGCAAGGGCCGCCAGAGTGTCTGCAGTGTAGGAGGGGCCCTCGCGCTCGAGCTCGATCCGGCTTACCGCGAAGGTGGGATTGCCGGCGATGGCCAGCTCCACCAGGGCGGCGCGATCCTCCGCCGGCGTGATCGACAGGCCGATCTTGTGTGGCGGAACCGCCGCGGGGACGAACAGCACGCGATCCAGCGAGAGCGCCTCGCGGACCTGCTCGGCGATGACCAAATGGCCGTAGTGGACCGGATCGAACGTGCCGCCCAGGATCCCGACTCGCCGATCGGTCGGGGCGAGGACGGAGCGGCCGGCTCCTCCGGCCCCTTCGGCGCGGCCGCCGCCGGCGCGGCCGCCGCCGCCGGCCTGTCCGGTCACCGGTCGTCCCATGCGTCGGCGTCCCACTCGAGCTCGCTGGCGCCGATGCGCACCGTGTCGCCCGGCGCCACTCCCTGGCGTCGCAGCTCGTGGTCGACGCCGAGGCGGATCAGATCCTCCTGGAAGCGCTCGGCCGACTCTTCGACGTCGAAGTTGGTCTGCGCGGCGAGCCGCTCGATCTTGCGACCGTGGACGACCAGGAAGCCGTCCTCGCGCGCGACGGTGAAGGCGTTCCCGGACGACTCGAGCCGATGGATGACGATGCCGGCGGGCTCGGGCGGCTCGGCCAGCTCCTCGGCGGAGGGCAGGAGCTGCGAGAGCCGCTCGCGCAGCTCCGCCAGGCCCGAGCCCCTTTCCGCGGAGATGGCCAGCGCGACGATCCCCTGGGCTTTCCGGGCGTCTCGGAAGGCCGGCCAGGCCTCGGCGGCCGCGGGGCAATCCATCTTGTTGAACGCGACCACCGTCGGCTTGACCAGCAACGCCGGCTCGTGCGCGCCCAGCTCCTCGCGGATGACGTTGTAGCTCCACTCCGGGTCGCGATCGGCGCCGTCGACGATGTGGACCAGGATGCGAGTCCGCTCCACGTGACGCAGGAAGGCGTGGCCCAGACCCGCGCCGGAGCTGGCTCCTTCGATCAAACCCGGCACGTCCGCGATGGTCGGCCGGCGCGCGTCCTCGTCGCCGAGGTCGAGGACCCCGAGGTTCGGCTCGAGGGTGGTGAAGGGGTAGTCGGCGATCTTCGGCCGGGCCGCGGTCAGGGCCGCGAGCAGGGTCGACTTGCCGGCATTCGGCAGCCCCACCAGCCCGACGTCGGCGATCAGCCGCAACTCCAGGCGGATCTGGCGCTCCTCGCCGGGCTCGCCCATCTGGGCATGCTTGGGGGCCTGGTGCGTGGAAGTGGCGAAGTGGACGTTGCCGAGGCCGCCGCGGCCGCCACGCGCCACCATCAGGGTCTGCTCGGACGCGACGAGGTCGCCAACCAGCTCACCGGTCGAGCCGTCGAAGACGCCGGTCCCGGGCGGCACCTTGAGGATCAGGTCCGTGCCCGCCTTGCCGTGCATGCGCTGGCCGCTGCCGCGGCCCCCGGACGAAGCCTTGAAGTGGTGGGAGTGGCGGTAATCCCGCAAACTCGTTTCGCCCGGATCCACGGTCAGGTATATCGACCCGCCGCGGCCGCCATCGCCGCCATCGGGACCGCCTCGGGGCACGTGGGCCTCGTGTCGGAACGTGGCGGCGCCGTCGCCGCCGTCACCGGCCCGGATCCAGACTCTGACTTCGTCGAAGAACATGGGTCAATTCTCGCATGCGGCTCGAGGGCGGCCAGGATGGGCCGCGCCAGGCCGCGGCGATTCGGGACTCGGGCCGGGTGGGGCTGGCAGGTTTCCGTCAGGTCGGGTGGTCGAGCTCGATCCTGGCTCAGAAGTAGTTGAGCGGGTTTCGAGCGCAGCTCGTGGTGCCGGTGCTCCAGGGATAGCAGACCCAGACCTCGAAATGGAGATGCGGCCCCGTGGCATTGCCCGTCATGCCGATGCTGCCGATGCGCTGCCCGGCCGCTACCACCTGGCCGACATGGACCGACTCCGCGGACAGGTGGTTGTAAGTCGTATACAGCTTCCCGCCGTGCGAGATCCAGACGACCATGCCGCCACCGTAGCCGGCCGAGCCAACGTACTTCCAGCCGGCGAAGATGACCGTCCCGCCATACGCCGCGACGACCGGACTGCCCGTGGGCGCCACGATGTCGATGGCGCGGTGGCCGGACCAGTAGCCCTGACTGAGCGAAGTGTGGCCCGGCACTGGCCAGCGAAGCTTCCCGCCGTGCCACGCCGTGGTGCAACTGGCTCCGCAGCCGGCGGGCTTGGGCGTCGGAATGGCCGGCACCTGCGACATGGGGATGATCAGCAGCTGGCCCACCGTCAGCGTGGAGTCGGACAGGCCGTTGGCCGCCATGATCTTCTGGACCGTCACCTTGTACTTGGAGGCAAACCCGCTGAGGGTGTTGCCGGCCTTGACGGTCAGCGTGATCCCATCGACGGGCGGGATCAGCAGCTTCAACCCCACGCGGATCGACGCGGGATCGGGAAGACGGCTCGTGTTGGCCCAGTAGACGGTGTTGCGGCTGAGCCCGAACTTCCCGGCGATCTTGCTCAGGCTGTCGCCGCCCTTGACCACGTACGTCTGGAAGCCGCTGGAACCGGGGGCGATGTCGACCGCTTGAATGGTGTTGTAGACGGTGACGTCGCCGAAGTCCGAGTCGGCAGCCGCGTCGCCCGGCGTCTGGCCCGCGCCCTGGTCCGTGCCATTGTCGGAGCCGCCAACGACAGAGCTGTCGCTTGGAGTCGGGGCCGAGCCACCCGCTGCCGAGACCGGCGGGATCGCACTGACGGCGGCGACGGCCACGAGCAGCAGGCAGGCGCCCAGAGGAACGAGGCGGCGGTGGCGCCTGACTCGGGCCAGGGGCCCCGCGAGCGCCGCGACCGGGCCGGTCGCGCGAGAGTCGGACCCGGCGAATGCGACGACCGCCGAGACTGTCGTGGCCCCTGAGCCCTCGCCGACCGCCTCCTGTGCAGGCGTGGCACGAGCCGTCAGATCGCCGCCCAGGAGCTCGCCGACGGAGTCTGCGAAGGGGCCGACGGCGGACCGCAGCGCCGCGGCCAGCGAGGCGCGTGTACCACCGAACTCCAGGTTGATCGGCTTCTCAGGGTCGCGCCCGACCAACCTGCGCAGAGCTCGAAGCGCTGGGCTCGCGAGTGAAGGCAATACATGACTCCTGCGGCGCCGGGCGGGCGTCGGTCGCGGGCAACCGTATCAGAGAGGGTAGAACGCTGCAATCGAGCGGGCCGGCGCTCGATCCCCGGGTCGGGTGCGGGCTCTACTGCTGATCTAGGCTCTTGGTCAGGGTCGCCAGGAACGAGACGTTGTTGTCCGTCTTGGACAGCCGGTTGAGCAGCAGCTCGATGCCTTCGTTCGTTCCGACCGCGGAGAGCATCCGCCTCATCGTCCAGACCATCTTGAGGACCGGTTCCTCGAGGAGAAGCTCCTCGCGGCGGGTGCCGGAGCGCTGGACGTCGATCGCCGGGAAGATGCGCTTCTCGGCCAGCTTGCGGTCCAGGATGAGCTCGCTGTTGCCGGTCCCCTTGAACTCCTCGTAGATGACGTCGTCCATGCGGGAACCGGTATCGACCAGGCAGGTGCCGATGATCGTCAGCGAGCCGCCGAACTCGATGTTTCGGGCGGCGCCGAAGAAGCGCTTGGGCGGGTAGAGGGCGATCGGATCGAGGCCGCCGGAAAGGGTTCGCCCGGACGGCGGCAGGGCGAGGTTGTAGGCGCGCGCGAGCCGTGTGATCGAGTCGAGCAGGATGACGACATCGCGGCCGGTCTCGACCTGGCGCTTGGCGATCTCGAGCGCCATCTCGGCGACGTGGGTGTGGTTCTCCGTGGGCTCGTCGAAGGTGGAGCTGATGACCTCGCCCTTGACCGAACGGCGCATGTCGGTGACTTCCTCGGGCCGCTCGCCGATGAGGGCGACCATCAGCAGGATCTCCGGGTAGTTCGTGCTGATGCCGTTGGCGATGTGCTTGAGCAGCATCGTCTTGCCGGCCTTGGGCGGGCTGACGATGAGGGCGCGCTGGCCCTTGCCGATCGGATTGACCAGGTTGATGAGCCGCTGAGACAGGTTCTTGGCGTCCGTCTCGAGGTTGATCAGCTCGTCGGGGTGGATCGGCGTGAGGTCCTCGAACCTCGGCCGGCGGCGCGCCGTCTCGGGATCGATGCCGTTGACGCGGTCGACCCGGATCATGCCCCAGTACTTCTCGCCCTCTCGAGGGGCGCGTACGGAGCCGCTGATGCGGTCGCCGACTCGCAGCCCGAAGCGGCGGATCTGGCTGGACGAGACGTAGACATCGTCCTGGCCCGGCATCAAGCCGTGGCGGCGCATGAAGCCGAAGCCCTCGTCGACGACGTCGAGGATCCCGGTGGCGTAGGCGTGGCCGGCCAGCTCGCTCTGTCGCACCAGGATGCGGTCGACAAGCTCTTCCTTGCCGGCGCTGCCGGCCTCCATCTCGAGGTCGCGGCCGATGGTCTGGAGCTCGGTGACGTTCATCTCACTGAGCTCGGTGATGTCGAGCTCGCGAGTGTCGCTCTCCTGGTAGTCGTCGTAGTCGCCCATGGGCGTGCGGCCGGCAGGGCGGCGACGAGGGCGACGGTTGCGGGAACGCTGGTCGGGACCGTTGACAGGCATGAGGGTAGGACTCATCTGGGGAAGGTGCCGTGCAGGCTGTTCGCGCGGAATCGTTCCGCAGCGGGTGCACGGTCGGGGCGACGCGGAGAATACCCGGCCCGGCGAGTGACGTCAATCGCCTTCGTGAAGGGCCCAAGCTCTTCAGACGGTCATACGGCTCCCGTGGAGAGCGTTTGGGAGTGCCTTTGCGACCGCGGCGGCCCGCCGACAACACGAACAACGGCCCTGAACGGGGGGTGCGACAGGGCGTAGCGTCGGTTTCCACGGCCCCGCGGCGCTGCCAACACCTCAGCGAGACCGCTCCACGAGCGCAAAGGCGAAACCCACGTGAGCCCGACCAGGACCGAAGACGACGTAGCGGCAATCGCCAAGCGTTGGAAGAACAAGCGCGGCAGCCTGATCATGGCCCTCCACGGGCTCCAGGATCGATATGGCTACGTGCCCCGCGACGCCGCCATGAGCCTCGGCGAGCAGATGGACGTGCCGCTGGCGCGCATATACGAAGTCCTGACCTTCTACAACTACTTCAGGCTCAAATCGCCCGGCAAGCGCGTCGTCTCCGTCTGCATGGGCACGGCCTGCTACCTCAAGGGGGCGCCCAAGCTGCTCGATGAGGCTGCCGAGGAGCTGGGTATCAGACCGGGCGAGACGACGGCCGACGGCGAGTTCCACCTGCAGGTGGTTCGGTGCGTCGGATGCTGCGGCCTGGCGCCGGTGGTCACAGTCAACGAGATGCTGCTGGCGAAGGTGACCGGCGAGTCACTGGAGCCCCACCTGCTCAAGCCCGGCGCGACCGAAGACGGGAAGGCGTGACATGGCACGACTGACCGTGGCCGGTCTGGAGGCGCGCGGGCGCGTGGAGGCGCCGGTTTCCGACAAGCCGAAGATAAAGGTCGGGATGAGCACATGCGGCATGGCCGCCGGCGCCGAACCGGTGTTCGTCGCCCTCGAGGCAGAGCTGAAGGGCCGGTCGCTCGACTGGCGCATCGCCCGCACCGGCTGCGCCGGCATGTGCAGCATGGAGCCGCTGGTGGAGGTCCAGCTGCCCGGTCAGCCCGCCGTCATGTTCGGCGAAGTGACGCCCGAGTTCGCGCGGCAGGTGGTCGCCGCCTGCGCTGAAAGCAGGCCGCTGCCCAGCGAAAACCGCGTGCCCGGCATCGCGGACCTGGCGAGGATCGCCGGCGAGCCCGTTGCCACCGAGGGCGGCCCGCGCCAGTACCGCATCGTCATGCGCAACTGCGGCGTGATCGACCCGGAGGCGATCGACGAGTACCTCGACCGGGGTGGGTACCAGGCCCTGGCCAAGGTCCTCTCGACCATGACGCCCGAGCAGGTCATCGAGGAGCTGAAAGTCAGCGGCGTCCGCGGACGTGGTGGCGCCGGCTTCCCGGCCTGGCTCAAGTGGAACCTGACCCGCGAGTCGAAGGGCGAGGAGCACCTCATCGTCTGCAACGGCGACGAGGGCGACCCCGGCGCATACATGGACCGTAGCGTTCTCGAGGGAGACCCTCACGCCGTCCTCGAGGGCATGATCATCGGCGGCTACGTGATCGGGGCCACGAGCGGCTTCTTCTACATTCGGGCCGAGTACCCGCTGGCGATCGAGCGCATCGAGAAGGCGATCCGGCAGGCTCGCGCGGCAGGCCTGCTGGGCAACAACATCCTGGGCACGAACTTCAGCTTCAACGTCGAGATCAGGCTCGGCGCGGGCGCCTTCGTGTGCGGCGAGGAGACGGCCCTGATCGCCTCGGTGGAGGGCAAGCGCGGCACTCCGTCGCCTCGACCGCCGTACCCGTCGGTCAAGGGCTTGTGGGGCCAGCCGACGATGATCAACAACGTGGAGTCGCTGGCCAACATGGCGCAGATCATCCTGCGCGGCGGGAAGTGGTTCGCAGGGATAGGCCTGGGGAAATCCACCGGGACGAAGGTTTTCGCCGTGACGGGCAAGGTCAAGCACGCCGGCCTCGTCGAGATCCCGATGGGCATGACCCTGCGCGAGGTGGTGGAAGGGATCTGCGGCGGCTCGGCCACGGGCAGCCCCATCAAGGCCGTTCAGACGGGCGGCCCGTCGGGCGGCCTCATCCCCGCCAGCGAGCTGGACACACCGATTACCTACGAGCACCTTCAGAAGCTCGGCTCGTACATGGGCTCGGGCGGAATGATCGTCATGGACGAGACCGACGACCTCGTCGAGCTGTCCCGGTTCTACCTGGGCTTCTGCGTCGACGAGTCGTGCGGCAAATGCGCGCCGTGCCGCATCGGCGGCACGCAGATGCTGCGGCTCCTCGACAAGATCGCGGCCGGCAAGGGCAACGAGGCGGATATCGCCACCATCAGGCGACTGGCCCACGCGATGCAGAAAGCCTCCCTGTGCGGGCTCGGGCAGGGCGCCCCAAACCCAGTCCTCTCGGCCCTGCGCTACCTCGAGCCGGAGTTCCGGGGTCGGCTGACCTCGGGCAGGAACTGAGTCGAGCGTGCCAACCGTGACCGACATGATCCAAGCCACGATCAACAGCCTCCCGGTCGAGGTCCCGGAAGGCTCGACCATCCTGGACGCGGCACGCCAGGTCTCGGTCCACATCCCGACGCTGTGCAAGCATCCGGACCTGGACGCGACCGCCGCGTGCGGCATCTGCATCGTCCGGGTTGCCGGCTCGAGCAAGATGCTGCGCGCCTGCTGCACGCCGGTCGAGGCGGGCATGGACATCACGACCGAGGACCCGGAACTGATCCAGGTCCGCCGAACCGTGATCGAGATGATCCTGTCCAAGCACCCCAACGAGTGCCTGACGTGCGGCCGGAACCAGAACTGCGAGCTGCAGACGATCGCGGCCGACTTCGGCCTGCGCGAGATCTGCCTGGACAGCGTCGTTCCCGACCTGCCGGTCGACGCCACCACCAGGGCGGTCGTTCTCGATCCGCGCAAGTGCATCACCTGCGGCCGCTGCATCCAGGTCTGCCAGCAGATCCAGGACGTCTGGGCCCTGAGCTTCCTGCAGCGAGGCTTCGACACCCGCATCGCCGCCGCCGGCGACATCAACCTGGCGGACTCGCCGTGCGTGCGCTGCGGACAGTGCTCCGCTCACTGCCCCACCGGCGCCATCGTCGAGTACGACGAGACGCAGGAGGTCTGGGACAAGCTCCTCGACCCGGACGCGTTCTGCGTCGCCCAGCTGGCCCCGGCGGTGCGAGTCGCCATCGGCGAAGCCTTCGGCTTCCCGGTCGGCACGAACCTCACCGGCCAGACCTACGCCGCCCTCCGGCGCATGGGCTTCAAGGCCGTCTTCGACACGAACTTCGGCGCCGACCTCACGATCATGGAAGAGGCGCACGAGTTCGTGGAGCGCTTCACCAACGCCAAGTCCGTGCTGCCGCTCATCACGACATGCTGCCCGTCGTGGGTGGACTTCATGGAGAAGTTCCACGCCGACATGATCCCGCACTTCTCATCCTGCAAGTCCCCCCAGGCGATGGTCGGGGCGCTGGCGAAGACCTACTACGCCGAGAAGATGGGGCTGGATCCGGCCAAGATCTTCGCCGTCTCGGTCATGCCCTGCACGGCCAAGAAGTTCGAGATCATCCGCAGCAAGGAGATGCATTCGTCCGGGTTCTGGGACGTGGACGTCTCCCTCACCACGCGCGAGCTGGCGCGAATGATCAAGCAGTCGGGCATCAACTTCCGCGCGGTGGCGGAAGAGCAGCCCGACCATCTCCTGGGCGCCTACACCGGCGCGGGGACGATCTTCGGCACCACTGGCGGGGTCATGGAGGCCGCCCTGCGGACCTCCTACTTCCTGCTCACCGGCGAGAACCCGCCCCGCGTGGAGTTCCTCAAGACACGCGGCCTCGACGGCGTCAAAGAAGGCTCCACGGTCATCGCGGGCAAGGAGGTCCGGTTCGCGGTGGCCCACGGCCTGGGCAATGTGGAGACGGTCCTAACGCGGGTTCGCCAGGCGCGCGACGCTGGCACGGAACCGCCGTACCACTTCATCGAGGTCATGGCCTGCCCGGGCGGTTGCGTCGGGGGCGGCGGCCAGCCCTACGGCGTCACGGACAAGCTGCGGGCCAAGCGGGCCGCGGGGCTCTACCAGGACGACCAGGCCGGGCTGTGGCGCTGCGCCCACGAGAACCCCTACATCCAGAAGCTGTACGAGGACTTCCTGGGCGAGCCGCTCGGCGAGAAGTCCGAGCAGCTGCTCCACACGAGCTACCACCCCAGGCCAACCTACCGGCGGTAGCCACGGGCCGGGGGCGGAGGCGGTCGGCCCTAGGCCGACTCGAGCGCGCCGGGGGCGGTTACGAGGCGGCGGGCCGACACGCTGGCGCCGGCGCTCGCAAGTGCCACGCAGGCGATGGCCGCGAGCTCCGAGGCGCTGAGCACCTGCCCGAGCATGATGAACCCGACCCCGGTCGCGATGGCCGGCTCCAGGCTCATCAGGACGCCGAAGGTCGAGGCTTTCATGCGCCGCAGCGCGGCGAGCTCGGTCGTGTAGGGAATGGCGCTATTGAACAGGCCGATCACCGCCCCCCCGGCCAGCGCCGCGGGCGCCACCAGGAGTGGCCTCACGTCGGACAGAGTCAGGGTCACCGGCAGGATCAAGGCCGTCGCCACGAGCATCGCCAGCGTCAGACCGCGGCCGTCCGGCCAGTGGCGGACCACCTGCCCGGCGACGCCGATGTAGATCGCCCAGCACAGCCCGGACGCGGCGGCCGCTATCACCCCAACGGCGTCGTCGGCCTCGAGCCGGCCGCCGGCGAGGACGTAGATGCCGGCCGCGGCCAGGGCCACCCAGACCAGGTCGAGGGCGCGGCGCGAGCCCAGCACCGCCACTGCAAGTGGGCCCCAGAACTCGATCGTGACCGCTACGCCGATCGGAATCCGCGACAGGGCCACGAAGAAGAGAGAGTTCATCGCCGCCAGGACGAAGCCCAGGGCGAGGCAGCTGAGCAGTGCCGACCGCGAGGCGCCGCGGATGCGAGCCGGTCGAAGCGCCAGGAGCATGATGGCGCCGAAGACGATCCGCATCGACACGGAAGGCAGCGGCCCGTAATCCCGGACCAGGACCGTGGCGAGCCCGCCGCCGCACTGAACCGACAGGGACCCGATCAGGATCAGCAGCTCCGGGGGGACTGCGTCCAGGCGGCCCGGATCAGAGACCGCTCCCGTCCCGGAGGCATCCGCCGAGGCCATCGGGGAGTCCGGGCTAGGGCTCGGCTGAGGCCCGACCGAGGAGCGCGGCGGTCGGCGGCGCCTCGGGAGCGGCGGCGCGGAATACGGGCTCGCGGCCCTCTGACAGGGCGACCGCCGCGCCGACGAAACCGTCGAATAGCGGATGCGGTCTGTCAGGCCGGCTGCGGAACTCCGGATGGAACTGGCTGGCCACGAACCAGGGGTGATCCTTGAGCTCGATGATCTCGACCAGGCGGCCGTCCGGCGACTGTCCCGAAAGCACCATTCCCGCGGCCTCAAGAAGTGGGCGGTAGCGGTTGTTGACCTCGAAACGGTGGCGGTGGCGCTCGTAGATGAGCTCGGTGCCGTAGACGGCGTTCGCCTTCGAGCCGGGCGTCAGACGAGCGGGATACAGGCCCAGTCGCATCGTCCCACCCTTCTCCTCCATCGTCCGCTGGTCGGGCATGAAGTCGATGACCGGGTGCTCGGTGAAAAGGTCGAATTCGGTCGAGTTGGCGTCTTCGGTGCCGAGCACGTCCCGCGCGAACTCGATGACGGCGCACTGCAGGCCGAGGCACAGCCCGAGATACGGCAGGCGACGCTCGCGGGCGTACCTGGCGGCGAGGATCTTGCCCTCGATGCCGCGGTGACCGAAGCCACCCGGCACGACGATGCCGCGGATCCCCGCCAGCATCTCATCCACGGATTCCCTGGTCAGCAGCTCGGAGTCGATCCAGCGGACCTTGACGTCCACCTCGTGGGCCCAGGCCGCGTGCTTGAGCGACTCGGTGACCGACAGATACGCATCCGGAAGCTCGATGTACTTCCCGACGAGGGCGATCTCGAGGACCGGCTTGGGGCGCTTGATCAGCTCGACCAGGGCCCGCCACGAATCGAGGTCCGGCTCGTGAGCCGATTGCTCGAGCCCGAGTTCGCGAACCAGCAGCGAACCGAGGCCGGACGCTTCGAAGAGGAGTGGGACTTCGTAGATGGTCGAGGCCGTTTCGGCGGGGATGACCGCCTCGCTCGCCACGTCGGTGAAGAGGGCGATCTTGTCGCGGATTTCCTGGCTGACCGGATGGTCTGAGCGGAGGACGATGACGTCGGGCTGGATGCCGATACCGCGCAACTCCTTGACGGAGTGCTGCGTGGGCTTGGTCTTGAGCTCGCCCGTGGCCATCAGGGCGGGCAGCAGCGTGACGTGGATGTAGATCACGTTCCGCCGCCCGACGTCCTTGCGCATCTGGCGAATGGCCTCGAGGAACGGCAGGGATTCGATGTCGCCGACGGTGCCGCCCACCTCGACGATCACCACGTCAGCACGGCCGTCACGGGCAAGGCGCTGGATTCGCTCCTTGATCTCATTGGTGATGTGCGGGATGACCTGGACCGTCCCGCCCAGGTAGTCGCCCCGGCGTTCCTTGCCGATGACCGCCTGGTAGATGCGGCCGGTGGTGACGTTGGAGAGCTGGGAGAGGTTCTCGTCGATGAACCGCTCGTAGTGGCCCAGGTCCAGGTCGGTCTCTGCGCCGTCGTCGGTGACGAAGACCTCGCCGTGCTGATAGGGCGACATCGTGCCCGGGTCGACGTTGATGTACGGGTCCAGCTTCAGGACGGAGACCGCGAGGCCGCGGGCCTTGAGGAGACGGCCGACGCTGGCGGCGGTGATCCCCTTCCCCAGAGAGGATGTGACCCCTCCGGTCACAAAGACATACTTCGCCATCTGGCTCGCGCTCCTCCGGGGGTTTTTCCAATTCTACGGATGAGACGGCCTCACCGCAAACCGTTCCGGCGAGTGAGCTTCCTGGCGCCGCGCCGGCACGCTCGGCGAGCCTCTCTGGACGGTCTTCCGGGGCAGCCTCTCGACCTGACGACGGCAGACCGCCGGCGAGCGCGACGGAGCGGGAAGGAGCTACTGCGACGGCCGGACGACGACTTTCAATCCCTCGCGGGCAGCGGCGGCGGAGAAGGCGGCCTTGAACTCGGCCAGCGGTCGGCTCGCCGTCACGACCGATCGAACGTCGACGAACCCCGCCTCGACGAGCTGAATGACCTCCGGGTAGACACGGTTCATGCGGCGCGAGAGCTTGATGGTGAGGCCCTTGCGGCGAGCCGTGGACGCCGTGAACGCCGTGCGGTCGACCGACGGGATGCCGACGATCACCACCGTGCCGGCCGGGGCTGCGAGCGCGATCGACGTCTCCACCGCGTCGTTCTCGCCGGCCGCCTCGAAGGCGACGTCAATGCCGTGCCCGCCGGTCGCCGCCAGGAGCTCGCCGCGCTCCGACCCGCCGGCCACGAGCGCTGTGGCGCTTGCGCCCGCCTCGCGGGCGGCCGCGAGGCGATGCGGCAGCACGTCCGTGGCGACGATGGTCGTGGCACCGGATGCGCGGGCAAGCTGGATCAGGAACAGCCCGATCGGCCCGCAGCCGAAGACGCCCACGCGCATGCCCGGTCGGATCTCCGCCAGCCGGACGGCATGCAGGGCGACTCCGAGGGGCTCGAGCATTGCGACGTCCGCGTCGCTCAGGCTGTCGGGCACGGGAACGAGGCTCCTGACGGGCCAGGCCACGAGCTCGCGCAACGCGCCGTCCGTGGTCCCGTCACCGGCGAAACGAAGGGCGCGGCAGAGATGGGCGTGCCCGGCGCGGCACTGCTCGCACGCCTCGCACGGGATGGCCGGATCGATCGCCACCCGCTGGCCGGCACGCGGCCCCGACTCGATCACGCCGGCCGCCTCATGACCCAGGACGATCGGCCGCGAGAGCACGGCGTCTCCGATCCCCGACTCGGCGTACCAGTGGAGATCGGAGCCGCAGATGCCGACCGCAGTTACGCGCACGAGCTCCTCGCCCGGACCGGGCACGGGCGAAGCCTCATCGACCAGCCTCAGATCGCCCTGCCCGAAGAGCCGCAGCGCCCTCACGCCGGGGCCTCGGACCGGCCAGCGACCGCCAGCAGCTCCTGCTCGGCCGCCTTCGTCCAGCGACCGTCCTTGAGCTTCGCCGCGACGCTCGGGAACCGCTCGGCCAGCTCGGAGAGCCGCACCAGTCCCAGGTCGGGCAGAGATGGGTAGACCATGATCTTGCCCGCCGCGGTCCGGCCCTCGACCGCCGCGAGCGCATCGGCGACTCCTTCGAAACCGGCCACCGCATCGAGCGAGATGTTCGTGTCCAGCTCGCCGCTTTCCAGCTTATGGAGCACCGCCTTCATGTCGGGGATCCCGGAACCGCTCGTGCCCAGGAAGTAGCAGTGCAGCGCGATGTAACGGTTGAGGTCGATCTCCGCCCGAGTCCCGGTGGCAAAGCCGGCGAAGACGTTGATGCGGCAGCGCGAACCGGCAAGCGCCACAGCCTGACCGACCAGCGGCGGCGCCGGCACCATCAGCGCGACGTAGCTGAAGCCCGGCGCGACCTCGCTGGTCCGAGAGTTGACGACCTCGAGCTCGACCCCGCGCGATCGGGCAATAGGTCCGGCCGCCCGCCCGAGATGCTCGAGACGCGCGTCGTCGATGTCGATGGCCGTGATCGAGAGATCCTGCCCGCCCGCGGACGCCGCCCGGACAACGTGCATCAGGCCCATTGGGCCGGCGGCTCCGATGACGGCCACGCGGTCGCCTGGGCGAACCTCACCATCGGCCGGGATCGCCGTGTAGCCGTCGGTCGCGGACGCGCCGGAGGTCCCCGTCCAGCGGGTGAGGTCGTAGTGCACGCGGCCGATGTCGAGCGCGACGGCGCGGTCGATCGAGACGCCGCCGGTCACGACGTTGATGAGGCCCTGGAACGCCAGGCAGTCCTGGAGCGCCTCGAGCGTGCCGGCATCGGCCCCGAAGTACACGACGTCGTCGAACGCCTGGCGCGGGATGGCGGCGAGATCGGCGACTCGCGCCGGGGCGAAGCCCGCGGCCTCGAGCGCTCGTAGCTGGGCGGCGTCGGCGCCGAGCGCGGTCAGCTGCGAGGGCCGGGCCGGCTCGAGCACCGCGGCGATGCCATCGAGCGGATGGCCCGCGTCGGCAACGACGAGCAGGCGACCGCCCGGGAGCGGCCCGCGGCGCTCACGGTAGACGTAGGAAGCCTCGACGCACGCCCACGGCTCGACAAGGGCAACCGCCGATGCGCTCGGCTCCTCGCCGGCCGGGATGAGGAACCGTTCGTCGGTTCCGGGCTCGATGATCACCCGCTCGTCGAGCAGGACGTACTCCTGGAGCCCGCCCTCGAAGTTGTAGCCGAAGGCGGCGTTCGCGGCGACCGTCGTGAGGTGCCGGTAGTCGGTCTGGATCAGGCAGCGCTCGCCGACGCGATGGCGGCGCACCTTGTCGCCCACGGCGACGATCCGCCCAACGGGCTCGTGTCCCGGGACCGTCGGCAGCCGCTCCGGAACGTACGACGGGATCTCGGCCAGCACGTCCGCGTCGAGTCCCGAGAAGACCACGCTCTTGCGGGGATGGCTTGCGAACGCATGAAGCAGCTTCGTGTCGGAGAAGCACAGCCCGCACGCTTCCATGCGGACGAGAACCTGGTGCGGTCCAACCCGCGGCACCGGCTTCGCACGGTTGTGGACCAGCCGGCCGGCGTCGACTATCTGGATCGCATGCTCGGTGGCGGGAATGGGTCGCTCGGTCGGCTCCCCTCCGGTCACGCTCGGCTCCTCGCTATTTCAGCATCACCTGGCCGCCAGTGACCGCGATGGCCTGGCCGGTCTCGTACTTCTGGGCGACGACATAGTAGAGGGCCTCGAGCACATCGGCCGGCGTGCATCCCCGGCCCATCGGCACCTTCGCCTCGTAGAACCGGCGCACGTCGTCGAGGGTCTGTGCGCCTGGAACCTTGCCCTCGCGCAGGTACTGCACGAAGAGGCCGTTGTCCGGATCGGCCCAGAGCGGCCCGTCCAGGAAGTTGCCGGGGCAGATCGCGTTGACCTTGATGCCGTCTCCAACCAGCTCGAGGGCGAACGACTGCGTGAGCCCGATCCCGCCGAACTTGCTGCCGGCGTATGCGCTGTTGCGGCTCGAGCCGGCAAGCCCCGACTTCGAGTTGATCTCGACGATGTCGCCCCAGTAGTCGGGCCGCGACCGATGCTGGCAGGCCAGGATCGGCGCGGCGTGTCGAACGCACAGGAAGTAGCCCCGGTAGTTGACGCGCGTGACGGCGTCGAACTCCTCGACGGGCTGGGCCGTTACGCTGCCGGCACGGAGGATGCCGGCGTTCGAGACGAGCAGATCGAGCCCGCCGTAACGGCGCACGACCGCGTCGAAGCAGGCGGCCACCGATGCTTCGTCGGTGACGTCGAGCGCCACGCCGACGGCCCGTCCCGAGCCGAACTCGGCGGCCAGCGCCCCCGCCTGGCGCTTCGCCATCTCGGCATTGATGTCGGCCAGAACGACGTGTCCGCCCTCTGCGGCAAGGCTGGCCGCGATCGCGTGGCCGAAGCCCTGGGCAGCGCCGGTGGCAACGACAACGAGCCCCCGAGCGCGACCGGCAACCGGTGTGCCGGCGGCCACTCCACGGCGATACCCCTCTGCCTCCCACCGCTCGATGAACTGTCGCTCTGCCTCGGCCAGCGGCCGGACGCCGCCCAGCCGGTGCGCCTCGACGGACACGCTGGCCGCGTCGAGGTGGACCTGCCGGGCCATGTCCGCCTGGGCGTACGAATCGCCGGCCGTGAACAGACCCAGGCCGGGCACGACGACGACGGCCGGTGCCCCGGTCTCGGTTGCGGCCTGCGCGGCGATCGCGCTCCTCAGAGTCTCGACGAGCTGGTCCGGCGTCGCGCCCCTGGGAGACTCCACGACGAGAGGAAACGAGCCCGCGTACACGATCTGATCGGGTGTCAGTGGGCCGCCCAGCGCGAATTCCCGCCCCAGCGCCGAGCCCGCGAGTGAGACCGCGAGCGGCGAGTCATCGAACGTCACGACCTTGAGCCGATCGCCGGTCGCGAGGAGCGCCCGCAGGGCCGGACCGACGACATGCAACGTCGCCCGGGCCAGGTCGGCTTCGAGTCGCTCGATGTCGCCCCACGAGATGGCCGGCACCTCCGCCAGGCGAGCCCGGATCGCGGCCACGAGACGGGCGGAGGTCTCCTCGATCTCGGCCGTCGAGTCGCCGGCCACGATCAGGCCATGGTTCTGAAGAAACAGCGTACGCGGAGCTTCAGTGCGCGTCCGCTCCTCGTAGCTGCGCCTCGCGTCGCGGATGGCGCGAGCGAGGGGCAGTCCGGGATCCGTGTACGGGACCCACAGGACGCTCGAGCCGAAGAGCCGCTCGGCGATCTCGGCGCCCCGCTTCGCGCAGGTGACGGCATTCACCGTCGTCGGATGAGTGTGGAGGACGAAGCGCTGCGGTAGGAGCGCGTGGAACAGGCATTCGACGGACGGGCGGCGGTCGTCGCGGACGCCGACTCGGGCCGCGAGCGCGACCTGCATGACCTCGTCCGTGCCGCGGCCGGTCGGGCGCTCCCGCGACCCCTCGAGGAGCTCCATCAGTGGCCCGATGTCGAGGGCGATGACCGATTCGCGAGTGAGCGCCGCGAGCGAGGTCCCGCTCGGCTTGATGTAAAGGACCCCGTCGACCTTGACCGAGATGTTGCCGCCACCGCCACGCGTGAACTCCGGGTCCTCGCCGAACCGGCGCGAGAGCGCGATCAGGTCGTGCAGTGGGCCGTCGGCGTTGGACCGCCGCCCGGGCGTCGACTCGCGGTTCAAGCCTGGGTCCTCGCAGTGGATCGGGTGGTGATGAGATCGGCGCCAACGCGGCGGAAAGACCGGATGCGCGCCTCGCCGTCGGCGAACCCGGCGGTCGGTCGGCCAGCGCCATCGACGTAGCCCGGCCGGCCGGACGCACAGAGCTGCTGATGGCCCGCCACGACGCAGGTGCCCTCCCAAAATGCCTCGCGCGACAGTTCGGACAGCGGTTCCCCACCGAGAGCCGTCGGCTCCATAGGTATCATGCGTCGGGTGTTGTGTTCCGTGCCGGCCATGACCACGATTCCGGCGCCACGGAGCGCGGCCACGTAGCGATCGACGACCTCGCTCCGGTTGCGGACGGGAATCAACTCGGCGCAATGGATGCCGCGACTCAACAGCCGCTCCGGAAGCGCCTCGGGCGGGTACTCGAAGGGGCAGATCGGCGACGCGCCGTCGGCGAGGATCGGGTAGCAGGGGATGCCGCCCAGCTCGAGGATCAGCCGGTACGCGTCGTCGAACGAGACGACGGCTTCGGGGACGAATGCCGGCTTGCCGGCCTTCATGAGGTTCGAACGGATCGCTTCCTGAACCGGGGATGCCGCGGTCGCGTCGACATCCGTCGGAGCATCGAACAGCCGGCCGAGCACCGCAGCCCGGCGGTCCGGTTCGACGACGCGGAAGAGCAGCTCCTGGAATGCCTGGGCGACGTGACGCTCCTGCAGCGAAACCCACTCGATCGGGACACCGCACCGCTGGGCGACCGACGCCGCAATCTGCACGTCCGTCATGGCCCCGTCCAGCCCGACCTGCTCGAAGCGGGCGGCGATGAGCGCCGTCATCCGTCGCAGCCGGTCTTCGCTGGCTGCCCGCATCGCGTCCATCCGTCGGGCCGCGGCAGGTGTGAACGGGTCGAGCCGCGTGAGCGCCTTGCCGCACAGGTACATCCGGTTGAGATTCGTCGGATCGTTGATGAGCATGCCGCCGTCCGGCAGGTCGTCTATCAACGTGATGATCTCGAGGCCGAAGAGCGGCATGATGCCCGCCTCGGCGGCCGCCGCCGCGAAGCGAGCGTAGACGCGGAAATCGTGGTAGTTCGCGGTTCCGATCGCGGCGACGCCCTCGGCCGCGCCCATCTGGACGGCCTGCTCGGCAGTGTCGAACGCCGAGAAGTTGGGCGGCAAATGGATGTGGGTGTTCACGATCGGCCGGCCCGATCCCGCGTTCGAGTCGCCGCTCAGGCGATGGCTCTCGTCCATGATTCCCTTCGACCGATGCCGCCTGGCGCGCTCGACGCTCTCAAGCGCAACCACGAAGGATTGGGCTGCCTGGTCTGGCAGGAATAGTGTCGGCTCTTTACGCTTGGTTTCGGCTCTTTACGCTTGGTTGCTACTTCCCATACTACGTGCTTGCGAGTCGGCGATCAAGCGCAGTTGCCGACAGCCGCGATCGCTCGTTTGAGCGCTTGCCGCTCAGATGTGAAACTGCTACCATCCCGGTGTCCCAGTCGACGCGGCCCCTGGAGTCTTTCGTGCCGCCGGTTGAGTGCAGGACGAGGAGAAGATGCACCCGTCGGACCGATCCGAGGGCCATGCCACGCGCCTCCAGGTGGTGAGCACCGTCCTCGCTGCGCGCCGCTATTTCCTCGACGGCGCGAGCAAGAGCGAGATAGCCCAGGAGCTCGGAATCTCACGCTTCAAGGTCGCCCGCCTGCTCGACGCCGCGCGGCGGGATGGGATCGTTCGGATCGAGATCGGAACTCCCTCAGAGATCGACGTGGAACTCTCGAGCCAGCTCGCGGCGCGCCACGGCTTGAGGGACGCGCTGGTCGTCCGGCCGATCGATGGGCCCGATGAGTTCAAGAGAGCGCAGCTCGGGCGTGCGTGCGCGGAGCTGCTTACGCAGATCCTCGAGGCGGACGACGTCCTCGGGATCTCCTGGGGCCGGACCCTCCATTCGATGGTCGGGCATCTGGCCAGACTGCCCGGCTGCACCGTCGTCCAGATCGTGGGCAGCGTTCCCACCCTCGAGCTCGATGTCAACTCCATGGAGCTCGTCCGACGCGTGGCCGACTGCGCAGGCGGCCCGGTGTATCCGCTCCACGTGCCGTTGCTCGTCGACAGTCCCGAGATGGCTGCCGCGCTCCGGAGCGACGCGAACGTCCACAAGACGATTGCCATGTTCGATCGGCTCACGAAGGCAGTCGTCGGCATCGGCGCGTGGACGGCCAGCGGATCGACCGTTCGTGCCGCGCTGCCCGAGGCGCTCGTGGCGGAGCTCGACGCGGCCGGTGCGGTGGCGGACATCTGCTCGACCGTGCTCGACGCGAGCGGCTGCGAGATACGAGCCGACGGATTGCCGGGCCGCTTCATTGCCATCAGCCCGGAGCAGCTGCGAGCCGTGCCGGACGTCATGGCCATAGCCGGCGGCGCTGCGAAGGCGCCCGCGATACTCGCAGCCCTCCGAAGCGGGCTCATCCACAGGCTGATAACCGACGAGGAAGCGGCCCGTCTGCTCCTCGCCGCATGAAGAGGACGACAGCTCACCCGATGAAGATCACGACAGCAACCACGAAACCAGAGGTGAACACCATGGTCACGGCGCCGGCCTACCTGAGCGACGCCCGGCCAGACCTCGCGCCGTTCGAGGAGTCGCTGGGCTCGATCCGCGGCTTCGACTTCGCCGGCGACGCCGGCTCGGAGATCGCCGCCGGGCGGCTCACCGCGGGGGCGGCTCTCGACCTGCTGGACGACATGCTGGCCGTCCGCGAGCTGGAGGAGATGATCGTCCGCCTCCGCTCGGGCGGCTACGATCCGCTCCCGGGCTACGACTACCGCGGCCCGACCCACGTCTCGATCGGGCAGGAGGCCACCTCGGTCGGCGCCTGCGGCGCCATCCGCGCCGACGACCACATCACCAGCTCCCACCGCGGCCACGGCGACGCCATCGCCAAGGGCTTCGCCGCGGTCCGGTCGATGTCAAAGGATGCCCTCCGGGCGCGCGCGCCCTGGTCCAAGGCGACGAGCCGGGAAGGACTCCTCGCCGACGCTCTCCAAGAGCACGTCTACAAGACCATCGCCGAACTCTTCGGCAAGGAAGAGGGCTACTGCCGAGGGCGCGGCGGCGGCATGCACATCGGCGACTTCTCGACCGGCCATCTCGGCGCCAACGCGATCGTCGGCGGCAGCGTGCCGATCGCGACGGGCGCGGCGATGGCGCTCCGCTACCGCGGCTCCGATCGGGTGGTCTGCTGCTTCGCCGGCGACGGCGCATACGCCAACGGTGTCGTCCTCGAGTCGCTCAACTGGGCCTCCCAGGAGCAGTGGACGAACCACCTGGCCGGGGCGCGGGCAGCCGGCCTGCCGGTCATCTACCTGATCGTAAACAACCACTACGGGATGACCCACCGGACCGACGAAGAGGTGATGGGCGTCGACCACCTGGCCCGCCGCGGGGCCGGCTTCGCCCAGAACAACATGCACGCCGAGACCGTCAACGGCATGGACGTGCTCGCCGTCCGCGACGCGATCGCGCGAGCCGCGAAGATCTGCCGCGAGGGCAATGGCCCGGTCCTGATCGAGGCCAGCACGTACCGGTATTACGGCCACTCCCTCTCCGACCCGCGCAACGAATACCGGACGCGGGAAGAGGAGGCGGCCTGGCGGGCCGTCGACCCCATCGAGCGGCTCAAGAGCCAGCTGATCGCGGCCGGCGTCGCCGACGAGGCGGCCCTGGCGGCGATCGAAGCGCGGGCCCACGAACGCAACGCGCGCGCCGCCGTGCGGGCCTCGAAGGCCACGGATCCGGACCCTGCCGACCTGCTCAAGTACCTCTACACCGACACCGCCGCCGACGTCGTGCCCGATCCGGAGGGGGCCGTCGTCACGTACGCCGCGCCGCCCGTGGCCAAGCGCGCCAACGGCGTGACCACGTACAAGGACGCGCTCCGCGAGGCGCTCGTCGAGGAGATGCTGCGCGACCGCCGCGTCGTGGTCTACGGCGAGGACGTGGCCGACTACGGCGGGGCCTTCAAGCTGACCAAGGGCCTGCTCGAGGCGTTCGGTCGAGAGCGCGTCTTCAACACGCCCATCTCCGAAGCTTGTATCTGCGGCACGGCGGTCGGCGCGTCGATGGCCGGCCTGCGGCCCGTCGTCGAGCTCATGTACATGGACTTCGCCCTGATGGCGTCCGACCAGATCGCCAACCAGGCCGGCAAGTGGCACTACATGTCCGGCGCCCAGACCGAGGTGCCGCTCGTCATCCGCGCCTCCGTCGGGGCCGGCAAGGGCTACGGCGGCCAGCATTCGCAGTCGCTCGAGAGCGTCTTCACTCACATTCCCGGCCTGTACGTCATCTATCCGGCGACCCCCGCCGACGCGAAGGGGCTCCTGAAGTCGGCGATCCGGACGAACAACCCCGTCCTGTTCGTCGAGAGCCAGGGCCTGTACAGCACCAAGGGCGTGGTGCCGGAGGGCGACTACCTGGAGCCCATCGGCGTCGCCCGCGTGGCTCGCGAAGGGTCCGACGCCACCATCGTCGCCTGGGGTCCGGCCGTCATCGACGCGCTCACGGCTGCCGAGCGGCTCAAGGCCGAGCAGGGCCTCAAGACCGAGGTCATCGACCTGCGCAGCCTGGTCCCGCTGGACATGGAGACCGTCCTGGCCTCCGTTCGAAAGACCGGCCGTTGCGTCGTCGCGAGCCAGGCAGTGCTGATCGGCAGCTTCGTCAACGAGATCGTCGCCCGCATCCAGCTCGAAGCCTTCGACTACCTCGACGCTCCGGTCGGCCGAGTAGGGGCCGCCAACGGCATCTCGCCCCAGGCCGAGGGCCTCGAGAAGGCCTTCCTGCCGAACGCCGGCGATATCTACGCGGCGGTCGCCGCGCTACTGTAGATCGAGGCCGACCGCCGCCACCGCGAGGGACACCATGGCTCATCCGATCCTCATGCCGAAGCCCGGCCAGATGACCGAGGAATGCGTCCTCGTCGCCTGGCACAAGCGCGAGGGCGACGCGGTCAAGAAGGGCGACGTGCTCTTCGAGATCGAGACCGACAAGTCGAACATGGACGTCGAGGCTTTCGAGGAAGGCGTCCTGCTGAAGCGCGTGGTCGAGGAGGGCCAGACCGTCCCGGTCAACGCCGTCTGCGCCTACGTCGGCGAGCCCGGGGAGGCCGTCCCCGACGCTCCGGCGGTAGCGGCTGCCCGTGTCGCGAAGTCGCCGGCCGCGCCGGTAGCGGCGCCGGCCGCTCCTCTGCCGGCGGCCACGACGACAGCGGCGCCGTCGCGTGTCGACGAGCCCGGTCGCCTTCGGATCAGCCCCCGTGCCAGCCGGCTGGCCGCCGACTCCGGCATTGATCTGCGCACGATCAGCGGCACCGGTCCAGAGGGCCGCATCACCGAGCGCGACGTCAGAGCCGCCCTGGAGGCCGCCTCGGCCGCAGCGGCAGCGACTGTGGCGGCGCCGGCGGTAGCACCGGTCTCGCTGCTTCCCGCACCCCCGGCCCCGTCCGGGGACGCCGACGACGCGGGCCCGCGGCAGATGAGCAGGATGCGCCGGGTCATCGCCGAGCGGCTGACGCTGAGCACGACGACCGTTCCACAGTTCACGGTCACGATCGCCGTCGACATGACGCGGCTGCTCGCCCTGCGGACAGAGCTCAAGGCCGCCGGGGACGCGCTGACCGTCACCGACTTCATCGTCTCGGCGGTGGCGCAGACGCTGGTGGAGTTCCCGGACGTCAATTCGCGCACCGACGGGGTCTCGGTCTGGCCGCGCCGCCACGTCCACGTCGGCGTCGCCGTGGCGCTGCCCGACGGCCTAGTCGTGCCGGTGATCCGTGACGCCGATCGCCGCTCCCTCGACGACCTGCACGCGCAGGCCGCGGCGCTCGCCGAAGGGGCGCGAAACGGGTCCCTCTCGCCCGACGACATGACCGGCAGCACGTTCACGATCTCGAACCTCGGGATGTTCGGCGTCGACGAGTTCAGCGCGATCATCAACCCCGGCGAATCGGCCATCCTCGCGGTCTCGAGCATCGTCCCGACGCCGATCGCGGTCGGCGACGGTATCGGAATCCGCCAGATGATGAAACTGACCCTGACGGCCGACCACCGGCTCGTCGACGGCGAGCTTGCCGCCCGGTTCCTGAACGCGCTCCGCCGCAGGCTCCAGGATGCCGACGCATTCCGCGGCGACGTGCTCAACGGCTGAACGCCGGCTGCAGACTGGAGGCGACATGAACCGGAGCGCACAGCTGAGTCGAATCGGGCAGAGCGTCTGGCTCGACAACATCACCCGCGACCTGCTCACGAGCGGGACGCTCAAGCGGTATATCGCGGAGCTGTCCGTGACCGGCCTGACGTCCAACCCGTCGATCTACGACAAGGCGATCGGCGGCTCCGATGCCTACGACGAGCCGATCGAGCGGCTCTCGGCGGCGGGCTCCGACCGCGAGAGCATCTTCTTCGAGCTGGCGCTCGACGACCTGCGCCGTGCGGCCGACCTGTTCCTGCCCATTCATCGGCGGACGAGCGGCGTCGACGGGTTCGTCTCGCTCGAGGTGTCGCCACTTCTCGCTGCCGAGACCGCGGCTACGATCCGCGCCGCGACCGGGCTGCACGCGCTGGCCGGCCGGCCGAACCTGTTCATCAAGATCCCCGGCACGCCGGCCGGTCTCGAGGCGATCGAGGAGTCGGTCTTCGCCGGCGTACCGGTGAACGTCACTCTTCTGTTCTCGACCGAGCAGTACCTCGCCGCCGCGGACGCCTACACCCGGGCGATCGAGCGCCGGGTCGAGGCCGGGCTCAACCCTTACATCGCCTCGGTCGCGTCGGTCTTCGTCAGCCGCTGGGACGGTCCACTCGCCGGCGACCTGCCGGCCGATCTCCACCTCCAGCTTGGCCTCGCCACCGCCCGCAGGACGTACGCCGCCTACCGCGCGCTCCTGGAGAGCGATCGCTGGCAGCGGCTCCTCAACGAGGGAGCCCGACCGCAACGGCTCCTGTGGGCGAGCACCGGCACGAAGGATCCGAAGGCGTCCGACGTCCTTTACGTCGAGGCCCTCGCTGCCCCGCTGACCGTCAACACGATGCCGGAGGAGACGCTGCTCGCGTTCGCCGACCACGGGACGGTCTCCGGAACGCTCGCGGCCGGCGCCGATCCTGCGAACGAGGCGCTCCTCGCCCGGTTCGGGACCGCCGGCGTGGATGTCCCCGAGCTCGGGCGCCGCCTCCAGGAGCAGGGCGTCGAGGCCTTCGCGCGCGCCTGGCAGTCGCTGCTGGCGCGAATCGAGGATAAGGCCGCGGGCTTCGCGACCCGCTGACCTGTCGCTTCGCACAAAGAAACACCGCGAACCACGGCCAGTCCGCTGGCGGTGATTCGCGGCGCCTCGCTGAGCGCTGGAGGTGGTCCGGCCGGGGCTGCGAACCAGCCGCGGCCGGCCTCCGCCGGCCCCCGGGTCGCGCCTGGCGCCCGCGGAGCCGACTCCGGTTAGCTACAAGGTCACTTGGTCGCGATCGGCGCGCCGCCGCGGAGCGGGGCCGGCCGCTTGACCTTCTTGGGCAGGGTCTCGGTGCCGACGAGGGTCTCGTTGTCCTCGCCACGGATGAACGCCTCGACGCGATTGAAGGCGACGTCGTCGTGGAGCTGGATCGGCGGGCTCTTCTTGAAGTACGCCGACGGGGCGACGAGAGCGCCCTTGAGGCCGCGGTCGAGACCGAGCTTCAGGCAGCGGAGCGCGTCGATGACGACGCCGGCGCTGTTCGGGCTGTCCCAGACCTCGAGCTTCATCTCGCACTTGAGCGGCACGTCGCCGAACGTCGTGCCCTCGATGACGATGTAGCAGTACTTGCGGTCGAGCAGCCACGGCACGTGATCCGACGGGCCGACGTGGATGTTGTCGGGGTCGATGTCGTAGTCGAGCATCGAGGTGACCGCGTTCGTCTTCGAGATCTTCTTCGACTCGAGGCGCTCCCGCTCGAGCATGTTGAGGAAGTCGGTATTGCCGCCGAAGTTCAGCTGGTAGGTGCGGTCGATGCGAACGCCGCGGTCCATGAAGAGGCGGGTGAGGACGCGGTGGCTGATCGTGGCGCCGACCTGGCTCTTGATGTCGTCACCGATGATCGGCAGGTTCTTCTCGGCGAAGCGGCGCTGCCAGTACGGCTCGCGGGCGATGAAGACCGGGATGCAGTTCACGACGCCGACGCCCGCGGCGAGCGCCTGCTCCACGTACCACTTCGTCGCCTCTTCGGAGCCGACGGGGAGGTAGTTGATCATGACGTCGACCTTGCGGTCGCGCATGATCCCGGCTACGTCGGCCGTGGGTCCGGGCGCCTTCTCGATGATCTGGCTCAGGTACTTGCCCAGACCGTCGTGGGTCATGCCGCGCTCGACCTTGACGCCGAGGTTGGGGACCTGCTGGAAGACGAGCGTGTTGTTCGGCTTCTGGTAGATGGCCTCGGAGAGGTCCTTGCCGACCTTGTTCTTGTCGATGTCGAAGGCGGCCACGAACTCGATGTCGCGGACGTGGTAGCCGCCGAGGTTGACGTGCATCAGGCCCGGGACGAAGTCGGTCTCGGCCGCGTTCTCGTAGTAGTAGCGGCCCTGGACCAGGCTGCTCGCGCAGTTGCCCACGCCGACGATGGCGACGCGAATCTTCTTGCGGGCCTTGCCGGCCGGCGCCGTGGCATCCGCGGCGTCGCTGCTGATCTTCTCGCTCACTGTTCTCCTTGCTCCTCATTGCGAAGCTGCGGGCGCGGGCTCCTCGGAGTCCCAAAACAATGCGCCTTTATATAAAGGCTTGTTGATGCTATGACGCCCGCCGTGAACTGTCAAGGCTGGCGGCGAGCAGACGCCGCGTGGCGTGGTGGGGCAACTAGCGGGGCGGCGGATCGGTCCGGCCGGGGCCCCACGACTCCGGGCCGCAGATGAACGGCCGAACGACGTGCCGCGGCAGGCTCGCCGGGTTCGACCGCCAGGCTTCGACGGCGGCATCGAGCCACGTCGTCAGCCCTCCGAAATCCTGCCACGGCGTGAACGGCCAACCCTCGGAGCGGCACAGCCGGGCCAGGTCGCGCTTGGCAAAGACCAGGTCCGCGTAGGCGGCCGCGTATCGATCGGTCTCGCCGTCGCCGATGAAGACGACGCTCCGGCCGGCGGCCTGGTGGGCGAGCACGCGCTGGCGCTTGCACGTTCCGCAGACCAGGCAGTCGGGGTGGCCGTAGGGAAATGCCATGGCCGCGCGCGTGCCGTCGAAGCTGGTCTCGTTGCTCACGATCGGTACCGGCGGCACGCCGAGTCGCCGCAGGGCCGGCTCGATGTAGAACCCGAGGCCGTCGCTCACGACCTCGATCGCGACCTGGAGCTCCAACGCACGGCTGGCGAAGGGCCCGAAGGTCGGGTCGAGCGGCTGAGCCTCGGCCAGCGCCACGACCGGCGCGGGATCGCCGGGCAGGCACTCGACCTGGCTGATGAAGAGGCTGCGCGATCCGACCTCGCCCCTCGAGTAGGCCGCGTTGTCCTGCGCCAACCGCTCGCCCAGAAACTTCTCCAGGATGGCGTCGGCGACATCCGTCAGGGCGATCGTGCCGTCGTAGTCGACGAGGAGCGCCAGCGGCGGCTGCCGGGCTCGCAGCGGCGGGACTGGGACCGGCAGGCCAGCGTCGGTCGGCGCGCCGGGAACGGCAGGCGCCCTGGGCTCGTGCCGGCGGTCGGATGGCATGGCGCGAGGATACCGGCTGCAGGCCAGTGGTTGGGCGCGGGATTCGTGCGGGCCACCGGGCGCGTCGCGCGCGGCGGGTGCGTCGCGGGCGCGTCGGGCCGGCTACCCCACTGCAGCCGCGAGACGGCGCGAGCGGGCGACCAGGATCCCGAGCACGATCACCAGGCCGCCCAGCAACTGACCCGGAACGATCGCCTCGCCCAGGAAGAACGCCGCCATAACGACCGCGAAGGCCGGGACCAGGAACTGGAAGAGCATCACTCGCGTGGGCCCGAGGATCTTGATCGCCGCGAAGACGACGACGTTCGACGCCGCCGCCGGGAGAAGGGCGCAGTATGCGAGGAGGCCCAGGGTGCCGAGACCGACGTGCGCTGGGACGAACTGGGGAAGCTCGAGCAGCGCCACCGGCAGCATGCCCAGGCAGCCGAAGCCGATCGCCCACGTCGCCGTCCGCAGCGCGGAGTAGCGCCGCAGGACCGGCGTGCCGAAGGCGACGTAACAGGCCCAGCAGACGGTCGCAACGAGAGTCATGAGGTCCCCGCCGGAGGCCCCCGTCAGCCCGAAGCCGTGGGTGGCCGCGACGACGCCCACCGCTCCGCCGAACGAGATGGCGGCGCCGATCGCCTTGGCCGGCGAGAGCGTGTCGGATCCGACGGCGGCCGCGAGGAGCAGGGTCGAGACGGGTGTCGCCGCGGTGAGCAGGGCCGAGTTCGCGGCGGTGGTCTGACCCAGCGCTGACGCCCACAGGTCCTGGTACAGGCCGAAACCGACCAGGCCCAGAAGGGCGATCGAGAGCGCGTCCCGCCGGGGAAGCGAAACGCTTCCCTCGCGCCAGCGCAGCAGCGCCAGCAGCACGAGGAAGGCCAGCACGAACCGGGTCATGGTGAAGATGATCGGCGGCACGTCCGCTATGGCGGCTTTCACCGCGACCACGTTGGCGCCCCAGGTCACCATGACCAGCAGCGTCGCGATCTCGGCGCCAAGGCGCGCGTTCGCACCAGGTCCGGCGCCGCCCGCCTCTGGCGCGCCGGGGGCGGGGATCCGGTTCGGGAGCGCGGCCGGGCGGGTCATCTGGTCGGGTGTCGCACTAGCCGAGGCACTGCTGTCGAGGCGTTGAGACGCAATCGCCCGGGCCTGCGGCCCGGGCGACCGGCTCGGATCATCGGCGACTGATGTCAGACGTTGTCCTGGTCCAGCTCGAGCGACTCCTCGTCGCCCTCTTCGGTGAGCTTGAGCCAGACGAACAGGCCTGCCAAGACGATGAGCGGGATGACCACGAGCGCGGCGAGCGCGACCAGCACGGACGCCATCAGAAGCTTCAGGATCTTCATGGGCCTACCTCACATAGCCGCTTCGGATCTACCGCTCGGCTCGCTCAAACCCCGGACTGGGGTTTGGCCTCTTTCTCACCTCTGAACTCCGGCGCCGCCGCGATCAGAGTCTCGACCTCGTCGCGTGTGAACTCCGCGATCACGTGCCGGCTGCCGGTCTGCGTCCACATCAGCAGTCGCAGCACGAAGGCGCCGTCCTGCTCAAAGAAGAAGATGTCGCGCGGCTTCTGCTCGTCGACATATCGACCGACGACGCGAAACGCCTGCTCATAGTAGCCCGCCTGACCCCAGGTGACCGCGCGCTGCTGGTTTTCGCGCCTGGCGTGGCCCTCCTCCATGAATCGAGCGATGTCGTCGTCCAGGAAAGTGAAGGTTTCCTTGCTCTGCTGGCCCAGATGTTCGGACCATGCGCCGCCGGTGGACGTCTCCACCACCATCCCCTGGACCACGAACCCGTCGGGCGCCTCCACCAGCAGGACCTCTTTCATCCCGCGCTGGTCGAGGAAGGCGCCAATCGAGCGCAACACTTCCTCGTAGTTCTGGCGAGGACTGCCATCGTAGATTCGCATCTGCTTCCTCGCGTTCCGCGACCCCGATTCGAGACCGCAGGTGTGGACCCTTACGGTGGACAATGCCCGACCTCCCCGTCGAGGCACCGTCTGAGAGCCGAGTGTACCAGCCTCCATCGCAGGAGCAACAAGGTTCGGACCACGGTTGTTCCGCCGGGCCCCGCGCCGCGGACGAGGCCGCAGGCAGGATGAGCGGGCTCACGCTTCGGTGGTGAGCGACTCCCGGCCGTCGTGCCCGGGCCGCGGGTCGGTAGAATGGCGACGTCAAGGGGCCTGGAACGGTCGATCCGCGGCGGATCGGCCGGTCGCGCCCACCTCGAGGCACCGGTCCGGATTCGCCCACGGCATCGCCCCTTTTCGGGTCGACGGCCCGGTGAGCGCAGCCCGAGCCCGGCGAGCCGCATCTCGCGGCACGCGGCACCGAGCTGGCCCAGGTCGGCATCCACGAGAGATCGGGAGCGAGATTCGAATGACGGAAGTGGCCGGGACGCTGGACCAGCTTGCGATCAACACCATCCGGACGCTTTCCATGGACGCCGTCCAGAAGGCCAATTCGGGCCATCCGGGCGCGCCGATGGGGATGGCGCCGATGGCCTACACGCTGTGGACGCGCTTCCTGCGCCACTCCCCCGAGGATCCGAGCTGGCCGAACCGCGACCGCTTCCTGCTGTCGGCAGGCCACGCCAGCATGCTGCTGTACTCGCTGCTGTATCTGACCGGCTACGGCCTGACGCTCGACGATCTCGAGTCATTCCGGCAATGGGGCTCCAGGACGCCGGGCCATCCGGAGCACGGGCACACGAAGGGGGTCGAGGCCACGACCGGTCCCCTCGGCCAGGGTTTCGCCAACGGCGTCGGCATGGCCATCGCCCAGCGCCGATTCGCGACCGAGTTCAACCGGCCCGGCCACACCCTGATCGATCACTACGTGTACGCCATCTGCTCCGACGGCGACCTGCAGGAGGGGATCTCGGCCGAGGCCGCGTCGCTGGCGGGGCATCTGAAGCTGGGCAGGCTCGTCTATCTCTACGACGACAACCACATCCAGCTCGACGGGCCCACCGCCCTCGCCTTCTCGGACAAGACCCTCGAGCGCTTCGACTCGTACGGCTGGCACTCGGCCCGGGTCGAGGACGGCAACGACGTGGCCGAGATCGGGGCCGCGATCGAGGCGGCGCGGGGCGATGAGCGGCCCAGCCTGATCGCCGTCCGGACTCACATCGGATTTGGCGCGCCGACCAAGCACGACTCCCAGAAGGCGCACGGCTCGCCGCTGGGCAAAGAGGAGATCCGCGGCGCGAAGCAGTCCTACGGCTGGGACCCCGACAAGCACTTCTTCGTTCCCGACGACGCATTGCGCCACTTCCGCGAGGCCGTGCCCGCGGGCCGGAAGCTCATCGCCGAGTGGGGCGAGACGCTGGCACGCTATGCCCGCGACTACCCCGTCGAGGCGGGCGAGCTGCGGCGGCGCCTGGCCTGCAAGCTGCCCGATGGCTGGGACAAGAGTCTGAAGAGCTACTCCGTCGGCGACGGGCCGGCGACGCGCAAGGCAAGCCAGGAGGCGATCAACGCCCTGGCGACGACGCTGCCGGAGCTCTTCGGCGGATCGGCCGACCTCTCCGAGTCGAACCTGACCGATGTCGAAGGGGCCGGCATCTTCGAGGCCGACCAGCCGGGCGGACGCAACATCCGGTTCGGGGTTCGCGAGCACGCCATGGGCGGGATCGTCAACGGCATAGCCCTGTACGGCGGCTTCGTCCCGTACGCGGCCACCTTCCTGACCTTCAGCGACTACATGCGCGGCTCGGTTCGACTGGCCGCCCTCCAGAAGCTGCGGGTCGTCTACGTCTGGACCCACGACTCCATCGGCGTGGGCGAGGATGGACCCACGCATCAGCCGATCGAGCACGTGGCCGCCCTGAGAGCCATCCCCAACCTGACGGTGATGCGTCCGGGCGACGCCAACGAGACGGCAGCGGCCTGGGCCTGTGCCGTGGCCGTGTGCGAAGGACCCACCGCCCTGATGCTGACCCGCCAGAAGCTGCCGATCCTGGCGGGCACGGCCGAGAAGGCGCGCCAGGGGGTGGCGAAGGGCGGCTACGTCCTGCGCGAGACGTCGGGAGACGCCGCCAGGCCGGACCTGATCCTGATCGGCACCGGCTCGGAGCTGCAGCTGGCCATGGCGGCGGCGGAAGCGCTGGAGAAGGAGGGCATTCGGAGCCGCGTCGTGAGCCTCCCGTCCTGGGAGCGTTTCGAGGCGCAGGACGTGGCGTATCGCGAGGCCGTCCTGCCGCGCGCCAGCCGCAAGCGTGTCACCATCGAAGCCGAGAGCCCATTCGGGTGGGAGCGCTACGCGGGCGACGAGGGCGTGATCGTGGGTATCGACCGCTTCGGCGCCTCGGCTCCGGCGGAGCAGATCTTCGAGGCCTTCGGCATCACCGCCGCGCAGGTGACCGATATCGGCCGCAGGGTCGTCCGTGAACGGCTGCACGGGCGGATCGTCGCGACCGATTCCGGCTCGGGCGCGCACTGAGAGGAGATCGATGCGCATCGCACTCGCAGCCGACCATGCCGGGGTGGAGCTCAAGAGCGAGCTGCTGACACGGCTGGCGCCCCTGGGCCACGATCTCATAGACCTGGGCGGCGACGGCAGCAACCCCGACGACGACTACCCGGATTACAGCTGCGCTCTCGGCGAGGCCATCCTGGCCGGCCGAGCCGATCGCGGCATCCTGGTCTGCGGCAGCGGCGTCGGAGCATCCATCGCCGCGTCCAAGATGCCGGGCATCCGGGCCGGCCTCTGCCACGACACCTACTCGGCGGGCCAGGGCGTCGAGCACGACAACATGAACGTGCTTGCGCTCGGGGCCCGGGTCATCGGAGTGGAGACGGCGGTTTCCTGCGCCACGGCCTTCCTGGCGGCGACGTTCAGCGGCGAGCCGCGGCACGTCCGCCGGGTCGCGAAGATCCGTGCCATCGAGCAGGACGCCGCGCGTCTCGAAGCGGCCGAACGCACCAGGTAGCAGCGCGGCGATCGAGCCGGCGTCGCCGGTTGCCGTTGCGTCCAACCACTCGCTAGTCATGAGGCTTTGGCAATGACCGAATCGAAGGCACCGGCATCGCTCGCCCTCGATCTCACACTCGGCGATACCAGGCTGGTCGCAGCTCTGGCCGAAGCTCGCGCCAGGGCGGTGAGCGAGAACTGGGCCGATCGAGCCGTCGGCCGCCGCGATCCCACCGTCTGGTCGAGCGACGACGTCGTCCAGCGCGCCATCGCCATGCGCCTGGGCTGGCTCGAAGCGCCGTTCCACTTCGCGGACGAGACGGGCGAGCTGGCTGCCTTCGCCCAGGCCGTTCGCGACCAGGGATTCACCACGGCGGTCCTCGGCGGGATGGGCGGCAGCAGCCTGGCGCCGGCACTTCTGGCCCACGTGTTCGGGACCGCCCCCGGCGCAATCCCGGTTCGCGTCCTGGACTCGACCGACCCGGCGGCCGTGGCCGCGACCCTGGACGACCTGGACCCGACCCGCACCCTCTTCATCGTCTCCACCAAGTCCGGCACCACGGCCGAGTCGCTCTCGTTCCAGGCATATCAGTGGGAGCTGATCGCCGCGGCCCTCGAGGAAGCGGGCGTGGGCCGGCCGACGCAGCCGGGCGACTTCATGGTCGCGATCACCGACCCGCAGAAGAGCGTCCAGTCGATCCCCCACCACGACCAGCTGCGCGAGCTGTTCCTCAACCGGCCGGACGTGGGCGGTCGGTACTCGGCCCTGACGTATGTCGGCCTGGTTCCCGGCGCGCTGCTCGGCCTGGATCTGGACGAGCTGCTGCGTGGCGGGCGGGAGATGGTCGTCGCGTGCGGTCACTCCGACCCGGCGAGCAACCCCGGCCTGGCCCTGGGCCTGGCCGTGGGCGTCTTCGCGATGAACGGGCGCGACAAGCTGACCTTCGTCATCGACCGCGAGCTCGCCGCCTTCGGGCCGTGGGTCGAGCAGCTGATCGCCGAGAGCACGGGCAAGCACGGCGTCGGCGTCGTGCCAGTCGACGGCGAGCCGCTCGGCCCGGCGTCGGCCTACGCCAACGACCGCGTATTCGTCCGAATCGCGCTGGCCGGCTCGGACGGGCCGGACCCTTCCATTGGCTCGAACGTGGATGCCCGCCTGGGAGAGCTGGCTGCGGCCGGCCACCCCGTCATTCGCATCGCCGTCGAATCGAAGATCGGCATCGGCGCAGAGTTCGTGCGCTGGGAGATCGCGACCGCGCTCTCGGGCGTGGTCCTCGGGATCGACCCGTTCGACCAGCCCAACGTCGAGGAGGTCAAAACCAACACCCGCGCCGTCATCGCCTCCTTCGAGAGCGGCGGCGGGCCCGAGGCGGGCGGTGAGGCGCAGGGCATCGCCGACGAGGCTGCCCTGAAGGCCGCGCTCAAGGGCGCGCTGGCCAACCTCGTGCCGAACGGCTACGCCTCGATCCAGGCCTACGTCGCCCAGACCCCGGAGCGCGACGCCGCCCTGAGCCGCATTCGGACGCTGCTCCGGGACCGGACGCGCCGGGCCACCACGGTGGGCTATGGGCCGCGCTTCCTCCATTCGACGGGCCAGCTCCACAAGGGAGGAGCCCCGATCGGCTGGTTCCTGCAGCTGGTGGCCGAGCACCCGGACGATCGCGAGATTCCGGGCAAGGCGTACACCTTCGGCCAGCTGATCGACGCCCAGGCGATCGGCGACGCCCGCACGCTCGAAGACCACAAGCTGCCTGTTCTTCGAATCAACCTTGGACAGAACCCCGACGCCGGCCTGGCCGCCCTCGAGCGAGCCCTGACTGCGGCGCTCAAGGAGGCGTAACGCCATGGACCTCGGTTTCATCGGACTCGGCCGCATGGGCGCCAACATGGTCCGGCGCCTGCTGCTCGACAAGCACCGCATCGTCGCCTACAACCGGACCGCGGAGAAGACCCGGGAGATCATGACCGAGGGCGCCGACGGCGCCTTCTCTCTCCCCGAGCTGGTCGGCAAGCTGGAGAAGCCGCGCGCCGTGTGGCTCATGGTTCCGGCCGGCGACGCGACGGAAGCGATGATCGACGAGTTGCTGAGACTGCTCGAGCCCGGCGATACGATCGTGGACGGCGGCAACTCCAACTTCCACGACTCGGTGCGGCGCCACGCCAAGGTGGCCGAGCATGGCGTCAACTTCATCGATGCCGGCACCTCGGGCGGGATCTGGGGCCTCAAGATCGGCTACTGCCTGATGGTCGGCGGCGAGCCCGAGCCGGTGAAACGCCTGGAGCCGATCTTCCGGTCGCTCGCTCCCAAAGACGGCTACCTCCATGCCGGCGGCCCCGGTGCCGGGCATTACGTGAAGATGGTCCACAACGGCATCGAGTACGGGATGATGCAGTCCTACGCCGAGGGCTTCGAGATCCTCCACGCCTCGGACTTCAAGCTGGACCTGGCAGCCATCGCCGACCTGTGGAATCACGGATCGGTCGTGCGGTCGTGGCTGCTGGAGCTCGCGGCCTCGGCCTTCTCGCAGGACCAGGATCTGACGCATCTGAAGGGCTGGGTCGCCGACTCCGGCGAAGGCCGCTGGACCGTGCAGGAGGCGATCGACAAGGACGTTCCGGCGCCCGTCATCACCATCTCGCTGCTCAACCGCTTCCGCTCCCGCCAGGACGACAGTTACCAGGCCAAGGTGCTGGCGGCGCTGCGCAACGAGTTCGGCGGCCACGCGGTGAAGACGGAGTGAAGGCAGGATCGCGGCCGCTTCCGGGCCTGCCGGGCCGTCCGGGCAGTTTCGACCGACCCGGCCGCCCCGTCCGATGAGCTCGACTCGCGCGCCTGTCCCGCCGGCGCCGGCCAGGACCGCCCGCCAGCTGAGGGAGGCGACTTCCTCCGCGCGGCGGCGACACCGTCCGGACGCGGATCTCAATCCGCTGCGCCAGGGCCTCCGTCTCGAGCGAGAGCCGGACCCGTGCGCCTTCGTTCTGTTCGGGGCCACCGGCGATCTGGCCCACCGCAAGGTGATGCCGGCCATCTACCAGCTGTGGCGGACGAACCTGCTGCCGCCCGAGTTCAGCCTGGTGGCAGTGGCCCGCCGGCCGTACACCGACGAGGCGTTCGCGGCCGAGATCCGTGCATCGCTGGAGAAGTATTCGAGAGTCCTGCCGATCGACGACGCCTCGTGGGCAGAGCTGGCCAGGCGGATCACGTATCAGCAGCTCGACTTCGGCGAGGATGCCGGGTTCGACCGACTCAGCGCGCGGCTGGACGCCCTGGACGCGGAGCGGGGGACGGCCGGCAACCGGCTCTTCTACCTGGCCACGCAGCCCTCGCAGGTGACCGAGATCGTCCGCCAGCTGGGCCGCGTCGGGCTGGACCACGAGCTCCGCGGCTCGGGCTGGCGCCGCGTGGTGATCGAGAAGCCTTTCGGGCGCGACTTCGAATCGGCGCGGCACCTCAATCACGAGGTCGGCAAGGTCTTCCGCGAGTCGCAGGTCTACCGCATCGACCACTACCTCGGCAAGGAGACGGTCCGAAACCTGCTGGTCTTCCGATTCGGAAACGGCATCTTCGAGCCGGTCTGGAATCGCAGCTACGTCGACCACGTCCAGATCACGGTGGCGGAGTCGCTCGGCGTGGAAGGCCGCGGTGCTTTCTACGAGGAAACCGGCGCCAGCCGCGACATCCTACAGAACCATCTGTTGCAGCTGATGACTCTCGTGGCCATGGAACCGCCCAGCTCGTTTCACGCGGATGCCCTGCGCGATCAGAAGCTGCAGGTCCTGCGGGCGATCACGACACCCACGACCGACCATGTCCGGCGCGACGTCGTGCGCGGCCAATACGGTCCCGGCTGGGTCCAGGGCGCGGCCGCTGCCGGCTACCGCGAAGAGCCGGAGGTGGATCCCGGATCGGAGACGGAAACGTACGTCGCCGGCCGCTTCACGATCGACGATTGGCGCTGGAGCGGCGTGCCCTTCTACCTGCGGGCCGGCAAGAGGCTGCCCAAGCGCGCAACGGAGATCTCAATCCAATTCAAGGAAGTGCCGCTGTCGCTCTTCCGCGAGTCGACCGGCGACCCGGCGCCCAACGTCCTGGCGATGCGGATCCAGCCCGACGAGGGGATCATGCTCCGCTTCGCGGCCAAGGTGCCGGGCCTGGGCCTGGACGTCCGAACGGTCAACATGGACTTCGACTATGGGACCTCCTTCGCCGTCGACTCGCCCGACGCCTACGAGACGCTGATCCTCGACGCCCTCCTTGGCGACGCCTCGCTCTTCACCCGGGCCGACGAGGTCGAGGCCGCGTGGGCGGTGGTGACGCCGGTCATCGACGGCTGGGCCACGATGCCGGAGCCGCATTTCCCCAACTACGCGGCCGGAGCCTGGGGACCCGAATCGGCCGACGAGCTGATGAAACGGGACGGGCGCCGATGGCGCCGAATCTGAGGCCGCTCGATCTCGCGCACTCGGTGCCCGAGATCGAGCGGGCACTGGCCCACCTCTGGGCCGACGCCGCCACGCACCGGGGGGGCGGCGAGCATCACGTCGCGGCGCGTTCGAGCGTGCTCAACCTGGTCGTCGTCGCGGGGCGACGGGAGACGGCCGAGCGCTGCGCGGCCACGATCGAGGCCACGGCCGGACGCCACCCTTCGCGATCGCTGATCCTCTCCGCGCTCGACGTGGAGGGCCGGCCCGGCCTCGACGCCACGATCCAGACGGTCGCAATCACGACTGCGGCCGGGAGCGCCCAGACCGGCGCGGAGACGATCTACGTGACGGTCCACGGCCAGACGAGCCATCACCTGGCCTCGATCATCGTTCCCTTGCTAGTCCACGATCTGCCGGTTGCGCTGTGGTGGCCGCGCGACCCCCAGTTCCTCACGCATCGGGCCGAGCGGCTGCTGCCGATCGCCGATCGCCTCATCGTCGACGGCTCCTCCTGGTCCGGCGATGGGCTGGACCGCCTCGGCGCGATGGCGAGCGTGACGCTGGCCCGGCGCCTGGCCGTCGCCGACTTCGCGCTGCTCCGTCAGGCCCGCTGGCGCGAGGCGCTGGCCTCGGTCTACGACCTGCCGGATCTTCGGCCGCATCTGCGGGCGGTCCGGTCGATCGCGGTGGAGTTCGCCGCGCCCGACGAACGCGACTCGACGGGTCTGACCAACATAGTGCGGCCCGTCTATCACGTGGCCTGGCTGGCGTCCCGGTTGGGCATGAGCGTGGTCGAGCCGATGCGGCGTCTCCCCGACGGCCGCCGGATTGCCACTCTCCGGCAGGGCGACCACGCCGTCGCCGCCGAATGGCGGCCGGTCTGCTCGGACCTCGGCGAAGGGTCGACGGTTCGGGTGGAGATCGTCTCGCGGCTGCGCGGCGCCGAGCTGGTTGGCGACGTGGCCGCAGGAGACCGCACCGTGGACGTCGCCATCCACGACAAGGGGCGCGAGCGCGTGCGCCGCACCTATCTGGCTCCGCGTCTCGGGGACGTAGACCTGCTCGAGCGGGCGTTGGAAGATAGCGCCGGCGATTCGGTCGCCATCGAGGTGCTGGCGATGGCCGGCCACCTGATCGCCGTGGAACCAGCGCCTCGCGGAGCCGTCGAAAGACGCGGGAGTCGGGACCATGACTGAGCACGAGCCGGACTTCTCCCCGGCATCCGAACGGCTGGCCGGCACGAGCGTCTCGGGCCTGCCGACGCCGAACCAGGGCGAGCCCGACCTGACCGTCGTCGCCGATCCCGACACGGCAGCGCACGAGGCGGCCGAGCGGATCGCTGCCGCCCTGGTCGCGGCCATCGACCGACGCGGCCGGGCCGACTTCTGCACCACCGGCGGCAGCATCGCGGTGTCGATCTACCGCTCGCTGTCGCAGTCGCCGCTGTGCGATCGCATTCCGTGGCAGCAGGTCCACGTCTGGTGGGGCGACGACCGCTACGTGCCGCGCGGCCACCCCGAATCGTGCGTGACGGCGCTCGACGACGCGCTGCTTGGCGGCGGCGCCGGCGAGCGTGGCAGCGCCCCGCTCCCGACCGCCAACATCCACCCCTTCCCAACGGATCGGTCCATCGCCGAGTACCGCGACAACAACTGGTGCGCGGCCCGCTACGCCGAGGAGATGGCCCGTCAGTTGCCCCTTGCCAAGGGCAACTGGCCCGTCTTCGACCTGATCCTCGTCGGCGTGGGCGACGACGGCCACGTCCTCTCGGTCTTCCCCGACAGCCCGGCCCTGGCGCGAATGGATTGGGCCATGGGAGTGCCCGCGCCGGTGCACATCGGCCCGCACATTCCTCGCATGACGGTCAATCCGCGCCTCCTGGAAGCGGCTCCGGTCCTGGTCGTGACGTGGAGCGCGAAGAAGGCCGAGGCCCTGGGCCACGTCTTCGGTGAGGTGCGCGACGACCGCCGCTGGCCGGTCCAGCGGACTCGCCGTCCCGGCGCGGCCTGGATCGTCGACGAGGCGGCGGGGGCCCGAATCCCGCCCATGCTGCGCGGGTAGGGCCGACCGCGGAGTGACAGGCTCCACCGGCTCCGGTTACGCGCGGGAGGCGGCGAGCGTGCTAGTTATCGCGCTCGGAGGCCTCTTCGGCCTGCAACGCCGCGAGGGCCGCGGTGACGTTGCCGCCCAGGGACTTGAGAATCTGCAGGTACAACGCCCGATCCTCAGGCTTCACGCTGGCTGGGACCGACGTGACCGTGGCCGTTGCCGCGGGCGTTACGAGTGCCGCCACGGTCGCCGGCGCGGCGGGCGGGGCGGCCGGCGCCTTCCTGGCCGGGGCGCTCGCGACGGCCGCTGCGGGCGCGGAGCTCGCGGCGGAAGTGGCATCGATCGCTTTGACGTTCATGGCCGGTTAGCCTCATGGCGTGCCGGAGGTATCGGCCGCGAACGCCGGACAAAGAAGACCGCCGCTCCGAAGAGCGGCGGTCTTATCGGGTGGCGACGGGGCGACGGCGCTCAGCCCGGTCCGGGCTACGCGATCTCGGCCGGCTCGAACTTCGTCTTGCGCAGGAACCAGGCGAAGATGACGGCACCCGTGGCGGCGAAGCCGAGCAGGCTGAGATTCAGGATCGGGTAGGAAACGTCGGGATTCGACCCGCTGACGAGCGCGCCCGGAATCCCGCCCAGGCTCGAGGAGATGCTGTTCAGGGCATCCACCTGGTCGCCGGCCTCGACGCCGTACACCTGCGGAATGATGTACAGCATCGACGCGACGACGAGCAGGACCGAGACGATCCGGAAGGTCCTGGCGTCGTCGTCGGAGTCGCCGGTGAGCTTGGCGAGCAGTGCCCAGAACAGCACCAGGGCGGCGAGCGGCGCAGTGATCGGCACTCCAAGATCTGGGCTCATGTACAGGTTGGGGAAGAGGAAGATGGCGCTCAGGGCCAATGTCACGACGAGCAACCCGTCGCGCATCAGGACGTAGCTGAGCCACCACACGTCGCCGCCGAACCGGAGGGTCAGGCCCTGCAGGTAGCGGATGACGTACGGCCGGGCAAAATGGAGCGAGAGAGTGAAAGCCCACAGGATCGGCAGCACGGCTGCGACGGAGAGGATGAGCCAGTACTGCGTTCCCTGGACGAGAGCTTGCTGGTCGTTCATCGTGATCTCCTAGCTCTTCGCCGCGGGCTGGCTGACAGCGCCGGCATCGGCCTTGCGCGGGGCGGGCGAGGCAAGGCGGAGGTTGTAGACGACGGCCACGATACCCATGATCCCGACCAGAAACGCGGACAGGTAGCACAGCGCCAGAGCGATGGTCGGGTTCTGTGAGCTCACGAGGATCGACGCGAGCTGGTTGGAAATGCTGCTACCGACAGTGGTGACCTGGCTGCCCAGGAGGTATGCGCCCAGGTAGAGCGACGCGCCGAGACCGATGAAGAAGGTCTGCAGATAGAAGCTCCGCGCGTCGGCATCGGCCCTGGTCGTCAGCTTGAGCAGCAGGGCGGCGAAGGCGCACGCTCCGGCAAGCCCGCCGGTGATCGGCAGGTCGTTGCCGGCGACCACGTCCGGGTAGAAGAAGATGAAGCTGCCCAGGAAGACCTGGAGCAGGAAGATGTCCCGCATCCCGACGTAGATCGTCCACCACAGGTCCGCGCCGAGGCGCAGGGTGAACTTGCGCGTCAGGGCGAGCATGTACGGCCTGGCCAGGTGCAGGGCCACCGCCAGCAGCCACAGGGCCACGAGGGCGGCAGCTATCGTCCCTTCGATGAATTGCTCGGCTGCACCGAATGCCGGTGATTCCATCAGTCGCGACCTCCCGAAGTCAGCGGAGGATTGCTCGCTGGGCCCGCGAGCGGGGGCTGGATTGGGGGAGTCTTGCCGGCCGGAGGCCCATCGCCTGGGCCGTCTCGGGGACCCCGACCGGACTGGACGCGGACCGACTCGCAGCGGTAGATCGCGTCACAGCGGAAGCATCGAGCAGCTTCGGTCTTCGCCGCCGCCAATTCCAGGCTGGGTTGGGTCGGGGTGAAGGAACCGGGCTCGTAGGCGGGCAGCTCCATCCCGACACGCGGCTGGGTGGCCAGACCAACTGTCAGGACCGACTCCGGGCCCTTGGGCACGCGAACCGTGGCCATGATCTCGGCTTCGCCGTCGCGGCTGCCCGAGAGGTACTCGTGGATCGAGCCGGCGGCCCGCCGACCTGCGCCAACCGCATGGATGATCGTCTTGGCGCCGGAGACGACGTCGCCGCCGGCGAAGACCCCCTTGCGACCGGTGGCCTGGCCGGCGTCGGCAACGATCCCGGAGAAGCCGCTGGTCTCGATGCCGGCGCCCTCTGGCAAGATCGAGGGATCGGGCTCCTCGCCCACAGCCACGAGCACCGTGGTCGCGGACTTCTCGCGCTCGCTGCCGGGGATCGGCTCGTAGACGGCACGGCCGCCGTCGAACTTGCCCGTGGGCCGCTGGCTGACGAACTTGACGGCGGAGACGCCCCTGGCCGAACCGACGACCTCCGAGACCGCCGCCTCGAACTGGACGTGCACGCCCTCGTGCTCGGCGGCTTCGACTTCCTCGGCTTGAGCCGGCATCTCGCCCCGACCGCGCCGGTACAGGACGGTGACCGACGAGGCGCCCGAACGGAGCGCCGATCGGGCCGCGTCCATGGCCGTGCTGCCGCCTCCGACGACCACGACCGATCCGCGCAGGACCGGCTTCTCGCCCAGGTTGACCTGCTTGAGGAAGAAGGTCGCGGGCACGACGCCCGGCAGGTCGTCGCCCGGCACGCCGAGCTTGCGGCTGCGCGACGCGCCTGTCGCGAGGAAGATGGCGTCGTACTTCGCCTCGAGCTCGGCCAGGGTGAAGTCGCGGCCCATCGCGCTGTCGAGCTTGAGCTCGACGCCGAGGCCCACGATGCGGTCGATCTCCTGGCGCAGGACCGTGCGCGGGAGGCGGTATTCCGGGATGCCGATCGCCATCATGCCACCCGGCACGGGCATCGCCTCGAGGACGGTCACCCCGTAGCCGAGTCGGGCCAGGTAGTAGGCGGCCGACATTCCCGCCGGCCCGCCGCCGACGATCGCGACCCTCTCCTTGCGCTTCTCCGCCGGAGGGGCGACCGGCGGCAGCTTGCCCTGCTCGGCAGCAAAGCGCTTGAGACGGCGGATCGCGATCGGCTCGTCGAGGGTGCCGCGCCGGCAGACCGCCTCGCACGGAGCGGTGCAGATCCAGCCGCAGACCGAGGGGAAGGGGTTGACCTCGGCCGCAACGGCGTATGCCTCGTCGTAGCGTCCCTGGCCGATCAGCCCGACGTAGCGTCCCGCATCCGTCCCGGCCGGGCAGGCTTCCTGGCACGGCGCGATCGGATCGCGGCGGCTGTCGGTCACCATCGACCGCCAGACCTGCCAGTCGTTCGGTCGCTCGCTGGTTCGCCACGCGAACAGGCTGCCCCACGGTGAGACGCGGGCCGGCTTGAGCGATTCGCGGGTGACCTCGCCCAACGGCTGCCAGGCGGGAGCCGGTTCGACGGGCCGGGACACGGGGCCCTGGCGAGCGGCGAGCGGCGTGGGGCCCGCAACGGTGTCGAGCATGACAACGTGCGTAGGGCACTCGCGGACGCAGATGCCGCAGCCGACGCACTCTCCAACCTGGACCGGGTACTCCATCATCCAGTCGAAGGGCTTGCCGAAGACGCCCGACCCTTCGACCCCCGGCCGCTGCGGCCGGCTCATGTCAAGCGCCTGAACCGGGCAGACGTCCATGCAGACGCCGCAGTTCAGGCAGTTCCCGTTCTCGATCTGGATCCGATAACCCATGGGACGCCTCGGCCGTAGGGATTCCTCGATCGAATGGTCGCGGACGGCCGGTGCTGGGGCATCTGCCGTAGGACCGGAGTTCTACTACCCGGTCAGGTGGGTTGGTATCGCCGGGCGATGGGTGCGGCTCAGCGCGAGGTGGCGCGGCTCAGCGGCGGCGGAAGGGTCCGTCGCGTCGATTGCCCTCAATGCCGCCGTGCCGGTACGTGTCCGGCACCAACCCCTCGCGGACGGCTCGCGCGGCGAGCTCGGCGCGGTTCTGGGCGTGCAGCTTCTCCACGATGTTCTTGAGGTGGAACTTCACCGTGTTCTCGCTGATCCCAAGCTCGACGGCAATCTCGCGGTTTCGGAGGCCCTCGGTGACCAGCTGCAGCACGCCCAGCTCACGCTCCGTGAGCTTCTGAGAACGGGACGCTGCGCCGCCGCCTGGCGAGAGCAGGAACTCGTCGATGATCCGCGCGGCGGTGCCGGGCGTGATCGCGGGCTCCCCGCGGGCCACCCCCTCCAGCATCGACCGGAGCTGCGGCGCCTCGAGATTTTTGAGCAGATAGCCCTGCGCGCCGGCCTTGATGGCGCGGAAGAGATCGGCCTCCTCCTCGCTGACGGTCAGCATCACGATGGCGACCTCGGGATGGCGCGCCTTGATCTCGGCGGTAGCCTCAAGACCCCCAACGTTGGGCATGCGGACGTCCATCAGGACGACGTCGGGCGAGGTCGAATCCGCGAGCTCGATGGCCTGGCTGCCGTCGGAAGCCTGGCCCACCACCTCGTGACCCCAGGCCAGCAGCAGCGACGCGACTCCGTCGCGGAATAGCGCGTGATCGTCCACCAGAAGGGTTCGCATGGGATCAGTCTGCCTCGGAGTGGGTAGGTACGGACGATTGGACCGCCTGGTGCCCCGCCGCGCGATCGTCTGCTGCGTCAGGCGGTCCGGATGGCCCGAGACCGCGTTCGTTGCGTCCCGGCGCGACAGGCACGCGCAGCTCGATGATCGAGCCGGAGCCCGGCCGACTGCGCCAGGCGATCCGGCCGCCGACCGCCTCGGCGCGCTCTCGCATCCCGGCAAGTCCGAAGTGGGGCCATTTCTCAGGCTGGGAGCCCGCCTTCTCCGAGTCGAAGCCGACCCCGTCGTCGGCGACCCGAAGGAGCACCTCGGCTTCTTCGACCGCCAGGCCGATGGTGACCCGCTGCGCGTAGGCGTGCTTGCGAATGTTGGTGAGAGCCTCACGTGCGACGCCGAGCATCTCGGCCCCCACTTCGGCAGGCAGCGCCACGCTGCTCGCTTCCGACGTCGCGTGGAAGCGGACGGCGAGCTTGGACGATTCCGCGAATCGCGCGGCGTATTCCTCCAGCGCCGCGGCGAGGCCGCGTTCGGGAAGCACCGGCGGCGACAGGCTCAGGATCGCCTCGCGGACGTCCACGTACAGCGATCGCGCGGCCTCCGCCAGCTCGGCCATCTGCCTGCCGGCCTCGGCGACCCGGCCGGCGGCCAGCAGTTCCTCGACGGCCTGGGATTTGGTGTTGACGTACCCGAGCACCTGAGCCATGCCGTCGTGCATCTCGCGGGCGATCCGCTCGCGCTCGCCCTGGACGGCCAGCACCCGCAGCTCGTCGCGGAGCCGGGCCGCCTCGAGGGCCAGGCCCACCTGAGTGGCCAGCGCCGAGAGGGTCTCCACATCCGCGTCGGAGAAGCGGCGCGGCGCGGCCGTGGCCAGGCCGATGGAGCCCACTCGCGTCTCGCCGTGGCCCACCGGCGCCTCCAGCCTGATGGAATACCCGGGCGCCAGGTACCTGGCGAGGTCGCTGCCCGGGACGCCGCTCGAGGCGCCCGTCGATGCTCCGGGCGGTTTGCCCGGCGCCGCGCTCGCGTCTTCGAGCAGCACGCCCGGGGCGGCGCTGGCAGCGCGCAGCCGGACCTCGTCCTCGGGACCTTGCACGGCCACGAGGGCGGCGTCCACTCGAAGCAAGCGCCGCGCGTGGCCCGCGATGGCGGCGAGGGTCTCGTCCGGGTCGGCCTGCCCGGAAACCGCCAGGCTGACCTTGTACACCGCCCGCAGCGCGGCATTGCGCGACTTCAGGGCCTGGTGCCTGTGGATCAGGTCACTCGTCAGCCGGTCGATCAGCCGGAAGGCGTACCACGCGGCGACGATCGCGACGGCCGCCACCGCACCCAGGACCAGGATGGTGTCGAGCGGAAAGGGCAGCACCGCGTCGAGCAGCGAGTCGCTGAGCGCCTCCACGACGCCGACGAGGAGGATCGCGCCGAATACGACGGCCCAGCGGCGGCGAGGGTACATCCGCGCCTCCAGGCTCGGGGGCGGTCCGCCGAGCCACGGCTCGGACGATCGGGCCCACCCGTTCGGGCAGCAATATGCGCCGAATGGCGGAACCGACGCCATTCTCGCGCCCGCCTGTCCTGCCGGGCGGCACAGGCGGTTTCCGAGCCGCTCGCCAACCCGCCGGGAATATGTCGTAGCCATCGATCAGATCCGTTGACGTCCGCGGCGGCCGCGAAGATAGTCGTAGCGACATGGTCGCCACGAGCAGAACCACTCCCAAGAGCGATGCCGCGGTCGCCGACACGACGGGCCCGGCCGAACTCACGGCCCCGCAGGCCGCCCGGCGAGTCGCCCGCCTCTTTCCGGAGGTGTATCGGCGCTACCACTGGGCGCAGCGAGTCCCGGGAGCGGATCTGCCCGTCACGCGCCGCGCGCTGGAGGTGCTGCAGCATCTCTCGTCCAGCGGACCGCTGACGGTCGGCGAACAGGCCGAGCACATGGGCCTGCGGCGCAACTCCGTCTCGGAGCTCCTGCAGCGCCTGGAGGCCAAGGGGCTCGTCGCCCGAATCCGTGACGAGCGCGACGAACGCCGGGTCCTCGTCTGGTTGACAGACGCGGGTCGCGACGTCGTCTCTCGGGTCGGCCAGGTGCTGGCCCCGGACCTGATCGCCGAGACCATGGCGACCCTGTCACCGGCGGAGCGGGCGATCGTCGTCCGCGGCTTCGAGCTGCTCGCCGCCGCCGAATCCCCCTCGAATCCATCGGTCCCCTCGACCGCCGCCGCCGAAGCGATCGACGCCCGAGGCCGGATCGACAAGCCCGAAAGGACACCCCGATGACCATCGCCGTCAATTGCGAGTCCTGCGGCATGCCGCTCGCCGGCGCCGAGGACCACGCCCTCGCCAACCCCGAGATTCCCTACTGCGGCTACTGCGCGCCGGAGGGCAAGCTGCCTCCGGTGGACGAGCGCCTGGAGCGCTTCACCCAGTGGACGATGCGCCAGGACGGCCTCGACTACCAGGCCGCGCGCGAGAAGGCCGTGGCCTACATGAAGACGATGCCGGCCTGGAAGGACTCTTTGTAGGTCGGTCCACCGCCGGTTTACGCGCCGGGCGCGACGGTCCTGCCGCTCGCCTCCGGCGCGGTCGGTATCATCGAGCCGACCGCCGGGCGGGATCGTCGCCGCCGATCAGCCGTTGGGCAGGAGGAGTCGCCCGTGCCGCACATGGACATCGTGGGCTGGATCGTCGTGGGATTGCTGGCCGGGGCGCTCTCCAGCGCCGTCGTGAGGGGAGGCGGGCCGGAAGGTTGCCTCGGCAACACGATCATCGGCATCCTGGGCGGGCTTCTGGGCGGCTGGTTCGCCACCGAGGAGCTGCACATGGGCAGCACCAGCGGCTTCCTCGGAGCGCTCCTGGTTGCCTTCCTCGGCGCCACCGCGATCCGCCTGATCCTCAACGCGGTGGAGGGCAACGACCGGCGCGGACATCGCCGGTCCGGCCGGTAGGAGGCGCCAGAAGATCGTCGCGAGCCGCCCTACCCCATCGGGCGGGACAGTTTCGACGCAATCAGCGCCGGTATCCGCAGTAGCGGTAGGATGCTCCCCACGAGTCCGCCCGCGGGGAGAGCTGCCACCCCGGGGCCCGGGATCGCCACGACGGTGCTGAGCCCCCAAGGAGGGCGACGATGACGACCACTCCCGCGAACGCCACTTCACCCAACCTGGACGCGCCCGCGGCAGCAGCGCCGGCTGCGCCTGCAGAGGCCGCGCCGAAGGCGGAGCGGCCGTACTCTCCAGGCCTCGAGGGCGTGATCGCCGCCGAAACCGCCGTTGGTTTCGTGGACGGAGCGAACGGCCGGCTGCTCTATCGCGGCTACCCGATCGGCCAGCTCGTCGAGAAAGGCACCTACGGGCGCGTCGCCGAGCTGCTATGGACCGGCGAGTGGCGCAAGACCGCGCGCCTGGTGCCGGCCCCGGTACCGGAACCCGTCATGTGTGCGCTGTACGAGCTGCCGTCCCACACCCACCCGATGGACGCGCTGCGGACGGCGGTCTCGGTCTGGGGCGCGTGGCGCAGGCCGCACTGGCCACCCACCGTCGACCAGGCCCGCGAGGTCACCGCCTTCGCGCCCTCGGCGCTGGCCGCCTTCCACCGCCTTCGCAACGGCCTCGAGCCGGTCAAGCCGAACCCCAAGCTCTCTCTGGCGGGTGGCTTTCTCCAGCAGCTGAGCGGCAAGGATCCCGACCCCGCCGCCGCCCGCGCCCTCGACGCCTACTTCATCGTCGGCGCCGAACACGGCCTCAACGCGTCCACGTTCACCTGCCGCGTCATCATTTCGACCCGCTCGGACCTGGCCAGCGCCATCTGCGGCGCCATCGGCGCTCTCAAGGGGCCGCTCCACGGCGGCGCCCCGGCCGAAGTCGTCAGCCAGCTGCATGAGATCGGCTCGCCCGAACACGCCGAGAAATGGGTCCGCGAGGCGATCGCCCGCGGTGACCGGATCATGGGTTTCGGGCATCGCGTCTATCGAGCCTACGACCCTCGCGCCGCCGCTCTTCGCAAGGTGGCCGAGGGCATGTCGGACATGGCCGAGTGGCTGGACGTGGCGGTCAAAGTGGAGGACGTGGTCTTGCGCGTGTTCGGCGAGCTCAAGCCGGATCGCGTCATCAAGACCAACGTCGAGTACTACGCCGCCGCCGTGCTCCAGGGCGTCGGGCTCCCGCCCGACCTCTTCCCGCCGACCTTCGCGCTCGCGCGCATGGCCGGCTGGAGCGCGCACGCGATCGAGCAGGCCTCGGCCGACAAGCTGATCCGGCCGGACGCTCGGTACGTCGGCCCCGCGGAGATGGACGTCCCGGTCCTGGGCCGCTAGGACCGGCTCTCGCCGCTGCGCCCGGTCAATCGGCCGGTTCGGCGCGCTCGACGGCCGTGGCGGCCTGCGCCCTGCCGGCGCCGGTCCCTCGGCGAGCGAACATGATGGCAACCACCAGGCCGAACGCGAGCACAACGGCCGCCAGGTAGAAGACCGCCCGTAGTCCCGCGCCGACGACCGTCGAGCCCAGCGCAGGCCCAGCGATCCCGCCCAGGTAGAGCGGCAGGAAGATCAGGTTGAGCGTCGCCGAGCGGCGCTCGGCCGGAACATCCACGGCGAGAATCCCGGAGACCATCGCCCCGACCACCGCCTGGAACGCGATTGCCATGGCGTAGGCCACTGCCATCCATACCGCCGTTGGCGCGAGAGGCAGGCCCGCGAACGAGAGCGACAGGCCGGCCATGGCCACGACCATGACCGTTCGGAAGCCCACTCGGTCCGCGACCCAGCCGCCGATCGGCGACAGGGCCGCGCCGACGATCGTCGCCACGCCCAGCACCAGGCCAACCGACCCGGCCACGTCCAGCGGCGTGTGCTCGACGTCGTGGACCAGCAGCGCGAGGTACTGCGTCGACATCTGGCGGCCCAGGAACGCGATCCCGTAGATCGTGAAGAGCCATCGAACCGTCCGGTCGGACAGCACTCCCTTCACGGCGCCGAAGGCCAGCCGAATGACGCTCCCCTGGGGCACCACCTCGGGCCGGACCTCGCCGGAGCCGACGGCGAGCATCAGCGCCACCGCGGCGGAGAGAATCGCGGCGACGGCAAAGACTGCGCCGCTGGCCACGTGCAGCTGGTCGATCATCACGGCGCCAAGCGCCGGGCCCGCGCCGAAACCGAGCGGACTGCTGGCGGCGAAGATGCCCATCGCCAGGCCGAGCCTCCCCGGCGGTGTGACGTCGCGGATGGCGGCCATCATGACCCCCGTGTTGCCCAGCTGGAAGGCAACCAGAAGCACCCCGACGACGAGCTGCCAGGGCTCACGGCTGGCCGCAATCACACCGAAGACGACGACCTCCACGAGGGCGCTGCGGATGATCACCGCCTTGCGGCTGTACTTGTCCGCCCAGACGCCCCACAACGGGATGAGCGGCAGTCCGGTCAGGAAGAAGAGGGCGCCGAGGATGCCGACGAAGCGCTCGATATCGGGCGTCGACATGCCGACTTCCTGAAGTCGATTCGGCAGGAAGGCGTAAACCTGGGCCACCCCGTAGCCCTCGATGAACGAGGTGATCCAGTACAGAGAGAGCAGCAGGCGCCAGTCTGGCTGGCCATGGCGGCGCATCCTGGCAGCGTAGCCGAGCGCCGCGAGGAGGGCCACCGAGGACCGGCGGTTTCCGCTGGTATGCCCGCAGGAGGTATCTTGTGACCCGCAGCAAGAGGACCGGAGGAGAAAACTAGGTGAACGACTCCAGTTGGCGCAACCTATCAGCCATCCTGGGCGTGGCGTGCGTGGTCCTGATCATCGCCGCCGGCGCCCTGCTGGCTACCTCGGGCGAGTCGCCCACGCCGTCCCAATCGAACGGCGTGGCAAGTGTGATCCCGTCGGTCGACGACTCGTCAGGTTCGCCCGTGCCTTCGGCTTCCTCGCCTACCTCTCCGGTTCCCTCCGGTTCCGTCCCCACCAGTGTGCCGACCGCCTCGCCCGTGACCAACGCCCCGATCGCGCAGGTCACGTTCAACGACCTGATGCTCGACGGCGCGACGGAAGCGTCGGGCAAGGCTCGAACGTTCACATTCATCACCGACGGCGCCGGTCCCGTCGGCATCTCGATCACCAAGTCCTCCCCGGCGAAGGCCACCACGAGGATCTGCGCCAAGGTGGACGACTCGAAGGCCGACTGCCGCACCGGCACGAAGGTCACTTACAAGGGAGCCTTCACCGACACGGCGCATTCGGTCTGGGTTGTCACGCTCATCGGCCCTGCCGCCACCGGGCCGCTGGTCGACGTGGCCTTTTCCTGGCCGACCAATCACGCCCGGATCACCCTGACCCACGGCCGCCTGCAGGGCAGCTCCAGCCCCGGCGTTCCAGTGGCCATGAACGGCTTCACGGCCACGGTCAAGACGGTCGCCGCCGGCAACGTGTCCGTCGCCGCCTCCTGGACGGTCATCACCACGGACGTCAGAGTCTCGACCGACGAAGTCGTCGGCACGTCGGTCAACGGCCTGGATCAGAAGACGTTCGCCGGCGCCACGAACCTCGGCACGCCGGGCTACTCCTTCGCCGTGGGGGCAGGCAAGTTGCTGCGGGTATCGCTGCGGAACCTGTCCGCCGACAGCCAGAGGCCGGATCTGACGGCCGTACTCTCGGTCCCGTAGCCGTCCGGTCCGCTGGAGGCTGCAGCCGCGACCTGACTCGAACGTTCCATCGGATGGGGCACCGTTGAGGGTTCCCGCCAGGGCTGCCTCAGCCGGCTGACGAGGAGGAGAGCTTGGAGGACTTCCCGGTCGAAGGCTCGCCGATCGAAAGTCCGGCTGTCGAGGACGCGGCTCTGGCAGGTTCGACTTCCCAGGAAGCCGGCCAGGGCGAGGCGGGTCGGACCGGCCCCATCGGCAGACGTCCGGACCCGAGGGCCTTTGGCGTCGAAGCGCGACTCGGCGAGCCGATCGTCACACCCAACCCGAGGGCCAGGCTGAGAAGTGCGTCCCCCGGGCGGTGGCGCAACATCGCCCTGGGGCTCGGTTTGGCGCTGGCGATCCTGGTCGGCGCCACGGGCCATCTCCTCTTCTCGGCGCTGAACCGCGGCTCCGCCGCCGCCGGTGGCACGGGGAGCCCGGCGGCGAGCGCGGCGACCGCGACGCCCTCGCGGGCCAGCGAGGCGCCCGCCACGCCCGGCCTGTCCGCGACGCCCGGCGCGACCTCCACCGCCGGTCCGACCTCCACCGCCGGCGCCAGCTCCACGGCGACGGACACGCCGACCGTCGCGCCGCAGGGAAGCGGGGCCGCCTCGCCCGCCACGGTCACTTTCCGCGACCTGATGCTGGACTCCGCGGCGGACTCCGGCGGCGTGGCGCGCACCTTCGCGTTCACGAGCGATGGACCCGGGTCCGTCTCGGCGCAGATCGTCGCCGCTGCCCCGCTGGCCACGGTGAAGATCTGCATCCAGGCGAACGGCGGCCCGCAGAGCTGCTCCTCGGGCGCGACCCCCGGCTTCTTCACCATGGCCCCGCCGGCCGCGGACCAGGCCCAGTGGACCGTGACGCTCATCGCGACGGATGCGGGCGCGACTCCGGTCGTGGACGTGGCCTTCACCTGGCAGACGAAGTCGCCGGCTATCACCCTCAGCCACGGCCGGTTCCAGGGGGCGCCCAACCCCGACTCGCTGCGAGGCTTCACGGCCACGTTCAAGACGCGGGCGGCCGGATCGGTCGGAGTCGTCGCCTCGTGGCCGCCGGCGTCGGCGGACGCGGTGCTGACCCTGACCGACGTCACCGCCTCCCCGGGGTCGGCGGTTGGCCAGGTAACGTACCGGGCGGCCGGGTCGATCTCACCGGCCTATTCCGGGACTGTCGCCGCGGGCCGGACATACCAGATACAGGTGCTGAACACGGGTTCCGACAGCGGGCGGCCGGATCTCACGACGACGATCTCGTTCCCATAGCCGCGAATCACCGGGCGGCCATGTGTGCTTTGGGCCGGCGGATGCCCCACACGGCGGGATGCGCCGACCGCCGGGCGGGCGCTCGGTCAGCCGGCCTAGATCTCCTCGCGGCGGACCACTCGCCCCCAGGCTCGGGCCCGGAAGCCCGTCCATACGCCCGACCGGGTGTAGACGTCGGCCATCAGAATCGCCAGGGCCGCCGCTTCGTCGGGAGCGCGCACGAGAAGCAGGGAGGCGCTCATGTCTGCGTAGCCGCCGGCCTCGACGATGGTCCCAGCCGCGCGAAGCTCGCCGACCCTCTTGAGGTGCTCCTGCCGAACGGCCGGGCGTCGTTCGGCCGCGTCTGGGCCGTAGGTCGCCTCGATCGCCCAGACGGGCTCGATTGCCAGGCCGTCGGGGATTTCGCCCGCCATCGCTTCCTCCGTCAGTCGGTCAGCTGCTCGCCCGGCACCGAAATCTGAACGTCGGCGTCGGGGTCGACATCGTCCTCCTCGACATCGGCGCCAGCGGAGGTCGATTCGTCCCTGACCGGCGCAGCGGCGCTTCCGTCCGGCTGGTCGGCAGGAGCGCCGGCCGGTTCGGCCCGGGCGTACCCCTTGCGGGCGGGCTCGGCCTTGGCAGGCTCGGCTTTCGCAGGCTCGGTCGTGACAGACTCGGTCGTGACAGGAGCTTCGGGAGCGGGTTCCGTCCCGGCCGCATCAACGCTGGCCGGTTCAACCGCGGCCTTTGCCCCGGCACCCACCGCCTTCGGGCCCGCGCCGCCGCCGGCGCCGCCCGCCCGGACCGCCGCGGCCGCCTCCGCCTCAGTCGGCCCGGGCAGCTCTACGACCGCATCGGCCAACCCGTCGTACCGGTTCGAGCAGGCCAGGTAGATGACCTGGAAATCCGACGAGAGCTCGCGCAGCAACAGAGCGGCCCGCGCCGCTCGCTGATCGTCAAAGGTCACGAATGGGTCATCGAGAACCAGCGGCGGCCGCTTCCCCTGCGTGACCAGACGAACCAGGCCGATGCGCGCGGCCAGGTAGATCTGGTCGATGGTGCCCTTGCTCAAACGGCTGGCCGCAACCCAGTCGCCCCGCTCGGGCGCCCAGACGTCCACGTCCAGGGTACGGTCGTCTATCTCCACCTTGCGATAGCGGCCGCCTGTGAGCCGGGCGATGTCGCGGCCGACCTGCTGCTCGAGGAAGCGAGTCGCCTTGCGCATCGTCATGCCCTCGGCGGCCTCGATGGCCACGAGAGTCGCCTCGTAGATTCGGACCCGACGCCGCAACGCGTTGAGCTGCTCGCGCCAGGTGACGAGCCGCTCCGCTTCGCCGGCGACCTGTTCGGCATCGACCGGGTTGGCATCCACTCGAGCCATCGCCCCGGCCTCGGCGTCGCGTGCCCGCTCCAGCGCCTCCTGGCGGTCGCGCACCTCCGCCTCGAGACGCTCGCGCGCCCTTGCGTCCGTGGCCACCGGGCCCAACGCCTCCAGGGCGGCGACCTTCTGCTCCATCTCGAGAGCGGCCTGGTCGCGCAGCCCAGCGACATTCGCATCGCTCTGGCCGGCCAGCAGCGCCGATACCTGGACCTGGAGCGTGGCGATCTCCTGGCGCCGACCCTGCTCGCCCGTGAGCAGCCGCTCGGCCGAGGCGATGTCCGAGGCGCCGAGCTCGCGCAGGATGTTCTGCACGCCCGACTGGGCGACCCGGAGGCCTTCCTCCGTGCCGACCTTGCTCTGCCGTCGGACCGCTCGTTCGCGCTCGCGGGCGTCGTTGGCGTGGCGGACGAGCATGGCCGCCGAGCGGCGCTCCATGAGGAAGTAGACCAGCAGGGCGGCCACGAGCACGAACATGACGCCGGTCAGCATCATGGCCGTGACCCCGACCATGATGCCGAATGCGACCGAGCCGACGGCGATGATCAGGAAGAAGATCGTCGCCAGGCCCCACAGCAGGTAGCTCGACTCCGGCTCGTCGGGCTCGACATCCGGCCCCTGCTCTTCTCGAAGCGCCTCCTGCAGAATGGTCACTCGGCTCTGCAGCGTGCGCATCCGATCCAGCGTGTCGCGGAGGCTCGACATCGAGCGCTCGGGCATCGACTCCAGCGTCTGGAGGCGCTGCTGCGCCTCGGCCGCCTGGCGGAGCCGTTCGAAGCGTTCTGCCACGACCGTGCGATCGGATCGCAGGCGGTCCGCCTGGCGGGCGCCCTCGAGCATGTTCCGGCTCTCGGCCAGGGCCTGCTCGGCGCGCACGCGTCCCGTTCGAGCCTGAGCCAGGGCGTCGCGATCGTGTTCCAGCTTCTCGAGCGCGGCCTCGCCGCTGCGCAGCGCCGTCTCAGCCCGGGCTACGGCCTCTTCGGCGATCTTGAGGCGGCCGGGGTTCTTGTCACCGCGGGCCTTGAGGGCGCGGACCGTCTCCTCGAGCCGCGACTTGGCCCGCGAGCTGCCCTTGTCGCCGCCGCCGACGCTGCCCTGAAGTCGGTCTCGAAGGGCGCCCTCGTCCCGGTCCAGATCGTCGAGCTCCTCGTGGCGGATCGAGGCGGTGGAGCGGAAGAAGCCCTCGTTGGGGATGCCGGTCAGCTCGGCGATGATCTGATCGGCCCGAGCCGGGTCCGTGTACGTCTGGCCGTCGTACTCGAGCGATACCCGGCCGCGCTGGCCACGGAACTCCTTCTCCAAGACGCCGCGGCGAACTGTCAGCTCGCCCGTTTCCTCGTTCGCGTCCTCGACTATGAATTCGAGCCGCGTGCTGGCGCGCGCTTCCTCGGCGGAGCCCCAGGTGCGCAGCGTGTCGAGCTCGGTGCCGGTGGCCGTCGCCTTGCGGAACAGGGCCAGCTCGATGCCACGCTGGATGGTCGATTTGCCGGCCTCGTTGGGGCCGCGAACGATCGTGAAGCCAGGCGCCAGCTCGAGGTTGAGCTCGCGGTGCCTGCCGAAGTCCTTGAGCTTGATGCGAAGGATCCTCATCGCCGTGCCACCCTCACAGCGTCACCTCGCGGCCTTCGAGGAGATGGCGCCCCAGGCGCAGCACCTCGCGAAGGTCGGCCAGCTCTTCGGCCGGGCTCTGCGCCGGAGTTCCGGTCGACGCCCGTGGCTCACCGCCATCGATGGCCGTGCCGATGGCCGCCGGGGCGCCGGGTCCCGGGCCCGTCCCCGCTCCAGCCTTCTCCAGCTCGGCGATGCGGGTCTCCACGTTCCGCACGAAAGCTCCGATGACGGTATCGGGTGGCGGCGCGGTCCCCTCCGGCAGAGCCGGGATGGACATGTCGCGGATGCGGAGCCGCAGGAACGAAGGCGCCAGAGCGCGCTCCACCTCGTCCAGCTCCACGTCCAGCGTGTCCGGAAGAAGCCCAGTCAGGCGCACGTCCAGGACGAGGTTCGAGTCGGCGTGGCGGCCGATCGTGTCGACCAGGATCGGTTGAGAGGCGATCGCGCTGACGTCCAGCTCGAGCTTCTCGCTGCGTGTCTGGCCGACGCGCTTGGGTTCGATCCCAACCCGATGGCGACCGCCTCGGTCGTCGAGCGTGACGAGCAGGACCTGGCCGGCACCGTCCTGGTCGACCGCCACCGGCTCAGGTGCGCCGGAGTAGGCGTATGTGACGTTCCCGGCCACGCCTTCGATGGCCGAGTGCCAGTGGCCCAGCGCCAGGTAGTCGAGGCCGGTCCTGGCGATCTCCTCCTCGGTGAACACGACCTCATCGCTGTCCGTCTTGCCGGGGATCGCAAGCGCGCCGTGGACCATCCCGATCCGCCAGGTCGCGCGTCGATCCATGCGGGCATCGAATCCGTCCAGCGGGCTCTTCGGCGCGCGCTTGGTGTTGAAGACACGGCCGTGGACGACCGCGTCGAGCGAGGGCAGCCAGACGTTCGGCTGCTCGGGCGTCAGGACGGCGATCCACTCCGGAGTTGTTCGAGCCATCGCGGCCAGATCGTACGACCGGTAGATCGAGGCGCCGTCGTACACGTCGTGCGTGCCCGGGATGATGACCGTTCGAATAGAGGCTTTGGCCAGGCGGCCCAGCTCCGCTGCAACGCGCTCCACCGACCGACGAGGCTGGGTGTTGGAGTCGAACAGATCGCCGGCGATCAGCACCAGATCGACCTTCTCGACCACGGCGAGGTCGATCGTGACCCGGAACGCCGTGAACTGGCGCTCGCGCAGAACCGCGGCGCGCTCACCCAGATCCGTGTGGCGCGCCCCCAGGTGGACGTCGGCGGTGTGAAGCAGACGAAGCATCGGGCCTCTGGCTCCTCTCCCAGCCCCGGCCCAAGTATGTCGCGCCCGGTCCGTGGGAGGCTCGCGCAGTCTAGTTGACGGATTCGGCGCCCGTTTCGACAGCGCGGCGTGTTCTGTCGCGACGGCCGACTCGGCGATTGTGCCAGGTTCGCGGGCGCATGATGCAACTTGCTCGAAACGATCTGTCACGACGCGATGCCAGTCGTCGCCGAAGCGGTCTCGAACGCCGTTCCACAACCCACCGTTAGCGCCGGATTCGGCTCCCCGCAGGCCCTCTGGACGCCGTTGTCCCGGGACCCGGGCCACGTTCGGAGCAGCGGACGGGCCATGGTATCCTCCCGGCCTACCGGTGCGTCCCCACGCAGGCACCAATCAGCCGAATAGCCTCGACCGGATCCGCTCGCTCCTCATGGCAGCGCCCCTGCGCGTTCCGGCATCGCCTCGGTCCGCCTGCTTCTGGGACCCGTCGGGGCGGACAACTTGCGCCTCCGGGAGGAGAAAGTGGCCTACGTCGATCGGACGCTCACCTGCGTCGACTGCGGTGCCGAGTTCGTGCACTCGGCCGAAGATCAAGAGTTCTACACCCAGAAAGGGTTCGTTTCGGACCCCAAGCGCTGCCCGAGCTGTCGGGCGGCGAGACGGTCGATGCGGGAGTCGGGGGAGAGCGCGGGCCGCGGGGGCGGGGCCGGCGACTCGCCGCGCGAGTACTTCGCCGTGATCTGCTCGCGCTGCGGGAATCAGGCGCAGGTCCCGTTCAAGCCGAACATGGATCGGCCGGTCTACTGCTCCGACTGCTTCCGCGCGGTCCACGCCCAGGGCGCATAGGCCCCTCGGGTCATCCCTCGCAAAAGAGAAAGCGGCGGTCGCCTTCCGGCGACCGCCGCTCTTGAGCACGTAGGGTTAAGCGGCCTTGCTGGCGGTCCAGTCCATGTACGCGGCGTAGGCGGCAAGCGCCCCGCCGGCAACGACCAGGATGTCTGCGACATACATGAAGACCGGCGGATTGACGCCGAAGCCACCGGCGCGGATCAGCTGGCCGAGAACGATGAGGACCGCGAAGACGAAGGTCGCCCCGGCGACGCCCAGCAGGATCTGCGGGTACGGCATCGGCCAGGTGATGTTCATGTTGGGGGCAACGTGGAGGTAGACCACCACCAGCGACGCGACGGCGGCGATGAGGGTGAGCCACACGAAGATGCCGGCGGTATCCCAGGTGAAGTAGTTGATGCTCGGGCACAACGCACTGTTGGCGCCGAGTCCGCTGCACGGATTGACCGAGGCGAGGATCAGGCCGACGATAACGCCCACCAAGGCGATAACTGCCCCGTAGACAACCAGCTTCTCACGAGCGGATACCTTCGCCCATAGCTCATTCAGCACCGGTTAAGCCTCCTTCTCCAACTGATCCGGGACGCGCCCCGTGCGGGGCCCCCGGCTACCTCGCTCCTGTCGGCCCCAAATGACGGGTCCCGAGGCCGATTAGAACGAGCGCAGCCTACACCCCGGGCCCGGGCGTGACCAGATGGTTCCTGACGTCACGCAAACGGTCATTCAAACGTGGACCGCTCGAACACAGGATGAACTCGCGCCCCGCCCGGCATGTACGGCCGGGCAACCGGCCCGCCTACCGGGACTAGTGGCCTCGCGCGACACGCGCAGACTCGCCTGGCGGGCCGCCAGACCGCATTTGGACGGCCTGAGCCGTGAACCTCCGGCGCGAATTGCCGCGTCCAGATGTGGCGAATCGAACCGCCCTGGCCCGATAGGTCGGCCGGCCCGTTTCGGCAGGTGCAACCAGGGGCAAGAGGCCTACTGCGGCGACCACCGGCGACCCGCCGGAGACCCGCTTCTGCCGCCCGCCTCGACTCCCCAGCCGGCAGCCGCCGGCTGGGGATTTGGGCGTTCGTCTGCTAGAATTGGACCCGCTCCCAACGGCGTTGCCGTGTCCGAGCGCCCACGGATCCGTCTGCCGGTGGTCGCGGCGCGCGATCGACGAGCTGGCAACGTCGATGGTTCGGGAGATTGGAGGAGGCACCATGGCTCGGCCTGTCCGCACGGCGGTCGCTCCGACCCCGCTTCGGCCGGTGAAGTCCCACCTGATCGAGGACTACAACGCCCGGACGAACGTCGTCCGGTGCGATTGCGGCTGGTCGGGCATCGCGGACGAGTTCGCCATCCACAGGCGTGCCGTAGGCGCCGCAAGCCCCTCCTGACAGCGCCCCGCGGCTTCGGGCCGTCTTCTCCTGAACGACCCCTCGCGACGTACGAGGACCTCGGCTACCGCGACGTCTTCTGGGCCGCCCGCCGGTACGAGGACGCCTGCGATCGGCTTGCCGTCCGAGCGCTGCTCCCGGCTCGAGGCAATCGCCTGATCGAAGTCGGGGCCGGATTCGGCCGGCTCGCGGACGAGTATCGCGGCTACGACGAGGTCGTCCTGCTCGACTCGTCCGAGGTCCACGTGACGGCGGCCCGCGAAGCTCTGGCCGGCGACCATCTCTTTCACGTCGTCCTCGGCGATGCCTGCGCCCTGCCCTACCCCGACGGCCACTTCGACGCCGCGGTGTGCGTTCGAGTGCTTCACCACTTCGCCGACCCCGGGCCCGTGCTGGCCGAGCTGGGCCGCGTCACCCGGCCGGGTGGCGTTCTCGTTCTCGAATACGCCAACAAGCGCAACCTCAAGGCCATCGCGCGGCGCCTGTTGGGCCGCCAGAGCTCGTCGCCGTTCGCGCTCGGTTCGGTCGAGTACAAGCCGTTGCATTTCGACCATGCGCCGGTCAGCGTCCGACGAGCCCTGCGCAAGGCGGGCTTCCGAATCGAGCGCATGCGGGCCGCGTCGCTCTTCCGCTTGCATGCGTTGACCCGGCGGCTGCCGCTCTCGCTTCTCGTGGCAGCCGAAGGCCGGCTTCAGGCGCCCCTGGGTCCCATCACACCCGGGCCCTCTGTCTTCGTTCGAGCCAGGCGCTCGAAGTAGACGATCTTCGGCTGGTCGACCGATGGGCCGGGCCTAGCATTCCTCTTTGCCGGGAGCCTTCTGGACGGGCCGATAGAGGAAGTAGTTGGCGGCGCACGCGGGCCAGGCAGACCGCGGCCGATAGACCGCCCGGGCCGCCGCCCACGATGGCGCAGTCGACCTCACCTAGGGGCTGATCGGAGATGTTCGAAGCGCCTGACTGGCCCGATTCGCTCATGGAATAATGATGCCGTCGCCTGAGCCGGGACGCGAGACCGAATCGGGCCGTGGCGGTCGCCCGGCGGTCCAAGTTCGGTTCGGGAAGTTCAGGTTGACCTTCAGCTTCACAACGCCGAGACGCGCGACCAGGCGTACGAGCAGCTGCGATTCTCGGCTCGGCTGACGGCCACGCCTGAGGGAGCGGCCGCGAAGGTCGGCTGACGTCGTCGGGACGAATGCGAGGAGACTGATGCTGTACCGCCCTCTGTCAGCCATCGGGGCCATCGCGCACCTGCCGGACGCTGCCGTGGCTCCACTCGTGTCGCGCAACCGCCCAGGCGCGCCGCTGGTCGTGGGCGGCGCCCGCTTCGCCATGCCGTTCATCCTGGGCGCGATCCTGGCGCTCGCGTGCGGGTTCGGAGTCATGGCCGGCAACGAAGGTGCGGCCAACCCCAACCCGACCGACTACACCGCCTCCGGCCTGGCCCAGAACCCGGATCTGCACGGCAGGTTGTGGGCCATCGTGCGCGGGACAATCGATGAGTCCTATGTCGACAGCTCGAAGGGCGACGGCACCTACGGATGAAAAAGTCAACTCGCCAGGCTTGCGCCAGCCGGTCGGCTCGGTAGACTCGAACCTGGATGCGGTCAACCCCGTGGCGAACGGCGGAGCATCGGGGATCAGCTCCGCGGCGCAGCCGGCTCCGGCCCTGCCGGATCATCGAGTCGCTCCCCGCTGGCGGTGGCCGCATCCGCTCTGGCGCTCCGGCTCGCGACGAACCGCTCGTAGGCGGCCTGAGCGCCGGTGAGCATCACCCGTTCGCGAGCCCGCTGAGCTAGCCGGGCAGCCCTGGCCGCGCCCGGTCCACCCATCACGATCCCGGTTCGACCCAGACGTCGCTCATCGCCTCCCAGGAGCTCGAGACGGCGGATCTTGGCCGCGCTCGCCGAGGGTGGACTCCAGGCGTAGTCGACATCGTGGCTCAGCAGGTGCCAGACCAGAACGGCGAGCTTGCGGGCCACGGCCACTATGGCGATGCCCGTCCCGCGCCGGCGGCGGACCCGCAGATAGAAGCCCGCGAGCGGTCCGGGCGTCCGGACGGCGGCATGGGCGGCCTCGATGAGGAGGGCTCGAGCGTGGGCCTGGCCGGCGCGGCTGATGTGCCCGGTATAGCTGCGGGCGCCGCTCTGGCGGACGGCGGGATCGAGCCCGAGATAGCCCACGAGCTTGTTGGGTCGGCCGAAGCGGCCGATGTCGCCGATCAGGGCATCGAGCGCCGCGGCGGTGGTGAGGCCGATGCCCGGCACGCTGAGCATGTGGCGCACGTATGCGCTGTCGCGCACCGAGCGGGCGATAGCGGCCTCGGCCAGCTGGATCTCGGCCGCGATCGCGTCGTGGAGGCGCAGGTGCATCGCCAGCGCCAGTCGCTCGTCGGCCGGTAGGTCGAGGCCCTCGAGCCAGGCTCTCCCGGTGACTCCGAAGGGATCCGATACCGGGCAGGTGGCCAGCCGCCGGCCGATGACGGCCGCTACCCGGTTGCGCTCGCCGGTGCGGCCTCGGACCAGGCTTGCCCGCAGGCTGACCAGCCGGCGTCGAGCCAGGGTATCGGGATCGGGCTGCCACACAGCTGGAATGTAGTCCGCGGCGAGCAACTCGGCCAGGGTCGCGGCGTCGATCCGGTCGGTCTTGACCTTGGCCTCCGCTATCGCCCGTGTCCGGAGCGGATTTGAGACCACGACCTCGGCTACATGAGGCGCCAGCAGCTCGGCGATCGACCAGGTGTTGGTCGAGGCCTCCAGCACCACCCGGTCGTCGGGTCGAAGACGGGCGATCAGATCGACCAGACCGGCGGGGCTGACCTCCACCGATCCGAGGCCGACCGCCCGCCCTCTGCCATCGACTGCCGCCGCCTCACCCTTGTGGCGGCCCAGATCGAGCCCGATGCTGCGCATCGTCGCTTCCTCCCTTGCCCGCGCTTCGCGATGAGCTGACACCGGCCCCGGGCAACACGACACCTACGGATCCGCGCTCATGGCGCAACCGGGCGAGTCGCAGGGGCGGCCACATACGACCACGGGCTCGAAGTCCATAGGTATACCGGCCTGCCCCGAAGCTGGCGTCCCGACAGGAGCCCCTGTCCCGGTCAGCGCAGGCTACGCCGGGCCACTGGCTACTGTCTCGCTTTTCATAGCCGATACGATCACACCGACTACCTGGTCTGCGACGCCTCCACGCTGGACTGCGTCGTGGTGCTCTCGCACAAGCCCGAGGCCGAGATGGAGAAGGAGCTCGCGGTCGACGGCTCCGTCACGGTCACGGGCATGCTGCGCGGCGACACCAAGGAGATCGACGGGGCCGTTCGGACGCTGGGCACCCGCATCGACAATGTGCACGTCAACCGCTCCATCCTGCTGGCCGAGGGCGAATGGCCGGCCGATGCCGCCTCGATGTACACCTTGGCGATCGTCTCCGGAGTGCTGGGCGCTCCGCTCCTGATCGGCTGGCTCGTCGGCTACGTGGTCTTCCGGCCGTCCAAGCTGAAGCCGCAGCCTGGCGTCGGCATGGCCGGCCGGCTGCCGGTCCGCGTCACCGGCCTGCTCGTCGGCCCGGGGGCCGGCCTTCGAGCACGTGAGCTGCGGGCCGAGCTGCGCCTCGGCGAGATGAACCCGGCTGCTGCGGCGGCCGGCACCCCGCCACCGATCGATCTCCACTGGACGCGCGAGGGCTACTCGCCGGCCGTGCGGCTCACCCCCGGGCTGAGTCAGGGCGTGGTGGGAAATGCCTCCCCGTTCCGCGGCGCGCGTCCGGCCATCCGCGTCCGCTTCTTCGGGCACGCACTGATCCTCAGCTTCGACGACGAGGCAGCCCGCGATGCGGCGTACGAGCAGTTGCTGAAGTCCAGCTGGTATGCCAGCGCACAGGCACAGGTCCCAGCCCCGGCCCAGGCCCCGATCACGACCTGGGGCGGGTACGCTCCACCCGGTGCGCCGGTCGCGCCCCAGAACCCATACGCCAGCCCTCCCTACGGCTCTGGTCCGGGCCCGACTCCTCCGCCGGCGTCCTGACTCGCAGGCGTCCCCTCACTGCGGCACGCGGCCGGGAGGGCCCTCCGCGCGATCGATCCCTGCCGGGTACACTGCGGCCAGAAGGAGGCAGGCCCACCGAGACTAACATCCCCTCAGTCGCGCCCGAGACCAGGGCGCCGGCATCCGCGAGTGAGCAGCCCGAATCGCCGGTTCGCCCCGTCAGGACGCGTGAGGAGCGCCTGCTCCTGATCCGTCCGCTGCTTCGCAAGCGGATCCTCGTGCTCGACGGCGCCACCGGTACGCTGATCCAGCGCTACGTCCTGTCCGAGGCCGACTTCCGCGGCGAGCGCTTCCGCGATCATCGGCGCGACGTCCGCGGCGACACGGACCTGCTCTGCCTCACCCGCCCGGACGTCGTCCGCGCCGTCCACGACGCTTATCTGGCAGCCGGCGCCGACATCATCACCACGAACACGTTCACCGCCACGCGGATCGCCCAGGCCGACTATGGCATGGAGGGCGTGGCCTACGAGATCCACGTCGAGGCGGCCCGGATCGCCCGCGCCGCAGCCGATGCCGCAGAGGCTCGCGAGCCCGGCCGGCCGCGGTTCGTCGCCGGGTCGCTCGGCCCCACGAACCGGACCGCCTCGATCTCGCCGGACGTGGCCGACCCGGCAGCCCGCTCCGTTTCGTTCGAAGAACTGGCCGTGGCGTATGCCGAGGCCGCCCGCGGGCTGCTGCTCGGCGGTGTCGACCTGCTGATGGTCGAGACGATCTTCGACGTGCTCAACGCCAAGGCCGCGATCTACGCCATCCAGGGCGTCTTCGAAGAGCTGGGCATCGAGGTGCCGCTCTGGATCTCGGGCACGATCACCGATGCCTCCGGGCGAACGCTCTCCGGGCATACGGTGGAGGCCTTCTGGAACTCGATCCGCCACGCCGGGCCGCTGATCGTCGGGTTCAACTGCGCCCTGGGCGCCCGCCAGCTACGAGCCCACGTGGAGGAGCTCTCTGGCCTGGCCGACACGTTCGTCGCGGCCCACCCCAACGCCGGCCTGCCCAACGAGTTCGGCGGATACGACGAGACGCCCGAGGCCATGGCCGCCGTCCTGCGCGACTTCGCCTCGGCGGGCCTGGTCAACGTTATCGGCGGCTGCTGCGGAACTGGACCGGCGCACGTGACCGCGTTCGCCGAGGCGGCGCGGGGCTTCGCGCCACGCGCCATCCCCGAGCGGCCGGCGGCACTTCGGCTGGCCGGGCTGGAGGCCTTGAACGTCGGCGATGACAGCCTTTTCGTGAACATCGGCGAGCGGACGAACGTGGCCGGCTCGCGCCTTTTCGCCCGCCGGATCGTGGACGGCGACTTCGACGGCGCGCTGGAGATCGCCCGGCGGCAAGTCGAGGCTGGCGCCCAAGCCATCGACGTCAACATGGACGAGGCGCTGCTGGACTCGGAAGCGGCGATGACCCGCTTCCTCAACCTGGTGGCCTCCGAGCCGGCGATCGCGCGCGTCCCGATCGTCGTGGACTCGTCGAAATGGTCCGTCATCGAGGCCGGGCTGCGCTCCATCGGCGGCAAGCCGATCGTGAACTCGATCTCGCTCAAGGAGGGCGAGGGGCAGTTCCTGCGCCAGGCTCGGCTCGCCCGGCGCTACGGCGCCGCCGTGATCGTTATGGCATTCGACGAGAAGGGCCAGGCCGACACGGTCGAACGCAAGCTTGAGATCTGCCGCCGCGCCCACGGCCTGCTGACCGAACGGGTCGGCTTCCCGCCGGACGAGATCGTCTTCGATCCCAACGTCTTCGCCATCGGCACGGGCATCGAGGAGCACACCGGCTACGCCGTCGCTTACATCGAGGCGACTCGCCGCATCAAGGCCGAGATCCCCGGCGCGAAGGTCAGCGGCGGCGTGAGCAACGTCTCGTTCGCCTTCCGCGGCAACGACGTCGTCCGCGAGGCCATCCACGCCGTCTTCCTGTACCACGCCATCGCCGCGGGGATGGACATGGGCATCGTCAATCCCGGCCAGCTGGCGGTCTACTCGGAGATCCCCGCCGAGCTGCTGGAGCGCGTCGAAGACGTGGTCGGCAACCGCCGGCCGGACGCGACCGACAGGCTGCTCGAGATCGCCGGCCGCTACGCGGGCGTTGCCGGGGCGGAGCGGGCAACCGCCGACCTGGCCTGGCGCGAGCTGCCCGTCTCGGATCGGCTGCGGCACGCGCTGATCGAAGGGATCGACACGTTCGTGGTGGAGGACACCGAGGAGGCCCGCCGCGCCGCTGCACGCCCGATCGATGTCATCGAAGGACCTCTCATGAGCGGCATGAACGCCGTCGGCGACCTCTTCGGGGCCGGCAAGATGTTCCTGCCCCAGGTCGTCAAGAGCGCCCGCGTCATGAAGAAGGCGGTCGCTCACCTGGTGCCGTATCTGGAGGCAGAGAAGGCGGCGCTCGGAGACCTGCGGCCGCGCGGCAAGATCCTCATGGCCACCGTCAAGGGCGACGTCCACGACATCGGCAAGAACATCGTCGGCGTCGTGCTGGCGTGCAACAACTACGAGGTGCTGGACCTCGGCGTGATGGTGCCGGCCGCTCGAATCCTGGAAATGGCCGTCGCCGAGAGCGTGGACGTCGTGGGTCTGTCGGGCCTGATAACGCCGTCTCTCGAGGAGATGGCGCACGTCGCCGCGGAGATGGAGCGGGAAGGCTTCCGGGTGCCGCTGATCATCGGTGGGGCGACGACGTCGAAGGCCCACACCGCGGTCAGGATCGCACCGCGCTACTCCGCGCCGGTGATCCACGTGGCCGATGCGTCGCGAGCGGTCGGTGTGGTCTCGGAGTTGCTCGGCGACGGGGCCGCCGGCTACGCCGCCGCGGTCCGCAAGGAGCAGGAGCGCCTGCGAATCGATCGGGCGGGGCGCCGGGAGCGGATCGCCCGCGTCGCCATCGAAGTCGCCCGGGCCAACCGGACCCCGGTCGATTTCGGTCGTCCGATACCCCAGCCCAGCTTCCTGGGCCTTCGGAGCGAGGAGTACCCGCTCGCCGACCTGGTCGACTGGATCGACTGGTCGCCCTTCTTCACGGCCTGGGAGCTGAAGGGCGCCTATCCGGCGATCCTCAGCGCGCCCGGCGTGGGCGAGTCGGCCCGGGCTCTGTTCGACGATGGCCGGCGCCTGCTCGACCGGATCGCGACGGAGGAGCTCCTCCGCGTGCGCACGGTCGTGGGCTTCTGGCCGGCCAGCTCCGTGGGCGACGATATCGAGCTGTACGCCGACGAGGGGCGGTCGGAGGTTAGTGCGGTCGTCCACACCCTGCGCCAGCAGATGGAGAAGCCGCCCGGTCGGCCCAACGCGGCGCTCGCCGATTTCGTGGCCCCGCAGGAGGGTGGCGTGGCGGACTACCTGGGGGCGTTCGCGGTCACCGCCGGCGTGGGTTCGGCGGAGCTCGTGGCCTCGTTCGAGGCGGCCCACGACGACTATCGAGCCATCATGGCCAAGGCCCTTGCCGACCGCCTGGCCGAGGCGGTGGCGGAGCTCCTGCACCACCGCGTCCGACGCGAGCTGTGGGGCTACGCCCCCGGTGAAGCGCCGGATAAGGCCGCGATGATCCGCGAGGAGTATCAAGGCATCAGACCGGCGCCGGGTTACCCGGCGTGCCCGGACCACACGGAGAAGGCGACCATCTTCGCGCTGCTCGACGCCGAGGCAAGCGCGGGGATCAGCCTGACCGAATCGTTCGCGATGCTCCCGCCGGCGTCGGTCTGCGGCTATTACTTCTGGCGCCCCGAGGCGCACTACTTCGGCGTGGGCCGGATCGGCTCCGACCAGCTGAAGGACTACGCCCGCCGCAAGGGCTGGTCGCTCGAGGAGGCCGCGCGCTGGCTCGCTCCCAGCCTCGAGGACGCCTAGGCGCTTCCGCGGCTTCGTAACCAAACCGCAACCGAAGACGTGGATGACGCGCTCAGAATCGGGTTCCGGGATTTGACGTCGTTCGCTACTATTCCGGGACAACGCCGCTACCCGAACGGAGAATCCCGCCGATGCCGTCCGCGCCGGTCCTCGAAACCGCCGAGTCGCCCTTCGAATCTGAGCCGTCAGCGCCGGCTGCCGGCGGGGCGCCTGCCGTTTCGGAGCCGCACGCCGGACCGGTCTTGCACCTGGTTCCCGCCGCGACTGCCGTTCCCACCGCGAGCGTCACCATCCCCGCCGGCCCCACGGCCCGCGTCCACTGGATCGGCGGCTACGTGTACGACCGCCACCCGGCGGACCTCCACGCCGACATCGTCGCCGGCACGCCCGATCTCGTGGTCGTAGACGCACGGTACCCCGAGACATACGCGCGAGAGCACCTGCCCGGCGCGATCAGCCTGCCCTGGCGCGAAATCAACGAGGCCTCGACCGCGCACCTGTCGCGCGAGGCCCTGTACGTCGTCTACTGCTGGAACGCCAGCTGCCACGCTTCGACCAAGACGGCCCAGCGCCTCGAGGCGCTCGGATTCAAGGTCAAGGAGCTGCACGGCGGCCTGCAGGACTGGAAGAAGCAGGGCTTCCCCACCGAGCGCGCCTGACATCCTCGCGCCCGCCCCGCTGGCGTCACCTTCTCGCCGCGCGCTCTCCGATTTGCGACCGACCCGGCGCGAACGCGATCGGCCGGCGGATCGGTCGATCGCAAGCTTGCCCCGCTAGAATCGCCGCACTCAACAGAGGAGGTCGGCATTGAGCGCAGGGCGCGTTGCGGATCCAGCAGTCGCGGCCGGGGTGGATTCGGTCGTCGTCCTCGACTTCGGCAGCCAGTACAGCCAGCTCATCGCCCGTCGCGTGCGCGAGCTCAACGTCTATTCGGAGTTGCTGCCCTTCGACACCCCGTGGAGTGAGATCGCCGCCCACAAGCCCACGGCGGTGATTCTCTCGGGCGGACCGGCCAGCGTCTACGAGGCGGGCTCGCCCCACCCGGACCCGGCGCTCTGGACCGGCGGCGTGCCGCTGCTGGGCATCTGCTACGGCCTGCACCTCATGGCCCAGGCGCTCGGCGGCGAGGTCGTCTCCTTCAGCCGCAAGGAGTTCGGGCCGGCGGTCGTCTCGGTGACCGAGGGCGATCGACTCTTCGCCGGGCTCGAGCCCCAACAGTCGGTCTGGATGAGCCACGGCGATTCGATCGAACGGCTGCCGAACGGCTTCCGGCCGACGGCCAGCACCGGATCCACGCCGTATGCCGCGGTCGCCGATCCGGAGCGCCACCTGTACGGCATCCAGTTCCACCCCGAGGTCGTCCACACCCGGCACGGCCGCGAGATCCTGCGCAACTTCGTCGTCGAGATCGCCGGCGCCCGCCAGAACTGGACCGCGGCCAACTTCGTCGCCTCCACCGTGGAAGAGATCAGGAACCGCGTCGCCGAGTACAGCCGAGCGACGGGCACGGACGGCAAGGTCCTGTGCGCGCTCTCCGGTGGAGTGGACTCGGCCGTGGCTGCGACCCTCGTCCACCGCGCGGTGGGAGAGCGCCTGATCTGCGTCCACGTCGACCACGGGATGATGCGCAAGAACGAGACGGAGCTGCTGGCCACGGCCTTCGAGCAGCTGGGCGTGCGGGTCATCGTCGTCAACGCTCGGGAGAGGTTCCTGCGCAAGCTCGAGGGCGTGATCGACCCCGAGCAGAAGCGCCACATCATCGGCACCGAGTTCATCCGCGTCTTCGAGGAGGAGGCGGCCAAGCTTGGCGAGATCGCCTTCCTGACACAGGGCACGCTCTACCCCGACGTCATCGAATCGGCGACCTCCGACAAGGAGAAATCGGCCGCCAAGATCAAGACCCATCACAACGTCGGCGGCCTGCCCGATGACCTGAGCTTCCAGCTGATCGAGCCGCTCCGCTATCTCTTCAAGGACGAGGTCCGGGCCGTCGGGACAGCGCTGGGTCTGCCCGATTCGATGGTCCAGCGCCAGCCGTTCCCCGGGCCCGGCCTGGCCATCCGGATAATCGGCGAGGTGACGGCCGAGCGCCTCGACACCCTGCGCGAAGCCGACTGGATCGTCATGGACGAGATCAAGGCGGCCGGCTTGTATCGCAGCATATGGCAATCGTTCGCCATCCTGACCCCGCTTCGCTCCGTCGGCGTCATGGGCGACGGCCGAACCTACGCCAACGTCGTGGCCATTCGGGCAGTCACCTCTGAGGACGCGATGACGGCCGACTGGGCGAAGCTACCATACGAGCTTCTCGGCAAGATCAGCGCCCGGATCGTGAACGAAGTTCCGGGCGTGAACAGAGTGGTTTACGACATAAGCTCGAAACCACCGGCAACCATCGAGTGGGAGTGATGGCGGACGGGAGGAAGGGTCACTAGCAGGAGGGCCTGACGGTGGACGATTGGTGGAATCAGCCGATGCGGCGCGCGACATCGGGACCCGAGCCGGACGGCGCCGGATCGGGCGCAGGCGGAGGCGGCAACCCCACGTGCCCCTGGTGCTCGGCCGCAGCCGAGCCCGGCGCCAACTACTGCCCCAGCTGCGGCGCGATCATGGCCCAGCGAGAGTCGCTCGGCGGCCTGGTGATCCCCGGCGTCACCGATGTAGATCCGGGCCTGCGCCAGCGCTCGCTCACCGGCTCGATGCTCGGGACTCAGGCACGCATGAGTGTGCTGAGCGCCGTCGGCCAGGCGGCAGACCCATCGGCCCAGGTCGCCACCGCCGCGGCCATGCTCGCCAGGGATTCGATCGAGGGCATGTTCAGACCCGCGACGAACCCCGACGACGTGGGCCGGCCGAGCCAGGCCGCGCTGGAGATGGCTGATCGCCTGGGCCGGTCCGGGCAGAAACCGATGGCCGGCGCGAGCGACGAACTCTTCGGCGATGCGGCGCCGCCGGACGAGCCGGCGTAGAGTCCGCGTCACGAGTCCGCGCCAGGGTTCGCGTCCGGGCCGCGGAACACGAGCCGCGCCGTAGAGGAGAACGATGCAGAGGATCTTCGGAGCACTCGCGATCTTCTGTGGGTGGCTCTGCATCCCGTTGAGCGCGATCCTCGGGCTGATTGCGACGCAATTCATGGGCCTCGACCATGTCGAGGGGGAGCTGCCGCCGTCCGGACTCTACGGCGTGCCGGCGATGACGGTCCTGTGGATCGCGGTTGCGGCGGCGGTCCTGACAGCGGTCCCGGTAGCGGCGGCAATGTTTGCCGCGGATCCGAGGCGACGCTTGAACATCGCCGCTGCGGTCATGTGCGCGACCGGCGTGGTGCTGCTGCCGGACGACCTCGGGCGGGCCTACGCCGCGGCCCTCATTCCCGGAGCAGCGCTGTTCGCGGTCGGCGGGTGGTGGGTCCACCAGGCCGGCGCGATCGGCGCCGAGGCCGACTCGCGAGTTCGAACCGACACCGAGGCGACCGAGCCTGCGGCCGGCCCTGCGCCGGACCCGCCTGACCCGGCGCAAGCGGCGGGTCTCTCGTCGGCCGCCGACCCCGCCGTTTCGGCCGCCGTACCCGGCAAGCCGTCGACCAGACGGCCGATGCGTGCGGCGCCGAAGTCCCGGGCGGCCGCGGACGCCGAATGCCCGTGGTGCTCGGCCCGCATCGCCGCCGGGGCGGAACGCTGTCCGAGCTGCGGGGCGGCGCTCACCTCCCCGACCGAATCGACCGCGGACGCCATTCCCGGCGTCACGGCCGTCGCACCCGAGCTGCGCGCATACCAGGAGAGGGTCGCCCACCAGAAGAAACGACCCGGGCTCCTGTCGATGATTCTCAGCCAGCCCGACGATCAGATCTTCGCGAGCTCGGGAGAGCGTGTCGATCCGGGCGTCCTGCGGCCGCCGAGCGCCGAGGTCCGAGCCGAGATGGAACGTCTCGACCGCGAGATCGCCGCCGGGACGATCGTCGGCGAAGGCGCCGTCGCGCCCGAGACCGCCGCCGTGCCCGAGGCAGGCCCACCCGCCGATCTCCCTCCCGCGTCCGACTCCTAGCCAGGTGACCGCTCCGCGGCCGCGACTTCCCGCGCCGGGCCCCTCCTATCTGCGCGAGCTGGAGCTCGGTCCGGGCGATCGACGGCGCGTCGGCATGAGCCAGCCCCAGACCATCGCCGATGACTGGTGGGTGGCCCTGCTGTGGTGCGAGGAAGAAGGGCGCCTCCTAGAGTTCCGAGACTTCGGCCCGACTCCGGAGCCACCCCCGGGCTCCCCGCTGATGCGCTTCGGGCCCGCGCTCGCCGGGACGCTGTCCGGCCTGATCCTCGAGGAGAGCGGACGCCAGCAGCTCCGCCTCCGGCTGGGCCAGCCCCCCGTCGAAGAGACGCGGCCCTGGGAAGCGCCTCTCACGGTGCTCGCCGGGTTCCGCTTCGAGCCGGCCCGCTCTGCCACGCTGCGCGACAACGAGCTGGCCCAGACGGTCCTTCGAGCCTTCCGGGACGCGATCCTTCGCCTGGCCGGCTAGGCCCAGCTGGGCGAGTGGCATTTTGCGGCTCGGCTAGACTCGTCACATGCGCGACATGTTCGACGACTTTCTCGATGAGCTGCGCCGCCGTCAGGCCGAGCAGCGCCGCAAGAGCGGCGAGCTGGGGGCCGAAGGCGAATCCGAGCCCGTTGCCGGGTCGGACGCCCAGACGGACAGAAGCTCGTCGACCGAGGGCCCAAGGGAGGACAAGCCGGTGAGTTCCAACGGAACGGATTCCGACAACGGCGCCGATCGGGGCGACGAGGATCAGGGAATCTTCCGAGGCAGTGGATACAGAGGTCCGCGCAGACCCCGATCGGTGGGCTCCGACGGCGAGCTACCGGAGATCCACATCGGCCGCGGCTGGGTGATCTTCGGGACCACCCTGGTCGTCGTCCTGGTTCTGCTCAGCCTCTTCTTCTCCGTGGGCGTCGGCATCTGGACCGATGCCATCTGGTACCAGAGCGTCGGGTTCGCGGGGGTCTTCTGGACCCGGCTCGGCTCGCAGCTCGGCCTGTTCGCCCTGGGCGCCCTGGTCGGGTTTCTATTCCTCTGGCTCAACATCTGGCTGCCCGGCAGGCTTATTCCCAAGGGCGAGATGCGGCGGTTCTCGCTGGACGACTTCCTCGATCGCTTCAACCTCGACCGCTATGCCGGCGGCTACGGAGGCGGACCCTTCAACGCTCCGCGCCGCCCCACCTCGGGCCCGAGCGAGATCGAGATGCCCGACGTCGCCCGCCCCGTCTTCTGGGGCTTGCTCGGCCTGAGCGCGCTGATCGCCCTGGGACTCGGCGGCCTGATGGCCAGCAGCTGGACGACCGTCCAGCTCTTCGCCCATCGCGTGCCATTCGGTCAGCTGGATCCGTCGTTCCGCCTCGACCTGGGCTTCTACGTCTTCGAGCTTCCGTTCTACCGTCTCATCCAGTCGTTCGCGAACACCCTGCTCCTGCTGGCACTCGTGCTGGCCGGGATTCGCTACCTGGTCGCCGTCATCTCGGGCGCCTCGATGCCAACCGCCGCTCGCACCCACGTCGGCGTGCTGGTGATGCTGTTCCTGCTGTCGATCGCCATCGGCTTCCAGCTCGACCGGTATTCGCTTGTGTACAGCCATCAGAGCGGCATCTTCCAGGGAGTCAGCTTCACCGACACCAACGCCAGGTTCCTTGCTATCAACGTCATGACCGTTCTGGCGGCCTTCGCGGGCACCCTCTTCCTGCTCTTCTGCCTGACGCGCTGGTGGGTGCCGCTGACCTTGACGATCGTCATCTGGCTGGGCGCCTACGTGGCGCTCGACTTCGCCTACCCGCTCATCACCCAGCGGATTGCCGTCGATCCGAACCAGCAAGGCCAGGAGACGCCCTACATTCAGAACAACATCGACATGACCCGGCTGGGGTTCAACCTGGCGGGCTGGACCGCCAACTCATATCAACCCGGCACGTCGATCAGCCAAGCTGCGCTGACGAGCGAGCAATCAACGATCCAGAACCTGCGACTGTGGGACTACCGGCCTCTCGGCCCGACGCTCGACAACATGCAGCTGATCCGCAACTACTACAGCTTCGGCGATGTCGATACCGATCGATACGTCTTCACCGACGCGGCGAGCTGCTCCCCCAACCCGGCCCCGTGCGTGCGCCAGGTGATGCTTGCCGGGCGCGAGCTCGATCCGGGCAAGGTCGCCAACCTCAACAACGGCAACTCGAGCTGGGTCAACCAGCACCTCGTCTACACGCACGGCATCGGGCTGGCAATGCTGCCCGTCAACGAGGTCGTGCGCAGCAACACCGGGCAGAGCGCGAACCCGCTTCTCGTCATCCAGAACGTGCCACCGGCCTCATCGCCCGGAGCCCCGGCCGTCACCCAGCCGCGCATCTACTTCGGCACTCAGTCAAGCGACTACGTGATCGTCGGTGGCGGAACCCAAGAGTTCGACTACCCGTCGGCGACGGCATCGGGCGACGCGTACAACAGCTGGACCGGCACGACGGGCATCAAACTCGACACGCCGCTCACGAAGCTGCTGTTCGCGGCCCGATTCGGCGACCTGAACCTGCTCATCAGCAACCAGGTGAGCGGCAACAGCCAGCTGCTCATGCGTCGCTCGATCCAGGACCGGGTCCAGGCGATCGCGCCGTACCTGCGCTACGACAAGGATCCGTACCTGGTCATCACGTCGAGCGGCAGGCTCGTATACATCCTGGACGGGTACACGACCACGGACGCTCTACCCGACGCCAACGCCTTCAACCCGGGCAGTGATGCGGGTGCTACGGGTCTCGCGGGCGACCCATTCAACTACATCCGCAACAGCGTCAAGGTCGTCATGGACGCCTACGACGGCTCCCTCACCTTCTACGTCGCTGATGCGAACGATCCGATCATTCGTGCCTGGCAGGGCGTCTTCCCGACCGTCTACCACCCGCTTTCAGAGATGTCCACGGATCTCCAGGGGCACCTGCGCTATCCCGAGGACCTCTTCGACGCCCAGACGAGCCAGTTCGAGAAGTACCACGTCACCGACCCGGGCGTCTTCTACCAGGGCAACGACGTCTGGCAGGTGGCGCGCAACTCCGGCACGAACAGCGGCAACAGCCCTCAGCAGCTTGGGCTCGAGGCTTACTACGTCGAGATGCAGGCCCCGGGCCAGACCGACGTGAGCAACTCGGAGTTCCTGCTGCTGCAGCCGATGGTCCCGAACGGCCGGCCCAACATGATCTCCTGGGTCGCCGCGCACAACGACCCCGCTTCGTACGGGACCGTCAGCGTCTACAACTTCCCACGTGATTCCACGATCTACGGGCCGGCGCAGATGAGCGCCCTGATTCTGCAGAACCCAGTCATCAGCCAGCAGGTCACTCTCTGGTCTCAGCAGGGCAGCACCGTGATCATGGGCAACCTGCTGGTCGTGCCACTCCAGACGTCGATTCTGTACGTGCAGCCGGTCTACATGTCATCCAACACCAACCCGCTGCCGGTTCTGCAGAAAGTCATCGTCGCCACGCCCAGCCAGATTGTCTGGGGCGACACGCTCGCGGCGGCGCTCACCTCGCTCGTGAACGGCGCCGGCCAGGCCCCGGGCGGTTCGCCGGCACCCGGGTCCACGCCCACGGCATCGCCAACCCCGAGCGCCACCTCGACGCCCGGCGGCTCGCCGACCGCGGCTCCGAGCTTCACCCTGAACGGGACGGCGCAAGAGCTGATCGCCGAGGCCAATGAGCACTACGAGCTGGCCCAGCAAGCTCTCCGCAACGGCGATCTCGCCACCTACCAGAAGGAGATGAACATCGTCGGCCAGATCCTCGCGCAGCTCCAGACGGTCGTGGGCACGCCCGCTCCGTCCGGACGCTAGCTGAGTGGTCGAGCCGGCCGAAGGATTCGGGGCACGACGGCCTGGCCGGGCGGGCCGCGTCGTGCGAGCCCTGGCCTTCGGCCTGACGCACGGCGAGGCGTTGCCGGTGGCGCTGGCGGGTTTCCTGCTTCGAGGCGGAATCGTCCTGCTGGCGCTGCCGAGCGTCATGCTGCCGTCGGTCATCGACATCATCGGCGCGACCGGGATCGACGCCATCGCGATCGACGGCCGGCCGACTCTGTGGCTCCTAGGGCTGATCGCTCTCGCGATCGTCGCATCGGCGGCGTGGCTGGCTGTTGCCAGTCTGGCCGGCTCGCTCGCGGACATCTGGCTCGTCGAGGTGGCGATGGACTCAGGGCGCGACGAGACGAAGCGGCGCCTCGCTCTGCCGCCCAGGCCGCTTCTGCTGCGGCTGGCGGCGATCCGGATGCTCTGCCTGGTGCCCCTTGCGATCGCGCTCGCCTGGGCCGTGACTCGCATCTTCAACGCCGCGTACTACGAGCTCGTGACGCCGAGCAACCTGGCCGAGCCGCTCCTGTTGAGGGTGGTGTCTGCCGCCACCGACGCCGTGGCGGTCGTGACCGTGGTCTGGCTCGCGACGGAGACGATCGCGGCGATCGCGGTCCGGCGCGAGGTACTGGCGGGTCTCGGGATCTGGCGCTCCATCGGCGGTGCCGCCTGGCAGATCGTGCGCCGGCCGATCTCGACCCTGCTGACCGCTCTCGTCTCATACGCGACTAGCGCCGTGGCGATCGGCGTGGCGCTGGTCGCGACCTCGATTGCCTTCGACTGGTGCCGGATCGCCGCCCGGAACCAGGACCCGATCGCCATCAAGCTGGGGATCGGTGACTTCAGCGCCGTGCGGGACTTTCGACCGGTCGCTTTCGCCCTGGCGGCCGTGGCGTTGGCCCTGGCGTGGGCGGCGGCGCTGGCCCTCTCCGCTGCAACCTCGGCATGGCGCAGCGCTGTCTTCACCAACGAGGTTTCTGATGCCCTGAACGGCGTCCCTCAGCCCCTCGGCGGAGAAATCCAGCGGAGCGGGTTGGGACTTTCGGGCGCGGCGGGAGAGAGATCGGGGGATTGACCCGACCCTCGACCGCGCAGGAACCTCGCCGCTGCGGAACATTCCTATATCTGGCTCAGAAGCGAAGGGGCCACATGGTCGAGCTCACGGTCTGCAAGAGCTGCTCGGCGCCGATTGCGCCCGGCCACGCCTTGTGCCCCGGTTGCGGGGCCGCGCTGGACGCGACGGAAGCGGCGCCCGAGCCGACCGCGCCCGAGCCGACCGCGCCCGAGCCGACCGCCGTCGACGACCTGCAACGAGCGACGGCGCGGGAGGCCGCCGCCTGGGCGGCGGCCGTAGCCCGGGAGGCTGCGGCCCAGGCGGCCGCCGCGACTGCGGCCGCCGTGAACGCCATTCCCGATATCGAAGCCGAGGGAGACGCCGATAGTGGCGTGGGACTCACGCCCGGGCCGGTTGCCGTGGACGACGCTCGGACCTCGGACCGATACCTGGCGCCCTCCGCCACCTACCGAACGCTCGGTTCCATCGGCGGCGGAAGACCCGACATCGCCGGAAGGCCCGACGGCGGCGGAAGACCCGCCGGCATTGTTCCGGGCCCGAGGGGCCCCGTCCCCGCGGCGGCGCCCCGGCCCTCCCCGGCAATAGCCCCGATCCCGGTTCCGGCGCCAGCCCACGACGGCGCACTCGCCGGCCGCTCCGCCCCGTTCGGTGCCGAAGCAATGGGACCCGCCTCGCCCGGCGTGCCGGTGACCGCCTCGGACAGGATCAGGGCCACACTCGCTTCCATTGCCGCGGAGCCCAAGGCTGAGCTGGTGGCGACGGGCCTGACCGCGCTTGGCGGGGCGTTCGCGCTGATCAGCTTCTTCCTGCCCTGGACCGCCGACAACGGCCTCGGCATCGGCACGATCGACCTCCATCCGAGGCCAGGGGCGTGGGCATTCGACACGGCCGCAGGTTGGCCCCTCTTCCTCTTCGCCGCGATTCTGCTGGCCTCGATCCTGGCCAGCGACAAGCTGGAGGAACTGATGCCGGGGCTGGCGCCCACCATCAGGCGCCTGACCGAGGTGGCGATGCCGATGCTCCTGGGCGGGGTCCTGCTCGGCGCGGGCCTGATGTACCAGATGCTCCCGTGGGGATGCGGAGGAGGCATCGCGCTTCTCCTGCTGGGTGCGGTCCTGCTGATCGCCGGTTCGATCGTCGGGCTCTTCTATCCCGCTCAAGAGCGGAGAGGCTGACCCGCTCGACCCCGGAGAACGCGATTCACGGGGTCGGAACGTCCGTCACCGGGCATGGATATTGGCCGTCACAGCCCGCGCAGCGGCGGTCGGAGGTTTCTGGCCTGCTAGACTTCAATTGCCCTTCCTGGTTCGATCGGACACCTGGAGGGGCGGATCGGAGAAAGCGGATCTCTCCCCATGAATGACCCGATGGGCGCTCTGGGCGGCGCGATGAGCGCGTTCTTCTCGAACGCGGTCGTCCAGTTGGTCCTCTACGCGACTTTCTTCTACATGATCCTGCTCTGGATCGCGGCCGCGTACTGGGCGTTCCGAGACATGCGGGATCGCACCGAGAACCCGGTTCTCCCATTCCTCGCGACGGGCCTGATAATCCTGTTCCTGCCTTTCTTCTTCCCCCTGGGCGTTGTCGTCTACCGAGTCGTTCGCCCTCCGGAGCGGCTGGGCGAGGTGTACGAGCGCAACCTCGCCGAAGAGGCTCTGCTCGGCGAGGTCGAGGCGATCAAGACCTGCCGCTACTGCGACCGTCGCGTCGACGCCGAATGGATCATCTGCCCCTGGTGCCGCCAGCGCCTCAAGAGGGTCTGCCCCAACTGCGACCGACTGGTCGGCCTCGACTGGTCGTTGTGCGCGTGGTGCGGCAAGGACTTCGAGCGGCCCGCCACCGAGCGCGCCCCTGAGACGGCGCCGGCTGCATCGCCGGCCCCCGCGCCTCCGCCCGCGGTCGGTTCCGCCCGCGGCGCCGTGCCCAGGCCGGCGGGCGGGATAGTTCCGGGCGAACCCGTTGCCGGCCGCTGACGGCCGAGCAGAACCCTGACCAGCCGCAACGCCGATGACGGTCGATCAGCCGCGCGACGACGCCGCGGGAGAAGCGCCTGAAGGCCAGCAGCCGCCCGATCACACGCAGGAGTCCGACAGCGCGCCAGCGGCTGTGCACAGGAGCGTGCGCGAGCGGCTCGCCGGACGCGCCATCGGCCGAGCGAAGGTCGCTTCAAGCGGACGGCGAGACCCGTTGCCGGACGAGGCCAGACGGCCGCTCGAGGCGGGTTCCTGGCCGCCCGCCGGAAGCGGATCGTGGTACGGCGCACCGCCTCCCGGTTGGACGTCCGAAACGACGCAGCCGGTTCCGGTCCCTCTTCCACCCGGTTACGCGCCGGCCTACGGCTGGCCGCCGGGTTACGGAGCGCCGCCCCCCTACGGCTGGGCTCCATCCCAGCCCGTCCAGCCCGGCGCCGGTCCGGCATACGCGCAACCGGCCTACAGCGTATGGGGATACGCGCCCAACCCGTGGGCCTATCAGCACCCCTATGGGCCCTGGGGCTATGGCTCCCCGCCCCCGGCCGAAGCGCCGGGACGCCTGCATCCAGTCGTGCCGCGCAGGTGGATCTACTCGCTCGGGGGACGGGCCGAGCCCCGCCGATACGCCGCCGGATGGCTCCTCTCGCTCGTCGGTCTGGGTGCGCTCGTGGCGGTTGCGGCCGCGGGACTCAGCGGGACGTCTCGCGGCGTCGCGGGCCTGGCCATCGCCTCTATCTTCGAGCTGGCCCTGGTTCTGCTTTCGGTGGGCCTCGTCACCGCCTCGCTGGCCCAGGGCAGTCAGCGCCGTGCGGACGGCTGGCAGGACTACTCCGGACCGTCGCCCTTCCTCGTCGTGCTGGCGTGGCTCTCCCTGTCGCTCGCCGTCGAGCTCGCCATCGTCGCCGCCATCGGTTTCGTCGGGATCAACCTGGCGACCTCGATCGAGACGCTGCTCGTCCTCCTCCTCAACCTCGCCTGCTTCGTGGCTCTCGTTCAGCTCGTCGTCGTCCGGCCGGGCGCCCTCTCCTGGGGCGACATGGCTCGGCCGCGGCGCCTTGCCCCCGACCCGAGCGATTGGTCGTTTTCCTACAACTGGACCGGCGGACCGGCAGGTTGGACAAACCGGAACCCGACGACTCTCGCCCGAGACGTGGGACTGGGCCTGACCCTGGCGATCCCCGTCCTGATCGGGACTCTCATCTTTACCGGGATCCTGGCCACCATCCTCGGAGTGCGGAACACGGACGTGTCCGAGCCCATCCCGACGCTGTTTCCGGGTTGGGACCTGTGGATCACCCTCGTGTCGCTGGCGATCGTTGCGCCCATCGGTGAGGAGATCTTCTTCCGCGGCTTCGCCACCAATGCGTGGGCTCGGTCGCTCAGGCGGAACGACGCGATCATTCGGGCCGCCATCTTCTTCGCCTGCGTCCACATCATCAACCTCATCGGCGCGGTCGACGTGGACGTGTTCATCCGCGTAGCGATCCTCGCGGTGGCCGCCCGGATCCCCGTCGCGTGGGTGCTGTCCTGGATCTACGCCAGGCGGCGCTCGATCTACGCATCTGCCGCGCTCCATGCCGCTTACAACGGGGCCCTCGTGCTCGTGGCCTGGTGGATCAGCGAATACGTCCTCCGGTAGTTCGACGTTTAGCCGCAGTTGGTCGGCAGATAAGCGGCGAGGTCTAGGCTCGTGTGGTTCCCGGAGCCCGATGGCGGGGGGTATCGGCGGGCTTCCGTCGTTTGGCTCCGGGAGCGGTGAGCCACCCTCCGCTCCGCCCCGACCAGCAGGACGTCAACCGTGGAACCCGGAGAGTCAGAGCCGCGCCAGGAGCCGCGACACGAACCCCAGCGCCAGATCCGTGCCGCCGAACGGCCGATTTCCGGGATCGGCATGGTGCCCGCGAGAGAGCGGCCCCGAGAACGCCTGGCGATGCACGGCGCCGCAGCCCTGAGCGCGGCGGAGCTGATCGGCGTGCTGTGGGGATCCGGCACGCACGGTGCCACGGCCGTCGACGCGGCCTCGGACGCGCTGCGGCGCCACGAAGGCCTTGTCGGTCTGGCGCGCGCCACGGACATAGAACTGGAAGCCGTGCCCGGGGTCGGTCCGGTCCGAGCCGCGCAGCTGGCCGCAGCCATCGAGCTGGGCCGGCGCGTGGTGACCGATTGGCCGCAGGGTCGCTGGACAGTGCGAGCGCCGCGCGACGTCGGCGAGCGGCTCGTGCCCCAGATGGGCTACCTAGAGCGGGAGGAGCTGCGCGTCGTTCTGATGAACACGCGCAACGCGGTTCTTCGGCAGGTCACGGTGTACCAGGGCAACGTGTCGTCGAGCCTGGTCAGGATCGGCGAGCTCTTCCGCGACGCCGTGCGCCTCAACGCGGCGGGTTTGATTCTCGTCCACAACCACCCGTCCGGCGACCCCACGCCGAGCCCGGACGACCTCCGTCTCACGGCAGAGGCGCTGGCCGCCGGCCGTCTCCTGGACATCTCGCTGCTCGACCACCTCATCGTCGCCGGCGACGGTTTCGTGTCTCTGCGCGATCGAGGAGTGGCGTTCGACCGCCCTTCGTAGCCCGCATCCTCACGGGTCGCGCCTCAGATCGCCGCGGCGCGCCAGGGGCCATCCATGCCGAGTCAGCCCCTTGCGCCACTCATGCGGGTATACTGCACGGGCTTCCCAGGGCTAAAGCGGGCGGATCTACGGTCCCGCACCCTTGATGGGGGCCACCAGAGTCCGAAACGGAGCCGCCCGCTCGGCCGCCTGGATCACTCATGCTGGCATCCCCGTTCCCCGCCATCGCGGGGACCAGCACTGCGAGGAAGGAACCGCCTCGAATCATGTTTGGCGTCCACAGTCTGCTAGGCCTCTTCTCGCGTGACATCGGCATAGATCTGGGCACGGCCAACACGCTCGTCCACGTCCGCGACCGGGGCATAGTAATCAGCGAGCCGAGCGTCGTCGCGATGGAGGCCAAGACCAAGCGGGTCCTGGCAGTCGGGGCCGAGGCTAAGCGTATGGTCGGTCGCACCCCGGCGAGCATCATCGCCGTCCGGCCGCTGCGCGACGGAGTCATCAGCGACTTCGACGTCACCCAGCAGATGATCGCGTACTTCGTGCGCAAGGTTCACGACCGTATCGGCATGGTGCCCCGGCCCCGAATGCTGCTCGGCATCCCCTCGGGCGTGACCGAGGTCGAGAAGCGGGCCGTCCGTGACGCGGCCATGAACGCCGGGGCCCGCTGGGCCGGCCTGATCGAAGAGCCGATGGCCGCCGCTATCGGCGCCGGCCTGCCGATCAACGAGCCCACCGGCAGCATGATCATCGACATCGGCGGCGGCACGACCGAGGTGGCCGTCATCAGCCTGGGCGGCATCGTCGTCAGCCGCAGCATCCGGGTCGGCGGCGACGAGATGGACACCGACATCGTCGCCTACGCTCGCCGCGAGTACAACCTCCTCCTGGGCGAGCGCACCGCCGAGGACATCAAGATATCCATCGGCTCGGCCAGTCCGGGCGAGTGGGACGCGCAGCGCGTCACTCTGCGGGGCCGCGACCTTCTGACAGGCCTGCCGCGCAGTGTCGAGGTCGGCGGCGAGCAGATCCGCGAAGCCATCGAACCGTCGCTTGCGCTGATCGTGGACACGATCAAGGACACGATCGAGGAAACGCCGCCGGAGCTGCTCGCCGACATCATGGACCAGGGCATCGTGCTGGCGGGCGGCGGCGCTCTCCTGAACGGCCTGGATCATCGCATCGCCGAGGCCACCCAGATTCCCGTCCACGTGGCCAACGACCCGCTGACCTGCGTGGTGCGCGGAACCGGCGTGGTGCTCGAAGAGCTGGACATCATGGAAGAAGTGCTCGTGGCGGACACGTACGCCCGCCCGCCGCGCTGAGCCGTCGCGCGGCCCTGCCGGCCAGATGAACGCCCGCTCCGGCTACCGTCTCCCACGTGGGCAGTGGGTCGTGTTCGGCCTGTTGCTGACCCTGAGCATCGGCATGATGGGCGCGTCCGGAACCCGGTTCGTCCGCACCGTCCGGGACGACGTCAACTTCATGCTCAATCCAGTCGAGGGCTGGGTCAACGACACGGCCGACACGGTCGGGTCGTACTGGTTCACGCTGACCCAGCTCGACCACGTGCGCAGCGAGAACCAGCAGCTCCGAGAAGAGAACCAGACGCTCAAGGAGGAGCTGGCGCGGATGCCGGGCATCGCCCGGCTGAACGACAACTGGACGAAGATCTCCCAGGCCCAACAGACATCGCCTTATCAGCCGATCATCGCCCGGGTCGTCGTCCGCGACATCTCCGACGTCCGCCCCCGAACCATCGTCATCAACAGAGGTCTGGCCGACGGGGTCGCGCTCGGGCAGGTCATCATCGACGCCGGAGGCGCCCTGGTGGGCAGGGTCCAGTCGGTCGAGACGTACGACGCCGTCGTTCTTCTGGTCAACGACAGCTCGGCCGTGGTGATCGGCAGCGAGGAGGAGTCGGGCGCGACGGGCACGATTCACGGCCAGGTCGGCGGCCTCCTGCTGATGTCGTATGTGAGCTCGAGCGACAAGCTCGCGAACGGCCAGGCGGTCGTGACGACAGGCATGGTCATGCCCGGTGGCGACGTTCGGTCGCCCTATCCCCCGGGCCTGCTGATCGGGACGATCATCAAGGTCTCGAAGGACCCGAACCAGGTCGTTCAGTCGGCCGTGGTGCAACCCGCCGCAGATCTGAACGGCATCGAGTGGGTGCTCGTGATCACCAACTACCAGGGTGGCTTCTCAACGCCCGGACCGTCGGCGAGTCCCAGCCCATCGCCGTCGTCGAGCCTGAACCCCACGCCGAAGGCGCCGCCGGCCACTCCCTCGGCCACGCCGCCGGCCACTCCAACGGCCACTCCCACGCCTGGTCTCGTCACACCGCCACCGCACTGATCGCCGCCCGCGAAGGCCGGCCTGAACCTGCTACGCTCTGGCCCAATATGCCGACGGAGCCGCATTGAAGGGTCTCGTTCTGGCGGGCGGCACGGCCACTCGCCTCTTCCCGCTCACCATCGTCACGAACAAGCATCTGCTGCCGATCTACGACCGGCCGATGATCTACTACCCGATCGCGACGCTGGCCGGTATGGGGATACGAGAAGTCATGGTCATCGTCGGCGGCAAGAGCGTCGGTGATGTGGTCGAGCTCCTGGCGGACGGCGAGCACTTCGGCCTCGATCTCACGTACCGCTATCAGAGAGGCGCGCTGGGGATTGCCCACGCCATCGGCCTGGCCCGCGACTTCGTCGGCGACGAAGCCTTCTGCTGCGTCCTCGGCGACAACGTCCTGCTCGGTCCGCCGCTGGCGGACACCGCCCGGGAGTTCGAGACGGGGCCTTGGGGAGCGGGCACCATGCTGTACGAGGTTGCCGATCCGGAGCGCTTCGGAGTGGCGGAGCTGGACGCCCAGGGCAATGTCGTCGGTTTCGAGGAGAAGCCGGCGAAGCCCAAGAGCAATCTGATCCCGATCGGGGTGTACTTCCTGCGGCCCGACGCGTTCGCCGTCGTGGACCATCTCGTCCCGTCGCGCCGTGGCGAGCTCGAGATCACCGATCTGCTAAACCACTACCTCCCAGGCAGGCTCTTCGCCCGTCGGTTCGAGGGCCTCTGGACTGACGCCGGAACGGTCACTTCGCTCATCCGCGCCGCCGAGCTGGCCGAGCAGGAGTCGCGCTCCAATCGCCTGCCCGAACCTCCGGCCAGGCCCGCCTCATGACCGAGCCGCGCCAGCCCCGTCTCCGGCGGCTGCTTGTCACCGGCGGGGCCGGATTCATCGGCTCGTGCTTCGTCCGCGACCGGCTCGCCCGCCGCGACGGCACGCAGATCGTCGTCCTGGACAAGCTGACCTACGCCGGCAACCGCGCCAACCTGGCCCTCGCGGAGGCGGACCCGGAGCAGGCCGCGAGGCTTCGCTTCGTCGTCGGCGACATCGCCGATCCGGCGGTTGTGGCTCCGCTCGTGGCCGGGGCGGACGCCGTCGTCAACTTCGCCGCCGAGTCGCACGTGGACCGCTCCATCCTGGAGCCGGTCGACTTCCTGCGGACCGACGTGCTGGGCGTGCACGTTCTCCTCGAGGCGTGCCGGCACGAGCAGGGGCGAGTCCAAGCCGGCGAGCGGGCATCGGCGCCACGCCTGCTCCAGGTTTCCACCGACGAGGTCTACGGCTCCGTGGAGACCGGTGAGAGCCGAGAAGACGATCGCCTCGAGCCGCGCTCGCCGTACTCGGCAGCGAAGGCCGCGGGCGAGCTGCTGGCCCGCTCCTACTTCGTGACATACGGGCTGGACGTCGTGATCACGCGCGGGTCCAACACGTACGGCCCGTACCACCACCCGGAGAAGCTGATCCCCCTGTTCATCACCAACGCCATCGACGACCAGCAGCTGCCGCTCTACGGCGACGGCCTTCAGCGCCGTGATTGGCTCTACGTCGCCGACCATGCCGGTGCCATCGGCCACATCCTGGAGCACGGCCAGTCCGGCGAGATCTACAACATCCCGGCCGCCAACGAGCGCGCCAACCGCGAGGTCGTGGCCGCTCTCCTGGAGCGCCTCGGCAAGCCGTGGTCGCTGGTCCGCAGCGTCGCGGATCGGCCCGGCCACGACCGGCGCTACGCCATGGACGGAGCCAGGCTGGCTGCCCTCGGCTGGAAGAACAGGATGCCGTTCGAGGAGGGGCTGGCCGCCACGGTCGACTGGTTCCGGGCCAACGAGGCCTGGTGGCGGCCGATCAAGTCGGGCGAATGGGAGGATTACTACAAGCGCCAGTACGCTGCCAGGCTGGCCGACTCGCGAGATGCCGGGTGACCGCCTCGAGGCGGCGGCACTGATGCGCGTCGCGGTCACGGGCGCCGGTGGCAGACTCGGGACAGCCCTCGTGGCCGCCCTCTCCCGGGCCTCATTCGTCGGCGAGGTGCTGGCCTGGGATCTCCCCGAGCACGACCTGGACGACCCCGAGTCGGCCATGAGGCTGGTCGGCCGGAACCGCCCGGACGTCGTCATCCACGCCGCGGCCTGGACGGATGTGGACGGCTGCGCCCGAGATCCGCAGCTGGCGATGCGGCGCAACGGGACAGCCGCCGGCGAGATGGCGCAAGCCTGCGCGACGCATGGGACGGCGTTGATCGCGGTCTCCACGAACGAGGTCTTCGACGGGCTGCGAACCGACCTGCGGCCCTACCGGCCGACGGACCTCCCCAGCCCTGCTAATGCCTACGGCGTCGCGAAGCTGGCCGGCGAACAGATGGCGCGCGAGGCCTTCTGGGCGACCGGCGATGACTTCGCCGCTGCGGCGCTCATGCCGCCGGAAGGTCGCGACACCTCGATCCCGCCGCTGGCGGTCGTTCGAACGGCGTGGCTCTTCGGGCCGCCGGGGGCGGACTTCCCGCACAAGATCCTCGCCGCTGCCGCTCGAGCGTGGGCGGACAACAAGACGCTGGACCTGGTCTCGGACGAGGTCGGCTGCCCGACCTATTCCGCGGACCTGGCGGCGGCGATCGCGAGCCTGGTGGAACTGGCCAACGCGAAGGGACGAAACGTCCTGGGCGGCATCCACCACGTGGTGAACGGCGGGCACGCGTCGCGGGCCGAGTGGGCGCGGGAAGTGCTGCGTCTCGCTGGCGTGACGGTGCCCACCCGCGACGTGCCGCTGAGCACGTGGCCGCGCCCCTCCGCGCCGCCGCCGTGGGGGGTGCTGGAGCCCACGCCACTCCCCGGCGGCCCACTGCGGGCCTGGCAGGCGGCCCTGGCGGAGGACCTCACAATGCAGACACGCACGCAGGAGCCACTACGATGAGTCCTGAGGAAGCAGGGTCGCGCCTGGCGGGGGTTCGGTATGGAAAGCTGAATCGCATTGGCGACCGGCGCGGCTCGTTCACCGAGCTGTGGCGGGCCTCGACCTTCGGTGAGATCGGTCTCCAGGCCGCCGGCATGCCGGACGCACGCTTCGTCCAGGCCAACCTCTCGACCTCCGCCCAGGGTGTTCTGCGCGGGCTCCACTACCACCGCCGCCAGCTCGACTTCTGGACGGTCGTCGCCGGCAGGGCGCTGGTGGCCCTGGTCGACGTGCGACCGATCGTGGCCGATCCCGCTGCCCGCGCCACCGTGGAGACCCACGAGCTGGGCGAAGACGAAACGGTCACGATCCCGACGGGCGTCGCCCATGGTTTCCTGGCCCTGGAGCCGCTGTCGCTGCTCTACCTGGTCACCAACGAGTTCGACGGCAGCGACGAACTGGGCTTCGCCTGGGACGATCCCGCCGTCGGAGTCCCGTGGCCGGCGGTCCCGGGGACGCCCGACGGTCGCCCGATTCTGTCGGATCGGGACCGCTCCAATCCCACCCTCCTGGAGCTCGTCGAGCGGTTGCGAGGCAGCTGAAGGCGCCTTTGGGTTGCGCGGCGGCTGTCGAAAAGACACCCCAAAACAACACCCGATAGGTCACCCGGCGGGTGACGAACCGGTTCCCGTGTGCCTATCATGGCTCGTCTGGGTCTTCAGCGGTGGGGTCTGATCCAGTCGGGCCACTCACCATTGCCCGGCCAATGGGACCACCCCGCCCTGGGACCAAGGCACGATTGTCGCCGCCACCACAGCGTCACAGTCTTAGTGCACAACCAGTATTCGGCCCATCGAGCCCGCTCCCGCGGGTCGGAATCGCGCGATGCCGCGGTGGGCCCGAAGGGAGACAGCGCAATGCGAAAGCTCACCCTTGCGCTCGCGGTCGGTCTGCTCCTTGCCGGCACCGTCACGGTCGCGAATTCGCACAAGGTCGTCGCTGCGGCGTCCCCGACCTGTGTTGGCACCAAGGTCGTGCTCGTGGTCGGCCAGACCCAGGGCGTCACGCACACCTATATCGACGACGCCAACAACGCCGCCACCGAATTCCTCAAGTACACCTCCCTCGAATGCGTCACCAAGGTCTACTCGCCCAACGCCACGTGGGGTCTCGTTCAAGCCGCGGCCAAGGGCGCCAACATCCTGGTCTACATGGGCCACGGCAGCGGCTATCCGAATCCATACGTGGGTTACGAGCAGCCCAACAAAGACAGCGGCATGGGGCTCAATCGAGTCGCGGGCGAGTCGAGCAATGCGGCTTCCACCTACTACGGCGCGAACTACATGGCCCAGCTGCAGCTGGCGCCCAACGCGCTGGTGATCCTGAACCACCTCTGCTATGCCTCCGGCAACAGTGAGGGCGGCTACCCCAACCCGACGCTCGCCACGGCCAAGACACGGGTCGACGGCTACGCCGCCGGCTTCCTCCGGGGCGGCGCAAAGGCGGTCATCGCCGAGGGCACCTATGACATCAGCTATTACATCGACACGGTCTTCACCGGCCACACGACGGTCGACTGGATGTGGAAACACGCCCCCTCCTTCAACGGCCACGTCATCGGCTACACCAGTACGCGCCCGAGCGCCGAGTACACCTCGCAATTGGACCCGGAGGTCGCCAACCCGGCGGCGGGTGGCAGCGAAGTCTACTACCGCTCGATGGTCTCCATCCCGTCTACGACCACGGACAGCATCATCAGCAGCCACAGGGCGACGTTCGTCGGCAAGAGCGGGTCCTACTACCCCATCGCCCCGACGCGCTTGGTCGATTCCCGGTACTTCGCCATCGGGCCGAAGGGGTCGCTGACCGCCGGCGGCGGGTACAACTTCCAGATCGCCGGCAGGCAGATGGGCTCGAATACGCCCGTCCCCTCGGACGCGATCGCCATCACCGCCAACGTGACCGTCACCGGCGCAACGGGGGCGGGATGGGTCTACCTGGGACCGACCATCGACACGCCGCCCACGACGTCCACCATCAACTTCCCCAAGGGCGACGACCGAGCCAACGGGGTGACAGTCGGACTGTCGCCTGAGGGCACCGTCGGGGCCTGGTACGGAGCCGGGTCCGGCAACACCGTCCATCTGATCATCGACGTCACGGGCTTCTTCCGGCCGGGCACCGGCGGGGCCGGCTACGTCGCGTTCGGTCCGAAACGAGTACTCGACACGCGGCCCAACTCCGGCATTTCGAACCTGACCGGGCGCTTCAGCGTCGGCCAGCACCGCGTCATCAAGATCGCCGGGCAGCAAGGCCTCCCGGCCTCCGGAATCAAGGCCGTCACCGGCAATCTGACCGTGGTGGCACCCTCCGCTTTCGGCCTCGTCTTCCTTGGGCCGGACCCGACCGACGCGCCAGCCTCGTCGACGATCAACTTCCCGAAGGGGGATAACAGGGCCAACAACGTCATCGTTCCGGTCAACGCCGACGGCACGCTCTCGGCGGTCTTGACGTCTCCCACCGGCAGCGCGACCGTGGATCTGGTCTTGGACATCACCGGCTATTTCACCGCTTCCGGCGGTGCCCTCCTGAACACGATGCAACCGGACCGCATCATGGACTCCCGCACGCCCACGGGCGTGCCCGGGCGGTTCTCCGCCGATATTGCCCAGACCCTTCTAGTCACCGGCGGCGTCGTTCCGAACGGCGCAGTGGCGATCACGGGCAATCTGACTGTCACCCAGCAGACCTCCGGCGGGTTCGCGGCGGTCGGGCCGACCATCGACGCCTCCACCAACTTCTCGAACCTCAACTTCCCGGTCCGCGATGACCGGGCCAACGGCGTGACCGTACCGCTCTCCTACGCCAGGGGCGACGGGTCCGGCCGCCTCGACGTCATCTTCGTAACCGTGGCCCCCGGGCCCAAGGCTCACCTGTTGCTGGACGTGACGGGCTACTACATGGGCTCCGCATAGCCAGATCCAGACGCGCTGCTCCAGGCCGGGTCGACCAGATACCGCGATGACAGCGCGCCATCTAACCGCACCGTACCCGACTGGACGGTACAATCGCGGCGGGGCGGACGAAGGAACGAAAGGCGCAAGCACCGTCTGGCCCGCACGGTGGTGTCTGTTCGGGGCGCTCACTGCCGGGCGCTTGCGCGTAGCAGGCCTGGGAACTCCATCGACCGCAGCGCGGCGAAGGTCGGAGAAACCGGGCAGCGGATGAGGTCGGGATGAGCATCCACTCGACGCCGATCCGATCGGCGGACTGCCGCGAGGCCGCGACGCGGCCCAGGAGATTGGCGCCCGTGGCGCTGACGATCGCGCTCGGCGCGGCCCTGGCCATCGGGTCGGGCTGGGCCGGCGCACCGCCTGCAGCGGCCGCGGATCCGACCCCCGGCGCCTCGGAGACCGGCCTCGGAACGGCCGACACGGGCCTCACCTCGATCTCGTACCAGCAGGCCCTCGAGCATCAGAACGACCCGAACACATTCGTCCCGGGCGACGCCGTGACCGTTCCGTACCGCCCCCGAGCGGGCGACACGACCGAAGTCGACGGCGGTCTTCCGGTGGCGCTCCCGGCCGGGACCGCATCCGGCCGATCGATGGCGGCCAGCCCGCAGGGCTCCGTCTGGGCCGTCAACGACGTCGCGACACCAACCCCGACCGGCTCGCCCGGCGCCACCGCGTCACCGAGTGGGCAGGCGCAGGCCCGGGCGACTCCCGCGGCCAACGTGCTGCGCCGCGAGGTCTACGGCTTCCTGCCCTACTGGGAGTCGGTCGCCGGACCGACGCTCAACTACGACATTCTCTCGACCGTGGCCTACTTCGGAGTCGGCGTGACGGGCACCGGCGACCTCCAGAAGAGCGGGTCCAGCTGGGGCGGCTGGACGAGCGGGTGGCTGACCAACGTCATCAACAACGCCCATGCCCACGGGACGCGAGTCGCGCTCACGGTCGAGGAGTTCGCCTGGACCACGTCTGAGCGGAACGAGCAGATTCAACTCCTGTCGAGCGCCGCCAACCGCCTCAACGCCGCCCAGCAGATAGCCGCGGCGGTCAGCCAGCGCGGCGTCGACGGCGTCAACCTGGACTTCGAGCCGATCGCCTCCACCCAGGAAGGCGACTATCGGATCTTCGTCCAGACGCTTCGGGCCGAGCTGGACAAGATCCACCCGGGCTACGAGCTGACCTTCTGCGCCACCGGAGCCACGGGCTACTACGACGTCGCCGGCTTGACCGCTCCCGGGGCGGCGGATGCCGTGTTCATCATGGGCTACGACTTCCGAACCGGCAGCTCGAGCTACGCCGGTTCAATCGACCCGCTGACGAGCCCTAAACCCGTCTACGACCTCACGCAGGTGGTGCATCTCTGGGCGGCCCGGACCTCCGTTTCGCACATCATCCTGGGCCTGCCCTACTACGGCATCGCGTGGTCGACGGCTGCCAATACCCCGAACTCGACCGTCATCAGCTCGTCGTGCTCGCCCACTTCGGTCTTCTTCGCCCAGGCGGCCTCGCTGGCGGCGACGAACGGGCGGAACTACGACTCCGTCGAACAGTCCGCCTGGACGGCATACCAGCTCACCTGCGGCGGAGTGGCCACCTGGCGCGAGCTGTACTACGACGACGCCCAATCGCTGGGCGTGAAGTACGACATGATCAACTACTGGAACCTGAGAGGGATGGGCATCTGGGCGCTCGGCTACGACGCCGGCCACCCGGAGATGCCAAGCCTGGTCGCCGCCAAGTTCCTGAACGACAAGACCCCGCCCAAGGTCGGCATCAGGAACCTCCCAGCCACTCAGAGCAGCGAGGGCTTCCCGGTCAGCTGGACCGGCCAGGACGACTGGAGCGGCATCGGCAGCTACGACGTCCAGGTTTCCACCGACGGCGGAGCCTTCGCCGCCTGGCTGACGGGGACGACTGAGACGAGCGACGACTACCAGGGCTCGTCGGGCCACAACTACTCGTTCCGGGTCAGGGCCACCGACGGAGCCGGCAACGTTGGACCATGGGACGTGACCTCGACGTACGCGGCATCGCCGTCGTTCGTGGTCGGCGGCTTCGCAACCGTCGTGGCGGCGTCTGTGAGCGAGCGGGCGACGCCTTCCGTCGGCGCCACCGTGATGGCAACCGCGACCAACGGCACGGTGCTGCAGATCATCGGCGGACCGGCGGTCGGGAGCGACGGGATCACCTGGTATCAGGTCACCGGCCCCTTCGCCTCCGTCAACGCCGTGGTCCCGCTCTTCCCCGGCCCGTGGGTCGCCGTCTCGGACGGGACGACCGATCAGATCGCGCCGATCACTCCGCCCAACTCGACGGCCGTGGCGGCCGGAATCGCCGGCTACTCCGTCGGCGTGCCGGGGCTGCTGCCTTCGGGCACCGGCATCGATCGCGGCAAGGTCTTCTCGCCCGATGGCGACGGAATCCACGACACTTTGCCACTCTCCTGGACCGACACGATGGCCTTCGACGACGTGGTCCTGACGATCTACCGCGAGGACGGGACGGTCGCCGGGACGATCGACCTGGGGGCCCTCGGCGCCGGCTCTCAGTCGTACACCTGGAACGGCACTCCGGACGGCGCGCCGGGCTCGACGGCGCTCCCGGACGGCCGGTACGTGATGCAGGTGGCCGGGACCTCGGGCAGCACGACCTACTTCGGGCCGTCTCCCGCGCCGTTCGGGTCCTGGCAGGTGGACCGGCTGGCCGCCGTGATGGACACCACCCTGAGTGGGACCTATTACCCGCTGCCGCCAGTTCGCGTGCTCGACACCCGCGGCACCGTCGGCCTGTCCGGAGCGTTCAGTGCGGGCACGGCCCGCTCGTTCCCCATCGCCGGCATGGTACCGGGCGTGCCACCCAACGCCATCGCGGTCACCGGCAACCTGACCGTGACGCAGGCCACGGTCGCCGGGTTCGTGAGGTTCGGTTCGTCGGTGACCGGCATCTCATCGACGATCAACTTCAAGGCCGGCGACGACCGAGCCAACGGCGTGACCCTGGCGCTCGACGCCGATGGCCGCCTGAACGGCCTGTACGTCACGGCGTCCGGCAAAGGGAAGGTCCACCTCATATTCGACCTCACGGGCTACTTCGTGAGGGATCCCAACGGGGCGACGTTCGTCCCGGTCGCCCCAACCCGCATCGTCGATACCCGCCCCAAGAAGGCGCCCCTCACGGCAGGTAAGATCACCACCTTCGGCGTCGTCGGGCTGGCCACCGTCCCGTCAAACGCGATTGCCGTGACGGGCAACGCGACCGTTACGGAGCAGACCGGCGCCGGCTACATCCTCATCGCGCCGACGATCGCCTCGGGCGCGGACCCGGGCTCCTCTACCCTCAACTTCCCTCTCCGCGACACGCGGGCCAACAACGTGACGGTGCCGCTCCATGGCGGAAAGCTGCAGGTCGAATACGTCGGCAAGGCCAGGACCACCGTGCAGTTCATCTTCGACGTGACCGGCTACTTCGTGCCCGGGCTCTCCGGGGCGACGTTCGTTCCGCTGGCGCCCGGCCGAGTCGTCGACAGCCGCACGCCGCAGGGCTTCAAGGGGCCGCTCAAGACGGGTGGCAGCGCGCCCTTCGGCGTGAGCGGGCAGGTTTCCGTGCATCCGATCGCCGTCGCCGTCGTGGGAAACCTCACCGTAACCGGCCAGACTTCGGCAGGCTGGTTGGCAGCCGCACCGGGACCGGCCACCTCCACTTCGACGCTCAACTTCCCGGTCGGCGACAACCGGGCGAACGGATTCGTCAGCCTTCTCGGGCCCGGCGGCACGCTGACCGTAACCTACGCGGGAAGCCGCGGATCGAGCACGCAGTTCGTCGTCGACATCCTGGGCTACTACCGCTGACGGTCGCCGAGGCCAGAGTGCATGCTCGCGGGGCAGGGCGAGTCGCTGTAGGCTGAAGCGGCAGCGGTGGCCCCGATCGGTCGGGTGCTGCGACCGGCGCGCGCCCAAGAGGATTGCGATGAACGACCAACCGAGCGAGAAACCCGCCGACAAGCCAAAGGCCGCGCCGGGGCCGAGACGAAGGGCCCAGGCCGTTCCGGCGGAGCCGGCGCCGCCGAAGGCTGCCGCGCCCGCGAAGATAGCCGGGCCGAAGGCTGCCGCGCCCGCGAAGATAGCCGCGCCGGCAACAGGTCCGGCGAAGGTCGGCCCCAAGCCCACCCCCAGGCCTACCGCCAGGCCAGCCGCGCCCAAAGTGAAGGCCGACGTGCCCGCCGCGCCGACGGCGGCATCGGCCGTGCCCGTCGCGATCCCGCCGTCGGCACCTGCACCGATCCGGGCCGCGACGGTCAACCTGACGCGGGCGGGAGCGGCCGAGGTGGAGGCGGACTCGATCAACGTCCGCCAGGGCGGCATCGGGGCGGCCTCCGCCGAGGACATCACCGTCGAGGTCGGCGGCATCGGCCGGGCTCATGCCGACGACATCGCCGTTCGCCTGGGCGCCGTCGGCGTCGCCCACGGCGAGCACGTCTCGATCGAGCTCGGTGCGGTCGGACTGGTCGTGGCCGGGGCGGTGGAGATCAAGCAGGGCTACGCCAGGGCGGTCGTCGCTCGCGACGTCCACATCAGGATGGGCGGGGCACATTCGATCGTGGCCGGGCACGTGACGCTCGGCAAGCAGTCGGGGACCTTCATCCTGCTCGCGCGCAAGGTCGAGGGCGATGTTCGAACGGTCCTGGACTGGCGTGGGGCGCTCGCGCTCGGGGCCGCCATGGCCCTGGGAGTCGGGCTTCTGGTGCGCCGCAAGCGCCGCTGACGCCAGCTGCTTTCGGCCATCCGGTGGAGAACGCCGGTCGCCGGAGACGCCCGCTTCCGGCTCGCGGGGAGGCCGTCCGGTATACTCAATCGCCTGCTGAGCGGCGTCCCCGGGGGATCCCTCGGCCGGTCTCCGTCCCGTCACAGGAGTTCCTCGTGATCGATCCCACCGCTCGGGTGCATGCGTCCGTCGACATCGAGGCCGACGTCTCGGTCGGGCCGCGGACGAGCGTCTGGCACCGGGCGGTTCTTCGGAACGGAGCCAGCCTGGGCGCGGATTGCGTCATCGGCCGCGACGCGTTCATCGACGAGGGCGTCCATCTCGGCGATCGGGTCAAAGTCCAGAACGGCGCGCTGGTATACCACGGCGTGTCGGTCGGCAACGGCGTCTTCATCGGCCCCGGCGCCATCCTGACCAACGACCGCTACCCCAGGGCGATCACCGCCACCGGCGAGCTGGCTCGGGGCGACGACTGGACGGTTAGCCCGATCGAGCTCCAGGACGGCTGCTCGATCGGCGCGGGTGCCGTGGTCGTGGCCGGAACGAAGATCGGGCGGTTTGCCACGGTCGGCGCCGGCGCGATCGTCACTCGCGACGTCCCCGATTTCGCGCTGGTGGCCGGCAACCCCGCCCGCCGTCTGGGCTGGGTGTGCGCCTGCGGCGCTCGCCTGAACGATGAGAACGGCCGTCCCGCCACCCCCAACCCCAGGCCCGATGCGTCCCTCGGCTGCTCAAGCTGCGGCCGCGGCTACGGTCTCAATCCACACAGCGGCGCGCTCGAGGAGCGACCCGCGTCGAACCGAGGAGCCACAGCATGATCCCTCCCGCGCGCCCCGATCTCGGCCCCGAGGAGACGGCCGCCGTCGCCGAAGTCCTCGCCAGCGGCATGATCGCTGGGGGTCGCAAGGTCGCCGAGCTCGAGGAGCGGTGGGCGAAGTTCTGCGGCAGCAAGCACGCCCTCGCCATGTCCAACGGCACGGTCGCCCTGATGTCCATCTGGGCCGGCCTGGGCCTGGGACCGGGCGACGAGGTGATCACCGTCTCCCACACCTTCAACGCGACCGTCAGCTCGATCCTCTTCACCGGCGCAACGCCGGTCTTCGTCGACATCGAGCCGGACACGTTCCTGATGGACGCCGGTCGAATCGAAGCGGTCATCACTCCGCGCACCCGGGCCATCTGCCCGGTCAGCCTCTTCGGCGTGGTCGCGGACATGGACGCCATCCAGGCCATCGCCGACCGCCACGGGCTCGTCGTCGTGGAAGACGCCTGTCAGGCTCACGGCGCCTTGTACCGCGGGCGGCGCGCAGGCAGCTTCGGCTATGCGGCCTTCAGCCTGTACGGCACGAAGAACATGACGACGGCCGAGGGCGGTTTCATCAACACCGACGACGACCGGCTCGCCGACTGGGTCAAGCTCTACCGCAACCAGGGCATGCGGCAGCGCTACCACCACGAGATCCTCGGCTACAACTTCCGAATGACCGACATCGCCGCGGCCATCGGCCTCGTCCAGCTCGACAAGCTCGAGCGGAACACCGCCCGTCGCCAGGCCATCGCGAAGCGCTACGACGAAGCCTTCGCCGACCTGCCGGTCCAGCTGCCGACCTGCCCCGAAGGCAGGACTCACGTCTACCACCAGTACACGCTTATGGTCGGCCCGGCTCGCGATCAGATCGTCGACGAGATGAAGGAAGCCGGCGTCATCTGCGGCATCTACTACCCGATCCCCTGCCACAAGGCAGCGTACGTGCTGGAGCTTGGCATCGAGGCGGACCTGCCGGTGACCGACGGCGCGGCGGCGGCGAGCATGTCGCTGCCGATGTATCCGGGCCTCACGACGGCCGAGCAGGACCAGGTCATCGCCGCGCTCCGAGCATCGATCGGACGCCACGCGGCCGCGGCGGGCGAGCGACGCCCGTGAGCGCCCCGCTTCGGCTCGGCCTGGCCGGGCTGGGCTCGATGGGCCGCAACCACCTACGGGTCATCTCGAGTCATCCCGAGACCGTTCTCGCCGCGGTCGCCGACCCAACCGCCGAGGTCCTCACGGCCGCGGTCGACCAGACCGGTGCCCGGGGCTTCGCCGATCCTCTCGAGATGATTGCCGGCGCGGATCTCGACGGCGTGGTCGTCGCGGCCCCCACCACCAATCACCTGGCCCTCGCCCTGGCCGCCATCGAGCGGGGCCTGCCCGTCCTGGTCGAGAAGCCCCTGGCAGCCACCGTGGACGATGCCATCGCCATCGTCACCGCCGCGCGCAAGCGCGGCGTCCGCGTACAAGTGGGTCACGTCGAGCGCTACAACCCCGCCGTCCTGGAGATGGGCCGCTTGCTGCGAGCCGGCTGGCTGTCCACGATCTACGCCATCACCAGCCGCCGCGCCGGCCCGTTCCCGGCCCGCATCCGCGACGTGGGCGTGACCGTGGACCTGGGCACGCACGACGTGGACATGCTCTCCTGGATCGCGGGCGAGCGGCCGATACGCGTCTACGCCGAGACCGCTCAGAGGATCCACGCCAGCCACGAGGATCTCACCTTCGGCCTGATGCACTTCCCGTCGGGCGCCACCGGATTCCTCGACGTGGACTGGCTCACCCCCGCCAAGCGCCGCAGCCTCACGGTCGTCGGCGAGGAGGGAATGTTCGAGCTGGACTATCTGACGCAGAAGCTCACTTTCACCCGCTCCAACGTCGAGCGACCCCAGCTGATCGCCGGCTACGCCACCACCTTCACCGGCGACGTGGCGGAGATTCCCGTCGTGAGCGTGGAGCCGCTGCGGGCTCAGCTGGACGAGTTCGTCCGCGTCCTGCGGACCGGCGATCGACCCTACGTGCCGGGCGAGGACGGGCTCTGGGCGGTCGGCATCGCCAACGCCCTCCTGACGGCCGCGGCGGAACGACGCCCCATCGACCTGTCAGACCTACCTTCGAGGCTGAGCGCCGAATGACGATCGTCCCTAGCCCCTCCCGGGTCCCAAGCTTCCTCGGCGGCGCAATCACTCCACCCGTCAACCCGTGCACGCACGGCAAGCCTCGAGCGGTCTCGCCCTGGGCCGGCGAGGCGGGCACCGTCGGGCGAGCCGTGGTCGTGGGCGCGGGCAAGATGGGCCTGCCCCTGGCGGTGCAGTTCGCCCGCCACGGCTGGGACGTGACGGCTGTCGACGTGAATCCCGACGTCGTCGCCGCGATCAACGCCGGCCGCTCGCACGTGACCGAGGAGCCGGGCCTGGCCGAGGGAGTGGCGGAAGTCCACGCCGCGGGCCGTCTGCGCGCCACCGCGGATGCCGCCGAGGCCGTTCGCCAGGCGGACGTGGCGGTGCTCATCGTGCCGGTCATGCTGGACGACGCCCACCAGCCGGACTACCGCTTCATGGATTCGGCCGTGGAGTCGATCTCCGGCGGCGTTCACCCGGGCCTGACGGTGATCTTCGAGACCACTCTGCCGGTCGGCGACACGCGCGGCCGGTTCCTGCCGCTCCTTGAGGCGGCGGGCGGTCTCACGGGCGACGTCGACCTGTTCGTGGCCTTCTCGCCGGAGCGGCTCTATTCGGGCGCCGTCTTCGCCAATCTGGCGACGTACCCCAAGCTCGTCGGCGGCGTCGGTCCGGAATCCACGCGACGCGCAGCCGTCTTCTACGACTCCGTGCTCGACGCGGAGATCGTGGCCATGAGCGGCGCCGAGGCGGCCGAGTTCAGCAAGCTCGCCGACACCACGTACCGCGACGTCAACATCGCCCTGGCCAACGAGTTCGCCCGGTTCGCGGATCGAGCCGGGGTGGACGTCCAGGAAGTCATCGCCGCGGCCAACAGCCAGCCGTACTCGCACATCCACCAGCCCGGGATCGGCGTCGGCGGACATTGCATCCCGGTATACCCGCACCTGCTGCTGAGCCGCGCCCCGGATCTCGAGGTCGTGGCCACTTCGCGCCGGACCAACGACGGCGTCCTGAGCTCGGTCATCAAGACGATCGAGTCGCAGCTCGGCGGGCTGGACGACGCTCCGATCCTGGTGCTGGGCCTGACCTACCGCGAGAACGTGAAGGAGCTCGCGTACTCGCGCGCACTGCCGCTGATCGACCGGCTGGGATTCCACGGCGCCGAGGTCTGGGCCTACGACCCGCTCCTCTCGGACGAGGAGATCGAGCGCAACTGCGCCCGGCCCTACCACTGGGGCGAGCCAGCCCCGTTCCGGGCCATCGTCGCCCAGACCGGCGACAGGCTCTGGCAGACGATCGACTTCTCGCTCTTCCCGAAGCTCGAGGTCCTCTTCGACGGGCGCAACAGCCTGCGCGAGGTCGATCTGCCGGCGTCGGTGCGCTACTTCGGGATCGGTGTCCAGGCCGCCACGCGGCGTCGAGTCGCCGCCCACCCATAGCCGGCGCCGGCGATGCGAATCATCAGCGTCGTCGGAACGCGACCGCAGCTGATCAAGGCGGCGGCCCTCCAGCCGGTGCTCCGCCGCGACCACGAGGAGATCTTCGTGGACACCGGCCAGCACTACGATGACGCCATGGCGGGCGACTTCTTCGGTGAGCTCGGCCTGGCGCGGCCGGACCACGCCCTGGGAATCGGTGGCGGAGGTCACGGCGACCAGACTGGCCGAATGCTGATCGCCCTCGAGCCAATGCTCGAGGCCGCCGCTCCGGACGCCGTGGTCGTCTTCGGCGACACCAACTCCACTCTGGCTGGGGCGCTGGCGGCGGCCAAGCTCGGCATCCCGGTCGCCCACATCGAGGCGGGCCTGCGCAGCTTCGATCGCCGCATGCCCGAGGAGCTGAACCGCGTGGTCGCGGATCATCTGTCGAGCTGGCTCTTTGCCCCGACACCGGCCGCGGTGGCCAACCTGGCTGCCGAAGGCATCACCGCCGGCGTTCTGCAGGTCGGGGACCTGATGCTCGACCTGGCGGCTCGGACCTCGGCCGAGGTTCGGGACCCGGCCGTGCTGGCGGCGCTGGCCTCGCGGCTGAACCTGCCGATCGCCACCGGCGGCTTCCTTTTCGCCACGGTCCACCGCGCCGAGAACCGCAGGCCCGCGGCGATAACGGCCTGGGCGGCGCTCCTGGGCGCGGTCGCCGCTCCGGACCGGCCGGTCGTCCTTGCGCTCCATCCCGGCACGCGTGTGGCGCTCGAATCGGCCGGCATCATCCTTCCGCCCAATGTCATCGTCATCGAGCCCCAGGGCTACCGAACCTCGCTCGCGCTCCAGCTGCACTCAGCCGCCGTCCTCACGGATTCGGGCGGGGTCCAGCGAGAGTCGGCGTGGCTGGGCGTGCCCTGCCTCGTTCTTCGCACCACGACCGAATGGGTCGAAACCGTGGGGGGCTCCGGCAGCTCAGCCGTGCTCGTCGGTCTCGACCGGTCGGCTGCCGTTCGCGAGCTCGATGCTCGCGCACCCCGAGAGCATTCGAAACGGCAGGCGTCCGACCGCGCCGCCAGACTCCGTCTCGTGGGCGCCGGCGCCGCCGAACTGATCTCGTCCGCCCTTAGGTCCCGTTGAGTTGCTCCAGGAGGCAACGACATGAGCTCTCAGGAGAAGCGGCGACCGATCCTGATGATCGTCCACGCCTACTACGAAGAAGACCCACGCGTCCGTCGCGAGGCCGAATCGCTCGTGGCCGCCGGCTGGGAAGTCGACGTCATCGGGCTCCAGCATCCCGGCGAGCCCAAGAACGCGGTCATCGAGGGGGTGAACCTGCGCCGCCTGCCCGTGCGCCGCCGCCAGGGAGCCGGCCTGCACGTGTATTTCGGGGAATACGCGAAGTTCCTGATCAGGTCCATGTTCGCCGCCACGAGGGCTCACCTGCGCCGCCACTACGGCATGGTCCAGGTGCACACGCTGCCGGACTACCTCGTCTTTGCCGCCCTGCCGCTCAGACTTATGCGGGTGCCGGTGTTGCTGGACCTTCACGAGGCCATGCCGGAGTTCTTCCGGGGCCGGTTCGCCAGGGCCTCCAACCCGATCTCATACCGGCTCCTGCTGCTCCAGGAGCGCATGGCGATCGGCTTTACGAACGAGCTGCTGACCGTCAACGATGCGCTCGCCGAGCGGCTGCTCAAGCGCGGCGCCAAAGCCAACCGCCTCACGGTCGTGCTGAACAGCCCGGACCCGAGGCTCTTCTCGCCCGCCGCCCACCCGCGTCGGGCGTTCATGGCCGACGGCGTGCTGAAACTCGTCTACGCGGGCGCGATCACGCCCACCTACGAGCTGGACGTCGTCCTGCGCGCGGTGGCCGAGATGCGGCACGCGCGACGTACCCTGGAGGTCGCGGTCACGCTGTACGGCCGAGGCGACGCGGAGGGATCCCTCAAGGAGCTGGCACGGGAGCTGCAGATCGCCGCCAGGGTCGAGATGCCCGGCCGCATCCCGATCAATGCCGTGCCCGGGGCGATCGCCGCAGCCGACATCGGCATTGCCGCCACTCGACTCGACTCGTACTCGGAAGTGAGCCTCTCCACGAAGGTGCTCGAGTACGGTGCGATGGGAAAGCCGGTCGCGGCCACCCGGCTGCCGACCGTCGAGCGTTACTTCGGCCCGGACACCCTCTTGCTCTACGAGCCCGGAGATTCCTCGTCCCTTGCAAAGGCCATCCTCCACCTGGTGGACGACCCCGCCGACCGCGAGTCCCGGGTGCAGCGGACCGCGGCGAGGGTGGAGGAGCTCGGCTGGGCCCACCAGGCGGAGGCTTATCTGGCCGTCGTGAACCGGCTGGCCGCGCGGAAGAGCAGCAAGAAGGAACCGCCCGAGGCCGCCGGGTGAGCGGCCGGACCGCTTTCAGGACTCGTTCATCGCCCGATCCGCAAACTCTCGCGGGGCCGATCGCATGGGCGCCGCCCGCCGGTCGCGCGGCGGAATGCGGTAGCATACGGCCTCGTCACCCCGGCGCACCTCGCCGGGACCCAGCTCGTACCAGGACGCCCAGATGACCTTCCGGCCCCCCGTCACGAAGCCTACGCGCCGCCGCACTCGCCAGGTGGATTCCCGCCGCGCGATCTTCCTGAATGTCGCCTTCGGCCTGGCCAGTCTGGCCGCCGTCGCGCTGCTGGCGGGAGTGCTCTTCAGCAACTGGTACTCGGACCACGGCGCGCCCATAGCGTCGGTCGGCGGTGTCGCGATCAGCAAAGACGCCGTGCGCGAGCGGGCCACGGTCAACCTCGCCCGCGACGAGCGGCTGCTGCACGACTACGACAACCTGCGCAACCAGGGCTCGATAACGACGACGGACTACCAGCAGGTGACGAGTCCCATCACCACCGCCGAGGCCTCCACGACCCTGTACTCCGACGCGCTCAGCCAGCTCACCGAAGGGCTGACGCTCCAGCAGTACGCGGACAAGAACGGCATCTCCGTGAGCGACGCGGATGTCGATGCGCAGGTCGCGCAGGACGGCACGCTGCCCGAGATGCGCCACGTGAAGGTAATCGGCGTCGAGGCGACGCCGACGCCGCCGGCCTCCGTCGCGACGCCCGACCAGGAGGCCGCCGCCCTGGCCAAGGCCCAGGGCTATCTGGACTCCATCAAGTCCGGCGCGAAGAAGTGGGACGACGTCTACACGGATTCGCAGACGAACGGCGTCGTCAGCGCCACGGGCGACATGGGCATGGCGGCCCGCGACGGCCTCAACCTCGATCCCGACCTCATCGACGCGATCTTCAGCCTGAAGAACGCCAACGACATCACGACCGTGTTCAAGGGCCAGGACGGCATTTATCGCTTCGCGACGATCACGCAGATCGTCGCCCCGTCGGTGGACAGCGGCTGGAAAGACGCGATCGGCCAGGCCGCCAGCGGCGATGAGTACCGCCGCGCCGCCCGGGCGGAGGCCATCAAGACCGCGATCCGGAAGTCCGTCGAGAGCCAGTACGTGACCGGGCCAACGGCCAGCCGCCATGTCCTGGAGATATTCGTCGCCAGTGGTTACAGCCAGGTTGGCGATGGGCCTGAAGCCAAGATCAGGCTCATGATCTTCGCCCCCAACCACGACACCTCTACGGCCTCGACTCTCGATCAGTCGGACCCGGCCTGGGCGGACGCCAAGAAGCGCGCCGACGACACCTACGCGGCCCTGCAGAAGGACCCGACGCAGTTCACGAAGCTGGCCATGGACACCAAGAGCAACGACGACCCGTATGTCGCCAGCGTCGGCGGCGATATGCCGTGGCTGCCGGACGCTCTGTTCACGGGCGACCCCTCCAGCCAGGCTGGGCTCGGAATGTCGGCCGTCCCGGCTGCGATCTTCCAGCCTGGCCTGGCTCCCGGCCTCCTGGCCCCCATCCTCGAGCCGACGATGGGCTACGTCGTCGTCGACTTCCAGGGCGTGCGACCGGCCCCCGCCCAGCGCATGGCCGACGCCCAGATCGGCATCGCGACCGGGTCCGATTTCGCGACCGAAGTCACGAAGTACTCCGAGTCATCCGACGTGAACAACGGCGGCGACATGGGTTGGGTTTCGCGCCACATGCTCTCCTCGGACCTCGAAGACGCCATCTTCCAGGCTCCGGTCGGCGGCCTCAGCCGCATGGTCACCACCAGCGACGGCCTCTACCTGTTCAAGGTCCTCGCCGAGGAGACCAGGACGCCCGACGCCGCGACGCAGTTGAAGCTGAAGAGCTCCGTCTTCGACAAGTGGCTCAGCGATCTGACCGCCGCTACCAACATCTGGACGGACTCGGCCGGCCTGACCGCGATCACGCCCGCCGCGTCGTAGGGGCCTCGCAGGACAACGTGCTCGACGCGCTCGTCGCCGAGGCCCGCATTCGCTGGGGGTTGGACGCCTCCGCCGGTCTGCAGGTCGTCGCTCCGGAGCGCCTGGCGGCGTTCCCGATCGAGCCGTCACGCCCGCTTCTCCTGGTGCCGCTGAGCATCTTGCGTGCGACGGCGCCAGCCGACGGCGCCGTCGCGCCGCTGCCGGGACGACACGCCCCGACCGACCAGGCGGCCCTGGCCGTGCTGGCGCGCCTCTACCCCGCCGAGCACGTCGTCGGCCGGATCGGCGTCGCCGAAACGACCACCGTGGGCGATCTCTCGGGGGCGGCGCTGGCGGGCGCCCTGTACCTGGGTCCCGTGGCGCCCGAGCTGGCCCCGGCGAGCCCCTGGGCACTGCCCTGGATCGCCGACCGGTTGCGCCGCCCCGACGGCTGCCCGTGGGATCGTGAGCAGACCCACGTCTCGCTCAAGAAGCATCTGCTCGAGGAGGCATACGAGGTCTACGACGCCCTCGGCGACGAAGCCACGCCGGAGCTCGCCGGCGAGCTCGGCGACCTGCTGCTGCAGATCGTCCTCCACGCCCAGCTCGCGGCCGAGGCCGGCGTATTCGACATGACCGACGTCCAGGCGGAGATCGGGCGCAAGATCGTCCGGCGCCACCCCCACGTCTTCGGCGAGGCGCGCGTGAAGACGGCGAGCGACGTCAACCGACAGTGGGAGCAGATCAAGCGGGTCGAGCGCGAGGAGGCGGCCGACCAGGCCGTCGACCAAGTCGAGGTTCGAAGCGCCCTCGACGGCATCGCCCGGTCCATGCCGGCCCTTGCCGCCGCTCAGGAGATGCAGGAGCGCGCGGCCCATCTCGGCTACGACTGGCCCGACATCGTCGGCGTGATCGACAAGATCCACGAAGAGCTGGCCGAGCTGGATGCGGCCGCCACGGCCCAGGAGAGGCGCGAGGAGGTCGGCGACCTGCTCCTCGTCGTCACGAACCTGGCCCGCCGCCACGGAGTGGATGCCGAGGATGCGCTGCGGGCGGCGGCGGAGAAGTTCCGCTCGAGGTTCCGCCGCGTCGAGCGGATGGCCCGCGAGCGCGACGTCCAGCTGCGCGATCTGGGGCTGGCCGAGCTGGACGCGCTGTGGGATGCTGCCAAGGTCGAAGAGCGGGCCGCCGCCGTGGAGCGGCTGGCAGCGGACGCGCCGACGAGCGGCGAGGAGACCGAACGATGACCATCGGGGCCCAACCCCTCAAGCGTGCCGACGGGCGCCTGCCGTCCGAGCTGCGGCCGATATCGATGACGCTCGGCGTCCAGAAGTGGGCCGAGGGTTCGTGCCTGATCAAGCTCGGCGGCACCGAGGTCCTGTGCGCGGCCACGATCGAGGACAGGATCCCGCCGCACCTCCGGGGGAAGGGCACCGGCTGGGTCACCGCCGAGTACAGCATGCTGCCGCGAGCCACGAGCGAGCGCAGCATTCGCGAGGCCACCAAGGGCAAGGTCGGCGGGCGAACGTACGAGATCCAGCGCCTCGTCGGCCGATCGCTGCGGGGCGTCGTCGACACGGCGAAGCTCGGCGAGCGGACGATCACCGTGGACTGCGACGTGATCAACGCCGACGGGGGCACCCGAACCGCGTCGATCACCGGCGGCTGGGTCGCCCTGGCCGCGGCCCTCACCACGTACGGCATGGAGCGCTGCCTCATCGGCCGCGTGGCCGCGGTCAGCGTCGGAATCCTCGGCGGCTTGATCTGCCTGGACCTGGACTACTCCGAGGACTCGAACGCGGACGTCGACTTCAACGTCGTCGCGACCGACGCCGGGCGGTACGTCGAGTTGCAGGGCACGGCGGAAGGCAAGCCTTTCGAACGGGCGGACGTCGACCGGATGCTCGACATGGCGGCCGGCGGGCTGGAGCGCTTGTTCGCCGCGCAATCCGAGGCGCTCGCCTCGGTAAAGCGCTAGCCGGCCGCGGCGCAGGTGAGGCCCCGAACCTCCGCGGGGGAGCCGGATCGGTCGCGCCTGCTGGTCGCGACCCACTCGAAAGACAAGCTGCGTGAGCTGTGCGAGCTGCTGGGACCGCTGGCCGCGGAGCTGGTGGGCCTCGACGAGGCTGGCATTCCCGGCGACGCGATCGAGGACGGCGAGACCTTCGAATCGAACGCGGCCAGGAAGGCGCGCTTCTTCGCGGCTCTCTCCGGCATGCCAACTCTGGCCGACGATTCCGGGCTCGAGGTGGACGCCCTGGGGGGCGGCCCCGGCGTGCGAACGCGGCGCTACGCCGGGGAGAACGCGACGGACGAGGAGAACAACGTCAAGCTGCTCCGCGAGCTGACGGGCCTTCCGCCGGAGCGACGGGCCGCGCGCTACCGCTGCGCCCTGGCGCTGGCGCTTCCCGAAGCCAGGGGACCGCGTGGTGGAATCCCGCTCCGGTTCGCGCACGGGACCCTGCGGGGCCGGATCGCCGCCGCACCCCGCGGTCACGGCGGCTTCGGCTACGACCCGATCTTCGAGCCCGCGGTGGAACGGCCCGGCGGCCGGACTCTGGGAGAGTGGACTGCGCAAGCCAAGAACCGCATCTCCCACCGCGGCCGCGCCGCGCGCCGCATGCACGCGATCCTGGCCAACCTGGGCTTCTGAGGCGTGGCGAACTCGCCGGCGCACTGGTCCTGGGAGGCGTTCTTCTACCACGCCTCTCCCCTCGGAATGTGCGGGGGCCCGCCCACAACGACTTCGTGACCGCGCCCGGCGACATGCTGGCGGCGGAGATCGCGTCGTTGTGGGCGCGAATCCCGGTCGGTCGCTAGAGAGCGAGCGAGGGCCGGCTCTGGCCCGGCCGCCCGATCGCTCCGCGCGCCAGCGCCAGGGCGGCCGCGGTCAGCACGGCCATCATCACGAAGTCGGAGGACATGTTGCGCCAGGGCCGGTACATGTCGCCGGCAAAGGCCGTCGCGACCAGCAGCCACGCGACCAGCGAGGCGAGCACGGTCAGGGCGAGCAGGCGCGTCGTCTCATCCGGCGGGGCGCGGTAGAGGCGCCACAGGGCCAGCATGGCGGAGGCGAAGATCAGCACCACGAGCACGAGCGCCGGGATCCCGAGCTCGGCCGCAACCTCCGGCCAGAATGTGTGCGCCGAGTCGAGCGAGAGGTGGGCCGCGGGGGTCTTGTAGCCGCCCACGTAGTCGCTCTTGAACTGGTCCAACCCGATTCCCAGGATCGGGTGGTCGGCGGCCATGTGCACCGCCGCTTCGGTCGCCAGCAGCCGCTCCACGAGCGAGCCGCGTCCGGAGAGCTTGGCCGGGTCCCAGGAGTAGTACCGGCTGGCGCCGACCATCTTGACCATGGTGGTGCGGTAGGCGCTCTCGAGAGTCGGCGAAACCTGCAGCACGAGGGCCGGCCATGGAACCACGAACGCCGAGAGCGCCACAGAGACGAGCACGATCGAGGCGCGGCGGCGCCAGCTGGTGGCGAGCAGCAGGAAGAAGGTGACGATCCCGCCTGCAGTCGCGAGATAGGCGCTCTTGGAGAATGTCAGGAAGAGAGCGGCCGCGCTCACGGCCAGGGCAATCGTCAGCAGGCCAACGCCGAGGCGGCCCAGGCCGAGCTGGCGGCGGGCGGCAATCGCCCCCAGGATGAGAGGAGCCGCCATGGCCAGCATCTCGCCGAAGAGTCCGACGTTGAAATAGGTCAGCCGAGAGAAGAGAAGCCTGTTGGCCTGGAGAGCGCTGAGCGAACCAAAGGCCGGTATCGACTGGATCATGTTGAACGCTCCGCCCAGGGCGACTGAGAGGCCCAGGACGATCAATACGAGTGCCAGCCGGCGACGGCTCGTGGCCAGGATCAGGAGCAGAACGCCCATCGCCACGGGCTCGAAGATGCCGTGCATCAGCACGGTCAGGCTCGACTCGAGGTCCGGCGAGCGCAAAGTCGAGAGGGTGGCCAGGCAGAGCAACGCGACGGTCGCGATCCACCCGACCCTCGAACTGGCGAACCTCGTGGCTCGACTGCGAGCGGCCGTCACGGGACCGAATGCGGACGGTGCCCGGACGGCGGCGGGGACATGGGTGGCGGCGGGAACATGGGTGGCGGCGGCTTCGAGCGCCAGGCCAAGCGCAAGAGCGACGATGAAGACCGTCTGGAGGATGACCTGCACGGAACCCAGATCCCACGATACCTGCGCCGCGGCCCAGCAGGGAGTGAGGAGCAGGACGACCAGGAAGGCGGGCCACGGCCGCGCCACGGCATACGCGGCCACGAACGCGGCCACCAGGGGCATGCTCGCGGCCAGGGCCCGACCCAGCGGTCCGGGCTGGATGTCGAGCGGCGCGTGCTCGTTCAGCGCGGCGATCGCCAGGGTCGCGACGAAGGCGGCGATCGAGACGGCGGCGCGAAGCGACGCGCGCACCTCCGGTAGGGCCCGGGCCACGCTGCGGGTCCCGGGCAGATCAGCGTGGCCATCCGCCGAAGGCCACAAGAGAGCCGTCTCGAGTGGCGCGCGAAGGTGTGCCGATCCGTTCAAGCAGACCCTTCCCAGCAAGGCGGCCGTCGCCCGATTCCGCGCTCGGGACGCTGCCCGGCGCCGTGTCCAGGCACAGAGCGGGCGATTGCGGACCAGATCGTCGGTCAGTTACCTGATGTCGAGCTGAAAGCCGGGTTCGAGTCGCGCTGCGCGGGCGGCGGCGCCACGGGAGCGATGTGTGCGGCGGCTGTCGTTTGGGGGACCGGCGCGCGGCATGCCGACGTCGCGGGCGCCCTATCATTCGATCCCGCAGGACGCACGCACTAAGGGACGCACCATGACGACCTTCTTCCTGACCGTGATCCATCGGCCGGAGATGGTGCCGGAGTACCTCCAGAAAGGGGCGGAGGAAGGCAGGGCCGAGGACATCGCGCGGAACGAGGTCATCAGCGAATCGCTGGACATCTTCCGCACTCAGCAGCTCGTCGCCCACGAGAACGGCATCCGGACGACGATCCAGATGACGTATGCCAGCCTCTTCAACGAGGAGGCCGTGGCGATCGCCAGGGAACACCACGCCCAATTCGGCGATGAGATCGGCTCGACCTTCCTCGGCATCCAGTGCGCCCAGTTCAGGGAGAAGTTCAAGTCGAAGGAGCTCGCGATCTGGCTCTTCTCGATGGAAGACAAGCGCAGGATCGTCGACGAGGTCTTCGGCAAGTTCGAGGAGGTATTCGGCTTCCTGCCAACCTCGACCGGCTCGTACTACATGGACGCCGAGCTGGTCAACTACATCAAAGAGCGCTACCCGATGGTCAAGGCCGCGGTGGCCACCTGCTGGGAGGAGGGGCCCAAGGCGTACCACAACGCCAACAACTCCTGGTACACGCTCCTCGACGGCGGCCCGTGGAACCCCTGGATTCCGTCGAAGCGCAACATCCATTGCCCGGCGTCGGACGAGGCGGACGATATCGGGATCGTCGCGATCCCACATCTATCGCGGGATCTGATGGCGGTCTTCGACGGGCCGGGTTCTTATTACGGCACACATCCGCAGAACATCCTGCGCGGGATGGTGTACGAGGACCGCGAGATCCCCTACTTCATGAATATCGTCGACCAGTACCGGGCGATGACGAAGTACAACCGCGGTTACGCCTACAACATGATGTTCGTCGGGCCCGGCTGGATGAGCAGGAACGGACGCTGGGAAGCCGACTACGAGTTCCTCCTGAAGAGCTACGAGGACGGAATGGCCTACTACGGCCGGCTCAAGAAAGAGGGCAAGGCCGTGGACGTGACGATGAGCGAGTTCGCCGACACGTACAGGGCAGATCGTCCGTACACGCGTCCCGAAGTCACGCTCTGGAAGGACATCCTGTACGGGTCGAGGCGGCAGCAGTTCTGGTTCGCCGATCCGTGGATGCGCTTCTGCCTCGACATGAACCAGGGCGGCGCCATGATCGACCTGCGGCCCTACGCGGCCAAGCTGATCAGGCCGTGCGGCGTGGGCACGAAGCACATCCAGGATGCTTCCTACCCATTCCTCGTCCAGTCGATGTTCCGGGCCGGGTACTTCACTCACTACGCGGGCGAGGGCGCCGTCAAGAGCGCCAAGTTCAGCCACGCCGGCGAGGAGGTCGACCTCTGCGCCTGCCGGACCCAGGCCTCCTTCTCCGAGGAGGGCGACACGCGCGTCGTCACGCTCGATCCGGTCGACATCGAGTTCGAGGAGTTCACCATCGGCGTGCAGTCGATCTTTCGCCTGACCGAGGGCACCGGGGAGATCGAGATCGTCCGCAGAATCGTCGGTTCGACCGATCCCGAAGCCGAGGTCGACATCGACGAGTACATCACCGCCTGCTACGGCACGACCGAGTACCCCGAGGATCTCACGGGCGTCCGGCTCGCGCTCAAGGGGAAGTCCGGGGTCCAATCGATCGACTACGCCTACAAATGCCGCGAGGCGATCGTCGAGGGCGTCGAGTCGGCCGAGGCGCTCGTGCCCCAGGTCGACACGAAGCTGTCGATGCGTTCGGACGCGGAAGACGCAGCAGGCTACTTCCGCGAGGGGATGGCGTTCTCACCGATGTACACCATCGGCATCAAGAAGACTGTCAGGGGGACTGGAGAGCTGCGCACATGGCTCAAGGTCGAAAAGGCAAGCTGAACTTCCGCTGTCCGCGTTGCCTGATGCGGGAGATCGACATGGACATGCTCTACGACACGGACAAAGCGGAGTACTACTGCCTGCGCTGCTCCTTCATCGGCCCCGAAGCCGAGGTCCTGCGCCTCAACGCCGAGTTCCGCGCTAAGTACCTGGACCGGGCGACGCGGATCACGGAGTTCTAGCGGCGGGAGGCAGCGAATCTGACGGACTTCGGCGTCGATCGCCTACCTTAGGCGTTCTTTGCCGATCATTTGCCGGTCGGCGTCTCACCTCGATCGCCTAATGCCGGCTAGATCTTGCGATCCACAGGGCTGATCGGCTAACATCGTCGTGATTTGGCGATGCAACCAGGGCTGGCCGAGATGCGTGTTCCTTTCGCTGCACCCACGGTGCAGGAACTGCTTCCGAAGATCGATCTGAATCAACGACTGCCCGTAATCCTGGCTGCCCGCCTCGCTCCAACCGTCGATGGCGAGTATTCACATTGGGACCAGCTCCGCCACCGAACTCCACCCGCGGGCTTCTCTCTGGACGAGTGGTGGATGGCCATCAAGTTCGCCCGCAACCACATCGGCCGCGCACTGCCTTTTCAAGGGACCAACGGGGCGCCATTCGGGTATTGCCTCACTGATGAGATCCTGGAGACCCTCCGCTGGATCGACCAGCATGGCGGCGGTCAGATCCTAGTCAGCGAGGGCGTCACCGATCCAAGCGCCAGAAGCCGGTACCTCGTCAGCTCCCTGATGGAAGAGGCCATTACCTCCAGCCAGCTCGAAGGCGCGACTTCCACTCGCAAGGTCGCGAAGGACATGCTCCGCACGGGCCGATCGCCGAGGGACCGCAGCGAGAGGATGATCCTCAACAACTACCGTGCCATGACTCGGATCTCGGACGTCGCGAAGCACCCTCTGACGCCTGATCTCGTCTACGAACTCCACCGGATTCTGACCGAAGGAACGTTGGACGATCCTGCGAGCGCTGGTAGACCTCAACTCCCCGGAGAGGTCCGCGTCGGCGTCTACGACCCTGACGGACAGCTGGTCCACAGCCCTCCTCCGGCAGAGCAGTTGCCCGCGCGCATGGACGCCATGTGCCGCTTCGCCAACGGCGAGACCGGCGGCGGCTACCTGCATCCCGTCGTGCGCTCGATCCTCTTGCACCTCTGGCTCGCCTACGACCACCCATTCGAAGACGGCAACGGCCGAACGGCAAGAGCGCTCTTCTACTGGTCGATGCTCTCGAGCGGATATTGGATGTTCGAGTACCTGTCGATCTCGCGGATTCTCCAGGCCGCGCCCTCCAGGTACGCGAGGTCGTTCTTGTACGTCGAGACCGATGAGTTGGATACGACCTACTTCGTGCTCTATCAGCTGTCGGTCATCCGCCGGGCGATCGATGACCTCATGACGTACCTGCGCCGGAGCCGCGAAGAGGTTCGCCAGACCGAGCGGCTTCTGCGCGAAAGCACGCTCAACAACCGGCAGATCGCGCTCCTGACCCATGCCCTGAGGCATGCGGATGCCGAGTACACAGTGCGGTCGCACTTGACGATCCATCGGGTCACAAGCCAGTCGGCCAGAACTGACCTGCTGGATCTCGAGAACCGCGGTCTGCTTGTTCGGCGGCAAGTCGGCAAGAAGTTTGTCTTCAATCCGGCGGCCGATCTCTCGACGCGAATCCCGAGCTGACTACGAGAGCCCGACCAGCCCGAGCAGCCAGCGTCGGATCTGGTCGAGCGCTTCCAGGAAGGTGATGTTGTCGAACAGGCGCGCCCAGTGGAGCGCCCATTCCTGGACCTCTTTCGCGCCGACCAACGGGACGAGGACCACCGCGAGCTGCAATCGGGTCCAGGCCATCGCCGGCCGGAAGTGGTGGAACGCCGCGATGAACAGGAACCAGAACTCGAAGACGTTCGGGAAGAGGAGCAGCGCGGCACGATCGCCGCTCAGCTCGAACAGCAGGAATCCGACCACTCGGAAGGCATAGAGGAAGACCGAGATCGTGCGCTCCGGCCCGGTCCAGCGAAGAGCGACGATCAGGAAGACCGCGAGGTAGACCTGGTCGGCGAGCTTGTCGAATAGCTGGTAGTCCGGGATCCCGCCGAGATCCAGGACGTTCATCCAGTAGAGGTCCGTCAGGTCGACGAAGATCGCGAGCAGCCCACCCGCCAGCGGCCACCTGAGCGCCGGCAGCGACCCGACAACCCGGTACAGCGCGATGACGGCGACTTCGAGCGTCACGGTTGCCGGACCCCTCGAGCTACAGAAGCGGGACGAACGAGCAGAGCGGCTGCTCCCGGCATGTGTTCGATTCAAACAGCTCGCCGGTTCAGGACACCAAGCGATGGCCGGACAGGAACCGCCAGATCGCCTCGCTGGCGTCGAACGACCGAGTGGTCGATCCGATGATCAGCTTGGGCAGGTACTGATCGCCGCCCGGCCAGGTGTGGCCGGCTCCTTCGACGCGGTAGAACGCGATGTCGGACTGCGGCGTCTGCCCGCGCCAGGTGCGCACGGTCGTGTCGGTGCCGATGGAGGTGGTTGCCGGCGGCGACTGTCTCCCCTGACGCCGCGCGCCTTATGATTGGTCCGCTCGGGGTGTGGCCTAGCGGCAAGGCACGTGCTTTGGGAGCCGCCGGCCGATAAGCGGTGTAGCTGAGCGCCTGGCGAGCGTGAGAGGGCGAGCGGTGAAGCTGCCGATTATTGTGCGATTGATGAGCGTGAGCTGACGCCTCCGCGAAGGCCGTGCTAGATGCCGCCAGCCCGACCTAAGGGACGAGGGGCGTTCGCCAATGGCTCGACGCGATCCCGGCGGCCAGGGTTCGGACCGCGTGTCTTCGCTTCCGCTGCCGATGAGACGCCGCCGCGGTCTTCGCGGTGGCGCCATGAGCAGCACCGGGATCACTCTGGACCAGCAGCCAGCCGGTTCAGCCCCGCCCCGGCGTCACGAACCCGGCGCAAGGATCCGCTCGGCTGCCGAGGCCGCATCTGCCGGGTCGTAGGTCGCCGGATTCCAGGTATAGAACAGAGATGTCAGGAGGGCGAACTCGCCGTTCGTCCCGCTCCAGTCAGCCTCGCCGGCGAGGTTGCCCATGTAGGTGTGGGCAACGCTTGAGAGGTCGGCAGCCCGCCCGCTGCAGGGCTTTCGGTCGCGCGAGAAGTCGATGGTGTCGTTGTCCCAGAGGCCGATCTCGTGGCCGACGGCGGTCGCATAGGCGCGCGCGCCGGCCGCCGTGACCGTCGGCGAGAAGGCACCACCGTCGCCGGTCCAGAAGACGCGCACGTCGGCGGGAAACGCGCCAGGCATCTGGGCCAGGTAGCGCTGCCCGTTGTCCGAGAGGTTCAGGCCCGGGACGTGGGCGTAGGGCGGGAAGACGGCCGAGACGCGGATGCCGGGATCGCGTCCCCGCACGTAGTCGTACAGGTCGCGCAGGATGCCGGCCTGCTCGTGGGCCTGCGCCACCGGGTCGGTCAGCGGCATGTCGTCCCAGTCGAAGCTGAAGCTCCGCGTCCCGGCGTCGAGCAACTCGTCGAGCTGACGTTTCACCTGGTCCCGTGGCGTCACGGTCAGCCGGTCCTCGTAGCCGATCCCGTTCATGAGCTCGACGTGGTGATCGTCGCAGAACCGCATGAGCTCGAGCCACGGGGTCCGGTCGAGGAGATCGACGAAGTTGAGCTTGTGGCGAACTCCGAATCGGACCCGCTGGAGGAGGAGCGCACGCGAGGCGTCGGTGACGCCGACGTCCGGGAGCACGTAGGGATCGAGGATCGCGCCTCGCCGGGCAAAGCCGGGGGAGTCCCCGACCGTGGCCGCGCGGAGCCAGCGGGTCGAGCCCTCGGCGACGACGAGCCGGGCGAGCGAGAGGAGTCCGTAGTAGGCGCCGGCGTCGTCGCCGGCCCGAACCGTCACGGCAGGCCCGTCGGTCGTTGAGGTGACCTCGAGACGGTACGCCTGCGAGGCGAACGAGGGATCGTCGGCGGTCACCGTTAGCCGGGCCTGCCGGCGGCCGTCCACGACGGCCGGGGCGACCGGGATCCGGGCATCGGCCGCCACCTCATCGAGGAGGGCCCGAAGCGCGGCCGACGGGACGGCTACGGGAGCGATCCCACTCGTCTCCAGCATCGCGCCGTAGGTGGCGGTTGTCGGGGTCGGGTCGATGACGGGCGCCGTGCCGCCGAACGAGGGCACCGGAGTGATGACAGGCGATGGGCTCGGCGCCGTGCTCTGAGTCGCGCTCGGCCGGGCGGCCTGAGCGCACGCCTGGAGGACCGCTCCCAGGGCCGACGCGGAGACCCCGAGGGCGACCGCCCCGGCGACGAACTGGCGCCGGGTCAAGGGCTCGACGAGCAGGCGCGCGACCGTGTCGTCTGTTGGGCTAAGCTCCGTGCCGGGCTGCTGCAGCCGGGGCGGGGCAGCCTCGACCGCCGTCGGCACACGGCTGACCGATACCTGGGCGGAACGAATACTCCGCATCTCAGGCTCCTCGGGACGCGACAGGCGGGTCGGGTTCGCCAGTGGCTCGACGCGATCCCGGCGGCCAGGGTTCGGACCGCGTGTCTTCGCTTCCGCTGCCAATGAGACGCCGCCTCGGTCTTCGCGGTGGCGCTCGAGGCCCGACCAGGCCGTATCATGTCCGGGCCGGGGTGTGGCCTAGCGGCAAGGCACGTGCTTTGGGAGCCGCCGGACCATAAGCGGTGGAGCTGAGGGGCTTCTGAGCGTGAGAACAGGCTCTTGAGGAGAGCGAAGGAGCCGCCAGTTATTGTGCGATGTGGAGACTACTCGGCTCGTCTTCGCAGACGCGAAACAGACTCCGCCCTCGCCTTGGCGCCCGCTCGGCGTACATCTGAAACCAAGCCGCTTCATCCGTTACTGACACCACAGAAGCATCGATGACGGCGCTGGAACCGGCCTGTAGACCTGAACTTGCGGGAGGATCTGGCCGGCAAAGCAGGCCTCGCGGGGATCGAACCTTTTCGATGGCTGCTGCGTCGATCCGGGTGTAGGAATGGAGCGGCGCGAAAACGAGGGCACCGTGGCGCAAACTGGAAGCGTGAGGACGAAAGGCCTGGAGACAAGGGGATCATCTCGTTTCGTCGAGCTCGTCCAGGCCGAGCTGCCGGGGAGTTACCGTTTCGCCGGCTACCTCCTCGGCGACGCGGCCGATGCCGAGGACGCGATCTGCGAGGCGATCAGCCGGGCATGGCAGTCTCGCGACCGGCTTCGTGAATCGGAGCGGTTCGCGGCGTGGTTCGGACGGATCGTGACGAACGTCTGCCGCGACCGGTTACGGCGGCGCCACGGTGTTCGGCTGCTCGATATCGATGCGGCCGACGATGCCGACTCGATAGATCGAGACCCATTCCTAGAGGCCCTCGAGCGCGACGCGATGGGACGGCTCGTGCGGGAGCTCCCCACCGATCAACAGGTCGTCGTGGCGCTTCGATTCTGGCGCGACCTGACGCTCGAGGAGATCGCCGAGCGGCTCGAACTCCCGCTCGGGACTGTGAAATCGCGACTGCACTACGCGATCAAGACGCTCCGCAAGGAGCTGGACCGCCAGGAGGCGGTGGGCCGATGAACGACAGCCTGGATCCGACGATCGATTTCGAGGTGGAGGGCCGGCTTCGCCGGTATGCCGCCGGCGACGCGCCGGTTCCGGCTCGCCTGTACCGATTTGTCGCGGAGATCGCCGGCGAGGCCGCCCCGATCGCGACCGGGCCGGTCCGGCTGGAGCGTGTCCGGCGCGGGCAGATCGGCCGAAGGTCGGGCGGGCGGGCGCTGCTCGTCGGTCTCGCGGCTGCGGCCGTGATCGCGGTGACCGCGACGGCACTCCTCATCGCCGTCCGGCCGAACACCCACGGACCCGCGACCGCCGCCGCGACCGCGCCCGGCGGCTGGCCCTGGCAGGGTCTGGAGTGGCAGAAGATCACCGCCACTTCCTTCGCCCGCGGCAGCGACGGCTTCCCGGGGCTCCAGGTGCAGTCGTGGCACGGCCGGCTCTATACGAACGTCTTCGGCATCTGGCAGTCGGACGACTCGATCCACTGGAACCGCGTTTCCGAGGTGGCTTCCGGCACCCAGCTATGGGCGACCAGCGACGCGCTCGTGTCCGTCTCTTACGGGTGCTACACGGGGACGACGTGCGAACTGTGGAATCTGACGGTCCAGTACTCGACCGACGGCGTTACCTGGCAACAGGGCTCTCTTGCCGACTTCTGGCTCGAGGGCGTCGCCGGCAACGGCGAGCGAGTGGTCCTGATGCTGGGTTCGCCGGCCAAAGGGCACGAGGCCTACAGGTCGGCGGTGCCCTACGTGAGTACCGACGGCGCCACGTGGACGGCCGCCTCAGTGCCCGCCGACATGGCAGCCGCCATCGACACCACCATTTCCACGACCCGCGAGGGCTTCCTCGTCAGCGGCCTGGTCCCCGACAAGAGCAGCGAAACCATCGAGGATGGCGTGCGTGGGTTCCATCGGGCCTGGTCGTCACCCGACGGGCTGACCTGGACGCGCACCGATTTGCCTCCGATCGACACGTCCTCCCCGTGGTTGGTCCAGGTCCAGCGAGGCAGCGCCGGCGACGAGATCGGTGGCTGGCACTCCGCCGATGGTTCGCACTGGACCACGGACGAGACCGCCGGCGGCACTCGGGCGATGCAGAGCAACGGCAGCGTCGTCGTGGGCTACGGGGACGATGGGGCGCTCTACGCGACGATCGGCGACGGCCGCTGGTACAGGCTCGCATCGACCGGCGACTTCAGCGGTACGCCGGAGGAGGGCAAGTGGGCGGTCGTGCCGACGGGTCTCCTGTACTTCGACGACGTCGACGTCTACTACGGCCGGGCCGTTGGATCGGGGACGCAATTCCAGACCGCACCCGCGAGCTGACCCTGGGGGCCGCTCCAGAGTTGGAGGCGTGAGCGAGCGCTGAAGCTCCGACCTCAATGCGGGGAACGTCGAGTATTCTGCGATACTCACGCTTGAACTGCCGGGGTGTGGCCTAGCGGCAAGGCACGTGCTTTGGGAGCACGAGATCGTGGGTTCGAATCCCACCGCCCCGACCACCTTCCTGCCAACCCCTCCGCTGCCAGCAGCAGGCGGCGCCGCAGGAAGCAGTCCGCGCCTGAGGGGTCAGGGTCGGAACACCTCTCCGCTCGCCTGCGGTCAGTCGCGGCGCTGCCAGAGGTTCGAGATGGGCTCGCCGCGCCCAGCGATCGCAGCGATCTGCTCGACGTGTGCTGCCCGCGTCGCGGGCCTCTTGGCCTGGTAGACCCAGGCCAGGGCCATTCTGCGGACCGAGGCCGAGCTGGCGTCGAATAGCTCGCGCGCGCCCGGTCGTTCGGCGAGAGCCGCGGCCAGGTCGTCGGGCACGACGAGCGCGTCTATGACATCGAGCGAATCCCACGAGCCGTTGGCGCGGGCCAGCTCCACGGCCTCGCGGCCGGCTTCGGTCATGAGACCGGCGGCCTCCAGGCGAGCCACACGCTCCTTGTTCGTTCGGGCCCACGTGCTCCTGGGCTTGCGTGGCGCGAACCACTGCATCGACCGGTCGTCATCGACCCGGCCCAGCACGCCGTCGATCCAGCCGAAGCAGACCGCCTCCTCTACCGCCTCCTCGTAGGCGACGGTGGGCTTGCCGGTGCGCCGCTTCCAGGTGACGAGCCACACGCCCGACTCCTGGCGGTGGTGCTCCGCCAGCCAGGCTCTCCAGGCGGCTCTCGATTCGAGCTGGACCCGCGGCTTGTCGTCCATGGCGCAGAGTATCGGGCGCGCCGTCCGAGAAGTCGCGCGAAACGCGCCTTCGTCCTCTACGCTAGGCCCGTGGGCGATCTCGACCGTCTCGAAGTGGGCAGACTCGCCGGAGCGCCGGCGTGGATCGAGCTGGAGTGGGGAGACATAACACTGGTCGGAGTGGATGCGATCGTGAATGCCGCCAACCAGGATTTGGCCGGAGGCAGTGGAGTGGACGGCGCCATTCATCGAGCCGCAGGGCCGGAGCTGGCGGCAGAGCTGCGTGCTCGATACCGCGGCTGCCCGACCGGGAGCGCGGTCATCACCGCATCCGGACGGCTCGCCGAGCACGGAGTCCGATGGATCGTCCACGCCGTGGGGCCCGTGTGGCGCGGCGGCGGGCAGGGCGAGGAGGAGCTGCTCCGATCCGCGTACCAGAAGGCTCTCCACCTGGCCGACCAGGCGGGCGCCCGAAAGGTCGCGTTCCCCGCGATCAGCGCCGGCATCTACGGCTACCCGCTCGATCAGGCCGCCTCAGTCGCGCTCCGGGCGGTCCGCGACGGCCTGGCCGAGGCGCACACGACCGAATGCGCCGTCTTCGTCCTCTTCGGCCGCGATACGCTGGAAGCATTCCAGCGAGCGCTGAAGAACCTGGCCGGCGAGGCCTGACGCAGGTCGCGACGCCTTCCGCGCGGGGATCGTGCCACAGTTTCCTGAAACGGCCGCTATGCTCAGCATGTGAGCGAGATCGCGTTTCCCGACGGGTTCATGTGGGGCGCAGCCACCGCGGCGCACCAGGTCGAGGGCGACAACACCAACAGCGACTGGTGGGCTTTCGAGCACAAGCCGGGGACGCCGTGCAAGGAGCCCAGCGGAACGGCCATTGAGCATTACACCCGCTACCCGCGGGACATGGCGCTGCTGGCCGGCCTAGGCTTCAACACCTATCGCTTCTCGGTGGAGTGGGCCCGGATCGAGCCGGCCGAAGGCAGGTTCGACGAGACCCAGCTGGACCACTACCGCAGGATGGTCGAGCTGTGCCGCAAGAGCAGGCTCACGCCGATGGTCACGCTCAACCACTTCACGCTGCCCCAGTGGCTGGCGGACCGCGGGGGCTGGCTCTCACCCTCGATGATGGGCTCCTTCGAGCGGTTCACCCGTCGCGTCGTCGAGGCGCTCGGCGACACGGTCGGGTGGTACTGCACGCTCAACGAGCCCGGCATGGTGGCTTTCGGGGGCTTCGGCGGCGGGTTCCCGTTCCCGCCCGGGCTCAGCGGCGTCGACAACTGGAAGGCCGCGACAGCCGCGCTGGTGCAGGCGCACAAGGTCTCTCGCTCCGTCGTGAAGGAGCTGCGACCCGACGCGAAAGTCGGCCTGACCAACGCCATGCAGGAATGGGAGTCGAATGCGGGCGGCGCACCGATCATGAAGTACACCCGCCGGCTGATGGAGGACGTCTACCTCGAGGCCGCCGTCGACGACGACTTCATCGGCGTTCAGACGTACACCCGCGCCAGGCTCGAGATGCCCCTCGCGGCCGGGATCGCGGCGAATCTGGCACTGGCCGTTCCGCAGATAGAGAAGCTCATCGTCAACCGCGTCACCTCCTGGCAGCGCGAATCGGGTCCCGGCGTGAGCCACGATCCGGGCGTCCGGACCACGCAGATGGGCTACGAGTTCCGCCCCCAGGCGGTCGCGGCCACGGTTCGGCGAGCGGCCAAGCTCCTGCCCGGCAAGCCGATCGTCGTGACCGAACACGGCGTCGCCACCGCCAACGACGCGGAGCGCATCGAGTTCATCAGAGACGGTCTCCGCTCCCTCCACGAGGTCATCGCCGACGGCATCCCGCTCCAGGGCTACATCCACTGGAGCGCCTTCGACAACTTCGAGTGGGCCAGCGGCTACGCGATGCAATTTGGCCTGATCGCGGTCGATCGCCAGACCCAGGAGCGGACGATCAAGCCGTCGGGTCGCTTCCTCGGCGAGATCGCGCGGGCGAACCGGCTTTCGCTGCCCGGGTAGGCGCGCCCGAAGGCTGACGGCCCCCAGATGGCACAAGACCGGCGCTATTCGCGCCGGTCCTGGCACTCGCGTCGCGGTAGAGGCCTCTGACCCCTACCGCGGGGAGAGGCCCGCTCGAGTGTCACCGCTGAGATTGCCGGCCCGAGGTCTGAACAGCAGGTTCGATACGTCGCAGTCCGGATCGGCCGTCAGCGGGGAAGTCCCGCCGTTATCGCGATTGAGTCGCGCATCTCTGGCCGTCATCGACGCTCGCATCTGGCCTCCTGGCATACCGGGGCACGTACGAGATTGCATCCAACCTACGCCTGCCTTAGGGTCGATGCAATACCTAATCGGATGACACCTGCTGGGAAGGCCGTCCGCGGCCGATCCCTGAGGTGAGTGCGTCTCACGCACCGAGTCGAGGCGCGCCTTTCGGGTGGCTCAGGCCGACCGTTTTCTCGACAAGGAGCCGGCAGCGCAGGTGATGGACAAGGAGTCGCCGCTTTCGAGAGCCCCGTCGCCGGCGGCCGACTGGGCCCTGGATCCGACCGTGACATTCCTCAATCACGGCTCGTTCGGCGCGTGCCCGAAGGCTATGCTCGACGTCCAGAAGGGCTGGCGCGACAAGCTCGAAGCCCATCCTGTGCGGTTCCTCGGTCGCGAGCTGGAGGACCTGCTGGACTGGGCCCGCTCGGAGATTGGGGCGTTCGTGGGCGCCGATCCGGACGACCTGGCGCTCCTGACGAACGCCACGACCGGGGTCAACACCGTCCTGCGCTCCCTGCGCTTCGAGAAGGGCGACGAGCTGCTGACTACCGACCACGCCTACAACGCCGTCCTGAACGCGGTGCGCTACGGCGCGGCGAAAGACGGGGCGAAGGTCGTGCTGGCGCGAGTCCCCTTCCCCATCTCCTCGCCCGACGAAGCCTTCGACGCCATCATGGCGGCGGTCACTCCCCGCACGAAGCTGGCGGTTCTGGACCACGTCACCAGCGTCACGGCGTTGATCATGCCGCTCGAGCGGCTGGTCCCCGCCCTGGCCGAACGCGGCGTCGACGTGCTGGTCGATGGCGCTCACGGACCCGGAATGCTGCACCTCGCGCTGGGCGAACTCGGCGCCGCCTACTACGCCGGCAACGGCCACAAGTGGATGTGCCCGCCGAAAGGGACGGCCTTCCTGCACGTCCGTCGCGATCGCCAGGCCCTCATCAAGCCGCTGTCGATCTCGCACGGCGCAAACGACGCTCGAATGGATCGATCGCGCTTCCGGCTCGAGTTCGACTGGCAGGGGACGTTCGACCCGAGCGCGTGGTTGACCTGGCCCGCGGCCATCGACGGCATCGCCGAGATCATCCCCGGCGGTTGGGCGTCGCTGATCGCCTTCGATCACCACTTGGCCGTTGCCGCCGGCGAGACTCTGGCCGAGGCCATGCACACGGCCGGCCAGGCGCCCGCCGAGATGATCGGGTCGATGGTCTCGGTCCGACTGCCCGGCGGCCCGTGGCCTCGGGCCGAGGCGACCCGGCGATTGAACATGATCGAGTCCGCACTGCGCGGCCGCCGCTTCGAGGCGCCGCTGATGCTGTGGCCCTGCCCGTGGCTGGTGGACTCGGGCGACCTGCCGCCCACAACCGAGTTCGACGTGCTGATTCGGGTATCGGCCCAGATCTACAACTACCTCGGCCAGTACGAGCGGCTCTCCTCGATCCTGGCCGGCTTCGCCGGCGCCAACCGGCCTCAGGCGGGCCCGGCTCCGTCGACGGTTGGGACGGAGTAGACGCGGGGCGTCAGGCCCGTCCGACGGCGGTACCCGGTGGCGACGGCTCGCTCGAGGGCGGGCACTGCCGCGTCGCGGACGAGGTTGACGGTGCATCCGCCGAACCCGGCCCCGGTCATGCGAGCCGCCACGACACCCGGGACGGACCGCGCGATCGCGACCATGGCGTCGAGGGCGGGTGAGCTGACCTCGAACAGGCTGCGGAGCGACTCGTGGGAGGCGGCGAAAAGGCGGCCGATCTCGTCGAGGTCGCCTGCGTCCAGGGCCGCCACCGCCGCCACGACCCGCTCGTTCTCGGCCACGACGTGCTCCGCGCGGCGGGCGACGGTCTCGGACAGCAGGTGGCGGTGCCTGCGCAGAGTCGCCGTGTCCAGGTCCCGCAGCGACGCCACCGAGGGGATCTCCTCCGCCAGCAGGGCCACGGCGCGGCCGCACTCGGCTCGACGCTCGCGCAGGACGGACTCGCGAAGCTCGCCTGGGCCGACCGCATCTGGCGACGAGGGCGGCGAGCCGGTGTCGCATACGACGACGCTCACGCCCGCCGGCAGAGCCACGTAACGGCTCTCGAGGGAGCGGCAGTCGAGCAGGATCGCCCGACCGGCGCGACCCGCGGCGCTGGCGAACTGGTCCACGATCCCGCCGTCGATGCCGAGGAAGCCACGCTCGGCGCGCTGGGCCAGGGCCGCCAGCGTGGGCGCGGCCACGCACCGCTCCCCGGCGAGCAGCGCCAGGGCGGAGGCGAGCTCCAGCGCGGCGACCCAGGCCAGGCCGGCGCCGCGCGGAATGGCCGAGTCGATGACGCCGTCGAAGCCACGGACCGGGAGTGCGGCCTCGCGCAGCGACCAGGCCATGCCGGCGACGTAGTCGCTCCAGCCGGCGCGCGGCGGCCCTGCGCCCGCGCCAGCGACGAGCTCGTCGATGCGGAACTCGGCCCTCTCGCCCGACTGCAGCGACGCGATCCGAACCAGCCCGTCGGAGCGCCGGCGGACCGCGATCCAGGTGTCCAGCTCGATCGCCGCGGGCAGCACCAGCCCGTCGTTGTAGTCGGTGTGGTCGCCCATCAGGTTGACCCGACCCGGCGCGCGCACGAATGCAGGTCGTCCCCCATCGGTCACGTCCGGAAACGCGTCGGCCAGGGCGTGCTCGAGCCGTCGCCCGCGGGCCGTGTCGCGGGCCGATTCGCGGGCATTATCGAGCCCCATTTCGCGCCTCGCGAGTCGTTCGGAGTGCCTTTCCATCGCTTGATGCTAGCGCGAACGGGCCACCCGGCGCTGTTGCGCAAACGCAACGCAGTCGCCCAGACGACACTGAGTCGGGATCTGCCGGGACTAATATGCAGCGGCGCCCCGCTTTGCCCATGTCCGCCGCGCCCGAGTCAGAGGCAATGGAAGCCGTCGAGCCTCTAGTGGCGATACTGGCGGTGGCCACCGTAGCCCTGGTGGTCATGGCCGCGTTGATCGGGGCCGCCCTGTCGGGCCGCGGCCCGCTCTACGGCCGCCTTCTAGACATCCAACGGCGACCCCGCGCAGACGACCGCAAGGCGGGACCCGGGGCGTCGCCCGTCTCGGGCATAGCGATCTCGCCGTCCGTTCGACTCCTGGCGCGCGATCGCCGGCCGGGAGGTCGCAACGACGCTCTGGCGCACCGGGGCTTGCGCCCCTCGGACGAGGAGCTCGACGATGTCCTGCAGGGGGCCCTCGCCGCCGAGAGATTCGACCGCGCGGTCCGAGTTCTGGCCTGGTCGTCCATCCTGGTCGTGCTCGTAACGGTTTCGATCAGCCAGCTCTGGCAGCCCGTCGAGCCACAGATTCTCGTGATCCTGACGCTGGCAGGGATAGTCGTCCTGGGCGTCCACGAGCTCGTGCCCCCCGGAAACCTGGGAGCGCTGCGTATCGTGCTGGAGGGAAGCGCCGCCATCGTCTTCCTGACGATGCTCGTCCTGCTGACCGGCGGTGCGTCGAGCGCCTTCTTCTTCATCTACCCGCTGCTCGTGGGCGCCGCGGCGCTCGTCGGCTCCCCAAGGGTGACTTTCACGCTCGCAGCGGAGACAGCGGTGGCCTATGCCATCGCCGCCTTCTCCGGGCCTCTCGAAGGGGCCGCCGCCAGGGACGCGCTGGTCCGAGTCGCGATCAACCTGACGGCCCTGGTGCTGCTCTCCTACGCCGGCATGACCATCTCACGGGTTCAGCGGCGAACGCGTGAAGCGGCGATTCGCCTGTCCGCGGTGGATTCGCTCACCGACCTCTACAACCGGGCCTACTTCTTCACATCGCTCGATCGAGAGATCCAGCGCAGCCGGCGCTTCAAGCGCGGCTTCTGCCTGCTGATGCTGGATCTGGATGGCCTCAAGTCGATCAACGACCGCTACGGCCACTACCACGGCGACCTCGTCCTCCGCGGCGTGGCCCACGTCATTCGCTCGGGGTTGCGCGGCGTGGACATCGCGGCCCGCTACGGCGGCGACGAGTTCGTCGCGCTCCTGCCCGAGACGGACCCTTCCGGCGCGTACGTGGTCGCGGAGAAGATCCGCCAGGTTGCGAGGGAGATGATCGTGGACGTTGGGGGTCAGAAGATCCGGACTTCCCTCTCGATCGGCCTGGTGTCGTTTCCGGACGATGGCCAGACCGCGGACGAGCTGATGATCGCCGCCGACCAGGCCATGTACTCGTCCAAGCGCCTGGGCAAGAACAGGGTCGTGGGCTACGGCAGTCCAGACGACCCGACGGCGCCGCTCCTCGCGCAGCCGTATCCGACGCCCGTTTCGACCCCGGGGTTCCGTCTGTTCGCGCGGGACGCCCGGCCTTTCGGCGATCGGGAGCTCGGCGAACGGGACCGCGCCGAAAGCGGCGAGCGTGGCGTCTGGGAGCAGGGCGACCGAGATCGTGGCGATCGCGGAGACCGGGGTTTCGCCTGAGCTGGCGCGGCGCCGGGCGGGCCGCGGTGTAGCATCCCCCCATGGCTGGCTTCTCGACTCGCGCGATCAAGGCGGCGACAACCGCCCCCCAGGTGAACCAGGTTCCGTCCAGCGTGCCGATATATCAGGCCGCGGCCTTCTCCACGGCCGACGCCGCCGAGCTTGGCGACGTGTTGACGGGCGCGGTCCCGGGCTACGCCTACAGCCGGATCGACAACCCGACGACCGCAGTCCTGGGCGACGCCGTGGCCGAGCTCGAGGGGGCGGAGGCGGGCCTCGCCTTCGCGACGGGGATGGCCGCCATCCACGCCGCCATCGTGTCCGTGGTTCGGGCCGGCCAGACGATCGTGGCCACGAAGGCGGTCTACGGCACGACGCGCGACCTGCTCGTGCGCGTGCTCTCGGGCCTGGGAATCGCGACCGAGTTCGTCGACCCTCGCGACTTCAAGGCCGTGGACGCGGCGCTGGCGCGAACCGGCGCGCCGGTGCTGTACGTGGAGACGATCTCGAACCCGACGATCGTGGTCTCGGACCTGGCGGCGCTCGCGGCGCTGGCCCATCGCCACGACGCCCTGCTGCTCGTCGACAACACCTTCGCCTCGCCGTACGCGTGCCGTCCGATCGAGCGCGGTGCGGACCTGGTCATGCATTCGGCCACGAAATACCTCTCCGGGCACGGCGACGTTCTGGCGGGGGTCGTGGTCGGCAGCCGCGAGAGGATCGCGGCCATCCGCCCGATCCTGGTGGACGTCGGCGGGGCGCTGGCACCACTGGCCGCGTTCCTGGTCCTGCGGGGCCTGCCGACGCTGGCGATCCGAATGGAGCGCCACACCCAGACGGCGACCGAGCTGGCGGCCTGGCTGGCCGGGCAGGACGGCGTGGATCGGGTCCACTACCCGGGCCTGCCGGGCGACCCGAGCCACTCGGTGGCAGTGCGGCAGCTCGACGTGTTCGGCGGAATGCTGGCGTTCGAGCTCGCCGGCGGGCGCGAAGCCGGACGGGCGTTCCTCGACGCAATGGTCCTGGCCGAGCGGACCGCCTCGTTGGGCGCGGTGCGGACGATCACGGCTCATCCCCCGTCCACGACCCACCGCCAGCTGGACGAGGACGCCCTGCGGGAGGCGGGCATCGCCCCCGGCCTGCTGCGCTGCTCCGTTGGGCTGGAGGACGTGGAGGACCTGCGCGCCGACATGGAGCTGGGCCTGGCCGCCGCTCGTTCGGCCGCCGCGGCGACGCCCGACTGACAACAAGAAGCCCCTCCGGCCAGGGGCTCGGAGAGGCTCTTGAGTGCGGGCTCAGGACTCGAGCACGGCTCGATCCCTAGTACTGGAACAGGAGCTCGCGATACTTCGGAAGCGGCCACAGCTCGTCGGCCACGAGGGTCTCGAGCTCGTCGGCCACGGCGCGAAGGGCGCCCTGGGCGGGGATGACCTGGTCCTTGAAAGCCTTGGCTTCGGCATGCACCGAGCCCGCCTCGTGGGCGGCGTGCTGGGCATGCTCCAGGACATGGATGGCGTCGACGAGCTGGTCGGCCAGGGACGCGACCCTGGCGGCGACCTGGGCGATGCCCTTCGACGTGCCGGCAGCCGAGAGCTGGCCCAGGTACGCGGCTGCCGCAGGCAGAATCATGGTCTTTGCGATGTCCAGAGCGCAGTTGGCCTCGATGTTCGAGACCTTGACGTAGCGCTCCCAGTTGATCTCGACGCGGGCCGCGAGCTCGCGCTCGGAGAGGACGCCGAAGCGCGAGAACACCTTCTTGGCCTTCGCGGTCGCCAGGGCCGGGAGGGCGTCAACGGTGCTCTTGAAGTTGGGCAGTCCGCGCCGGGCGGCCTCCGCGTACCACTCCTCGGCGTAGTTGTTGCCCTCGAACAGGACCTGCTTGTTCTCCTTGACGATCGCCGACAGGATCTTGGTCAGCCCGGCGAAGTCGCAGGGCTCGAGCTTGTCGAGCTCGTCGGCGAGCTTCTCGAGGGAGTCGGCCACCGCGGTGTTGAGCACTGTCTGGGGCCAGTAGATCGGCGCCGACGATCCAACCGCGCGGAACTCGAACTTGTTGCCGGTGAAGGCGAAGGGCGAGGTTCGGTTGCGGTCAGTCGCGTCCCTGGGCAGCACGGGCAGGCTGGTCACGCCCAGCTCCATGGACCCGCCCGTCTTGGATGTGGAGGCGGCTCCCTTCTCCAGCTGCTCGACAACGTCTTCGAGCTGAGCGCCGAGGAACACCGAGACGATGGCCGGAGGAGCTTCGTTCGCGCCCAGGCGATGGTCGTTGCCGGCGTCGGCGACGCCGGCGCGCAGGAGGTCCGCGTGGACGTTGACGGCCCGGATGACTGCGGCCAGAAATGCCAGGAACTGGGCGTTGTCGTGCGGGTTGTGGCCGGGGTCGAGGAGGTTCTCACCGTCGTCGGTGCCCATCGACCAGTTGTTGTGCTTGCCCGAGCCGTTGATCCCGACGAAGGGCTTCTCGTGGGCCAGGAACATGAGGTCGTGCCTGGCCGCGAGGCGCCTCATCGTGCTCATGACGATCATGTTGTGGTCGGAGCCGACGGAGGTGGGCTCGTACACGGGGGCCATCTCGAACTGGGCGGGAGCAACCTCGTTGTGGCGGGTCTTCGACGGGATGCCCAGGCGCCAGAGCTCGCGGTCGAGATCCATCATGAAGGCCAGCATGCGCTCGCGGATGGTGCCGAAGTACTGGTCCTCGAGCTCCTGGCCCTTGGGCGAGGGAGCGCCGAAGAGGGTGCGGCCGGTGAGAATGAGGTCGGGGCGCTGCTCGGCCAGCCGACGGTCGACCAGGAAGTACTCCTGCTCGGGTCCGATCTGGGTGAAGACGCGGTTGGCGGTGGTGTTGCCGAACCATCGGAGGACGCGGAGGGCCTGCTTGCCCAGGGCCTCCTGCGAGCGCAGCATCGGGATCTTGTGGTCCAGGGCCTCGCCGGTGTACGAGACGAAGGCGGTAGGGATGGTCAGGGTCACGCCGTTGGGCTCGACCTGCAGGAAGATCGGGCTCGTCAGATCCCAGGCGGTGTAGCCGCGGGCCTCGAAGGTGGAGCGGATGCCGCCCGAGGGGAACGAGCTGGCGTCGGGCTCGCCCTGGACCAGGCCCTTGCCCGAGAACTCGGCGATGGTCTGGGCTTCGCCGATGGGGCTGAGGAAAGAGTCATGCTTCTCGGCGCTGCCGCCGGTCATGGGCACGAACCAGTGGGTGTAGTGGGTGGCGCCATGTGCCATGGCCCACTCCTTTACACCGTGGGCAACAGCGTCGGCGATCGCCGGATCGAAGGGTTCGAGGCCTTCGATGGTGCGGCGCAGCCTCTTGAAGGCCGGCTTGGCCAGGTACTGGCGCTGAGCGGCCTCTCCGAACACGTACTCGCCGTAGATGTCCTCGCCGGCGTGCTCGAGGTAGTCCTGGGTGGAGGCAACCTTGTGATTGGAAATCGCCTCGATGGCATTCTGGCGAGCGGTCAATGTGGGCTCCTATCGACCTTCTTGAGTGATGTGTGGCGGCCTTTTCCCAGATTTCCCCCTGGTCGGCCGCTTCAGGAAACCTCATGCAAGGATCGAGGTAGAAGCTACCGGACTGAGGGGGAGATGTCCAAGACCTCGGCCCCCGACGCGCCCCAAATGAATCGCAAATGAAACGGTTTGGACCCGCGCCGCGAGCGCGCGCAGGCCGGGCCGGCCGGCCGGGCGGGGCGCGGCGGGGCCGGCGGGCTCGCCGGGTTTCTCCTCAACACGCATGGGCTGGGTACTAAGTGGCGGACCGCTGCCCCACAGCCGCCGGTTTGTGGCCTGGCGACCTCGGAAGCCGGCTCAACGCCCCGATCCACGCACAAAGTCGGGTCGTGGCGGCCCCACTTGAGGGTGGATGAGGGCCACGAACAGCCTGCCGGGCCTCCGAACGGCCGGGCCTCCAACCTAGTACTCATCGCATGCGTAGTAGGGAAGACGGGCGACGACGGACCGGAGCCGGACCCTGCCCTGGTCGCCGTGCCGGTCGCCGCCTGCCGCGCCGCGGCTAGAGCAGCGGCGGGCGGACCCAATCCTTGCCAAGGACGTGCTCGTCGAGGAAGGCCAGGATCGTCTCGTACCAGAGTCGGGCGTTGTTCGGCTTGAGGATCCAGTGGTTCTCGTCGGGGAAGTAAAGGAAGCGGGCCGGGACGCCGTGGCGGCGCAGGTCGGTCCACAGCCGCAGCGCCTCCCCCACCGGCACGCGGAAGTCGCGCTCGCCGTGGATGACGAGCATCGGCGTCTTGATCGAGCCGCTGTGGCCCGCGGGCGATTGCACGTCGTACAGCTCGGGCTGGCGATACGGGTCGCCCATCTCGTGCTCCCAGTCGGCCCCCGTGTCAGTAGTGCCGTGGAACGGCCGCAGGTCCCAAATCGACGCGTGGGTCACGATCGCCCGGAACCGGTCCGTGTGGCCGGCGACCCAGTTGGCCATGTAGCCGCCGTAGCTGCCGCCCGCGAGGGCGGTCCGAGAGGCGTCCAGGTCCGGCCGGGCCAGGGCCTTATCCAGCGCCGCGAGGATGTCCGTGTACGGCGCCTCGCCCCAGCGTCCCCAGCCGCGCTCGACCATGCGCTGGCCGTAGCCGATGGAGATGGCCGGGTCCGGCATCAGCACCGCGTACCCGCGCTCGACGAGGAGATGCGGGTTCCAGCGCCAGTGCCACCCGTTCCACGACCCGATCGGGCCGCCGTGGGCGAAGACCACCAGCGGCACGGGGTTCTTCGCCGAGGCGTCCGGTGGGATCACGAGCCACGAGCCGATCGCCGCGCCGTCCGCGGCGGTTGCGGTCAGACGCTCCACGCGGCCGCGTCCGGCCACTCCCCCGTCGTCGATGCTGCGGGGCAGCTCCACCGGCGTCTGGTTCTCGCCCGCGGTGGCGAAGCGGACGATCCGCGCGGGCGCCGCCATCGTGGCCCGCAGCGCGTAGATGGTCTGCCCGTCGGGCGAGGGGCACAGGTCCGTGACCGCCCCTTCCGAGACCAGGCACGTGGTCCTACCGTCCGCCAGATCGACGCGGAAAGCCGCAACCCAGCCCAAGCGATCGGCGACGAAGTAGACGGCGCTCGAGTCGGGCGCCCAGACCGGGGCCTCGGGCCAGAGGTCGAGCCCGGGCGTCAGGTCGCGGCCCTCGCCGGTCGCCAGGTCGGCGAGCCAGAGCGACGTCGCGGCGGCGTGATCGAGCGTGCCGAAGCTGCTTCGAACGGCGACGACGAAGCGGCCGTCCGGCGAGACCTTCGGGTGGCCGAAATAGAAGTCGCCGTGGCCGAGCGTTCGTCGGGCCCTGGTCTCGACGTCGATGGCGACCAGGTCGACCGGAGTCGAAGGCAGGTTCGACCAGTCGGCCCAGCCGGTCACGATCGTTCGGCCGTCGGGCGAGATGTCGAAATCGGACTCCAGGAAGACCGGGCCGGGATCGCCGGTCACGTCGGTCGGCTCGAGCCGGGCCTCGGGATCGGCCGGCAGCGGCGCGGCGAGGAAGCGCTGGCGCCTGGGGGCGAGCCAGTGATCCCAGAAGCGGATCGGGTAATCCTCGAACAGGAGGGCCTCCACCTTGGCCTCCTTGCGAGCCTTCGCCCGGTCGGCGTCGTCCTCCAGGCTGGTAGCGGCGGGGTGCAGGAGCGCGCCGAACGCGATCGCGTCGGCGTTTCGGGCGGCGGCGACGCCCTCGATCCCACCCTCGGGCGCGAGCAGCAGACTCGCCTCACCGCCCTCGGCCGGCAGGCGCCAGAGGGCCGCGATCTTCTTGTCCGGGTCAGCCTTGGCGTCCGGATCGGGGCGCGCCGAGGTGAACAGCAGCGAGCCGTCGCGCGCGAAGGCGGCGGCCGATTCCCCGGCACTGGAGCGCGTCAGGCGGCGCGGGGCTTTGGCGCCCATCGGGTCAACCTGCCAGAGCGCGGTCCGCATCTCGTTGGCCTCGGGGCCCGGTCGCGAGACGGCGACGACCAGGCGCCGGCCTCGGGCGAAAGCCGCAGGCCGGAGAGTCGGGGGCTGGAATAGAACCGATCGAGCGTAAGCGGTTCGTTCATGCTGCGATCATCGCGCAACGCCGGCACTTGTGCGGCGGGTGGGCGCGGAATGGCGGCGGTGTTCAGGTGCGCCGCACGTAGGCGCTGGCCCGCCTTCGCCGCCCGGGCACCGTCAAGACTCCTGTGTAAATGCTGCAAGCGGGCGTCGAGCGAGAAGCTCGTTTAGACGGGTTACCTGGCCATAGAGGATGCGATCCGCGGAGCGACGATCCGAGAGAGTGCCG
>JBEKMM010000060.1:0-1447 GCA_050008515.1 Candidatus Limnocylindrales bacterium
CCGTCGCTGCTGCTCCTGGCTGCGGCGATGCGCGCGGGCTGGGTGCTGATGCTGGGCCCCCTGCTCAAGCCGCAGAACGGCATCGTGTCGCTCTGGCTGTTGCGCGAGCGTGCCTGGCGCCGTTTTGGCGTGGGGCTCCTGGCCCTGGTCGTGCTCGTGCTGGCGACACTGCCGCTGACGGGGGTTGACCTGTGGCGTCAGTGGCTCGAAGGACTGGCCGCATTGCAGCAATCGATGCAGTATTCGCCCGGCCTCTACGGCGTCGGCCTCGGGCGCTACCTGCCGCTGTGGGCCTTCGCGGCGGTCGCGGCCTTCACGCTGGTGGCGGCCCTGTGGGCGCGAGGCCGGGAGGGGCTGGCCCGTCTCGGGCTTGCGTCAGCCGTGGCCTCGCCCGCGCTCTACATCCACGGCTTCGTGTTCGCCGTTCCGTCGTTCCTGCGCCTGCGCGCCGAGTGGTTCTGGCTGGCCGCCGGGCTGACGTGCGTCGGCTGGTGGCCCGGTCCCCAGCTCGCCCTCGGGATCGGCGTGGCCGCCTGGTTCGTCAAGGGGATGGCGCGCCAGCCGGACGAGCAGGCAGCCGATGGGCTGGGCCGCCGCCCGCTGCACCCGCTCGGCTCCGTCGTCGAACCATGGCCGGCCGGCGACGGCTGATCGCAGCGCGGCGGGAGTCGACCGTGCGCCCCCAAACACCGTCGGGGGGCCGCGTATGGCACCATTTGGCGCATGCAAGCAGGTGAGGACGGAGGGAAGGCGCGAACGGCGCGCTGGAGACGGCTGCTTTCATCTGTCGGCCCCCTGGCGATGGCGTGGTGGGGGCCCGTGGCCCTGGCGGCCTTCGCGCTCCTGCGCTTCTACAACCTCAAGCCGGGCGGCCACAACGACGTCCCGTGGGTGGCCCTCTTCGTCACAGTGGCAGTGTTGGCGCTGGCGGTTCGCCGCCGCCTGAGCCCGACCGAGGTGATGGCCCTCGAGGTCCTCGCGACGGCTCTGCTCGCGGACTACCTGAACTGGAAGGGGGGCGGCGGCCTCCGCGACCTGCACCTGTATCTCATCGCTGGCGCCAACTTCACGGACCATACCGCGGTCTACGCGACGACCGCGATAACCAGCTATCCGACGGCGGGGTTCGAGTACCTGCCGTTCCTGTATGCCCCGCCGACGCTGCCCTTCTTCGGCCTGCTGGCGGAGCTGCCGCGCGGTCTCTTGGACGGGCTCTGGGTCGCGGCCTCGGTCGCGGCGGTGCTCGTGTCGTTGCGAGCCTTCGGCCTGGCCTGGCGTTGGGCCCTGCTCGGGCTCATCTGGACGCCGATCGCGCAGGGGCTGTTCGTCGGCAACGTCGTGATCCCGTCGCTGCTGCTCCTGGCTGCGGCGATGCGCGCGGGCTGGGTGCTGATGCTGGGCCCCCTGCTCAAGCCGCAGAACGGCATCGTGTCGCTCTGGCTGTTGC
>JBEKMM010000061.1:0-1405 GCA_050008515.1 Candidatus Limnocylindrales bacterium
CCAGCTCCACGCGTGGCGGTGCACGGCGGTGAACCCGAAGTCGGTGCCGCCCGAGTCGGCGCTCGTGGGCCGGCGCAGCTGGCTGGCGAGGGGTCGGTCTTCGGCCGTCCACGGCCACGAGGTACAATGTAGCCAAGCCGATCGTGGCCCGTCACCCGCTAGATAGGTATTATTGACAAACTACTCGATAGTCCAGACCAACCCCGCCACCAGCGAGCACCGTGCCACCTCAAGTGAGGACCTGGACGGTGCGTTTTCATGTCCGCCAACGGGCGCCGGCGCCGGTCGCGCCGCCGTGGCGCCCGCCCCCCTGCGCCTCCACCGAGGGCCTTTGACCCGCCGGTCGAAGACCCGCCTCGCCCGCACCTCGATCGTCATCGAGCAGGTCCCGATCGATTCCCTCCGTCCCGATCCGGCCAACCCCAGACGGATCGGTGATGCCGAACTAGACGCTCTGGAGCGCAGCATCCGCGAGTTCGGGTTCGTCTCCCCGATCCTCGCCCGCCGAGCGGACGGAACGGTCATTGGTGGCCACCAGCGCCTGGTGGCGGCCCGCCGACTGGGTCTCAGGACCGCGCCGGTGGTCTGGCTCGATCTATCGCTCGAGGAGGCCCGTATCCTTGGCTTGGCCCTCAATCGGATCGGCGGCACCTGGGACGAGGCCCTCCTGGCCCGGATCCTCGGCGAGCTCGGGGCCGCAGCCGACGTCGATCTCTCCCTGTCCGGGTTCGGGGAGGACGAGGTTCGCGATCTGCTGCGGAGCCTCGAGGTCCGCGAGAAGCGCGACCAGCCCGAGACCTTCGATCTCGCTGAAGCCCTCGAGGCAGCCACCCGGGAGCCGCGGACCAAGCCCGGCGAGCTCTGGCGCCTCGGAGGGCAGCGGCTCCTCTGCGGCGATGCCACCAGGGGCCCCGACATCGAGCGGCTCCTGGCCGGCGAACGGCCGACGATGGCCTTTCTCGACCCGCCATACAACGTTGCCCTGGGCGACCACGGTGGTCAGGGTCGGGGCCAGCGGCGCCGCCGCATCGCCAACGACAATCTCGATCCGGCGGCCTGGGAGGCCTTCGTGCGCGCCTGGGGCCACAATCTCCTGGCCTACGTCGACGGCGCGATCTACGTCGCCATGTCCTCCAAGGAGCTGCCCCTGCTGTGCCGGGTCCTTGCCGAGGAAGGTGGCCACTGGAGCGACACGATCATCTGGGCCAAGGATCGCTTCACTCTCGGTCGCGCCGACTACCAACACAGCTATGAACCGATCTGGTATGGCTGGCGTGAAGGGTCGGCCCATCGCTGGTGCGGCGATCGCGACCAGGGCGACGTCTGGGAGATCCCAAGGCCGGCCGAGGCGCCGCTGCACCCGACCATGAAACCCCTCGCGCTGATGGAGCGGGCCATCGCCAAC
>JBEKMM010000062.1:0-1398 GCA_050008515.1 Candidatus Limnocylindrales bacterium
GCAGCGACGCTCGCTCAGACTCGCTGATCGTCAATGGGGGCGCTGGATGGTTCGGCATGCACCGAATCGTAGCTGCGAACGGCAGAACTGCCTAGCCTGCTGCGCTTCGGGACACTAGAAGCTGTTCCCCGCCAATTCCGGCCCTGACGGCCGTACCCCGAACACGCCTCCGCCGGCCTAGTCTGGACCGCCCCGGATCGCGGGTGCGTGCCTATCAGTCTCGCGTGGTCGTCCCTTCGAGGGCGAGCAGACGGCGCTTGAAGTCGAGGGCGGCCTGGCGGTCGGCATAGGTTGAGCCGCCGTAGCCGCCGAGGGTGTGGTTGGCGCCGATGACGCGGTGGCATGGGATCAGGATCGCGACGGGGTTCCGGCCCATGGCGCCGCCGACGGCCTGGGCCGCGCCGGGCCTGCCGATACGGCGCGCCAGCTCGCCGTAGCTCACCGTCTCGCCGAAGTGGAGCCGAGCCGCGCCCATCAGGACCAGGCGGTCCCACTCGGAGACTCGCAGGTCCAGGGGCAGGTCGAAGGTCTGGCGTTCTCCAGCGAAGTACGCGCCGATCTGCCGCTTGGCTTCGTCCAGAGAGGCGCGCCACTCCGCGGGAACCTCGCCATCCTCCGCAGGGAGCACGGCTCCGTGGAGCCGTCGAGCCAACCCATCTACGAAGTCGGCCGTCTCCGTGGCCAGATCCACGGCCACGATTCCTCTTGCGGTTGCGGCCACGTGGAGGGCGCCCCCTGGGGCCGGGCAGGTGGTGAAGGCGGCCAATGGGATTGTCACGGCGCCAGTGTGACGCCTGCCTGGTGTCGTGAGAAGGAGAACCCGAACCCGCCCCCGAGTGTCGCGCGAGGGCGAGGTGGCGCCTCGACTCCACTCTGTCCCACTCTACGGTGCGGCGCAACCGCTCTCCGCCATCCTGCTGGCCTACCACAACGACTTGAAGCACACTGCCAAAATGGGCAGGTGGGTGGGGAGCGTAGTCGAAGCATTGTGCGCTGCCGCCGACACCTGACCGTCGCGCATCATCGCCGGCGAGTGGCCGATCCATCCGAGGTAGGAAGTCATGTTTCGACATCTAGGACCGGCCAGGCGTTCCGTGATACGGAAGCCGACCCGGATGCCTCGGCGGCGCAGGATGTCGGCGCTCGCAGCCGGCTTGATGGTCGCTCTGGCGATGGTTGCCGGCGCACCGGTTGCCCGAGCCGTTGCCCCGGGCCCGACCCTGACGGTCACGGCCTCCTCCTTGCCGGCAGGGCAGGTGCCGTACTCGTATGTGGCCTCGCTCAGCGCTACCAACGGCGCCCCGCCCTACACCTGGACGCTTGCGGCCGGGTCGCTCCCGCCCGGGCTGACCATCAACTCCGCCGGGCTGATCAGCGGCACGCCGACTCTCGCCGGCA
>JBEKMM010000063.1:0-1378 GCA_050008515.1 Candidatus Limnocylindrales bacterium
AGAAATGAGCGCTGCTCGAAACGTCGATCAGTCCGCCGGTCCGTGAGGCCGGCCTGGCCGAAATCAGATGCGAGGTACCCAGCTTGACCGCAGGCTCCCTTTCATAGAGCTGGATAGTGACAGCCCGGCATCCTCGGTTTGAACACCCCTTAGTCAAGCTTGCCGCTTGCCCCAGATTCGCTCGAGTGCACGGAGTACCGTTGATCGAGTGGACGACCTCGACACGCTCCTCCGCGAAGCCGCTACCGCTGACGCCGGGGTCCGGATCGAATCCCGTGACCGGATCGCGGCCTTCGGCGTCAAGGCCATCGCGCGGCTGGAGCCGTGGCTCTCCGACCCCCGCCTCGGCGCGTTCGCCGTACGGACGATCGAGCGTGCAGCCGACATGCCAGGGGCCGCCCTCGTGGCCAAGGCGGCGCTGCAACGGGCAAACGCCAGCGGGCCACAAAGGGACGACGTCGCGGCTGCCCTGACCCGACTCCGCCGTCGGGCTCGGGCTTCTGCGCCGCCTAGGAGTGGGGACGATCGGCGGCTGAAGAGACAGAGCGGGATGCGCACGGTGGACGAGGTCCTAGGCGATTTGCGCGAGCTGCTAATCGAGCATGCCGCGCGCCGGCAACTCATGACCTACAGCGATACGGGCTTGAACCGGAGAGTGGTCGGCAATCGGCTCGACGATATCAATCGCTCCGAGCACCAAGCCGGACGGCCGCTCCTTAGCGTGATCGTGGTCCACAAGGGAGCCACGATGCCCGGCGAGGGTTTCTTCATGTGCGCGAGGGACCTGGGCCGGTATCAGGAAGGCCAAGACCGAGCGGCATTCGTCAAGCAGGAGCGCGAAGCCGTGTTCAAGGCCTGGGCGAGGTAGCAAACAGAGTCACAACGATCGAAGGGGGTCCGATGTCCGGACCACGAGACCAACCGACCTGTCCCAAATGTGGCGCGTCGATGGTGCGCCGAACACGCCGTAGGGACGGCGCCGCTTTCTTGGGCTGCTCCGAGGGCCTCGAGCACGGCGACATCATCAGCAGGGGCGCTGTTCGGGTGCTGGCCGTTCACGAGCTCCACGCCACGGGCCACCGCTTGTGGTCCCTTCCCGCGGTCGCCGTGCGGAGTGTCTCGATCAGGCCCATGCTCTCGTCGGCGCTTTCGCGCGTGCGACGAGCCCCTCGAGAGCGCCCGCGCTGACAACGCCTCCTCCGACGTCCGATGCCGAGTCGGGGCCGGACGTCGCGGTGCAGCCCTTCCGCGGCGCCGCTCCCGGCCGTAGTTCGGTACAGAGGCTCTAGCACAGAGGCTCCTCGCATGACGCTCGATCTCGACACCCTGGTCCTCCGCTCCGGTACCCACACCTCATCCTCGGACGGCGTCTCGCTCA
>JBEKMM010000064.1:0-1139 GCA_050008515.1 Candidatus Limnocylindrales bacterium
AGGAGGCCCGCGACGCGGCGGTGCGGGCGGCCAGGGAGGCGAAGACGGCCTGATGGCGCGCACCCTCATCTGTGCCAACGGCTGCGGCCGCGTGGCCGACCTGATCATCACCAACACCACGACGGGGGACACCGTCACCCTGGACTTCGGATGTTTCCCGGGGTGGGCCACCGGCCTCATGCAGCAACTGCTGGAGGAGGCCGAGCGGATCGAGCTGACCGAGGCCGGCCGGGATGCGCTGGCCGAGGCGGAGAACGAGCCGGCGGAAGCGCCGGCGCCTCCGTTTCCATCGGAGCCGGAGGGGGCGGCCGATGACGGAGGGGAGGACGATCGGCCGTCGCCGGCGGCGGAGTCGGACCCGGCCGTGGACCCAATCGGAGACGCTGGCCTGGAATCTGGGCCGGGACCTGACGGCGAGGGCGGCTGAGCCGCCCCCGCCCGGTACAACCATGAGCGAGGCGGTCGGGACCTGGTTGACCCCCGCGGAAGGCCAGGCCCTCGACCGTCTCGGGCCGCTCGAGTTCGTCCGCTGGGCGCAGCTGGGCTGGGAGAGATATGGCGGCGAGTAGCCTTCGGGCGCTGTCACAGTTCTACGGATTCATCCTTGCCGGCGCCGCCGGCGGCGTGTCGACACATGATCTCTGGTCCGCCGTGCAGACGGCGGCGCTGGAACAGGCCGGCTCGCCGCTGAGTGGCGTGACCATCATGGACATGAACGTGCTGCGCGGTCTCGCCGGCTCGCAGCTGGCCGCGGCCGCGGCGTTCGCAGCCGCCAGTGACGTCCAGGGCATCACCTCGGGGATGATGGCCAACGAGCTGGACCAACGCCCCTGGGCTGAGCGCCAGGCGTCACCGGAGTACATCGTCCGCTTCGAGCACACCTTCTACACCCCGGACCAGGAGATCTCCACCGAGTGGCGCACCACGGTGTGGCACCAGCTGCCGGTGACCAAGCGGTTGCTGATGGACCAGCTCGAGGAGGACGCCGAGGGGTTGTCGGAGAAGTACCAGGTCGAGTCGATCGGCGTCGGCTCCGTGATGATCACGCTGCGGTGACCGCCGGTGGCCCTGTGCGTCCTGGCGTTCCTATTCCTGGTCGTTCCCCTGGTGGGCAACTGGGCTCGCCGCCGCTGGCCGGA
>JBEKMM010000065.1:0-1091 GCA_050008515.1 Candidatus Limnocylindrales bacterium
CCGCGCCATGGCGCCGACGGTCTCCTCGATCGGCACGTTCCGGTCCACCCGATGTTGGTAGTAGAGGTCGATGGTTTCCACCCGGAGGCGCTGCAAGCTGGCGTCGCAGGCTTGGCGGATGTACTCCGGCCGGCCGTTGATGCCCAGGAAACGGCCTTCGGCGTCGCGCACGTTGCCGAACTTCGTGGCGAGAACGGCCTCGTCGCGCCGGCCCTGGAGCGCTCTGCCGACCAGTTCTTCATTGCGGCCTCGGCCGTAGATGTCGGCCGTGTCGATGAAGTTCACGCCCAGATCGAGCGCGCGGTGAATGACCTCGATGGATTCCTGGTCGTTGGCCGGCTCGTAGAACTCGGACATGCCCATGCATCCCAGGCCGAGGGCCGAGACCGTCAACGGGCTATGGCCCAGTCTTCGCTGCCTCATGGAGGTCCCTCCTGAATCCGGATCGATCTCGAGTGCGGGGGCAGCATAGCATCCGGCATCCATCCGGCTCAAGCGACTCGTTCCCGGGAGTGGAGCGACTGCGCCGGGACGCTGGCGACGTGGTAGACTTCCGCAAGCATTTCTTGCGGCGCGAGGGAGAAGCCTATGGACTCGCGAGAACGCGTACTCACCGCGCTTGACCACCGCGAACCCGACCGCGTGCCCGTGGACCTCTCGGGGCATCGCTCGTCGGGGATTGCGGCGATTGCTTACGCAGAACTACGGAAGTTTCTCGGGCTGGCGGAAACCCCTGTCCGGGTCTACGACCCCGTCCAGCAGTTGGCCATCGTGGACGAGGATGTGCTTGAACTCTTCGGCGTGGACACCGTCGAACTCGGGCGGGCCTTCGCCTTGGACGACGATGCCTGGGTGGATTGGACGTTGCCCGATGGCACGCCCTGTCAGATGCCGGTGTGGGCACGCCCGGAGCGCGACAAGGGCGAATGGGTCCTACGCTCCAAGAGCGGCCGCATCATTGCCCGCATGCCCGACGGAGCGCTGTACTTCGAGCAGGCGTACTACCCTTTTGCCGACCCGCACGGCCCAGAGACTATCGCCGAGGCCATGGACGAGTCCATGTGGACCGCCGTTGCCAGCCCGCCCGGACC
>JBEKMM010000066.1:0-1088 GCA_050008515.1 Candidatus Limnocylindrales bacterium
TCTCCTGCTTCAAGCCCCAGGGCGCTTTCTACCTTTTCCCCAATGTCAGGTCGTTCTACGACAAGGAGTTCGGCGGCACCCGGATCCGGAATTCCTACGGCATGGCGTACTATTTGCTCAAAGAAGCCAAGGTGGCCATCGTGCCGGGCGATTCCTTCGGCGCGGACGACCACATCCGCCTGTCCTACGCCACGTCCATGGAGAACCTGGAAAAGAGCCTGGACCGGATCGTCGAGGCGCTGGCGAAGCTCAAGACGGCCAGGAAGGTCAAGCACGTGTCCCTCAACAATACCGTGACGAGGGTCAGGAAATCCGTGCCCGTCGAGGCCGGGACCGACCTCCGGATGCGGGATGCCCTCGTGGCCGAGATGGACGGGCATTTGGGCTATGAAGGCCGGTACGAGTGGAACGCCAACATCAACGGCGCCATCGTCCAGCTCCGGACCAACGTCGGCCACCTCAACGATTTCTGGACGGAGAACTGGCTCCCGGCCCAGCTCGAGGCCGACCTCGAGCCCCATGGGATCATCTACGCCGTCGACGGGATCGCCGGGCGGGAGCCCCGGGCGTTCTATAGCCCGGAGACAAAAACGGGGATCCTCGTCAACACGGACGGCTACGGGCCCCTGCGGAGCCTGGCCCTCGGGCTGGTCATGGACATCGCCGAACGGATGTCCGGCGCCGGGGGCGCGGGAGCCGTGCGCGGCATGTCGGCGGCGACGCCGGGCGGCGACGGGCTTATCCTGGCCGGCCCGCCGGGGACGAAGAAAACAGAGCTCTTCTTCGAGCTCCTCGGGGACGCCCGGTTCAGGCTTCAGGCGAACGACATCGTCTTCGTTCGTCTGGCGGGCGGCCGGGCGGTCGCGGATTCGGTCGAGCGGAAACTCTATCTGCCGGCGGACACGGTCGAGCTCAACGGCCGGCTCGCGCCCCTTTTCGACAGGAGCAAGTGCGAGAACGTCGTCACTCGCAAGGAAGACTGCACGGATCTCGAGTGTCAGCGCGGCGAGGATTGCCGCCTCGACCGGGGTTCGCCGTACTGCTACAAGGCCTCCAAGGAAGCCCACGTCATGCTCGACCCGAACTGG
>JBEKMM010000067.1:0-1065 GCA_050008515.1 Candidatus Limnocylindrales bacterium
GCGCCCGGGCGATGAGCGGCCCGAGATTCTCGACGGAACCTTGACGTGGCAGCCGGCGGGCGCCGACGCGCCGCTGACGGTGGACCTCCCCGCCTTCTTCCGGGAAGTCTGCGACGAGTAGCCCGGCACGGTGGCACGGCCCCCAGCTTGACGCTATAACGTCATAGCGTTATAGTGTCTCCATGCCAACCGCCAAGCGCGCCACGGTGTACTTCGACCCGAGCCTCCATCGCGCCCTGCGCCTCAAGGCCGCCGAAACAGACCAGAGCGTCTCGGAACTCGTGAACGCCGCCCTGCGCCAGAGCCTGGCGGAAGACGCCTCCGACCTTGCCGCCTTCGAGGCCCGCGCCCACGAGCCCGCCCTCGCGTTCGAAGCCGTCCTCAAGGACCTGCGGCGGCGTGGCAAGCTATAGCCTGCTCATCAAGCGGTCTGCAGCTCGAGAGCTCGAGGCGCTGCCGCTCAAGGAACGTCGACGCGTCATCCGCCGCATCCAGGTGCTCGCCGCCACTCCACGGCCGGTCGGAGCCGAGCAGCTGACCGGCGAGGAGAAGTACCGGCTGCGCCAGGGCAACTACCGGATTCTGTATACGATCGACGACGCAGAGAGCGCCGTGGTGGTCGTCAAGATCGGCAAGCGCGGCGACGTCTATCGCTGATCGGACCGTCCGACCACGCTGTCAACGAATCTCGCGCGGGGGGCCATTCTCTCGTGCCGTCGCAAGAGAATGGAACGGGACGGCGACAGGCCCGGGGCGAGCCCGGGCCTGACCCTCATCTGAACCGCCGTCCTACTGGCAGGTGGGTGCGCCTTCAGCCTCGCCCGTCACCGGCGGCGTCGCCGCGCCCACGTAGATCCCGCAGGTCTTCAGGGTCGCGTTGTTCTTCGACGTCGCGTTCCAGCCCGTCCCCGACGCCGTCCCGATCGTGATGGTGTTCCCGGCCGAAATGCCGTAGTTCAGGTTCGTCGTCGTGCTCGCGTAGGTCACGTTGTCGGCGAAGTAGGCCTCCTGCGCGGTGATCAGGTTGCGCAGATCCGACTTCATCGACGCGATGTACGCCTTCTC
>JBEKMM010000068.1:0-1052 GCA_050008515.1 Candidatus Limnocylindrales bacterium
GCGCTAATGGTCTGCACGATGGCCTCGGTGTCGCGCGTCGAGAGTTCTCCAGCGCTGTAGGAGCCGATCCGCTCCATGACCATGGCGGCGTGCTCTCGGGCGCGGAACTTCCCCGTCCCCTCGAACTTCTGGCGGATGAGGCCTGCCTTGCTCTTCAGCGCCGAGAGGTTGTCCTTCGCGATACGCTCCGCCAGTTTCTCGATGGCGCTCGAGACGTGGTAGTCGCGGAACCCGTCGCGGTTCGCGGTCAGGATCTCGATAGACGGCGCGATGAGCTCGACGAGCACGAACCCCGGCACCTCGCCGATGTAGTTCGAAAACATGTAGAGCCCGCGCGTGCGGACGTACATGTACGATTGCTTGCTGTCGGCCGGGGTGAAGTAGATGTCGGCCTTGTCCGGCACTTGGTTGACGAGGTTGGCGCCCCTGAGGTCCGCGCGGGCCGGCAGCCCGTTGACCGTGAAGCGGATGCCAGGCAGGTCGCACTTCTGGAGGAACCCGAGCGCGATGGCGTCGGTCGTGCATTTGTCGGGAGGCATGACGACGTCGAGCCGGGTGCCCTGGCGCATCGGCCCCTTGGTGACCGTGTAGTCGATGCCGGCGCCCTCGACGACCGTATCTCTGGAGTGCACGCGCCAGGAGATCCAGGGGAGCAGGAGGAGCTCCTTAGCCTTGCCGAACCCTCCTGCTGCGCCGCTGGGGCCGGTCTTCGTCGTCCCGCCGAGCACGAGGAACTTGTTGACGATGGTGTCCTCGTCCATCCCGCGGCCGTCATCATCGCAGGAGACGAGCATCGTGCCGTCTTCCTGGGTCTTCGCCTCGAGCGCGATGTTCTTGCCGCCGCCGTCGACCGAGTTCTGGACCGCCTCTCTCCACCATTTGATGGGCCAGTCGTTGTAATCCTTCAGGGCCGTGATGAAGAACTGGGCGCCGATCGTGATCGTGCGCTTCTCGCCCTCGCGCATCTGCATCGTCGATGGGTGCGTGATCTCGATGGTCACTACCCGACCGCGCTCGTCGTACACCTCGCCCCGGAAGCGGGCGTAGCCGTC
>JBEKMM010000069.1:0-1029 GCA_050008515.1 Candidatus Limnocylindrales bacterium
TGGCACCCAATCCGGTGACCCTGGCCCGCATCGAGCGCGACCGCGACGCGGCCACGGCCCGCTACCGACGGGACCGCGACACGCGTACCGGCAGTCATCAACCAGAACACGTGGGATCGTGTCCAGCTAGCCCGGAGCCGGTACACCCGCCGTCATCCGGGCCGGCCGACGACGCGCCGACCCTATGCGCTCTCGATGCTCCACTGCGCCGCCTGCGGCCGTCATCTCATCGGCCAGTCCGGCCGCTACCGCCACAACTTCCCGTGTCCCGCCTGGCTCGCCGCCGCCCGAGCCGCACCCCGCGTCTTCCGCAACTCGACCGACCGCCGCCACAAGGGAGTGAGCTATCCGGCCTCGTCATTCGAGGGTCTCGTCCGTCAGGCACTTGGACCCGTGAGCGCCAATGCCACCCTTGTGGCGGCCGTGGTCGGCCGCGTGGCCGAGGACGAGATGGCACCCAATCCGGTGACCCTGGCCCGCATCGAGCGCGACCGCGACGCGGCCACGGCCCGCTACCGACGGGACCGCGATCCCGACGCCTTGGAAGCGACCATGCGGTCGCTCGACCAGCAGGAGCGACAGGCCAAGACGGCGCGTGCCGATGGGCCGACGCCAGAGGAGGCCGTGGAATCTCTGCGCGAGCTGCCCAAGCTGTGGGACGACGCCGAGCCGTCGGGCCGTCGACTCCTCGCCGAGGCGCTCCTAGATCGGATCGATGTTCTTGGGGCCCGCAAGGTCAAGCTGCACCCGAGCGCGTCAGCGAAGGCTCAAGGGTGGGACATCGCCTGGGATGGGGCTCGATTGGTTGTTATGGTCGGGGCGAGAGGACTCGAGCCTCCGACCTATACGGGTGAAGGTTCGGAGCCTCTGGACTCCGGTCGCCGAGAATCTGCGCAGACTCGCCTAGCCACAAGCGGGCTCGACTACACGTACGAGGGCAGTCCGGCTGGGGAATGCGAGGACCTCAGGCTGGCGGACAGGCTGCCGAGTGGATCAGTCGCGCGGCCCGGCAGATCTATCAGAGAAACG
>JBEKMM010000007.1:0-127727 GCA_050008515.1 Candidatus Limnocylindrales bacterium
CCTTCACGGCTCAGTGGAACGAGGGCTCAACGCCCTTCCACTGGGTCAAGACCGCCGACCAGATCCTGGCCAAAGCAGTGCGCAAGCCGTCAACGATTGGCGAATCGGGACACTAGCGCGCCTTGCGCTCCTGTGCCGTGAGCCCCTCTTCGACCTCGGCACACTCCTCGGCCTGCGGGTCCTGCTCGAGCACCACCAGCCGGTAGGCCTCTGCGGCCGCGGTGCCTATGCGCGCCCCCTGCTCGGCCAGCCGTCCGCGAACGCGGGCGAAGACTCCCTCGGGATCGTGGAGCTGGCTGGCGTGCGATCGCAGCGCTTCGATCTTCCGATCGGCGGTCGCCGTGACGTCGATCCAGACGTCCGGCTGGTTCGACCACATCAGGTACAGGCGCCGGACGCGGTGGGCCGGCAGGCCCTGGCGGGTCAGCCAGGGGAACGCCATCGGGTTGCGGGCCGCCGGATAGACGGCGTCGACGGCCGCCATCGCCGCCGCTCGGTGGTCGGTGTGGTTGACCCCGCCTCCGCCGTGGATCACGACTTCGGGGTCGCCGGTGAAGACGGCGTCAGGCTTGAAGGTTCGAATCTCACGGACGAGCATCTCGCGCAGGGGCAGGTCGTTGACCAGGTTGCCGTCGGGCTGGTGGAGGAAGGTCACGCCCTGGTAGCCGACGATGCGAGCCGCCCGGCGCTGCTCCTCCTCGCGCGCCCGGGCCAGCTCCAACGAGTTGGCCTCGGGGTCTTCGCCGCCCGCGTCGCCCGAGGTGCAGCACACCAGCCAGCCCTCGGCGCCGGCATCGATCCAGGCCGAGGCCGCGCCGGCCGGGCCGAAGTCGGCGTCATCGGGGTGACCGACGATGACCATGAAGCGCCGTGGTCGCCAGCTGTGAGGGGAGGCCGTCTCGTCCGTCATAGTGCGTCCTGGCTCCTGGGCGTGGGTAACTCGCCGTTGTCCGAGGGCAACAAGCGCGCTTCGAGCCCGCGTGCACAGGTCCGAAACGCGGCCCCGCGTCTTGCTGACGCGAGTTATCATGCCGCCCGAGGCTTCGCTCGTCTCCCCCCACGGGCGAGGCCTCTCTTGCTGCCCGGGACTCTACACGTTGGGGCGAGCCGGGGCGCTGGTCGGCGATCGAAGCGGCGGCCGGCAGGTTTCAGACCCGGGCCGCGCGGGCCTCTCGGAGGGCGGCCAGGACTTCGGCGGCGTGGTCTTCGGGCTTGACCTTCGTCCAGACGGCGGCGATTCGCCCGTCCGGGTCCACCAGAAAGCTGTTGCGGGCCACACCCCAGTAGGTTTTGCCGTAGTTCTGCTTCTCCACCCAGCTCCCGTACGAGTCGGCCACGGCGTGGTCCTCGTCGGCCAGGAGAGTGAAGGGCAGTCCGTACTTGGCCCGGAAGGCCGCCTTGCTGGCGGCTCCCTGGGGGCTGATGCCCCAGACCTCCGTGTCGGCGTCGCCGAACGAGGTGTGGGCGTCGCGGAAGGCGCAGGCCTCTTTGGTGCAGCCGGGGGTGTCGTCGGCCGGGTAGAAGTACACGACCGTGAAGTGACCGACCCTGCCGGAGAGGCGGTGGGCCCGCCCCTCGTCGTCTCGAAGCTCGAAATCGGGGGCGAGCTCGCCCACCTGCGGCATGTTGCTCATGCAAGCAGGCTAGCAGGTGTTCTGCGGCGGCTCCTAGCGGGCAACGAGGAGCGCGGCAGCCGCGACGGCGAGGGCAGCGACGATCGTCAGCCAGTCGCGCCAGCTCGTCCGAAGCTCGCGAAAGTGGCTGCGCCGAACGCCGCTGTCGAAGCCGCGCGCGTCCATGGCCAGGGCAAGACGCTCCGCGCGCCTGATCGCCGACACGAGCATCACGAGCAGCCGCCCGCCCGCCTCGCGAACGCGCGCGATTGGGCCCCGGGGCGCCAGGCCACGGAGGCGCCGAGCCGCCCCGATCGTGGCCCAGTCGCCGGCCATGAACGGCGCGACCCTCAGGGCCGCCAGGGTGCCGTAGGCGAACCGGTCCGGGAAGTGCCATTGCTGGACGAGCGAGTCGGCCATGCGGGTCGGGTCGGAGGGACCGAACACGAGCAGCGTCGTCAGGGCGATCACGACGACCCGGAGCCCGACGGCCAGGCCGGCCGATATGGCCGGGCCGGTGATTCGGGCCGGGCCGAACTGGGCGACGGTCGCGAGTGAGGGATCGCCGTTGGCGGTCGAGAGCAGGATCGAGAAGACGGTCAGGCTCAGGATGGCGAAGCCGAGCGGGGCCAGCCGGACGGGGATGCGCCGGAGCGGCAGACCCGACCAGAGCCACAAGGCGACGATCGCGGCGAGGGACAGCCTGACGGGCACGACCGGGTCGAGAGTGAGGATGCTGGCGACGAGCCAGGTTGTGCCGGCCACGAGCCGCGCCACGGGCGTTGTCCTGGTCAGGAACGCCGGCCGAACAGGCTGGAGCGGAGTCGGGAAGACGCTCACCGCACGCCCCCCGCAGCTGCGCTCGCTCGCGCGCGTGCGACGCCATCGCGCCATGGCTCGGCGGGCTCGTACGGCGGAGCGGCCAGGAACGCGTCCGGCGATCCGTCGAAGACGACGCGGCCGCGATCGAGAGCCACCACGCGGTCGCAGGTCGGCAGGAGGCGCGGGTCGTGGGTCGCGAGGACCTGGGCCTGCCCGGCCATGCGGCGGTCGTCGAGGAGCGCGAGCACCGCGTCGGTTCCGCGCCGGTCGAGCCCGAAGGTCGGCTCGTCGAGCAGCAGGATGGCTGGCGGCCGGAGCGCCAGGGCGGCGAGGCTCAGCCGGCGCTGCTCGCCCTGACTGAGCCGAAACGGGACTTCGGCCGCGAGATGGCCGAGGCCGAAGTGGGCCAGCACGCCGTCGGCGCCGTGGTCGTCGCGCGCATCGGCCGAGGAGCCGTGGCGATCGCCGACTGCGCCGGCGCCGGTGCTCACCTCGTCACGCGCCGTGCCCGCCACGAAGCCGAGCTCCGGGTCCTGGAAGACCAACCCGATCCGGGCGGCGATCTCACGCGACCTCAGCCGCGCCGGATCACGCATCGGCTGGGCCGCCTCACCGGCCCCTGGCAACGCCCGCAGCCGCACGGTCCCGGCCACCGGCCGCAGCAGCCCCGCCATCGCGAACAGCAGGCTCGACTTCCCGGCGCCGTTGGGCCCGACCAGGGCGATTCGCTCACCGGCCCGCACGGACACTGAAACGCCGTCCAGGGCAACGCGCTTCCCGCTCTCGTCGGCCGGGTATTCGATGCGAACGCCGGCGGCCTCGAGCAGAAGCGCGCCGGCCTCGACCGCCGGTTCGACCGCCGGTTCGACCGCCGGTTCGATGCCCCGCGCCACGGCTCGCCCGCCGCCGGCCCGCTCCGCCCCCTGCCAGGCTCGCGGCACCCAGGCCCCGCTGCGCTCGAGCAGCTCGACCGCATCCCGGCCAACGGCGTCGGCCGGCGCGAACGCCAGCTGGCGGCCCTCGTCGTCGATCAGCAGGACCTCGTCGGCCAGCGGCAGGGCCGCCTCCAGCCGGTGCTCGATCAGGACGATGGTGTGCTCGCGGCGTCGGGCCAGCACCGCCAGCTGCTCGAAGACGGCGTGCATGCCGGGCGGATCGAGATTCGCCGTCGGCTCGTCCAGGATCAGTAGGCCCGGCCGGGCGGCGAGAACGTCAGCGATCGCCAGTCGCTGCTTCTCGCCGCCGGAGAGCGTGACCGTGCTGCGGGCCTCGAATCCCGAAAGGCCCACCTGTGCCAGCGTCTCGGGGACGCGCGCCACCATCTCCGGACGCGCCCAGCCGCGGTTCTCCAGGCCGAACGCGACCTCGTCGTCGACCCTGGTCATCACGAGCTGGCTGTCCGGATCCTGGAAGACCAGGCCGATCCGCTCGCCGAGCAGTCGCGCCGGCGTGTCTTCCACCTCGAGCTCTCCGACCCGCAGCCTGCCCTGCCACGTGCCCGGCAGGACGTGCGGAACCAGGCCCGCGATGGCCCGAGCCAGGGTGCTCTTGCCCGAGCCCGAGGGCCCGAGGACGAGCAGAAGGCGCCCTGCCTCGAGCCGAAACGTCAGGCCATCGATGGCGGGTCGGGATCTGCCGGCGTAGGTCCAGCCGAGCCCTGCCGCCTCGATCGAAGGCGGGCCGACCGCGTTCGTTGCCGGCCCGCCGCCCCGAGCTTGCGTCACTCTCCGGGGGGGAATGTCTGGAGTGCGCCGGTCCGTCGCAGCGCCCGAACGAGCAGCCAGCCGCCGAAGCCCGCTACCAGGGCGGCGGACACGATCTCGAGCGACGCCACGCCGATCTGGACCTCGCGCGAGGCCGTCGGGAACCACACCGGGATGTCGTGGAGAGCCTCGCCGATGCCCGCCCCCGCGCCGGCCAGCACGGCCATCAGCGGTCCGAAGGAGCGGTACATCGCGAAGCCGAAGAGGATCTCGGCGCCGGCGCCCTGGACGAAGCCCGACAGGAGCGTGTCCAGGCCCCACTGGCTGCCGAGGATGACCGACACGACGGCCGCCACCATCTCGGCGAAGAGGGCGGCTCCGGGCTTGCGCACGATCAACGGAGCGACGACGGCGGGCATCACCCAGACGCCGCTGATGACGTACTCCCACGGCTCGCCGAGAGGCTTGAGCCAAACCCAGACGAAGGCGTTCCAGAACCAGAAGACGACGCCGAAGGCGACCGCGATCGCGGCGACGACGAGGATGTCGACCGTCCGCCAGCGGGTCGACTCGGCGGATGACCCGGCGGTCAGCTTAGATCCGAGGAAAGCGCTCATGTTCGATCTCCCGTTCCGGGTTCTTCGGTTGCCGTAGCAACCCTGGTTTCGAGGATCAACAGGTGGCCGCGGCGGAGCGAGACGCTCGCCCTGGTCGTGAGCCGCACGTTGGAGAGCCCGCGCGCGGGACCGGGCCGCAGGGTTTCGTCGAGGAGGGGGTAGAGAAGCCCGGTCGTCGTGACGCCCTGCGCCGGTTCGCCGAGCGGCAGCAGCGAGACCAGGTCGCCCGCGGCTCCGGGGATCCCGAGCCGGACCGCGGCCCCGCCCTCCGCCGGAGCGCGCAGCAGGCGCACCCGCGTCGTCGCGTCCAGCAGCTCCACCTGCGCGATTCCGGGTTCCGGAAGCGCGAGCAGGCCGACGTTCGCGACGGCGTGGTCGAAGCGCTTCCCGCCCAGGGCCCCCAGGATGGTCACGTGGGTCGCCCCCCGCCGGAGGGCGGCCAGGAGCGCCAGCTCCGCGTCCGACTCGTCCTTGGCGGCGGGGGAGCGCTCGATCGGAACGCCCTGCGCGGCCACCTCCGCGAAGCGAGCCTCGGGCAGCGAGTCGGCGTCTCCCACCAGCAGCCCGGGCCGAACGCCAAGCGCGGCGGCCTTGTCCCAGCCGCCGTCGGCGGCCACGATCAGCTCCACGTCGCGGTCCCAACCCGGCCAGCCCGCGTCCAGTGCGGCGCGGTGCGGGACGTCGCCGTCGGCGACGATCAGGGCGCGCACGGCCCCCTGCCCGCGGTCCCTCCGGCGGTCGTCCCGGCGGCCGGTTTGGGGAGTCGAATCGGCGCGCCCCAACGCCGACCTCTCGACCGTCCCTTGGCGCATGAAAACACCTCCATCGGATTCGACAGAGGTGGTCGGTGCTTGACTCCCTTCGCCGGCATGATCCGGATCAGGTTCCAAGGGTCTGCGGATCTCGCTCCGCACTCTCAGCGCCGCCCCGGCGCTCCCCTGTCTTTCTTCAGTTGTTCGTTGACTTTACACCTCTGCCGGGGGCCCTCGCCAGCCCGGCGCAGGTCGTTGCGGGGGCGGACGATCCAAAGCGCCGCCTGCCGCGAATCGAATACGGAAGTCGAGGGAACCAAACTCGCTCGAACAGGGTCATTCAGATGAGGGACCGCGACCTCCGTACTGTTGGATTGCATCCCACTCGCCGATACTATTAAGGAAACCAAGTCGAACGCATGGTAGATTTCGAGACGTGAGCGACCTCTCGCACCCAGCAATCCAGCGCGTTGTCCAGGTCGCCGCCCGCAAGGGCGTGAAGCTGGACATCACCATCTTCGACGACTCGACGCACACCGCTGAAGAGGCGGCTGCGAACGTTGGCGCGGACCTGGGACAGATCGTCAAGTCGCTGGTCTTTGTCGCGCCGCGGGCCGGCGGCCGCCTGGTCCCGATCGTCTGCCTGGTCTCCGGACGCAACCGCGTGGATCTTGCGCAGCTGGCCGCGGTCACCGGCGAGGCCGCCATCCGGCGAGCCACCGCTCGCGAGGCGCGCGACCTCACCGGCTTCTCGATCGGCGGGATCCCGCCCTTCGGCCACGGCCACGACGTGCGCATCGTGATGGATCCGGACCTGTGCCCTTATCCCGTGGTCTGGGCCTCGGCCGGTACCGACGCCGCCGTCTTCCCAGTCCCGCCCGGCACGCTGCGGATCCTTGCCAACGCCCTGGTCGCGCCGATCGCCGAAGAGGCGTGGATCCCGGCCGCGATCGGCGTGGAGACGCGCCTGCGCTTCGAGACCGGCGGGTCGACCGCGTAGGCAGATCGCCGTCAGGCGGCGCATTCCGGCGTTTGCGCCTGCGCTTCTCGCTCACGCACGTTTGGATTGCGGGTGCTCGTCGTCGCCTTGGCCTGCGCCGTCGGCCGGCGATCTGCAGGACGTGCCTCAAGACGGTCCTCCCGCCCGGTGGATGAACGGTGGACAACTCGCCCACCCGAAACGGGCCCCAGGTGGAAAACCCGATTGATGGGGACCCACGCCTCAAGTAGCGTATTTAGGCCCGAAGGGGTCGAGCGACTGCTAGTGGCTGCGATGACATCAAGGCCCACGCAGCGAGAAGGTTCCTTCGGGCGTTTCCTATTGCCCGCGCAGGCTGTGGCCACGGCAGGGCACGCTTCCGGGCACGTCCGACTCCCGATTCCAGCACGGCGGGCACCGGTTTCCCCGGCTGGTATCAGGATCTCAGCGGCGGCTGATCCGGACTCGGCGGTCGGCCTCGAGGCCGTACCTCTCGGCGGCGCTCTGCAGGTTGACCGCCAGCGCCAGGCGACCGTACGAATCGAGGAAGACCAGCGGTTCGCCGGGCTCCGCGTCGCCGTACGTCAGTCGCCAGTGCAGGTCGATCCCGTCCACACCGCCGAGCGAAGACCCATCCGCGGCCTCGACTCTCAGCTCGTCGCCGTTCGACACCCGGCCGATGGCCGTCTCCAGGTCCGCCGGCTCGGCCAGAAGCTGAACGTTGCCCCAGGTGTCCACGAACGCGACGCTCGCGTCCAGGTGGCCGGGCGAGTACGCCGGAGCCGGAGTCTCCAGCCGGACCAGCGAAGCGGGGTCGAGCGCCGCTCCGAAGGCGTCCAGCGCCACTCCCCGCGAGAGATGCGCGGCGGCAGGCGCGAAGATGTCCCGGGCGTGGAAGGTTCGGCTGACGGGGGCGAGGCGGTAGGCCCGGTTCTCCAGCAGATGTGCGGCCACGATCCCGCCGAGGCGTTCGGCGGCGGGCAGCAGCAGACCGTTGTCGGGGCCCACGAGGTGATCGCCCCGACCGGTGCGCAGCGCGATGGCGCGTCTTTCGGTGCCAACTCCCGGGTCGACGACCGCGAGGTGGATCCCCGCGGGGAGGTACGGCAGGGCGGCCCAGAGGATCGCGGCGCCGTGGGCGACGCAGTGGCGGGCAACGCCGTGGCTGATGTCGATCAGGCGCACATCCGGGTTGATGCGCAGGATGACGCCTTTGCACGCCGCCACCGACGGATCGGCCACGCCGAAGTCGGTCAGGAGCGAAACGAAGGGCGCAGCCACGGGCAGCATGGTAGCCCCGGCGATGCGGCGCCGCGAACCTGTCGCGACGAACACCGAGGCGGCGCCCTGGGAGAGAGGGCGCCGCCTCGACGGGAGCTCGTTTCGAGGTGGAGGAGAAGGCCTCGAAACGGCTGGTTCTCTTCGGTTGTCGCGGCGGACTCTGGACGGCCGGTCGATCGGTCAGTCGCCCGGCTTGCGCTCGGCCTTGCCCCACTTGCCTTCGTTGTAGAGCGCTCGGAGGAACAGCAGTCGATTGATCTGGGTCATTGTCCAGGGCGACCCGTTCGCAGGCAGACCGGAGACGTAGCCGATCAGGCCCGCCGCCTCGGCCCCGTTGAGTCCGCTCGAGACGAGCTGGCGATATGACGCCTGGGTCCCGATCGCTCGCGGTAGAACGTCCGGCCCGATGGCAGACTCGACCGCAACGGTCGTGTCGTCGGCGATGGGCTCCCGGATCGGCGCGCGGTCGATGCCGATCGGCACCGGGGTGGCCTGCGGGTGCCTGGCGGCGCGCGCACGAGAGGGCGTCGGTCGTCTGTCCGTCCGATCGGTGCCGTCTGTGCTCGGGTGGTCCGCGTTGCCTGTCATCTCGAGAACCTTTCGACCCCTTTGTTTGTGGTATCGGCGACCGCCGCCTTATGTCCAGCGTTCCGTACCCGAAGGGTCGGCATCGGCACTGCCCGGCACGATACCGCGCCCGTCTTAGCGTCCCAGGTACTTGCGATCCACCGATGGTTCGTTCGGACTAGGCGGCCCCGATGAACGCCACCCACGTTCGTGGGGCCCAGGCCGTCGCAAGGGAGATGACCTGCCCCGGCCGCCCCGTTTCGCCGCTAGACTGCGGGCGTGCGCGTCCGCCTCTTCGAGTTGCGGCTCCTGGCCGTCGCCCTCACCGTCCTTTGGGCCGCGGGCGGCGGAATCGTCCTGATCGGCTACCGGCCCGGCGGCCCCTGGGACCTGCTCGTGGGCGTAACCGCCGCGCTGCCGCTTCTCGTGGCCGTGGCTCCGATCGTCTGGCCGCCGCTGGTCACGAGCAATCGCGGCGCCGCCGGGGTGTTCTGGATCGGGCTCGTCGCTGGCCTGCTGCTCGTGCCTTCGATCGCGGCCGTCACCGCTCAGGTCCTGGCGCGCAGCTCCGAGCCGCTGCTGCCGTCCGCCGAGGTGGTCTACCCATGGGCCGTGGCGCTCCTAGCCACGAGCCTGTTCGCCGGCCTGGGCGTAAGCCGCCAGCTGATCTCCGAAGCCGGACTCGGCCGCAGGAGGCTGGCCGCCTCGGTCGGCTTCGCGCTGGTCACAACCACGTTCATCGGCGCCGCCTTCGCCGGCGCCAGCCTTGCCGACGACGCGGCGCTGCGCGACAAGCCAGCCGCCTACTCTCGGTTCGGTCCAACGTCGCCGACGCTCACGCCTCCCCAATGCGACGAGGACTTGCAGTCGGCCACGACCGCGCAACTGGAGCTCGACGTCTGGGGCAACGTCGACAACCGCTCCATCGGCTCGGTGGATCTGACCGGCCAGCGCTCCGGCAGCGACGTCTACTGGACCGCGCAGGTCGTGCGCAGCGATCTCTTCGGCCAGTTCGGCGCAACCCGTATCGGCGCGGCGGCGTGGGCGCTGACGCCCGGGCAGGGCTGGCAGAGCGTCCCGCCGGCCTCGCTCGACTCCAAGCTGATCGATGCCACGGCGATTGCCGAAGCCTTCTCCGTCGGGAACCGCGCGACGGCCGAGGATCGCGGGCTCGAGTACGTGGAAGGGGCGCGCGGCCGCCACTGCCGCGTGGCGATCGACGGCAAGACATTCGGGGCTTCGTTCCCGCAGGTCACCTGGCTCGTCGGCGACGCGAGTCTGGCGGCGTGGCGCGGCGAGATCGACTACTGGGTCTTCGGCGACGGCGAGATCGGCCTGATCTCGGGCTCGGTAAACGGCAGCGCCCAGACGATCCTGCCGCATGGCTTGCAGGCGACGGTCGAAATCAAGCTCACGGCGACCGACCGAGGCTGGCCCGTCAGCATCTCGCCACCGCGAGCGGGGCAATGACCCCGGCCGCCTCGCGCGACCCCGACCCGACGAGCGGCCCGGCGTCCCGGCCGGCCTCCTCCGCGGCTCCCGATCGCCTCGACCGGACCTCCGACCGGGCCTCCGCCAAGCACGATCGACTGGCCCGCTTCTACCGCGTTATACGCTATCTGCAGGCCCACCCCGAAGGCGCCACCCCCGACGCGATCGCCGGCTTCGTGGGCATGTCCAGGCGGACCGTCTACCGCGACCTGCAGGCACTCGAGGGCGAGATCGAGATCCCGCTGTGGAGCGAAGGCGGCAAGTGGGGGATCGTCGAGGGAGCGTTCCTGCCTCCGTTGCGCCTCACGCTCGACGAGGCCGTGGCCTTCTTCTTCGCGGCGCGGCTGACGGCCCAATTCGCCGATCGCTACGAGCCCGACATGGGCGCCGCGTTCCAGAAGCTCGCGGAGATCCTCCCGCCCGTCGTCGCGCGGCACCTGGAGCGGACGATCGACGTCCTGGCGAGTCGGCCCCAGGACGGGCCGCTGACGCGCCACCTGCGGACCCTCGCCCGCGCCTGGGCCGAGCAGCGGGTCGTCGAGCTGACCTACGACGCCGCCACGTACAGCCCCGGCCGGCCGCCGAGGAAGGCGCGCGTCCACCCGTATCTGCTGGAGGCGTCGGCGACGACGCGGGCCCTGTACCTGATGGGCTTCGACGAGTCGCGGGACGCGATTCGAACATTCAAGCTGCAGCGGATCCTGGAGCTCTCGCTGACGCCCGACACTTTCGAGCCGCCCGACCCTCGGACGGTGCAGGAGGGCTTGGGCCGGGCCTGGGGTGTCATCGCCGACCAGGAGGAAGTCGAGGTCGTGCTTCGCTTCGACCCCGCGATCGCCGGGCTGGTGACGGAGACGACGTGGCACCCCACGGAGCAGGTCACGCGCGAGGACGACGGCAGCGTCGTGTGGCGCGGGCGCGTGCCGGGCACGATCGAGATCCGGCGGTGGATCCTGCAGTGGGGCGCCCAGGTCGAGGTCCTCGCCCCGCCGGAGCTTCGGGACGAGGTCGCGGCCACTTACCGGGCGGCGGCGGCGCGGTACTGAGGCGGCGCTCGGGCCGCGTCGTTGGAGGCTACGCTTGTTCGATGGAAATGGAGCCTGACGCCACGCGAGCCTCGGGGCCCGATGGGCTGCCCGCCGATGGGCAGGCCCATCCGCAGATGTGGGCCGTCAACCTCGTCAGCGATCCGATCCACGGCTACATCGAGCTGGCGAAGCGCCTCACGCCCGAACGCGCTCGCGCGCTCGGCCTGGCGACCGAGGAGGCGGCCGAGGGCGACCTGCTCGACTCGGCCTGGCTGCAGCGGATGCGTCGCATCAGCCAGCTGCAGAGCGCTCGCTGGGTCTTCCCGACGGCCGAGCACAGCCGCTTCACCCATGGCCTGGGCGTCATGCACGAGGCGGGGCTGTGGGCCCGTCACCTGTATCCGAGCCTGAGGACGGCTCTGGCCGAGGCGGATCCCGGCGTCACGCTGCCCTCTGAAGGCCTGGTCGTCGAAACGCTCCGGCTGGCCGGGCTGCTGCACGACGTCGGCCACGGACCATTCGCCCATTTCTTCGACGAGCACGTCCTGTGCCACTTCCCCGCCCCGGCCGATCCCCGTCGCGGCGCGGGCAAGAGCCTGACCCACGAGGACCTCTCGGCGCTGATCATCGAGCGGGAGCTGGGCGACACGATCGCGGCCATCCGGCGCGCCCCGGGCATGGTCCCCGAACGCGACGCCCTGCGGCCGGACGAGCGCATCGATCCGCGCTGGGTCTCGTTCCTGGTCTCCAAGCCGGCCCTCGCGGATCCGAGCATGCCGCGCTGGCTGCGCTTGCTGCAGCCCCTGCTCTCGGGCGTCTTCACCGTCGACAACCTGGACTACGTCCGCCGCGACGCGTACCTCATCGGCGTCTCCACGGGACCAATCGACGTGGAGAGGCTCCGCCGCTACAGCTTCATCGGGCCGCGCGGGCTCTCCCTCTACGAGCCGGGGCTCGGGACCCTGGAGATGTTCCTGACGGCGCGACTCTTCATGTACCAGCAGATCTACTTCCATCGATCGGTCCGGGCCATCGACCTCGATCTGGCGGAGGTCTTCCGGCCGAGCATTCAGGCCCTCTTCGGCGATGCCTCGCCGGTGGATACTCTGAGCAGCTACGCCGACCTGGACGAGTACGCGCTGCTCCACCAGGCCGCTCTCTGGGCGCGCGGCGAGGCGCTGTCCGAGAGGCCGGGGCCGGGCGACGGGACGGTCGCGCCCGAAGTGGGCCGCGTCTGGCAGGCGATCCTGCTGCGCCGCTCGCGCTGGCGCGCCGAGGCCGAGCTGCGCCGCAACTACGAAGCGGCCGACCGCGAGGCGGCGCGGGCCGCCGCGGAGGTCGAGCTTGGGACGGCGACGCCGGGGCGCGTGATCATCGACCTGGCCGAGATCGACGCCCGCCCGGCCGATGCCACGGCCACCGATTCGCTGCTGGCCATCGTGGGTCGGGACGGGGCTCCGGCCGCCCCGCTCAGCGAGTCGCTGGCCAGGCTGCCGGCGTACTCACTCGTGGCGAGGCGATACGACCGCGCCGGCTGACCGCCGGCCCGGCTAGCTCTACGGGTTTGCCGAAGGATGCGCCGAGGCCCAGGCGGCTGCCTCCATGGGCCGCAGCGTCCGCATCTCCTCCACGTCGTTCCGGTACGGGAGCACGAGGAGCGGATTGACGCGGGCCGTCTCGGTGGCCGGCAGGTGGTAATCGTGCATGTACTGCGGCAGGTTCGCGAAGGTGGCCGTCTCCAGCGGGCTGTACAGGCCGAAGTGAAGGTGGCATCCGGTGACGCCCCCCCCGGTCGCGCCCTCGTAGCCGATCAGCTGTCCGGCCTTGACGTGCTGGCCGGCCTTGACCTTGACGTTCGGCCACTCATGAGCGTAGATGCTGCGATAGCCATCTCCGTCGTCGATGACGATCACGATGGGCAGAGTCGCGTGCCACGCCGGCCTGCTGAAGAGCTTCTTGTAGGCCGTCAGATCGCCCTGCCAGCCCATGAAGTCGGCGTAGTCCTGGCCGGCCGTCAGGACGATTCCATCGTGCGCGGCCATGACCTTGGCGTTGCATGACCCCGGCGTAGCCAAAGCCATGTCCACGCCGTCGTGGAACAGCTTGCCGTCCACTAGGAGCTCCCCCCACTTGCTGGGCCCATACGGCTGCGTGATAACGGCATTTGCCATCGGCCAGACATAGCCCGTCAGCTGCCAGGTCGGGAGCGGCGTGGGCGGGCCTGGAGTCGGTGTCGGGACTGGAATGGGCGTGGGGGTCGGAACGGGGGTCGGCGTGGGGACGGCCGTCGGCGTGGCAGTCGGCGTCGCGGTCGGAGTCGCAGTCGGAGTGGGGGATGCCGTGGGCGTGACTGCAAACCGCGACATGACGACCGACCCGGCCACAAGCGCCGTGATGACCGCGACTCCCACCAGCGCCAGAGCGACGCTCGGGACCGCGATCCGAGCCAATCGCGAGGCTCGCCGGGGCCGCCGGGGAGGGCCGGCGTCCGGGCGTTGTGGGGATATGTCGTCGAGGCTATCCATCGCCGACTCTTGTATCACGGAACGGCAGCGGACGTCACGCGATAGATGAGCGGCGGCCGCCCTGCGGCCTCCGTGCCGGGCTCCCGGGTTGCGCGATGGGGCTTTGGAGCGGCACACTGCACATGCACCGGACCGATCGCCATGGCGATCGACACGCAACGGGGCACGGATCGGGTCCGCTTCCACCACGGCGGACTCACAAGCCAGGCGGCGCCCGTCACCGGGCCCGTTCAATGGGCCGGTAACCGCCGGTCGAAGGCCCAGAGATCGGAGGCACACAAATGCGTCGAGCCAACACGGCCCGCCGGATTGCCGCCGTCGTCGTCCTGCTTAGCGCGACCGCGGCGGGGCCCGTTCCGAAGGTCGCGGCCGCGGCCCCGACGCCGGGGGGGTGGACCGCCACGGGCAGCCTGCCGAACGCGCGAGGCTTCGCGCCCGCGGTCCTGCTGGGCGACGGCACGGTCATCACCGCCGGCGGAACCGACGGCTACTCGTTCACGGACGACGCCCGACGGTGGACCGCCGGAACCTGGGTCGCCGCGGGCACCATCGGCCAGGCGGTAGCCGGGCAGGTCGCCGCACTGCTGCCCAACGGCAAGGCCCTGTTTGCCGGCGGAGCCGACGACATGAGCTACTACAAGTACGGCGACGTGTTCGACCCCGTCGGCGGGACGTGGGCCAAGACCCCAGGCAAGATGGCCCACGCCCATGCCTACGGCCAGGCCGCTTCCCTGACGAGCGGCGACGTGCTGGTCATCGGCGGATATGACGACAGCGGCGACGTCACCGGCGCGGTCGACATCTACTCCGCCTCGGGCGGGACCTGGAGCGCCGGATCGCCGCTACCGGCCGGCCGCTTCGAGTTCACGGCCACGACCCTGAAGAACGGCCATGTGCTGGTCGCTGGCGGCGACGACGGGTCGAATGCCTCGAGCTCGTCGCTCTCGTCCGTCGAGATCTACGACGGGTCCGGCTGGTCCGCGGCCGAGTCGATGAAGAAGGTCCGCGTCGATCAGTCCGCCGTCCTGCTCCAGGATGGCCGGGTCCTCGTCGCCGGCGGAGTCGATGCCAGCGGGAAGGCCCTCGACAGTGCCGAGGTGTACGACCCCACGTCCGGCCACTGGACTCTGGTGGGCACCATGTCATCTGTTCGGGCGGGGTTCACGATGACAGTTCTGCCCGATGGTCGAGTCGTGGCCGTGGGTGGCTATACGACCGACCCCAGCGCGGCCCTGACCAGCGCCGACCTGTTCGACCCGACGACGGGCGGCTGGACGGGCACGGGGGCCCTCCAGACGGGGCGCCGGTTCCAGGCCGCCACGTCGCTCGGCGACGGCAGCGTGCTCGTCGTCGGGGGCCACGGCGCCTCCTCGGACTACCTGTCCTCGTGCGAGGTTTACACGCCGCCGCCGGCTCGGATCATCTACCCCGCCACCACCTTCCACCCGCTCGCCCCGACCCGAATCCTCGACACTCGAGTCCCGAACAACGGCAACGGCCTGAGCAACTACTTCTACCCCCACGTGCCGCGCCGCTTCCAGGTGGATGGCCGTGGCGGCGTGCCCGCCAAGAATGACCCCCACCCGGCCGTCGCGGTGACGGGCATCCTGACAACGACCGCCTCGACGGCCGCCGGCTACCTGACGATCGGACCAGTCTTCACCGGCGCGCCCACCTCATCCAGCCTCAACTTCCCCAAGGGCGACAACAGGGCCAACAACGTCGCGGTCGCCCTGGACGCCGACGGGATGCTTTCGGTGGTCTACGTCGGCTCGGGCAAGACCCATGCCCTCTTCGATGTCACCGGGTACTTCACCGCCGACGACACCGGTGCGACCTTCAAAACGCTGGATCCGGGGCGGGTGCTCGACAGCCGCGATGGCACGGGCTTGCGCGAAAAAATCAGATTCGTGAACAAGGTCTGGCACAGCTTCCAGGTCATCGGCAACGCCCATGTGCCTGACGGGGCGCTGGCGGTGACCGGCAACCTGACCGTGGTCACGCCCTCCAGCGGAGGCTGGGCCTTCGTCGGCCCGTCGCAGATGGACCCTGACACGATGAACAACTCGACTGTGAACTCGCCCGCTCACGACACTCGAGCCAACGGCGTCACAGTCAAGCTCGCCGGCGACGGCACCCTCAGTGCCGTCTGGGTGGGCGCGGATGGGTCCAGCGCGGATCTCCTCTTCGACGTCACGGGCTATTTCGTTGCCGGCACGAGCGGCTCCAGATTCGTGCCCGTCGAGCCCATCCGGGTTGTCGACACGAGGTACAACCTGCCGTTCACCGGCCCGGTGTCCAGAGCCACGCCGGTGACCATAACCCTCGGCGGTCACGGCATCATTCCCGCCGACGCCGCCGGAATCAGCGGCAATCTGACGGTAACCCTGCAGAGCTACCAGGGCCTCCTCACGGTCGCACCGCATCTCGACGCGGGAGTCATGCCGCAATTCTCGACGCTCAACTTCCCCAAGGGCGACAACAGGGCGAACGGTTTCTACGTGAGCCTGAGCGACGGATCGTTCGCCGTCGTGTACGAGGCGACTCGCAGCGCGTCGACGCATTTCATCGTTGACCTCACCGGCTATTTCCAGGCCCCCTCGTAGCGCCTCGGCACCGCGGACTGGGCATAGACCCGCGACCGGACTTCCACATAATATGAGTAGAACAGTCCAGGGTTAGATTCGGCTGCCCGCTGCCAGCCCCATCAGTGTCCCGGTCCATCTGCCGTAGGAGAGTGTCTGTGGACGTCGTCCAGCTGTCGCGTCTTCAGTTCGCCCTGACGATCAGCTTCCACTTCATCTTCCCGTCGATCACGATCGGCCTGGCCGGCTTGATCGCGATCACGGAGACGCTTCGCTGGCGTACGAGGCGCGAAGTCTACGATCGCATGGCGGTATTCCTCACGAAGCTGTTCGCCGTGACCTTCGTGGTCGGCGTCGTGAGCGGCGTGGTCATGGAGTTCCAGTTCGGCACGAACTGGTCCACATTCTCAAGTTACGTGGGCGACATCTTCGGCGCGCCGCTGGCCGCCGAAGGGGTGTTCGCCTTCTTCCTCGAATCGGCGTTCGTCGGACTCATCCTCTTCGGCCGCGACCGCGTCTCGTCGACGGTACGCTGGATCGCCGGCCTGCTGGTTGCCTTCGGCACGCTCCTCTCGGCGTTCTGGATCCTGGTGGCCAATTCGTTCATGCAGACTCCGGCCGGCTACACCTGCTCGCCCGATCCGGCCTGCGGACCCACGACCACCAAGCTCGTCCTGACGGACTTCTGGGCGGCGGTCTTCAACCCATCGACGCTGCCTCGGTTCTTCCACACGGTCTCGGCGTGCTACGTCGCCGGCGCCTTCTTCCTGCTGGGCATCTCCGCCTGGTACATCCTCCGCCAGCGCCATCTCGAGGTGGCACGACTCTCGCTGCGCCTGGCAATCGTGGTGGCGTTCCTCGGATCCGGTCTGATGTTCGTCAGCGGCGACCTCCAGACCCGCGAAGTGGCCACTTACCAGCCACTCAAGTTCGCGGCCATGGAAGGCGTCTGCAAGACGGAGACGAGTGTCGGCCTGGCGATCTTCGGGCTGCCGCCGAGCCAGGACTGCAGCACCGCCGCTCAGTCGCTGGGCGTCCCCGACGGCCTCAGCCTGATGATGAAGCTCGATCCCAACAGCACGATCAAAGGCCTGGACCAGGAGCCCGACACCACCCTCTGGCCGCCCGTGATGACGACTTTCATCGGCTTCCACACGATGGTCGGCATCGGCGCGCTGATGCTGCTGCTCATGACGCTCGGCGCTTTCTTCCTCTGGCGAGGGTCAGTCGAGCGGCGGCGCTGGTGGCTCAAGCTGGCGGTGCTTGCCATTCCGCTGCCGATCCTGGCCATCGAGATCGGCTGGATGGTCGCCGAGGTCGGCCGCCAGCCGTGGATCGTCCAGGGGCTGATGAAGACCACCGCCGGCGTCTCGCCGGGGGTCACATCCACAGACGTCTGGATCTCTATCCTCGCGATCCTGGCCGTGTACGCACTTCTCTTCGGCTTGTGGCTGTACTCCCTGCGAAAGGAGATCATCCGCGGGCCCGACGCGGGCCCGGCCGGGTTGGAGCCCGCGACAGCGGTGGCCGCCACGGCGCCGGCCAAGGCGCCGGCTCCTGCGGTCAAGGCGTCGGGCAACCAGAAGAGCGAAGGAGGGCGCTGACATGCCGGAGCTTTCGACTGTCTGGTTCGTGCTCCTGGGCGTCCTGCTCACGGGCTACGCCCTGCTCGACGGTTTCGACCTCGGGGCCGGCATCGTCCACCTCTTCGTGGCCCGGACCGACCTCGAGCGGCGCCACGTTCTGAACTCCATCGGCCCGGTCTGGGATGGCAACGAGGTCTGGCTCATCACCGCCGGCGGGGCGCTCTTCGCCGCCTTCCCGATCGTCTACGCCACGGTGTTCTCCGGGTTCTACCTGGCGATGATGCTGGTCCTCGGAGCGCTCATCCTGCGCGGGATCTCGATCGAGTACCGCGGCAAGGAGACGGCCACCTGGTGGCGGACCGGCTGGGACGCCGGCTTCTTCCTGGGATCGGCACTCGTGGCGCTGCTCCTGGGCGTGGCCCTCGGCAACCTCCTGAACGGCGTCGCGCTCGGCGCGGACGGCGTCTACAGAGGCGGCTTCGTCGGCCTCCTCAACCCGTTCTCGCTGGTCGTAGGCGTGCTGACCCTCGCCCTGGCGGCTCAGCAGGGCTCGGCCTGGCTGGTCCTCAAGACCGAGGGCGAGATGGCCGAGCGGGCTCGTCGCGCCCAGATGGCGGCCCAGGTCGTGGTAGTGCTTGCGTGGCTCGGGGCCACGGCGCTGGCCTTTGCCGGCTCCTTGCCGGCGATCGACAACTTCAAGGCGAACCTGGCCGCCTGGGTCGGCCCGGTCCTGGTCGTGAACGCGATCTTCTTCGGGTTCCGGGCGACCTTCATGGACCAGGCGCTCCGGGCGTTCGTCTGCTCCAGCCTGACGATCGCCTTCATGGCCATCACGGCGGCGACGGCGCTCTACCCGAACCTCGTTCCGGCCGTCGTGCGGGCTCGCAGCCTGACGGTCGACAACGCCCACTCCTCGACCCTGACGATGCAGGTCATGCTGGTCGTGGCGGTGATCGGAATGCCGATCGTCCTCGCCTACACCTCGTACATCTACTGGAAGTTCAAGGGCAAGGTCAGGCTGGACGAGGCCAGCTACTGAGCAAGTCGCCGGCGCCCTGTGGAGACGCACACGACAGTGGGTCCGCTCGGCCGTTCCCCAATACGCATCGAGGGAGTACTAAGTAGCGCGACGCGGCACAGACGGTCGCAGACTCGGACTTCCGATGTCGCTGATAGCCGTCAGCGGGTAGTGTCTCAGTTTGAATCGGCCCGCTCTTGACGCTTGTCTGCTGGCTGGCGGACAATCTGAGTATGCAAAAGCGTTCAAGCATGCCACGGGACCCGAACCAGCTCGCCAAACTGGTCATGGATATGGCGACGGGTGAGGCTGAGTCCGAGCCTACACCAAAGGGACCGGAGAAGAACCCGGCAGCGGTTGCGCTCGGGAAGCTCGGCGGCGCAAAGGGTGGCAGGGCGCGAGCCGCCAAGCTCACGCCTGGGGAGCGGTCGGAGATTGCCAGGCGAGCTGCTGCGGCTCGGTGGGCTGACCGAGGCAGCACTACTTGATCGCGGCTATGGCCGTGATGGCGGCAATGCCCAATACCATGATCAGCGGGAGAAGCCAACGCAGGGTGCTCATCTCTCCCTTAAGCGTTGTCACGCTATCGGCAAGTGAACTCACGTTTGCGCTCACTGACCGAAGGGTCGTTAGCACCTCAGACAGTGCCATCCCCTTGCCCTCGGTGACGGCCTCCATTTCCTCAGGTCCGAACTCCAAGCGATCCTGATATGGCCCGTTGTAGGGCCTGCTCGTCGGGTGCTCCAGCTTGTGGAACTCGACCGTGATGAAATCGTCTTTGAACAGGAGGGGGATCGCGTTTGGGGTGAGGTTGGTAAGGCCCACCATAAGCCTGCCGTGGTAACCCGGATCGATCTGTGGGCCAGTGGTGGCCACTAGTCCCTTGCGGGCGTACTTGGACCGGAGTCCGATCCGGCCCGCGTATTGAGGCCCCACCGTCAATTCTTCCAAGACCGCGACGACCGCGAAATCGCCTGGCTCGACGGGAAGGTACCCCTGTTCTTCGATGTTGATGAGCTTCTTCGAGCTTGTCGTGGCGCCTTGCCGTCCAACGCGGAGATCGTAGCTAGCAGCCTGAACCTGCTTCGGCTCAAACGGATCGATCTTGATGACTCCGTCCCGGTGCGCCTTCTCGATATCCTGAGCGGTCAGTATCATCTCGCCCCGCTCCCTTCCGAACATGTGTTCGGTTCATGGTCTACTCTAGCACAATGCTACTCCGGCTCCGTCATGGCAGACTGAGCGGCACCGCGGGGATCAGAAATCGTAGGTTCTGGCCGGGCCATGATCTCTTGGTGCTTGCGTACCGCCGCGAGAAAGCGATCCATTGCCTGCTCTTGTGTTTCGCCGAATACGGCCCAGCCCACTCCTAGGGCAGCCCATCCGCCCTTGATCGGGGTAAGGGTCGGGGCGGTTGTCATTGCCATTCGAGGCTCCTTTCTACCTTCAGAATGGGCTCGAAGGCGGCTGAAGCCCAAATGACATGCCGAAATACCGAATACCCCTTGCGCGTCTGTATTCGCTTTGGTATTCTTCTGTTCTGGAACACTTGGCGTGAGTGTTCCAGAGAACAGGAGAGGCCAAGATGCCCAAAGGCCAACCGGTATTAGACAACGATTACGCTCCCTACGCTCCCTACAAGGCCGTTCACGATGTCATCATCCGATACCGCGAGGCCGGCCTCCCCGATCCCCTGACGCCCGCCAATCTTGAGTCGGTCGGGGTAGCGACCGGTATGACGGCGAGGACCCTGCGAGCCCTGCGTTTCCTCGGCCTCGTCGACGAAGAGGGGGGACGGCTCGAACCCTTCCAGCGACTCAAGCGAGCCACGACTGAGGAGTATCCCAGTCAGCTCGCCGAGATCGTTCGGGCGGCCTATGTGGCCGTCTTCGCGATTGTCGACCCTGCCACCCATGGCGATACGGCCGTAGCTGACGCCTTCCGACGATTCGAACCCAGTGCGCAGCGAGGCAAGATGATCGCGCTGTTCCGCAGTCTCTGCGAGGAGGCTGGGATCATCAAAGGCGGGACGAGTACCCGTCAGCCGGTTCGCCGTCCCTCGGATGCGCAAAAGGCAAAGCCGAACCCAGCCACCACGCCCAAGCGCCAATCCGAGCCAGAACAGCAGCAGGAGCATCAGGAGGAAGACCAAGCGCCTGACTACCGTCTGATTTCGGCGGTGATCCAACGGCTCCCGCGCGATGGGAAGTGGACGCCCGATAAGCGCGACCGATGGCTTCAGGCGCTCACATCGGCGGTCGACCTGCTGATCGAGGTCGAGGCGGAAGCGGAATGAAAAGGCGCCGAGGGCTTCAAGGTGTGCAAGCCGGCCCCGGCGCCATGGAAGGAGCTCTTCACGATGCTGAACCCATCGTGTTCGGCGGACGAGGAGCCGGCTAGAACCTGGCCGATCGTTGCGCCACTGCTCTTGTTGGATCGGGCCCCCGCAAGGGGGCTCGTTCCGCGCTCAAGCATGAATCGTCAGATTCAATCCGTCAAGCTCTTGACATTGCTAGTGCGCTCAAGCATAATGTGCAGTATGAACAGACTAAGTCGAGCAGAACGCGCGGCGATCATCCGGGCACTGGTGGAGGGCAACAGCCTTCGCTCAGTGACTCGGATTACCGACCATTCCATCAACACCGTGTCGAAGCTCCTGGTCGAGCTTGGCGCCGCCTGCGCCGCCTACCAGGATGAGCATCTGCGCGACCTGCCCTGCCAGTACGTCGAGTGCGACGAGATCTGGGCGTTCTGCCACTCCAAGGCGAAGAACGTCCCGGATGAGAAGAAGGGGCAGTTCGGCTACGGCGACGTCTGGACGTTCACGGCCATCGACGCGGCTACCAAACTCATGCCGTCCTGGATGATCGGCGACCGCACGCCCGAGACGGCGCTGGCCTTCATGCAGGATCTAGCCTCCCGGCTGGCGAACCGCGTGCAGCTTTCGACCGACGGGCACCGCATGTATCTGACGGCCGTCCCGGGTGCCTTCGCGAACGACATCGACTTCGGCCAGATGGTCAAGATCTACGGCACGCCGACCGACGAGTACGGCCACGGCACCGGAACCCAGGAGGTAATCGGGGTCGAGCGGAAGGTGATCTCTGGCGACCCTGAGGAGTACAGGATCAGCACGAGCTACGTCGAGCGGGCGAACCTGACCATGCGAATGGGCATGCGCCGGTTCACTCGGCTGACCAATGCCTTCTCCAAGAAGGTGGAAAACCACGCGGCGGCCATCGCCCTGCACTTCTTCTTCTACAACTACGGCCGGGTCCACAAGAGCCTTGCGAACCCCTACCCGCGGACCCCGGCGATGGCGGCTGGCATCGCGGATCACGTCTGGACTTGCGAAGAGATCGCGGCGCTGCTGGACTAGATCCGCGTCGGAGACACGGAGAACCGGCGGTTCGCACTCCCCTTGAACGGATCATGTAGTACCGCCGGTTCTCTTGCTTCTAGGGCCGAGCCCTAAAGGCAGCTTACGACCACCAGATTATGTAGCGGTTGTCAAGTTGGCGCATGGGCCAACTGTCCTAGTCTCGCACTGCTGCACAAAATCGCCAAATACCGGCTCTAATGAACGATTGTTCGCTATAGGCTTGACATGAGAGCATGCGCAGCTCTCAGAATCGCCTACCCCACGGAGGGGTGTCGCGCCAGGTGGCGCAAGGCAGCTTACGACTGTACTGCGGCGCAAGCCGAGGGTTCGAGTCCCCGCCCCTCCGCTCCTCCCCAGACTCGCGCCGCACGGCTACCGCTGGGGTCAGATTCGAGTTGACATGCGGTCAAGCGCAGCTCTCAGAATGCGGGCGACCAATCCTGTACCGCGGGGGAACCAAACAGATGGGTAAGGTCGCACCGTTCCATTCCAAGGCGCCGAACGATCGGAACGTCTACCACGACAACGACAAGTGCACCGAAGGGAACAACATCGAGACCTACAACAAAGTGCAGGGTACCGGCGGTCGCCCTCGCTGTGAGCACTGCGCTCGGCTGCCGGCCTAAAAACGAGGTCCCACCAGGGACCGGTAGGCTCGCCGTCATCGAGCCGCCAGACGCGCCGCAACTGATAGACGCTGAGGCCGATTTCCGGCTCGGCGTCTATCGCTGTAGATAGGGCAGCGAACCCTTCTGCCAGATTTCCATTGAAACGGACGGTCGGTTCAGGGAAGGCGTGCCCCGGGCCGCCTTCGCAGGATTCGTAGGTCGGAACTCCTGCACGCCGCAGCGCGCGGACAGCCGCTGCAATCCCAGGATCTAGACCGGGCACGTCCCTCACGCCGGGCTTCCGTCAAACTGAGACACTACCCGTCAGCGGCTACCGGCGCAAGCGCTGGCGATCGAATCCGCGTCCGCGAACCCGAATTTGTCGACTCCGGTAGGCGGGGGCGGTGCCCAGTACTCTCGCCGTGCGTATAGGGGAATTCGGTCTGCGCTGCGACGGCGACCAGGGATGTTCAGAAGGTCACGATTTGCAGGCGGTGGGCGCGGGCTGGCGCGGGGCACTCCCTGTGCCGTCAGAGTGCCAGGTACGGCACAGCAAGGCGCGAGCCACTCGTGTTGTGCCCCCTACCAGCGCGGGGCGATCTGCGCGTCGAGGAGGTCGCGCGGCGATACGCGCGGCCGGATGAGGCAGGCGTGTCCAGCGCGCACGGCGACTTCGGCGGCGGTCGGGTGCGACAGGAAGAACGGCATCGACTCGGTGAAGCCGTAGGCGCCCGCGTCGAGCACGGCGATGAGATCGCCGACCTGCGGCCGGGGAAGCTTGGCGCTCAGCGTGAAGACGTCGATGGCGGTGCACAGCGGCCCAGCGACCGTCGTCGGAACCAGGTCGCGCGAATCCGCGTCCGGGGCCAGCACCGCAAGGCGCTGCTCCTGGCGCACGAGCGCGGTTCGGACGAGGTGGTTGATGCCGCCATCGAGGATCGCGACCGGCGCATCCGGCGTGCCCTTGACGTCCACGACCCGGGCCACGTACGCGCCGGCGGGGCCGAGCAGGAAGCGGCCCGGCTCGAGGAGCACCTCCATCTCGCGCAGGGCGAGGTCCGCGTCCCAGCGACCGCGCAGCTCCTCCAGCCGCGTGCCGAGCGCCGCCAGGTCCAGGGGCTGCTCCCCGTCGGCGTAGGGGATCCCCAGGCCGCCGCCCGCGTCCACCAGGCGGAGAGGAACACCCGCCACGGCGGCCACTTCCTCGCCTACTGCCACGAGCTCCGCCACGTGGTCCGCGAGGCGGCCAGCGTCGAGGATGTTGGAGGCGCCGAAGGCGTGCACTCCCAGCAGCTCCAGGTTCGGCGATTTGGCCGCGGCCGCTGCCGCTTCCTTGAGTACCGGCAGCGGCATGCCGAACTTGCCGGCGGCGCCGCCGATGAGGCGGACGCGCTCGAACTTCGCGTCGTCGGCGACAGCGAGGCGGAGCAGGATCGGCTGGCGGCGGCGCAGCCGTGCGGCGATGCCATCGAGGCGGGCGAGCTCGCCGGGCGACTCGACTGTCACGGCGCCGATGCCGGCGGTCACGGCGGCGGCCAGCTCCTCGTCGCGCTTGCCGGGGCCGGTCATTGCGATCGACACCGGGGCGAAGCCAGCCCGGAGGACCGCCTCCAGCTCGCCGCCCGAGGCGATGTCGGCGCCGATGCCGCAGCCGGCGACGTGGGCCAGGACACCGAGCGCGGGATTGGCCTTGACCGCGAAGGCGAGCCGGAAGCCGAAAGGCAGGATGGCGCCCAGGGCGTCGATGCGGCGACCGATCAGGTCCAGGTCGTAGACGTAGAGGGGCGTGCCGAAGTCCGTGGCCAGCGCCTGTGGTCCGAGGCCGGCCAGCAGGCCATTCCGCAGCAGGCCGTCGATCGGAAGCGCCTCGGGTTCGACCGCCGGTTCGACCGAGGGCTCGACTGCCTGGGCAGCCGAAGGTTCGGCCGAAGATTCGACCGCAGGCTCGACCGGCTGACTTTCGACCGGCGGTTCGTTCGAAGTCACCGCAAAGCCTCCTGCAACGCGACCCGGGCGTCGGTGCGCTCGTCGCGGTATTTCACCACGACCGCGGCCGAGAGGCCGATGCCGTTGCTCTCCGCGAACTCACCCCTGGCCTGCCGCACGCCCGGAGCCACGACGGCGCCGGCGGGCACGACCAGCGGCTCGTCGAGCGTCCCGACCAGGACGCGGCCCGCCACCAGGTCGTACAGGCGGCTGGTGCCGGTCAGGATGACCCCCGCCGCGATCACGGCGCCGCGCTTGACGAGCACGCCCTCCAGCAGCGCCGACTGGGCGCCGACGAAGACATCGTCCTCGACGATGACCGGCCGGCGGCCCGCCGGCTCCAGCACGCCGCCGATCTGGACCGCGGCCGAGAGGTGGACCCGCATCCCGATCTGCGCGCACGACCCCACCAGGACATGGGAGTCGACCATCGTGCCCTCGCCGACCCACGCCCCGACGTTGATGTACGAGGGCGGCATGATCGTGACCCCGGGGGCGAGGTAGACGCCGCCGCGGACCGTGGTTCCGCCCGGGACGACACGCCACGGCTTCCCGGCTGCGAGCGCCTCTCGGGCCTCAGGTGAGTCGAGCAGGGCCTTCACCGGCAGCCCGACGCGGTCGCGGAACTGGAACGCGCCGTCGAGATCCCACGTTCGCGTCTCGCGGTTGGCGAAGAGCGCCAGGATCGCCGACTGCACGTCCGAATCGACCCGCCAGCCTCCGGGCGCGTCCGGGTCGGGGTGAGCCGCCCGGATTCGGCCGGAGTCGAGGTCGGCCAGAATCTCGGATGGAGCTCGGTCGTTCACGGCGCCATCATCGCGCGGATCGACCGCTCGGATTCGGTTGCCCTCACGCGTGGGCCGTCGCCGTCGCCCGAACGATGGCCAGGCGAGCCGTCGACCGCTTCCGCGCCGTCGTCCCGGACGAGCCGTGGCCGGCGGCCCCGCTCACGGATCCGCCCTCGGCCGTCCCCTCGAGCTCCAGGGCGCCGGTCGTCTCGAGGACCAGGCGCAGCCGGGCGCGATGCGCTTCCTCGAGCGGCAGCAGCGGTGGCCGCACCATGTCCGTGGTCAAACCCATCAGCGCCAGGGCGGCCTTGACCGGGACGGGGTTCGGTCCGCCGACGAAGTTGGCCTTCATGAGCGGCAGCCAGCGTTCGTGGATCCGCCGCGCGGTATCCCAGTCGCCGGCCAGCGCGGCCGCGCACATCGCCGCCATCTCGCCGGGGATCTCGTTGGCGCATGTGCAGATCACGCCGTCGCCGCCCATCGAGAGCATCGGCAGGGTCCAGGCGTCGTCGCCGGCCATGACCGAGAAGCCGGCCGGGCGATCGCGCAGGATCGTCGCGATCTGGTCCATGTTGGCCGAGGCTTCCTTGACGGCTACGATCCGGGGATGCTCGGCCAGGCGCATCAGGGTGGCGGGCTCGACGTTCACGCCGGTCCGGCTCGGGACGTTGTAGACGACGATCGGCATGGCGCCGTCGTCGGCGATGGCCCGAAAGTGGGCCTCGATCATCCGCTGGTCGGGCTTGTTGTAGTACGGGGCGACGCACATCGCCAGGTCGGCGCCCAGCTCCGCGGCGCGTCGAGTGGCGCGGATCGTGGCCGCGGTGTCGTTGCTGCCGGTGTTGGCGACGATCTTGACGCGGCACCGCGAGGGTCGCTCAGAGGCAATCTCGACGGCCGTTCGGACCAGCCACTCGCGCTCCTCGGGGCTGAGCGTCGGGCTCTCGCCGGTGCTGGCGGCCAGGACGAGGCCGTCTATGCAGGCGTCGAGCTGGCGGTGGACCAGCGCCCCGAATGCCGGCTTGTCGATCGCGCCGTCGGGCGTGAAAGGTGTCACGAGGGCCGTGTAGGCCCCTCTGATCTGGCGTGCGACTGGCATCGGGCTTGCTCCTTGCTTGGCGGCGCCGGTTCGGGTTGGGCTCCCGGTCGGGCTCGGTGGTGGCGGTTCGGCGGCGGTTCGTCGGCGTTCGGTCGTTCAGTGGGCGGCCGGTTTGGCCGCGGTGGCGGCTCCGGCCGCGCCCGACTGGGGTTTGGTGGCGGCGATCACCGAGTCGATGACTTCATCGAACGGGTGGAAGCCCGGAGTGCGAGGCTCGGCCAGCAGCCACTCGGCGGCCGTGACGGCGCCCGACGCATAGGCCGATCGATCTCGCGCCGTGAGGCGCATCTCCAGGCTCTCGCCCGGGGCGTCGAAGCCGACGAGGTGCATCCCCGGAGCGGCGCCGGCCCGGATGACGGCCACGTCCAGCTCCTCGGGCGCGGGGGCGCCGTGAGCGAGCGGCTGAGCCACTCGCGTCTTGCCGGGGTGGGCGGCGATCAGGCGCCGCGACAGCTCGATGGCGGTCCCGGACGGTCGGTCGCCCTTGGTGCGGCGGTGCCACTCGACGATGTAGGGGTCGTAGTCGGCGAACGGGCCGAAGAGCCGGGCGGCCTCCTCGACGAGGCGGGCGAAGAGCATGACGCCCAGGCTGAAGTTGGCCGAAGCCACCGCGGCGGCCTCGCAGTCGGCCAGCAGGTCGGCCACTGCCGGACGGTCGTCCGCCCAGCTGGTCGTGCCGATGACGAAGTTGCGGACTCCGCCGGCCAGTGCGGCGCGGACGTTCTTCAGGACGGCGTCGCCCTGGCTGAACTCGAACAGCACCTGGGCGCCGAGGAAACGGGCGGGCTCATGGCCGGCCGTCGGGTCGGCGGGCATGCCGAGGATCGCCGTTGGGGGCACGCCGCGGCCGGCCAGCGCAGCCGCGACCGCGCGACCCATTCCGCCATCCCCGGCGACGATGCTCAGCATTCCTTGTGACCTCCGTTCCGATCCCTGGGGCAAACAAAAAGGCCGCAACACCCACCCTCGGTGTCGCGGCCCTCGGAGCCTCGCCCTGGCTCCGCGGTTCTTCTCGAACGCCGCCGAGCCTTAGGGCCGAGCCTCACGGCAGGGCCGCCAACGCTTGGACTTGGACTTGGCGAGCATCTGAACGAACATTGCCGGCGGATTATGCACCACGGTCGCGATGATGCGCAAGTGTTGCGCGATGTATGCACATTGCATAGAGTCTTTATGCACCTGGGCATCCAACTCGGATAGGAGACGCTAGCCGAAATCGACCAACCAAGCCGCCGATTCCCCGACTCCGCCCTCCGGCTCCCAACGGAGTGTCACCGGGAGTGGAGTTGAGGGAAGAAGGCCCGCGCCCAGCGGCCTGCGCGCCCGGCCTGCCCCGCCCCGTGCTACTTGAGCGCTTCCGCGAGCAACGTCGTCAGCTGGTCCCACTCGACCAGGAAGGCGTCGTGGCCCTTGGTGGAGTGGATCTCGCGGTAGGCGGCGTCCATCCCCGCTGAGTTGGCGGCCTCGACCATCTCGCGGACCTGGTTCGTGCCGTAGAGGATGTCGCCCTCGATGCCGACGCCGGTCAGCCGCGTCCCGTAGGCGGCCAGTCGCTGCAGGGCCGCAACGGCACCGCCGCGGTCGCGGCCGATGTCGTGCGTGTCCATCGCCCATACGAGGGTCCGGTACGTGTCCCCGTCGAAGCGCTCGAGCAGTTTTCTGCCCTGATGGCGCAGATAACTGACGATGGAGGGCGTTCCATCGGGCTCGACGCGCCCGGTGAAGCGCTGCTCGAAGTCGATCTCGCTGCGGTAGGTCGTGATGGCCAGCTGGCGGGCCAGGTCCAGGCCCTCCATGCCGAGCTTGTCGACCAGCTCGAGCTGGATGTGGTCCCAGCCGACGGCGAGCTGGCCGATTCGCGCGGGCGCGGCAATCGGCACGACCCGGCTAATCTCGCCGGGCCGCTCGAGGGCGACCTCCAGAGCAACCATGCCGCCGAGCGACCCGCCCACCGCCAGGGCGAGCTTGCCGATGCCCAACGCGTCGAGGAGCCGCCACTGGGCCCGGGCCTGATCGCGGACCGTGACCCGGGGAAAGGCCCGACCATATGGCTTGCCGGTCACGGTGTTCCGTGAGATCGGGCCGCTGGTGCCGTACCGGCTGCCCAGCAGGTTCATGCACAGGATCCCGAACTTGTCCGTGTCGAGAACCTGGCCGGGACCGATCAGCGGCGCCCACCAGTCGCCCGCCGCATCCGCCGAGCCCGTCAGGGCGTGGACGACCAGGATCTGGCGCCCTTCGCCGATCGGGACGCCGTCGTGGCGGTAGGCCACGACCAGATCCGGCAGGACCGCGCCGGACTCGAGAGCGAAGCGACCCAGCCAGCGAGAGACGATCTTGCCGGTCTGCGGGTCGCTCGAGTTGTCCACGTCGTTCAGGCTACGAAAAGCGGAGTCCGCGCGTGCGGTCGAAACGCCGGGATCGGCGGGGATGAAGGCGGATCCGGTCCCACGGCCGCTCGCTCTGGAAACCGGGGACGCCGACGCGCCGAGCCCCGCGAGGGACCCGGCGCGCGCAGGTTCGACCCCGGCGCCGGCCCCGGTGGGCGCGGGCTGGCCGCGCACCTCCGAGAGCCAGCGAATTGCCGAGGTCGGCTTCATGGTGACTTCCTGGCGTGGCTCCGCCTACGAGGCGGCACCGCCTGGGGTCGCCGTGGCGGTGCGGATGCCCGTCGCGGCGCCGATTGCCTGATCGAGGTCGGCGATGATGTCGTCGATGTGCTCGATCCCGACTGAGAGGCGGACCAGTTCGGGCGTCACGCCGCTGGCGACCTGGTCCTGGGCGGAGAGCTGCTGGTGGGTGGTCGAGGCCGGGTGGATGATCAGGCTCTTCGCGTCGCCGACGTTGGCCAGCAGGCTGAAGAGCTTGACTGAGTCGATCAGCTTGCGGCCGGCTTCGACGCCGCCCTTGAGGCCGAAGGTCACCACGCCGCCGAAGCCACCGGAGAGGTACTTGCGCGCGAGCGCGTTAGCCGGGTGCGAGGCGAGGCCGGGATAGCTGACCCAGCTGACGGCCGGGTGGCCTTCGAGCCAGCGGGCGACCGCCAGCGCGTTGGAGCTGTGGCGCTCGATCCGGAGCGGCAGCGTCTCGAGGCCCTGGAGGAAGAGGAAGGAGTTGAACGGGCTCAGCGCCGGGCCGAGGTCGCGCAGGAGCTGGACGCGGAGCTTGAGGATGAAGGCCAGGTTGCCGAACGCCCCGGTGTAGCTAACGCCGTGGTAGGACTCGTCCGGGTCGACGAAGTCGGCCTTGAAGCGGGGCGAGGCCGCCCAGTCGAACTTGCCGCTGTCAACGACGACGCCGCCAATTGCGGTGCCGTGGCCGCCGATCCACTTGGTGGCGGAGTGGACGACGATGTCGGCGCCGTGCTCGATCGGCCGAGAGAGGAGCGGGGCGAAGGTGTTGTCGACGATGACTGGGATCTTGTGCTTGTGGGCGATGGCGGCGATGCCCTCGAAGTCGGGCACGTCCAGGCGCGGGTTGCCGATCGTCTCGAGGTAGACGGCCTTGGTCCTGCCGTCGATCGCCTTCTCGAACTCGGCGAGCTTGGAGCCGTCGACGAAGCGGAAGTCGATGCCGTACTTGGGCAGCGTGTACTGGAAGAGGTTGTACGTGCCGCCGTAGAGCGACGCGCTGGTGACGATGTTGTCGCCGGCGCGGGCGAGGTTCAGGATCGTCAGCGTCTCGGCCGCCTGGCCGGATGCGACTCCCAGCGCCCCGACGCCGCCCTCGAGCGCGGCGATCCGCTCTTCGAACACGCCCGTGGTCGGGTTCATGATCCGGGTGTAGATGTTGCCGAACTCCTGCAGCCCGAACAGGCGGGCGGCGTGGTCGGCGTTGTCGAAGACGTAGCTCGTGGTGGCGTAGATGGGGACCGCGCGGGCCTTGGTCGTGGGATCGACATGCTGGCCGGCGTGGACGGCGAGGGTTTCGCGATGGAGAGCGGGAGCGTTCTGGTCGGGCACGGGTTCCTCCTGGGGACGGCGCCGCCGGTTGGGCGGCAGGCATGGGCGAAACGGGTCCCGGGAGCCCTGGGGCGAGGGCTGTGGTGTCAGGCGGCTGCCCGTCGTGTCGTCCGGAGAAACAAAGAACCGCGGTTCCGTTCAGGAAACCGCGGCCCCGGGACCGATCCTTGGCCCCGCTGCGCTCAGGCTAGCGAGAGCCTCAGACCCCGTCCTCCGCACTTCGGGGCCGCCCGGACATGGACATCATGGAACCGCGCAGGCTTGAGGCCTGGCGCGAATTCTCCCGGTGGCTGGAAGCGCTGGCGTTCATTGCGGCCGGAGTGTAAGGGCATCGCCGCCCATTGCGCAAGCCTGCTCCGATTCGATGGCCCGCCCGTTGCGTGGTGCGCCTGCGCCCACCTCAGCCCGAGCGGCGGCGCCGCGGGGTCATCGCCTCGACGTGCGCATCGGCGCGCTTGGTGAGCCCGTTGTCGGGGCCGAGCGTCCGGCGGAGGGCCTCGGCCACGTTGCGGGCCTGGTTTCGAGCGGCCACCTTGCGGCCCTGCCCCGCCATGGCGTCGGCGTCGTGGCTCAGAACCTCGAGCGTGTCCGGGTCGTCCGGTCCGGGGAACTTGCGCAGGATGGAGAGCGCCTCGGCGTATCGGGCCCGCGCTCCCTCCGGATCGCCCTGCTTGAGCAGGATGTCGCCGACGTGAGCGTGCATGTCGGCTACCTTGCGGTGGCGAGCGCCGAGATTCCGGGTGTAGGCGTCGAGGACCGTCTGATACATCGCCCGGGCCGGATCGAGCTGACCCAGCCTCTCCATCGTCAGGCCGAGGTTATGGCCCAGGTGAAGCGTTCGGGGATCGTCCGGTCCGGCCTTGTCGCGGCTCTCGGCATGAAGCGGACCGTACGGCCCGGCGATCCGCTCGAAGACGGCCCGGGCGGCCTTGTGCTCCTCCAGCATCTCGTGCGTCTCGGCCAGCCAGAACAGGCACTCGAGCGTGCGCTCGTGCTTGGGTCCGTGGTTCCTCTCGTAGTCGTTGGCCAGCTCCTGCCAGCGGGCGCGGGCCTTCTCGAGCTCGCCCACCTTGCCGAGCTCCCAGGCATAGCCCTCCAGAGCCGCTAGCGCGTCGTCCCCCTCCGGCCCCACAACCCCGACCTGGATGTCGTGGAGGACGCGGTAGGCCTCGAGGGCGGCAGCGTGAGATTCCGCGCCGGCCAGGACGCGCGCCAGGCCCGCCAGGGCCCAGATCGTGTCGGGCGCCTCAGAACCAAGCGTCTGCAGGCGCCCCTCGGCCAGCTCGCGGTAGCGAGCCGCGGAGGTTGCCAGCTGGCCGAGTTGCTCCAGGTTCCAGGCCAGGTCGCCCAGGGCCCATTGCGTGGCCACGTGGTCGGCGCCCAGGACCCTGCGCCTCGCTTCCACGAGCCGGTCGTCGAGCTTGCGGGCTCGGACGTGCTCGCCGCATCGGCCCAGTGAGTCGGCGAGGCCGGCCAGGGCGTCCAGGGTGGCCGTCTCCTCGGGACCGAACTTGCGCTTGAGACGGCGGTACAGGTCGTCGTACGTGGCCACCGCGGCGGGCGCGTCGCCCACGCGCAGCAGCAGCCGGCCGTGCTGGCCGCGGGCGGCGAGGGTCGCGGGGTGGTCCGGACCCAGGGCGGAGATCGTGGCGGCAAGCGCCTGTTCCGACAGGGCGCGGCCCGCATCGCGCTCGCCCGATCCAACCAGGGCGCGCGCCAGGCTGAGCATCGCCTCCAGCGTGTCGGGGTGGGTTGGCCCCAGGACCCGAGTGCTCCGATCCACTCGCTCTGCAAGCACCTTGGCGGCGCGGGCGTAATCCTCGATCGAGATGAGGACGCTGCCCAGGTTCGCCAGCGTGCGGATGACCGCCAGGCTGTCCCGGCCCAGCGTCTTGCGCTGCACCTCCAGGAGGGCCTCGAAGGTCCCTCGGGCTGAGCCGTCGTCCGCAAGGGCTCGTTGCGTCAGGCCCAGGTTGTGCAGGGCGCTGAGCGTGGCCGGATCGTCGGGACCGAGCGAGTTGCGGCGGCCCGACACCACGCGCTCGTAGAGCGGGCGAGCCTCCTCGGGCCTGTCCAGGTAGGAGAGGGCGACGGCCAGGCCGTGGGCGGCAGAGAGAGTGTCCAGGTGGCGCGGCCCGAACACGCGCTCGCAGCGCTCCAGCAGGATGGTGTACTGGTCTCGGGCGGCCAGGTAGTCGTCGAGCTCGAGGCTGATGGCCGCGAGGCGGGCCTCGGCTTCCAGCGTGGCCGGATGCTCGGTACCGAGAAGCTTGCGCCGCGCATCCATGACCTGACGGCAGATCGCACGCCGAACTCGCAGGTCCGAGAACCCCTCCAGCAGGATGTCTAGATCCTGCAAGGCCGCGAGACCGGCGATCGACGGGACGTCCGAAATGTCGGCGCCTGATAAGCCGCGATCCATCGACAGAGCAGATTCTCCCGCCTTGGCCCCCGTTGGGTTCCCATGATGCCAGGTTCGGCCGGGTCCGAGGGCGCGGCGGTTACGATAGCGGAGCGCCCCGAACGGTGCCGTGGCGCCTCGTCGAACGCGCCGGGAGATCGCGTTGAAGTCGGTCGAGATCGAGATCCGGAACGAATCGGGGCTGCATGCGCGGCCTGCGGCCATGCTGGTCCGCGCCGCGGCGGGGTTCCGGTCGCGAATCGGCCTGGCCAACGTCACCGTCCCGGGCGGGCCCACGGCCGACGCCGGGAGCCTCGTGAGCGTGCTGGCGGCCGGGGTCGAGAAAGGCCACCGGGTCCGGATCTGGGCCGAAGGCGAGGATGAGGCGGAGGCGATCGACGCGCTGCGAGAGCTGCTCACGCGGGAACTGGACGAAGGGGCGGGCGAAGCAGGGCCGACGGCGACGGTGTTCGGCGTTCCGGCGGCGCCGGGCATCGCCGTGGGGCCGATCTGGCGTCCGGGCGCGGATGGGACGGCAGGCGTCGGCGCGCTTCCCGGTCCCGCCGACCCGGAGTCCCGCATTCGCTCTGCCGCCGCCGCCGCCGCCTCGCAGCTCGACGCCCTGGCGGCCCGACTGTGCGAGCTCGACCGGGCCGGCGAGTCCGAGATACTCGCGGCGCAGGCGCTGATGGCCGTGGATCCGGCCCTGGTGGATGAGGCGATCCGGTTGGCCGCCGCGGGACTGGATCCGGCGGCGGCGGTCAAGGCCTCGGCAGAGGCATCGGCGGGGACCCTTGCCTCGCTGGACGACGAGCTCCTGGCAGCTCGGGCGGCGGACGTTCGCGACGTGGGAGCGCGAATTGCGCGGCTCCTGGTTGGGGCCGGCGGCGCCATGCCCGTCGTGCCGTCGATCGCGGTCGCGGCCGAGCTCGCTCCGTCGCTCGTCGCGGAGGCTCCACCCGGACGGCTCATCGGCGTGGTCCTCGCGGGCGGCTCGCCTACGGCCCATGTCGCGATCCTGGCCCGCAGCCTGGGCATCCCGGCTGTCGTGGCTGCGGCGGGCCTGCTCGATGTTGCGCCCGGCCTCGGCTCGGGCGCGGGCCCTGGCGGCTCGACGATCGCCATCGACGGCGAAACGGGTGAGGTCCTGATCGACCCCGGCGCCGCGGATCTCGACCGGCTGGCCGGCCTCCGGACCGCTCGGGCCGAACGCGACCGGCGCGCCGCCTCAATGCGCGATCGGCCGGCGGCGACGAAAGACGGGGCGCGGATCACTCTCCTGGCCAACATCCGCAGCCCCGAGGATGCTCCTCGCGCGTTGGCGGCGGGGGCGGAGGGGGTGGGTCTCTTCCGCACCGAGTACCTCTTCATGCGCCGCCAATCGCCCCCGACGGAGGCCGAGCAGGTGGCCGCCTACCGTCGGGCGATGGAGGCCTTCGGGCCCGATCGACCGGTTGTCATTCGACTCGCCGACATCGGCGGCGACAAGCGGATCCCGTACCTGGGCCTGCCCGACGAGCCCAACCCGTTCCTCGGCGTTCGGGCGATCCGCCTCGCGCACGGTTCGCGGGAGCTGCTGCTGACGCAGCTCCGGGCGATCTGGCGGGCGGCTGGCCTGGCCGGGGTCACGCCCCACGCCATGGCGGCCATGGTCTCGACCATCGCCGACGCGCGGCTCCTCCTGGAGCTCCGCGACGAAGCCCGTGCCGCGGTGGTGGCAGCCGGCGACCCGTGCCCGGATCGGATGGCGACCGGGCTCATGATCGAGGTGCCATCGGCGGCGATCCTGGCCCCGGAGCTGGCGCGGTTGGCCGACTTCTTCAGCATTGGCACGAACGACCTGACGCAGTACGTGCTGGCCGCGGATCGCGGCAACCCCTCTCTGGCGCGGCTCCAGGACGCGCTCCACCCGGCCGTGTTGCGGACCATCGCGAGCGTCGTCTCAGGCGCGGACGGAGCGGGGATCCCGGTGGCGGCGTGCGGCGAGCTGGCCGGCGATCCGGCCGGGGCGCTGGTCCTGGTGGGCCTGGGCGTGGACGAGCTGTCGGCGGACGCGGCGTCGCTGGATGGGATCCGCGCGGCGCTGGCCGGCGTCACGGGGGCGGAGTTGCGCGAGCTGGCGGTGCGGGCGCTGGCAGCCACGGACGCGGAGACGGTGAGGGCACTGGCGGCGAAGCTGACGGCGCGGGGCTAGGCGCCCGCCGACCCGGATCGAGACCGAGGAGTCCCTACGCGGCACCCGGTTGCATTCCGCCGGAACTCGTGGCCGCCCGCAGCGAGATTGCCAGTTCGCGGTTCACAAGCAACGTGCGGAACCACTGCGACACGGGCTCGTTGCAGAAGTCGTACTCGAGCACTGCGTCGGTAATGGCGACCATGGTGGGCTTGCCCGCGAAGGCGCGGACCGGGTTTGCCGTCGGCGGAGCGTGCATGAACCCTTCGGCGCAGTAGGGGCCGAGCTTCACGGTCACGCCGTTCGGCCTGGTCGCCAGTCGTCGCTTGGGGTCGCCGCGAGGTCCGCTGGCCACGACGATGTCGAGCTCGTCGCGGGAGATCTCGAGCTTCTCGAATTCCTGGGTGTGACCGTCGATCGTGCTCACCAGCGTGACGTCGTGGACCGTGATCGTCTTGCGTCGATTGAGCAGGTCGGCCAGACGCGAGTCTTCCAGGTCTACTCGTCCTTCGACCCGGCAGTCCTCGGCGAAGCCGACAAAGTCGATGTCCGTTCCCATTTCGTCCCCTGCTTGTTCCTGGGGCATTGAGAGGAATCTCCTGCATGAGGGATCGGACGAGTAGTCCCGATCAAGATACGCCGAACGGGGAGGTACTTCATCAGCAACCCGCAGGACGCAGCGCAACTGCGCTAGGCGGAACATGCCGTTAGGACCGATGAATTCCGGACAGCTCGCCGACGGGCTCGCCGGCCGCCAGATCTGGGGCCAGGTCAGCGCGACCCGTCGTCCCCTTGGCCGGGGTCGGTTCGGGCGGGCCGGAGGGGCCGACGCGGCGTTCCTTGCCGGACAGCAGCCGCACAATGTTGTCGGCGTGGAAGAGCCAGATGAGCCCCGGCACCCCGATGCCGTAGACGTAGTAGATCGGCGGGAGAGGCGCGACCGCGGTCACGACCACCATGGCGATGCCACCCATGAGGCTCGCGCCCAGCGAGCCCAGCGAGGAGATGCGCGTCACCGCGATCACGAGCACGAAGACGGGGAAGATGACCGCCAGGATGAGCGGCGCGATGATCAGCGCGCCGCCCGTGGCCGGCGCTACGCCGCGGCCGCCATGGAAGCCGATGAACGGCGAGCGGCTGTGGCCCACGATCGCGGCCAGGGCGGCCACGACCTGCGCCGCCTGGTCGCCGCCGATGGCGACGACCAGCAGCACCGCGACCGCTGCCTTGGCCACGTCGAGCAACCCGGAGACGGCCGCCCAGCGGAAGCCGACCGCGCGCGAGACGTTGGCGCCCCCGGTCCGGCCGCTGCCGACGGTGCGCGGATCGGGCCCCCCGATCAAGCGCGGAACGATGATCCCGAAGGGGATTCCGCCGAGGAGAAAGCCGGCGACCAGGGCGACGGCGACCCGGACGAGGTCGATGGTCTGCATCGCCGGGAAGTATAAGGCGGCAAATCGCGGCGGAGAATCGCTCGATCAGCCGGCGGGAGGCGCCGTCTCGGCCAGCTCGGCCAGGAACCTCTCCGGGTGGTGGCGCAGCCAGGCCCGCCGGTCGGGGTGCGCAGCGACATCCTCGACCAGCTCGGCGAGACGGGCGTTCACCGGAGTGGCCACGTCACTCAGCCGGCCCCAGTTCGACACCGCGCCGTTCATCCAGGCCACTTCCGTCTGCTCGGCGGACGGTCCCTCGCCGGCCATGTGGATGTGAAGCCGCAGGGACGGCAGCTTGCCGCCGCGCGCTCCGCCGACGATCCGTCGCAGGATCGGGCGACTCAGCCAGGCCGGCAGTCGAATCGCCCGGGCCAGCCACGGAACCGCCGCCCCCGGCAGCCTCACCGGCTTGACCCCGATCGCGGCCATCACCTCGAGGGCCTCGAGGAGCTGGCGCTGCTCCACCTCGAAGAGCCTCTTGTCGGAGTAGATCGCATCCGGGTCCATGTCCAGGATCGCGCCGGTGGCGTTGGCGATCAGGTTGGCCAGCAGCTTCGACCACTTCATCGCCTTCGCGTGGGGCAGCTCGGCCGTGCGCAGGCCCGCCCGCGCGAAGTCGGCCAGCAGCGGCCCAACGAGCGGCTCCGCCGTGGTGTTCGCGGCGGCCAGCGCGACCCCGCCCCGTCCGAGCCACAGGACCTCGTCCTCCGACGCGAGCCGGATCGGGGCGGTCAGCGAGCCCGCGATCTGTGGCGCCCCGGTCCGGATCTCCGCGGCGATCTCCTCCGCGCCGATGCCGTTCTCGACGGTCAGCGTCGGCGCATCCGGCCAGGCCTGCGTCGGCGCAAGGGCTTCGCGCAGCATCGGCATCTTGACCGCGACCAGGATCAGGTCCGGAGGCGAGGCATCCTCGGTCTTCGTCACGCGATGGACGGGGACGACCGAGCGAGTGCCGTCCGGCCGAACCAGCGTGACCGGCGTCTCCGAGGGCTGCTCGAAGATGCGGACGAGGGTGACCTCGTAGCCGACGCTTCCGAGCAGCGTCCCCATGAATGACCCGACGGCACCGGCGCCAACGACCAGCAACCGTTTCGGGCTGGCGTCATCGCGCCCCGGCGATGGTTCCGATGGCGTCATCGCAGCCGGAACCGGGCCGCGTACCTGACGTAGGCGTCGACCTCTTTGGCGGCCCGGCCTCGCTCCCGCCCCTGGTGTTCCGCCATGATCGCCGCGGCAGCCTCGACGGACTTGATCGGCAGGTCCGGGTCGAGGCCGAGCATCGTCCGCCGCATGATGACGTCGGTCAACGTGCGCGCCGATTCGGTCCGCAGGCCGTACACGAGCTCGGCCGCGAGCGCGCCGCTGCGCTCGTCGAAGACTCGCTCCAGGCCCTTCTCCTCGCGTGCCAGGGCGATAACCTGCGGCGCGCGAACGCCGTAGAGGGAGAGCAGCCGGTCGGCCGTCCGCTCGCCCACATCGACGCTCGCCTTGAAGGACGCCGCGAAGGCGGCATAGTCGGCGGTCTGGCCCCCGGGCAGCGCCTCCTTCCGGGTGAGGGATCGACGCTTGCGGCCGCCGAGCTTGCGCACGATCCGGTCGGTCGCGTCCTGGCCGAGGCTCCGGAAGGTCGTCAGCTTCCCGCCGACGATCGTCACCAGGCCTTCGACCGCGGGGGCGTGGTCCTTGACGATGTGATGGCGCGTGATCTTGGCCGGGTCGTCCTTTGGGTCGAACGGGAGCGGGCGCACGCCGGTGTAGACGAAACGCACGGAATCGGGAGTCAACCTCGCCGAGGGCATCAGCAGGTTCGTCTCCGAGAGGATGTACTCGATCTCGCTCTGGTCGGCCGTCGCCTCGCCGGCGTCGCCGTGATAGCGGATGTCGGTGCTGCCGATGAGGAACCGGCCCTGCCAGGGGATCACCAGGACGGGCCGGCCGTCCGAGGCCGCCTCGTAGTACATGGCGCAGTCCTGGGGAGCGCCGGGGAATGGGTCGACGACGAGGTGGGTGCCCTTCGTCCCGCCGATCAGCGGCCTGTCGTGCGCAGGCAGGCCTTCCAGCAGCTCGTCGGCCCAGGGTCCGGTGGCGTTGACGGTCACCTTCGCCCGCGCAGAGGACGTCTCGCCAGAAAGCTGGTCCACGTATTCGACGCCCACGACCCGGCGACCCTCGATCAGGAGGCGCGTGGCCTTCGCATGGGTCAGAGCCTGCGCCCCGTGCTCGCGCGCCGACAGGACGTTCTCGACGCTGAGGCGCTCGGCGAAGTCCACCTGGGCGTCGTAGAACAGGGCGCCGCCCTTGAGCTGAGTCGGGTCTAGGCCCGGGGCCTTGGCCAGTGTCCTCTTCTTCCCGAACAGCCGGAAGTGGGGGAGCGACTTGTCGTAGGAGAGGACGTCGTAGGCCAGCATCCCCATGCGCAGGAGCATCGGGGGGCGCTTGTTGCGCTGCAGGAACGGCATCATGAACGGCAGCGGCTTGACCAGGTGGGGAGCCGCGTGGAGGAGCCACTCGCGCTCGCGCAGCGACTCGCGCACGAGATCGAACTCGTAGTGCTCGAGGTACCGCAGCCCGCCGTGGATCATCCGGCTGTTCCAGGCCGAGGTGGCGTGCGAGATGTCGTCCTTCTCGATGAGGAGCACCGTCAGGCCGCGCATGGCCGCGTCCCGCGCGATGGCCGAGCCGTTGATCCCGGCGCCCAGGACGATCACGTCGAATTGAGCTGGTCTTCGTCCCTCGGGGCTCGAGGCCATCTTCGTTCTCCCAGTGGGTTGCCGCATTGCCGTCAATCCAGCCAATCGAACGTGCGCGTGACCGCTTTCTTCCAGAGGCTGTATTCCCGATCCCGTCTGGCCTGGTCCATCGCCGGCCGCCACTCCCGGTCGGCGGCCCAGTTCGCCCGCAGCTCGCCCACGGAGCCCCAGAAGCCGACCGCCAGCCCGGCGGCGTAGGCCGCCCCGAGAGCCGTCGTCTCGGCCACCTTCGGGCGGATCACGGGGACCCCCAGGACGTCGGCCTGGAACTGCATCAGCAGCTCGTTGTGGACCATGCCGCCGTCGACCTTGAGCGCCCTCAGGTTCACGCCCGAGTCCTCGTTCATGGCGTCGACGACCTCGCGCGTCTGCCACGCCGTCGCTTCGAGGACGGCCCGGGCGATGTGGCCGCGGTTCACGTATCGCGTCAGCCCTGCGATCACGCCGCGCGCGTCGCTGCGCCAGTACGGCGCGAACAGGCCGGAGAAGGCGGGGACGAAGTAGATCCCGCCGTTGTCGTCGACCGTCCTGGCCAGTGTCTCGACCTCGGCCGCGTCGCGGATCAGGCCGAGGTTGTCGCGTAGCCACTGGACGAGGGCGCCTGTTATCGCGATCGAGCCTTCCAGGGCGTACGTGGCGGGCTCGCGGCCGATCCGGTAGCCCAGCGTCGTCAGCAGCCCTCTTTTGCTCACTACCGGCGCCGGCCCGGTGTTGAGCAACATGAAGCAGCCCGTGCCGTACGTGTTCTTGGCCTCGCCCGGCGAGAAGCACGTCTGCCCGAAGAGGGCCGCCTGCTGGTCGCCCAGGTCGCCTGAGACGGGGACGCCGGCCAGCTCGCCCACCGCCTCGCCGTAGACCTCGCTCGAGCTTCGAACGGCCGGCAGCATCGAGCCCGGGACGCCCATGACGGCCAGCATGTCGGGGTCCCAGTCGAGCGTGCGAAGGTTCAGGAGCATCGTCCGGCTGGCGTTAGAAACGTCGGTGATGTGGACGCCCGTGCCACCCGCGCCGCCCGTATCTCCCGCGCCGCCGGTCAGGTTCCAGATGATCCAGCTGTCGATCGTGCCGAACAGGAGGTCGCCCGCCTCCGCCCGGGCCCGGGCGCCCCGCACGTGGTCAAGCAGCCAGCGGATCTTAGGGCCCGAGAAGTACGTCGCCAGCGGCAGACCCACCGTCCAGCGGAACCGATCCTGGCCGCCGTCCCGCGCCAGCTCGTCGATGATCTTGCTGGTGCGGGTGTCCTGCCAGACGATGGCGTTGTGGATCGGCTGTCCGGTTCGGCGATCCCACACGACCGCGGTCTCGCGCTGGTTCGTGACGCCGACCGCCGCCAGGTCGGCCCCGGTCAGGCCCGCCCTCGCAAGCGCACCCCGAAAGACCTCCTGGCAGCGGGCCCATATCTCGAGCGCGTCGTGCTCGACCCATCCCGGTTTCGGGTAGATCTGCTCGTGCTCGCGCTGCTCGATCGCGACGACCTGGCCCGCATGGTCGAAGACCATGAACCGGGTGCTCGTGGTTCCCTGATCCAGCGCTCCGACGTACTTCGGCATCCTGGGCCACCAATCCTGCTTGGGTCGTCCGACCGGTGGGTCGGGCCTTAGACTATCGCCCGACGGTGGTTTGTGCGACGGACCCAGCCTGCCCGACCGAGGAGGCGGAAGATGAGTGCGGTTCCGGGGCCGCCGAGCGCCGTGGAGCTCCACCAGCCCCAGGCCGAGAGCCGGTCGGCCACTGTTTCCCGCGCACTGGTGCGCGCGGCGCGCCAGCCGATCCACGATGGACGTACTACCCGATCAGGGGGCAGGATGAGCTCATGAGAACCCGACCTGCGCTCACGGCGCTCCTCTCCGTTGCGCTCGTTGCCATCGTTGCCGGTTGCGGCTCGACGGCGCCGTCGCCGAGCGAGGCGGCCCCAACCCCGATCCCCACCGCCGCGGCGAGCGAGTCCCCAGCGGTCACGCCGGCGCCATCTGCCACGGCCGCGCCCTCCGCCACGCTCGCGGGCATACCCCAACCGATCGCGGCCGACTGGCCCGTCTACCACCTGAACGCCCAGCGCACCGGCAACCAGCTCGACTTCCCGGCGCCGGACGGCTCGCTGACCAGGGCGTGGACGGCCAAGCTGGACGGTGCCGTCTACGCCGAGCCTCTCGTCGTGGGCGGGCACGTCATCGCCGTAACGGAGAACGACAGCGCCTATGCCCTCGACCCCAAGACGGGCGCCGTTCTGTGGGCCAAGCATCTCGGCACGCCGGCGCGCCTGTCGACGCTCCCGTGCGGCAACATCGATCCGCTCGGGATCACCGGCACGCCCGCCTTCGACGCGGCGACCGGTTCGCTCTTCATGGTCGCGGAGGTGATTGGGCCGCACCACGTTCTATTCGCTCTCGATCCATCGAGCGGCTCCGTTCGCTGGTCGCGCAATGTCGATCTCGCGGGCGACACTCCGCGCACTCACCAGCAGCGGCCCGCCCTGGCGGTCGCCAACGGGTACGTCTACATCGGCTTCGGCGGCCTCGCCGGCGACTGCGGCCAGTACAAGGGCAAGGTCGTAGGAGTGCCGACCAGCGGGACGGGCGATACGATCGCTTACCGCGTGCCGGTCAAGCGCGAAGGTGCGGTCTGGGCGACCGGTGGTCCCGCCATCGACGATGCCGGCAACCTGTACGTCTCGACGGGCAACGGCAGCTCCACCACCACATACGACGGCAGCGACTCCGTCATCGAGCTCTCCCCGAAGCTGACGATGATCGGCCGGTTCGCGCCTTCCGGCTGGGCGCGAGACAACGCCCATGACCTGGATCTGGGCTCGGCGAGTCCGGTCCTCGTGCCGGGCGGGTGGGTCTTCATCGCCGGCAAGAGCGGCACCGGCTACGTGCTGCGCCAGGGGGCACTGGGCGGAATCGGCGGGCAGGTCTCCAGCGCCGCCGTCTGCGCCGCGTTCGGCGGGATGGCACAGGGCGGCGGGATGGCAGGGAACGGCACCGTTATCTTCGTGCCGTGCCGGAGCGTGCTGCGCCAGGTGTGGGTCGGCTCTGACGGCAAGCTCCAGGTCGGCTGGTCCACGAAGAATGGGGTGGGCGGTGGGCCCCCGGTGGTTGGCGGCGGACGCGTCTGGAGCGTCAACACCGACAACGGCAACCTGTACGCGCTGGATGAGGCAACCGGCGCCACGCTCGCCAGCATTTCGCTCGGGGCCGTGCCGCATTTTGCCTCGCCGACGCTGTGGGGCGGGCAGGTTCTCATTGGAACGCTGACCGGCGTTGTGGACATTGCGGCGTAAGCCGGCCGGCGAAGTGGCCGGCGCACCGGAGGAGTAATTCATGGCTCGAATGACCGAAGCGGAGGTGGAAGCCTATCGCCGGCCGGTGCTCGAGATGCTCGGGCGCGACGACCCGCTCGAAGTCCAGGCGGACGAGGTGTCGGCCTGGCGCGAGCTGATCGATCGGGCCGATGGCGACCTTCGAGAGCGTCCGGTCGCCGGCGAGTGGTCGGTCCTGGAGTGTCTGGGCCACATGGCCGACTCCGAGCTCGTGACCTCGGCCCGGTATCGCTGGGTCCTGGCCGAGAACGAGCCGCCTCTGCAGAGCTGGGACCAGGAGGCCTGGGCGGCCCGCTTCGACCACACCCACGACGACGCCGCCACGCTGCTCGACCTGTTCGCCGCCCTGCGCCACGCCAACGTGGCCCTGTGGAGGCGCACCCCGGCCGCCGATCGCGCCCGGTCCGGCATCCACACCGAACGCGGCCCCGAATCGTTCGACCTGCTCTTCCGCCTTCAGGCGGGCCACGGCCGGCTCCACCGAGCCCAGGCGGAGCGAGCGCTGGCCGCGGTGCGGCGCAAGCGGTAAGTCCCGCCTAGCGCCCGAGGATCCGGTCGATCTCGGCCATCTGAGCTGGCGTCAGCGGGCCGAACTCCATGGCTCGGGCGTTCTCCTGCACCTGGGCGACCGTTCGGAAGCCGGGGAGCGGGACCGTGGCCGGGCTGCGGCCCCAGATCCAGGCCAGGGCGCCCTGGGCGAGGGTTCGGCCGTTGCTGGTCAGGATTTCCCTGATCGACGCGAGCGAGTCGAGCCATTCCTGGTTCGCCCGGCCATCCTTGATGCCGGCGAACCAATCGACCTTCTGGCGGATGTCGTCGTCGCGGAACCGGGTCTGCGGGGTGATCTTCCCGGTCAGCATGCCCATGCCCAGCGGGGCGCGGTTGATGCTGGCCAGGTTCAGCCGCTCGGCAAGGGCGAGCAGCTCGGCGCTGCCGGTGAAGAGGTTCAGCTCCTGCTCGACGACGCCGCAGCCGGGACCGGTCGAGAAGGCCTCGACCGCATCCGGGCGATCCGTGCTCCAGCCGTAGGTCCGGACCTTGCCCTTGGCTACGAGCTCCTCGAGGACGTCGCGGACGGCCAGGGCCCGGTCCAGGGTGAGCCCCCAGACGTGGAGCAGATAGATGTCGACGTGGTCCGTGTCCAGGCGGCGCAGGCTACCTTCCAGGTTCTCCCGAACGTGGCCGGCGACGTCGCTCTCAGCCTCGCTCGACCCGTACGGGATCACGGTGCGGGCCGACTCATCGACGTCGTAGCCGAACTTGGTGGCGATCACGGCCTGATCGCGTCGACCCTTGAGGGCGGCGCCCAGGACGCGCTCGCTGTGGCCGGCGCCATAGTTGGCGGCCGTGTCGAAGAGGTTGGCGCCCAGCTCCAGGGCGGCGTGGATGGCGCGGGTCGATTCGGCATCATCGACGATGCCCCAGCCGGCCTGAGCGCCCATCATGGCCCACGGCCCGCCGATCGCCCAGCAGCCCATGCCAACCGCCGAGACCTCGATGCCGCTGCGTCCGAGTGTTCGCTTCATGTTGTCCCTCCCGTGACTCGAGCGCCTCAGGGCCCGGCGCGTCTCGAGGCTAGCCGCGCACGACGCGCAAGTCCAGGCTCGAGCGGTTCAGGACGGTGGCGCCGCCGGGCGAGCACATGACGATGTTCTCCAGGCGCACTCCCCAGCGGCCGGGGAGGTAGATGCCCGGCTCCACGCTGAAGGCCATCCCCGGCGCGAGCGGCGCGGCGTTGCCGGAGACCATGTACGGGTCCTCGTGAACCTCGAGGCCGATGCCGTGGCCGACGCGATGGGTGAAGAACTCGCCGTAGCCGCCGGCGGCGATGACCGCGCGGGCGGCGGCGTCGATCCGCTCGGCTGGAACGCCCGGCGCAACGGCAGCGGTTGCCTTCGCCTGGGCCTCGCGAACCAGGTCGTAGACGCACACGAACTCGGGGTCGGGCGCGATCCCGGCCTCGCTTGCCACCCACAGCGTTCGGGTCGTGTCGCTGAGGTAGCCCGCCAGGGTGCCGCCGATGTCCAGCACGATCGGCTCACCGGGTTGTATGACGCGCTCGCCGGCGTCGTGATGGGGCGACGCGCCGTTGGGCCCGGAGCCGACAATCGCGAAGTCGGCCAGGTCGTGGCCCTCGTCGATCAGCCGCTGGCGGACCTCGCGGCTGACTTCCGCCTCGGTCCGGCCGACCAGTCGCCCCGAGGCGATCCCGTCCACCGTCCGGTCCGCGGCCTGCGCGGCGAGCGAGAGGAGCCGAGTCTCGTCCGCATCCTTGACCTGGCGCAGGTCGCGCATGACGAGGCTCGCGGGTTCGAACTTCCGGCCGGGCAGGACCGCCTGCAGCTGCAGCACGTGCATCGCCCACAGCCGATCCGACAGGCCGATCGGCTCCCATGCCGCGTCGCCGGCGGCCAGCTGCGGGGCGGCGAGGAGGTCGGCCACGACGAGGGCCGCGTCGTCGGTCTCTTCGAACGGGATGATCTCCGCGTGGCCGCCCTTGACGAGCGGCGTGGCGCCGGCCTTCTCGGCCTCCAGGCGCGGGACGACGAACGAGACCGGGCCTTCGCGTGGGACGACCAGGAGGGTGAGGCGCTCCATCGGTTCGCCCACGAATCCGGTCAGGTAGCGCAGGTCCGGCCCGACCCCCACGAACAGCGCGGCCAGGCCGCGTTCGACGATCGCCTCGCGGCAGGCCGCCAGGCGCGCGGCGAAACGATCGGCGGGGATCTGGCGGACGGTTTCGCTCACACGGGGAGAGTAGTCCGGGATCGCCCAGCGTGCCCAGAGCCCTGTCAACGTCGCGTTCATCTGCCACGGGTATGGGCCCGCGCCTCAGTCCGGCGGCTGGCGGAGTTCAGCGGCCGGCCAGCGCCTCGACCAGCGGTGCCATCGACTCCATGGCGCGGCTCGGGATCGTGTAGTAGCTGATCCCGAGGTCGTCCCGCCGGCGCAGGAGTTTCTCGCGTGTCGAGGCCAGCGTGCCGTAGAGAACATACGGGCTGCCGTATAGCGCGGTGGGCGCCCAGCGCGTCGCCGCCGCCACGGAACCGAGCAGCGAGTTGCCGCTGCCCACGAGACCGGCGTCGCCGAGCCACAGGTTGAGCTCGAGCTCTGCGAACCGATCGCCCGTCGCCTCACGGATGAGCGCGACCTTCTCGGCCGTTGCGGTCTCGCTGGCCTGGCGAATGAGCACCCGGCCGTGGGCGTCGAAGCCCGGCAGGAGCCCGACGATCTCGGCCTCGCGCGCGGCCAGGCGCAGCATCCGCGAACCGCCGCCGCCGATCGCCAGCGGGGGTCGGGGCCGCTGGATCGTGGTCACCCCCACCGATGCGCGCCGCAGCTGGTAGTGCTTGCCGTGGTGAGTGACCGTCTCGCCGTTGAGCAGCCGCTTAACCAGTGGAATCGCCTCTTCCAGCCGATCGACGCGGCGCGGCCCGGGGTCGTATGTCATCCCGAGCTGGCTGTAGTCGCTCGTCTTCCAGCCCGCACCAAGGCCCATCTCGAACCGCCCGCCGGAGAGCAGGTCCAGCGTGGCTGCCTCGCGGGCGAGGATCAGCGGGTGGCGAAAGTCGTTGGCGAAGACGAAGGCGCCGACACGCAGGCGCGTTGTCGCGGCAGCCGCCGTTGCGAGCGCCGCGACGGGCGACAGCTGGTTGCCCAGGTGGTCCGGCATGACCAAGAGGTCGTAACCGAGCGATTCGGCGCGGCGAGCGAGAGCTGCCCACGCCTGGCCGCTCCTGGCCGATCCCTGCTGAACGGCGAACCGAAACGGATGCATGGGCGCAGGTTACTCCTGCCGCGTGCGGTCTCCTGTCGGCCGGCGCGAGGGCGCGCCGGCCGACGGACCCGGGCTACACCGCTTCCGCGATCGCTTCCTCGAACTGGGAGTTGTAGAGGTCGTAGTAGAAGCCCCTGCGGGCGATCAGCTCGTCGTGGCTGCCCTGCTCGACGATCTTGCCGTGGTCCATGACCAGGATCTCGTCGGCGTTGCGGATGGTGGACAGGCGGTGGGCGATGACGAAGGCCGTGCGGCCCTTCATCAGGCGCGCCATGGCCTGCTGGACGAGGACCTCGGTTCGCGTGTCGACCGAGCTCGTGGCCTCGTCGAGGATGAGGATCTCCGGATCGGCCAGGAAGGCACGGGCGATGGTCAGGAGCTGCTTCTCGCCCGAGGAGAGGTTCGAGGCGTCGTCGTCGATCACGGTGTCGTAGCCGTGAGGCATCGTCCGCACGAAGTGGTCCACGTGAGCGGCCTTTGCCGCGGCGACGATCTCATCTTCGGTGGCGTTCTCGCGGCCGTAGGCGATGTTCTCGCGGATCGTGCCGCCGAAGAGCCAGGTGTCCTGGAGGACCATGCCAAAGCTGCGGCGCAGGTTGTCACGCGTCAGCCGGCGAGTGTCAATGCCGTCGACGCTGATGACGCCGGCATCGATCTCGTAGAAGCGCATGAGCAGATTGACGAGTGTGGTCTTGCCGGCGCCAGTCGGACCCACGATGGCCAGCACCTCGCCCGATCGGACGTCGGCGTTCAGGTCGTCGATGAGCGGCTTGTCGGGCTCGTAGCGGAAGCCGATCTCGGCCAGCGTGACGTGCCCCAGGGTGTGCTCCAGGACCTGCGGCTGCTCGACGTCGGGGATCTCTTCGGGCTCGTCCAGCAGCTCGAAGACACGCTCGGCCGAGGCAATCGTTGATTGCAGGACGTTCATGATGCTGGCTACCTGCGTGATCGGCTGCGTGAACTGGCGCGAGTACTGGATGAAGGCCTGGACGTCGCCGAGCGACATTGAACCTGTCGCCACCTGGATGCCGCCAAGGACGGCGATGGCGACGTAGTTAAGATTGCCGACAAAGTTCATCGTGGGCATGACGATGCCGGAGATGAACTGGGCCCTGAAGCTGGCCTCGTACACGCCCTCGTTCAATTCGTCGAAGCGCCTTATAGCGTCTTCCTGATGTCCGAAGACCTTTACGATGGGGTGACCGGTGTGGTTTTCCTCGACGTGGCCGCTGAGGTCGCCGGTCTGCTTCCACTGAGCGGCGAACTGCTTCTGCGATTGCCGGGCGATGAGCATGGTTGAAACGGCGGCGACCGGCAGGACCAGCAGTGAAATCGCGGCCAGCATGGGACTGATCCAGAACATCATGGCCAGCACGCCGATGATCGTGACCAGGGACGTGATGATCTGTGTCAGGCTCTGCTGGAGCGTGTTGGCGATGTTGTCGATGTCGTTCGTGACGCGGCTCAGCGTGTCGCCACGTTGATGTGTGTCGAAGTACTTGAGGGGCAGACGCGCCAGCTTCAGGTCGACGTCGCGACGGAGCCGGTAGACCGTTCGCTGCGCGACTCCGGCCATGGTGTACCAGGCGACGAAGGCGAAGGCGCTGGCGAGCAGGTACAGGCCGGCGAGGGTGAGCAGGACCGCGCCCAGGGCTCCGAAATCGACCCCTACTCCGGGAGTGGCGTTGGATGCCGCCACGAGGTCGGCCATGGGGTTGTGCATCGCTCGCAGGGCCTGGACGGCCTGGTCGTGAGTCGTGCCGGCCGGGAAGATCTGGCCCAGCATCTTGCCGATCAGGCCGTTCATGAGCTTGTCGATGCCGCTGCCGAGGATCTTTGGCCCCAGGATCGTCCCGGCGGTGCTTGCGAACGCGACCGCAATCACGAGCAGAATCCGAGGCCTCTCGGGTCGAAGCTCGCCAACCAGCCGCCGGAACGTCGCGCCGAAGTTCTTCGGCTTCTCGGCCGGCAGCATGGCCCCGTGGCCGGGCGGCCCGAAGCCCATCCCGCCGCGACGGCGCCCGCCGGGCCCCCCGAAGCCGCCGCTGGGCGTCCCCCTTGCTTGGCGCGCTGTGCCGCCCGCCACCGGCCCGCTCATGCGACTTCCTCCCGGGACAGCTGCGAGTACACGATCTCCTGGTAGGTCTCGCACGTCTTCATGAGCTGGGCGTGCGTCCCGATCCCGACCACGTCTCCGCTGTCCAGGACGACGATCTGGTCGGCGTGCATGATCGTGCCCACCCGCTGGGCGACGATGATCACGGTCGCGTCCTGCGTCTCTTGTTTGAGCGCGGCGCGGAGGAGCTGGTCGGTCTTGAAGTCCAGGGCCGAGAAGCTGTCGTCGAAGATGAAGATCTTCGGTTTCTTGGCCACGGCTCGAGCGATTGCCAGGCGTTGGCGCTGGCCGCCCGAGACGTTCGTGCCCCCCTGGTCGACCTCCCCTAGCAGCTTGTCCGGCATCTCTTCGACGAACCCGCGGGCTTGAGCGACCGTCAGGGCGTGCCAGACATCGTCATCGGTCGCGTCTTCATCGCCGTACCGCACGTTGCTGGCAACGGACCCGCTGAAGAGAAACGCCTTCTGCGGGACGACGCCTATCTGCCGCCACAGGTCCTCCTGGCGGAGGTTGCGAACGTCGACGCCGTCGACGGTAACGGAGCCGCTGGTGACGTCGTAGAAGCGCGGGATCAGGTTGATAAGGGTTGACTTGCCCGAGCCGGTGCCGCCGACTACCGCCGTGACCTGGCCCGGGCGAGCCGTGAAGGAAATGCCGCACAGGACCGGGTCTTCGGCGCCGGGGTAGCGGAACTCGACGTCGTGAAACTCGACGACGCCGCGCGGCACGGCGATCTCCTGCGGGTCTTCCGGATCGCACAGCGCCGCCTCGGTATCGAGGACCTGCAGGATCCGTTCGGCGGAGGCCGCTGCCCGTGGAACCATGATGAACATGAGGGCCGCCATCATGACCGAGAAGAGGATCAACATGACGTACTGGAGGAATGCCGAAAGATTGCCGATCTGCATTCCACCTGAGTCGATGCGGAGACCGCCGAACCAGACGATCGCCACGGTGGACAGATTCATAATTCCGAAGAGGAACGGGATCATCATGGAGAACAGCCGGTTGACGCGAAGCTGAGTCCTCATGAGGTCCATGTTGGCGTCGTCGAACCGGCGCTCTTCGTGGTCGGTCCGGACGAAGGCTCGAATGACGCGGATGCCGCTGAGAATCTCACGCATGACCTGATTGATGCGGTCCGTCTTCTTCTGCATCGAGCGGAAGAGGGGCAGGGCGATCATGGCCACGACCGCAATGACGACGACGACGAGCGGAACGATGATCAGCAGCAAACCCGAAAGCGGAACGTCTTCACGCAGGGCCATGATCACGCCTCCGACGCACATGATCGGAGCCATGATCATGATGTTGAAGGCCATGATCAGGACCATCTGGACCTGCTGGACATCGTTGGTGTTTCGGGTGATGAGCGAGGGCGTGCCGAAGACGTTCGTTTCTTTCTGCGAGAACTCCATCACCTTGCGGAAGATCGCGCTGCGAACGTCGCGCCCGAACGACATGGCCGTCCTGGAGCCGAAGTAAACGGAGACGATCGAGCACAGGCCCAGGAGCATAGTGATGAGCAGCATGAAGCCGCCCGTCCGAACGATGTAGTCGGTGTCGCCCTTGACCACGCCGTTGTTGATGATGTCGGCGTTGAGGTTCGGCAGGTACAGGTTGGCGATAGCCTGGATCGTGACCAGCACCAGCACGACGGCCAGCAGCCGTCGGTACGGCCAGCCGAATCGGAAGAGAAGTCTCATCGGCGTGCGTCCCTAGTCTTCATCGTTGCGCGATCCTCAACTCGGCGGTCGGTTCGATGGTGGCAGGTGATCGGGCCTTGCAGGCCAGAGTGACCGTAGATTGTGAACGGGTCGTGAAGGCGGCCTGGAAGAGTGATGATCGACCCTCACCCGCTCGAGGGCGTGTCGCCCATCTCCGCGGCGGCGGGGTTCGCGGCTGCGTCGATGAGCCGGCGACGAGCGGCGTGGATGGCCCGCATGCCGACGAGGAGGGCCGTCATCTCGTCCTGGGAGAGCTCCGAGAGCACGCTCGACAGCACCCCTCGGCGATGTGCGGCCATGTCGTGGAAGACCTGGACGCCGGCGTCGGTGGGGTGGACCAGAACTTGCCGGCGGTCGTCGGTGCCGTGGCGCCGCTCCACGAGTCCGCGCTTCTCCATGCGGTCGACGATGCCCGTGGCGCTGGCGTCCGAGACATCCAGCGCTTCGGCCAGGCGGCGCATCGAGAGTGCCCCTTCGGCCTCCAGGGCGGTCAGGACGTTGAGGTGGACGAGGCTCAGGGCGTGGCGGTGCCAGGTCTTGAAGACCCCTCCCCGGTCGCGCGGCGACCAGGCGGTCATCTCCTCGAGCAGCTCTTGCTGGAGGGCCTGGCGGTCGGTCGCGACCGATTCCGGCTCCGATCCTGTGCTACGTGCACCAGAGATATTCCGCATGCCGTGTAGTATATCGGGGACGCGCAATCCCGCAGATGCGGTAGTCCCACCCCTACAATCGCCGCATCGGAAGAGCGGCCCGAGGCCGCGCTGGCACGCCGCTGGAGGAACCCGAAATGGCCGAGACGGTGCTGGGTGCCATCCCCGACGCCAGGATCAAGACGGGCCTGCTCAAGTCGGAGTCCTGGGTTCTGGTCGTGACCGACCGGCGGCTGCTCGGGGCTCGTATCACCGACGCGCTGATGAAGAGCATCGTGGAGCAGGCACGGGCGCAGGCAAAGGCTTCCGGGAGCGGCTTCTTCGGCCAGTGGGGCGCGCAGCTCAAGGCCAGCTTCGCGCTCGGCCAGCGCTACTGCGCCATAACTCCCGAGGCGATCCTGGCCGAGACGCCGGGGAATTGGGCCCTCTTGCCCGGCCAGGTCAGCTCGATCAAGGTCGAGCGCAAGTCGCGCAACAGCGGCGGCGACAACGACACCGAGATCGACTACCTGAGGATCACGATCGAGACGGCCGGGGGCAAGGGGACGTACGAGACGAACGACGACAAGCCCGGCCAGGGCGAGGTCCAGGCCCTGCTCGCCCGAACCTTCGGGCCGGTCGTCGGGTAGAAGAGCGCCCGCCTCGAACTCGAGGCGGCGTCGTGGGTCCCGGCGCGTAATCCGTTCGAAAGGCCATCCGGCCGAGAGTGCCGGCATGACAGCGATATCCGCTCCCAACCCACTCGGGGGAGGCCTGTCCCGGCCTTCGCCTTCGTCGTCTCGAAGCGCCGCAAGACGGTTGGTCAGGTTCGTGGCCGTCGGCGTCGTCAGCACCGCGGCCTACGTCGGGCTCTACGCCGCGCTTCGGAACGTCGCGCCGGCAGCCGCGGCGAACGTCGTGGCGCTGGTGATCACGGCCGTTGGCAACACCGCCGCCAACCGTCACCTGACGTTCGACGTTCGCGGTCGCGACGGCCTTGCCCGCCACCACGCCGCCGGCTTGCTCGCATTGGCCGTGGCGCTGGCCATGACCTCAGCTTCGCTGGCCACTCTCGACGTCATCGCGCCGCACCGCGGCCGTTTGACGGAAATAGCCGTGCTCGTCGCCGCGAACGCGGCCGCGACTCTCGTTCGCTTCGCGCTGCTTCGCCTCGCCATCGAGCGGGCCCCGCGCGACCGTTCATCGGCCGAGCCGGCCCCCGCAGTCGCTACGCTCTCCACGTCGGAAAGGACACGAGGATGACCGCCATCGCCAGACCCGCATTCATGCCGCGCCTTCGGCCAGTCGATGGCCTGCGCAGCCTCGTCCGCGGCAGCTGCGATGAAGCGGTCTGGGTCCGCCCGGCTCTCCTGGGAGTGCTCGCCTTTGCGGCGGTCCTGTACCTGTGGAACCTGACCGTCAGCGGCTACGCCAACACTTACTACTCGGCGGCCGCGCTGGCCGCGTCGAAGAGCTGGTCGGCCTGGTTCTTCGGCAGCTTCGACGCCTCCAACTTCATCACGGTGGACAAGCCGCCGCTCTCGACAATGGTGATGGGCCTGTCGGTCCGGCTCTTCGGGCTCAGCTCGTGGAGCGTTCTCGCGCCCCAAGCGCTCGCCGGCGTCGCCACGGTCGGCGTCCTGTTCGTTGCGGTGAAGCGGTCCTTCGGCCCGGTTGCGGCGCTAATCGCCGCGATCGTCATGGCCCTGACGCCGGCCGCGGTCCTGATCTTCCGCTTCAACAACCCCGACGCCCTGCTGACCCTCCTGCTGGTCGTCTCGGCCTGGGCGCTGCTCCGTTCGCTCGAGCACGGCAGCTATCGCTGGATGGCCCTCGCGGCCGCGTGCGTCGGCTTCGCGTTTCTGACCAAGTACCTGCAGGCCTACCTGGTCCTGCCCGGCTTTGCCCTCGTCTTCAGTTTCTCGGCAAACACCACGCTGCGGCGCCGCCTCTTCGGTCTCCCCATCGCCCTTGCCACCGCCCTGGTCACGAGCGGCTGGTGGGTCGCGATCGTGGAGATGCTGCCGGCCGGCAGCAAGCCGTTCATCGGCGGCAGCACCACCGGCTCGGCCCTCGATCTCATCTTCGGCTACGACGGTCTGGGCCGGATCTTCGGCGCCGGCGGCCCGGGCGGGGGTGGCGCCGGCGGCGGCTTCAGCGGCGATGTCGGCCTGCTGCGGCTCTTCAACGACCAGCTGTTTGGCGAGATCGCCTGGCTGATCCCGCTCGCGCTCGTGTGCCTGGTGGCCGGCCTGTGGCTGCGCCGCTGGGCGCATCGAACGGACTCGGGCCTGGCGGGCTACCTGCTCTGGGGCGGCTGGTTCGTCGTGACGGCGATCGTCTTCAGCTACATGTCCGGTGTCATCCATTCCTACTACGCCGTCGCCCTCGCGCCGGCCATCGCCGCGCTCGTCGGCGCGGGGCTGGTGGATCTGTGGTCGGCCCGAGCGCGGATTTGGCTCGGCGGCATCGCCGTCGGGCTGGCCTGCCTGGGGTCGGCGTGGTTCGGCTCCACCTTGCTCGACCGAACGCCGAGCTTCGACCCGGGTCTCGGGACGGTGGCGATTCTGCTGGCGGCGGTCGCCCTGCTGGTTCTCGTGGCTGCCTCTCTGCCGTCGCTCGCCGCAAACGCGACCGTGCGGCGGATCGCGGTGGGCGCGGCCGCACTCGGCGTCTGCGCGACGCTGATCCCTCCGGCGGCCTACGCGCTCGAGACGACCGGCACGGCCTACGGCGGCGGCGATCCACACCCGGGCCCGGGGACGACCGGCGGTCTCAGCGATGGCGGCATCGGCGGCATCGGCGGCCGGAATGGCGGCCTGTCCACCGGACTGCCCGGTGACGGCGGCGGCCTGGGCGGCAACAGCTCCGACACCGCGCTGCTCGACTACCTGGTCTCGAACCGGGGCAGCGCGACGTGGATCGTCGCAGCCAACTCCTCCCAGGAGGCAGGCTCGATCGAGATCGCGACCGGCCTCCCGGTCATGGCCATGGGCGGTTTCACCGGCTCGGATCCGGCGCCCACTCTCGACCAGCTCAAGAGCTACATCGCATCGGGCAAGCTCCGGTTCGTGCTGGCGAGCGGCGGCACGAGCGGCGGTGGCGGCTTTGGCGGCACCGACACGTCCGCCCGGACCGCTTGGGTGACCAGCACCTGCAAGGCGGTCGACTACGGCGGCTCCGCCACCCTCTACGACTGCGCGGGAGCGGCCGGCTGAGGCATTGTCCCGCCGTCCCTTGGCGCCGTAACCGTTTCGACAGGAGCGGGGACCGAACATCCCGACATGCTCGGCTTGGGCACGGACCACGCCAGCACCCGCGGTGCCGCCTCGCTCGGTCATCCCCTCTCCGGGCGGGGCGGCGCCGGTTTCACCGGCGGGTCCGGCGCGAGGGCGACGGCGGTACGATGAGCATGCGGTCGCTGCCGGCGCGGCGGCACCGCCCCTGGCATTCGGTAGGGAGAACGATGCGCGTGCTCGTAGCCGAGGACGATCCCGGCCTGCGTGAGATCCTCGTCCTGGGCCTGGAGGATCATGGCTACCAGGTCGACGCGGCCGAGCGCGGCGACGATGCCATCGACATGTTCAAGTTCTACGACTACGACGTCGCCGTGGTGGACTGGCGGATGCCCGGCGCGGAGGGGATCGACGTCGTGGCCTGGGCCCGCAAGCACGGCAAGCCGACGGCGATCCTGATGCTGACCGCCCGCGACGCCCCGCCGGACAGGATCCGCGGCCTCGACGCAGGCGCGGACGACTACCTGGTCAAGCCCTTCGACTTCGGGGAGCTACTGGCGCGCATCCGCGCGCTGCAGCGCCGGCCGCGAGGCGTGGACGCCCCGGTCATCACCCGTGGATCGCTTGCCCTCGACCCCATCCGCCGCGAGGTCACGGTCTCGGGTCGGCCGCTCGCACTGACCTCCACCGAGTACAACATCCTCGAGCTGCTGATGCGCCGCTCGCCCGCGGTGGTCGATCGAAAGGCCATCGCCGAGCACGCCTGGCGCGACGAGACGGACCCGCTCGGCTCGAACGCGATCGACGTCCAGCTCAGCCGGCTGCGGGCCAAGCTGCCGGCCGCCGGGATTCGGATCGTGACCGTCCGCGGCGCCGGCTACCGCCTGGAGGAAGCATGAAGCTCTTCGGGCGGTCCCGCGGGCGGCCTGATGACCGGCCCGGTGAGGGTCACGCCGGTCCGTCCGTGGCCATGCTCACGATTCGCGTGGCCATGGCCGCCAGCGCGATCGTCGGGATCGCGTACCTGGCTATCGCCGTGGTAGTGGCGGTCGTCGTGTCTGGCAACCTGACGGCCGACGTCGATCGTCACCTCGTCCAGGCGCTGGACGTTGTCGTGAGCGCTGACCAGCCGGGCGGGCAGCCGGGCGGTCTGCCTGACGGCGGCGGCCAGGGCGGCCTGGGCTTCGACCCCAAACGTCAGGATCCCCGCGGGCTGCCGGTGCTGCTTTGGGACGTGAGCGCCGACGGGACGGCCACGGGTCAGGGCCTGAACGACCTGGCGCTCCCGGCCGAGGACCGGTCGGTCTCCGCTCCGACCACCGTCTCCATCGACGGCGCCAGCTATCGCGTCGCCGGCCGGGTCGCCGGCTCGCAGCGCTACGTCGTGGCGCAGGCGATGGACAGCGTCTCCAATACGGAGTCGACCCTGATCGTGGCCGAGTTCGGGATCGGCTGCGCGCTGCTGATCGTGGTCTTCCTCGGCGCGGTGGCGATCGGCCGGCGCGTCGCCCTGCCGATCGAGCGGGCACGACGGCGCCAGCTCGAGTTCACGGCCGACGCCTCGCACGAGCTGCGCACGCCGCTGTCGGTCATCGAGGCGCAGACGAGCCTGGCACTGGCGCGACAGCGCGACCGCACGTGGGACGCGAATGCCTTCGGGCGGATCGACGCGGAGCTGAAGCGGACGCGCCACCTGGTGGACGACATGCTCTGGCTCGCTCGATTCGACTCGACCGGCGGGCAGCCCGACGCCGAACCGGTGGACGTCGGCGTCCTGGCCGCTCAGACGGCCGACCGATTCGGGGCTGTGGCGGAAGCCCGGCATCAGAAGCTGACGGTCGACGCCGCGGCGGGCGGGGAGGGCGCGATCGTGACCGCGCCGCCCGATTGGCTCGATCGTCTGCTCGGCGTGCTGATCGACAACGCCTGCAAGTACTCCCCGGAGGGCGGCAGCATCGCCGTCTCGGTCGCGGGCGAGGGGCGCCGCGTGCGCCTCACCGTCGACGACTCGGGACCCGGCATTCCGGCCGAGGAGAGGGGCCGCGTCTTCGACCGGTTCCACCGCGCGACGGACGCTCCGGGCGGCGCGGGTCTCGGTCTGGCCATCGCCGATGCGATCGTCCACGCCACCGGCGGTCGCTGGGCGATCGGCACATCCCCGGCCGGCGGGGCGAGCGTCTCCGTCAACTGGCTGCGCTCGGTCTCCGGGCGCCGCGAGGCCCGAACAACCGACTAGCCCGCCGTCAGGGCGGGCCGGCGCCGCCCGCCGTCCGCGCCGCCGATCAGCCGTAACCCGTTCGAAAGCATCGCCGGGCGAAGCTTCGGCCATGAACGGAACCACCCCCACGCCGGCTCGTGCTCGTCACGCCGGGTCGCTCGCCGTCTCGCCGCGGCGCGACGGATCGGCGGTCCACCTCCGCCTTTCGACAAAGGAGTGCAACCGATGACCACGCCCAATGCAGCTGCCGGCACAGGCGCGGCCGAGTTACCCGTCTGGACGCCCGCGATCGAGCTGGCCGCAGACGAAGACGTCCCGGCCGGCGAAGTCGAGCCGGCCCGGGTTTCAAAGCCCCACCCTCGCCTCCGCCCCCGCAGCACGAACTCGACGAGCATCCTCCTCGTGATCGGCGCCCTCGTCGCCTTCGGAGGCGTCGGGTTCGCCGTCGGCCACGCCACGAGCGGCCAGACCAGCAGCACGACCCAGGGTGGCACCACCTCCGACCAGTTCGGCCCGAACGCGAGCGGCATCCCCGGCGACGTCGTCCGGGGCGGCTTCGGCGGCGATGCCACCGTGACCGGAACCGTCGTCAGCGTCGCGACCGACTCGATAACAGTCAAGCTGGCAAACGGCTCGACCGTGACCATCGCCACCGGCTCGTCGACCACGTATCACAACCAGACCGCCGGCTCGAGCACGGATCTCGCCGCCGGCCAGACGGTCCAGGTCCAGACCTCGGGTGGGGCGGACGCCGGCCCGAACGCCAGCGCCAGCCCGGGTACGCAGACCACCCGGACGGCGACCGACGTGACCATCACCTCCAAGTGATCTAGCCCGGATCCACCGGATCGCCGCTTGCATCTCGCTCGGTCAGCCGGCGCATTCCGGCGTTGGCTCCAGCGAGGAGCGCAGGTGCCAACAACGCGATGCGCCGCCCGAGCCGCGACTAGCGGACGCTCTTGATCGGCTGCACGAGCACCGCGCCCAGAAGCGTGACCACCGCCGTCAGCCAGTACAGCGACGGGTATCCGCCCAGGCCCGCGATCACCGGCCCTGCCATCGCCGGACCCAGCACCTGCGGCAGTGAGTTGGCGATGTTGATGACCCCCAGATCCTTGGCCCGGCTCTCGGCGGCCGGGAGGACCTGCGTGATCAGGGCCTGGTCGACTGCCAGATACGTGCCGTAGCCGGCGCCCATCACCGCCGCTGCGACGATCGCCGCCTCCCACGTCTGGAGGATCGCCAGCACCACGGCTCCGGCGGCCATGATCCCGGTCGCGACCATGACGAAGACCTTCCGTCGCTTCACGCGGTCGGACCAGATGCCGCCCGCGATCGCCGTCACGAGCAGGCACGCGGTGTAGATCAGGATCAACACCAGCAACGCGTCGTCCGCCTTGCCGCCGTAGCGCTGCTCGTAGTGGACCGCATCCTTGAGGAAGTAGAGCAGGTACAGCGTCCCGAGCGAGTTGCCCAGGCTCACGAGAAAACGGGTGATCCAGGCCCAGCCGAAGTCGGGGTGGACGCGCGGGTCGATCCAGAAGCCGGCGATGAACGAGCGCCACGAGAAGGACGGCCGAAACGCGCGCGGTAGCCGCTCGTCGCGAACCGCCAGGACCAGCGGAACGGCGGCGACGAAGACGAAGATGGCGATGACCGTGTAGCCGGCCACGATGCCCGTGACCACCGAGGTGACCAGCGCCACGCCGATCACCAGCCCCACCGGCCCAGGTATCCCGACCCAGGCCGAGACTTCGCCGCGCTGCTCCACCGGAACCTGATCCGGCACCATCGCCGTCAGGCTGGCGAGCATGCCGTTGAGGGAGGCCTGGGCCAGGCACCAGCCGACCAGCACGAGCCACACGGCCGAAGCCTGCGAAAGGGCCACCAGCGCGAGCGCGCCGGCGATCGCGCACCCCAGCGTCCACGGGTTCCGCCGCCCGAAGCGCAGGGTCGTCCGATCCGAGAGCGCCCCGGCCAGCGGGTTGGCCACGACCGCGACCAGCGCTCCGAGGCCCGTGACGACCGATAGCCAGAAGACTTTGTTGATCGGGTCGATCGCCTCGAGCTGCTCCGGCAACAAAACCTGGATCGGCGTGAAAAAGGCGGCCCACAGGCCGAGGCTCGCTAGCGATAGCAGCCCGACGAACCGAACGCCTACACGGCGGGTCGGCTCTGCCAGGGCAGCCGGGACATCGGGCGTGTGGGTGGGCGCGCTTTCCGCGGCGGGGGAGGCCACCGTCGCCCGCTCAGACCTGGCGGACGACTACCGAGTCTGCCGCGTCGTCCCACCAGGCCCGTTTGCGAGGGTTGTCGCTGGCCATCACGGCGGCGATGATGGCGACGATAGTGACCACCTGGCACACCAGCCAGACAAGGTAGCGAACGATCGTCGCTCCAATGCCGAGCGATGCGCCGTCTGCCGCACGTACCACCCGCAACCCGAGTGCGCGCTGGCCGATGGTGCCCTGGAAGGCCCACCAGCATGTGGGGTGGTAGGCCAGGGCCAGGATGAACCAGCACAGGTAAGCCACCGTGGCGCCGGTGGAGTAGACCGCGTACGTTTCGCCGTACCCATCGTTGATGTGCCGCACGCCGAAGGCTTCCGCGATGATGGCGGCGATGAACAGCGCCACGAGCATCAGGATGCCGTCGACGACGAGCGCGCCGATGCGCTGGCCAATGCCGCCCCAGACCAGGCCGGGCGCCGGGCCGTACTGGATGGGCGCGCCGGGCCAGGTGGCCGTCGGGTAGCCGACGCCGGAGGGAAAGGGGGGCGGCCAGTAACCCGGTGGATAGCCCGGAGCCGGCGGATAGCCCGGAGCCGGCGGATAGCCCGGAGCCGGCGGATAGCCTGGCTGAGAACCGAACCCGGGAGCGACCGGCTGGGGCGGCCAGTAACCCGGCGGGTAGCCCGGAGCCGGTGGATAGCCCGGAGCCGGCGGATAGCCCGGAGCGGGCCACGCCGGTGCCCCAGACCAGGAGGGCGTCTGGTTCGCGCCCTGCGCCGGGATGGATTGAGGCGGCGGCAGGCTCTGAGGCGGCGGCCGCGGCGTGGCCGCCTCGGCGTCGGTCGAAGGCTCGGGCTGCGGGGCGGCCGGCCAACCAGCGTTCGGTCCCTCGCCCTGACCGTCCGTGGCCATGCCCGTCCTCCGAGATTCCCCGGCGCGCATGCGCGATCCGACGTGTCGGTCGCTGATTGGGCCGGTACCGGCGCCGTCCACGCGGCCGGCCCAATCGTAGCAGCGCCCTACACCCGGCGAACGCGTCCTGGCGCTCCCGCCCCTGGCCGCCTTCAGGGTGGGTTCAGCCTCGTCCAGCAGAGTGATCGAAGTAAAAGAGCGAGCACAGAAGCTGGTCTACAGAAATGAATCGCACAGGCGCAAGACGCCTCATCTGGTTGCTGATCGGAATCGCGGCTCTCGCGGTTGTCGGAGTCGTGGCCTACAACCTTGGCCTGGGGGCCAGCCACGGAACGGTCCGGACGATGTTCGGCCCCTTCCGCGGAACATACGCCTACGGGCTCGGGTTCGGATTCGGCCCATTCGGACTGGTGGCGGCGGTGCTGTTCGGATTCCTGCTGGTGTGGCTCTTCGTGGCGCTCATCTCAGGGCCTGCCGGCGGCTCCCAGCGGGTGCCGACAGACCCCGCGAGTGTCGACAGGCTCCGTGAGCTCGCTGAGCTGCACGACAAGGGTGCTCTCACCGCCGAGGAGTTCGCGGCGGCGAAGCGCAAGCTGCTCGGGCTCTGATAGCCATCGCCGGGCCCCGGTAGGGCCAGCTGCTCGCCAGCGACCCTCCTTACGCTTGCGACTATCCTGAACGACGGCGTCGCACGTTGGCGCGGCCGTTTGGAGCGTGATCGCAGCGGAGGAGGGTCCCCTTGACCGGCTTCAAGACGTTCCTGCTCAAGACCAACGCCCTGGCCCTGGCGGTCGGTGTGATCATCGGCGTGGCGATGGGCAACGTCGTCAACTCGCTCGTGAACGACGTCATCATGCCGCCGATCGGTCTGGCTCTGGGGAATCTCGACTTCTCGCAGCTGAAGATCATACTCAAGGCGACCGGCGATCCCAAGACCGAGGTGGCGATCCGCTACGGCAACTTCATCAACATCATCATCGTCTTCGTCGTGGTCGCCCTGGTGGTCTACGTCGTCACGTCCCTCCTTCTGCGCGCCGCTCCCGAGGCTCCCGCGCCGCCAACCAAGACCTGCCAGTTCTGCAAAGAGACAGTGCCCGCCGACGCGACCAAGTGCCGCGCCTGCACGAGCGCCATATGATCGACGCGGGCGCGCCATACGCGCCCCGCGCCATGGAGGACGAATGAAGGTTCGCTTCGACCGCATCGCGCGGGTCCAGGCGGCCATGCGCGAGCAGGGTCTCGTGGCGATCGTGGTCATGAACCACGACGACTACCGGTATCTGTTCGGCACAGACCGCTCGCAGCCGCGGGCCCTGATCCCTTTCCAGGGCCCGCCCGAGCTGATCGCCTTCACCGGGGAGGAGCCCGAGTTGCGAGCGGCCCTGGCGCAGGGCGAGGTGCGGGTCTTCGGCAGCGTTGGCGGACAGATCCACGACGTCGTGGGTCGCCTGCGCGAGCTTGTCGCGGCCGACCCGTTCGGCGCGGTCGCGGCGGGCGGCCGGCCCAGGGTCGGGATGCAGATGTGGTTCCACACGCCGGCCTTCCTGGTGGACCTCTTCCGCCAGGTCAACCCCGAGGTGGAGCTCGTATCCTCGGATCCGGTGATGGACCCGCTCCGCACGATCAAGGATGCCGACGAGCTGGCGGCGATGGCGGAGGCTCAGCGGATCGCCGGCATCGGCATGGATCGCGCGCGAGCGCTGCTCCGGCCGGGCGTGACCGCCCACGAGGTGGCGACCGAGGCGCTGTACTCGATGTGGCGGGCCGGCGCCGAAGGGACGAGCACGCCCATCTACGTCAACTTCGGCGTCGAGACGTGCATGCTCCACGGCCGCATCAGCCCCGCGCCTCTCGAGCTAGGCCAGCTGGCCCTGATCGACCTGACGCCGCAGGTGGACGGCTACTGCGCCAACCTGGCGCGGACCTTCGTGCTCGGCCAGCCCGACGCGCGCCAGTCCGAGCTGATCGCCACTTACCGCGAGATCGTGGCGGCGGCCCGCGCCGCGATGCGGCCCGGTGTCACCACTGCCCAGCTAGACGAGCGGGCGAAGGAAGTCGCCGCTCGCCACGGCCTGGGCGAATACCAGGTCTACGGCATCGGCCACGGCATCGGGCTGAGGTTCGAGGAACCGCCCGCCCCGACGATCATCCCGCCCCACAAGGCCCTGCCGCTCGCGGAGGGGATGACGGTCACGATCGGTCATCCCGTCCTGGCGATCCCGGGCTTCGGCGGCGCCCGCTTCGAGGACGTCTACCGGCTCACGCCCGGCGGCCCGGAAGTGCTCTTCGAGTATCCGATCGAGCCGTTCGTCGAGGCCTGACGAAGCCGTCGGCTCGCCGGCGGCCGGATGCGTGCAAACGCACTAGGCATTTCGGCCGCGTCGACCCGGACCCTCACGCCATGTCGCGCGCGCCCCGCGCAGCGCTTACTCCGCGCGTAGCATTTCTCGGCGTGGTGGCAAGCAGGGGAGAGGGACTGCGGAGTGGGGCGCTCGAGGGTGAGAGGTCGACTCGGCAGGCCTGGGTGCCTGCTGCTTCTGGCGGGTCTTCTCATGACGTGCTGCTCCGGGCCGGCGTCTCCCGTTTCGGGCAATGACGCGGGCCGACGGCCCCGCCTGGACGATCGGGCGGCTGCCGCGGCCTTCGACCTCGGGCCGCTGGCGCCGACTCGCCTGTCGCAGACCCTGGCGCGGGCATCCGGTCAGGCCGATCCGACCCCGGCTCCCACGGCAGCTCCCCAGCCCAGCGACACGCCCGCCAGCGCGCCCACCGGCGCGCCGGCCTCGATCGGTTCGGCGCGCACGCCCCGGAGCGTGGTCGTCCTGGGCGACTCGCTCTCCGTCTGGGCCTTCGCTCCACGCGCCACCCGAGGATCCACGAGCGGCGCGTGGCCGAGCCTGCTGGCGGCCCGGGACGGCGATCTCACGCTCCTGCGCAACGCCGCCGTGCCCGGAAACACAACGACGCAGATGCTAGCCCGGCTCCGGCGGGACGTGCTCGCCTACCACCCGGACGTGCTCTTCGTTCTGGGCGGCACCAATGACGTGGGTAAGAACTACGCGATCTCCGCCACCGTGGGCAACCTGCGTAGGATCGTGGAGGCCGCCAAAGCCCAGGGCATCGAGGTCGTGCTGCTGACGATCCCGCCCAACAATCAGATCTCGGCCGGTCAGCTCAAGCGGCTGCGGTCTATCAATGCGGCCCTGATCCGCCTCGCCGCCGCGGAAGATGTAGCCGTCGTCGACGTCTACGCGGCGCTGGCCTCGGCCAACGGACGCCTTCCGAGAGCCTATGTCGCGGCCGACGGTTTGCACCTCAGCCAGCGCGGCGAGGCGGTCGTGGCTGCCACCGTCTATGCGCGGCTGACGGCGCCGGCCCCGAACTCGGCCGCTAGACCTGCCGCCCGCTAGCCGCGGTCGGGCCGTTGCCTGGCGGTTTGCGCGGGCGCACTGCTCAGATCGCACCAGAACGCTATTCCCATTGGCTTTGGGACTGCCTCGGACCGATTCCTTACGCGATCGTCGGAAACGACGGACCAGAGCCCACCCGAGGCAACGAAGAATCGATGGCAACCGCAAGACCTCTGGCCGGCGAGGATCTCTCCGCCGTGCCGTCGGGCCGCGGGTCGCGCGTGGGTAAGTGGGGGAACCTCACGGCCCCCAGGCCCCGCACGGATCCGCGCTATCGAGTTCTCCAGCGCCACGACGTGCGCGAAGCGGTCCGGGTCCAGATTGCCCTCGCGATGGCGATCGTCGTCGGCAACATGGCCTTCATAGGCCCGCAGCATGTCCTGACCGACCTCGCCGCCATGATCGTCCTGATCTCAGACGGCGTGCTGCTCTTGGGCCGGCGCATCGTCCAGAGGCGACCCCAAGCCACCGCCGTCTTCTCGGATGTCGTCCTGTACCTGCTGGTCGTGGTGGCGCTGATCGACATCCCGGACAGAAGCTCTCTTGTCATAGGTTCTTGCGGGATCGTCATCGTCGGCTCGGCGCTCTTCGTGCCGTTAGACCAGCGACCCCATCTGATCTGGCTCGCTTTCTCCTTCGGACTGTGGCTCATCGCGCTCGAGCTGGCGCCGATCGGCGATCCCGTTCGCGTGCAAGGTGCGATCGTCGCCGTCGGCGCGGTCGTGACCAGCGCCGGTGGCAACCGGCTGGTCCAGGCCCGTCGCGAACGGACGTCCGCAACTGAGGCGATGCTCCGCCAGAAGCACCGCGAGCTACGTGAGGCCGTGGCTCGCCTCGAGGCGGCCATGACGACCATCGCCAACCTTGAAGGCATCCTGCCGATCTGCGCCCACTGCAAGCGAATCAGGGACGCGGACGACACCTGGGTTCGGATCGAGACCTACGTCGAAGAGCGATCTGGCGCCCAGTTCAGCCACGGCATCTGCCCCCAGTGCGCCGACCTCTACTTCCCAGGTGTCCTGGCCGAACCCTAGCCGAACGCAACCCCGCAGCGCCGGCCGCGAACGTCACGCGCCGGCGGCCGAAAGCACGAAGTCGGTGCCGAAGGCGACCAGCAATCCGAGGGTCAGCGACAAGCCCGTGACCATCGGCAGCGAGAAGCGCCGCGACGCCGCCATCATCTCGTTGAAGACGAAAACCAGCGCCCCTGCCGCCAGGCCGAGGAACAGGATCGAGAGCACGGGCGAGACCAGGACGTAGCCGGCCAGGCTGCCCAGGAACGTGGGCCCGCCGCCCACGCCGCCGGCCAGCGCCAGGAAGCCCCAGCTCGGCCGCTCGCCGAGCCCGAGGGGCGCGCCGATCGCGAACCCCTCGGTGGCGTTGTGAAGCGCGAACCCGATCACGAGTATCAGCGCCAGGGTCGTGGCCCCGGTCGCGGCGGATTGCCCGATCGCCAGCCCCTCGGAGAAGTTGTGCAGCCCCAGGCCCGTGGCCGTCCCGAGCGCCACCTGCCGCGGTGACAGGGCGACCTTCTCGGCGCGGCCGTGCATCCGCTGCATCACGTACGTGACCGACAGCAGCCCGAAGGCGACGCTCCCCCCGAGGGCGGCCGCGTACACGACGAAGTCCGCCGCTCCCGAACCGGTACGGGCGGCTTCCAGGGCGGCATTGACTGGCTCGACTGCCTGAGAGAGCACGTCGTAGATGAGGAACAGAACCACGCCCGCGGCGGCGGTGGTGAGGGCGGCGCGGGCACCCGGCGTGAGGCCGCGGAGCCTGCCCACCGGTAGTCCCAGGAAGATCGTTCCCCCGGCGAACGCGGCCAGGATCACGGTCTGGGCAAAGCTCATCGGATCTCTCTTCGGGTGGCAGTGAGGATAATCCCGAGTTAGCGACTCGGAATTGGCGCCATGCTACCGGGAGTCCGACGGCCGGTCAAGCCGGGGAGGGTGGCGGATCAGCGAACCTGGAAGGAGCGCTTGGCCAGGCCGAGCCAGTAGCCCTCGATCGTGAACTGCGGTGCCTCGCCGGGCTCCGTGGCGGCGCCCAGGGCGACGAAGAGCGGCGCGAAATGCTCGACCGTCGGGTGGGCGTAGGGCATTCCGGGCGCTCGATTGCGAAAGTCGAAGAGGGCGTCCAGGTCGCCCCGCGCGAGCGTCTCGGCGGCCCAGAGATCGAATTCGACCGACCATTCGGGCGCGCCCGTCCGGCCGTCCCAGTACTCGTGGATGAACGGCAGGCCGTGGGTCATGAAGCCGCTGCCCATGATCAGCACGCCCTCGTCGCGCAGGGGCGCAAGCCGCCGGCCGATCTCGAAGAGATGCGCCGGCGCCAGGTCCGGCATCGAGATCTGGAGGACCGGGATGTCGGCCTCGGGATACATCGGGATGAGAGGCACGTAGGCGCCGTGGTCCAGGCCGCGTTCCGGCCGTTGGGCGACCGGCTCGCCGGGCGGCATCAGGGCCTTGACCCGGGCGGCGAGCTCGGGAGCGCCGGGCGAGTCGTAGCGGACCTGGTAGTAGCGCTCGGGGAAGCCGTAGAAGTCGTAGACGAGCGGCGCCGGAGCGGTAGCCCCGAGCGTCAGCGGCGCCGACTGCCAGTGGGCGCTGACGGTGAGGATGGCCCTGGGTCGTGGCAGCGCCCGGGCCCAGGCCGCCAGCTCGGCCGGCCACGTTTCGTCGTCCAGCAGCGTCGGCGCGCCGTGGCCTAGGTAGATGGCCGGCAGTCGACCGGGTTCGGCCGCCTTGGGCCGTTCGGCGGCGGGTTTCGGGCCCGTGGTCGCCGGCTCAGGCATCGTCGGCCTCAACGCGGGCGGTCGAGCAGCCGGCCTCGGCGTGCATTCGGTCGTGGAGTGTCGTCAGCAATCGGAGGAGGGTGCGCTGGTCTTCCGCGCCAAGGCCGGCGAACAACCCGGCGATCGAAGCCTGATAGGCCCCGAACTGGGCGGCTACCCGCTCGGAGTTGCAGGTCAGCTCCACGAGCGTGACGCGGCGGTCGGTGGAGTGGGGAACGCGCCGGACCAGACCTTCGGCCTCAAGCCCGTCTACCAGGGCTGTCACGTTACGGGGCGTGACGGTCAGTTCCTCCGCCAGGTCCGCCATCTTCTGCGGCCCGTGGCAATGGACGGCGTAGAGCAGCCGGAGGCGCGGGACGCTGGCACCGGCCTCGACCGCCTTGCGACCCGCCCAGCGCGCGAAGGCGTCGGCGAAGGCCGCGGTCTGGACGGCCAGGGCCGCGACCGGGGAATCGGCATCGGCCGGAGCGGCCAACTCGCCCCGTGCGCCCATTTCAGAGGATGCTGTAGACATTCACTATGTTCCTTGGTATTGTTGCTGCCACAACGTTACCACAGTAACGATGCATACATACATCATAGCGAGCGGAACGAACCCGACAAGGCGGCGTCGCCGATCCAGGCGGCCCGAACCGAACTACGAGCTCAACCGCCCGCCGGCTGAAACGACGGAGAGGCAGATTCGGATGAACATCGCGCTGTGGATCGGTCAGGTGCTCCTGGCTCTCGCCTTCCTGGGCGCCGGATACAGCCATTCCATCGCCTACGAGCGCTCGAGCAAGAGGCCGGGCATGGCGTGGATGAAGGCGTTGCCGCCGGTCATGGTTCGGACCATCGGGATCCTCGAGATCCTGGGCGCGATCGGGCTGATCGTGCCGGCCCTCTCGGGCATCCAGTCCTGGCTGACCCCGCTTGCGGCGGCGCTGCTGGGCGTGGTGATGGTGCTCGCCATCGGCTTCCACCTGTCGCGCCGTGAGACTCCGAACGCCGCCTTCAACGCGATCCTGGGCGTCCTCGCCTTCGCGATCGCCTTCGGCCGCTTCGGCGTCAGCCCGTTCTAGCCCGACTCAGTCAGCTTCCAGGAGGTCGAATGACCATGACAGAGAACAAGACGATCGAGCGCCTGCCGGTCAACGAGGAGTTCGCCAGGCCGGCGAGCTCTGCCGCAATCGAGCGAGCTGCCGCGGCGCTGAGCCAGCATGGGATCGACGCTCAGATCGTCGACGACGCCTCGAAAGCCCGAGAGCTCTTGCTGAGCCTTGTGCCCGAAGGCGGCGAGGTGGGCGAGGGAGCTTCGATGACGCTCGACCAGATCGGCGTGACCGAAATCATCGAGAAGAGCGGACGATACGACGCCGTCCGTCCGCGAATGCGATCGATGGATCGGGCCACGCAGATGCGCGAGATTCGCAAGCTCGGCGCCGCGCCGGACGTGCAGATCAACAGCGTTCAGGCCCTGACGGAGGACGGCCGCATCGTGGTCGCCTCTGCGACCGGCAGCCAGCTCGGGCCGATCGCCTTTGGGGCGGGCCGCGTGATCCTGGTGGTCGGTGCGCAGAAGGTCGTTCCCGACCTGGCCACGGCCTTCCGGCGGATCGAGGAGTACAGCTATCCCATCGAGGACGCCAAGATGCAGGAGGCATATGGGCGACATAGCGCCGTCAACAAGATGCTGGTGTTCAAGGCCGAGGGCGCCCCGGGCCGAACCACGGTCATCCTGGTGCGGGAGCCGGTCGGGGTCTGAATAGCCGGGCGCGCGAAGGGGCCAGGCCGGGCAGTGCGGAGTCGCGACTGAGTCTCACAACTGCTATCTTTCGCCCGTGAGCGACCTAGGACCATCCGCGCGAGCATTGGCACTGAGACTGAGTCGCCCGGTCGCGATCATCCTCGCGGCGACCACGATCATCGCCGGATGCGTCGGCGCTCCCGCCTCGGGCGATTCGAGCGGGAAACTGACCGTGGTGGCGACCACGACCGTCTTCGCGGACCTCGTCTCGAACGTCGGGGGCGACCTGGTCGCCGTCACCAGCCTCGTGCCCAAGAATGCCGACGTCCACACTTTCGAACCCCGGCCCGCGGACGTGCGAGCGATCGCCTCGGCGAAGTTGCTGGTCATGAACGGCCTGGGGCTCGACGATTGGCTTTCGAAGACGATCACCAACGCGTCTGCGTCGGGCACCCCGCTGCTCCAGCTCGGCGTCGACCTGCCCGGCGTGACGCTGCTGGCCGGTGAGACCGCGGCAACCCAGAACCCCCACTTGTGGATGGACGTCAAGTACGCGGAACTCTACGTGGATCGCATCGCCACGGCCTTGAAGTCGGCGGATCCGGCGCACGCGACCGCCTACGACACGCAGGCCGCCGCCTACAAGCAGCAGCTCGAAACCCTGGACGCCTGGGTCGGGACGCAGGTCGCGACGATCCCAGAGGCGAATCGGAAGCTCGTCACTTTCCACGACGCGTTTCCCTATTACGCCCGCGAGTACGGCATTACGATCGTCGGTGTCGCGGTGGAGGCTCCGGGCCAGGATCCCAGCGCGGGTTACACGGCCCAGCTCATCACCGCCATCAAGAACGCGGGAGTCAAGGCCATCTTCAGCGAGAGCCAGTTCCCCACCAAGCTCATCGATCAGCTGGCCGCCGAGGCCAACTGCAAAGTCGTGGCCAACCTGTACGACGATGCCCTCGGCGATCCGCCGGTGACGAGCTACGAGGAGGTAATCCGCTGGGATACCACGCAGCTCGTGGGAGCACTCCGCTGATGAAGGGCTTGATCGGAGGTTCGCCCGCCGCCACTGCCCTCATCGGGGCGAAGGTCGGCGGGCCGATGGAGGCGGTCGGGGCGCCGCGCCCCGCGATCCGCCTGGTCGGGGTCACGGCCGGCTACGGGGATCGGGTGGCGCTGGAGGACGTCGACCTCGAGATCCCGGTCGGGGCGCTCGTGGCGGTCGTTGGGCCCAACGGCGGCGGCAAGTCCACGCTGCTCAAGCTCATCGCCGGCGTCTTGAGGCCCTGGACCGGCAGCGTCGAGGTGCTGGGCGCCGCGGCCGGCCGCGAGGCCCACCGCGTGGCGTACGTGCCCCAGGCGGAGCTCGTCGACTGGTCGTTCCCCGTGAACGTCTGGAACGTGGCGATGATGGGCCGCTATCCGCGCCTGGGGGCGCTGCGCCAGCCGGGCCGCGCCGATCACGAGGCCGTCGAGGCGGCGCTGGAACGAGTCGGCATGCTGGACCGGGCGCGCACGCCGATCGGCGCTCTGTCGGGAGGCCAGCGGCGGCGCGCTTTCCTGGCCCGGGCGATGGCCGCGGAGGCCGACCTGTACTTGCTCGACGAGCCTGTCACCGGCGTCGACGTGCCGACCCAGGAGGCGATCATGGCGCTGCTGGCCGTTGAGGCGGTGAAGGGCAAGGCGGTCGTCGCCTCGACGCACGATCTTGGGGCCGCGGTGAAGCACTTCAAGTCGGTCGTGGCCGTGAACCGCCGCATCGTGGCCTCCGGGCCGGCCACGCTGCTCACGAACCCGGAAATCCTGTCGCAGACGTACGGAGCTCATCTCCTCGTGCTGGGCGACAACGTGGGCATCCTGGACGACTCGCATCACCACGACGATCCGGCGGGTTCCGAGCGGCACTTCCACGAGGATCACCGGGGAGGCAGGTCGTGAGCCTCGTCTTCGATCCGCTGGCCTATGCATTCTTCGTGCGGGCCCTGGTGGCGTCCGCAATCGTCGGGCTCGTGTGTGCCACGGTTGGCAGCTACATAGTCCTGCGAGGGCTGGCGTTCATGGGCGACGCCCTGAGCCACTCGGCATTCCCCGGGGTCGTGGTGGCGTACATGATCAAAGTGCCGTTCTACTTCGGCGCCTCGATCGCGGCGGTGGCGACGGCCCTGGCAATCGGCTGGGTAACGCGGCAGGGCAAGCTCCGCAGCGACACCGCCATCGGCGTCGTGTTCGCCGCCATGTTCGCCCTGGGCGTCTTCCTGTTCAGCCTGATTCCCAACTACGTCGGCGATCTCTTCGGGTTCCTCTTTGGCGAGGTGCTGGGGATCGGCGTCGGCGACCTAGTTTCCCTCGCGGTCCTGGCCGCGCTCGTGCTCGGGACGGTGGCGCTGCTCTGGAAGGAGCTCCTGTACGCGACCTTCGATCCTCTGGGCGCCGCCGCGTCGGGGCTGCCGGTGGGTCGCCTCGACTATCTCCTGCTGGCGCTGATCGCCCTGACGATCGTCATCAGCCTGCAGTCGGTGGGGATCATCCTGGTCGTGGCCATGCTGGTTACCCCCGCGGCCACTGCCCAGCTGATCTCAAAGAGCTTCGGCAGGCTGGTCGTCATCGCGGGCTCGATCGGCGTTGTCTGCCCGATCGTGGGGCTGTACGGCAGCTACTGGCTCAACTCCGCGAGCGGCCCGACCGTCGTCCTGGTGGAGAGCGCGGTCTTCGCCGTGGTCCTGACGGTCACGCTGGGGGCCGCTCGGTTCACCCACCCCTCGGTCGCGCTCGACCGATAGCGGGGCGGTTGGCGGCCGCCGGCATCGCCCCACCCTAGCTCGAGGTTACCGCCTGGCAGGACGGGCAAAGCCCGAACAGCTCGACTCGATGGCGGTCGACCGAGTACCCGGTCCGCCGTTCGACCTCGGCGATGATCGGCGTCATGCCCAGCCCTTCGAGGTCGATCGAGCGCTGGCAGCGGGTGCAGACCAGGTGGTGATGATGCCCGCGCGAATCGCAGCGGACGTACGAGTGCTCGCCGTTGGGCAGGTCCAACCGCTCGACCGCCCCAACCCCCGTCAGCAGCTCGAGCGTCCGGAAGATCGTCGCCCGCGCCACGCCCAGCTTGCGGCGTCGCGAGTCGGCGACCAGGTCCGCCGTCTCGAAGGCCCCGTCCCGGCTCGCTATCAGCTCTGCGACCGCGCGCCGTGCGTCTGTCGTGCGATGGCCGGCGTCCTCGAGGGCCCGGATGAGCTCCGCCCCGGCCGGATCGTCGCTGGGCTGTCGACTCTGCATGACGGCCATGATAGGCCGCGAACTTGAGGGGCGGGCCGATCGGCGGCGACGGCTCGCGCTACATTGGCGTCGCGCGGCGGGGCCGGATAGCTTGCCCGCGGCAGTGGAGATGCGATATGCGACGATCCTTTGTGGCCGGCGCGATGGGCGGAGTCGTCGCGTTCGCCGTCCTGGCGGTCCTCGCCGCGGTTCTGATGCGGCGGCTCATGCCGGCGATGATGCCGCGCATGATGAAGCGGATGATGGCGGACGGCCGTTGCTCCGAAGAGATGCGGACCTGTATGGAGAATTGCGGCTGCAGCAAGCCCGCGGAGGACTAGAGCACCGCGCCGGCGGTCAGGCCGAGGACGATCGCGCCTACCCAGAGCGTTCCCACCACGATGGCGATCACGCGCCAGCGGGCGATGAGCAAGCCGCCCGAGATCGCGCCGATGCTCGTGCCGGCGCCGGTGATCAGGAAGGCCATGGCCGGGCCGGGACCCATGCCGCCGTGCATCAGCGAGGCGACCAGAGGCAGGTTACCTTCCGAGCTGACGTAGAGCGGGATGCCCAGGGTGGCGGCGAAGACGACCGAAAGCGGGTTCGAGCCGCCGAGCAGGGTGGCCATCCAGGCCTGCGGGATGAGCTCGATGGCGGCGTAGCCGATAGTGGCGAAGCCGACGAACATCAGCAGCATCTTGGGCGCCAGGGCCACGACCTCGCGGCCTAACTCCTGCAGGCGCCAGCGAACCCAGAAGGGCTCGAACTCGACGACACTCGCTGCGCCGGGGCCGAGGGAGGGGACGGCCGCCGAGGAGGAGCCCGAGCACGCGCACGCCGGCTGAGCCTGGGCGGCAGCTGCAGGCGCCGGCGTCGGGTCGGTCGACCGTTCGGCAGCCTTCGGCTCCGAGCGCTCGAGGAAGCGCGCCTGGTTCCGCAGCAGGCCGGCCCTCTCGGCCAGATGAGCGGCGACGCCGCCGGCGATCCCGAGAATGATCGAGGAGCCGAAGAAGAAGACCGCGAACGGCCAGCCGAACAGCCCGGCGGACACGAAGAGCTCGTCGGGCGAGGTGAGCGGCGACGCCACCATGAAGGCCACGATCGGCGCCCACGGGACCGAGCTGGCCAGCATGGACAGCACAACGGCCGTGGTGCCGCAGGAGCAGAAAGGCGTTCCCACGGCCGCAGCTACGGAGCCGCCGACCGCCACCGTGGTCCGGCGGCGGAGCAATGCCGCGATCCGGTCCGTGCCGACGTACAGCTTGATTGCCGATGCGCTGGCGATGCCCAGCAGCAGGAAGGGCCAGTTGTGGGCAAGGCTCGTCAGAACCTGAGTCGCGACGTGGGTGAGGAAGGTGACGGGGTCCATCGGGATCTCCGGATGTGTATGATATTGACTAATCTCGATATAACGGACAATCGGAATCGGCGCCGACTAGCGCGGGAAGGCTCTAGGTGGCTGGCGCCTCGCGGTTCAGGCGTTTGCGCAGGAGGGTGGCACTGACGGGGCAGCCGCCGGTGAATTCGGGCGAGGCCTGGAGCGGCCCGGGGGCGGACTCCCTGGCGTCCGGCTCGTAGCCGCGGCGCGCGAACCAGTCGGCGGCGGTCTCTGTCAGCAGGAACAGCTCGGCGACGTCGCGGGCCGCGGCGAGGGTTTCGGCTTCCTCGACCAGCCGCGCGCCAAGGCCGAGGCTTCGAAAGGGCGGAGCGACGCACACCGAACGCAGCAGCCCGACCCGGCCGTAGATCTCGACCGCGGCGCAGCCGACGATTTGGCCGTCCTCGCGCGCGACCACGGCGGTCCCAAGCGCCAGCTCGAGCCCGGCCGTGGGCAAGTCGTTCGCCCGGAGGATGCCCTCGATCGCTGGTCGATCGGTGGGTCGGGCGGGTTCGATCGCGGTCATCCGCAGTTGTCGCCGCAGCTGCACGTTCGCGCCGGGGTCTCCACGGGCGAGGAAGCGGCATCCTCCGCGGCGGCCTGCGCGGCCACAGCCGCGCCTCCGATTGGTTTGGTCGCCTTCACGATGACGCTGAACATGCCGTCGGCGACCTCGTGGCTGACCGTCAGCGAGACGTCTCCCAGGCCAACCGCCTCGAGCCCGGTCCGGAATTCGGAGAAGGAGAGCGCCCCGGCGATGCAGCCGGCATAGGAGCCGCGCTCGGCGCGCTGCTCGGCGGTCAGGGCGTCGTCCGCGACGATGTCGGTGATGCCGATCCGACCGCCCGGACGCAGGACGCGGGCGATCTCGCGGAAGACCGCCGGCTTGTCCGCGGCCAGGTTCACCACGCAGTTGCTGATGACCACGTCGATCGAGGCCGCGGGGAGGGGGATCGCCTCGATGTGGCCCCTGAGGAATTCGACGTTCGTGGCGCCGGCCTCGGCGGCGTTCCGCTGCGCCAGGGCCAGCATCTCGTCGGTCATGTCCAGCCCGAAGGCCCGGCCGGTGGGCCCGACGCGTTTGGCGGACAGGAGCACGTCGATGCCGCCGCCGGAGCCGAGATCCAGGACGCGTTCGCCTTCGTGGAGTTCCGCGACGGCGATCGGATTGCCGCATCCGAGTGACGCCAGGACGGCGGCACCCGGCAGCTCATCACGCTCCAGCGCCGAGTACAGCTCGCTGCCGTAGTTGCCGGAGTCGCCGCAGCAGCTCTCGCCGTTGAGGACGCCGAGAGCTGCCTGAGCGTAGTGGAGGCGGACGGCCTCGTGGGTCTCGGTCATCGGAGGGCTCTCCTAGCAGGCGCAGGGGGCGGGAGTCTGTGCGGGTACGAAGAGGCGGCGGAGCGCGGCCGGAACCCGTGAGCCACACAGGCTGCTCGCGCGGCGGGCGTCCTGCGCCTCGCGGAGCCGCTCCTCCATCAGTAGCTTCACGATCTCGGTGCTGTAGTACATCGACATTGTTCGATCTCCTTTCGAAGCGTACCATAGCTCCAATATCGAGACTTGTCAATATCTATCCAGGTCGATATTCTGGACCCCATGAAGCGCGCGACCGATCCCGACGTCCGACTCCTCCAGGCCACTGCCGATCCCACGCGCCTGTCGATCCTTCGGCAGCTCAGCGCGGAGGGCGCCGTCTGCGCTTGCGACTTCTCGGACTGCTGCGGAGTGGGGCAGCCGACGGTGTCGCACCACCTGCGGGTCCTGCGCGAGGCCGGCTGGGTGACAACGGAGCGGCGCGGGACGTGGATCTGGTACGCGATCCGTCCGGAGGCGGTCGCCCGCTTTCGGGAGCTGGCGGGCGAATTCGCGCCCGGTGCGGCCCGCCCGGTGACCGCGCTTGCGGGCCAGCCCGGACCGCTGGCGGCTCGGCCGACGAACTAGCGTCACTGCCCTTGACCTTCAAGTGACTTGAAGGTGTAGGGTGCGCTCATGAAGGTCTCGGAACTCGCCAGACGTGCTGGCGTGGCACCGTCCGCAGTCCGTTTCTACGAGGAAATGGGCGTTCTGCCGGCCGCCCCGCGCCGGGACAACGGCTACCGCGAGTACGGCGCAACAGAGCTGGCGCGGTTGCGGCTGGTCGTGGCGCTGCGACGGCTCGGTCTCGCGCCCGCGGACGCCGGCCGGTTGGCGGCCCTGTGCATGGAGCGCGGGGAGGTCGACCTGGATCTCGTGCCGCTCATCGCCACCCAGCGCGCCGCCATGGAGCGACAGCGGTCCGACCTCGATCGACTGGACTCCGAGCTGACCGACCTGGAAACGACAATCCAAGCCGCCGGCCGCGCCCGGCGCTCGAGCGAGGACAACGCAATGTCAGTCGAGCCCATTCGAGTTCTGTTCGTCTGCACGGGCAACTCCGCCCGAAGCCAGATCGCGGAGGCATTGCTGCGCGACTTCGGCGGCGACAACTTCGAGGTCTTCTCGGCCGGGACCGAGCCCAAGGGTGTCAACCCATACACCGTCCGAGTCCTGGCCGAGATCGACATCGACTGGTCGGCCGCACGGGCCAAATCCGTGACCGAATTCCTCGGCCAGCCGTTCGATTACGTCATCACCGTGTGCGATCGAGCCCGGCAGACCTGCCCGGTCTTCCCCGGGAACCACAACACGCTGCACTGGGGCCTCGACGATCCGGCCGAGGTCGAGGGCACGGACGAGCGCAAGCTCGAGGCCTTCCGGCGCACGCGGATCGAGGTCGCTACTCGGCTGCGACCGTTCGTCGAGCTGGCGCGGCGGGCTCGCGTTGCCGGGTCCGGAGCCGCGACAGCCTAGGCTCAGCCGCGCTCCGTCAGCCACAGGGCGATGTCGCCCGCCGACGGGATCCGGCCCGTGGAGACGACCTCGCCGTCGATGACGAGCCCCGGCGTGCTCATGACGCCACGGCCGACGATCTCACGAGGGTCGGTCACGTGGCGGACTTCGGCCTCGACGCCGGCCATTGCGACGGCCTCGCGTGCGTTCGCTTCCAGGCGGCGGCAGTTGGGGCAGCCCGAGCCCAGGACTTCGATCGTGCGCATCTCGCTCTCCTTGGGTGAAGCGTGGCTGGCGGTCAGCCGATCAGGATGTTGAAGAGGAACCCGATGGCCAGGATTCCGGTGGTGACGACGCCGGCGAAGACGGCCAGCAGCGGTGGCTTGATGACGCGCCGCAGGATCACGAACTCGGGCAGGCTGATGGCGGTGACGGCCATCATGAAAGCCAGGGTGGTGCCGAGGGGCAGGCCCTTGCCGAGCAGCGCCTGGACGATAGGGATCGTCCCGACGGCGTTCGAATACATGGGCACGGCCAGCAGCACCACGATGGGGACCGCCAGCAGGTTGGACCGCCCGCCGATGGCGACTACGAGATCGGTCGGGACGTAGCCGTGGATCAGCGCCCCGAGGCCGATGCCGAGGAACAGGTAGGGCAGCAGCTTGCGGACAAGCGCCCGCGTGTAGTCCCAGGCGTCGTGCAGGCGGTCGGCCCAGGTCAGGCGGACCGAGATCGGTCGGGCGCCTCCGGTCTGGAGCTGCCACACGTAATCCTCTACGTATCGCTCCAGGTGCAGACGCCCGATGACCAGCCCGCCGGCGATCGCCACCGTCAGGCCCGCGGCCATGTAGGCGAGCGCGATGTCCGGTCCGAAGAGGCCCCACAGCATCACCAGCGCCACCTCGTTGACCATCGGCGAGCTGATCAGGAAGGCGAAGGTCACGCCGAGCGGCACGCCCGCCTCGACGAAGCCGATGAAGAGCGGCACGGCCGAGCAGGAGCAGAAGGGCGTCACGACGCCGAGACCGGCCGCGGCGAATGAGCCGGGCACGAGGCCTCGACCGGCCAGCACCGGTCGGATCCGCTCCGGCGGGAAGAAGCCGCGGATCAGAGTGACGACGGTCACGATCCCCAGGAGGAGCAGCAGGACCTTCGGCAGGTCCTCGAGGAAGAAGGCGACGGCCTCACCGAGGTGGGTCTCCGGCCGCAGGCGGAGGACAGTGAAGGTCAGCCAGTCCGCCAGCGGAGCCTCGGCGAACCAGGCCACGAGCCAGGCGACGACGGCCGCGCCCGCCACGACGGGGAGTGGCAGCGTTGGGCGGCGCAGCGTGAGGGCGGTCATCGCAGCAGCTCCGTCAGCGTGGTGAGGGCCGCGGCGCATCGCGTGTCGTCACGCTCGTAGAACATCCAGCGGGCGTCGCCGGAGTGGCGAACGGCGCGGACGAGGCCGGCCTCGCGCAGGCGGGCGAGGTGCATGGAGACGTTGTTCTGCCGCTCCCCGAGGGCCGCGGCCAGCTCGCACACGCAGTGCGGGCCGTCGGCCAGCATCCGCACGATCCCGGCCCTCGTCCGGTCGGCTAAGAGCGCGGCTGTGGCGACGGCCTCGCCGACCTGCGGGGCCGGCAGGTCCAGTCGCGGCTCGGGCGGAAGCTGGGCCCCGGTCGAGAGGCAGCCGTCCGGGCAGGGGCCGGCGCCGGGGCCAGCAGAGGCGGCCGCTGCGCCGGCGGCGATGGCGTTAGTGGTAGGGGTGGTCGTGGTGACGGTATTGTTCGACATCTCAGCGCGAACTGTGTCAATCAACGCTGAGATACCTCAGAGTCCCACGGCCTGGAATCGGCGGGCCGTCCGGCCCGTTCGCCGACCTACTTCGGCAACTCGAGCCCCGACTCGCCGGCAGCGGTCTCGTGGCGTGTTTTCGCGCGATCCAGATAGGCCTGGGCCTTGCCGATCTGGGCCGTCAGGGCGTCGACCGTCTGGCTCATGTTGTCGAGGGCCTTGAGCTTGAAGGCGTCGATCTCGTCCATGGTGGCGTAGATGTTGTCGAAGGCGGTCTGCAGCTTCGCGATGTCCACGGTGGCGGAGGCCGCCTGCTCGTTGATCGTGGCCGACTGCTGGCGCAGCAGCACTGACGTGCTCTCGATCAGGTTCGAAGTGGTCGTGTTTAGGGCGGTGATCTGGTCCAGGACGAGCTTCTGGTCGGACAGAGCCTGGGCCACGATCACCGCGGTCCGGAGAGCGGAAACGGTCGTCGTCGTGGCGCGATCCACGCCCCGGATCAACTCCAGGTTGTTGCGGCGGATGACGTCGAGGGCCAGATACCCCTGGACGCTGACCGCCAGCTGAGTCGTCAGGTCCTGCACCTTCTGGCGAACGTAGAAGAGCATGTCCTCCTGGAGGACCTTCGCCCGCTCCGGATCGGTCTTCTCGATCTGCGCGATCCGCGCCGTCAGGCTGGCATCGAGCTTCTGGGCCAGGTAGATGTACTGGCGCAGGCGCTCCATGATCGCCCACAGGTTCGCCTTCTCCTGCTCGAGGTCGGCGTTGTCCTTCTGCAGCGTGGCCTGGCCATTGCCGAGGCCCTTGATGACGGCGTTGATGTGGTTCTGGCTCGAGCGGTATCGGTCGAAGTAGTCGCGCAGCTTGTCGCCCCAGGGAATGATTCCGAGCAGCTTGCGGGGCGAGAAGAGATCGCCCTGGTGCGCGGGGTCGAGGTCGTCGATCTGGCGGCGCAGCTGGATCAGGCTGTTCGAGACCACGGAAGAGCCGGAGATGCCGCCCCGCTTCAGCGCCGCCACGGGCCGGTCGAGCAACCGCGAGGAGACCTGGGCGGAGGCCTTGATGTCGTCCTCGCCGAGGTTGCGGATGTCGGCGACGCGGGTCTCGAACTTCGGGTCGTGGACGTCCAGCGTCGCGATCGCGTCGACATAGCCGGAAACCATCTCGTCGAGCTTCTTGACGGTTTCGGCGTCGAGCGTGACCGCGTCCTGCGCGGCCGGACCGGCGATCTCGGCGACGGGCGCCGGCGCGGTCAGAACGAGCGCCGCGGTCTCGGACGTGGCGGCGCGCCCGGCGGCGACTACGCCGCTGGCGACCGCCGACCCGGAGACCTTGTCGAGCTTGAGCGAGTCGCCCATTTGATGGTCCTCCTCGAGATGGCGCCTGCTGCCCACGGATCCTGTCGGTTCGCGGCTCGATTCCTGGCGTAAGGGTACTGCCGCCGCGAAATCGGTTTGGGCCGGCGCGGCGTGCGCGGCGCGGAAATCGATCCTTTCGGTTGTCGTGCCCATGGCCCACCTGGATGCTTGCGATTCGGCCGATCGAGGGCCAACCTAGGCCGCATGGCGCGCCCCCGGCCTCGTCTCGCCGTTCGCGCTCGGCTCCTGGCGGCGCTGGGCCTCGTCGCGCTAATCGGCGCCGGGGTCGAACCGCCGGTCGTCCGGGCCGATTCCGCGCAGCCCGCCACTGCTCTCGGGTCTGCCACGGTTACCACGGAACGCCTCGGCGGCGCGGACCAGTACGCCGTCGCCGTGGCCATCTCCCAGCGCCTCTTCCCAGATGGCGGCGCGCCGGTGGTGTACCTGGCCGGGGGCCAGAGCTACGCCGACGCCCTCGCGGCGGGGCCGATCGCGGCCCGCGACGGCGGCGCGATCCTGTACACGGACAGCTCCTCGCTGCCGGCTGCGGTGGGCCAGGAGCTCGTTCGTCTGGCCCCCGCCCGGGTCGAACTGTTGGGCGGGACCTCCGTGATCGATGACGCCGTCGCGGACCAGGTGACCGCCCTGCTCGCCCCCGAGACGGTGGTGGAGCGCGTGGCCGGCCCGGACGCCGCCGGGACGGCCGCGGCCCTCTCCGCCCGGTCGTTCGAACCCGGCGCCGCCGCGACCGTTTTCGTGGCAGCGGCCGAGAGTCCCGCGGACGGGATCGCGGCCGGGCCGGCTGCCGCCAGCCTCGGTGGACCGCTTCTCCTCGTCGCCGCCGGCGGCCTGCCGGCCTCGACCGCCGATGAGCTGGCGCGGCTCGCGCCGAACCGCGTGGTCGTGGTCGGCGGCACGAGCTCCGTCTCCGCCGCCGTCCTGGCCGCCATCGACCTGATCGTCCCGACTGTGGAGCGGGTTTCCGGCGCGGACGCCTACGCCACGGCCGGCGCCGTCGCAGCGCGTTTCCTGCCCCTGGCCACGACCGAGGTCGTGGCCGCCGGTCCGGGATATGCCAACGGCCTGGTCGCCGTCCCGCTCGCGGCGACTCGCCAGGCCCCGATTCTCTTCGCCGCGCCGGACGACCTGCTGGCGACATCCACACGGGACAGGCTCGTGGCCTCCAGGCCCTCGCGGATCGTGATCGCCGGCTCGATCTCGGAGGTCGTGCGAGCCCAACTCGTCGGCTTCTCGGACGGACGCTTGGCCGTTCAGCCGTCCACGCCGGCGTACCCCGGGGGCGATTGGCCCTATCACGACCCCGGCGAGATGCTCACGCTCATCAAGGCCACCGAGATCGCCTATCCGTCGCTGGTCCACGTCTTCTCGATCGGGAAGAGCTACGAGGGTCGCGACATCTGGGCGGCGAAGGTCTCGGACAACGTCTCTGTCGACGAGAACGAGCCGGAGGTGCTGGTCGACGCGCTCCACCATGCCGACGAGCACCTGGGTGTCGAGCAGGCGCTCTACCTCCTGGCGACCCTGACGTCCCAGTACACGACCGATCCGTACGTCCGTAGGCTGGTGAACGAACGCGTGGTCTGGATCGTCTTTGCCCTCAACCCCGACGGCTGGGCTTACGACCTGTCCGGCGGCACGTACCACTACTGGCGCAAGAACCGGCAGCCCAACGGCGGCTACTACGGCACGGACATAAACCGCAATTACTCGTACAAGTGGGCCTGCTGCGGCGGATCGTCAGCTCATCCGTGGTACTGGAACTACCGAGGGCCGTCCGCTTTCAGCACGCCCGAGGCCCGAGCGCTGCGCGACTTCTTGGCCAGCCGGGTGGTTGGCGGCGTCCAGCAGATAAGGACCCACGTCACGCTCCACACCAACGGCCAGCTGATCCTCTATCCCTACGGCTACACCAAGACCGCGCTACCGGGCGACATGACGGCCGACGACCACGCCGTCTTCGTCACGATGGCGGCGGCCATGGCCAGCATGAACGGCTACAAGGCCGAGCAGTCCAGCCGCCTCTACATCACCGACGGCGACGAGATCGACTGGCTGTACCACCAGTACCGGATCTTCTCGTTCACCTGGGAGCTCTATCCGACAGACCAGACCACGCTGGCCGCGGATGTCTACCCGCCCTACTCCATCGTCGCGACGCAGACGGCGCGCAACCGCGGCGCGCTCCTCTACCTGATCGACGCGGCCGCCTGCCCGTACGCCGTCATCGGCAAGGCTGCCCAGTACTGCGGCGGCGCCCCGACCATGGCCCCGCCGTCGGGGCTGCTCCCCTAAATCGCCGCGCCCCCTCGGTCGCGCCTCAGCCGCGTGGATCGCCTGCCCCGCGCCGAGGCGGTATCATCGGCCGGCCGCGCGCCCGTAGCTCAGTGGATAGAGCATCTGACTTCGGAGTGGCCGGACGTATGCCCTGTCCGCCACGAGGGGAACGGGCATGCAAAACGAGCAGGATCAGATGCTCTAAGTGAGCGTGGTCTGGCTTGCCCTTCTCGGTTCTCCAGGATGAGAGGCCGGATTATACGCCTCGGCGCCGACGCCCTCGCCGGCCAGACCATGTGTGTAGGGCGACTGCGCAGGACGCTCCGGTCGCCGGATGGTCGTGCCGAGCTGGATGGTGCATTCATTCGGGCCATTGTGCTGCCGGCGCTCTGAAGGTAGGGCCGCAACTCCTGCGCGATGCCGTGGCATCTGCGCTATCGGCGAATGACGGTCGGCGCCGAGCGCTAAGCGCGCACGTGGCGAACCACTGTCGGCTCGCAGGAGGCCGATGTCTCAAACTGGAGCTATGAACTTCAGAGTCCCCCCTGAGGCATACGAGCGCTTCATGGGCCGCTACTCAGTTCTGCTCGCTCCGCAGATGGCTTCATTTGCCGGTGTAGCCGGGTCTCAGCGCGTCCTCGACGTCGGCTGCGGGCCCGGGGCGCTCACGACCGAGCTTGTCCGCAGGCTCGGCTCGGCCGGCGTTACGGCCGTCGACCCGTCCGATCAGTTCGTCCTCGCGGCTCGAGAACGGCTGCCCGGCGTTCAGGTCGAACAGGCATCGGCGGAACATCTGCCGTTTCCGGACCGATCCTTCGACGCGGCCATCGCCCAACTCGTTGTGCACTTCATGGACGATCCGGTCGCCGGGCTGGCTGAGATGGCACGTGTAACGCGAACAGGTGGCGTAGTCGCGGCATGTGTCTGGGATCACGCCGGCGGACGCGGGCCGCTCGGCAGGTTCTGGGAAGCTGCGCGAGAACTCGACCCCGCGGTCAATGATGAATCCGGCCTTGCCGGCGCCCGTGAGGGTCACCTCAAGGAGTTGTTCGATGCGGCGGGGTTGCACGAGATCGGGGCCACGGCCTTGGACGTGAGTGTCGAGCACCGGACCTTCGACGACTGGTGGGGATCGTTCGCGCTTGGCGTTGGTCCTGCCGGCCGATATGTGGCCGGCCTCGATCCAAGCCGGAAGGCCAAACTGCGTGGCCTGTGCCGCGAGCGCATTCCCGACGAGCCGTTCGCTGTGAACGGGCGAGCTTGGGCCGCGAAGGGCGTTGCATAGTCCCGGTATGCCGGAGGCTCGCTGGCGTAGTCCTCGCGGCAGCAGTGCCTCGATTCAGTCTTGCTTGACGATATCGACCGAGATCTCCACCGCCGGAATCGTTCCCCTGTTCTCGAGCCAGTGGGTCGTGTTCCGATCCTCGGGCCAGCCCACTCCCGGCCCATAGTCCGTAGCGACCCCGTTTCGATGGTCGGTGATCGTTCCCTGCAAGATGTAAACGGTGCCTGGTCTGCCTTTGTGGTCGTGAATCGGGCCGAGTACGCCTCCGGGCTCGATGGTCACCATACGCATTCGAAGTTGGCGCCCTTCCATGCCCTCGATCTCGCGAGCCAGGTCAACCGTTGCAAGTACCTCCACCGCGACACCTTTCGTCTCAGGTGCCACCTGTTCGTTGCTCATCGTGCTCTCCTCTCTGTACGTCCAGGTCTATCGAAGATTGGGCGGCCCTTCAGACGCCCAGACGTAGTGACCGAGGCGATACGCGGCCATCCTGGATTCGCTCCCGCGTCGTCGAACACGCGCCGCGCAGCTTCAGTCGCGTAGCCGCGACCTCAATACCAGGATGAGTACGATCCTGGTACCAGGGACCCGGCCGGTTCATCCTGTCGCGCATGACAGCATGACGACCAACGCAGTGACGGGTAGGGGACCCTACCTGAGTGGTCGGGGCGAGAGGAGTCAAACCGACCGTAGCGACCTGAATGTCACATTGGCGCTCTCGTGCGAGCTCATCGGCGGAGGCCGTTGGTCTCATTCGGCTGCCGGATGAGCATTCGTGCTGGCGAGGATCGAGCTGACGCTCGAACGGTCCAGCTTCATCCGAGGCGCCGAAGTTCTCAACTCTTTGGAGAATCGGCCATTGCATTAGGGATCGGCGGCCGGCAGAGCAAGGAAGGGCGGTCCGCCGCCGGCTAGGGCAGAATCTCGACGTACCCGTCCGTTCCGTGCACGCGGATCCGCTGGCCATCCCGGATCAGCCGGGTGGCATGCTCCACCCCCACGACAGCCGGCAAGCCGTACTCCCGGGCGATCACCGCGCCGTGGGTCATGAGGCCGCCCACTTCGGTCACGAGGCCCCTTATCGCGACGAACAGGGGCGTCCAGCTGGGGTCCGTATACGCGGTGACCAGGATGTCGCCCGCTTCGAGATCCGCCTCGGCCATGTCCAGGATGACGCGGGCCCGCCCTTCGATCGTCCCGGCGGAAACCGGCAGGCCGACGAGCGCGCCGGCCGGCAAATCGTCGCGTCGATACGCCCCAGCGATGGCCTCGCCTTCCGACGTGAGCACCCGCGGCGGAGTGAGCGCTTGATATGACCTGAAAGCCTCTTTGCGTTCGCGGATGAGCTTGTCATCCACCTGGTGCGTGCCCACGACGTCGTGGAGTTCCTGAAACGTGAGGTAGAAGATGTCTTCCTTCTCACGAAGCACGTGGGCCTGCACGAGACGCTCGGCTTCTTCCAACAAGGCCTGCTTGTAGGCGAAGTAGCGACAGACCATGCCGTACTTCGGATATTCCCGGTACCCGATGAAGGTCCGGACCCGGTCGATCATCCGCTTCGTCTCTTCCGCCCTCCGCTCTCCGTCCGGCAAGGCCCGCAGGCGCTCCAGCAGCTCCTGCTCCTTGTTCGCGGCCTCCTGCCGCCCTTGCTCGAAGCGCCGCGCGCCTGCGCCCGGCTCGAAGTTCTTGATGTTGCCCAGGATCACGGGCACCAGCGTGGAGGGGCGCTCGCTCCAGCGCGGCCGCGTGATGTCGATCTCGCCGACGCAGCGCATGCCGTACTTGTCGAGCCACGCCTCGATGGCGTCTCGCGCTTCCCGCCCGCCCTCGAGCCCGGGCAACTCGTCAAGGAAGCCCTCGTCCTCGACGTGCTGCAGAAAAGCCACCGCCTCCGGATGCGGGCGGATAACGTCGGCGACGTCCAGCAGCGCCAGCCCCATCTCCGAGGTGACGTTGTTGGGGACGGACTGCGTGAGCGTGTCGGCCGCGTTCTTCTCGCCCAGCCATGCCTCGAGCTTCTCGTTGAGCCACCAGGTGGCCTCCATCGCCGACATGAACACCCGATGGCTTTGCGGATCGAACAAGATCCGTTTCAGCTCCTGAATGTCCGCCTGGATGAAGTCGAGCAGGGCCTCTCCGGACTTCGTCGCGATGTCGCGCTTCAGAGCGGCGATGGGGGCCTGGCTGCGCCCGATCAGCTCGTCGACGATGGCCGGATCGGCCTCGAGCGGGGCGGGAGGGCTACTGGTCGGCGCACCGACCTGGCCCTCGTCCGGGATCGACGGGATTAAGTCGCCGCGTTCGAGGATGGTCTCCAGCGCGTCCCTGATCAGCGGATCTCCTCTCCCCATGACTTCCAGAAGGCCTGCGCGACTCGCTGACGAAGCCAGTTCCCGGGTGACGTCGACGAACAGCCTCCCACCGGCCTCGTACATTGGCCGGAAGGCGGTCAGCTGCCACAGGGAGATCCCGAGAGGCTTCATAGCGTCGGTCATCATCTGTTGATGACCGACCGACACGTAGACGTGGTTCTCTCGGTCGCCGGCCGCGGGGATGGGGAACAGCGTGGTGATCGGCCGGCTCTGGACGATCTGGAAGCCATCGTCGACCAGGCACCATTCGATGTCCTGGGGGCGGCCGAAGTGCGCTTCGATCCGCCGGCCCAGCTGCACGAGCTGCACCACTTGCTCATCCGTTAGCGCTGGCTGTTCCTGTCGCTCCGGCTCGATCGCCTCGTGCTGCGTCCCGCCCGCCGGCGCGGCGTAGATGGCAAGCTGCTTGATCGCGACCGCCTTGGCGACGACCTCGCCGTCCCGCACCTTGTAGACGTCCGCGTTCACCAGGCCCGAAACTAGGGCCTCGCCCAAGCCGAAGCTGGCCTCCACCGAGGCGACCTTCTGGTTGCCCGTGACGGGGTCGGCCGTGAACAGGATGCCGGCCGCCTGCGGGAAGACCATTTGCTGCACGACCACGGCCATCTGGACCTTCCGGTGGTCCAAGCTGTTCCGCAGGCGGTAGGTCACGGCGCGCTCGGTGAACAGCGAGGCCCAGCACCGGCTGACGTGCTCGAGGATCGCCGCCGGCCCCACAACGTTCAGGTATGTGTCCTGCTGGCCCGCAAAGGAGGCCGTCGGCGAGTCCTCCGCCGTGGCACTGGATCGGACGGCGTAGGCGGCTTGCTCGCCGAGCCGGGCCAGCGGGCCGGTGATCGCCGTCGCCAGATCGTCGGGGATGGCGATCCCTTCGACGGCCCGGCGGATCTCGGCGCTGAGCGCGCGGATCGCCTCCCGGTCGTCCGGCTTCAGGCGCGGCATCCGATCGAGCCGGTCGTCGATCGACGCTTCCGCCATGATCCGCCGGAAGGCGTCGGTCGTCACGCAGAAGCCAGCCGGCACGCGGATGCCTTTGATCCGCGAGAGCTCCCCCAGGTGCGCGCCCTTGCCGCCAACAACCGCGACCTGCGTCTGGTCGATCTCATGGAAACCCAACACGTAGGAGCCCATCCGCTCCCTCCTAGTGGTGTGTCGCCTGAATAGTGATCTGTCGTAGTGTGGGTGGGATGGTGGCTGCGGCTGGGGCCTTGGAGATGGCGGGTGGGCAGCGGGTTGAGCTGGAGGGGCTTGCTCGTTCGCACACCCCGCCGGCTCGGGAGGTGCGCCAGGCCAAGGCGTTGTTGTGGGCCGCCGCGGACGGAACCGCTGCGGTGAGGCGCACAAGAGCCGCGAGCCAGGGCTCCTATGCGGCCGGCTCGGGCTGGCAAGCCCGATGGCTACCTTCTCGGCTCGTACCGCATCGCCACTGCCCCCGAGCCGAATTCCAGCCGGCTCACGAGCTTCAAGTCAACATGCTTCGATAGCCCCGCGAACAACGTCGGCCCGTGGCCCGCGAGCCTGGGATGCACCACGAACTCGTACTCATCGATCAATCCCAGCTCCGTCAACGCCAGTGGGAGCATCACACCTCCCACGAGCAGTCCCTTGCCCGACTCCCGCTTGAGTTGCGTAACGGCCTTGCCCAGATCCCCGCGCACGAGTTCCGCGTTCCAATCGACCTGCTCCAGGGTGCTCGACACGACGTACTTCCTTGCCGCGTTGATCGTCTGGGCGAAGGATTCCATCCAATCAGGTCTCGCTCCCGTCGGCGCCGGCGGCCGCCACGCTGATTCCATCATTTCGTAAGTCACCCGGCCAAAGAGAAGGGCGTCGGCCTGGTTGAGGTTCTCGACCGCGTGACGATGCAAGTCTTCGTCCGCGGGGATTGCACGATGATCGCAGCACCCGTCCAATGTGACGTTGATGGAGTACCGAAGGGTTCGCATTTCGCAAGAGTACCGCCGATGGGGTACACCGGCGATGTGTCGCCAGACAGTGATCTTTAGTAGGTCAGGGGTAGGTGTGTCCTCGGCCGGTTTGAAGTGGGCGGCGAAATGCCGCCCACTCCGCGGACTGCGACCCTCGGTTCCGCTCCACAGCAAGGAGCGCTCCAGGTCTCAGCCTTAGTCCTGCCAATGAAGGCTCCGAGCGGTTACCATGTGGCGGTTCCGGGTTCCCACGCCGAATGGCTTCGCCGCCGAATCAGATGCTCTATATGCTCTGTGCGGCGAGGAGGGCATGACAGGTCGATCAGATGCTCACTGGATGCTGTGTCCGGCGAGCAGGACCCCCCAGCGTGGGATCAGATGCTCTAAACGAGCGTGGAACAAAGGCAAACAGCGCGCCCGTAGCTCAGCGGACAGAGCTTCTGACTTCGGATTGCCCGGACGCATGCCCTATGCGCCACGAGGGGAGTGGGCATGCAAAACGAGCAGGATCAAATGCTCTAAATGACCCGGTCTTGGCTTGCCCTTCTCAGTTCTGTCAGAACAGAGGCCGGAATATACGTCCCGCCGTCGGGGCCCTCACCACCCAGACCATCAGCCGATCGAGCGCGTAGGGCGACCGCGCCGCGACTATCAGGTTGGCCGGTTCCACTGGATTCAACCGTCCGGCCCGCGAAGCTGACATATACCATGGGCCTTATGAGCCAGGCAAAGCCGGATGAGGCATAAGCCGCACTGCGGAGTTGATGGCGATTAGGGAAGCGAGACAGGGATCGCGGCGGTCGCTGCCGCGGCCATGAAGCGCCTTTGGTAGCTGACGACGAGGCTAGCCGAGGTGAATCTGGCAAGATAGTGCGGTTCGGCAGTGACGACTATGCGATCGATGACGTCTGCGAACTCGGGCTCAACGAGCAACTCGTCGATGTCCGGATAGTTCCGAGGCCCTTCCATGCTGCAGATGATCAGCCGCGTGTCGGGAAGGTGCGCTTGCTTGAGCAGCCGGAGATTGTGGCGGACACTATCGAGCCCATCCCGACCCTCGGGCTTTTCGTACTTCCGATAAGCAACTAGATCCTCGGCGTAGTGCAGTACGTCAACGAGGTCTTGAATAGGGCAATCTGCGCTCAAGTGGTCAGTGCTGAGCAGGAAGTCACGCAGGGCTACCAGGTGAACCTTGTCCCGAGTGGATTGGTAGGCCTCAAGCAGTCGGGCTATGCGCTCCGTCTGGAACAGTCGGTGCCGGATGAAGCTGTTGATGAAGTATGGTTTCGCCTGCAATGCGAGTGCCGTCTGGTATGGCTCGAACATGAGTGTGTAGTTGACGCGGTAACCGTGCTCGCGGAGCTTGAGAGCGAGGTTGTGGGATCGAAAGGCGTCCTCGGTCGGCGGCGCCGCGTACCATGCGTCCAGGCGCTTGTCGCCCGACAGCAGCTGGCCGACGTTCTGCCCGTTCACAGGGCCAGCGTGTGGAACCTTCACGACCAATCGGTAGGGGGAAAGGATCTGCTCGAATGGAGCGATCGCATCCAGAATGCGGTTGAAGTCGGGCTCGAATGGATCTTCGATCTCGACGGACACGTCGCACCCGGGACCGAGGATGTGGCTGAGCTCGGTCATCACTTCTTCGAGCGTGTTGAACTTGTGTCCAACGTTCGCCTTGGGATCGTTGATGAACAGGTCGTACACGATGCCGGGGTTACAAGTCAGGTTGCCGAGCAGCGGTGCGATGGGAGCCACCTCGTACGGGTTCGCGGTGTCCGCTGAGAACACCACTCCCGTAGGCCGACGCTGCCCGTTCCGGTCGTACGAAATGTCTCGCACTAAGTCGATGAGCAGGAGGCCGTCGGTCACGAGCGAGGCCTCGACCCGGAAGCCGGCAGGTGTCTCACCTGGCGGAGTGTTGAAGGTCTGGATGACGTCGCGGAATCGGTCTGTCACACCAATGGCAGTTGCGGCCTCGCGGAGGAATTGGGCGTCCTTGGCCTCCACTTGCATGCGCGCGACGCGCGCCACCTCGTCCTCCTGCGCTCGCGCCGGAGCCACGCCGATGCCACCGAGCGTGTAGCGGACGATGGCGGCGCCTTCGCCTATTGAGTTGAAGTTGACGGTGAGCATCTTGGCCTCCGTGGCTGCGTGTCGATGTAGATCGTGGAAGGCGAGGTCCGTTTCTAGGGCCATTGGCGGAGCCCGGGCTCACCAGTCCCCGATGATCACTCCTGCGCGCACTGGACCGTGGGCACCAACCGCAAGGTCCCCCTCGATGTCGCCTGTTCTGCTGGGTCCACTGACGAGGTTCACACCGGAGGGAAAGCCGCCCTCGTGCGCTGCGTAGTCGGCCAGAAGGACGAGTCCCTCAGGGATCGTTCGCACGATCTGAGAGGGGCGGACGAGAGTTATGTGCGCGGTCGGCAGCAGGCTCGCCAGTCGCCCGGTGTTGGGAGTGGCGTACAGTGCGATGGTGCCAGTCTCCGCGGCTGCCCAGGCGCAGGATGTGATGCCGAGGTCGGCGGCGGCAGCCATTGTTCTTGCCACGGCGGCGACATCACCGTCGTCGGTGTTGTGTGAAGCAACCGGACGATCAGCCCCGACTGCTGCGAATTCGAAGCCGTGCGGCGTGAGGACTTCGCGCAGATTCAACCCAGCCAGTTCCTCCGTTGACCAGACGACGACACGACGAGACACGCCGGGTCCACTCGGCGGGGCCATTGCCGCGGCGGCCTCGCCGAGTGTGGCACGGATATCGTCCGCGCCACCCGGTGCGAACCAGACCTCGCCAGACAGCGCCAGCCAGTGGTCCACGAACTCGCGTACGAGCTCGACGGAGTCCTCCTGGCGATGCGGGGTGCCCGTTCGGCTCATCCCGGCCCTCCTAAGCGGGTCCGGCGTCGCCACCATTCTTGGAAGGTCTCCTTTGCCACGGGTGGCGCATCACGGGTAGCAGTCCAGCCGCCCATGAGCCCAGGGGCGCGGGTCAGCTTGCCCCTCCGCATGAAGAGCCATTGCCCGAGACGAGCCGCACGCGCCGTCAGGCGATATCCGGCCGGGCTCGCCCATAAGCGCCCCCACAGCCGGAAAGTAAGGCGCACGGTCCAGGCCTCCATAGATTTCTCGATCTCCGTGCGGCGCAGCGCGATGATGTGGTCCGGGAGCTCGATCTCCATGGGGCAAGCGTCGCGGCAGGCATGGCACATCGAGCAGGCTGACTTCGGAAGTTCGGGGGCGTGTTCCAGGCCTCCCAGCAACGGCGTCAGAACTACGCCGATCGGACCGCTGTAGATGCTGCCGTATGCCTGGCCGCCAAGATTGCGGAAGACCGGACAGACGTTCAGGCAGGCTCCGCAGCGGATGCAGGTGAGGACGTCCTCGTACTCGGTCCCGAGCAGGTCGTGCCGCCCGTTGTCGAGGAGCACGAGGTGGAACTCCTCCGGCCCATCGAGCTCGCCGGCTCGTCTGGGACCCGTGATCAGGCTCACGTAAGTGGAGACGAGCTGGCCCGTGCCATTGAGAGGCGGCTGCTGGAGGACCGCGCCCAGGTCGTCCCAGGTCGCCACCACCTTGTCGATACCCACGACGGCGATATGGACGGGCGGCAGTGAGGTCGTGACGCGCCCGTTACCCTCGTTGGTGATCAGCACCAGCGTGCCGGTCTCGGCGACGAGGAAGTTTCCGCCCGTGACGCCGATGTCGGCAGCGAGGAAGTCCTCCCGGAGCTGCCGCCGGGCGAATGCCGTCAGGCTTGGCGTGGCATCGTCGGTTGGCGGCGCCACATGGCGAAGCGCTGCCTCCTGCACGAAGAGTTCCCGAATCTGTCCACGAGTCTTGTGAGCGGCTGGTGCCACGATGTGAGAGGGCCGTTCCCCCGCCAGCTGGATGATGTATTCGCCAAGATCGGTCTCGCGGACCTGTAGCCCTGCCGCCTGGAGCTGCTCGTTCAGGGCTACTTCCTCGGTGGCCATCGACTTCGACTTCACGATGTGCGTTCCACCGCGTTTCCGAGCGATCTCGATCACGTACCGGCCCACGTCGGCCGGTCCAGCGGCACGTGTCACGTGTCCGCCACTGGCTTCGACTCTGCTCGTGAGTTCCACCAGCAGTTCCTCGATGTGCCCGAGTGCCCTTCGACGGGCCGTGACCGCCTTCAGGCGCATCTCTTCACCGTGGGGATAGGTCGCGAAGGCGGTCGCCTTGCCCTGAGCGAGGTTCCGCGTTGTCCTCAATACGGCAGCGCGCATGGTCTGGTCAGCAAGTGCGGCTCGACGTCGCTCCGGCCAGCGCGCACTGGAGGCAGGAAGGATGCCTGGCATCAGGCTTCGCCCTGCTCGTGAGCGGCTTGCTCGATCTCGGCAACGTTCAACCGACCCTGGTCGGCAAGATCCACCAGCTCGGCCAGGTGCAGGCTTGGGAAGTCGTCGCCATGGCGGCTGAGCCGCCCACCGAGCTGCATCAGACAGCCCAGGTCTGCGCTCGCCAGGGCGACCGCTCCGCGACTGCGCGCAATCGCCAGCTGGCCGAGTTTGGCATCCGCCATCGCGGCCGACAGGTCGGGCTCAATCAGCCCAAAGCTCCCTCCGAAGCCGCAGCATTGTTCGGCGTCGTCGAGTTCAACGGCATCGACTCCGATGCTCCTCAGCACCCGCAGCGGCTGCTCGGTAACGCCCAACAGTCGGCGCATGTGACAGCCTGTGTGGCACGCCAGCGTGAGGGGCTCTGATGTTTGGGTTTCGGGGCGAACTTCTGTGGCGGACACGTGAGCGTCGTGCGCGTCGAACCATCCGCTGAACTCGACCACGCGCGTCCCAAGCGCCTCGGCTCGCCTTCGCCATCGTGCCGCTGCCTCGGGCGTTTCTCCGCGCTGCAGAGCGTCGCGCTCAAGGAGAGGCGGCATCTCGACCTTCACCATGGCAGCGCAGGACCCGGAGAGAGCAATCACGGGCGGCTCCGATTCCGGCCCGTCGGTGGCGCCTGTCTCGAAAGCTCGGACAAACTGCCGGCCCATCGCTGCCGCCTCGCGGTGGTGGCCCGCATTGAAGGCGAACTGGCCGCAGCAGGTCTGTCTCTCCGGAACCTCCACCTGGATGTTCCGCCGCTCGAGCACCCGCACAGCCGCGATCGCCGCCCTGGGGCGGAAGAGATCGACCATGCAACTCGTGAACAACTGGGCTCGCGTCCTCACGTGTGCCTCTCCGCAGTCGAGTGCCTCGCCGGTCCGATGTTCATGAGGCCAGGCAGTCCGCTAGATCCCGAAGCGTGATGTAGTCTCCCGGCCGCGCCCGGCCCCGATTGGCGATTACATGGGTCTGCTCGCCTCCGGGAGCTCCCAGCGACGTCACCGCAAGAATCGCCTCGCTGAAGTCCTCGGCCTGTGTGAAGCTGCTGACCACAACCACGCAGCGGACGCCGGCGGCGGTTGCGGCAAGGAGGCCGCTGCGGGAATCCTCGATGACGAGCGCCTCGGCCGGGTCGACGCCCAGCCGCTGAAGTGCGATGAGGTAGACATCGGGTGCGGGCTTCTTGTTGGGGACGCTGTCGCCGGTCAGCACGAGGCTGAATTGGGCGGCCAGATCGGGGCCGGCGGCGCGATCCAGAACCGCCCGAACCGAGGGCTCCGCAGCCGTGGAGGCCACAGCGAGCGTCCATTTGGCCTCGAGCGCCTCGGCGATCAATCGACGCACTCCTGGTCGAGGCGGAATCCGGCCTTCCACCACCATCTCGACGTATATCTCGGTCTTGCGCCGGTGCCAGCGCGCAACCTTCGCCAGTTGAGCCTTTCTGTCGGGGGGAAGTCCGGCCGCCTTGACGAACTCCGGAGTGAGGAGGGTGGCCATCCGCTCCCTGCCGCCGGCGATTCGGAGCAGGCGTCCGTACTCTTCTTCGCTCCACTGAACGGGCAGGCCGAATTCGCGGAAGGCCTGGTTGAAGGCGGGCAGGTGGCCATACCGCTCGTTGTCCGCCAGCGTGCCGTCGCAGTCGAGAATCAGCGCGGTCAAGCCATGCCCTCGCTTCCGAGCATCCGGATGTGCTCTTTGGCCATCTCGATGACCTCGGCGCGCACATGGCGGAAGAGCCGCGGCGGATCGGACTCGTCCGGGTGCTGGTTCAAGTACTGCCGGGTCGATTCGACGTATCGGATCTTGACGGCAGTCGAGACGTTGACCTTGGCGCAGCCACGGTTGATCAGATCGGTGAACTGGGAAGCGCTCAGGCCAGTCCCGCCGTGCAACGCCATCGGGATGCCAGTGGCGGCTACCAGGTCGCTTACACGCTGGGCATCCAGCTTGGGCGGCGCTTTATACAGGCCGTGAGCATTGCCGATCGACGGCGCGAAGATGTCGACGCCGGTGCTCTTGATGAAATCGACGGCCACCTCCAGCGACGCTGCGCGACTGGCGTCGTCGGACCCAAGGCCGTCCTCAACGCCCTGGATGGCCTCGATCTCACCCTCGACATTCGCGCCGTATCGACTGGCTTCCCCGACCACCTCTATGCACTGGCGCCGGTTCTCCTCGAGAGTCAGAGTCGAGGCGTCGAACAGGACCGAGCTCCAGCCCGCCGCGAGGCACTCGCTGATGACCTTGCGGTCGGGGCAATGGTCCAGGTGCAGCGCGACCGGCACCTGCAGGCTGACGGTCATGGCCCGCCACATGGCCATTAGCAGGCCGGAGCCCATGGCACGGACGGTCTTGACCGACGTCTGAACTATGAGTGGCGACCGGAGGTCCTCCGCCGCCGCCAGTACCGCCTCCATCGTCAGGTCGTTGAACACGTTGAACGCGGGGACGGCGTACCCCCCGGCCAGAGCCCGATCCACGAGGGTCTTCGTGGGTGCGATCGGCATGTCTCTGTTCCTTTCTGCCGTCACCCGCGAAGGCGCGGGGCGTCTGCTAGGCCATTCGTTCGGCCACGAACTCCACCATGCCCTCGGTCGCTTTCGCAAACTCCTGGTATGTCGCGCGCAGTGCCGGGATCGCATCGAAGTCCTCGACACCGATGCCGTCCGGTTCGTAGCCGGCGTTGAAGTACGGCACCTTCCGGAGCTTCGCCATGACCTCGGCCGGAATGTCGTCCCAGATCGTGGGGCTGAACGTCAGATCCGAGCACTGGTTCAGGAAGTCGGTCAGGAATGCGGGCGGCAGGGTGAAGACCGCGTCCGCCCCGGCGGTGTGCTCCAGGTGCCAGCAGCGCTGGACGCCGTCCACGGTCGGCCCGACCCGGACCGAGCAGATCAGCATCTTGCTCGGGTAGGCTCGCTCCCGGAAGACCCACTGAGCCTTCTTGAACACCGCGATACCTGCCCAGCGCCGATCTTCTGGGCTGAGCTCCACGCCCACGCTGGCTGCGCTGGCGGCGAACTCCGGATGGTTCTCCCAGCGCGCGCTCATGTCGGTGACGACGGACTTCCAGCCCGTGAGATCCACGCCGGCCTTTCTCGCGTCGAAGAGCCCGGCCTGGACGTTATCGGCCACGGCGACGAACTGCGGGACCACGTACGACGCCGTGCAGTTGGTCGCGATACCGCGGCGGGACAGCTCGCGCAGGACCGTCAAGCCCTCGCTGGTGCCAGGTATCTTCACCATTACGTTGGGGCCCTGGGCAGCGATTTCCAGGGCCTGGCGGAGCATGGCGTCCGGGTCGAAGGCGGAACGCGGATCGACCTGGCCGGACAGGTGGCCGTACCGGCGGCCGGAGACCTCGTGGAGCGGCCGCAGGGACGATTGCGGCTGGAACACGTAGTCGAAGTCGCCCGTCCAGCGCCGCCTCGCCTCGAGCATTCCGCGGATGCTCGCGCCGCCGCCCGAAATGCCGATCTTCTGGCCGAGCCTGACGAGTCCGCCCACGTCGCGGAGATGATCGCCGAGGTAGGCGAGGTTGCCGCGGATGACGCTGAGCAGCAGGTCATCGCGCGTCGTCTCGAGGGTCACGCGGCGGAAGGCCGCCGTACGCCTCGAGAGCGAGTATCGGCTGCCCCCCCAGGTATGGAATGTAGCCCGGCAGCTGGGCCTCGCGCGCCTCGATGTCCTCGCTGGCGAGAAAGGCCTCCAGGACGGACGGCACGTACCCCTTGTAGAACTCGGTGACGTCGAGCTGGTCATAGAGGCATTCCTGTGCGCACGATCCCTGCACGGGAGTAATGACATTCCTGGCGCGGCGGGCCGACTGGCATAGCGGCTGAGCTCGGAGCGCATGGACGAGTCAACATCGGTGCGGTCGAAGACTTGTGTCGCTGGGAACGCAATTATCCACTGGGAGCCCGGCGCCGCACGGCAACCGCCGCATTGACATTCCCATTCCGTCACGGCGATTCGCTTCCGACTTTCCCGCAACATATGGCCCGCGGCGCCAGGAACGCGATCCTGCTCTGAGCCTGAGTATCCCTCAGCGGACAACCCTGGCACTTCCACCCTTCATCAGTTTATCGGCTTCATCCCTGGTAGCCCAGTTCCAGTCCCCAAGGAATCCATGGCACAGAGCCGAGTAGGCTGCCGAAAACTCTATCGCTTCCTGAGGAGGCTTGCCTTCGAGCATGCAGCAGATCAGCGCAGATGCAAAACTGTCGCCTCCTCCCGTTCTGTCCAGCACCTCGAGATTGAGGTACTTCCTGGATGCGTAGAATTCGCCCTTGTACAACATGACGGTCTGCCAGTCATTCAACATCGCCGTCTTCACGTGCCGCAGCGTCGTCCCTACGACCTGGACATTGGGGTATTCCTTTACGACCTGATGTGCTACGAGCTTGTAGTTCTCCGGGTCGAGATCCGAGTACGATTCCGTGGCACCTTCAGCCTTGATGCCCAGCATCTTCTCGAAATCTTCTTCGTTCCCGATGATGACGTCCACGTAGGGCATGACCTTCTTCATGACCACCCGTGCCTTCTCGGAACTCCATAGCGTGGACCGGAAGTTGAGGTCAAAGCTGGTCGTTACCCCCAGTGCTTTCGCTGTCTTGAGCGATTCAATTGCTTCATTGGCCGCACTGTCCGATATTGCGGTCGTGATGCCGGTAGTGTGGAACCACCGCGTCTGCGCCAGAACACTCTTCCAATCTATGTCCCCGGGCTGGATCAGGCTGATAGCGGAATGAGCCCTGTCATACATCTGTGTGCTTGCCCTGGGTCCGATCCCCACTTCCAGGTAGCACAGTCCGTTTCTTACCGTACCCTTCCCGTCGAAAGGCAGCAGTATTACCCCGGACATGTCGACACCATGTTCCCTGCCCTTATTGATGATGTACTGACCGGACCAGATGTTGACGAGTTTTGACAGCCAGGCGGTCTTATGCCCTAAGCGCGACGTGTTGACCGATACGTTCAATTCCGCTGCGGCGATCGCTACATGCAGATGACTTGCCTGCTCCAACCGCGCATGGTCAGGTGCCGTCAGCCGAATCATGGCTTCTCCAAAGCCGATCAGATCGTATTTCTTCTCTTCGCTCATTCTGTTATCCTGTCTTTGGAGATTTATTCCATGTTTCCCGTCTATGACCGATACTTCCGGTCACATATTCAATCCTTCCCGGTTGAATATCGATCTCGGGTGCCTGCCTTCGAGATAATCCACGATCCCCTGCGCCGCCTCGCACGCCACTCTTACCGTGCATTCCGTCGTCAAGGCTGCGCTGTGCGGGCTGATCACGAAGTGTGGGGCCAGCAGCAAATCGTCGTCCAGACGCGGCGGTTCGTTGGTCATGACGTCGAAAGCCGCACCCGCGAGTTTGTTCTCTTTGAGCATCCACGCCAGGTATTTTTCGTCAACGATGCTTCCTCTTGCCGCATTGATGAGGTAGGCAGAGGGTTTCATTAACGAGAGTACCTTCTCATTTACGTGATTCCTCGTCTCATCCGTCAGCGGAACATGGAGGGTCAATATGTCTGACTGCTTGTAGACCGGCTCTTCTGTGCTGTATCTGACTACTCCAGGGGCTACCACGCTGTCTTCAATGTACGGGTCGTAAATGATGACCTTCATGTTAAACGCGCCCATACATTTCTTCGCCACCTGTTTGCCTATTCTGCCATAGCCGACAATCCCGAGCGTTTTCCCATCGAGATCGATAGGCAGATATAACCGCCTCGCGGTCTTGAAATTGCCTTTTCTGGTCTCCGCGTCCAGGAACACCAGATGTTTCGTGATGGCGCCGATCAGCGCTACGGTGTGCTCCGCGGCCGTAACCGTGTTGGCATCCGGGGTATGCAAAACCATGATGCCTCGTTTCGTGGCGGCCTCCACATCGACGTTGTCCACTCCGGTTCCCGTCCGGCTGATGACCTTGAGCAGCGGCGCCACGTCCATCAGCTCAGGTGTGAACTCTATCGTCGTATCAAGCATCACCGCGGTTACATCTTTGATCAGCCTGGTAAACTCGGTCAGGTCGCCCGAGGGCATGTACACGACTTCCCCGGCCTGCTTCAGGATATCCAGAGCAACGCTGCTTGTCTTCTCATTCACAATTACCTTTTTCATAGGAGTCCTTCTCTGTGTACGGAATCGGAAATGTTCTTGCGCAACTCCGCACTCAAAGGCACCAAAGGCAGCCTCGGATCACCTCCATACAAGCCAGCCAAATCCATCGCATACTTGACAGCTGCCACGCCGCCACTCCCGGATACTGACTCATTGAGCTGGATCACCTTCTCATTAAGCTTGAATGCTTCCTCATATTTCTTTTCCACCGTAAGCCGGTACAACTTGCACGTAATCGCCGGAAAAGCATTCGCAAGCGAGATCACTCCCCCCGGAGCTCCCATGATGAGGGCATTCATAAAGAAATTCGCCGAGCCGGCCATTACATTGAAGGTGTCTCGAACGGCAAGCAGGAAACTCTCAATATTGCCGACGGACGAATCTTTCACCCCTTTGATGTTGGGATGCTTCGCAAGATCTTTCACGAGACTCAAGGACAGGGTGGTGCCACCGCAAAACTGCGGAGCGTTGTAGACAAGACACGGTGTCGACAAACTGCTCGCCACGTCGGAGAAATATCTCAGAAGAACGGCATCGGTCATTTCCTTTTTAAAGTAGGAGGGTGGTAATAGCGTGATGAAGTCACTTCCAAGTCCCTGGGCTATTTTGGCGAAATCGATCGTCTCTTTCGTCGACTCAAAGATGCAACCCGCCATGACTACCTGATGCGGTCCCTTATTCCTTATGATGGTCTCAAGTACCTTTTCCTTCTCCAGATTTGTAAGACTCTTGTTTTCTCCGTTGGACCCCAGTGCCAAATATCCTTTCAGCTCCGATTCGGCATAAAACTTCATGTTCGAGGCCAGTTTATCGTAGGCCACTTCGCCTTTGTCGCTAAAGGGCGTCGTGATTGGCGCGAATACGCCCATTAACTTTTCGTCCATGGTGTTTTTCTCCCGATAGAAAGAAGGCTCTCGGCTGACTTCGTCCGTCATCTGCTTGCGGAAGTAACCGGGTGACAGGACCAGGCCGAAGTCGGCGCCGAGTTCCGCCGCTGCCGCCAGGAAGCGCTAAGTGTCGCACTGCGCGTCGTAGGTCGCCCCGGCCATGACGACCTGGCCCTCGCCCTTGTGCCTGACGATTGTGTCGAGCACAACGAGCCGTTCCTCCTCGGACAGGCTTCGGTTCTCCCCGTTGGAGCCGAGGGCGAGGTAGCCCAGCAGGCCGCTGCTCGAGTACCGGGCCATGTTCTCGCGGAGGGCGTCGTCATCGACGCTCTCGTCCTCCGCGAACGGCGTGCATATCGGCGCGAAGACTCCGCCCAGTCTCGCGCTGTACGCCGGCGGCCACAGGGGTGACTCCGGAACGCACCGCCCCGAGCTCCCAGCTGACCTGGGCCGCCGTGGCCATCACCTGCGCCCCTAGTTCGTGGAGCTGGTCGTGGACCAGGAAATGCGGAGCGGAGACGCTGATGGCCCCGACAGGACGACCGTCCGCTCCGATGATGGCCGCCGCCACGCATGCAGCCAGGGGCTCGTTCTCGCGGTCGTCTATGGCGTAGCCGCGGGCATGCGTCGTGCGGATCTCGGCCTCGAACGTCGGAAGGTCGCAGATTGTCAGGTCGGTCTGGGGCACGAACTTGATCCGCCTCGTGATGTCATCGCGCTCGGCCTGCGGGAGCACGGCGAGGATCGCCTTGCCCAGGGCTGTCGAGTGGAGGGGCATGGTCTGCCCGATCGCCGAGACGAGCCGGATGCTGTTCTCCGACTCCAGTTTGTCGACGTAGTAGACGGACAGGTCTTCCAGGACTCCCAGGTTCACCGTCTGTCCGACCCGGTCCCTCAGCGCCAGGAGATGGCGCTGAGCGACGCGCCTGAGGTCCAGGCTGGCCTCGACTCCCTGGGCCAGCCGGATGAGCTTGCCCGTGAGCCGGTACTTCCGGGTGGCCGGATCCTGCCTCACGTAGCCGGCCTCCACGAGCGTGCCTATGAGCCGGGTGACCGTCGTCTTGTCCAGACCCACCTCGTCGGCAACCGCCGTCGGCCCGAGCCCGAACTCACCCGCTGTGGCGAGCTTCTCGAGGACTTCCAGGCCGCGGTGGAGAGTGCGAGTAGTCAATTCCTGACTCCGATGGAACTTGTTGAGAAGGTGCGCGGCAGCTGTCGGGACGTTCGCACGCGATGTGGTGCTGGTTGTGCGATGTCCCGACGAAGGACGGCAGCGAGCTCGTCGCCCGCAGAGCCGTCCTCCGTCGGATCAGCCGGGCGGAGCCCGGCTGGCAGCTATCAGCTAGCCTTGGAACAATCGAGGTACTGCGTTGCGAACGTCGCCATCAGCTGGTTCGTGACGTCGACGCGCTTCTGCAGATAATTTGCCATTGGGGTGGACGGGACGTCGCCTACGTTCTTGCCGTCAGCAGTGATGAGGAAGGTACCGCTGTCAACGAGGAACGGGGCATCGGACTTTACAGTGCAGCCGCGGCGGAGCAGGTCGAGCACGTAGGCGGAGATGTAGGCCTGTCCGTAAGGGTTCTGGGACATCGTGCCGACCACCCAGCCGCCCGTGATCCCGGCGAGGACTGCCGGATCGTCGTCAATGCCGACGAACTTGATCTTGGTGAAGTTGCCGTTGTGAAGCAGAGTGGCCGTGACGGAGGAGCCAACATAGGCATCACTGACGATGCCCTGGATGTCGGAACCGTGGGCCGCGAGGAGGGCACCGACGTTCGTCGTGGCGGCCTGCTGGTCGTCCGAGTCGGTCATGTGCTGATAGACGTAGACGGTGCCGTTCGACTCGGCGACAGCCTTGTTGACGCCCTTGATGCGCGCCTGCGTGTTCGGGTCGACGAGTCGACTTGCGACGTGGACTATGCCGCAGGGCGTGGCCGTCGTGCATTCAGAACCCATGGCCGCGATGAGGGCCTTGGTCCCGAGGTATACAGAGTTGTATACATCGGTGGCGATGCAGAATGCGGCGGGTGACGGCGTGTTGGTGCAGCCGCCAGCAGCGATGCTGGGGATGTTCTTGCCCTTGAGCTCCTGAAGGAGCGTGTTGGTGCCGTTAGCGTCGCCAGGGAAGATCGTGAAGGCGTTGTAGCCCTGCGCCACCAGTGTCTCGACGAGGTTGTTCTGGGCCGTCAGTTCCCACTGGGGCGGGAACTTGTAGATGCCGCCGGCCAGTTTGAGGGCCTTTACGGCATCATCCGTGCCCGGTCCCCACGGTGTGAAGAAGGGATGGGGACCGCCCGCGACGGCGGCGACCTTGGTGGTTGAAGCCGAGCTGAAGGTAACCGAAGTTGCAGCTGCAGACGGTGCTGCTACAGACGGTGCTGCTACGGACGGTGCTGCTACGGTCGGAGCTGCGGTCGGAGCTGCGGTCGGAGCTGCGGTCGGTGTAGCCACCGAAGACGAACACGCGGACACAAGCAGGACCGCTGCTGCGCCCAACCCCAGCCAACTGAATCTCTTGTCTCTTGCCATGTGTTCTCCTAACCTCTCCTCGCGTTGTCGTGACGGCCCCATCGGGTCGCCGCTTTCCTAGAGAAGGACCCTACTGAAGGGCCCTCCTGACAGATACGGACGGATCGGTAGATGGGCATCTCCTCCACTCAGCTAGCTCCCAGTTACGGTGCATCAGATGCACTGGTGGTGTGCTAGATGATCGGATGATGAACGCGCTCTTTGGGCATGTCAAGACTATGTGAGGCGACTAGTCCGGCCGAGGTCGTAAGCCGGACGGCGCGTCGATGCTCACGCCAAGGGCCGCCGAGGCGCCCGGCGACGAGTCCGGAGGGGGCGAGGCCTGCTGCCATTCCGGCCGGGCCAGATACGCGTAAGACGGGCCTCTCAAGGAGTGTCGGCACGCGTGTCGGCTCTGCCGTTCACCCCAGACGACCGTCCAGCCCCAGGCGCATCCCGGTTCGCATGCTCCCCGCCTGTTGGCTTGGACGGCAAGTCCCGGGCTGGACCATCCGGCGTCTTGACACGAGTAGGGACCCGTCTCATAGTGCCTTTCAGCAGGCGCAACGCCAGTTCACCAAGTGATCGGCTTGCGCCCCGTTTCTCTGCGGATGGCCCAAGCCCGGGGATGCAAGAGGAGCAAGGAGTGCGAAGACGATCGCTGGTAATTGACCTTTGGGACCGCGTCGGTCTGTTGACACTCGTCCTGGTGTCCTGGCTGATATTCTCGGTCTTCGCGGACGGTTTCGTCTCGGATTTCAACATCTTCGCAGTCGGTCGCGCCGTAGCCGTGTCGGTGGTTATCGGGCTCGCGCAGATGGTCGTGATCGCGACGGGCGGCATGAACATCTCAGTCGGCGCCATCGGCGGGGTCTCGGCCATGTTCACGGGCTGGCTCCTCGAGGGGGTCGGGGTGCCGGTCCCGATCGCCATTCTTGGGGGCGTAGGCATGGGTGCCGCGCTCGGCGCAATCAACGGCATCCTGATCGTCAAGACCGGGATCAACAGCTTCATCATCACGCTTGGAACATTGAGCGTCTTCTCCGGCCTGATGTACGTAATTACGAAGGTGCAGGCCTTCAACAATCTGCCGGTGGACTTCATCAACCTCGGCCAGACGCGATGGCTCGGTGTGTCCCCTCTTGTTTGGGCCATGGTCGTGACGGGCGCCTGCCTGTGGTTCCTGTACCGCGGCACCACGCTCGGGCGCCAGATGCTCGCAACCGGTGCGAACCCGCGAGCTGCCCGCCTCTCGGGGGTCCCCGTGAACCGAATTATCGCGGTGACGCACGTGCTGTCGGGCGCGCTGGCCGGTCTGGCCGGTGTCATGCTGCTGTTGCGCCTCGGCTCGGCAATTCCGACGATCGGCAGCGACTGGGTACTGCCTTCCTTTGCAGCGCCGGCCGTCGGCGGCACGCTGCTGAGCGGCGGCGTCGTCTCAGTCGTCGGCACGTTCGTCGGTGGCCTGCTGCTGGCCACGATCGGGAACGGGCTCACCCTCATGAACATCCCGAGCTTCTGGGTTGAGTTGACGACGGGCCTCGTCCTGCTCATTGCGGTGCTGCTCGATCGCGCGCGGACGCTGGCGGTGACGCGCAGCCGTATTGGAGTCATTCAACCTGCGGGGAAGCCAGCCGATCCAAAGGGAGCGATTTCATGAATCGGCCGATGCGCAACTTCATGCGCAACTTCATTCGAGCCGAATCCTTTCCCCTTCTGGTGGTGGTCGTGCTCGCCGGGGTTGGTCTCGCGGTACTGAGGCCCGAATTCACCAAGGAGTTCAACCTCTACGTCCTGTTGTTCGACATCTCGGGGTCGATGCTGGTGGCGTTCTCTCAGATGGTGGTCATCGCCACCGGCGGCATGAGCCTGGCCGTGGGAGCGACGGGTGGTCTGAGCGCGGTGCTTGCGGCGGGACTCATGGTCTCGTACGGCGTGCCCGTGGAGGTCGCCGTCGTGGTGGGCCTGCTGGCGGGTATCGCGATGGGCTTCGCCAACGGTTTTCTGACCGTTAAGACAGGGATAAACCCGTTCATCATCACCCTGGCGACTTCGGCCGCATACGAGGGGACGAACTTCGGAATCACCAGCTCCAATCCATACTATGGCCTCCCTACGCAGTTCACCGACTATGGTCAGGCTCGGACTGTCATGTTCCCTCATCCCTTGCTCATCTCGATCCTTGTTGCTGTCGCGCTCGGCCTCGTGCTGTACCGGACCGTGATCGGTCGGTCCATCCTTGCGGTAGGGGGCAATGCCCGAGCAGCCGAGATGGCCGGCATCCACGTCGGGCGCACGATCGTCATCGCCCACATCATCTCCGGGTTCCTGGCCGCGCTGGGTGGGCTGATGCTTATGGCCCGCCTCGGCAACGGCTCGCCCACCATTGGATCCCAGTGGCTGCTGCCGTCATTTGCGACCGTGCTCATCGGCGGCGCCGCGCTGTCCGGCGGCAAGGTGTCAATCACCGGGGCAATCCTCGGCTGCGCTCTCCTCGCCCTGATCTCCAATGGGCTGGTCATCTTCAGGGCCGATCCCTACTGGGTCACCTTCCTGGTCGGCGCGCTCATCCTCGCGGCGGTCGTCCTCAACCGCCGCCGCTCGACTTCTTCGGGATCGCTCATCCCCCCGGCGTGGCGCGGACAGCCGGTTCCGACGACGAAATGAACGAACGAGAGGATCCCATGCATCCAGTCGAGACGACAGCCAGCACCTCAGACGCCGTTCACAATCCCGCCACTCCCGCGATGCAACCTGCGATGAGCGGCACTGTCTCAGAGACCCAGCCGCTTCTCGAGGTCAGGGGACTCTGCAAGGCGTTCCCGGGCGTTCAGGCGCTGGAGGGCGTGTCTATCAACCTGCGGGCCGGCGAGGCCCTTGCGCTGCTCGGTGAGAATGGGGCAGGCAAAAGCACCCTGATCAAATGCCTCACGGGGCTGTACCAGCCCGACGAGGGAGTGATCTTGCTGGAAGGAAAGGAGACGCATTTCCGATCGCCGCAGGATGCCTTCGACCAGGGGATTGCCGTCGTGCCCCAGGAGAGGAACCTCGTGCCGGAGTTCAGTGCCGGCGAGAACATCATGCTGGAATCGCTTCCCAAGCGCCGCGGCGTCTTCATCGACTACGACCGCGTCCACCGCGAAGCACAGAAGTGGCTGGATCTGCTGGGCGTGGAGATAGACTCTAGGTCCCCCGCATCATCGCTGAGCGTGGCCCGGATGCAGCTGGTCGAGATCGCGCGGGCGATCTCGCGCGAGAGCCGGATACTCCTGCTCGACGAGCCGACCGCGTCGATCAGCCCCAGCGAGGTCCAGACGCTCTTCGGCGTCATCAGGGGGCTCAGGGCCCGCGGCGTCGCGATCATCTTCGTGAGTCATAAGCTCGAAGAGGTCTTCGAGCTCTGCGATCACGTTACCGTGCTCCGCGACGGCCAGAACGCCGGCCCCCAGGCGGCGATCTCCGAGCTTGACCGCAACCAGCTCATCACCCTGATGGTCGGTCGCCAGCAAGTCGTGCACGAACTCGAAGCGCGGACCGACGGCCACGGCGGCCCCATTCTCGAACTCCGCGACCTGTGCGGCGAATCCGGGGCCAGAGATGTCAACCTCGTGGTCAACCGCGGAGAGATCCTGGGGCTCTACGGTCTCGTCGGTGCCGGTCGGAGCGAGCTGGCCAAGACCATCATCGGCGTGGATCGGGTCCAGGACGGCCAGGTGCTCGTCGACGGCAAGGCCGTGCGGATAACTGGCCCGGACGACGCCCTGCGCCATGGCATCGGATACGTCCCCGAGGACCGAAAGTCCGAGGGCTTGATCGGGATCCATTCGGTACTGACCAACGTGTCGATCACCATCTGGGGGCGGCTCCAGAACGTGGTCGGTTGGATCGGCGGCACGGCAGAACGCTCGGCCGTCAGACCGTTCGTCGACAAGCTCGAGATCAAGACGCCGTCGCTGGCGACGCCCGTGGACAGCCTCAGCGGCGGAAACCAGCAGAAGGTCAGTCTGGCCAAATGGCTTACCGCGGGCGTCAGGATCCTGATCATCGACGAGCCGACCGTCGGCATCGACGTGCGCACGAAGGCCAACATTCACGACCTGATCTGGGGGCTCGCCTCGGAGGGCCTGGCGATACTGCTCATTTCGAGCGACATGCCCGAGATGGTCCGCCTCGCGGACAGGGTGGCTGTGATGCGCGGCGGTCGGATCATGGGCACCCTGACCAACGATCACGACTACGCCCAGATGAGCCAGGAGATCATGGGTCTCATCCACTAGCCGAGCCGGGCTCGGAGCGGAGGGGCCCGCCCACGCGTTGACTCGACGTCGTATCCGGCACGACCCGGGCATCCACCAGGTCGCCAGGTGACAGGAGGAGCTCAGATGTCCATCAATCCGTTCGAACGGGTCCGTCTCGGCCGGACGAAGCTCGAGGTCACGAAGCTGGGCTTCGGAATGGCCCCGCTCGGCGGGTTGTACTCGCCGGTCTCGGACGACCAGGCGGTGGAGGTGCTGGGGCACGCCTGGGACCTGGGGATCCGCTACTACGACGCCGCGCCGCTCTACGGGTATGGGCTTGCGGAGCAACGGCTCGGGCGGATGCTGACCAAGAGGAGCCGGTCGGAGTTCGTCATATCGACGAAGGTAGGCCGACTCCTCTATCCGCTCGACGAGGTGCTCGCTCACCCCGAATGGGATCGCGACTGGCAGCGTCTGGGGTCGGTGACGGGAGTCGGGCCGGATGAGACACCCTCAGAGGAACTGAACGACTGGTACTACCGGGGCGTTCCCGATTTCCGCCCGGTATATGACTACAGCTACGACGGGGTCATGCGCTCGGTCGAAGCCAGCCTGAAACGGACTGGTCTCGACCGGCTCGACATACTCTGGATACATGACCCCGACACGCACTGGGAGCAGGCGATCGGCGGCGCGTATCCGGCGCTCGCGAAGCTCCGCAGTGAGGGCGTCGTCTCTGCCATTGGCGCCGGCATGAATCAGGCGGAGATGCTCGCGCGTTTCGCCCGCGAGGGAGATTTCGATGCGTTCATGTGCGCCGGCCGGTACACCCTGCTCGACCAGCCGGCTCTGACCGAGTTGCTCCCGCTGTGCGTCCAGAAGGGAATCGCGATCGTCATCGCGGGCGTGATGAACAGCGGCCTGCTTGCCAACCCGTCTCCCGAGTCGCATTTCGATTACGGCCCAGCACCGAAGGCGTGGATCGACAAGGCGTTGGGCATCAAGGCCGTCTGCGAGCGCAACGGCGTACCCCTCCGCGCTGCGGCCCTCCAATTCGTCTTCGCCCATCCGGCCGTCGCCGCCGTCGTGGCCGGCGTGCGGACGATTGCTCACCTCGACGACACGGTCACCATGATGCAGCACCCGATTCCGGACGTGCTGTGGGATGAGTTGAGGTCGGAAGGGTTGCTGCTGCCCGAGGCCCCGACGCCGAAGGCCGCGGCGGCCGGTTAGGGGGATCGGGCCATGGCCATCGTTGTCGACGCACATCATCACTTCTGGGACACGTCAGACCGGACCTATGACTACTACTGGATGACGGATGAGCTGGCCGCCATACGCGGCCGGTTCGGCCCCGATGACATGCGGCCGTTGCTGGCCGCTCGCGGTATCGACCGGACGGTCCTGATCCAGACTATCCCCAGCCTCCCGGAGACCGAGCAGTTCCTGGCCACGGCCGCAGCGACTGACTTCGTTGCGGGCGTCGTCGGATGGGTCGATTTGACCGATCCCGACGTCGCCTCGACGCTCGCGAGGCTCAAGGCGAGGCCCGACGGGCGCAAGCTGGTCGGGATCCGCCATCAGGCGCACGACGAGCCCGATCCGGACTGGCTCCGCCGACCCGACGTCCAGCGCGGGATCGGGGCCGTGGGTGAAGCCGGGCTCACGTACGATGTCCTCGTTCGCTCCCGGGAACTCCCGGCGGCCCTGGACCTGGTACGTGCCTTCCCGGAGAACAGTTTCGTTATCGATCACATCGCCAAGCCGTGCATACGTGAACACGAGATCGAGCCGTGGGCATCGCGGATGGCTCCGCTGGCGGCCTTCCCGAAGGTTTGGGTCAAGCTTTCAGGGATGATCGAGGAAGACGACTGGGCGAGTTGGACCGCGGACGACCTCAAGCCCTATGTCCAGCGCCTCCTCGACTGGTTTGGACCAGGCCGACTCATCTTCGGGTCGAACTGGCCGGTCTGCCTGTTGGCCGGGAGCTACGCCCGGGTCTTCGACGCCCTGGTTGAGGCGCTCGGAGACATCCCGCGCCGCGACCGAGAGCGGATCTTCGGTGCCAATGCCTTGGAGGCCTACCGGCTCGACCACAGGCCGTGACAGCATCTGGTATCCCCGAGGGCGGGTGACGTGCGCATCTCGACGGAGCGGTGAGCTCGACAAGCGCCGGCGGACGGCAGCATGGGAGATCCCAACGATGAGCAGGCAGCACTTCGGCGCCCGATTGCACGACTACACCGAACTCGGGTATCGGACTCTTGCGTTCGAGAACGAGCTGCTCCGGGTCGAAGTCCTCGTCGACAAGGGCACGGACATCGTGAGCTTCCTGCACAAGCCGTCCGACACGGACTTCCTGTGGCGCAGGCCGCTGGGGCTCCGGCCGGCCGGCATCGGCTCGATGCCTCGGGGCGTCGACGAGTTCGTCTTCAACGACGGGTTCGAGGGCGGATGGCAGGAGTGCCTCCCGAACGGCGGCATGAGCGTGATGTACAAGGGCGCTCAGCTGCCGTTTCACGGCGAGCTCCTCGCGCTGCCCTGGGAGGTCACTATCGTGGAGGACCGGCCGGAGATCGTCTCCGTCCGATTCTCGGTCCGAACGCTCAGAACCCCGTTTCTGCTCGAGAAGGTTCTTACCCTCAGGTCGGGGGAGGCGACTCTCGAGATCGACGAGCGCTTGACGAACCTGGCGGCCGAAGAGATGGAAATCATGTGGGGACACCACCCCGCTTTCGGTCCGCCGTTCCTCGACGACTCGTGCCGCATCGACCTGCCGCCTTGCCGGGCCTCGACCGAACGTATGGAGCCCTGGAAGGACGGCCAACTCCAGTTCGGAGCGAGCTTCGATTGGCCGGCTGCTCCGCTGCGAGAAGGCGGCGTTCGCGACCTCAGCGTCATCCCTGGGCCGGCGGCCCGCACGGCGGACCTTGTCTTCTTGAGCGGCTTCGAGGAGGGCTGGTACGGGATCACGAATGGCCGGCGAGGCGTCGGCTTCGGACTCCGCTGGGACGTAGGTCTGTTCCCGTATGTCTGGTTCTGGCACGTCTGGGGTGGGATGCCGGGCTACCCGTGGTATGGCCTCAACTACAACTGCGCCCTGGAGCCGTGGACCAGCTGGCCTGATGGCGGGCTCAACCGGGCGATCGAGAATGGCTCCGCGCGCAGGGTTGGGCCGAACCAGACGATTGAAACGCGGTTGCTCGCTGTCGCCTACGACCGCGCCGCGAGGATCAAGCGCATCTCGGAGACGGGCGAGGTAGAACGCTAGCTCGCCGACCGCCCCGACCTCGCCAGACCGCCCCGACCTCGCCAGACCGCCCGGGTCGTCCTCAAACGCGACCAGCTATGGGCGTCTGACGCTCGTAACGAGGCTGGCCGAAGCTGCCAAGGTGGGCGCTATTGCCGGCGCGGCTCAGCGGCGACGAGGCCGCGGGCATGACTCGGCTGGCCCCCTGATCGCCCACCTCTGCCGATCCAGAGGCGCTACTGGCGAAGGGCGGGCCCCAGGCCGTATTCCTCGGGCGCCAGCTTTCCGTCGGCCAGCCTTGAACGGAAGAGCTCGACCGTCGTCTTGATCGCGACCTCCAGGGGAGTCACTCGCACGTCGCCGATCGCGTCCAGCCCGGCGGAGGAGATCTCCTCCGGAAACGGGAGAGCCTCCTCCGCGACTCGGATGAGGCCGGCCGATTCGGGCACGACGGCTTCGAGCGACGTCACGAAGTCGCGTACGCGAGCGAGGCTGCCAGACAGGTTGAGTGTCATGGCGCCTCGCACGTTGCTGTCGCTGGCAAGCACGAGCGCCCGGGCGACATCGTCGGCGTAGTTGAAGAGGGTCTTCCCACCAAAGCCGATTTCATAGGGTCGACCCAGAACGGCCGCCAGAATGGCCTTGGTCGGCCCGCTGGTGATTCCCTGGTCGCGGCCCATCCCGAAGACGGTCATCGGGCGAAGTCCGATGCTCGCGATGCCGTTCTCGCGCCAGTAGATTCCGGCGGTGGCCTCGTTGGCCTGCTTGTAGACCCCATAGTGGTTGATGGGGTGGGCAACGGTATTCGGCTCGAGTCGGCCGGTTGCCGGATCGAGATCGGTCGCACTGAACATGCCCACCGATCCCGCGTAGACGACGGGGCCGATGCGGTCGGCCCGCCGACTGACCGCCTCGAATACGTTCACGGTCCCGACGACGTTTACCAGGGCGCCGAGGGGCGGGTTCGCCCGGCAGAACGGTACCTGGAGTGCCGCGAGGTGAATCACGTGCGTGATCCCGTGATCGTCGAGCGCTCGCTCCACCGAGTCCAGCTTGGTGATGTCGCCCTGGAGGAACGTCACCGCTTCGAACTCCTCGGGCGTTGCCAGCTGGCGGACCCGGCGCGAATCCGATCCAAGATCGAAGGCCACGACCCGGACGCCCCGCCGGACGAGGTTCAGGACGGTCCATGCGCCAATGCAGCCGAGAGCCCCGGTGATGAGGTACCTCGGGCTTTCCGAGGGGCTTGCCCCGAACGTGCTCGTCGTCATTTCGACTCATCCTCAGCCGATTGTGGCTCGTACCTGCAGGTGTTGGTCAGCTCCCCGATGCTTTCTACGAATACGGTCACCCGGTCGCCGTCGGCCAGGTACATGGGCGGATGCCTGAACGCTCCCACGCCCGATGGGGTACCGGTTGCGATGACGTCTCCGGGTTCCAGAGTGAATGCTCTCGAACAGTAACTGATGATCTGGGCGACCCCGAAGAACATCTGGGCTGTTGACGCGGACTGAAGCTCGACCCCGTTTACGTGACACGAGATCGCCAGGCGACCCGGGTCCGCGATCTCGTCCGCGGTGACCAGGACAGGCCCCATCGGACAGAAGGTGTCGAGCGATTTGCCGCGCACCCACTGCCCGTCCCCGAACTGGAGGTCGCGAGCCGAGACGTCGTTTATGCACGTGTAGCCGAGCACGTATCCGAGAGCGTCCGATTCCGAGACGCGCCGGGCGCGCCGACCGATCACGACACCGAGCTCGGCCTCGAAGTCCACCTGGGACGTAAGGGCGGGATCCCACCGGATCTCCGCTCCCGGACCGATCACCGCGCTCGGCCACTTCGCGAAGATCAACGGAGCCTCCGGGGCGACGACGCCTTCCTCGGCAGCGTGGTCGGCGTAGTTGCGGCCGATGGCCACGACCTTGCCCGGCCGCGGCACGGGGGCTTCGAGATGAAGCTCGTCCAGAGCCGTCCCTCTTGAACGGATCTGGCTCGGGTCCACCGACTCCACCAGTCGGCTGAGGGCGTCGATGCCCCCGGTGAGGAGTTCTTCGATCGTGCGAGGTGCGGTCGGCCGGAAATGCGTCGCCGGGATGGCCCGGCCCAGCGACTCAACGCCAAGCCGCAGCTCTCCGCTGCTTTCGCGGAACGTGATCAGGTGCATCCCACGCTCGTCCTTTCGTGCTCAGTTCAGTAGACCGGCAGGTTCACGACGCCGGGCGTCGTCTCCTGGGAATCGGCCCGATGGGCGCCAATCACGGTCCCCGCCCTTCGCTCCCTTCGATCGCCGCAGACCCTGGCGGTGCCGAACGGAACATCTCCCGGCCGGACGGCGCAAGCCGCCGGGCGAGGTTCGACAGGTCGCTGAGCAGCAGATCGCGCCGCTGATCGCTGGCGCGAGCCTTGAGGAGCGCGACGCTGACGGCGCACGGCCCTGTCGCCGGCCCTCGTCCTTCGGATCGCTCCGGCACGACCACGGCAAAGCACACGACGCCTTCCGCCGTCTCCTCGTCGTCGATCGCGTAACCGCGCCGGCGGGTTGCCTCGAGATCGGCCAACAACTCCGCCGGAAGCCGGTGCGACTGCGCCGTCAGGCCCGGCAGGCTCGTGGTCCCGCGCAGCCGATCGGCCAGGTCCGCCGACGACAGCCAGGCAAGCGCCGCCTTCCCTGCCGCGGTGCAGCTCGCGGGCAGTCGACGTCCGATCTCAGAGACCAGCCGAATGGGCTGGCGGCCCTCGTGGCGAGCCAGGTAGACGACGTCCAACCGGTCGAGAACCGCCAGTTGGACGGTTTCCTGTGAAGCAGCTGGGAGAGCCTGGCACCCCTCGCGGAACTCGCGAACCTGGTCCATGCCGGCCAGGTATGCGCCGCCGAACTCCGCCAGCCGATGTCCGAGCGAGAAGCCGTTGCCAAACCGACACAGAAGCCCGGAGTCAACGAGCGCCGCACAAACGTTGGCGACGGACGACTTCGGCAGTTGCAGGCGGCGCGCGATCTCGCTCGTGCCAAGCGGTGCCGTGGGGTCTGCCGCGAGCAGGTCGAGGATGCCGACCGCCCTGGCGACGGCCGGAGCGGGCGAACGGTCGGCGCCAGGGCCTCGAAAGCCGGGGTTGAGGCGCGCGTTCATTACCGCGGCAGCCCTCGGAGATCCCTCGGTCGATGAGGCCGATGTGAGTTCGTCCTGTTCGACATACTGGTAATTGTCCAATATACTGGACACACAGGCAAGGTCGAGACGCGGCCGAAACTCGCCATTTCTCGACAGACCGCCGACTCGCGGCCCGTCCATCGGCGTCGGGTTGGAGAACCGCTTGAGGCGAAACGAATGACGATCGTGGCGCTGGACGTCCTCGACGTCCGTTATCCGACCTCACGGACCCTCGACGGCTCGGACGCGATGAACCCGGAGCCGGATTACTCGGCCGCCTACGTCATTCTCCGAACCGATGCGAACGACGGCCTCGAGGGCCACGGCATGACGTTCACGATCGGCCGGGGGACGGAGGTTGTCGTGAGCGCCGTCCGGGCTCTCAGCAATCGCGTCGTCGGACGGTCAGAGGACGCCCTCTTCGCCGACATGGGGGCCTTCTGGCGCGACATGGTCGGCGACAGCCAGCTGCGCTGGATAGGCCCGGAGAAAGGCGCCATTCACCTGGCGACTGCGGCGATCGTAAACGCGGTCTGGGACCTATGGGCCAAACGAAGGGGCAAGCCGCTCTGGGCGCTCCTGTCGAGCATGACCCCAGAAGAGATCGTGGCCTGCGTCGACTTCCGGTACATCAGTGACGCTTTGACCGAGACAGAGGCCGTGGCGCTGCTCGCCGGAAGAGAGGCGACTCGAGGCCAACGCGAGGCCGAGCTGTTGAGAGATGGCTACCCCGCGTACACGACCTCGGTAGGTTGGCTCGGGTACACCGATGAGAAGGTCCGACGGCTGTGCCGGGAGGCCGTCGCCCAGGGCTGGAACAGCTTCAAGATGAAGGTCGGACGCAACCTCGACGACGATGTGCGGCGAGCCCGGATCGTCCGCGAGACCGTCGGCCCCGGCGCGCGACTGATGATGGACGCCAATCAGCGCTGGGACGTGGCGGAGGCAATCGCCTGGATGGAGCGTCTCGCTCCATTCGACCCGTACTGGATCGAGGAACCCACGAGTCCAGACGATATCCTCGGCCACGCGTCCATTGCGGCTGCGATCGCTCCGATCCGGGTCGCGACCGGGGAGCATGTTCACAACCGGGTCATGTTCAAGCAGCTGTTCCAGGCGAGGGCCATTGACGTTTGCCAGATCGACGCGTGCCGGCTCGGTGGCGTCAACGAGGTGATCGCCGTGCTCCTGATGGCCGCCAAGTTCGGCGTGCCCGTCTGTCCTCACGCGGGGGGCGTGGGCTTGTGCGAGCTGGTTCAGCACCTCTCGATCTTCGACTACATCTGCGTCAGCGGCGATCTGAGCGGCAGGATGATCGAGTTCGCCGACCATCTTCACGAGCACATGGTGGACCCGGCTGTCGTTCGCGCGGGCCGCTATCGGGTCCCCCTCCGCCCGGGATACGGAGCGGAGATGTTGCCCGAGGCCCTTGCGCAGTATGCCTACCCGGATGGAGATGAGTGGCGTGCGGCGGCAGTGATCGCCGACGAGATGAACCGATGAGACCGATCGAGGACCGAGGAGGTAGGGCCCGGCCTTGCCTCTGGCACTGGGAGAGGCTGCCGTTCGAAGACGGAGCAGCCAAGACGCATCGACGTGCGGGCTCAGGCCAGCCGTTGCAGTAAGGACGAAAGGTGGGCCGATGCAAAGCTTCGGGATGACCCTGCTGCTTCAAGACGATCCGGAGAAGATCCGCCAGTACTGCGAACTCCATCAGAAGGTGTGGCCAGCAGTCACCGACCGACTCCGGAGCGCCGGGATCCACGGCATGGAGATCTTCCTAATTGGAAGGCGGCTCTTCATGTACATGACCACGACCGACGAGTTCGTGCCCCGGGTGGATTTTCCGCGGCTCGACGACGATCCTGAGTATCGGAAATGGTCGGCGCTTACGGCCTCACTCCAGGAGCTTGCCCCAGAGGCACGCGAGGGTGAGTGGTGGTCCCAGATGGACAAGGTCTTCGACCTCGGCTGGCCGCAACACGAGCGCCGATAGAGATAATACCGCCGTCCAGCGTCGGCCTGAAGATCGGGCGGACGGGACGGGCGTGTGTCTATCGGATCGCGTTCTCCACGCGACCGTGGCTTGGAATGTCGGGTGAAGGACCGCCATATCGAATGCGGGCAGCGGAGCCCTGACCGTCGGTGACGTCGTCGACAGCGGCCGCAGCGAGCGTTGACGCCAAGGTCGTGATCAGCAGCCTTACCGCGCCTGACGGGAGGCGGTATGTAGAGGCTCCGAGAGTGGAGGAAACCGGTGATCGAACGGCTTGAGATCTTCCAGATGGGAACGGCCTGGCGGAACCTCATCGTCGTACGGCTGACCGCCGCAGACGGCGCATGGGGACTCGGCGAGGCAACGGCGCAGTACGGTGATGAAGCGGTCGTCGCGTACCTGCCGGTCCTGTTCGAACGGTATGTCCGAGGGTTGGACCCGCGCCGCATCGAAGCCATCTGGCAGCGTGTCTACCGCAATGAGTACTGGCGAGCCGGCGCCGTGTTCTCGACGGCGCAGGGCGCGCTCGACATGGCCTGCCACGATCTCCTGGCGCGCTCGCTGGGCGAGCCGGTCCACACGCTCCTTGGCGGCGTAGTGGCGGACTCTGTGCCCGCGTACGGGAACGGCTGGTACCAGGTCGACCGCACCCCGGCTGCGTTCGCGGAAGCCGCCCGGGCCGCCCTCGCGAAGGGGCTCACCCGGCTGAAGTTCGACCCGTTCGGAGACGGCGACTTCACGCTCGAAACCCGCGAGCTCGACGAGGCCGTGGCCCTCGTCGCGGCCGTTCGCGACGCGATTGGCCCGGGGCGCGAACTCTATGTCGAAGGCCACGGCCGCTTCGGCGTAGCGGCCGCAATACAAGTTGCGCGGGCTCTCGAGCCGTTTAGGCCGGGCTGGTTCGAGGAGCCGGTGCCGCCGGAGAATGTCGATGCACTCCGGGAGGTCACGCTCGCCTCGCAGGTTCCCGTCGCCGCCGGCGAGCGATGGTTCTCCCGCCACGCGTTCCGACGGCCCCTCGAGATCGGGGCGGTGCGGATCGCACAGCCCGACATTGGCCACGCCGGCGGGATCACCGAAGTTCGAAAGATCGCCGTGATGGCGGACACCGCATATGTTCCGGTCGCGTTCCACAACGCGGCCAGCCCGCTCATGACTGCGGCCGGCGTCCATCTCGGCTCCACCCTGCGCAACTTCATGGTGCTCGAGTCATTCGACGAGTTCATGGAGCCTCATGTTCGGGAAGCTTTCCCCGGCCGTCCGATGCTCTTGGACGGTGCTTACCCGGTTTCATCGGCACCCGGCTTCGGTGTCGAGATCGACGAGAAGGTCTTCGCCGAGCATCCGCCACGCTCGGCCGCGATGGACTTCTGGGTGGGCGGCTGGGAGCGCCGCCAGAGCCATTACGGCGAAGCGGCTCGACCTGACTCCCGGGGCTAGCAGGTTGGTGCGACCTCAGGCCTCGGGTTCATCCAAGGGGTCCCTGGCACCCAGGACTCCACGTAGTGCCCGGGGCTGACCCTCATCACCAGCAAGTGATCCCTCCGTCAACCAGCAGGTCCAATCCCGTGCAGAAACTGCTGGCCTCGCTCAGCAAAAAGACCGCCGGCCCAACCATTTCGTCTACCCTGGCCATGCGTCCCATCGGCGTGTCGGCTTCGAAGCGCCTGGCCTGCTCGGCAACGTCCGGGCGGAGGTTCATGGGCGTCGCCGTGTAGCCCGGGCTGATGCTATTGACGCGGACGCCGCGACCCACCCACTCCATCGCCAGGCTTCTGGTCAAATGCGCGACCCCCGCTTTCGAAGCGTTGTAGTGGGCCTGCATCAGCCCTCGGTTCGCGATCCTGCCTGAGATCGAGGCAATGTTCACGATGGCCCCACCCCCGTTTCGGAGCAGCGCCCGCCCCTCTACCTGACACGACAGGAACGTCCCAGTCAGGTTCACATCCATGACCTTCTGCCACTGGCTGAGCGGCATCGTCTCCGCCGCCCCGCCATTGGCGATCCCGGCGGAATTGACCGCCAGCTGCAGCGGCCCAAGATCCCGCTGGAGCGCCGCGACCGCGCCCTCGAGGTCCTCCTGACGCGTCACGTCTCCTGGACAGGGGATCGCGCGTCTCCCTGTCGCGGTGATTGCCAAGACTACGCCGGACAGGTCGCTGGTCGGTAGATCGAAGCAACCCACGTCCGCACCGGCTTCGGCAAGCCCAATCGCGATACGCCGCCCGATCCCGCTAGCCGCGCCGGTGACGAATGCGACCTTGTGATCCAGGCTGAACGACGGTTGCGACATTGTGACCACCTCTTGAACTACGATCGTGCCAGTCGACCCCCGACAACTTCCAAGTCCAGCGAACGTCCGGCTCGATCTTCGTGGCGGACCCGTAGCACGTCAACAATGCATTGAAAGCGCCGCCCGGCGCGTACTATCGGGCGTCGGCGGAGGTGTCGGCGTCGGCACTCGCACCGCCGCCAAGGACCGGCGAGTCGCCTGAAGACCGGCGCTCTCGACGAGCAGGCATTCGCTTACGCTGCGTAAGGTGGGCTACGGCGGAAGATCGAGCGCCAGGCGTGGCGTTGCTCTCATGTGCGCCGGGTCTCTCCTGGCATCTCAGGAAGCGGAACATCGGCGAGCTGGTTGCCATGCGACTGCCTCGAGACGAGCGCGCGGAGCTCGGCCTCGAGCCCTGCCGTGTCGAGCCCATACGATCTGAGGAGCTCCGCGTAGGGTCCGCTGGGCACATATTCGAGAGGAACGGCCAGGCTGTCGATGATGACCGGATATTTCCTGCTGAGGAATTCGGCAACCGCACCAAAGAGCCCGCCGCGGGCGTAGTGCTCCTCGACGGTGATGACATGGCCGGTGCGCCGAACTGACTCCAGGATCAGCTCGTCATCGAGCGGCGTGACCGTGCCCAGGCACAACAGGTCGATCTGTAAACCTCCGGCGATCAAAGCGTCGACTGCCTCGAGCACGGAGATTGTCGTGTAGCCGGTTGTGATCACGGTGGCGTCGGAGCCCTGGCGGACCCGCCTGCCCTTCCCGATCACGAAGTCGTCGCCGGGAAACACCTGAGGCACCGGGTTGCTGCCAATGCGCATGTACACCGGGCCCTCATGCCGGAGCATCGCCTTGACCGCGCCCTGGATTTCGCCCGCGTCCTGGGGCGCAAGCACCGTCACTCCCGGGATCATGCGCATGATCGCGTAGTCTTCGAGCGAGTGGTGGGTCGAGCCAAGATCAGAGTATGTGAAGCCGCCGTTCCTGCCCACCACCTTGACGTTCTGCTTCATGTATCCCAGGTCATTGCGAAACTGCTCGAAATTCCGGCAGGTCACGAACGGGGCAATCGCGCAGAACACAGGGATCTTGCCCATCGTGGCCAGACCCGAGGCGACACCCGTCACTGCTTGCTCCTCGATCCCGAACTCCAGGTAGCGTTCGGGGAAACGCCTGAGGAAACCGCCAAGCCCCGACGACCCTCCGCTGTCTGCGGACAGGACGACGATCCTGTCGTCCTGCTCGGCTGCGGCTGTGACGGCCGCGCCAAATGTCTTGCGCGGGTCGTGAAGTTCGCCCGTCATCGGGAAGCCTCCATCTGGAGGGCGGCAATCTGCGCCTCCATCTCCTGGATGGCCGCATCGAGCTCGGCCTGGGTCGGCTTCCAGTAGTGCGATGCGGCCGTATCCTCCAGCATCGCGATGCCCTTGGCCTTGACCGTGTGCGCGATGATGGCGGTGGGTTGGCCGGCTGCAAGCGGGACGCGCGCAAGGACGTCGAGGATCTGCGCCATGTCGTGGCCGTCGATCTCATCCGTAGCCCACCCGAAGGCGCGGAACTTCTCTGCGACGGGTGCCATGTTCATCACTGCACTCGTGCGGCCGCTGATCTGGAGCCCGTTCGCGTCTACGAAGACGACGAGGTTGTCCAGCTTGTAGTGCCCGGCGATCGCGGCCCCCTCCCAGTTGGATCCCTCCGGGAGCTCGCCGTCGCCCATCACGACGAATACCCGTGACGGGAGTCGATCAATCCGAGCCCCAAGTGCCATTCCGCACGCGATCGGGAGCCCGTGGCCCAGCGCACCGGTGTTTGCCTCGATGCCCGGCAGCTTGTGCATGTCGGGGTGGCCGGGGATGGGGCTTCCGAACTTGCCGTAGGTGTCCAACGTCTCCGCCGGGAAGAAACCCATGAGCGCGAGAACGGCGTACTGGGCCATGGCTTTGTGACCGGCCGAGAGCAGGAATCGATCGCGGCCTCGCTCGGTCGGGCGCGCCGGGTCGATGACCAGTTCGTTCATGTAGAGGGCCGTGACGATGTCGATCACGGACAAGGCACCGCCAAGATGACCGCTGTGCCCGGCCTCCACCATGCGGAGCACCAGACGCCGGGCCTTGGCCGCACCGAGAGCCAGCTCGTCCGCACGGGAGCTCATCGCGGAAGCCTCGACTCGTACTCGTAGATCGCGGCGATCTTCGGCGCGCTGCGCGAGGCAGGGTCGTACGTGTTGCTCAGGTACTCGGAAAGTAGACACTTCGCGACCTCTACCCCGATGACTTGGGCTCCCAGCGCGATCATGTTCGCGTTGTTGCTCAACTGGGCCCGCTGGGCCTGGTAGACATCGCTGAGCAGGGCGCAGTAAGCCCCCTCGACCTTGTTCGCGGCGATCGAGACGCCGATGCCCGTGCCGCAGAGCACCACCCCCCGGTCGACTCGTCCGGCGGCCACCGCCTCGGCGACTTTGATGGCCGTGTGTGGGTAGATCGGGTCGTCGGACCCGAAGTCAAGCACCTCATGCCCGAGCCCGCGAGCGTGGGCCATGAGGGACTCCTTGAGCTCTCTCGCGTTTGGATCGCATCCAAAGCCGATGTTCATCTACAGTCCGTTTCCTCCGCGTGGGATCTCACTCGAGACGGCCGATTCTGCTCTGTGGGTAGCTGAAGAATCCAGCCCGTCGATGGATATGGGTGGCGATCCCAGCCCCTCGCCTTTGGGTCTGAGGGCCGAGGCTGGGATCGTGACGAGCCGTGACGCGCCTCTGGCAGTTGACGACGTGGCTGGATGGGGTGAATCTCGAAAGATACTGCCGTTCGGCGGTGACGATGAGGCAATCGATGGTAACTCAGCTGGGCCGGCGTTGCTTCCATGTGCTGCTTCCCTGTGGGGTGCCATTATCCAGTCCTGAGGCTGGCCACTACAACACGCACGGGCCACACCGCGCTCTTGGGCTCAAGGCTCCGGAGGCCGCGCCAACCGCTCTCCCCGCAACCCGAGCATCGACCCGTCATGCCCATCGAAGCGATCGGCTCGGCTGACTGATCCACGAGTACGAGCTCGCTGCGTGAGTGCCGAATAGTGGCACCCCACACGGAGGCACGGTCCTCGCCGGCCGCTCGCCCCGAGAGGTCGAGATCCGCGAAGACCGTCTTGACGCGGGCTAGTAGGTCCACGTTCACCGGGGCAGATCGAGGAACGCGCCGCGCCCTCGCCTCATGCGAAGTAGGCGCCTCCGTTCATGTCGAACACGGCGCCGGTGACAAAGCCTGCGAGATCGGACACCAGGAGGAGCACGGCCGCAGCCACGTCGTTCGGTACCCCCGCGCGCTTGACCAGTGTCCCCTCGATGAAAGCCTTCTGCATGTCGGGCGGCGTCGTGTCGTGAAACGGCGTCTGCAACACGAAGCCTGGGGCGACGGCGTTGACCGTGATGCCTGGGGCGAGCTCTTTTGCCAGCGCACGCGTCAGCCCGATCACCCCGGCTTTCGCGGCCGCGTAAGCGATCGCCCCGGCCCCGCCTCCGTGGCGAGCCGCCACGGAGCTGACATTGACGATTCGGCCCCAGCTCGGGTCCATGATCCGCGCCGCGGCGCGGCTGCAGTACATGACGCTCGAGAGGTTTAGCGCCAGGATGCGGTCCCAATGCTCGTCAGTCTCCGCAGTCAGGCCGACCCGTCCGAGCAGCCCACCGGCGTTGTTGACAAGGATGTCAACGCGGCCCAGCGTTCGGACGATCGTCTCGACGGCGCTGTTCACTTCGTCGCTGGCCGTAACGTCGACCTTCAGCGCCAGCGCCCTTCGTCCGAGGCGCCTGATCTCGTCAACCGTGGCCGGATCGTCGTGCTTGAGGTATGTGATCGCGACGTCGGCCCCGCTGCTGGCGAGTGCGAGCGCTGTCGCTCGGCCAATCCCCACATTCCCACCGGTCACCAACGCGACCTTACCGGACAGATCGATCTGCATGCCGTGGCCGCCTTTCCTATCGAGCTACCTGCCCGGTTCCGTGCTCGTCGCCGAGGAGCGCGTCCCCGAGCCCGTCCCTATGGCTGAATGGAGACACCAGCCAGCGGCCCAGACTCGAGCACCATCGCCCGCTGCGGGTGTCTGGGGTCGCGACGTGGGCCAACAGCGGGTTCAGTTCTCGGCTGCGATGTCAGGCAAGCAGATCGCGAGGCACCTGGTTCTCCAGCATCTCGCCGGCCGCGAAACGCCGGATCTGATCGCCCGCGAGGGCGTAGGCACGGGCGAGCGACCGCCGCGAGTCGCCGGCCATGTGCGGGCTTATCAGGACACCCGGCAGCCGCCACAGCGGGTGATCCGGAGGCAGCGGCTCTGGATCGGTCACGTCCAGCGCCGCGCGCAATCGACCGCTCCGTAGGGCGTCGACCAGGGCCGGCGTATCGACCGTCGCACCCCGCCCGGCGTTCACCAGGAGGGCGCCAGGCCGTAGGAGCCCGAGGCGGCGAGCGTCCAGCAGCCCGCTCGTCCCCGCCGTGAGCGGCAGCAGGTCGATCAGGATGTCGGCGGAGGGTAGGGCCGAGTCCAGGTCATCGAGCCCCAGTGCTCCCTCCCGCCGCGTCGTGGCAACGCCGACGACCTCCACGCCGAAGGGCCGAAGGCGCTCCGCCACCGCCGAGCCGATCGAACCGTAACCGAGGACTAAGGCGCGCAAGCCTGTCAGCTCGTCGGCCACGAACGGGCGCCAATCTGCCGCCAGCTGGGCGTCACGGGTTGTCATCAGGCCTCGCTGCATTGCCAGGATCGCCCCTACGACCCACTCCGCCACCGGGCCGTCGTAGACACCCCGAGCGTTGCAGACGAGGATGCCCTCGGGTACCCGCCCCCGGAGCCAATCCACGCCCGCGCTGAGCGTCTGGACCACCCGCAGGCGAGCCATCGCGCGCAACTCGGCCAGCACAACCTGTCTGGCCCAGCCGGCTGGGACGAGGAACTCCACCCGGCTCAGGTCTGGCAGCGGGCCGGACTCGCGGGGCAGAAGGACGACTTGCACGTTCGCCGAGAGCTCGCCCATATGCCGCCGCTCGGGCACGTCGGGCAGACACACAACGACCGTTTCAGGTCTGTCCCCGCGTTGCTCACTCACGCCCCGCCTCCGTGTGCCTTAGTACTGGTATCAGTCACTCAGGCCAGCGAGTCTCGCAGAGCCTGCCGGCCTCGTCAATCTCGATTGCGGCACCACTTCCGGCCGGCGGGGTTCGGCCCGGCTGAGCTGTCGTGCGCGGACGAGGTGCGTTCGACGCTGAAGTCCGGGGCAAGAAGGACGTGGCGGACCATCAGCCGAATGTCCCACTAACACTGCGGTGCGACGTGGCCGGCCGGTCCGGGCATGGGCTGGTCGAGTGTGGAATTCGTGCCACCCGGAGGCTTCGGCGAGCCGTTCGGGCACATCGGTCCCGTAGGGGTTGACCGTCACTCCGCAGCGCTCGCAGCGCAGAGCCTCGCGGGGGCTGACGGTGCTGACGTCCGCCCATTCCTAGTTTGGGGCCAGTCCTATCCGCGGATCCGGCAGGTTGCGAGTGGAGCCCGAGCCCGATGAAAGACGCTCATCGCCGTTTCCGACGGCCGTGATGACGAAGGCCTTTGCTACACGGCGGACGAGCCCCGCGCTCGCGGACCCGGCAGCAGTGAGGCTGCTGGATGAGCCTATGTGGTCGGCCCGTCACCTGGCCGCCGCTGCCCGTTCGGCAAAGGAGCTACCCAATTGAGCGCCGCCGACAGGTCTCAACTTTCCGGACGCCATACCAGTCGACATACGGGTTCCGATCAAGGTGGCGGATGCCTGGCTGGACCTGGTCAGCCCGCTCCCAACTCCCATGAAGGCTCCGAACGGGTTACCATGTCGCGGTTCCGGGTTCCCACGCCGATTGGCTTTGTCGTCGGATCAGATGCTCTAAATGCTCTGTCCGACGAGCAAGAAGGGCAGCGTCGAATCAGATGCTCCAAATGAGCGTGGAACCCATCGGAAACAGCGCGCCCGTAGCTCAATGGATAGAGCATCTGACTTCGGATCAGATGGTCGGGGGTTCGAATCCCTCCGGGCGCGCCAACCTGAGGGCATCAACACCTTAGGCGGGGCTCGATCCCTCGTGAAGCGGGGCGGAATCTGATGCCCGTCGCGCGCTACCTCGGAATCATATGCCTGTCGGTGTTTGCGGACGGGCGGTCAGATGCCCGTCGCTGCGGCCTGCGGCCGGGCGCCACGGGCCATAGCGGCCTTCGCGGGCGGCGTCACTTATAGCGTGACCGCGCTAGCTCTGTGAGATTCGGTCGTCAGTAGCCGGCGAGTGCGCGGCTACCAAGGGTCCACGGCACCTCGAAGGTCGAAGCCGAGGCTGGTGTAGGCAGCGGTGCGCTTGGAATGCATCCGCGCCAGGACCGGGATCCTGTAGTCCACGTAGTCATGCACCTCGACCCGCGTCTTGCCCTCGACCGGCCTGAGCACGCGGCCGACGTACTGGACGATTCGGCCCCGGAAGGCGATCGGAAACGCTACGAACAGCGTGTCCAGCGGCGGACAATCAAAGCCCTCGCCCAGGAGACTGCCGGTGGCCACGAGCACTACGCCATCGCCGGGCTGCGTCGCCGCGAGTCGATCGACGATCGCTCGTCGCTCTTTTCTGCCGATGCCTCCGACTAGGACGTCTGGGCGAACTCCCATTTCCTCAAGTCGATCGCGGATAAGGCCCACATGCTGCTTCCATTGAGAGAGAACAAGGCAGTTGCGGCCCGACTGCACGGCCGCAGCGATGTCGCCGCAGACCTGGCGAGTCCTAGCGTCATCCTCTACCAGCGCGCGGAAGACGGTCTGGATGGTGGGAGGCACCTCGCTTGTGCCGGTGACCGGACTTCCGTGGTTGGTTGGATGGACGACTAACGTGCGCACCACGCCCGCCGTCGCGCCCGGATCCCCGCTCATCCGATGTCGCACCGGCCCGCAGTACATGGTTATCAGTCCCTCGAGCCCGTCTCGGCGGTACGGCGTGGCGGTCAGTCCCAACCAGACCGGCGCGCCGATCTGGCGGACCACGCGCTCGAAGGTGACGGCAGGGACGTGGTGGCATTCGTCGACGATCACGAGCCCATATCCAGAGGTCAGTTCGCGGATGTCCTCCCGGCGCGCCAGCGACTGCACCATCGCGACATCGACGACGCCCCGCAGACGGCCAGCTCCGCCACCGAGCGTGCCGATCTGGCGGCGTTTGAGACCGAGATGCTCCTGGAGGCGCTCGCGCCACTGCTCGGCGAGGGGCTGGCGATCAACGAGCACGAGCGTGCTGGTCGTCCGCTGGGCAATCAGGGCGCAGCCAACGACTGTCTTGCCGGTGCCCGGCGGTGCGACAAGAACGCCGAGCTCGTGACGGCGCAGCTCATCGAACGTGACTTGTTGGTCGGCGTCGAGCACAGCGCCAAGTCGAACCTCGATGGTCCGGGAAGCCCAGGCGGTCTCACGTACTTCCAGATGGCTGCCGGCCTCGACGGCAAGAGACATAGCAGCCTCACGCAGGCCCCGCGGCAGCAGAAGCTGGTCGATCGACTCGTCGTAGCAGCGGATCAGCCGCGGCGTGTTCCAGGTCGAGAGGCGCAGGCGCTCCTTCTCGTAGTACTCGGGGTTGTGGAGAGAGGCCAGATGCTTGAGAGCCGAGACGAGCGCAGGAGGTAGGCCGATGCGATCAATCGCCAGCATCGCACCGGCCACGGCCAGAATCTTGTCGGGCGGTTTCGGTCCGTCCCCGCGGAACGGGCGACGGTAGGTCGGTTCGACCGGGCCGGTTGCAACCTCGCGAAGCTGCTGCGCGAGGAGGTTCACCCCGCTCACCGAGGCCCGTTGGAGACCCGAGAGGAAGGCGAACTGATCGTCGTGCGGCGTAAGCGAGTCGTCGAGGAACACGGTCGTGCCGCCTTTGCGGCAGGTGCCTTGAAGCGGAAGTGCGATCAGGTTGCCGAACGAGCCTTTCGGCATGAAGTCCTGCGCCGGGAACAAGCGGTCATAGCTCGCGAGGTCGAGCTCGGCGCGGATGGTCATTGCTTCTCGGAGCAGATGGGCGCCGATCCTGCGTGCGGCAGATGCTGGGACTGCTCCGGCGAAAAGGATCCAGACATGGGCGCCGTCACCCGAACGCGAGCGCTCGAGCGCGGCGTCGAACCCCAACGCCCGGGCGGCGTCCTGGTAGGCGCGCGCGTCCAGCGGCCAGGTCGACCCGTCGAAGTCGCAGGCCAGCAGCTTCATCTGTCGTCGCGTAGCAGCGGATAGATCCCGACGTGAATTCGACCAGACAGATGCGACTCGATGACTTCGTCTGTGAGCGGGAGATATGCCCGATCGGGCCTTCGGGCGTTGACGGGCCCACCCACCACGGCTGGGCTCCAACCCGATTTGCCGGTACGAAGGTTATCCCAGCGGGTCGCGTAAACATCCTCGCGCCCGCAGAACAGCGTTCGGAACAGAACGATCTTCGCCGCGGCCGACGACCTGGCATACACCTGCGGATGCGGAGCGACATCGTCCTCACCGAACAATGTGGCCCCGGGAGGTGTGGGCCTCGAAGGGGACGCCTCTATGTCTGCGGTCCCGCCACGCGCAGCGAGCAGCTCGCGAAAACGTATGTTTTCGGCCTTGAGGAGATCGAGCTCGCGCTCCAGATCGGCGCGCGAGAGGGCAGGTCTGTCGGCCGGACGGTTAGGCACGCGCCGAGTCCGTACGGTTCATGGTCGAGTTGTCCGTCGCCGGGGCTGACTGACAAGCAGCGCTACGCCGCTCTGGCAATTACCTGGCCAACCTGTTCTCGGGTCGCTCCAAGGCCCAAAAGCGACTTGACGAGCAGATCGACGGATACGGACGCATCCGCTGCCTCCATCTTGGCGAGTCGCGATTGGCTCGACCCGAGGCGCTTCGCCGTCTGCGCCTGGGTCCAACCCTGCTGCACGCGCACGTCACGCAGGAATTGGGCGAGGGCAAGCTTGAGCTCGACGAACGCCTCCTCCTCTGGAGTTAGCTCGAGGAAGTCTTCGGCGTTCCCGACGCGCCAGCCGGCACCTTCGAGGCGATCCTTCTTGTTCTGATCCATCTCTTAGCTCACTCCCTTCCGCCGACGATGTCGTCGTACTGGCGGAGTCGCCGTTGGCAGGCCTCGATCACATCTTTGGGCGTCGCCTGTGTCTTCTTCTTGAACACTTCCGCGATCACGATCGCGTCATCATCGATCCGATAGACGACCCGCCAGGTGGAGTCCTCGTCGACAATCCGTAGCTCGTGGCACCGCCTCCCGATCGAGGGCATGGGCCGTGAACCAGGCATCCCGAGCGACTCGCCCTGCTGTATCCGCCGCAGCAGCACGCCAGTCTCGACGCGTGCCTGTTGGGACAGTGGAGGGGTTCTCACCTCGCCATGCAGCCAGACCAGCGGCTTGTCGTCTTCGCTCACGGTCGGCAGTGTATGTCCGATCCGACATATTCGTCAACAGTCGGGTCGCCGACCTATCGGGTCGCCGACCAGATCCGCGACCGGCCCCCGGCCGCCGGCGCGATCTCGAATTCAGGCCGGCAGCGTCCCGTCATACAACCTCCGACCGGACGGTCGTTGCCCGGGTCGGCTCCCGCACTACGATGGTACCCAGGTAGTGGGGAAGCGAAGGCGTCCGCACCGAGGCGTACAATCTGGCCCTCATCGTGGGCATCTGAAGAACGGCGAACCCGTCGAGGGCATCGGACTCTTCCGGTTTTCGCGACGGGACGCAGACTCTCTCCAGGGCGGGCACCTGACTCACCCCGGAATCGACAGAACCGGCGCCGCCAAGAGCGCCGTTCCACGCACGAATCTGCCGGCTGAGACCCCTCTGACGGGATAGCAACTTCGGATCAGATGGTCGGGGGTTCGAATCCCTCCGGGCGCGCCACTCTTTCCCCGTGGTTGCCCGAGCCCGATCCTCGCCGAGGCGTCAAGCGCCTCGTTTTCTGAGTGGCGTCGCCGGCGACAGTCGTTGTGTCAGATGCCCGGCCCGTCGGACAGGATCGTCAGATGCTCGCCCCGACCAAACTGATGAATCTCAGATGCCCACGGCCCGGCGCTAGTTCTATCGGCCCGGCGCTAGTTCTGTGAGATTCATCGCGCCACCGGCGTCAGCCACCGCCCACCTGGTGAGCATCTGAGGAGTAGATCTGAGGCTTGACCTAGGGAGGCATCGCATGTAGGCGGGACCAGTGGCTGAACGTCTCGCCGTGCTTTTGACTGTCAATCAGAACGCCGGGCGTCAACACCATATGCTCTTCCGGCAGGGCCAGAGCCATGCCGCAGGCGTTAGCGTCAGCCGTAATCGCCGCGGTCCGGGCCTCTGCCGAGTTGTACGTGCCCTAGATTCCGAACGCAAAGAGCCCTGGCGGGGAGGTCGTCCGCCTCGTAAGATCGCTTCCAAATCAGGCGCGTCCAACCGCGAGCTTTTCCCAGAGCGGGCGCTGGAGGGGAGTCAGATGAGACGAATCGATCACCGCTTGGGACTGGTCTTCCTTACCGGGGCATTCATCGCCTCGCTGGTTGCCGCATGCGACGCGGGGACGGCGACTCCGACACGGGTCAATCCGTCCGCGGCGCCGTCGGCGTCCGCTTCTCCAGCGCCTTCCGCGACTCCCTCGGCAGCACCTTCCCGGACCCATAACGCCTCGGGCGAGTTCGTGGCGACAGGCTCGATGACGATGGGCCGAGACAGCCATACGGCGACGCTCCTCCCGGACGGCAAAGTCTTGATCGCCGGAGGTGAGGCCTACGATGAGGCGCGGTCGGCCGAGTTGTATGACCCCAAGACCGGCACCTTCGCGCCCACGGGATCGATGGTCACGGGCCACGTTCTTGGCACGGCCACGCTGCTCCTCGACGGCCGGGTTCTCTTCGTGGGGGGTTGGGATCTCCGCAACGGGAGCGACTGGAACCCGTTCGACGGGAGCAACCGAATCGTATCCGCGTCCGCGGAGTTGTACGACCCGAAGACGGGGACGTTTGCCCCGACTGGATCCCCGGCGCAGGCCCGGTACTACCACACGGCCACGCGGCTTCTCGACGGTCGGGTGCTCATCGCCGGCGGGGCGCTCGGCGCTAACGACAATCCGGACGCCACGGCTACCGCCACGGCTGAAATCTACGATCCCGTGACCGGCAAGTTCGCCCCCACCGGTTCGATGACGACACCACGCTGGTGTCACTCGGCCACCTTGCTCAGGGATGGTCGTGTGCTGATGGCAGGTTCCTGGAGCGATTCCTCCGCGGAACTCTACGATCCGGTGAAAGGGAGATTCAGTCGGACTGAATCGATGAAGAACACACCCAACATCCACATGGCAACACTGCTGCGAGACGGCCGCGTCCTCATGACCGGATGGGGCGATCCGGGAACGTTGGCCGAAATCTACGACCCCGCTACCGGCAAATTCAGCCCGACCGGTTCGATGATCAACAGCTGCAACTTCATCGGGCCTATTGGCGGCCTACTCTCCTCCGCGCCGCTGCTGGCGGACGGCCGCGTCCTGGTTCCCGACGTCATCTACGATGGGTCTTCTGGAGGCGGAATCGGATCTGCCGAGTTGTACGACCCCGTGACCGGGACGTTCACCAAAGGCCCGCCAATGAGCAGATACCGATCTGGGTTCACCGAGACCCTGCTTCCTGATGGCAGGGTTCTCTTCACGGGCAACCAGAGGCCGGTCTATCCGATGGGCATCGCCCCTCCCACTGACTCCGCTTCGTTAGCCGCGGCGATAGAGGCCGACCGCGCCTCCGCCGAGTTATATGTGCCGTAGACCGCTAAACCGGATGCCAGCCGAGCATCCGCTCCCTTGACCGGAATGCGCTTCTCAGTCGGTATGGCGTCCGGGAAGTCGAATCCTCTCGAACCTTCGACCTGATGATCGTCGGCGAAGGCCCAGCGTCGAGGCGTATGATCCAACCCTAAGTCTCATCGTGGGCATTTGAAGCGGGCCGATCCAGCAGAGGGCATCGGACACTTTCGAGTTCACACGATGGGATCAAGACTCTCTCCGGGCCGGGATCCAGACTCACCCCGGAATCGACGAAAACGCCGTCCTCGCGATGGCCGTTCCACGCACGAATCGACGCGGCTGCTGGCTCTGACGGGACCTGGACTTCGGATCAGATGGTCGGGGGTTCGAATCCCTCCGGGCGCGCCACTTTCTGAGCGTGAAACGGCTGGTCGGGCCCTCTGCGGCCACCCCCTCGGCCGGGCTTGACAGCCAATCTGACAGCCAATCGATCGCCTTGGTCCCAAGGCAAGCATCGGCGACGCAGGCCTTCAGAGTCAAGCTCGCCGAGGGGATGGTCGGTCCCGCTCCAACCATCCGCCTGGGGGCTGCGCCGAGAGCCAGGGCTTCACTGCGCAACCCGGATCGCCGCTGCGCGGGGCTGGGAGGCGGGTTCTCTGAGAAGACCCGAGGGCAGGCCAGCCAGCGCCCGTTCCGCCCACAGCGGTGGAAGGCGGACGAATTGGAGTGGCCTCGGGACGATGGAATGTCATGAAGAGGGGCCTCGCCGGTGACAACGTTGGGTTGTCAAAGCAACCAGCACCGAGGAGGCCCAGACATGTTGTACGCCGGATTGGACCTGTCGCGCCAGAGGCTTGATTCACGCTTCGTCCACGATCAGCTCGAGCTCGCCGGCTGGGACGTCGCTATTGCAGATCCGATGAAAGCGAAGGGTCTGGCCCCGCTCGCCGCCAAGACCGACAAGATTGACGCTCACGTGCTGGCCGAGCTGGCCCGCCGGGACCTCGTGCCCGAGATCTGGCTGCCGACGCCGGGAGTCCGCGCAGAGCGCGAGCGGGCCCGTTTCCGGCTCCATCTGGTGCGCCACCGGAGCGCGTTGAAGTGCCGCATCCACGCCACTCTCATGGCCTTCGGCCATCCTGTGGTGGTCACCGACCTGTTCGGGATATCCGGCCACGAGCTCATCGCCAGCCTGGCGCTGCCCGAGCCCTGGGCCGCGACGCTGGCCACGAGCCTGGGGCTGGTCGACGAGCTCGACCAGCGCATCGATGAGTGTGGGCGAGAGATCATACGCCTCGGTGCCGACCACCCCTACATCCCAGTGCTGCTGACTGTACCCGGCGTGGGCCCGCTTCTGGCCTACACGATCGCCTCGGAGATCGGCGACATCGCCCGTTTCGCGAGTCCGAAGAAGCTCACCGGCTACACGGGCCTGTGCCCGCTCGTGCGCCAGTC
>JBEKMM010000070.1:0-1013 GCA_050008515.1 Candidatus Limnocylindrales bacterium
ACCGTCGCCTGGCCGTTCGCGTCGTGTTCGGCCTTGCCCGCCGCCGCTTCCGTTCCCTCCTTCCAGAGACGGAGGACCTCGTTGTACGAAAGTGCATAATCCCAGCGCGGCCTCAGGCGGTCGCCCGGTGTCCGGAAAGCGACGGGGTCGCCTGCCCCTGCCGGCGGCTCCGGCATCGGCTGGTCGGCGGGGAGGAGGGTCGCCTCCGGCTGGACGAGCCGGACGACGCGCCATGTCCCTGCGCCCGGCCTCGGCGTTCCGTTGAGGTCGGTCCGTGCGACCGAGAAGACGCTCGCCGCGCCCGCGCTTTCGAACCTATTCTCCTCTCGGATCGAAGCCTCAACGCCGACAAAGCCCAGCCGGAAGGCCCGCTTCACCGAACGGGTCTCGCCGCCCTCGTCGGTGACGTCGACCGAGAGGGTGTAGCGATAGCTGAGGCCTGGCTCGGACAGGCCCTTCCGTTCATCGGCGCTCGGGGTGAAGGACACGTCGAAGGTCCCGTCATCCGCGACCTGGCCCCGGCCCCCGGCGACGATCTGCGAGCGGCCGCTTTCTGTTTCCCACCACCACCAGCGCGGATAGACCGGCTCGCGCTGGACCTGCCAGACGGCCGTGCCCGACGCGACCGGGAGGCCGAAGTAATAACGGGCCTCGGCCTTAAGTGCCGCGGGACGGTTGAGACGCAGCGGCTTGTCAGGCTCCTTGACGGTCACTTCGAAGGTCGGCCTCTTGTATTCCTCGACGCGCACTCCGGCATACCCTTCCGGCGAGCTCCGGAGGCGCCAGGCCCCGAGGGGGCGCCCCGCGGCCGGGAGGACGAACTCGCCGCTCGCCGTCCCGAAGTCGTTCGTCGCGGCGGTCGCTTCGGCCACGCGCTGGCCGTTGATGTCCTCAAGCCAGATCGAGGCCGTGGCGTTCGCGGCCGGCCGGAGCTGGCCCAGGTCCTGGCGGCCCCGGTAGGCCAGGATCTTCCAGTAGAGCTTCTGGCCGGGGCGATAGATGCTCCGGTCGGT
>JBEKMM010000071.1:0-1010 GCA_050008515.1 Candidatus Limnocylindrales bacterium
ACCGTCGCCTGGCCGTTCGCGTCGTGTTCGGCCTTGCCCGCCGCCGCTTCCGTTCCCTCCTTCCAGAGACGGAGGACCTCGTTGTACGAAAGTGCATAATCCCAGCGCGGCCTCAGGCGATCGCCCGGTGTCCGGAAAGCGACGGGATCGCCTGCCCCTGCCGGCGGCTCCGGCATCGGCTGGTCGGCGGGGAGAAGGGTCGCCTCCGGCTGGACGAGCCGGACGGCACGCCATGTCCCTGCGCCCGGCCTCGGCGTCCCGTTGAGATCGGTCCGCGTGACCGAGAAGACGCTCGCCGCGTCCGCGCTCTCGAACCTATTCTCCTCCCGGATCGAAGCCTCGACACCGACGAAGCCCAGCCGGAAGGCCCGCTTCGCCGAACGCGTCTCGCCGCCCTCGTCGGTGACGTCGACCGAGAGGGTGTAGCGATAGCTGAGGCCCGGCTCGGAGCGGCCCTTCCGTTCATCGGCGCTCGGGGTGAAGGACACGTCGACGGTCCCGTCATCCGCGACCTGGCCCCGGCCGCCGGCGATGATCTGCGAGCGGCCGCTTTCTGTTTCCCACCACCAGCGCGGATAGACCGGCTCGCGCCGGACCTGCCAGACGGCCGTGCCCGACGCGACCGGAAGGCCGAAGTAATAGCGGGCCTCGGTCTTGAGCGCCGCGGGACGGTTGAGACGCAGCGGCTTGTCCGGGTCCTTGACGGTCACTTCGAAGGTCGGCCTCTTGTATTCCTCGACGCGCACTCCGGCATACCCTTCCGGCGAGCTCCGGAGGCGCCAGGCCCCGAGGGGGCGCCCCGCGGCGGGGAGGACGAACTCGCCGCTCGCCGTCCCGAAGTCGTTCGTCGCGGCGGTCGCTTCGGCCACGCGCTGGCCGTTGATGTCCTCGAGCCAGATCGAGGCCGTGGCGTTCGCGGCCGGCCGGAGCTGGCCCAGGTCCTGGCGGCCCCGGTAGGCCAGGATCTTCCAGTAGAGCTTCTGGCCGGGGCGATAGATGCTCCGGTCGGT
>JBEKMM010000008.1:0-185664 GCA_050008515.1 Candidatus Limnocylindrales bacterium
GTCGTTCGTGAGCGCAACGAAGCGGCCGGGTTGCCTGGCTCTGCCGACCACTAGTGTCGTGCGCGACGCCGGATTGAAGGCGCCTGCCATCGCTATCTCCTTGGCGCCCGAGCCTCGCTTGTAGACGTCGGCCGCACTGCGCTCGGGAACTCAGCCTTCTCGCCAGGAAGGATCGCACACCCGGAGCCTCGCTATCTCGCAGACCCCGAGAAACCCCAACCCATCAAATCGGCCATCGTCGAGACGATCGACGACATCGCCGAGGAGACCAACTTGAGCGCGCTCAATGCCGCCATGTCCGCCGTGCTCGGACCCTTGTCTCCGATCGGTTCGAGGGACTTGGCCGGTTCCCGCAGCACGATCCGCGCATCGTGCAGGCCCTGTCGGCCGCTTCAGGTCGTTGGGCTGTGAGGACTTGGCGGGTTACCGCCCTTTGCGGCTACCGGCGCGATCCCACCCCTGGGCCTCGACGCACCGAGACGTCACGTTCAACCTGACCACGTCTTCGTGGACCTCGGCGACCGCCAATAGTGGCAGATACAGCCTGGCCGACAAGAGGCCGCGGGATACGGTCAGAAGGGTCTCGCCCGAGCTCACAACCGTTCCGAACCCTAAGAGGGGAGTTCGTCGAGAACGGGGGACGCAGTCAATAGGTCCGTGAGTTGCGCTGCTCGGGGATGGTCCTCCTGGTTCTCGAACATTGCGACCCAATGGGTGTGGCGCGCCTTGGCCGCTGCAAGGGAACGTGGTTGCAGCCCCTTGACCACGGCCAGCAGCCACTCACGGCTCGCCGTGTCGAGATCGATGTCGTCTCCCCAGGAGACTTCTCTCGCGACAGCGTCCACTGCGGTCAACGTCTGGGCCGGCGTGAGCCAGGGACCTATGCCCGAAGCTGCGCTCAGCAACGCTTCCGACCGCTGCGAGACCAGACGAGAGAGCAGGTAATCAACGACGACGACGGCGTCGTCGTCAGCGTAGAAGCTCAGATGCGGGGCCCGAAAGAATGCTTCCTGATAGAAGTGCACGATGGATGCGGGCTGTTTTCGCACGACACGGGCAAACCACTCGGCGGCGCGTCTCTGCAGGGCTTCGGGTACCTTCGCCAGGGTCCGCCTGTACGAATCTGCAAGCGCCTTCGCGGAGGAGGTCCCTGGCCCGTGTGCCTGTGCCTCCGTCAGGTACCGCTCGGGAAGCACGCGCAGGAGCAGCTTCTCCAACTCTGCTTCTGTCAGTTTAGGAAGGAAGTGCTTCTGCAGCAGCGATGCGGTGTCCGGGTCTCCTTCGATCTTCGTGGCGAGTTGCTCTGCTGTGTATCCCAGATTGTCCCCACGAGCCTGGCCGACCTCGGCGACAACCATCTCGGTGAGGGCAACGGCCACGCGGGCTCCTTGCTCGTCCACTGACTCGCCAAGGCGAACGATGCGCCCTGGGTGGATCAGATTGCGGTACGAGCGAACGACATGGCTCAGCGCTGCGGTCTTCTCGGAGAGGACGCCTGCGTCCTTGCAGGCGTCTATGGCCTCGCCAAGTTCGATCTTGAGGAGGTCGCGGGAGGGTGCAGGAGCCGTGGACTTCTCTGCGGCTTCCAACAGGTAGTCGATGAGAACCGCTTCGACAATGCTGCCGGCCAGCACATGGACGGCCTTCCAAGCCCTTGCGCCGAGGGCGGCGTTCATCTCGGCGTAGTCGGCCTCGAGGCCAAGACGGAACCGTTCGTCGCGGATGTACTCGAAATTGGCCATCTGAGCCCATTGCCTTGTTCACACAGTCTACGAGCACTGGGGCTCTCCGTGGATCAGAGCGCGCTGGCAGCGCGCGGATACTCCGCCCTATGGTGGGCCAGAGTGCCGGCCCCAGCGCAACCAGTGACTGAGGCTCTCGGTTCCCCCGCGCCGCCTTGGCAGTCTCCGCGCGATCCCGCCGCGACGTGGTCATAGCGTGGCTTTCCGCGCGGGCCTGAGTGAGGTACGCGGGCGGCCAGATCGAACGCAAGGCCCCCACCATGAACCCGTAACTGCTCCGGGCCACGGCCAGCGGCGAATCGGCTCGTGTAACCTTGTCGGGCGCGGGTTCGGGGGCCGCGCCCATCGGAGGAGCATCGTGAATCTCAACGTCGTCCTGCCGCTCTGCTCGTCGCTGCTCAGCCTCGTCTTCTGCGCACTCCTGGTCGATCAGTGGCGGGATAGGCGGCGGTCGTACCAGGCCGTCTGGGCCATCGGCATGCTGTGGTACGGGCTGAGCGCGGGCACCGAGTTCCTGGGCGGGGCCCTTGGCTGGTCCGAGCCGCTGTACCGGGCCTGGTACCTGATCGGCGCCATATGGGTGGCCGGTTGGCTCGGGCTCGGGACCGTGCTGCTGCTTGGCAAGACGCGCTTCGGCTACGCCTTCGCCGGCTCGCTGTTCCTGGCAGGGCTGTTCACCGCGCTGACCCAGGCGAAGTACAACTACGCCGGCAGCGGCGTCGCCCCGATCCTCTACTTCGGCATCGCGGCGGTGTTGGCGGCGGCCATCGTCGTGGACACGTTCCGCGGCGGAGCGACATGGCCGCGCCTGGCCGCAGCCGCCCTGGTCGTGGGCACCATCGCGTCGGCCCTGATGATGGCCGTCGTGTCGCTCCCCTCCCCCGGCTGGGTCGTCGATCCCGTCACCCACATTCCGACCGGCGCGCTCTTCCCGGGCTACCTGCGGCTGCTGACGCCGTTCTTCAACATCACCGGGGCCTTTGCCCTGATCCTGGGCGGCATCTACAGCACGTACATCTTCATGCCCAAGCGCAGGGTCATCCGCTACTCGTTGAGTCGAGACCAATCGCCGGCGCTGTATCTAGGCAACCTGCTGGTGGCACCGGTTGCGATCGTCCTGAACCTAGCCGTCTCGATCCCGGGCGCGCTCGCCGCGCTGCTCAGGGGCCGCCTTCACAGCCGTGTCCCGGCTACGCTGCTGATCGCCCTCGGCGGCCTGATCCCGGCCATCACCAGCGGTCTGAACCGGTTCGGCAACACCAGCGGGTTCTTCGTCGGCGAGTTGCTCGGGGTCGTCTTCCTCTTCGCCGGCTTCCTGGTCTCGATCGAGGTCTTCAGCGAGATCCGCGTCCCGTTCACGAGCATCGTGCTGCGGTCGCGGGCCCCCGAGGAGATCGCCTGATCTGACAGGCGGGGTCGAGCCGGATGGGAACTCCTCGCCACGCGCCACGGGGGCCGAGCCAGTCGCCACGCCCGGAGTACAGTCAGTCCGCAGGGGGTCGGGTCCGCTGCGGGAGGTTTCATGGATGTCGTCGATGTCGTGGAGTTCCAGCGTCTGACTAATCAAGTTGTCGCGACTCGAAACGCGGAATCGCGCGCCTTTCTCCAGGCGTTTGACCGGGCTCCGGGGGCTATGGCCGGGTGGTCGGAACGAACCTGCGCCAACTGGCGGGTGTGGAGTTGCGCCAACGATGCGCTGCGAGGCGCAGTCGCCGAGCTAGAAGCCTTTCTCGGCGCAGACGGCCCTCAGGCTCGCTGAGCCCAGTACCACCTAACCCGCTCGGACACGATCAAGCCGTCGTCTGAGGCTGCCGCGATCTAGCCGGACATGCGATCCGGGCATATGGGAACGGCCGGCGCCAGTCCTCTCGGGCCCGACCATTCGCCATTGGCCTTGCGTAAGCAACGGCGACTTCTGACGACAGCGAGTGCCACCGGGCAGGGCGCCCTGGGCTGAGCTTGGAGTCAAGGTACTCTAGTCAACGATGCATCTGCCCCGGCCCAACCGTTGGCGCGCGTTCGCCACGGCGCCCTACCGGCCCTTCCAGGCAATCGCCGTCGGCCAGGCCTTCACCGCCTCTTATGCCTCGGACGCGCTCTTTGTGCCACTCCTGCTTCGGCTGGGGGCGCCCCCGGCGCTGGTGGTCGTGGTCGGCGCCGCCCCCCTCGGAGGCGCAGCCCTGCAGGCATTCGCGCCCCAGATCCTGCGCCGGTTGAAGGGCAACCTGCGCGGGCTCACGCTGAGCCTGGCCCTGGCCGAGGTCCGGGGCTTCGTCCTCGCCGCGATCGTGGCTGGGGTGGCCGCGGGCGCCGTGGGCCTGCTCATGGGAATCGCGCTCATCTCGGTGACCGTGGCGATCGGTCAAACGGCCGGCGTCCTGTCAGGCTCGAACATCTCCCTGTGGACGGCCGTCGTGCTGCCCGATGCCGAGCGCCGTCTGGTCGGCCCCCGGATGGGCGCTCTCACCATGGCCCTCTCGACCGTCCTTCTGCTGCCCGCCGGCTTCGCCCTCGATGCGGGGGCGCGGGCGATCGGCCTGTGGGCCTACGTTGCCTTCTTCCTTGTCGGCGGCATGGCGTCGACTCTGACTCCGTTGGCCGTGGCCCGGCTTCCCCATCCCGGGCGAGTGCTCGTCGCCCGCGAGACGGCCGCAGCCACCGAAGTGCCGCCCGTGTTCCGCCGCTTCACGGACGTGAGCGTGATTGCCTACTTTGGACAGGGCCTCATACCCTCCCTGTCGCTCTACGCCCTGAGCGTTCTCGGGATGTCGGCCGGCTTCGCCGTCGCCCTCGCCGGCGTCGCGGCGGCTGGCGCGCTCGCCGGCTCGCTGGCGGCAGGCTCGTTCCTCCTCGGCGGCTCGTCGAGCCGCGTGCTGCGAGCGAGTTTCCTCTTTCGGGCGGTCGCGGCAGCGTGCTGCGTCGCGGCGATCCCGGCGAACCCGCTCGCACCCGCATTCCTACTGGTCGGCTCGGCACTATTCAACGGCGCAGGGAACGCCGGGGCCCTCGCGACCAACGAGCGCCTGTACCGTCTCGCTCCGGCGCAGGCTCGTGTCCACTGCCAGAGCCGGTTCGTCGGCGCGACAGCGGCGGCTGCGGGCACTGGAGCTGTCGTCTGTGCGACGGCGCTCGCGCTGGCGCCTCCGGCCGCGTGGGCCGTGTACACGGCCCTGTACGCCGGGTCGGCGATAAGTCGAATCATCGCGACGTTTCGGACCGAGGTCTCGGCGTCATGGAGCAGCCCGTCGGCACCTCCCACCGAAACCGCGATTCCGGGCGATGGCACTGGCTAGTGAAGCCGCGCGCAGTCAATGAAGCCCGAGCAGCCGACATTCTGCTGCGCCGGCAGACGTGACGACGCCTGGTCGGCGGCCCAACTGGAATTGAGGCCGGGATAACGAGCCAGCCGTCGAGGTCGCGAGCGACAGCGCTCTGACGCGGCCCGCGAGCAGCTCGTCGTTGTGCCTGTCGCGCTCGTTCCGAGACGAGACCCTCATGTTCCGGGCACGTTGGAAACCGCCCGCCAGGTCGCGCCGCCATCGTGGGTCGCGTAGAGGACCGTAGTCTGAGCGTTCGGATCCCAGAGCAGGATGAGCCAGTCGCGATCGGTGATCGCCCACCCTCCCGCCGGGATCGGTCCGGCGTCGGAGCCACCGGGTGGCATAGGCGTCCAGGTGCGGCCGCCGTCGGTCGTCCGGAGCGTCCCGCCGCGGCCTTCCCAGGCCAGCCCGACCCCGGACGGCCGCATCGCGATCCCGCCGAGGTAGTCGCTGATCGGGATCGAGCCGACTGGACCGCTCGGCGGCGTCACCCTCGCGCGAACCGTCCACGTCCGCCCGCCGTCCGTCGTCTCGGCGACTCCCTTCGGCGCCTGCCCGGCCCCGCCCATGCCGGCGCAGCCGACCCAGCCGTGGAGCCGGTCGACGAAGCTGACCGAGACCGGCCAGCCGATCTCCCGACACGGCGATGCTGGGAGCGCCGCCCACGTTCGCCCGCCATCGGCCGTCGAAAGCAGCCCGCCCACGACGCTGCCGGGGGATGGTCCTCCAGGCACGACGCCCCAGCCATGTTCGGCGTCGACGAAGGAGAGCCCGACGAGCTTCCGATAACTGACGGGGTGCCACGTCACCCCTCCGTCGGAGCTGGCGATGACGGAACAGGTATCGCCTGTCCAGGCCGGGTTCGGACACAGCACCGACGCCCAGGCCGACGAGGGCCCCGACACGGTGACGAAGGCGAGGGCGGGCATCCCTAGGTCCGTTTCCGCCCATGTGCGCCCGCCGTCGCTCGTCCTCCAGACCGCCGCGTCGCCCGTCGTCGTGGCCCCGACCACCAGGCCGCGCGCCGCGTCGAAGAACGCAACCGACGAGACCGGCGGGACCGGCGCGGGTGTCGCCGATGGGAGGACTGAGGACGGGGTCGGGCTCGGCCCGATGGCGGTCGGCGAGGTTGCTTCGACCAGACCTGCCGTCGGAGTCGCGCGGCCCGATGGCGCCGGGATCGAGCCCACCAGCGTGGCGCTCGGGACGGACGGCCCCTTCGGGCCGGCGTTCGGGCTGGCCGCGTTACACGCCGCCAGCGCAACGAGCAGGGTGGCAGCAAAGACCGCGCCGATCTGAGTGTGCCTACGATCGATCGACCCCACGGCCGACACTCCTTCGACAGCGCCCGCTCCAGAAGCTGCCTATTCGGCATTGTGACCGCCATCGAGGCGGACTTGTGACCCGCGATGTCAGCTCGTTTTCCGGCGGACAGACCCGCATGCAGGATCGCGTTGACCTTCAGGACGTTCCGCCGCGCGAGGAAGATTGGCCAGCATCGTGGCGACCGTCGCCGCGGTGATGGCACTGTCCAGGCCGTAGCTCGCGGGTCGGAGGCCATCGGCGCAACCGCCTGACCGGCCAGGGTGGACTGTCAGCTGCCAGGCCGGGATGTTACCGGGTCTAGCGCAGCCCGGGCCATGTCCTTTAGCCGCGCGCCTCGACTGACCTAACATCGCGTCCGACAACGAGCCCTGGAGGGGGGCCGACATTCTGCTGGGCCGGCAGAACGGACGAGGCAAGGTCGGAGGCTCAAGTGGATCAAGCTCGGGCTGGCCCAGATGTCGGATTGTGGTGCCCGCCGCGATCGCAGAGGCGGTGGCCGACGCCTAGACTATCTGCTGACCTCCGGCTCGTCGGCCGAGTCGGCGACGGGGTCGCGCCATTGTTCGGGCACAACGATGCGGGCGTTGATATGGGCGTGCTCGGCTAGCAGATAGAGCAGGTTGGCGCCTGAGAGCAGTTCTAGCGGCTTGCCTTGGGCGAACTGGAAGGACGCCGAACCATAGCCCGACGTGGTCACGAGAATGCCCTTGCTGGCACCCTCGTTCTGCATTGTGCCGAACAGGTCGCGGACGGCCGAGACACCAACGGTGTTCTTGTAACGCTTGGCCTGGATGACGACCTTGCCTCCGAAGATCGGGCGAGGGTCAAACGCCACGCAGTCCACGCCTCCGTCGCGCGAGGCCTGGGTTAGCCGGGTCTCCAGACCCATCTTCGTGAAGAGGTTGGTGATCAGGGCCTCGAACTCACCAGGCGAAAGCTCCATGAGGTTCGGGCGCTGGTCGAGCTGAGAGAGGACGTCAGTCTCTGTTATGAACCTCGGGTCGACCATCTTAAGGTCCAGCACGGGGCGCACCGGAGCAAGGTCGGCCGGACTCGGCGACACGGCCGCCGAGAGACCCTTCAGACACGCGGCCGGATCTACGGCGTCGAGCTTGATGTTGCCGAATGTGGCTGCGGTGGTTCGCAGGGAGACGATGCAAGGCTTCTGTCTCTGGCCGGTCGCGCGATCGACGGTATCGACGATCCCGTTTAGGACGATCGTTTCGATCTGAGCCCGGCGGTCCGCCTCAAAGACCTCGTGCACGATCCGGATGGCAGACTGGGCGATCGCGCTCGCGTAGAGCGTCCGCCGCTTGGCCGCGGCCTCGGCGACCGGCTCTATGGCGTCCCGCGCCTTGATGTACCGGTATGACTTCTCCGTGGGGACAATCGAAAAGTCGGGCAGCTGGTAGTCGATGGCCAGGAGCTTGCTCTGGGGGTCGTGTGCCAGCGCGAATCTCTGCGGGAATCCGTCGGGCCACGCGGAGCCGCTTAGGACCATCTCAAAGTAGCCTCGGATGCTCTCCGCGTCGTTCCTGTCGAGGTCCGCCTTCATGGCGTCAATCTCGGCATGCTGCGCGGCGGTCTTGGACGTGATTTCCGCGACCTCGCGGTCGTAGGCCCCGCGAGCCGCCTGGAGTTGGGCGTTTCTGGCCGCCTCATTGGCCTCCCACGCCGAGTTGTCCCGCTGGAGCCGCATCTGCGCCTCGGCGATTGCCCGCGCGTGGCGCTCTTTCGCGCCGGGAATGAGGCGCTGCGCGAAGGTCGGTTCTAGAACGGCGTACGCACCGGCCTGTGGCCGCGGAATGGGCTGGCCAAGGAGTCCGGGAGCGAACGGCGGAATCGCGGGATGCTGCTTGAGGGTGTCGAGGTCGATGTAGTCGTCGACGGCCAGGGTTGCCTTGAGGATGTTCTCAAGCGATTCGATGCGCGAGGCCAGCTCCGCTTCTAGGGCGGCGGTTTCCTCTTCGCGGGCTTCGGTGTGGAGCCGCTTCGCGTCGCGCTCGTTCGCTGCGCGGGAGCGCTCGGCGGCCCGGACTGCCTGCTCGCGCGCCTTGATGGCGTGAGCTTGGGCGCGCTCCTGCGCTTGGCGCTGACGCTCCTTCTCGCGGCTAGCCTGCGCCCACGCTGCGTACAACCCGCTCCTGCGTGCCATCGTCCCTCCATCGTGTGGACCGGTCCCCGCTCGCCCAGCTCCGGGACCGATTCTAGCTCCAGGCTGTGACCGCAAGTCTGCCTAATTCGACCCTGGCTGACCGTCCATCCGGCACCGCTCGCACCGCATTTGCTGACGTCCGGAGTCTTGCCATCTACCCTCCTACACGCCGCGGAGTCTATCTCGCCGGCCGCACGATGGCTGCATGGTGTTCGGGAGGACGAAGAGGCGATCGCAGTGCCCGCAGTCGTCCCGGGTCAGCGATGCTCACCCTTTGCGTCGATCGCAAGACCGACCTGACTACCGCCGGCCCGAAACGCAAGGCCCGCCCGGCCTTCGTTCCGCCATCCCGACCGCCCCCCAGTCTCAGTCGCGGCCCGCGGCTGCTTCTTTGGCGGCGACCCGTATTCGCTTGAGCGTCTTCATGGCCGGGTCGCCGCCTCGCCCGAAGAGGTCGTGGAGGCGGACGTACTCTCGGTGCAGCAGGTCGTACACGCTCTTGTTGGCCTCGATCGGCTCGTAGACCACGTCTCGCAGGTGGGCCATCTTTGCGGCGGCCTGCTTGATCGTGGCGTAGCCACCGGAAGCCGCTCCCGCCGCGACGGCCCCGAACATCGCCGAACCCAGGGCCGGGGTCTGCGTGGAGGCCGCGACTCGAAGCGTGCGCCCCGTGACATCGGCATAGATCTGCATCAGTAGCCGGTTCCGCTCGGGCAAGCCGCCGCAGGTCACCACCCGATCGACCGCGATCCCCCCGGCCTCGAAGGCGTCGATGATCGTCCGCGTCCCATAGGCCGTAGCCTCGATCAGGGCGCGGTAGATCTCCGGCGGCGTCGTCGCCAGGGTCATGCCGACCAGGAGGCCCGACAGGTCCGCGTCGACCAGGACAGACCGGTTGCCATTCCACCAGTCGAGGGCCAGCAGACCCGATTCGCCCGGGCGGAGAGCCGCCGCCTCCTCCTCCAGCACCTCATGGACGGTCACCCCGCGCGCCCGGGCCCTCTCGTGGTACAGCGGTGGCACGCCGTGCTCCACGAACCAGGCGAAGATGTCACCCACGGCGGACTGACCGGCCTCGTAGCCGAAGAGCCCTGGGATGACGCCGTCCTGGACCACGCCGCAGGCGCCCGGCACGACCGGCGCGGAGTCCGACAGGACGATGTGGCAAGTGCTGGTGCCCATGATGGCGACCAGCGTGCCGACCTCCGTGACCGTGGAGGCCGGCGCCGACACGTGGGCGTCCACGTTGGCAACCGCGACCGCCGTTCCTGGCCGCAGGCCCGTCCACGCTGCTGCCGGCACTGTGAGATGGCCCGCGACCTCCCCGAGTGGGGCGATCGAGCGCGACATCTTCTCGTCCACGACGTCTGCGAACGCCGGGTCCAATGCAGCGAAGAAGTCCGGGGGGGGAAGCCCTCCTCGGCCGACCACATCGCCTTGTAACCGGCCGTGCAGTTACTGCGGGTCTCGACCCCCGTGAGTTGCCAGACGACCCAGTCCGCTGCCTCGATCAGGCGGTCTGCGGCGCGGTAGACATCGGGCGCCTCTCGGAGGATCTGGAGGGCCTTGGGAAAGAACCACTCCGACGAGATCTTGCCACCGTATCGGCTGAGCCAGGGCTGGCCCATCTGCGCCGCGACCCGGTTGACGTCGTCGGCCTCAGGCTGGCCAGGTTCAAGAAGATGAACGGATACGGGTCGAAGTAGAAGATCAGGTAGACAACCTGCAGTTCTCCGGCCTCGAAGCCGACGACGGTCGTTGGCTGAGTTCGTTAGCCGTCGGCCTGTGGCGCCCACGCCAGCACGGACCGGTCCACCGACGGGCGTCTCGCGTACGCTCCTACGATCTCTGGGCGATCAACCCATCGAGAACGTCGGGGTGTAACCGCGTTTCGATCACGAGACGGGCAGCACCGAGGATGCCGCCCGTTTCCGGGAGTTGGCTTGGGGAGATGATCAGGTCGCGAGTCGCAAGGGGTAGAGACCGTTGGTAGACGAGCTCGCGTATTCCGGCAAGGAGCTGGTGCTCAGCCCGTGACAGCGTTCCTCCAACCACCACAACGCTCGGATTGAGGATGCTGACCGTATCCGAGATCACCTCTCCGAGGATCCGACCCGCCTGGCGGAGAAGTTGAACCGCCATGGGCTCGTTGCGGAGTACGAGGCCCAGAACATCGCGACCATCCGTGGCCTTGAAGCCTCTTGTCCGAAGGTCTCGCGCGATCGCCCACCCGGCCGCGAGTGCCTCGACGCAGCCGATGCTCCCGCATCGACACAGCGGTTCGTCGTGTCCTCCTAGACGGATGTGGCCGATGTCGCCAGCCGCGCCTTGAGCTCCCCGATAGATCGACCCACCTGCAATGATCCCGCTGCCAATCCCGGTCCCAGCCTTTACGAAGAGCATTTGATCCACGCTCGGCCAGTAGCCACGGTGCTCGGCGATCGTCAGGACGTTGACATCGTTGTCGGCAACGAGAGGCGCGTCGAACTCTCGGCCGATCCGTTCCCGGATCTCGAAGCCATCCCAGCCTGTCATGATCGACGGGCCGACGACTCGACCAGCGCCGTAGTCGACGGGCGCCGGTAGGCTGAGACCTATGCCAACTAAATCGCCTGCCGGCCGGTCGACCTCGCCAAGCAGCGTCCGGAACCGATCGCACACCCATCGAAGGACAGGCTCGGGGCCACTTGCCACGTCCAAGGGACCGACTTCTTCAACCAGGACGCGCGGTTCGAGATCTGTGATCGCGACACGCGTGTGCGTCTCCCCGATGTCGGCTGCCAGGGTGATACCGAAGCCCGCATTGAATGAGAGCGCTCTTGCAGGGCGACCCCCGCTGCGGAGTGTTTCGTTGCTCTCGCGCACGAGGCCGGATTCGAACAGCGCCTCGAGCCACTGGGAGACCGTCCCTCGCGAGAGGCCGAGCTTCTGAGCTAGCTCGGTGCGACTACGTGCCTCGCCCGCCATGATCAGCGACAGCATCCGTGCGACGCCCGACGGCGCCGGTTCTCTGTCGCGCAGCCCGTCAGTCACGGCCCGATCTCCCTTCTACCTGCGGCCTTACGTCCGTAGCCGACAGCAACTGTAACCCGGATGGGGTCCTTTGCTCTGATCGCGACCATGTTACGCCATGCACTGCGCATAAGCTGGCCGGTTATGTACAGTGCGGTCTTGACTTCGCGCTGGTCCATGACGATACTGACGTGGGGTTGGGAGATGAGCCGGCAGCTTCCCGATTGGGACCTCGGTGAGGGCCGCGGCGAATGAGCTACATCCTCGGACTGGACGTCGGCACCAGCCGCTGTAAAGCGGCCTTAGTCTCCGCCGACGGCCCTGCCTTTGCCGCCGCGTCCGGCCCGTATCACGCCGAGGCTTCAGTGATGGACGGATCAGAGCAGGACCCGTCCGACTGGTGGGCCGCAGCGGTAGTGGCGACGAAGCGGGTGGTACGCGCTGCCGGGGCGAAGCCCCAAGATATTGTCGGCGTCGGATTGTCCGGGCAGATGCACAGCCTCGTGTTGCTCGACGCGGAGACAAGAGTTCTCCGGCCGGCCATCTTGTGGTCCGACAAGCGTTCGGCAACCCAGTGTCGGGAGGCATCGCGGCGGGTCCCCGACCTGCCTGAGATCACCGGCAACGCGCTCATCCCTGCGTTCACGTTGCCGCAGCTCCTGTGGATCCGGGAGAACGAGCCACAGGTGTACGGACGCATCGAGCACGTGGTCGTTCCGAAGGACTGGCTCCGTTTGGAGATGACGCATGTGCTGGCCACCGAGCCTTCGGACGCGTCGGGAACCGGCATGTTCGACATCAATCGGTGGGTGTGGTCCGGCCGCATCACCGACACGCTTGGAATACCGGAGCGGTGGCTGCCCGAATGCGTGCCCTCCGCCTCGGTTGCCGGGCTCCTGACGGCGAGAGCAGCGCGGACTCTGGGGCTGGCCGAAGGAACGCCCATCGCCGCGGGCGCGGCCGATCAGGCCGCACAGGCGGCGGCGATGGGGGCTGTTAAGCCGGGCGTCCTCGGCGTCACGATCGGCACCTCGGGAGTCGTGGTAGTCACGTGCCTCTCTCCCGCTCGAGGGGTATTCTGCCACGCCATTGACGGGCGCTGGCTCGCCCTCAACTCGATGCATGCAGCGGGCCTCAGCCTCGACTGGTACCGCGCAACATTCCACCCTGGCCGTTCAATCGGGGAGCTGTTGGCGTCAGCTGAGCAGGTCGACGCTGGGGCCGGCGGCCTGCTGTTCCTGCCATTCATGCTGGGAGAGCGGGAAGCGATGGAGCCAACCATACCGTCGGCCTTCGTCGGCTTTGGCACTGGCCACCGATCGGGTCACTTCGTGAGGGCAATCCTCGAAGGGGTCGCCTTCGAGATCCGGCGGATGGTGGAGCAATGGATCGGCGATGGCCTCCGCATCCGCCACGTTCGGTTTTCCGGCGGGGGTGCACAGAGCGTCCTGTGGCGACAGACCCTGGCCGACACTCTCGGCCTCCCCGTATCCAAGGGCGAAGGCGGTGCGGCCGAGGGGGCGGCGCTGCTCGGCGGAGTCGCGCTCGGCTGGTGGAGTTCCGTGGACGAGGCGGCAGCGCAGTTCCGTGGTGTGTCTGCGAGTGTCGATCCCGACCCTGGCAGCGGCTCAAGGCTCGACGCAGCATTCGGCGAGTATCTCAACTTGCTCGGGCGGCTCAATGCTTCGAAGCCCGCCAACAGCGCCCCGGGCCGACACGTCCGGGCACGCCAAGTCTCAGATGGGGGCCTCCGTCACGGCGCCCCAAGCGGCGAAGCGACAGTATGGGAGGGTTGAACGTTGCAGGCTCCAGCGATCGGCAGACCCGCCTTAGGGGAGGAGCAGCCCAGAGAGTCACCGCACTTGAGGCCCTCGATCCAGATCACGCACTGCACTGCTCGGTCGTTCACCGACAAAGGGCCTGCAAGGCTGCTTATCGCACACGTCACCAACTCGATCACGGGGTATTGCTCCGATGAGCATGACCACTGAGCCCCAGCCGAGGGTGCCCGTCGTGGCGCTCGAGGACATCTGGAAGACCTTTGGAGCCGTCCGTGCGCTCCACGGCGTCTATTTCGACGTGATGCCAGGCGAGACCCACGGCCTCGTCGGTGACAACGCTGCGGGTAAGTCGACCCTCATGAAGATCCTGACGGGTGTCTACGACCCTGACCGCGGAGCCATCGAAGTCAACGGGAAGCGCGTTCATTTCTCGTCGCCCAGCGAGTCGCGAGACATGGGCATCGAGATGATCTTCCAGCACTTCGCTCTCGCAGAGAACCTGGACATCAGAGCGAACATCTTTCTTGGCCGCGAGGTCGAGCGCCGGCACCTGGGGGGCCTGATCCGATTCCTTGACACGCGTCGGATGACGACCGAGACCCTCCGCATCCTCAAATTGCTCGACTTAGAGATGGACCCCAAACTCAAAGTCCGCAGGCTCTCCGGTGGTCAGCGACAGGTGGTCGCAATCGGCCGCGCGCTGGCATTCGATGCCCGACTCGTGATCATGGACGAGCCTACCGCCAACTTGGCCGTCGGCAAGGTCGAGAAGCTGCTCGAGCTGACAAAGCGTCTTCACCAGTTCGGCGTGGCAGTGATCGTTATCAGTCACAGGCTCGACGAGATCTTCGCCGTGGCGGATCGCATCACCGTTATGCGGCTGGGCGGCATCGTCGGGCGGTTCAACAAGGACGATGTCACCCAGGAGCAGGTCAGCCGCCTCATCTCTCACGGACGCGACGGTGCCGAGGAGGCCGGAGCATGACCGCGTTCCAGGTTGAGGCCGAGCAACGGGCGGCTGCGCTCGAGCGCCGGGAGCGGATCAAACACCGCATCGGCGACTACGGCCTGCTTGTCGTGTTCGCGGGGTACTTCGTCTTCATGGCCTTAGCCTCCGATCGATTCTTGACGGTCGGGAACCTGGTCAACGTCGTTCGCCAATCATCGGTCATCGGCCTGGTGGCGATCGGCATGACCTTCGTGATGATCACTGCTGGAATCGACCTTTCGGTTGGGGCAGTGGTAGGCGTGGCTGCTGTGGTCGCCGCCAGGGTTGCGATCGACCCTGGCAGCGGCCTGCTGCTTCCACTCGTAGCGGGCCTCGGCGTCAGCCTCGTCGTCGGTGGGATCAACTCGCTCCTGATCATTCGAGGCAAGATTCTGCCGTTCCTGGCAACCCTCGCGGTCATGGCCGGAACTCGGGGCTTCGCTCTGGTCTACACGAATGGACAACCGACTGGCGGCCTCAACCCGCAGTTTGACGTCCTCGGCCAGGGTTCGATCGGTCCGGTGCCCATACCCGTGATCGTCTTCCTGACGGCGGGCCTGGTGGCCGATCTCGTGCTCTCGAAGACGAAGTTCGGGCGCCATGTGTACGCCGTGGGCGGGAGCATCGAAACGGCTCGTGATGTCGGCATCCCGGTCTCCCAAGTACTACTTCGCGTCTATTTGCTGTCCGCATTGCTGGCCGCCGCGGCCGGCGTTGTTCTAACGGCCCGCGTGGACGGTGCTGACCCGCTGGTGGGGACTGGCTACGAGCTGGATGCCATCGCCGCAGTCGTCATCGGGGGAACCAGCCTGTTCGGCGGCGTGGGAACGGTCCGCGGGACCATCCTCGGCGTGCTTCTGCTCGGCATGGTCGTGAACGGCTTGAACCTCCTCAATGTCGCTTCCTACTACCAGCAGATGATCAAAGGGATCGTGCTGGTGCTGGCGGTGGTGCTGAACCGCTGGAAGTCCCAATAGGCCTCGCAGACAAGCAACGACGGAGCTGCCGTCGGAGTGGGAGGTGGTGCCCAGGACGCGACCCATGACAAAGGATCAATCGTCACAGAAGAGAGGAAACGACGCGATGACGACGTTCAGAACGACTCGGGGCTGCATCCTCGGGATCAGCCTGGCCCTGGTGCTGGCCGCTTGTTCGAGCAGCGGAAGCACTCCCGCGCCTGCAGCTACTGGGACGACGGCCCCCGCAGGCAGCGCTCCGGCCGCCTGTACCAAGACGATCGGCGCAACGCTGCTCAGCCTCCAGTACCCGTTCCTGGTCACACTCAATGACGCGATGAAGGCCGAAGCTGCCAAGGAAGGCGTCTGCTTCGACTCACTTGATCCCCGACAGAAGGTCGACACGGAGCTCAGCCAGGTCGAGGACCTGATCACCAAGAAGGTCGACCTGATGATCATGGTCCCGGTCGACGTCACGCAATCCGGCGCTGCAGCCAAGAAGATCAACGATGCCGGCATCCCGCTCATGTTCGTGAACACCAAGCTCGACGCCAGCTTCGCGTCGAGTGGAGGCAAGGTCGTGACCTACGTGGGGTCAGACGACGTGAAGGCCGGCGAGATCCAGGGTCAGTACGTCGTGGACACCCTTGGGAGCGGCGGCGGCAAGATCATCTACCTGGTTGGGCAGTACGGCGGAGCGTCCACCAACCTTCGGAAGCAAGGATTCACCGAGATTCTCTCGAAGCATCCCGAGATCTCGATCGCTACTGAGCTCGAGGGCCACGGCTCGAGGGCCGAAGGCAAGACGATCATGGAAGACCTCCTGCAGAAGTACTCGACCGGCCAGGTCCAGGCGGTCATCTGCCAGAACGACGAGATGGCCCTCGGGGCGCTCTCGGCAATCGAGGCAGCAGGCCGCCGCAGCGAGTTCAAGGCGATCATGGGCCTCGACGGTGAGGCCGAGGCACTCACCTCGATCTCGTCGGGAGGTTTGACCGCCACCGTGTTCCAGGATGCCGTTGCCCAGGGAACCGGTGCGATCCAGACCGCAGTGAAGATCCTCAACGGTCAGACGGTAGATCCTCTGATCGACATCCCGTTCAAGCTCGTGACCAAGGACAACGTCGCCCAGTTCAAGTAGACGAGGTCCTCGGTACCACTCTCCTTGTAGCCCACGCGCGGGATCGATCGGGCTCTCTCCCTCCGTCCGGTCGACCCCGCGCATCCCCTTCGACTGCCCGGGAGGACGCGTCAATGTCCGAGCTAAGTGATCGAGTCGCGATTGTCACTGGTGCGAGTCGGGGAATCGGCCGGGCGACCGCCCTCGAGCTCGCACGACGAGGCGCGAGCCTCGTCACCATGGCTCGATCCGCCGGGCCATTGGCGGACCTATCGTCCGAGATTCGCGCCCTTGGGTCGGACGCTTTGGCGATCCCGGGCAACGCAGCCGTGTCCCACGACGTAACCCGAGTCATCGACGCCGCAATCGCCCGGTTCGGCCGAATCGACATCCTGGTCAACAATGCCGGGATCGGCATCCTTGGGCCACTGAGCGCGGCGACAGACGAGGACTTCGATGGGCAGATCGCCGCGAATGTTAGAAGCGTGTTCTTGTTCTGCCGCGCGGTCATCCCGGTGATGGAACGCCAGGGTGGTGGATCGATCGTCAACATCGCATCGATCAGCGGCCTCAAGGGATTTGCCAATGCGGGCGTGTACTGCGCTACCAAGTTCGCCACGATCGGGCTCTCCCGCTCCCTGGACATCGAGCTCCGCGAGAAGAACATCAAAGTCACAGCCATCTGTCCGGCTGGAGTGGACACTGACTGGGCGATCGGCACGGGCCTCAGCCGGGAGGACGTCGCCGGTCTCGATCGACTTCGTCCGGAGACGATCGCGCAGGCCGTTGCTTACGCTGTCACGCAGCCGGCAAACGCCAGGGTCACGGAACTCGTTATCTATCCAATGATCGAACAGGGCCACCAGTAGGCCGCGCTGGGGCTTGGCGAAGAGTCAGCTCGGGCTGCCGACCGCCAGAGCGCCGACCTGACGCCGCGTGGAGATAGAGGCCAATACAACAGGAGAGACCCCGTCCACCCACGCCGCACTCGCGGCGGACCAACACGAAAGGTTCGGTCAATGATACTCGGAGCAATTACCCATCCCGATGTGTTGGCCGCCCTCGCGCGGGCGGGCCATTCGTCGCGAGTGCTCGTGGCGGATGCCCACTTCCCGGGCGCAACCCTCCTCGGCCCCTCCGTCCCCCGCGTGCAGCTGAACTTCGCTCCTGGCCTGCTCGGGGTGGCGGACGTCCTCGGGCCGCTCGCGCAGGCCGTGCCGATCGAGGCCGCTGTCGGGGCGACGCATGAGGATGACTCCCTCCCCGAGATTTGGGCCGACTACGAGAGGCTCCTTCCAGGCGTGAAGATCGGAACGGTGCGCGGGTCGCAGCTCACGACAGTGTTCGACCCCGAGCGCCTCGGCCTGGCCATCCTCACTGGGGAGATGCGACCCGCCTCGTGCATCGTTCTCACGCTTGGTATCCGACGGATCGAGTAAGGTCCGCGGAGCCCATCCAGCAGGAGAGCGTTGGACAACATTCGGATATGAGAGGGCGGAGCAGGAGCGTCCTGGGCCCATTCCAGCTGGGGACGGTAGGGGATAACGACATGGAGGTCCGGGACATCGTGGTCGGCGACGAGGTTGACATCTCCCGGTCGGTGATTGTCTGCATCAACATCTTCGGAGCGCAGCAGCCAACCTCGTTGACGACGCTCCACGGGGTCGTAACCGCAGCCAGCGGTGAGGCGCTCTTCGTCGCCTGCGACCCAGTGGGGGTCGGAAATCCAGATTCGATCACGCGGCGCGGCCATGGTACTCGTGGATCAGGCCGCCGAGCAGGTCCTGTCGGCGAATGTCTGGTGGGCTCACAGCCATCGAGGCCTCGCCTTTCGCCACAGGTGTCGCAAGAGCGAGAGCGCGATGGGGCCGTCCACGGTTGTAGTGCTCGGCATACGTCCGGAGCGTCCGATCGAGATGCCGCCGACCCAGGATCAGCGTCCAGTCGGTGCACTCCGCCCGGACGGTCTCGATGACCCGTTCCGCGTAGGCGTTGGCGTTGGGGGCCTGGATCGGAGTCAGGATCACCTTTGCTCCCTCCGAGCGAAAGACCTGGTCGAAGGGACCGACGAACTTGGTGTCGCGGTCGTGGATGAGGAACCGGATGGCGGGCGAGCGACCATCGAGGTCCGTGGCGATGTTCCTGGCCTGCTGAGTGACCCAGGCGGCGGCGGGATGCACGGTCGAAGCGCTCAGGTGGATCCGCCTGCTCCCAAGTTCGATGAACAGCAGGACGTAGAGCGTCTGGAGCCAGGCAGTCTCGACGGTGAAGAAGTCGCACGCGATGACCCCTTGCGCTTGAGCGCGGAGGAACTCGGTCCAGCTTGGTCCCGTCCGCCTCGGGGCGGGGCCGAGTCGCGCGATCCGGAGCAGGGTGCGAATGGTCGTGGCAGATACCCTGATCCCAAGCTTACGAAGCTCGCCCTCGATCCGTACGCAGCCCCACCGCGGGTTCTCCCTCGCGATTCTGAGGACGAGTTCACGAACCTCTGGGTCAATCGGAGGCCGTCCAGGCTGACCCCGTCTTGCCATTGCTGCCTCCTGCGGTGGACAGCAGCATGATTCCAGTTATCCGACTCCACGAAACCCAGGGCAGTCCAGAGGCCTCCACGATTCCCAGGGCGAACCAGAGTGCTGCGGGTAACCAGCGTTTGACCGGAGCTACCTAGCCGGTACGCGCCACTCCACCCCTTTGAAGCGCTCCAAGCGGCGGACTCCGATGCCCCCCACCGCGGTCGTGGAAATAGAGAAAGCACTGGAGGTTGAGCGCAACCTTAGCTGACGCCCCTGAGCTGGGCGGCCCTGCCACTCCCAGCCCCTTCTTCTGGCCTACCATGCAACCTCGTGACGACCGAACTGCCAGCACGTGCACCGCTCTACAGAACCGACCTCGGGGAGATGTGGGTCGGCGATAGCCTTGAGGCGCTGAGTCAGATCCCGACGGGGTCTGTGCAGGCGATCATCACCTCTCCTCCCTTTGCCCTGAGCACGCCCAAGAAGTACGGGAACAAGGGGCAGGACGAGTATGCCGCTTGGTTCCTCCCTTTTGCGCGGGAAGCCTACCGGGTGATTCGAGACGACGGGAGCCTAGTCCTAGAGGTTGGCGGCAGCTGGCAGCGAGGCAGACCGATTCGGTCTACTTACCACCTTGAGCTCCTGATAGCCCTGGTGAGTGATATCGGGTTCCAGTTGGCCCAGGAGTTCTACGGGTATAACCGCGCCAAGATCCCGGGCCCGGCAGAATGGGTGAACGTCCGGCGAGAGCGGGTGAAGGACGCTGTGACACCCATCTGGTGGTTGTCGAAGACCGACCATCCGAAGGCAGACAACCGTCGAGTACTCCGTCCCTACGGTCCGGACATGAGGGTGTTGTTTGAGAAGGGCTACAACCACGGGCCCCGACCCTCGGGCCACCGTGTGGGGAACGGGTTCGGAGCCGATCGAGGTGGGGCGATCCCGAGCAATCTGCTGGCGATCGCGCACACGCGATCACGAGGCGACACATACGCCACGTACTGCCGCTCGATGGGCCTGCCGATCCATCCAGCACGGTTTCCACGTGAGATTCCCGAGTTCTTCATCCGTTTCCTGACGGAACCTGGGGACTTGATCTTGGATCCATTCGCCGGTAGCAACATCACCGGCGCGAGCGCCGAGGAGCTTGGACGGAAGTGGATTGCGATCGAAATCCGCGAGGAATATGCGCGGGGCTCTAGGGGTCGCTTCCTGTCTGCGATCGACGGCTAGCACATCGCTCATCATCGACGGTCTGTTACCCCAGTTCCCCCATGTCCAACATCCCGGACGGCTGTTCAAGATCTGCCAGAAGCGATTGTTGAGTTCTCGGCAGGAACCGTGTAACCCGCCTGTAGTGTTCGAGATACAGCCGGTCTGCGGTGAACTCCTCAAGGCCGCGCCGCTTTCGGTACAGCTCTCTGACGACGAGTCGAGCTGCCACGTCTGCCACCGCCTCAGCGATGACCAGGCGCGCCGCACGGCTGTGAACGCCATCGGTATCGAGCACCGGTCGGAGCGACGGATGTCTGACCCACACCTTGAGCAACCGAAGTTGCTCACCGGTCGTTTCGTCGGTCACAACGTCGCTGACTGCTCGGTAGGGGTTCATGTCCTCGTCCACGAGCTTGATCTTGTAGCGGACGCCCTCTTCCTTTTGGGTGACGACGACACGAGTCGTCGTTGAGATCTCGGAAAGACTGGCCCTAACGGTTGCCGAGGCTCCGAGTGTGCGGCCCTCGACACGAGCCACGCCACGGTAGAACTCGAACTCCTCGTCGAGCTTGAGCTCCACTGTCGGGGTTCGAACCGCCACTCCATCGTGACTTGAGCTCACTACTGCGGTCGCCCCGACCGATGCGACTAGCTGGGCAGGCGCCCGAATGACCACCGACTTCTCTCTGTTCAGCCCCACGCGGTATGTGGGCTGTTCGAACTCCAGGGTCTCGGGCGGCTCAATCTCAATTCTCTCGATGGGCCTAGACTCTCGGACCTCAACGATCGCTTCTGCCGTGTGGCCTGCGCCGGATGCCGAGATGATCGTCGATGAGGCGTCAATAGGCCTGAGCCGAACCTGAGTGATGAGCAGGTCAGGATTCCGCGGATGAGCAGCCAGCCGTGGTCCGGTGTCCAGGATCTCCACGACGCCCTCAGGGTCGGCGGTCACTTCCACGCTGTCACCGGGGGCGGCGATGTCCGCCCTAACGATCGCAGAGAGAGTCCGATCTTCTCCGAGATAGGCATACGCGCTCTCCGGGACGAGCCGGATTGGCGGAACGATGCCGCTCCCGGGGCCCGTTACGTCCTCGGCCTCGATCTCACGCAACTCATCGTTGATCAACTGCCCGAGTTCACGCGCCAGTCGATCGAGTGCGAGACGCGCCCGGTCATCCTCGATGTGCGCCTCGTCGCGTGCCCTTGCCTCTTCCTCCGCTATGAGACGTCCAAGGGGTGCCTCAGCGGCCGCTTTCAAGGCCCGGGCGAAGGGATGGTTGGGCACGAGGCCGTCTCGCCGTCGGCTGATGATGGGTACGTTGTTGCGAGGATCCAGTGGTGCCCCGGCTGCGAGGCGGTCGTCGTGCTGGCGAGCGAGTTCGTCGATGAAAGCACATTCCAGCTTCCCCCCGAACCAGCCAGCGCTCGGCTTGTTCTCGAAGCCGAACAGTGTGTTGTCATAGATCGCACGCTTGCCCTTGATCAGCACGCCAGATGGTCTGGTTGCGCTCTCAGGGCCCTCGTCGCATCGGTCGGGAAGACGCCATATGCGGAGATGGGCCTTTGCTTCAGGGTAGCCCTCGATAGCCAGGTCGGCCTCGAAAGTGGGGGTCGCCGCGACCGCTGGATAGTGGTAGATCAGCGAATCGGTCGTAGAGCTGTTCACCATGTGCAGGTCTACCCTGCGAGCGGGATCGCTCAGAACATCACGAAGTTGGTAGTGGCCGGACAGTCTGGTCTTCAGGGTGTCTCGGCGTGGGCAGCGCACTCCGGCCCGGGCACGAATGGTCACGGACGTCCCGTTGCCTCGGGGCACGCCCATGGTCTCCCGATGGCTCGCAGTGGCGCGTTCGTCGGCCTCCAGCGTGGAGTTGCCATCTTGTCTGAGCAGGAGCCGCGCATAGCGGTGGTCGCGGATCGATTCGAACGTGACTTCGCCGAAGGCCGCGACGTCCTTGGCGCCCCGCCCGAGGTTGCCGCGACGGCTCTCCCCTCGCTCGAATCCTGAGGTCCTACCGCCCAAACGGGTGATCTTCTCCACAAGCTCGGTCGCAGACATGCCGATCGCCCGATCTCTCACAACAACTGACCAATCGGCGCCCCGGCTCCTATCGACCGAGATGCTGATCTTGCCGACCTCGCTCACAGCCCCTTCGGCGTACGCGTCGTCTGCGTTCGTGATGAGCTCGATTAGGCCCCTGACAATGTCACCGCTCATCGCCTCCTGGGCATCCTGATTGAAGGCGCGACCGGTGTACTCAACCATCCAGGTGTCGCCAACACGGACTTTCACTTGGAAGCCCCTCCGTACCACTTGGCCCCTACTTGATCGAGGAACTCCAGGAACGACAGCACGTCTCCGCGCCGAGCTGCCTCAGCGGAAGACCGGTAGATTGCCAGCCTCTCGTGCCAGGCCTCCGCGGAGCTGTCCGGTGCACAGAGCAATGCCTCGGCCGCCTCGTACCGAGTTGGCTCCCTTGTATCGCCGTGGAAGAATCGTTGTGCCGCTGGAGTCGCCACCAGATCCTGCAGTAAACGTTGGGCACGGACGCGAATCGCCGGTGGCCGGGCGGAAGGTCCCCGCAGGGGCTCCAGTCGATCCAGTCTCGCCCGAACGTACTCGATCCCCTCTGCGGTCAGTTGACGTCCAAGACCGTTCGAGGTCTTGATCATGGCCCGGGGATGCTTCGCCTCGAAGTCGCGAAGAGCTTTGTAGAGCGTCTTGTAGTTAGGAAGCTTCTGCGTGCGCCAGCCGAACCTCTCGGGGGCCAGCTCGTAACACTTGAGAAAAATCTCTTCGACGTCCACGAAGTCGCCGGTCCCACCAAGTAGGTACAGCGCGTAAGGGAGGACGTCAGGGTTGTCGATGACGGTCCTGTCTGGCATGGCGCACCTCCTGCGATGGTGGGTGACCTTAAGCGGCCGCTGCGGCCCACACCCCTGGCCGCGGATCGAAGAACGGGGTTATGTCGAAGATGTAGCCGGAGCTCTGCGAGCAGCGAGTGCATGTCATGACAAGCGAATCGAACCATCGCTGGCTCAAGGGGATGACCATTTCGGAAGCTAGACGCCATTGACCCCCGCACGAGCAAAGACCCATGTGCTCGTCTTCATCGTCAACGTCATGGACGACGGCAATCGAACTGCCCATTCGCCTACCCTGCGGCCGAGCTGGTGCGACGCCGCGGCTGAGGACGGCGACGCCCACCATGGACTGCCGGAACGTGGACGTCCCGAAGGCCGTAGACGCCCCGACCCGTTCTGATGAAGCGCGAGTCGCGGGTCAAGTGGGCGATCAGATTGGCCGCCGGGTCTTGCCCTGGAACGGTGACCCCTCGGGATGTGATCCCTTGAAGCAGGTCGCGGTAGTAGACCCCTGACTGGCTGCCGCGGACGATCTCTGCCGCCAGGTCCAGGAAGCTGGATGATTCCGGCCGCGCTCCTGCGGGTCGCTCCACCGCTGGTGAGCCCTCCAGCGCCAGCAGCTCGTCAAGGTTTTTGAGCTGCTGCTCTCTCCGTCCTATCTGCTCGCTCAAGCCGCGGAGTTGCCCTTTCAGCTGCTCCAGCTCTTCACTGACTTGCTCGCGCTTCGCGGTGAGAATGCCCGTGTAATCCACTGGTCACTCCTGCAGTTTGTCGCAAACTGGATGGAGTATAACACTCCAAGAGGAGCCGCCGTGAGGAATGTTATAACGCCCCGGACACGACCAGGAAGAGGCTGTCTTTGCCATCCACGGAGTCAACATCGGTCCCGAAGATCGCTGTTTCGTCGGGTGTGAATGAGTCTCCCGACGCAGGGCCGAAGGTGACCCGGATTTCGAAACCCTCGGTCTTGTCGACGCCTGAGCTGACGTCCTCCTCGTCGAACGCGTACGACCGTCGCCCGACGCCGAGGGCATTCTCAAGACCCTGAAGCACTGACGTCTTCCCGACATTGCTTGGGCCGACGAGGATGTTCTGCCGCTGTAGCGGGATGTCTACCGCTCGAAGTGTGCGGAAGTTCCGGAAACCGACATTGAGAATCTGAATCACATTGACCCCCAAGCTCTTGCCTCCAGATCTGACCGACTCAGTGCGTCGTTGATCGCCGGAGGTGCAGCCCAGACGGTGAGAGCCCGCGCCTGATTGGACTAGCTCAATCGCGCCCGAGGCGCTGAGGGTATCGCTTCGACCAAGCCATGTCCCAACGTCTCTGCGCATGCTGGTGGGTTATGGGCAGTGCGCGCTGTCGCCCGGCCAGACGACATTCGTGGTTGAACGATCCTGCGGCCCCGGTTGACTCCTCGGCGAGGGGTGGAGCCCGCTAGTGAGCTGCGCCGGCTCGCCGTCGGCCGAGCCGGCGAGCCCGATAGGTCAGATGGGCTGGCCACAAGACGAGGTGGTCCAGGCCGAGCGCGCCGTCGACGCGTCTGGCGGCTTCCTCTGTTTGCCCAGCCCGTATGAGGGTATCCACCACGTCGAACAAGGCCGCGAGCCGTTCCGTTGCGACTGGGCTCAGAGTTGGCACGAGCACCCGCTCGGCCTCCTTCGTCTCAAGCTTCAGGACGCCGCCACCGTACGCGCGTCCCTCGATCTCAGCACTCAGGAGTGTCAAGGAACTCGCCATCGCGGCCGCTAGAACGCGTGGCGGTGGGGCCGACGGCCCCAACTTGACGCCATGCAGAAGATTGCTCGACCACGCGGAAGCGTCGTTCACTATGAGCCGAGGCCCGAGATGGCTCATATAAGGGAGGAATGCATCAGGCTTCGAGCGTGGCAGGGGCACGGCATACCACGGGCGGCGGACGCGGCACTTGTAGCGCGCCGCTACGCCCAGCGCCTTACCCTTCTGCAGGTAGGCGAGCAGCTGTTTGTCGTTCGGTTCAGGGCGGTGGGCGAGATCGAGTAACAACCGGAGGTCGCCGTTGCTGGCGAGGAGACCTGCGACATCGCCAGGCCGGCGCAGCGTCGGCGTGAACACGTCGGCTGGCAGCCGGAGGCTCGCGGCCTCTTCGTGTGACAGGATGAAGAAGTCGTTGGCGCCGGAGACAAAGCCGATGTCGACGCTGGCGATCGCACCAAGCGGCGACGCCACGCCTGAGGCCCGCGCCTCTTCGTAGACCGATCCCGCCTCAGCATCCATCGACCCGCTCCAACGTCCCTGCGGCGCGATCGCAGCCAGGTCAGCGTAGGTCCCGACGTCGAGGGTGTTCAGGGTCTGCTCGTCCAGAACCCGAACCACGCGCAGGCCGCGGCGGTTGTCGTTCGATGCGAGTAGCAACAGAGCGTCGACCTGCGCATCGGCGAATACACCCCGATCGAATGCCACGACGATGACCGAGCCGAAGCGTCGAAGGAGCAGCTCGCGAACCGGGCCGCCGTAGTCTGTGTGGAGCAGCTCGGCCGGGAGCACGAGGGCGAGGCGACCATGCGGCGCCAGGAACGAGACCGAGTGGACTACGAAGTGGGCCCAAGACGAGGCGAGGTTCGTCAGCTCGACGCCCTGCGCTCGCGCCCTACGGAGTCCTTTCTCGCGGGCCTCGCCAGTGAACCCGTGGTAGCGGATGTACGGGGGATTGCCGATGACCGCATCCATCGAAGGCATCGCCGAGGGCTCAACGTCGAAGAAGTCGGAAGTCAGGATCTGAGCGTTTGGCGCCAGAACCCGGACCTTCTCCGCCTCGATGGGCTCTCGCTCGATGCCAGTCAGCCGGCCGACCAGATCATCAGCGCCGAGATCGGCAAACCGCTCGGTGACGGCCGCAACGAAGGCTCCGTCCCCACACGACGGCTCCAGGACGCGATCGCTCGGAGTCCGAATGGCCCAGCGTGCGAGGAAGCGGGTCAGCCCTGCAGGCGTGTAGAAGGCGCCTCGAGCCTTGGCTTCCTGGGGCGTCTCGATGATGGCCTGGCTCATGTCGCAATCCTACGATCGGCCAATTCGCTCGGGCTTATCCGCCTCTTGGCGTTGCAGCTCGAGGAGATCCTGGCAGGCGCGGTAGAGGACGTAATCCATGCTCACATCTCGAGGAACGTCAAGCTTCTTGTAGGTCGTTGGCGTGGCCTCCGACACCGGCCCGAAGCAGAAGAGACCGACGCCATCGAGCACCTGAGCGGCCGTGTGGGCGAAGCCGATCGTCGCCTTGAGGTCGGTTTCACTGACGATGCGGGCCGCGATGAACAAGTACGACCGAGGCGGGACTGACCGGAGCCAGGTCGTGAGGTTGCCCCCGGGAGCACTAGCCGCCTGGCCGCTGGCAGCCATGATCCGCCCGAACTCGGCCTTGAGGTCGATCGTCTTGAAGGCCGCTTCTTTGACACGTTTTGCCAGGTCGGCCGACCCCGGTCGCCCGATCGCCTTCTGCTTGGGGGACAACGGGTGGCGAGGCGTGCCGACGGCCTTTACCTCCAGGGTGAATCGGACGATGCCAGTGTTGGGGTAGGTCACGTCGAGGTTATGGCTTTCGAAGACGAAGCCACGGACGCCTCCCCGCGAGAACAACTGGACGCCGCCACAACCCTCCAGTAACAGGGCCAGAAGATCGTTGAGGAAGTCACCCTTGCCGTTCTGAAGGTCGCCAATGTCCGCAATGCCAGCCGCTACGTTGGCGTCGAACTCCTCCATGGCGCGGACAAATGCGTCTTCGACTTCGCCCCAGGTCCGCGGTCGGGCTCGTTGGGCGGCCTGATACATCCTCAGAAGCGGGGCACACGACGGATGGCTGGCGACGATTTGGCTAGTCGAGCGCGGCTTGCTGGTCGGCTTCGGCATGCGCTCAGCATGGCACTTCTTCGCCACTTCCGAGCCTGGAACTTGCACTTCCGTCCGCTACCCCGCGGCCCTCCGCAGGGCCTGCTGCCGACGGTGCTAGAGCAGCTTGCAGGCCCCGGTCCCGCCCGCTTGACGGTGCGACAGCGCGACCGGCCAGCCGCGACGTTGACTCGCGTGCGCCAGACTGGTCGCCATGGACCACCGTGACCATGTCAGGCTGATCCGGGAGGGCGTCCTGGGGGGCGGGAAGATCTGGGCCGACCTCGGGTCGGGTGAAGGAGCGTTCACCCTCGCCCTGGCCGACCTTCTCGGTCCGAGCGGCTCGATCCACACGGTCGATCGGGACAACCGCGCCCTCGGGGTTCAGGTGCGGGCCCTGCGTAACCAGTTCCTGAACGTCAGCGTCACGCCGCTCGTTGCCGACTTCACAATGCCGCTCGAGCTGCCCCAATGCGATGGGATCGTGATGGCGAACTCGCTGCACTTCGAGCGCGACAAGCTCGCCGTCCTCCGCCTCATCCACGGCTACCTCCGCCCGGCTGGTCGTCTCGTCCTCGTCGAGTACGACACCGACCACGGCAACCCGTGGGTCCCCTTCCCGCTCTCGTTTCACTCCTGGGCCGCCGTGGCGGCGGAGGCCGGCTTCCGCGACACGGGGCGGCTCGCGTCGGTCCCGAGTCGGTTCCTCGGGTCGATCTACTCGGCCGTTAGCTTCCGCTGAGCGGTTCAACCGCCGGGGCGTGATCATCGCGCTACGCCTTAGGAACGCGGTCTGAGCAGGCGCTCGGCACCGGGCCGATCGGACACTGGCCGGTGTGGAGCCCACGACCTAGCCGACGTGGCGTCCTGGGCCATCCAAGACGGTCGCCGCCCCTGACCGGCCGAGGGCCAAAGGACGACCCGCTGTCTGTGCTGAGCATCAGCACTGTCCGCGCCGACCCGTGGCTTCTTTGTCCCAGTCCGCCCCTAACGGCGCCTCTGGCGTCTGGCCCCGCTGGGCCCACCGGACCACCACGATATCCAACCTTATCGTGAGCTCTCAGGCTGGTAGCCTTCTCCGGTTTTTGGAGCCACAGCAACGCCTGCGAGTAGACCTGCCAACACCAAATGACCTGAGCGTCTGCCTCTTGCGCAGAATGTCGCGACCCCCTGGGGGCCTCCACATCGCCCCCTTCCGCCCCTCTCGCGCGATCTGCTATAACTACGCCTGCTCGCCGAGCGGGAGTAACTCAGCTGGCAGAGTGTCTGCTTCCCAAGCATCGCGATGGGCCGGAGGGCTAGCCCTCCGGAATGCCGGAAGCCCCCTGCACCTCCCCTCTCGGCCTCCCATTACCGCCCCGGCATTCGAGTGACCTCGACGCCGGCCAACCGCGACCCCGGCGGGCTCTCGAGGTTGTCCGGCTAGCGCTGCCCGAGCATGAAGCCGACCGCCAGCCCGACAAAGAGCAGGCCCAATTCGAAGGCTAGCTCGCGGCGCCAGCTGCGGTGAAACAGGGCGACTGCCCGCAGATACCAGAGCGGCTCGTCGATGAGATAGACCTCCTCGATGCCCAACTCGGCGGCGAGTGGCGCCTTCTGGTCGGCGCGGCGAATGTGACTATGCGGGAGCTTCACGGCTCGGCCTCCTGACTGCCCTCGCCGATAGTGGCGGGGTCGGATCAGGGGCGGCTCTAGCCGATGTCGGTCATGGCCCGATCATGCCACACCTGCGCGGGCGAGCGAACGCCGCGGCCCCGACCGCCACGCCCGTCGCCGCGAGCGAGCTCACAGCGGGCGTCGGCACGACCATTCCGAACTGGTCTGCTGGCATGGCACCACCCCGGACGTCGGCGACGTAGATCGGTGTAGAACGACGGCCCCTTGCCACTTCCTGCCCCCCTTATCGATGATGCCCTCAACCAAGTGACCGAACGCATGGTCGATATCAAGGGAGGCATCCATGAAGACCGCCCTCGCAGCGACGCCCACCGTCTGCGCCCGAGGTCCCAACGACCGCGAGGCGCTGCACCTGATCACGAACCGAAGGAGCCCGGGATCGATCGCGCCCTCGCCTCGCAAATGGCGTCCCCGGCGTGCCCGGATCGGTGCACGGCCACTGACGCCGCCGGGCGCGCAAAGAGTAGATCGCGACCCCCTCGACTCGCCTAGCCATATTGAGTTCAAAAGCCCAACAAGCGAGGAGCCCAACATGACACCGACCGTTAGAGCAAGCCAAAGGTCGAGCCGAACCCCCGCCAGGGCCCCGCGCCATCGAGGCCGAGGTGGTCCCCAACCGACGCCCGCCCGGGCCGACGGGGACGCCAGTCCGACTCACGAGGCGACGATCGCGCCGCAGCTGCGCTCGCTGGTCGTACCGATCGAGAGCGTCACCCTCCACCCACGGAATCCACGCCTCGGTGTGGTCGAGGCGGTAGCTGCGAGCCTGGCCCGCTTTGGTCAGCAGAAGCCCATCGTCGTCCAGGCCAGTACTCGCTTTGTGGTGGCTGGCAACCACGTGCTGCGGGCCGCCCAATCACTCGGCTGGCGCGAGATCGCCGCCAACGTGGAGGCTCTCGACGACGCCTCCGCCATCGCATTCATGCTCACTGACAATCGCACCAGCGACCTGGGCGGCTATGACGACGCCCTGCTCGCGGCCATCCTCGCCGAACAGGCGGCACAAGAGAACCTCGCCGCCACCGGATATGACGCCGATGACGTGGCCGCGATCCTGCGGGCGGCCGAGCTCGCCGATACCCGCGACGCAGATGCAGTACCCGACGTACCCGTACCGACCGAACTCTATGTGGAGCCCGGCGATCTGTGGGCCCTCGGACACCATCGTCTCTTTTCTGGCGACTGTGCCGACCCCGCTGCCGTCGCCCGGCTCGTCGGTGAGGATACGGTCGACCTGCTCTGGACCGACCCACCCTACGGCGTCGCCTATACGGGCAAGACGCCGGCCGCCCTGAAGATTGCCAACGACGACCTCGGCATCGAGGGCACCCGTGAACTCGTCGCCGCCGCCCTCCGGCTCGTCCCGCTACGCCCCGGAGGCCCCTTCTACATCGCCGCCCCCGCGGGTCCTGCGCACCTCGCCTTCCTGTTAGCTCTGGCCGACGCCAACCTCACCCTCCGCCAGACCCTGGTCTGGGTGAAAGACCGCTTCGTTCTGGGTCACTCCGACTACCACTACCGCCACGAACCGATCCTGTATGGCTGGCGTGATGGTGCGGCCCACACCTTCCGCGCCGATCGAGGCGAGGATAGCGTCTGGGAGATCGCTCGACCAGGCCGCAGCGATCTACACCCGACCATGAAGCCGGTCGAGCTTGTCGAGCGGGCGATCCGCAACAGCTGCGCCCCCGGAGATGTGGTGTATGACCCGTTCGTTGGCTCCGGGACCACGATCATCGCCGCCGAGCGAAGCGACCGGCGCTGCCTCGCGATGGAGCTCGATCCGCGCTATGTCCAGGTGGCGATCGAGCGCTGGCAGACCTTTACTGGGTCGCGGGCGACACGGGTGGCGCGGCCATGAGCACGCCCAAATCGCGGCCCGGAACCGATCACCCCGCCGCACCGCCTCGCGCCGCCCGTGGCCGACGGCCGGCATCCGAGCTTGCTGCCCTCCGCGGCCGGATCGAAGGCTTCATGCTCGCGGGGTTGCGCTCGCCTGCGATCCATCGCGCCCTCACCGGGCCCGAGTGTCCCAACCCGGTCATCATCTCGGAGCGCCAGGTCCGCGCCCACATGCGGGCCATCGAACGTTCCTGGAGCGAGCGGGCCTCAGGGGAGGCGCTGGAAGCGGACCGCGCCAAGGCCATCGCGATGGTCGAGGAGGTCGGTCGCGTCGCGCTCACTCGATCGACGATGCACGCAGGCTCAAACGTCGGGGTCGGGTATCTCAACGCCTATCTGAAGGCGTCCGAGCGCTATGCCCGTCTGCGGGGTCTCGATGCCCCGGTCCGCACCGAGATCGCCGGCCCAGACGGCGGCCCGGTCGCCCTCATCGCCCTGGCCGACCATCCGGCCGAGCATCTGGACCCACGCGAGGAGGCGCGACGGCTTCGCGCGATGGCCGCCGACGCCGAGGCGGAGGCCGATGCGCTCGAGGGGGACGAGGGGTCAGAGCCATGACCAGCAGGTATCGCCAGCTCCTGCGTGAGGCCGCGGCCAGCAGCGACGCGGCATTTGCGGAGTACATGAGCGATCTGGTGTTCCCAGAGCATCTGCGCGAGGCGAGCCGCTTTGCGCAGCGTCACGAGCGAGGCCTGATCCTGGCGCCGCGAGGCCATGCCAAGACGACGCTCTTTCTTCATCGCGCCGCCCGCCTGATCGGAGCCAGCGAGGGCCGGTGCCGACTCGGCATCCTGACCGCCGTCGACGCCGACGCGGAGAGCCGCTCGCGGGCCATCCGTGCCCTCGTCGAGCACCCTCGCTTTCGCGAGGTGTTTCCCTGGGCCCAGGCAGGGGTCGAGGGCCGGCCCTGGACCGATGCCGCTTGGACCGTCCGCGGCGTCGATCTGGGCAAGGACGTCACGTGTCTTGCGATGAGCCTGGGCTCGGTCCGCGCCGGACCGCGGCTAGATGAGTTGCTCGCCGACGACCCGGTCGGTCTCCAGGAGAACGCGACTGCGGCGGGACGAGCCAAGGCCCTAGAGACGTATCTCACCGTCGTCGACCCGATGCTCACCCCCGACGGCAAACGCATCTTCCTTGGCACCCGCTGGCATGAGGACGACATCTACGCCGAGCTGATCCGCAAGGGCTGGCCACATCTGACCTACAAGGCGATAGCCGACGACGGGACCGCCCTCTGGCCCGGGTACTGGTCGCTCGACCGTCTACAGGCCAAGCGCGTCGATATGGGCAGCGCTCTCTTCGATCTCCAATACCAGAACGATCCAGCGGGCATGGGCGGCAACATCTTCAAGCGCGACTGGTTCGCCTGGGTCGATAGCGTGCCCGCGGGCTCTCGACGCGTCGGGCTCGACCTCGCGGCGAGCAAGAGCGAGCGCTCCGACTACACCGCGGCCCTCGAAGTTATCGAGGACCTCGGCACGCACGACCTCTACTTCGTGGGAGCCTTTGCCGCCCGACTCGACGAGGGTCATCGGCGGTGGCTGACCGGCCAGGACGATGACGGCAGCCTGGTCGGGACGGTCGGGAACAACCCGCTTGGGCCACGCCTCCTCTGGCCGATCAAGCTTCTGCCGCCGGGCTTCTGCGGGGCGAGCGGCTACCCGGAAGTGCCACGCCAGCTCACCGTGCTGAATATCGAGGCCACCCAGCACCAGAGCACCTTCGTCCGGGAGATGCTCGGCAAGACCCGACTGCCGGCGCTACCGGTCCATCCCGACTCGGACAAGGTGACGCGCTCGCGCACGCTGGCTGCCCGCTTCGAGGGCCGCAAGGTCTTCTTCCTCCGGGGCGCGCCCGGCATGGGCACCGGACCGAGCGATCCAGGCGAGTTCCCCCGCCAGCTACTCGCCTTCCCCAACGGCGAGCACGACGATCTAGTCGATGCCGCCGTCTACGCCGCCGACCTCAATGGCACGGGCAACGACTTCTACTTCACCGCCGGTCGCCGCTGAGGGCGCCTCGACCGACGAGCTACCAGAAGCTCGGCAAAGTCGCGCACGAGGGCCCGCTCATCGGCGCTGAGCCGACGCATCGGCGCATCCGCCGCACCAGAGTCCCCGCGTTCGCGCCCAAGGTGCTCAGGATCGATCCCCCACAAGCTCTCGAGGAGTTCGACGAAGCTGAACCCTGTGGCATCCGATGCCGCGAGAAGGTCTGCCGGTGTCGGACGCGCCCGTGATGGACGCGTGGGATCGAGGAGGGCAGCGATATATCCGGGGTCGCGGCCCATGGCCGCCGAGAGCGCTCGCATCGAGAGACCGGATCGGGCGAGTACGTCGCGGAGGGCGTCTCGGAACGCCTCGTCGGTCGGGGTCAAGACGTGATCCTCCTTGGGGTCCGCGCTGGCTTGATGGTTGCTCGAAGCGCCATTCTGACGTAATATAGCGTCATGCTAGCGCGAGCGGACGACCCTGTCGAGACCGCTTCGCGTGTGGCGTTCACGAGGCCCCCGCGCAGACCCGATAGCCTTCCGGCCCTGGCTTTGGCGCCACTCATCGCCGAGTACACCGCGACCTTCGGCTCGACCTGGGCAAAGGTGACCCGACGCAAGCACGCCGATGACTTCGCCCGTCTGGTCGACTGGCTCGAGGCCAATGGGCTACCCGTGACGACCGAGTCGCTCGACTTCATGACCCTCGTCGACTACGTCAGCGACCTTCGGGCGCGACCCAAGGTCTGCGGTGTCTGGCGAGGGGGCCCCGATGCCCTCGGACGCTCATTGGCTGCCGGATCGCTCGAGACGCTTTCCGCCAACAGCGTCAATGCCTACGTCCGACCGTTACGCTCGCTTGCCATCTGGCTCGTCGATGAGGGCATCCTCGCGGTCAACCCGTTCCGACGCTCTCGCCGGCGAGCCTCGCTCAATCCCCTACTCCCGTCGGAGGAGACGCCGACCAAGAGCGCGACACTCGACGATCTGCACGCGCTCGAGCGGGGCTGTGCCGGGGATCGCCCCCTTGATCTGCGCGACCAGGCGATCGTCTCCATCCTGGTCACAACCGCCGCTCGTAACTCGAGTGTGCGGCTCTTGCGCCTGGGGGACATCGATTTCGAACGCTCGGTCATACGCTTCCGGCGGGCCAAGGGCGGCAAGACACTAGAACTCGCCCTGCAGCCCGGGACCGCGACCGCGCTACGCACCTACCTCGAGCGCGGCCGTGGCGCCTTCCTACCTGCCTCCCCTACTCACACCGACGATCCGGACTGGCTCTTCCTCTCGCACGCAGGCGGTCTGCCACGGCCATTGACGATGAACGCCCTCTCGCTGATGCTCACGCGCCGCTATCACGTGGGAGGTGGGAGCCTTCGTTGCTTCGGCTCTCACCGCATCCGCCATGCCACAGCGACGCTTCTGGTCAACAACGGGATGCCGCTCGAGGAAGTCAGCCGGTATCTGGGCCACTCCTCGACCATGCCGACGCGCCGCTATGCCTTGCAGACGACCGAAGCGCTTGGCGTTCGGGCTGCCGATGCTCTCGCCCGAGCGGGGCTCGTAGGCTGAGGCTCCCGAGTTCGGCAGAGTACCAGAGCGCATCCCCCACCTCGGTGCCGGAAACCGCATCGATCGGGCACGTCAGAACACGCGTTCGGGCACGGGGGCACGTTCGAGTTGCTGGTCGGGGCAAGTAGAGTCGCCCCGAGACTATACGGGTGCTGATGTCGTCGCCGGCTGCCACCTTGCGGCCTTTCGCGACGCCGAGCCGCCGCAGCCCATCTTCAAGTACGGCACGCACCAGCGAGGCCGCCGGCGCGTCGTAGCCCGCCGACAGCAGGTGATCGGCCATCTCCAAGAAGTCGTTGAACACGTGGGCGGACACCAGGTCTGCGGTCCGGCGCAGGTAGCCGTTGGCTACGTCTTCCCGCAACGCCGACAGCACACCCACCCCGATGGCAGCCGCAACCGGTCCCTCGGTCCTGGTCTGGAGAGCGAACTTCTGGTGATACTCGCTGTCCGACCCCGCGACAACGTCGATGCAGGTCAGGGCCTGGACCTGCCAGCTGTTGTAGAGACGGCAGGACATGTCCGACTCGTGCCGAATGGACGAGGGGGGTTCGTTGCCCTTCGTGATCAGAGCGTCCAGCGTGGCCAGAATAGTGTCAGTGGCGTTCACCCCGCGCCCTCATTAGGCCGTGCCGGTAAGCAACTTGAAGTCGTGTTCGGTCACAAGGCTCGTGGCGGAGACGAACAAGCCCCAAGCCTTCCCCCGGTCACGGCCCGAGAACCCGTCCAGCTTGGCCCGCATCACTGCATCGATGGCAATGGGTCGGTCAAGAAAGAGGCGAGGATCCTTCAGCTGGAAAGTCCACCGGTACTTCAGGGGCTCCTTGACGATAGCTGGCATCGGTTTGTCTTCAGGCACGGAGCCAACTTCCGCTGTTGCCACCACACCTACGGACGCCTGGTAGAACGCCACGTGGTCGCCAGGCTGGATCTTCGATCGGTTCGGAGTGTTCTGGCCAAAGGCCCACATGCTGTTCCAGCGGATCAGCCTCTCGATCGTTTCGCGCGCCGTTTCGTCGGGGATGTCAGCGACGGGGATTAGGTAGTAATGCCGCTGTCGAGGGGGAGCAGCAGGGAGCGCCGGGGGAGCCTGATGCGCCGGCCGGGTAAGCCCGGCAGCCGCGGCGACGGGACCGCCCGCTGCTGGCGCCGGCTCTGAGACTTCTAATGCGCCGGCAGCGATGCGCTGCAGCAAGCCGACTGTGTCGTCAATCCAGACGACCGATGGCCACAGGATCGCCAGCGCTTCGTCGTGACTGATGATCTCCTCGCGGATCAGCTCGGCGAGCGACAGGACAGCACCGACGCTGCCTACCCTGAGTTCCTGCGTTCGCTTCTCCGCGACGATCGCGCGCTCCAGCTGCTTCACATCCGGATCGACCCGCGCACAGACGTACAGGCCGATCACACGATCGTCAGCACTGATCCGGCCATCAGACCTCAGGCTGTCAATGTAGCTCGACAGAACGTCGGTCCTGATGGCGGATGCATCTGTCGTCTTGACTTCGACGACAACGACGTGCTCCCGACTGCGCCACAGGCCATCGTGTCCGACCTGCCCTTGGACTCCAGCGTACCACCCGAACTCGACCTGGAAACCCATGAGCGAACCGAGGTAGTTCACAAGATCCTGCAAGGCGCGCGCGTACTGGGGCCCAGAGTGCGTTGTGCAGGTCTGCACGGCGTCCCGCACAAAGCCAAGCTCGGTCAGCCCCGCTAGGTACTTGCGGAACCGCTCGCGCGGTGTGTCCGCGCCGAGCGTATTGTCGAGCGCGCCGACCAGATTCAGGATCGTGTCGAAATCGTCGATCATCCATCCTCCTCAGATGGCTGCCTGCACGGGATTGTACGACCCACTGTCCTTCGAATTCTGTGCGCACGGGCCGAACGCGATCCCGCACCTGATGGCTAGCCGAGGTATCCCGATACCTGGGCCACTCCTCCACGGTGCCGACCCGACGGTATGCCCAGCTGACCCCGGGGCCCTCGGCCGTGGTTCGGGGGAGAGGCCGTCTCACTGCCGACTACTGCCACGAACCACCCGTGGCATCCGCCGGTGCGCCGGCAAGAAGCGAGGAGAGAGACCACAGCTCGTCGGGATGTCGAGCAGCGACCGTCCGACGGCCAGCGGCCGGCGGTGACTTTCGAGCGGCCGCGTCAGGCGCTCCTGGCCCGAGAGCAGCAAGGGCCCCCAAGAGGCAGGCTATCCGTACCGATCGCCGCCGCATCGGTGGGACGACTATCCTTGAGCCGAAGTGAGCGCTGCCCTCTCCGCCGTTCCGAACCCGTTCCTCGCGCTGCTCGCGCACCGCACCCCGATCGTTGCCGACGGCCCCATGGGCACGCGGTTGGCCGAACTCGGGCTGCCCGCGGGCGACGCCCCCGAACGCTGGGTACTCGAGCCCGCCGGACAGGCTGCCGTGCGGTCGGTCCATCGCGCCTATCGCGAAGCGGGCGCCCAGATCCTGCTCACCAACACGTTCGGGGCCAACCCGACCCGGCTCGCGCTGCACAGCTTGGCCGGGCACCTCGATGAGATCAACCGGACGGGGGCCCAGCTCGCGCGTCGCGAGAGCGGCAGCGGAATGGTCGTGGCGGGATCGATGGGCCCCACGGGCGAGTTCCTGGCGCCTCTCGGCACTCTGCCGTTTGAGAAAGCGGTTGAAGGCTTCACACGCCAAGCTGCTGCGCTTGCCGCGGGCGGAGTGGACGTGCTGTGGATCGAGACGATGACCGATCTTGAGGAAGCTCGCGCGGCGATCGAGGGTGCCCGTCAGGGTGCCCCTGGGTTGCCCGTTGTGGCCACGCTGGCCTTCGGCGCCGGCGGAGCCACGCTGATGGGCGTCCGGCCCGCCGAGGCGATCGCGGTGCTGGCAGATCTCGGGGTGAGCGCCGCCGGCGCCAACTGCGGGACCGGCAGCGCCGAGGTCGAGCGCGCCCTTGCCCGAATGCACGCGGCCGTTCCGGCGCTGCCCCTCATCGGCAAGCCCAACGCCGGAGTGCCCCACCTAGAGCATGGCGTGGCCGTCTATCCGGAGACGCCGGCCGACCTGGCAGCGGCCGCCGGCCGCATGTCGGCTGCGGGCGCCGCGGTCGTTGGGGTGTGCTGCGGGGGCTCCCCCGCTCACGTGCGTGCGATTGCCGCAGCAATGGGCCAGCGAGGCCGCTGACGGACGCGGAACCTCATCGGCCCCACGGTTCCAATGACACGCAGTCGTAGCTCGTTGCCGGTCGTTGAGCCGGCTTAGTTGAAGGCCCTCCAATCTCCCAGACCAGGGGACCGCGCCTCGGACGTGCCGTTCGGCCAAGCCCGCGAGCACCCTGGAGAGCTCTCCGCATCGACGTAGATCTCTAGCGGGATCCTGGACGATAGGGACCATCGGGCTAGGTGTTCTTCCCCGTCAGGTTGTTGACGGGCAGGCGACTGATCGGCGGCTGCCCGGCGAGTGACCAGTGTGGACGACGACGGTTGTAGAAGTCCAGGAATCGGCTCAGGGCAGCGATACGCTGGCCGGGCTCTGTGAATGGGCTGGCATAGGCCCATTCGGCCAGGAGAGTCCGGACCATCCGTTCGGCCTTGCCGTTGGTCTGGGGTCGATACGGTCGTGTCCAGCGGTGACCGAGCCCGAGCTCGTCGCAAGCCTCGGCGAAGGCGCGGCTTCGATAGCAGTTGCCGTTGTCTGTCAGGAGCCGTTCGATTGTGATGCCATGGTCGGCATAGAAGCGCCAGGCTCGGCGGAGAAACGCCGCAGTCGTCGTAGCTGACTCGTCGGGAAGCTCCTCCGCATAGGCCAGGCGGCTGAAGTCGTCGATGGCGACGTGGACATGGTTCCAGCCAATACCTCGGTGGCGGTTGACCTTGACGCCAGGGATCCGATGCCCTCCGCCTGGACCGATCCGGCCGAGCATCTTGGTATCCAGATGGACGAGCTCGCCTGGGCGCTCGCGCTCGTAGCGGACAGCTGGTTCCCGAGGCTCCAGGCGATCGAGACGGCTGATGCCGGCCCGTCGGAGAAAGGCGTAGACAGTCGAACGCGCCAGACCGGCTTCCCAGGCGAGGACGTGAGGTCCGACTCGGAGTTCCCGACGTCGAGCGCAGACTCGTTCGGCCAGCTCAGGTGGATGAGCGCGGGCCTGGCGGCGGACGAGGCTCCGGCGATCGACGAGGCCGGCCGAACCTTCGACCCGATATCGCGACCACCATTTCGACCCGGTCTGGCGGCTGATGCCGACCGCCCGAGCCGCTGCGGTGATCGTCCAGCCAGAGCCGATCCGTTCGACCAGGATCGACCGGCCCTTCGGAGTCAGGCGGGCGTTAGCATGGGACATGAGGGCCCTCTCTTCGGTTGTGGCTTGCAACACCAGCAACCGAACGATACGGGCCCTCACCCGTCAACAACGTGATTGGGAACTAGAGCTAGGCGGCCTGGCTTCGTATGGCCGTCTCGGACGATGTTCACCAGTGCTAGCCTTTGCGGCGTGACAGAGTGGGAGTTGTGCTACTCACCTGACTACCGCGGCTTCGTCGTGACGGTCCACCCGACCGACATCGTCCCCCCAGCGCACGGGCAACGACGCAGAACACCCGGGTTCGAGTCCGAGTCTCCCGAAGCCTCCCGTGTTCGTCCGATAGTCCTCCATCGCGAGTACAACTGGCGCACACCGGACGGGATCTGGCAACGCTGGTGTGTGGGTATCACCGACGGGCGAGAGCAGGTTGCTCGGGCGCAGTATGCCGGCACCCAAACCCTTGAGGTCGTGGTCTTCGGATGTGCTTTCTGGCCGCCGGGAACTCGGCCGGACGATCGGGTTCGAATCCCCACCGGCCAAGACCGCTTCGCATGCGCCTCCTTCGACGCCGCCCGAGGTGCGTGGACCGAGTTGCCCGACGACGAGTGGGCGGAGCAACCCCAGCCAGCCGATTGCTGACGTCGGCCTAGCGTTTCGCCGCTCCGTGGAAAGCTCTCATCTTGCCTCCATCACATCCGAGATCCGGCCCGCCGGGGCCAAGCTGGCGCAGCAAATCACGACCGCTGCTCGAAAGCCGACTCAGTACCCAGCGGCCGTCCGCTTGTGTCACCGATCGGTTTCCCCTCGACTCGCCGGTCGCACTCGCTTCGTCGAGGGCTTGGAGCGTAGCGCCCCGGCTCAGAACACGATCGTGGCAACCCTTCGCTAGCCTTCTGGCCCCGATCAGAACCGGCAGGCCTCGACGAACAACTCAAAGAAGTCTGGCTCGGTTTCGAGCTCGGCGTGCTCGATGCGCACCACGACCGTCTCCAGCTCTCGGCGGCGGATCGCCGAGAGGAGGAGCGCTTTCGCGCCCCGGACTGAGGCGTTGCCGACGCGGACGACTTTCTCGGGCGGAACCGGGGCGAGAAGGCCGATCGCTATCGCGTTGCGGACGTCGAGCGCGTTGGCGAATGCCCCCGCCAGGAACACCCGGTCGACTTGTTCGGGCCTGACTCCGAGCCGGCGCATGAGGACGAGCTGCCCGACCGCGTTGGCGGCCTTGGCCTGGGCGAGGTTGCTGACGTCGGATCGGTCGAGGTCGATGCGGCGGTCCGGCACCACCTCGATTGCTATCTTGCCGTCTCTGAAGCTCGTATCCGCCATGAGCAACCCCGTCCGGCTCGCCTCGGCCAGCACGTCGACCAGCCCAGAGCCGCAGATCCCCTCCGGGGGTAGGTCGCCGATCGTGCGCCAGGCGAAGGCTCCGTCCACCCACCGTACCGACTCGATAGCCCCCTCCGCGCCCGCCATGCCGTGGCTCACTCCGCCGCCCTCGAATGCCGGGCCTGCCGGGCTGGAAGCTGCAAGGATACGCTGCCCATTCCCAATGACGATCTCGGTGTTCGTCCCGATGTCGATCAGAAGTGAGACGCCGGACTGAGCCGCGAACTCAGTCGCGATGAGGTCGGCTGCCGTATCGGCACCGACATGGCAGGCGACGAGTGGCACGCCAAAGACGCGGCCCTGCGGGTGGATCAGCAAGCCGAGTTCGTGGGCGCGGCGGACGAGACTGGTCGTGGTCGCTCGGCCCTCCCGGACCGCCACCTCTGACGCCGAGCGGAAGGGCCATCGCCCGAGGGGGCCGACGTCGAGGCCGAAGAAGAGGTCCCGCATGGTGGGGTTGCCAACCACCACGGCTTCGTAGACCGCGTGGCGGTCCAGCCCAAAGGAGCGATAGGTCGCCTCGAGTTCACGGTTGAGGGCGCGCCGGAGAGCACGGCGAAGCTCGCCCGGATGCTCCGCCTCGTACGCGATGCGGCTCATGACATCGCTGCCGCCGAAGCGCTGCGGGTTCTCGAAGGCAGCGGCACCGAGCGAGCGCCCCGACTCGAGATCGACGAGCTCGAACACGACCGTGGTCGTCCCGACGTCGATGGCAAGCCCCAACAACTGGTCGCTGGCGGGCCCGATCGGCTCATCGCCGTAGAGGGCCATCGCGCCGTTGCGAGTGACGACCGGGTCGAGCTCGAGTGGGGACCCAGGCCCTTGGCCTGACGGCATCAGGATGCGGAGGCGCCGGCGCAGGATAGTGAAGCGGACGTTACGGTCGGTCCGCTCCACGACCGCCTGACAGGCCAATCGAAAGCCCGACGGCAGGAAGGCCTCGGCCTCGCCCGGAGGACTCAGGGCCTCGTCCCCTTCGGTGACCTGCACCACACACTCGCGGCAGCGTCCGGTTCGGCGGCACGAGGAAGGGACGCGCAAGGCCAGCTCGTCGGCCTCGTCGAAGAGGGAGCGGCCGACCTTCAACGGGCGGTGCTCGTTCTCGTGGAGCAGCTCACCCACGCCACGCTCCTCGCCTGTACCGATCCGTCATCGTGCTCACGGCCCGATGGCGCTTTCACCTGGCACCGACGCGTTCTGGCTCTCCTCAGCGCGAATGATCGCGGGGTCGTAGCTCATGGCCAGGCGCTGGCCCGGTTGGAGCACCAGGAAGTCGTCATCCCAGTCGCCCTCCAGGAGACGGCGGATCAGCACGAGCTCGCCTGCCAGGCGCTCGAAAAGCCAGCCGCGCCTCTGAGCCTCTAGACGCACCTTCTCCTCGGCCGCCGCCGTGTCACCCAGCCCCGTGTCGAGGAAGACCGCGCGGTCGTAGTGGGAGCGCCAGGTGCCGGTCACCTCCATCAGGTAGGCGGCGTTGTCCTCGCCGAACCGGCTGACGTAGTCTGCGTAGGCGGCCGCCTCCGCCTCGTCGGTAGTCGCGCCAATGCCGACCAGGCCGCCGGCCGAGTCACCCCCGTCGGCCTGCGAGCGCTCGATGTAGTCGGGGGCATACCAGTAGGTGCCAGGATGGGCGGCGAACTCGCTCTCATAGCGCTCGCGGCTGCCCAGAAAGAGAGTGATGCAGTCGTGAGCCCGGGGCACCACGAGCGGGACACCGGCGGCCGCGATACCCGCGCTCGCTCCGCCGCAGAGCCCATATGCCAGGACGACCGCGTCGTATGGCGGATCGGCTTTCGACGCCTCGTCTATTTCCGCCTGCAGCCGCTCACGCAACACCGCCGGCGTGTCGTGGAGGCGGCGGCGCAACAGGCTCACGTCCACCGCGTGGGGCGAGCGCGCGGCGCACAGATAGACCGGGCGCGCCAGCACCTCGCAGCTGACGACGCGGAGCCGAAGCCTCAGCAAGACAGCCTCCGATGACTAACCCGACCAGGTCCGAGGAAGACGAGAGCCATCATGGTTCACCCGTGAGCTCGCCCGCGCGGTAGGCCTCGAGGAACTCCAGTCCGTAAGGATCCGCGCCCGTGAGCAGGTCCGTCGCGAGCTTGTATGGACGGCTGGATTGGTCGCGGCCGAAGACTCGCGTAAGGTCGCTGGCTACGGGATCGACGATCCCGCTGTCGGCTCCGGCATCGGCAGCCAGGTCGATGAAGACGTCGTTCACCAGCCGCCGGGCCGGCAGCCCGAACGAGACGTTGCTCAGGCCGCCTGTTATGTGCATGTCCGGGCCCAAGCGCTGCCTGATCCGGATCACGGCTTCTAGAAACCACGCCCCTGCCTCTGGCTCAACGGCCACGGGGATGACGAGCGGGTCGACGAACGTCGCATCTGCCGCGATGCCGCGTCTGGTCGCTTCCCCGACGATCCGCTCCGCGTTGGCCACTCGATCGTCCGAGCCGGCCGGTAGGCCGCCCTGGCCCGCCGCGCTCGCGACCACCGAGCATCGTGCGGAAGCCGCCATGTCGAGCACGTCGAGGCGCTCGACCGACGCGGAGTTCAGGAGGAGCCGCTCCGGGCACGTACTCGCCTCGACGCCGGCCCGGATAACCGAGGCGTTCGAGGAGTCGAGCGACGGCGGCGCGGCGCCGAGGGCTTCGACTATCTGCACCAGGAGCTGCATCGCCGCCTGCTGGGTCGAGGTGTCCTGGGCGACCTCGTCGACGTTGAGATCGATGTAGTCCGCCCCGGCTCCGGCCTGGCGCCGGGCGAGCGTTTCGATGTAGGCCCGGGCGTCGGAGGCGTCGGGCTCCGAGCCGGCCAGCAAGCCGAGCAGCGCCGCCTGGACGTGTTTGACCCTGCCCCCCGCATAGTCGGCGCTCTCGCGCAGGGCGTCTGGGATGGCCAGGTATCGCTCCCCCCCAGCTGTCTCGAAGCGGATGACATCGCGGCCATCGGGCGCCGGGGCGATATGCCGACCGGAACGTAGCAGGGTCCGGGTGGCGTGGATGTTTTCGCCGATGATCGTGAATTGGGCACCCGACCGTGTCGGCCGCATCTAGCTGCTCCTCCTTGCTTCGGTGGACGGAGACGTGCTCACCGCTCGCCGCCGTCCGCCGGGTGGATGGGCGGCCGCGTGGCGTGGTCGCGGCCCAGGAAGGTATTGTTCCAGGCACTCGTCCTTCGCAGCGCGTTGTCGCAGATCACGACCGGCCGCTCCAGCATCGTGACGGACTCGCCGTATGGCGCCAGACGACCATAGGCCCGGGCCCAGATGCAGGCCTTGCCCGGGATCTCACACTCGCCCGCGTTGCTGCCACCACAGGGACCATTGCGCTGGTTCTTGACGCACTGGCTCTCGGGACACAGGTATGCGATGTCAGGCAGCGAGCAGTCGCCGCAGTCGCGGCAGTCATACAGCGGGATTTTGACGGCCTGCTCAAGCACGTGGAACGCACCGCCCAGGTGGGCCCGTTCAATCCCGCGGAACAAGCCGCGGGCGAGAGGTGCCAGGGGCGCCGACTCGGTGTCGAAGACCAGGCCGTGGACCGCCCGGTTGAAGCGGTAGGCGAGGCCGGGACCACCGAGGAGTCCCCCGCCCTTGTGCGTGAGCGACACCGGCTGGGACGAGCTCAGGCTGGTCTGGTGATCCTGGTCGTAGGCATACCAGGTACCGGGCATGGTGTAGGTGGTCGAGGCCACCAGGGCGTGCCAATCTTGGCGGCCGTACTCGGCGGCCTTCTCAAGGATCGCGAAGAAGTCCTCGGCCCGCGTCGGGCCACCTAGGTAGATGCCGGCGTAGCCCAGGCCGCGAGCGATGGCGATCTGGCGAGCGGCAAGATCTCCGAAGAAGGCCTTGCCTTTGTCCGGCGAGGCGGCCTCTCGCTCGATCCTGTTCAACAGATCCATGGGGATGGCCACCCCCGGCACCTCGCCGCTGGCCACGATCCGGGCGGTGGTCCGGGTGAGCACCATGACACTCGCCATAAGCGTGACAGGTACATCGCGATCTGCGACCCAGCTAGTCAACTCGCCGAGCTTGCGCATGTCCCAGCCAACCTGGGTGATGGCGTAGCGGGCGCCGTTGCGGACCTTGTTCTCGAGCTTGAGGAACTGGGGCACCTGGTCGCGCTCGACGATCTTGTAGGGGTTGACTGCCGCACCCAGGAAGAAGTCGGTCTGGTCGGGGGTGCCGGCGTTGCGGGCAGGGCCGAGGTCCTCGATGTCGCGGTCGCCATCGCGCGCTATCGGCCGAGCAACCACCGTGCCGCCGATCCCCTTGTTGAGGCGATCGTAGAGGTGGAGCAGTGATACCGAGTCGATGTCGAACACGGGCTTGGCCACCCCCAGGTAGCCCGAGCTCGGGTAGTCGCCAGTCAGGACGAGCAGGTCCTCGATCCCGGCGCTGCACAGACGCCAGCCCAGGCTGAGTAGCTCGTTGCGGTTGCGGTCGCGGCAGGTGACGTGGACGATCACCCGCCGGCCACGCGAGACGAGTTCCGCAGCCAGCACCTCGGGGCTCAGGCGGGCGTGACCGCCGGCGTTGTCGGTGATGGACAGGGCGGTGATCCGGGGATCGGCTTCCAGCTCGGCCGCGAGGCGGCGCGCGCGCTCTCCGGCGGGATCGTCGAGCGCGCCCGCCCAGGGCACGAGCTCGGCCACCACGACGGGTCCGCCCGAGCCTGTAAGCGCGTCGCGCAGGCGGGGCCGGGTATCGGTGGCAGGCCCTGACCCAGTCGCTGGCTTGTCAGTCACCTGCGGTCCTCCTGCATCGGTGCGTGATCACCCGGCGCCCGCTCGTGTCGAAGGTAGGCAGGCCAGGCCGTCGCAGCCACAAGCAGTGCACTGCCCACCATGTTTCCACGCGTCACTGGAATGAGATTCGAAACGAAGCCGCCCAGGTCACGTTCGAGTAGGTCGGCCGAGGAGCCGATCGCGATCCAGAAAGAGGCGGCGCCACGGCCCGAACCGCCAGAGCCGCCGGGATGAATGACACGTTCGCGATCGAGGAGCAGCACGTTGCCGGTGACCAGCTCGGCGCCGCCCACCACCACCAGCACGAGGCCCAGGCTGAAAGCCAGGCCTGCTAGGAGGCGCGTCACCCCGTACGGTAGCGAGGGCCCCCCAGCCGCAGCGCCGCTCGCCCCAGCGGTAACGGTGAGCGAGAAGATGGCGCCGAGGGCGATGAAAGCGCCCGCGAGGATCGATAGCAGGAAGCTGGTGCGGATGTCCAGCTTGATCTTGGAGATGCCCACGTCCACAGCCTTACGAGCCATATCGGGCGGGTTCAGTGCGTCCAGGAATCCGGGGCCAGTGTGGCCGCTCGTTCCTGGGACGGCCATGGCGGTCGAGGTCAGGCCGCTCAGCGCCATTAGAAGAGGCCCTGGATGTTGCCGTCCCCGTCGATATCGATCTTCTCGCCGGCCGGATGGGAGGGCAGGCCGGGCATCGTCCGCATGTCGCCGGCAAGCGGGGTGATGAACCCGGCGCCCGCCCGCAACTGGATCTCTCGGATCGGCACACGAAAGCCGGTCGGGCGGCCCTTTAGGGCAGCGTCGTGGGAGAGACTGTACTGAGTCTTGGCGATGCAGATCGGTAGGTTCCCGAAACCAAGGCCTTCGTACAGCGCCAGTTCCTTGGTTGCCGCCGGAAACTCATCGACACCGGCCGCGCCATAGATCCGCACCGCGATCGATTCAATCTTCTCTCGAAGTGGGATTTCGTCAGGATAGAGGAGCGCGAAATTCGGGGCGCCCTCCTGGGCCGCTTCCCACACGGCACGGGCGAGGTCGGTCGCCCCTCCCCCGCCGTTGGCCCAATGAGTCGAGACGACGGCGTCCCGTGCTCCGGCTTCCAGGGCCACTTCGCGCACGGCCTCGACCTCGGCCGCCGTGTCGGTCGGGAAGCTGTTGACACATACGACGACCGGTACGTTGTAGCGACGGACGACCTCGATCTGGGCAGCGAGGTTGGCCGCCCCGCGCCGCACAGCCCTTGGGTTCTCTTCGAGGAGGGCCGGGTCGAGCGGCTTGCCGGCCACGATCTTGCCGACGCCGCCGTGCATCTTGAGGGCTCGGATGGTGGCGACCACAACGGCCGCGTCGGGCCGCAAACCAGACACGCGGCACTTGATGTCGAAGAACTTCTCGGCGCCCATGTCGGCCCCGAAGCCACCCTCGGTGCAGACGATATCGCTGGTGGCTAGCGCAAGACGGTCGGCCAGGACCGAGCTGTTGCCGTGAGCGATGTTGGCGAAGGGACCGCAGTGCACGAACGCCGGGCCGCCTTCGAGGGTTTGGAGCAGGTTTGGCTTGAGGGCGTCGCGGAGCAGCACCGCCATCGAGCCTGCCACTCCGAGATCCTCGGCCGTCACAGGCTTGCCGTCCCGGCGCATGGCCAGGACGATCCGTCCGAGGCGAGATCGGAGGTCTGTCAGGTCACTCGCGAGGGCGAGTATGGCCATGACTTCGGACGCAACCGTGATCTCGAACTCGGTCTCGCGGGGTTGACCATTCTCGCGGCCCCCCAGACCGATGACCACGCGCCGGAGCGAGCGGTCGCTGATGTCGAGGACGCGCGGCCAGAGGACACCGAGGGGGTCGATCCCGAGCGGGTTGCCATGGTGGAGGTGGTTGTCGATGAAGGCCGCCGCGAGGTTGTGAGCAGCACCGATGGCGTGCACGTCGCCGGTCAGGTGGAGGTTGAAGTCCTCCATCGGGATCACCTGGGAGTAGCCGCCACCAGCCGCGCCACCCTTGATCCCGAAGACTGGGCCGAGGCTGGGCTGGCGGATGGCTGCCGCCGCCCGATGGCCGATGAGATTGAGACCCTGGACAAGCCCGATCGTGGTCGTCGACTTGCCCTCGCCTAGAGGCGTGGGGGTAATGGCCGTGACCAGGACGTACTTGCCGCGTGGGTTCGTCCGCTCCAGGCGCTCGATAGCCCCAAGGCTCACCTTGGCCTTGACCGGGCCATAGAGCTCCAGCTCGTCGTCGTGTATCCCGAGGTCACGAGCCACTGCTGCGATCGGGCGCGGTGCCACCGAGCGCGCGATCTCGAGATCGGACGGCATCGGGGTCGTGACGGGGGTCGTCATCGGGCGGTCTCCGTGAGAGTGTAGGTGGCAGGACCGGAACCGAGGGCTCGGCGTCCCTCAGCCTTATCCCGGGCGGCGTGCATGAGATGGCTAAGGAGGATCGCGTTGGTCAGGGGACCGACGCCCCCCGGGGACCGGGGTGATAGCAGAGGCGACCGCGTAGGCGGAGTCGTCCACGCGGGGCAGATGAACCGAACTCCGCCGCGAACGAGTAGAGGCTCTGGCTGCCGATGGTCACTGTCCCGTTCCAAAATGGGAGTGCCCCACCAGACGGACGATCTCGCGACCGATGGGAAAGCCGATTCGGGCAATGTCACCTCACGGATTGACTATCCGTTGCTGCTAACGGCTAGGCCTACCTTAGTGATCCAGTTCGAGCTGGTCAACATGGTGGCATATGTGCATACTACCTACACCGCGCATGAACGAGCCGCACGCACGTCGTGAGGTGGGCTTAATCTCCGACACACACGCGACAGCTTCCTTAGCGAGGAGAGTAGGGTGAGACCGTGACCGACTTCAAGAGCTCCAAGGGCCCGATTGTTCAGGTTTGCATCGATGTTTTCACACTCGAAGAGGCAATCGAGGTCGGGCACCGTTCTCCCCCAACTTTCCCGGCGCCACGATCTTCGCAGACGTCAAGCTCGTGGACGGCGCCAAGAAGTACGTGATGGCCGCGGCGAAGGGCGGCGCGAGCCTAGTCACCGTCTGCGGGGTTGCCGGGGACGCCTCCATACGGCAGGCTGTCGAGGGCGGCCACGAGTCCGGAACAAAGATCGTTGTCGACCTCTACGCCACCCCCGATCCCTTGCGCCGAGCTCGGGAGTGTGTAGACATGGGCGCCGACCTTATCTACCTGCACTACGGCGGTGACCAGCAGGACGCCAATCCAGCCGGGAACCTCACCCTTTACATGCTCCCACTGGTGAAGAAGGTGGTGGACGTGCCAATTGGGATCGTCACGTTCGACACCGAGATGGGCGTAGCGGCAGCCCAGGCAGGGGCGGACGTTGTACTGATCGGGCCACGCCCATATCTGGATGGACCCGATGCGGAGTCGAAGCTGACTGATTACGTGCAGAGGGTCAAGGCTGCGAGGGCGTAACGCTACCTGACCATCCCACGCTCGGCCAGGGCAAGCAGAGAAACTCCTCTGGGAGGACTGGCAAATGAAGGCGGTTCTTTTATCGGCTCCTGGCGTTCTCGAATACGTTGATGTGCCTGATCCGGGCCCGCCCGCAGCGGATGAAGTCATCATGCGGGTCCGCGCAGCCAGCGTCTGCGGCAGCGATACGCACGGGTATACGGGTCAAGGGGGCCGACGCGTGCCGCCTCTCATCATGGGCCACGAGGCTTGTGGGGAACTAACGGAGGTCGGCACGAATGCTGGCCCCCACCAGATCGGCGAGCGCGTCTTCATGCTGCCGCAGGTGACTTGTATGGCCTGTGCCGCATGCCTTATGGGCGTATTCGACCAGTGCGTCAACCGCCTCGTCATCGGTGCTGACCTACCGGGCGCCTTCGCAGAATACGTCCGCATGCCAGCCCGAAATGCTCTCCCTCTGCCAGACAGAGTGCCGTTCACCCAAGCCGCTCTGCTCGAGCCGCTAAGCGTCGTGGTCAAAGGCCTTTCGAGAGTCAGCATTCCCCCAGGCGGGACGGCCGCTGTTGTGGGTGCCGGACCAATCGGCCTGATCGCGGTCGGAGTGCTGGCTCTGCACAGCCCGCGGGAGCTGATCGTGTTCGAGCCGCAGCCGGACCGTCGGCAGCTCGCCCTGGAGATGGGGGCCACGGTCGCTCTGGATCCGGCGGATGCCGAGGCGCGCAACGAGGTTATGGACAGGACGGCTGGCGTTGGTGTTGACGTGTGCGTCGAGGCCGCTGGGATCACCCCGACTGTGGCAACTGCCGTCGACATCACACGCGCTGGCGGCAGTCTGGTCTGGCTGGGGAACGCCGGTCGGGTCGTCGAGATCGATGAATTCAAGGTCGTCTGGAACCAGCTCAGCATCCATGCCAGCATGGGTGTCACACCCCAAAGCGCGCTGGCGGCAATGGGTACGCTCGGTACCGGCAAACTGAGGGTCGAGAAACTAGTGACCTTGTCAGTCCCGCTGTCAGAGGGCGTGGCCGCCTTCCATCGCACCGCAAAGGATCCTTCCATCATCAAGACGGTGCTTCTGCCGTGACGTAGTCCGCCACTCATTCGGTTGCAGTGCTGCGCTTGCCCCTTACTCCGCTGGGATCGCCGAGCGCCTGATTGACGACCGACCAACCTCGAAGAGTCTGAGCTGAAAGAGAGAAGACGATGGCCGATCTATCAACTCTAACCGCTGCCATCGAGCGAGGGGATCGGGTGACGGCCACGTCAACCACGCGCGCCGCGATCGACGATGGCGTGGAGCTGGGAGCGATCCTCGGGGCGATGACCTCAGCGATGGAGACTGTTGGCGGCCGCTTCCAGCGCAACGAGATTTACGTCCCGGAGATGCTGATCAGCGCACGGGCAATGAAGGAATCGATGGCGCTGCTGGAGCCGCTCCTAGTTGGGGCCGGCATCCGGCCTGAGCACACTGCCGTTATTGGGACTATCAAGGGAGACCTCCACGACATCGGCAAGAACTTGGTCGCGATGATGTGGAAGGGCGCCAACATCGAGGTCGTCGATCTCGGAACGAATGTCTCCGCCGATGCATTCGTCAGGGCGGCCAGGGAGCATGCCGCGGACATCATCGGTGTCAGCGCACTGCTGACGACGACTATGGTCGGCATGAAGGACGTCGTCGACGCAGCCCGGGCCGCCGGCCTTGACGGCACCAAGATCGTCATAGGTGGTGCCCCGGTGACCCAGAGCTTCGCCGATCGGATAGGCGCGGACGGCTACGCTCCCGATGCTGGATCGGCGGTCGAGGCAGCCAAGCGGCTGCTGCGCGGGTAGTGAACCCGGCCTCCTCCACCGGCGAGGCGACCGTTTTGGGCTAGCGCCCAGACTTTGAATACAGTGTTGTGCATTCAGACCCGGAAGGTCCGGAACGCTCCGTCCTGGACGGTGGATGAACCTCGGGCAACCGGAAGCGTCCAGGGAGGAAAGATCGGCATTGATCCAGCCCAGTACACCTTCAACTGCCGCGCCAGCAATGACGGTCCAGTTTCCTGCCCTCCACCGCTTCTCTGCCGAGGCTCTGCGCAGGGCTGGGCTGTCCGAAGATGACGCCCGTCTCGGTGCAGATGGTCGGCCAGTGAACTCAAGGGCGCTCGTGTTCCTTGCCTCTGACGCCGCGCCGATCGTGATCTCAGGGATCCGAGCGCGGTATACACAAGCGGAATGGAGGATCCCCGAATGAGTGGGTCTGATGCGGGTACGGCTTCCCTCGATGAGAAGAGATCCCTGATCCATCGGTTCAACCGGCGGGTGGACGAAGCCCAGCACGCGAAGCCATCCACGAAGGAATGGGTGGGAAAGGCTCTCCGTCGCGAAGGTGCCTCTCGTTGCCCAATCAGGTTGAACAACCTCTCATACGATGTCATCTTGCGGTACGGGGACGACCTCTCCGACCTCCTCACGGAATATCCGGATGACATCGTGCTGGCCCAGGCATATCACATGTTCGTCGGCCACCAACCCGGCGGTCCGGATAGGCCCATCGACCCCATCCAGGTCCTGACCGAGCGAGCAGAGTGGACCGACGAGTGGGGCACGCGCTGGGAGCACGCTGCAGGGGGCACCGGGGCATCCCCGAAGGCTGTTCCGCTGAGCGACTGGTCGGAGCTCGATAAGTACCTGGCGCACCGGATGCCGGATCCGAAGGCTCCAGGGCGCCTGGACGGAGCGCTCCCCACCGTCCAACTCCACGGCGAGTCTAAGTACCTCGCCGGCATGATTCCCAACGCGCTCTTCGAGCGGCTGCATTGCCTCCATGGGATTGAGAACACCCTTGAGGACCTCTACGCCTCGCCGCGCGAGACGGAACGTCTGCAGCTCGCCGCTTTCCCATTGCCTGCTGGATTCCCGGCGGCGCGATGGCCATCAAGAACGGGACGCGATCAGTTTGCGTGAAGCGAGAGATCAAGTCTGGGCCTCGACATTGAAGAAGGAGACTTGAAGAGACCATGGTTACGTCGAGGGAGCGCCTCCAGACCACACTGAACCACCGCCAGCCGGATCGCGTGTGTGTCGACGTGGGGGCGACTTTCGTGAGCGGCATACACGCCTCAACCGTTTCGCGGTTGCGGGCTGCACTGCTGGGCGAGCCCGGATACCGCGTCAAGATCACTCATCTCCTGCAGCTAAACGGCGAGATCGACGAGAAGCTTCGCAGCGCTCTGCCAGTCGACGTCGCCGGCGTAGCGGGGCCGACCAACGTCTTCGGCTTCCCAAACGACTCGTGGAAGCCGTGGCAGCTATTCGACGGCACGCCGGTTCTGGTCCCGGGTGGGTTCAACCCGACGGTGGACAGCGAGGGCAACCTGCTCATGTATCCGAAGGGGGACCACAGCTATCCGCCAAGCGCCCTGATGCCACAGGGCGGGTTCTACTTCGATCCGATCATCCGTCAAGACCCGATTAACGAGGCAGCCCTCGATCCCGCGGACAATTGCGAGGAGTTCTCCCTGATCGGCGAAACAGACTTGGCCGAGTTCGCCGCCCAGACCGCACAGCTTGCAACCAAAACCAGCTACGGGATCTTCGGGACCCCTCCGGGAATCTGGGGACTAGGCGATGCGATGCTGGTGCCCGCCGTCGGCCTGCCCCACCCTCGCGGGATCCGGGACCCCGAGGAGTGGTACATCTCGCTGGTGGCGCGTCCCGACTATGTCCAGGCCGTCTTCGAGTACCAGACTCAGTTGATGATCGAGAACATCCATCGACTAGCCGATCTTGTCGGTGACCAGCTCCAGGTCGTGCGGATCTGCGGCACCGATTTCGGTGGACAGGCAGGCATGCTGATATCGCTGCCGACATACCGTGAGGTCTTTAGCCCCTACTATCGGCGGGTGAATGCCGCCGTCCACGAGCTGACGGGCTGGAAGACGTTCAAGCATTGCGACGGCAGCATCGTCGATCTAATACCTGATCTGGTAGAAGACGGGTTCGACGTTCTCAACCCCGTCCAGACCTCCACCGCCAGGATGGATCCCCGGCTCCTGAAGCGGGAGTTCGGAGACCGGATCGTCTTTTGGGGAGCAGGCGTCGAAACACAGACGACCCTTCCTTTCGGCACGCCCGACGAGGTCTACCGCGAGGTCCGGGAACGGATCGACATCTTCAACGACGGCGGGGGGTTCGTCTTGGCCGCGATACACAACATCCAACCAGGCATCCCGGTGCCGAACCTGATGGCAATGTTCCAAGCAATCAGAGATAGCTGGGCTGAGTCGTAGCCGGAGATGACTCCCGCGCACCGAGGGACCACAGCCCGGGGCGCACCGAACCGCCCTAGCTTTGATGGAGATTGTGGGCTGCGGCGGGCTAGTGGAGGCGGCCAATGAGGAGGCTTACAGCCCAGAGGCTCAGGTTCCTCTGGCGGCGGTAGGAGGCATTCGGCGGCTGGCTCGCACATCTGTCGAGCTTCCAGCCTGGCCAACTCGGCCCAGAGCGCGACGAGGCCGGGCGGCCCTGGCTTACGTTCATCTGGATGGGCTTGCTAGGGGTCGTGCCCTTCGGGGCCGCGATCGTGGCAGCGGACCTGGAGGTCACGCATCCGGAGTCCTTGTCTCAGCGAGTCGTTGGGCTCGTGATCTGTCTCTCGGCGGTGCTCGTTGCCCTGGGCATGGGCCTGAGTTTGCGGGCGGGCTATGTTCCCTACTCCCCGGATTCCGAGCCTCCAACCACGAGGGCAAGCGTGGGGAATGTACATTACCGGTTCGACTCGGTGCCTCTACGCGTTACCGGTGTTGTCGACGCCCCATAGCGGCAGCAAATACTGGGGCCGGAAGCGGCGGTATCAAGAACGGCCGGGCACGCTGGCCCCGTACAGTGGCGGGGTCCTCCGCATAAGTGTCAGGCCGTTTCGCTTGAGCCCATACGTGCCGGTGGACCGAAAGCGTCGCAGTGAGCACTTCTCCGGGTATGCCCTGTTGGAGCCTGGGACGATCTCCGCCGTGAGCCGTGGGACCGCGTACTGACAACGAAGACGAAGCCGGCGAGCCGGCTGAGGTGGATCCACGGGACCGTGATACTGACCTTCACCAACGTCGCCACCCGCGACGAGGCGTTCGGTCAGCTGCAAGCTTTGCGCTTAGACCCGCGCGTTGGGAGTTCGCGTGTAGTCGGAGCCTCAGGTGCTATTGCCCCGAACTGATACGACGGTGCGCCAGCCTTGGCGAGTGTGCGCCAATGTCACCAGAGGGGAACAGCCTTGTACTGCGCCCTAATACGCTGGAACGGTCACTTGGCTGGGCTGAGGGTCCCGGTCACCGGGCCATAGAGCTCGGCCTGGGAGACCATGACGCGGTTCTCGCCGCCCGCGATCAGGACTGTGCCATCCGCCACCAGACTCCTGGTATGGAGGTCCCGCTGAGCTGCCATCGATCCGGTCGGGGTGAACATGCCGGTCCGGGGGTCGTAGACCTCGGCCGAGGACAGGGAGGTGCCGACGCCTGTTCCTGAGCCCTGCCCCCGGCAAAGAGCATTCCCACCCGTCGGCTAGGAGAGTCGCCGTGCAGGAGATGCGAACATCTACCATCGATCCGGTCTCGCTGAAGGTGCCGGTTCGAGGATCGAACAGTTGTGCCAGCCCGTCGGTGGAACATTCGTGCTCGAGGACTACTCAATGAAAGCAGGGCACGTGTTCGGCGCCCGTGCCCTTGTCACGGTTGAGATGACTCTCCTGCTTGTTGGAGAGCTGCAGTGGCTACGTCAGACCGTCGATGTGGGCAACGGGATCCTGATGGCTATCCTGGTGCCGGTCCTTTGGAGGTTAAGGGGGCAGCTTTCCTGGCGCGAAAAGGCGCTAGACAGCTGTCGGTGCTAGCTCGGGGTTCGGCAGAAGGAAGTCGGTCACCAGGGACAATAGGTCGTAGTAGCCCTTGATGAAGAAGCGGAGGGTGCCGACGGTGGGCGGGAACGAGTCGAACTCCTCCATTGTCAAGCCATCGTCCGTATAAGCGCAGCGGAAATCTGAGAAAGCTTGAGACAGCGCCTCGATGATGGCCGGATCGACGGGATCGTCGATGCGCCGTCGTACCTCCACCCTTGAGGCATTCAGACGCCGCTGCCAGGGATATGTGATCGTAACGGACAGGTCGCCCCCGATGAACTGTGACCAAGGGTAGTGGTTGCGAAAAGCCGCGACGAGGAGGCGGGCGCTATATCCTCGTTCGCGGAAGATCCGGTACACCTTCTTCATGACCGCTACTCCGGCCCAGTTCACGATGTCTGGATCAACGATGATCCCGTCCCGCTCGACCAGTGCCCGGAGCCAATCGTCGAGCCGACCGATCATGACGACGCAGACTGGCCGCATTTTGGCCACATCGTGTCCCGCGACAGCCCGTGCGCGTAGCCCACGCTCCACAGCCTCCGCGGTAGCGATCGCTTGGGAGACCGAAAAGCAGACGGTAGCGGTAACATTGACCCCGAGGGCAGTGGCTCTCTCTATGGCCTCGACTCCAGCTTTGGTGACTGGGAGTTTCACGCGGACATTGTCCGCGATGCCGGCGAAGGCCACCGCCTGATCAATCATGGCTCGTGGGTTCGCGTACTGCGTGGGGTCGACCTGCACAGAGAGGTAGCCCTCACGACCGTTCTCTCGCTCGTGCACCGGGCGCAGGACTTCCGCGGCGCGGCGGGCGACCTCGGCATACAGGGCCCAGGCGACATCCGCTATCGACCATGTTGGATGTTCCAGGCGCAGCTCGCGAGCTCTCTTCTGCCAAACACGGTGCTCGCGAGCCAACTCCTGAAAGATGAAGACCGGATTGGACGTTGCCCCGACAGCACCATGTGCCATGGCATCCTCAAGCTCAGCCACGGCCACACCGTCGTGCCAAAACTCCGTCTCCGTCGTCCGGACCATTCGCTGAAGCGGCGACTCTTCCCCTAACGCGCCATTCATCGGTCTTGTTCCTCCAGAGCTTGGCATTTCCCTTGTAGAGCTTGTCAGAATCCCTTGCCGGTCGTCCAGCCGCCATCAACCACAAGCGTCTCGCCGCAGACAAAATCGGCCTCGTCGGAAGCTAGCAAGAGGACCGCGCTCGTGATCTCGTTGGGTTGGCCGAAACGACCGATGGGCATCTCGAAGTCGAGCAACTCCAGCATGGCCGGGTCTGCGAAGTACGGCGCGTTCATCGGCGTCACAGTCGTACCGGGGGCTACGGCGTTGACCCATATCTGATCCCGGCTCAGCTCGAACGCCAGGGCCTTTGTCAGACCGATGATCGCTCCCTTGGAGGCTACATAAGCCGACCGTTTCGTGAAGGCAAGGATGCCTGCGACCGAGGCGATATTGACAATCTTCCCACGTCCGATTTCCAGCATGTGTGGGATCACCGCGCAACACCCACACATTGCTCCGTTCAAGTTGACGTCGAGCATCCGTTGCCAGCGGCTACTGATATCCATTTCCAGGAAGAAGGCTGTAGGACGCACCCCGACGTTGTTGACCAAGATATCGATGCGGTCGTAGTGCTCAACAGCCTCTGCGGTCATGACGCTGCACATCTGTCCACGGCCACACATCAGCTTGGACAGCAAGGGCCCTTTCGCCGGCTGCCACGATAGCGGACGCGGTTTCTCTGGCGCCTTCCGCCATGACATCCGCAGCGACGACCACGTCTCCCTCCGCCGCGAACTGCCCTGAGATTGGATGCCCAAGTCCCACGGCGGCGCCCGTGACGACCGCAATCTTCCCGCTGAAGCGCATCATGCCCACGGCAAGTCGATCGCCATTGGCCTCAACTCCGCCAAAGCTCGATTGCGCAGGTCATCGTTTAGGGATCCGCCGTGCCATTCCATTACGTCTTCCATCCAGGACACGCCTTTGCCCTTGACCGTCTCGCAGATGATGACGCAGGGCTCCCTCGGGTCGGCGACGGAGCGCATCGTCTCGAACGCCGCGAGGAGTGATCTGATGTTGTGCCCGTCCGCCACTAGAACTCGCCATCCAAAGGCTCGCCACTTATCTGTGAGGGGGTCAATGTCCATGACCTCGCTCACCCAGCCGTCGACCTGCAGGCGGTTCTTGTCAATGATGGCCGTGAGGTTCCCTGCTCCGTGGTGGTGTGCGGCCATCGCTGCCTCCCAGACCATGCCCTCTTGCATCTCCCCGTCCGAAAGGAGGACGTAGACACGATGGTCGCGATGTGCCCTGCGCGCGGCAAGGGACATGCCAAGCGCGACCGAGAGCCCCTGACCAAGTGAGCCTGATGTCATATCCACGCCGGGCGTCATTCGAAAGTCCGGATGCCCTTGTAAGATACTGCCAAGCTTCCTGAACGTCCTCAGAATTGCAGGATCGAAATACCCGCGTCTTGCCAACGCCGCGTATGCTACCGGGGCGCAATGCCCCTTCGAAAGAACGAGCCGATCCCGGTCTTCCCAGTTGGGGCGTGTGGGGTCAATCTTCATCACGTGCCAGTAGAGGGTCGCCACGATCTCGGCTGCCGAGAATGAGCCGCCAAGGTGGCCACTCCCCGCGTTGTAAACCATTTCGACCACATCGCAACGCAACCCGTATGCGATGGCGGATAGGGACCGGATCAGTTCGTCACGCCGATCGGGATGTGTGCCGATCAGTCCCGCCCCGCCGGCATCGCAGTGGTCGGTCAACCCGTCCATAACCTCGTCCCTTCTCTCGCTGGCCTACCGCCGCACGAGGCTGCGACCTCGCGTGCCGCGCGAACAACCGCTGCTGCGTCGATGCCGTACTTCCTCCTGAGCTCGTCATTCTTGCCGGATTCCGTGAAGTGGTCCTGGATTCCTAGGGCTCGGAATATCGGCAGCAGATGCGCCTCGATGAGCGTCTGGCAGGCCACCGATGCCAGCCCGCCGATTACGTTGTGGTCCTCCAAGGTTACGAGAGCCCCCGTCTTGCCGACAGAGGCTAGAAGCAGGTCATGGTCGAAAGGCTTCAGCGTCGGCAGATCGAGGACTTCAGCGTCGATTCCTTCTTTGGCGAGCGTTTGGGCCGCATCCATTGCTCGAGCTAACGCGATGCCATAAGTTGCGATCGTGATGTCCTTTCCCTCGCGAACACAGTACCCTTTGCCGATTTCAAAGGTTAGCTCCGGACTGTGGATTGCCGACGCGTTCTCGTATTCCATACGAATATAGACTGGGCCTTCGTATTCGTATGCTGCGCGAGCTATCTTTCTCGCGATGACCGGGTCCGACACCGATACCACCACTAGGTTAGGTAGGCTTCGCGTAATGGCTATGTCCTCAATTGAGTGGTGAGTCGCGCCGTCCTTGCCGTTGCTGAGACCGGCATACCCACCGATGATCTTCGCGTTCAGTCGAGGGTAGCAAATGGATGTGCGAAGCTGCTCCAGGGCACGCATCGTCGCGAACACCGCGAAGCCAAACGCAAACGGGATAAAGCCTTCTCTCGCCAGCCCGGCGGCCACGGCCATCATGTTCTGCTCAGCGACTCCGAAGTCCCAGAAGCGATCGGGGTACCGGTCGCGGAAGGTCCTGCTAAGCGTTCGCCGAGACACATCGACGTCCAGCACGAGGAGGCGGTCATCTGTCTCGCCTATCCTTACGAGTTCGTTAACAAAGGCCACGCGAGGGTCATCGGTGCTTACGTCTAGGAAGGAGTCGTAGCGGGCGACTTGCGAACGATCTGCGGTCATCTTGTCTCCGTCCAGCGTAAGTGCCGCCAAGACGGCGCATCACCTCGCGGTGTTGCCGCCGTCGACGGCGAGAATATGACCCGTGACCATCCCAGCTGCGTCGGACGCAAGGTACACAGCGGCCCCGACAATGTCTCTCGGTTCCCCCAGCCGGCCGAGCGGAATGTTGGAAAGGAAATATGCCGCCAACTCAAGATTGCCAGTCGTCGCCTTCGTGAGCATTGGCGTCCGTACGTGCGTGGGTGCGTCACCTGCCTCAGCACTGCATTCACCGCGGTTCGACGCGATGGGCGAGTTCGATGCGTGCCTTGTCGGGTCCTTCGATGTAGCAGATGGTCAAGCCAGGGCGCGGACTCCATGGTTCCTCAAGAACAGTCACCCCCTTTCCGCGCAGATCGGCGACCGCTCTGTCCATGTCGTCCACTGCGAATCCGAAATGATCCACACCGAAGCGTGTCCGCAACGTGGGTTCGATCGGAGCATTGGCGCCCTCCTCCCCCTCAAGCTGCCCAAACACGCAAAGGGTAAAGCCGGAGAAATCCAAATAGTAGACCTTGGATCCACGGAAATCAGCTTCGAACGTGATCCGGGCGCCCAAGGTGTCGACGTACCATCGGGCAGTCTTCTCGACATCGACCGCTTTGAGATGAACATGGTCAACGCGATACGTTGCCATTACTCGTTCCTCCCTGTTGTGAACCGCCCCAGAGAATCGTGGAGACTCCCGGTCTTTGACTCAAGTCACGGCGGCAGCATCTAGTCTGCGATGGTAGGCCTCCTCGAACTCTGCTTGGGGGGACGTCCCCGCAGGCACCATGTACGCGGGTTTCGTTCCACCAGCGGACTCAGTCAGCTGTCGCCAGCTCGACATCCTCGACCGATCGCCAGCGCCGCCCGCGGATGAGCTCGGCCTTGTAGAGGCCGTTGACCGTCTCGGCGAGGGCATTGTCGTAGGAGTCTCCTTTGCTGCCGACCGAGTTGGCCACGCTAGCCTCGGCCAGGCGCTCGGTGTACGGGATCGTCGATCGCGCCCGCCCAGGGCACCGACTCGGCCACGATGACGGGGGCACGCGATTGTCGGAGATGTCGACCACGTGCGGCCAAAGCACCCGCCGCGGATCGATGCCGAGCGCGTTGCCGTGGTGGAGGGGTTGTCCAAGAAGGCGGCAGCCAAGTTGTGGGCCGCGCCGATGGCGTGTGTGTCGCCGGTGAGATGGAGGTTGAAGTCCTCCATCGGGATCACCTGGCTGTAGCCGGCGCCGGCAGCTCCGCCCTTGATGCCGAAGACCGGGCCGAGGCTCGGCTGGCGGATCGTGGCTGCGGCACGGTAGCCGATGCGGTTGAGCCCCTGGGCGAGGCCGATGGTGACCGTGGTCTCGCCCTCGCCCAACGGAGTCCGGGTTATGGCGCTCACGAGCACGTAGCGGTCGCGCGGGTTGGCCGCCTCCAGGCGCACGATGGCGTCGAGGTGAACTTGGCCTTGGTCCAACCGTACGGCTTGAGTTCAGACGCCTTGGTGCCCAGGTCGGCGGCCACGTCGGCGATGGGGCGTGGCTCAACCGAGCGGGCGATCTCCAGATCGGAAGGAAAGGAACCGGCCAGCGAGTTGCTCATCGCGCGATCTCCGGTCGGAGGCAGGATCGGGGCAAAAAGATGGTCTCTTGAAAGTCGCACACGAGTCGGGGGAACGCGTGACCTGAGACTCGGGCTACCTAATATGGTCGCATATGTGCATACTTGGTGCAACTCCCGTTTGGGTCCGACCTGAACGACGATCGAGGTTGGGCTGCCAAAGGCGTTCGATCAACACTGTGCAGGCTTCCTTAGCGAGGAGAGTAGGGTGAGACCGTGACCGACTTCAAGAGCTCCAAGGGCCCGATTGTTCAGGTTTGCATCGATGTTTTCACACTCGAAGAGGCAATCGAGGTCGGGCACCGATCCTGTTCAACGGCATTCAGGCGGTGGGCCAGTTCTTCGGCGGAACTCAGTCGTGTGAGCCCTGTTTGCTTCCGGTTGATTACCGTGTCTTGGCGGCGGACCGCTCTGCTTCGATTGCTTCCAACACCGCGCCCCAACCCGCGAGGAAGTTGTTGCGGAAGTGCTGAACCGGCCCGAACCCTTCGAAATCCGGTACATCGAGCGCGTCAATATCCAAGGCCGCGCGGAAATCTGCGAACCGCTCGGACAGGGCGCTCACCAGCTCGGGCGGGGTTTCGTCGCGGATCGTTTCGCGGCACACCGGGTCTGCTTGCAGGATCTCGACGAACGTGCTCCAGTTGATCGTGGCCTGGTGGCCGTCTCCCACCAGTCCCGTGAGGTCCTGCATCGTCCGGGCGCCGCCGTACAGCAGGGTGACCGGGTAGGACCTCTCGGCCACCAGGGCTGCGGCGGCCCTGGCCCACGCGACGCCGGCCCATTCGGTGGCCAATTGGTCGATCGGGGTACCCTCTCGCCGCGCAACGGCTCTCAGGTGGTCCCCGAAGATGCCCGTTATCGGCGCCATGACGAATGGCGGCCGGTTGCCCGAGCCGGCGGTGATCTCCAGGTAGCGTTCGGCCACCACGGCGACCTGGGCCAGACTGAAGACTTCGGTCACTATCGTGGGTTGCCCGTCGGCCACGAGAACGCCGAACGCTTCGAGGCCAGGCTCCGTTGCCGGGATCTTCGGGACGCAGTTTGGTCCGAGCAGCCTCGCCTGTTCGGCTGAAGCGAGGATCGGACCGGCATCGGTGTCGAGATGGGGTGGCCCTTGGAGCGAAACGAATCCGAGCCTTCCTGCATTACCATCGAAGATAGGACGGAAGAATGGAAGGATGCGCGCAACCAGCCGCCGCTCGACCTCCTCGGCCGCCAGCTCGTTGTCGTCGATCTCGCGCACAACCTCGGCGATGATCGGCCTGATCTCCTCGGGCGCTCGTCGCAGCAGTCCCTCTCCGTGGGCTGGATTCGTGGTGCAGCCCACTGCTCCCTGTTCTATCGCGAGCGCCACTTCCTCAAGAGTCGGGTTGTTCACCCAGGCCCGGCTCGAAGTTGAGCTGATCAGGCGAGCGAAGTAGCCCTGGGCCATGGAGATCCTCCTCAGATGTTGTTTGCGCACCCCGATCGCTGGCCTGCGGCAACACGCGGCAGGAAAACTGCGGGCGGGGTCCCCTATGTTGGTTGCTCCCGGCACCTGAGGCCCGTCGGTGCGACGTGGCTGGGATCGCCTCCCCGGATAGGAGAGTTCGAAGCGCGCCTGCCAACGCCGCGAGGATCAGGGCGCACGATGTTGCCCCAGCATCCAGCACGCCACGCGAGCGTTCGCCGAGTCGGCTCGCGCGCCCAACGCGCGCGACAAGGTCGCGGGTGGACTCTTTCCCTTTGTCGGCAGCCTGGGACATGGCATCGAGAGCGAACTCAAAGCTCCCTCCGGCGGCCAGCGCGTCGTGGAAGGCATCGCGCGCAGGGACCATGACATCGATCAGCGTCTTGTCGCCGACCCGGGCCCCACCGAGATCAAGGACCGCCTCGACCCCCGCGTCCAGCATACGCTCGAGCGTGGTGGCGTCGATCCGCTCGGCATCGGCACTCGCGGCGGCCATTTCCAAGAAGAACGTGCCATACAGCGGGCCCATCGCTCCGCCGACATCGGCAAGGAGCGTGTGGCCGATCGTTCCGAGCGCCTCGGACACCGAGACCTGGCGGGACCCGAGGCGCTCGGCCGCGAGGCCGAATCCTTTGCTCATGTTGACGCCGTGGTCGCCATCGCCGATCGCGCCATCGATGGCACTGAGCTCGGCCGCATGGTCCCGGACCACGGCGACAAGCGCTGCGGCGATGGGCGCTCCCGCGCCGGCATCAACCGAGTCAGGCATGGCTCACCGTCGAACGTGGGTGAGGCCCACACTCACCGCGTCGAGATCAAGGCACTCTCGCAGTTCGTCGTCGAGACGCATCACGGACAGGGTCACGCCCATCATCTCGAGCGATGTGAAGTAGTTGCCGACCCACGATCGCCAGACCGAGATCCCGGCCTCGCGGAGGAAAGCAACAACATGGCTGAAGAGGATGTACAACTCCATCGCCGGCGTGGCCCCCAAGCCCGACACGAGGACCGCGGTATCATCGCCGGAGCGGAACGGAAGGTCCGGCAGGACCGTGTCAAACATCAGGCGTGCGATCTCCCGAGCGGGACGAAGCTCGGTGACCCTGACGCCGGGCTCACCATGGTGGCCGATCCCGACCTCCATCATGCCGGGCTCGATCTGGAAGTTGGGGTGGCCGACGGCCGGAATGGTGCAGGGGGCAAGACCGACGCCGATGCTTCTGGTGTTGTCGATCGCCTTCTGGGCTGCGGCCACCACCTCGTCTAGGGTGCCGCCGGCCGCCGCCTTCGCACCGCCCACCTTCCACATTAGAACCTCGCCTGCCACGCCGCGGCGTTTCTCGCGCTCGTTGCCCGGCGCCGATGGCACATCATCGTTGGCGATCACGGTCTCGACTCGAATACCATCCTTCTCGACCATCCGGCGCGCCAGTTTCACGTTCATGTTGTCGCCGGCGTAGTTGCCGTAGAGACACGCTATGCCGGCTCCGCCATTGGCCGTTCTGAAAGCGTCGGCGAAGGCCTGGGCAGACGGCGAAGTGAAGACCTCGCCGACAGCGACTGCGTCCACCATGTTGCGGCCCAGGTAGCCGATGAAGGCGGGCTTGTGACCGGACCCACCGCCCGTGACGATCCCGACCTTGCCCGGGATCGGCACATCGACCGCCCGCAAGACCCGAGGGTTGGACGTGGCTGCAACGATGTCAGGATGGGCAACAAGGAAGCCTTGGAGCATCCCTTCCACGACTAGCGTTGGGTCGTCAATGATCCTCTGCATGCGGCCCTCCGGTTGCCTACTGCGATCATGCTTGGAGCGCGAGCGCCACGCGCATTCGGACCCCTGAGCGATCAGCGGCGCCCATGACCAAGGGGGCGAGGGATTCTCGAACGGACTTGCATCACACTGCATGCTACTATACAGGGGCTTTCCTCGCTGGGCGAGCGGAGCCCATTTCCGCGACGTGGAGAGGGGGGAGAATGCGTACCTCAACCACTGCATCGGATGATCGGCAGTGATGAGTTCTCGAGCGCGGGAGCTCGCGGGGTCCTCGCATCTCGAACCCGATCGCGTTCCGATTGGCGCCGCGGCAACAGGGGGCCTGACGCGCAGGCGTTTCTACGAGGTCGGCCGGAGGCTCTGGGGAATTGCGCCTACGGCCGATCTTGGCCATGGTCGCAGCCATCAAGAGCTACGGAACAACCCACGACCGGGCCATTCGGGTCGCTACCCGGACATCATGGGGAGGAGCCGAGCCGTGAGTGCCAAGACTAACTACGCAAGCGCGTTCGGTATTCATGCAGTTCCAACTTCGGGCCACCGCAGGCAAGGCGTTCGATGATACCGCGCAGGCCTTCAGATGACTTCGTGCCCAAGTACGTTCGGATTCGCGACGAGATCGCGAGGCGTGTCGCGAGCGGTGAGTTGGCCCAGGGTGATCGGATACCCTCGCTCCGGGAGATGTGTGCGGAGTTCAATGTCAGCACCATCACAGCCAGGAGGGCGCTCCTCGACTTGGTCAATGACGGAGTCGTCGAGCTGCGGGGTGGCCGCGGGGCCTTCGTGGCCGGCCGCAGCCGTCGATACAGGATCGCGACGCTCTTCATCGGCTACTCAGAGTCGGCCTGGCGCCGCAATAGCGACTCTTTTGGCCAGCTAGTCGGTGGAATTGCGAGCGCTGCCTGGGAGCAGGACGCCCTCCTTTCAGTCGTGCCTGTTCACGATCCCCGTGGCACCGTGGCGGCTATCGAACGTCTCGTTAGCGAACAGCAGGTTGACGGTCTTCTCCTGCGCATCAATGGGACCGTGGATCTCGCGGAAGTGGACCTCACCAAGCTCCGTGGCATCTCGGCGGTGCTTATCAAGCGAATTGTGGAGCACCCTCAAGTCCGATCGGTCATCCCCGATTCTCGCGGAGCGGGTGTGGAGGCGGTCAACCATCTGGCTGAAATGGGTCACAGGCGCATCGCATTGTTATGCAGCATGGCGCCTGTCGAAACTTGGAGAGATTTCCACAACGGCTACGTCGCCGCCATGAAGAAGCACGGCCTGAGGATCCTGGCGGATTATGCGATCGACGTTCCGAACGTTTTCTCAGAGATCGGGCCCCAAGAGGCGGGCGCACTCCTAAGTCGGCGTGATCGGCCCACGGCCTTCGTCTGCGATTCAGACTTCCTTGCGCTACACGTTTACCGAGCAGCGGCGGCGCGCGGGATCGCGATTCCGGATGACCTGTCGGTCATTGGCTTCGACGACATGGAGTTCGCAAGCCACCTGACACCGCCGCTAACGACGGTCAGGTTGCCCTACTACGAAATGGGACACATGGCGGCCAATACCCTTTTCAGAGTCCTCCGCGGCGAAGCCGTCCCCTCGGTGGAGGCGACGCCCGTCTCCCTTGTGCTGAGAGGCTCCACGGCACCGCCGGCGGTGCCGTTGGACGGGACAACCGCAATAAGGGTAGCGTCGAAGCTCCCCGGCTAGTGCACCGTGAGCAAGGTCCATCACTGAGCCAGGGCATGTCCTGCCGGTCAGGAGGTGGTGGCGCTGGGTAACCTGATCACGCGCTGCTCCGCGAACGTGTCTTTCCTGTTCCCTGACCGGTCGCTTGACGCTGCGCTCACGGCAGCCGCGGCGGCCGGGTTCGGCACCGTAGAGCTTCTTGATCCCTACCACCTGCCGCCGCAGAGTCTGAAGACTCTGCTCGAGTGTCACGGGCTCTCCGTAGACCTGATAAACGCGCCATTCGGGGACTTCGCTGCGGGAGAGCGTGGTCTAGCAGGAGACCCGACTCGGCGCCAAGAGTTCCGAAAGGCGCTGGATCTGGCGGAGGAGCTTGCCTCCGAAGTGGAACCCGCCAAGGTAAACATACTCGCGGGTTGCCGCACCGATGCGCCGCTGGCAGCGCAGATGGATTGTCTCCTGGAGAACCTAGACCGTGCTGCTGCTCGATTCGCACCTGCTCGAATCAGAGTCGTCACGGAACTCTTGAATCCAATAGAGACGCCAGGCTTTCTCCTGAGGGACTTGGACACCGTCGAAAGCATCCTCGACCAGCTGGACGACCGCGTTGGTTTCCAGCTGGACATATACCAGCTCCAACGCACGAGCGGCAATCTCATCCCGTCGATCCACCGTCTCGCCAAGCGGACATGGCATGTCCAGGTGGCCGATGCCCCGCGGAGGTCCGAGCCAGGCACCGGGGAGATAAACGTTCCTAACGTTCTGGCCGCTGTGCGGGCCGCCAGTTACAACGGGATTGTCGGGCTCGAGTATTCGCCAATCTCACCGTCGGATCCATTCGCCTGGATGGCAGAGGCAGGCTGCGCAAAAGCGTGAGTTCCATGAGGCGGCCAGGGCCTTGTGCGGACTGGTGCCAGGCAGGGAGCGCCTTCCGGACTAGGTTGAGCCCCAGGGTTAGCGTGCCATAATAATGGCCTCAGGCAATGGCCAAGGGTCTCCGCATGATGCCCACTCGCACGCAAGCGTCTGCGCGAGATGGAGCTTGGTGGGCAGCTTGTCGTCGAGCTCGAGCGACGTTACGCCAGGCTCGGGACTCTCCAGCTCAGGGACTCTTGCCTCGGTCCAGCGCGTCCATCTTGGCGACCTTGCGGGCGGAGTCGCCCCCCTGGAATTCGCTCTTCAGCCAGTGATCGATAAGCAGGTTAGCGATCTCCGGCGGTGTGATGCGCGCTCCGAGGCACAGCACCTGGGCGTTGTTAGACTTCCGCGCTCGCTCCGCAGAGTACGGGTCGGCGACGTTAGCAGCCCGGACTCCGGGCACCTTGTTGGCGGTGATCGCCATACCGATGCCTGTGCCGCAGCAGAGGATGGCGCGGTCGAACTTGCCGGCTGCCACGTCCGTCGCCACCGCGATGGCCACGTCCGGGTAGTCGACCGGACTCTCGTCGGGAACCCCGTAGTCCACTACCTCGTAGCCGAGCTCCTCGAGGTGGCGGCGGATGCGCTCCTTGAGCGGAAAGCCAAGGTGGTCCGCGCCGATGGCGATGGCCGTGGTCATGAGTCAACTCCTGTGGTGGTGTCTAGCGTGGTGACATTGGGCGGGCCAGAGGCAGAGCGATGGCTGCCGCTCAGGCTTGAAGCAACATAAACGCTTGTCGACAGCGGGCTTGCGGGGCGATCGCGGGTAATCGTCCGGCGCGGAACCTCCAGGAGGGCCCAAGACCCGTGCGGCATGGCGCTCCATGTCGACAACCATCTCTGCAGCCGCCTCTCGAAGTTGATCGCGTCAACCGTTGTGGACGGACCCATACCTGGAATGACGGATGTGGCAGGGCCGTGGAGGCAACGCTGATGCCGACAGGCTCGACATCCCGGGATGTGACAATGCGAACGCGAGGGCGACCATCCAGAGCGTTTCATGACCAGTGACATACGCAGAAGTATCCGTCAGCCTGTCGGAAGAACGTGAACCACCCAGAACCGGCTGCGCCGGCGGTGCAGACCCCCCGCAGCTGGGCGGACGAGCAAGTTGGCGAGCGGTCCCCTCGGCGGCAGCTGCAGAGTATCCGTGCCAGGCAGGAGCCCCCGAAAGCGCGCGACTCGGTCGGGAGTCCGCCATCAATGTGGAAGCGTCGACGCCACTCGTACTGTCCCGTGACCACTCCCGGGCTTGATGGGGGCTCCATCCCTTGGAGGATAGAGGCATACTGGGCAGGCCGACGCCAATGGCAGCCATCCAAAGCACTATCCGCCTGAGCTGAGGGAACGCGCTGTCTTGATGGTCTCCGAGACCATCGAGCAGGCCGGCGACCGCCAAGGAGCAGTCGCTCGGTTCTATTCGCTCGGCATCAGTCTGGCCCATTGTCAGAGCCCCAAAAGATGCCTGACGGCAGCGACCACTTGCTCGGCGCTGGGCATAACCGCCTGTTCGAGATTCTCGGCATACGGAACCGGAGTCCTGGCTCCGCCGAGCACCTGCGGGGCGGATCGCAGCGATGTCCACCCCTCTCGGACCACCCTAGCCACCACCTCGGCGCCCCAGCCGTACATTTCGGGAGCCTCGTGGGCGACCAGCAGATGACCGGTCTTCGCGACCGACCGAACAATCGTGTCTGTGTCAAGCGGATACAGCGTGCGAGGGTCGATCAGCTCGACCTCGATCCCCTCGACCGCCAGGACCTCTGCCGCCTCCAGCACGCGTCTCCTGACGAGCTGGGTGGCCACGACAGTCACGTCCCCGCCGGGCCGGACGACCGCGGCACTGCCGAGTGGGATCGGATCGTTTCCGACCGATCCACGGTCGTTGTACAGCGCTTTGTGCTCGAGGAAGATCGTGGGATTAGGGCTGGCGACAGCCGACAGGAGGAGTCCGTAGGCATCACCGGGGGTACCCGGGACGACGACCTCGAGGCCCGGCACGTGGGCGAATATCGTTTCCAGGGACTGTGAATGTTGGGCCGCCTTCCCGCCACCTGATCCGCCATTCGTGCGAATGACAAGCGGCACGTCGAACTGGCCGCCAAACATGTACCGGGCCTTCGCCGCCTGATTCACGATGGGGTCCATGGCAAGTAGCATGAAGTCCGAATACATGATCTCGACGATCGGCCGCATCCCGCGGAGGGCGGCACCGACCGCGACGGCAACGATCGCCTCCTCGCTGATGGGCGTGTCACGCACCCGTTGAGGACCGAACTCGTCGACGAGGCCCTTCGTGACGCCGTAGATCCCGCCGCCGGTCCCCCACTTGGTCATGTCCTCCCCGATGAGGAACACACGCTCGTCGGCCGCCAGAGTTTCTCGCAGGGCGGAGTTGACTGCCCGCCAGTAGGCCATGGTCGTTGTCGACTCGTCGGCCGCGCCCGGACCATCCTGTCTGGTCCTGATCCTGATGCTCATCGCCGGTTCCCCTCAGGTGCATATACGTCTGCGAAGGCGACGCTGAGCGCAGGAGCCGGTGAAGCAGTCGCGAACGCCTCGGCGGCGTCCACCTTCTCCCGAGCTTCGGACTCGGCCGCTTCGAGACCTGAGGCGTCCATCAATCCAGCTTCGCGCAGGCGGCGTGCGAGGCCTGCAATCGGATCACGTTTTCGCCATTCGGCGACCTCGGCGGCATCCCGGTACATCTCGGTGTCGCCGGCCATGTGTCCTAAGAAGCGATAAGTGTCCGCGACAATGAGGGTCGGACCGCGGCCGGCCCGTGCACGAGCAACGGCCTGCGAGGCGGCCTGATAGACGGCCAGAATGTCCATGCCATCGACGTCGATAGAGGTCACGCCGTACGCCTCGCCACGGCGACGGATGACTGGTTGGGCGGTTACGTCCACGTATCGAGTGGATTGCGCGTACTGGTTGTTCTCGCACACGAAGATCACCGGCAGGCGCCAGACGGCCGCGAGATTCATGCTCTCGGCAAGTACGCCCTGATTGGAGGCCCCGTCCCCGAAGTACGTGACGATCACCTCATGGCCGCCACGCATCACGGCCGCCAAAGCTGCCCCAGTCGCAATCCCGATCCCGCCGCCGACGACGCCGTTCGTGCCCAGGATCCCGAGCTCAGGCACGGCGATGTGCATCGACCCGCCTTTGCCCTGGCAGTACCCGTTCTGACGCCCGAGTATTTCCGCGAGTGTCCGGCCGGGATCGGCGCCGCGCGCCAGGCAGTGGGCATGCCCTCGATGGTTACTAGCGATCGCATCGTCTGGCCCGAGCGCCAGAGAAACGCCTACCGCAACCGCCTCCATGCCAACGGACGGATGCGTGGACCCCCTTATTAGTTTCCGGGCAGCGTACTCAGGCATACGTCGCTCGAACTCGCGGATGAGGACCATCCGGTGTAGTGCCTCCAAGCCGACGGCGGTGAGCGCCGAGTCTGGCGTGTTCATCACTCCACTCTCGCGATGGCTTGGCCGGGCTCGACCACCTGACCGGCGCTGACGAGAATCCTGATCACCCCAGCGGCCGGCGCCTCAATATCGAGCGTCACCTTTGCGGTCTCGAGCACCGCGATCGCTTGGCCTGCCTCTACGACCGAGCCATCCTCCACGAGCCAGGACATGAGGTCGGCGTCCTTCTCCTCGCCGAGGGTTTCGAGCCCCACAACCACGTTCATTCTTGTCTCCCGTTACCCGACCGCCGAAAGTGATCAGGCCTCTTCGGTCGGTAACCCTGCCATGTAGGTATTGGACGCGATAGCTCCAAGGCCATCAGTAGCATCGCCACCTCACCGGTCGCCGCCACGGAGTCCAAGAGGTGAGGAGGGCCACCACGGCTCGAAACCCCCGGGTCGGAGGCATGCAGTTGTGGAGAACAGCCTGTGAGCCGGCCCCCACGAACTGGATACGCAGACTCCGGTGACTCTGCTAGAGCCTGGGATAGCGCCCGGATCAGCGGCACCGTGGTGCTGACGTCACCGCCAGATTGGATCAGGTCGTTCTTGGACCGCGACCACCGCCGCAGCCTCACCGCCGCACTATCGGTCAAGGTTGGAAACGTCCAGGTTCGACGCACAGGCGTCGTCGCATTGACTTGGCAGTAGAGGCGCTGGGGCCGCGCGATTGCCGGACAAACGGCATCGCGGGCTCGCCGCCCCAGGACGGTGAGCCGTCTCAGGGATGCGGCTGGAAGATGGGATCCGGGCCTGGCCCCTCGGACTCTGGGCGACCGCAGCTTCAGGCGGACGCGTCCTGACTCCGCGGCCTGCCCGGGAAGGTCCATCGGCAGAGCTCCTTTTGCTCGGAACACACGTACCAGGGTCTTGCGACTTCTCAGCCATCTCGGGATTGGAAGGCCGCAGGCGTACGGCAGCGCCGCTCAGACACCTACCTCGGTTCATCCCGGGCCTGGCATTCGGGGACGACGTTGCTCACCGGCACCAGGATGGGCATCTGATGACCGCGGCCGACATCGATCGTGCGCCGATCCCAACGCACACCATCGGCGAGAAGCAGCGTGAGCTCGACGGTGATCAGGGCTCGCGCCCCGAACACGTGCCCTGCGCGGAGGGTCGAGTCCTCCAACACAAATGTACCGTGAAGGTGGAGCGTCGGCGCGTCGTCCGCTTCTCGACCAAGATGGCCCTGCAGGCTGGTGATCTCGATCGCGCCCGTTTCTTCGAGGATGTTGGAGTAGCGGGGAATCCCCGCCGCATCGCGAACGGCGACGGCATACCTGAGGAACTCGAGGCTGCCTGCCGCCGAAACGAGCGCTCCTCCTGATGAATTCTGCGAGTCAAAGACATCGAGCATCCGCGCGATCAGGTCCTCGCCGGGACCGATGCGAAGGCTAACAAAGGTTGCGCTCCGGCTTGTCGTGACCATCCTTCTTCTCCCGGACACTGACCGCACCCGACCTTGGTGCTGCCCTGCCTCCTGTCGTGCCAGCCTCCTCTCGGCAGCAGACCTGTCGCCCAGCCTATCCGGGCCTGAACGGGATGCCGGGCTTTGCCGAAAAGACTGGCCTGTCCACGACCTTGGTCCATCTCAGCCCGTCGGAGGAGCGGCGCAGGAAAACGCTGGAAACCGGGCCGTCGCTAGTCCGGCTCGAGGTCAAGTGCCACATCAGATATCCGTCGCTCGCTCGCACCACGCATGGCGCCAAAATCCCGGCAGTCTCCCACGGCGAATCGGTCACCGTTTCCACTGCCTTTGGCCGAGTCCATCCAAAACCCTTACCTTCGCTTTCGCGGATTTCCCACCTCGACTCCGTGAACCTCGAGAACCACAGGTGATCCCCCATCCTTCCAGTAACGACACAGGGATGATCCAGTCCCCAATCATTTACCCGAATCAGCTCGTCAGGCTGCCCCCAACTCTCGCCGTCCCGACTCCTAGACCGGATGATGCTCGACGTCGTGCCGCTCGCCTGGTCTATGGTCGCGCTGGCCAGGAATAGTTCAAGCCCCTCCCCACGCACCACGAGCCAGGGATTCATGATCCGCGATCCCGGGCCCGCCGCCAGCCCAGGGACGGCAAGGCGCCACTTTCCCTCCCACGAGACGCCATCACACGACTGAAACCCGACCAGTTGAGAATCCACACCCGAGTGGGCCTCAACGCACACCATCAGCAGACGCCCAGAATTCGGGGGCCACTCCACCACAGTCGGGTCCAAGTAGCTCCATACCCCGGCGCCTCCACCCCCGCGGGCCGGAGCGAGCACAGGCTCCGCATCAAGCCGTTCCCACGCGACCCCATCAACAGACTGCGCCAGGCCGATCTTCCATTCAAACGTGTAATCGCAGCCGCTGTAGAAGAGCCAGAACACGCCGCCCAAGCGTAGAACACTCGGCCTGCCGATAACCCGAGAATCCCAATCTGGCCTATGGATCCCCACGGCTCTCACATGAGCGCCAATTGATTCGCCCGGTTACGAACGGTCACATCGAACGTCACCGCTATTACCAGCACTACCGCAGTGACTATGCTTTGAGCCAATGACGGAACGTTCAGAAGGTTGAGACCGTTCGTTATGCCCACAATAAGCAGAGCACCCAACAGTGAGTTGTATGGTCTTCCTCGGCCGCCAACAAGGCTTACCCCGCCAATAGCCGCAGCTGCTATCGCCTGAAGGACGAAATTAGTATCCGGGAGCGGCGATGCTCCGTCCAAACGTGCAAGAGTAAGCATGCCACAAAGCCAATACACGACCCCCATGAGCAGAAAACCCATCATTGTCGTGCGCCCCATGTTGACCCCAAGAAGGCGAGCGCTCGCCCGATTACCGCCTACGGCATATGCATGACGGCCAAAGACGGTCATCTGTGTGAGTATCTCAATGAAGGCCGCCCAGACCAAACAGATGATCAGTAGAACCGGCAAACCAAAGGAGTTTGCGAGCTGAAACAGGGGCGGTGCTAGAAGGGCCACAAACAAGATGGCCGGAAGGACGGAGCGCAGACTTCGCCGTCCGCGAATGATCTCTCGTAGCAGAAGAGCAATGCTCACGACTGCTACCGCAACGACAACGATAGGCGCAGCAGGGGGCCCAAAGTATCCAGGGCCGACCTGCTCGAACCAATCGGGAAGCGGCGCAGCGGCCTGTGGCAATACGAGCAGCGCAAGCGCTGGATATGCAAGCATTCCTGCGAGCGTCACGATGAAGGACGCCACGCGAAAGCCGGAGCGGGCCAGCACGGTCACCATGTAGCCCTGTGCGAGACCGATCATCAGAGATATCACGAGCCCCAAAGGAAGCGCGAGCCAGCCCGGCTGGTTGTAAACCATGAGGAGTGCGCCGACGATCGACGACACGAGAACTGTGGCACCGCCGATCGACAGGTCGAACTCACCCATGATGATTACCACGCTGACTCCCGAAGCCGCGACTCCAAGAATGGCTACCTGCCGACCGAGGTTCGACATGTTAATGTTGGACAGGAACAGGCCATGGCTGAGAAGTTCGAACGCTACCCCGAGGATCAATATCGCAAAAGCCAGGCCATAGAGTTGAACGTCCCGGTAGAAGGAGTACGGCACCCGTGAAGGAGCCTCTCGCTGGACGACAGCGGCGCCTTCAGTGGCAGAGGTCTCGGTGGCTGCGCGAAGGGTACTCAACTAAACGGCCTCACTTCGCAAGGGCAGCGGCCCTGTCTGGGCAGTCGCACCGGCTCTCTCATCGCCCCCGACCTCTCCCATGGTCATCAGCCAGAGGAGCTCTTCCGCCGATGTCTCCGACGTGCGACGAATTCCTGCCACCATGCCTGTCCGGAGGACCTCAATACGGTCGGTCACGGCAAACACGTCGTTGAAGCGATGCGTGATCAAGATCAAAGCTGCACCTGCATCGCGCAGCATTCGCATCATGTCTAGCACACGGGATGAGTTGGCGGCTCCCAGGTTAGCAGTCGGCTCGTCCATGATCACGACCTGGGCTTTGAACGCCGCCGCTCTGACGATAGCGACCGTCTGCTTCTGCCCTCCCGACAACATCTCGGTCGGCCGGTAAAGACCCGGCCGGAGTGTCGAGTCGAACTGGTGCAGGGAATGGAGGGTCAGCTCCTCCATCGCCGCCATATCAACGAACCCCAGCCGTCCCAGAATGCCTCCACGCCGAGCTTCGCGCCCTAGCGAGACATTCGCGACTGCGTTCAGGTTTTCACACAGCGCCAAGGTCTGGTGCACAGTTTCGATGCCAGCCAGACGACCTTCGGCCGGATTACGAAAATGGACCGGTGCCCCTCGGATTCGCACCCGTCCCGAAGTGGGGCGTTCCGCTCCCGCGAGAATCTTGACCAATGTACTCTTGCCGGCCGCATTGTCTCCAACGAGTCCCAGAATCTCGTGTTCCCCGAGCTCCAGATCCACGCCTCGCAGAGCTTCAACGGATCCGTAGAACTTGCAAATCGCCTCCATCTGTACGAGAGGGGGGGTCGCCTGAGCGGAACCTGGGCCGAGCCCATCGGCCACCGATGGGCTCGGCCAATTCGAGGTCATGCTGAGGGCGATGGCTGAGGAGGACGATCCGACGCCGGGACCAGGCTGTACACGTCGTTGTACGCGTAGTAACCAGATTCCACGAGCTGCGCCATGATCGTGTCTTTTGTAAGCGCGGACGTCACCACTTGGAAGGTTGGAATCGCAACGCCATTGACCGTCGACGTCGTCGACGGTGGGAGGGGCTTTCCCTGGGCAAGGTCAACCGCGATGTCCGCGGCCAACGCGCCCTGGGAAACATAGTTCTCCCACGTTGTAACTGCCGGGTAGCCGGCGGCGATAAGCTGCACTCGGGCCAAGTCACCATCTTCACCGGTGATGAACACTTTGTGCTCAAGCCCAGCCGCCTTGACTGCTGCGAAGGCGCCTTGGGCCTCATTGTCATTGCTTGCAATGACCGCGACGATGTTGTTGTTGGTTGCAGCGAGGGCCGCCTCGACGACAGCTTGGGCTGGAGCTGGCAACCACTGCACGTATTGCTCTTCTACAACCTTGATGTCACCAGAGTTTACCAATGGCTGGAGGACCTGCCAGATCCCAGTCTTCTTGGATTCGGCAACGTCATTTCCTTGGCCGCCGTAGATCAGCACGTAGTTACCTTTTGGCGCATAAGCAACGGCAGCTTGTGCGAAGATGGCGCCGACCTTGACGTTATCGCGATTGGTAATGTAGTCCACGTCGGGGACCACGTTCCCGTACGAGATGCACTTCACGCCAGCCGCTTTGCAGTCGTTGATGATGGCGCCGGGGGTACTAGCCACGGCCTCGCAGAAAACCAGGGCCTTTATCCCCTGGGCTATCATGTTTTCGGCGATGGTGGTCTGGGACTGTACAGTTCCATCCGGGGTGAACTGAACGATGTATGGCACGCCGAGCTTCTTGCACTCGTTCTCGAAGCCTTTGGCGTCGTAATTCCACCTGTTCTCTGCCATGTCACGGAGGAGAAAGCCCACAAGCGGCTGGGTAGAGGCCGAGGTGGGTGCTACGGTCGCGGCAGGCGTGGCGGTAGAGGCGGCTGACGCGGCGGGGGTGCTAGAGGCAGTGGACGACGAGCAGGCTGCCATGATGGCGGCAAGCGTTGGTAGGGTGAAGGCGGCGGCGATGCCACGGCGCAGAAACGTGCGGCGATCGATTTGGCCCGAGACGAGAGCGTCTGTCAGCCTGTCGAGGCTCTCAAGACCTGTTTTCCTTGATCCGTCCTCGTGCACACTGATCTCCTTTGGGACTCCTTGTCCTTGACGAGTACCGGGTGGACCAAACCTTGGGCTGTAGCCATCCACCCAGGGCAAAGCCTGAAGATCCGGTCGCCTCCTCTCCTCTCCGAGGCCTCGGCCAAAGCCGCGCTCGAACACGCGCTCGAATGCGGCAACTCCCCCGCGAGACGAGGGCTTCGCGGCCTCGGAGTCCATCCTCAAACCCGAGCGCGCGGTTAGTATAGGAACGAGCGAGCGAGTATGCAAGCCTGCTATGCTACACGGCACGTGAGAGCTCGACTTCTCCGGTTGACCATCTTCGGAGGCCCAAGGCTGCGGCGCTCCGGCCTGAGAAAGGAGGGTGACGCAGAAAGCCACAAACACTCTGTTTGCGTCCACGATCCAGGCGTTAGGACGCTTGAGTCGCCGGGACGCGCCAGTACGGCCAGGACATGGATGACGACGCTTTGCCATCGAGCAGTGCAGGCAAATGCCGTAGCCATGGCACTGTGCGGCGGCAGCCCACCGACTGTCCCAAGGATCGAGCTTCGCGGTGCCGCCGAACGGCAGTCAGTACCCGGGCCGAGTGGAGGGCAGCATGAAAGTTGAAGGAAAGCTCGCTATTGTCACGGGTGCCGCCAAGGGCATAGGTGAGGCGTCCGCACGGCGGTTCCGTCGCGAGGGGTGGCGCGTCCTCGGAGTGGCGACCTCACCTGCGCCTGAACCGCTCGCGTCGGATGAAGGGGTCAGTTGGGTGCTCGGCGATGTATCGCAAGATCGCACATGGCAGAGCGTCGTCCGCACCTTTGAGGAGCTTGGCACTGCTCCGTCCACCCTTGTTCTCAACGCTGCTCGGGCGATACATGGCACCGTGCTCGATCTTTCGATTGAAACCTGGAAGGCCCTCTTCGACGGCAACTTCTTCGGTGCCGTATTGGGTGCCAAGACATGTCTTCCGGCCATGATCGCAAACGGTGGCGGCACTGTGGTGGTGGTGTCGTCCATCGCCGGATGGATGGCAGAGCAGCAGCTGATTGCCTATGCATGCACCAAGGCCACACTGATCGAGCTGGCCAAGAGCATCGCCATCGACCACGCGCGCGATGGGATACGGGCAAACGTTGTCGCGCCCGGAACCACTGATACCCCCTCCTTCCGCCAGGGGCTGGAGTCTTCTGGAAATCCCGAGGAATGGCGGGAAATCAGGAGCCGACGGAACCCGCTGGGCCGTATCCTGACAGCGGATGAAGTGGCTTCTGCGGTGTGGTTCCTTAGCACCGAGGAATCGTCGGGCATGACAGGCTCCGTGGTGACCGTGGATGCGGGCCTGACCGCCTGTTACGACTTCCGCGGCCCGGACGAGCCGAACTACCGCTGAAATGGCCAACTATCCAGCGATTGACGTGAGAGATAGAGCCCTGGCTCGGGGGTGATTCGATGTTCGAATACGTAGACGCCCACGTCCACCTATGGGACCTGAGTCTCAACAGCCACGGTTGGCTTTCGGACCCTGATGTCTTGCCCAGTCAGGAAGCCTATCTGGGTCCGTACGAGGCTATCAAAAGGGACTATGTCGTCGCCGATCTGATGAGAGACTTCACGCCGCTTGGTCTGCGCAAGGTTGTGCACGTGCAGGCGGATTGGGACGGTGACCCAGTTGATGAGACTCGGTGGCTGCAAGGGCTGGCTGATGACGGAGGCTTTCCGCAGGCAATTGTCGCATTCGCCGACCTCCGAGGGCCGGCCGTGGCATCAGTCCTCGACCGCCATCTCACCTACCCAAACGTTCGGGGCATCCGAATGGTCGGTCACTACTATGGAACAGACCTCCTCCAAGACCCAGCGTTTCTCCGAGGCTTCGAGGAGGTCTCGCGCCGAGGCCTAACCTACGACCTCTGCATCGATTGGGAGGTTGTCGAAGGCGGCCTTGCCCTGGCTCGAGCCTACCCCGAAACGCCCATGGTGTTGGAGCATGTGGGCCGCCCGCTCGAGCGAACCGCAGGCTGCTTCCGCCAGTGGAGAAGAGCCCTCGCCAGACTGGCTCAGGCGCCCAATGTCGCCGTGAAGGTTTCCGGGCTGGGCATGGGGGACCATGAATGGACGGCCGACAGCATCAAGCCTTGGGTCCTAGAGGCCATTGAAATCTTCGGCCCAGACCGTTCCATGTTCGGCAGCAACTGGCCGGTGGACAGTCTGTACAGCGATGCTTCCCGCCTTATCGATGCCTATCGTGAGGTTGTCTCGGCGTTATCGCCAGTCGACCAGGCGGCCTTCTTCTCACGGACGGCTGAGCGCATCTATCGCATCTGATTTGACGACCGGGTGCCGGTAATCTCAGACCCTAGCACTGGAGCGGAGAAATGACTGACGTACCTGTTATGCGGGGCACAGCCCCTCGACGCGCACGCGCCGCCGCAGCAGGATCTCTTTCAGCCAATTGGGTTAGCACTGCGATGGGCGTCCGGTGGAACGAGCAGTACTTCTCAGATCCATACTTCCGGCATGCCGAGAACGGCAGGATTGCCAGCTGGCTCGGCCCGTTCAACGCGGCCCTCCAAGAGCGAGTGGCGCGCTACAACGTGGACTGGGAGCCGGCCGGAGTGAGCGGCATCATAGGTATGTACAGCCCCGAAGCCATAGCGCGGTATGCAGTTGGGCAGCCGCAACCCTTCGTCGTCGTAACCGCCCTCTTTGGAGGAGACGTCTGCTACTTCGACTCCGACAATCCCGACGTCGCCGGGTATCCGCTCGCGGCAGCGGCCGAACCCGACGACATCAAGATCCCCGACGTCCTCATGACGTCGCCGATGAGTAACTACCTCGCTCAGTACAACGATCTGGCGGCACGTGTAGGCGCCGAGAATGTCGACATGTGCGGCTTTCTCTACTTGCATTCACCCATGAGCATTGGTTATCGGTTGCGAGGCGAGCAGCTGTTCCTCGACATGGTGGACCGTCATGATATGGCGGCAGCGGTTCTCGATGCCGCGCTCGAATCGTCTTGTGCGGCCTGGGACGAATGCGCGCGTCGTTCTGGCCCGTTTGTTCCGCCGATGCGGCTTGCGACGGATATTGCCCCCTTGATCTCTCCGGGCTTGTATCGGTCCTGGGAGGTACCGCGGTTGCAAGCGGAGATCGATCGGTACGGACCGGCGCTCATACACTCCTGCGGCCGCTCATCGAACGTCTTGGAAGCATTGGCAGAGCTCTCAGGCGTGGCTGTGATGGAAGTGGGAGCAGGGACTGATGTTGCCCGAACTCGCGCGCTGTTCCCAAATGCCGCGATTAACTACGTGATGGATACGGCTGGATTGGTCAATGCGGCCGCAAGCGATGTCCGTAAGGAGATAGCGGATGTGTTAGTCCAAGGAGGTCCGGGCCGGGTGACCGCCGTGTGGGCAGTAGAGACTGGGACGCCACTAGAGAACATCGAAGCGATTTACGCAGCGGTCGGCGAGCATAACGACAACCTCTGAGGCGGCAGACTCCAGGGTCAAGTCGGCATCGCCGTTAGGGTTGGTTAGGCGCCAGTGGGTTGCTCGCTCCCCCTGGGCATTCTGGGCCTGACCCTGACACTCCCGGCACGGGATGAGTTGGCCTTCGCTCGCTTGACGATGTCCTCGTTGAACGCCATGTCTCACCTGTTTGGGCAGCAGCTCGGCCTCGATCGCACGAATCCGGCTGGCCTGGGCCGGCAGCCGGTCACACCCACGCGTTCCGATCAAGGAGGGAACCATGCAGGCAGTGGTCTACGATGGGCCCCGACAGTTCACGGTCAGGGAGGTCGCCACCCCGGACCCGGGACCAGGCGAGGTGCTGGTTCGCGTGATCCAGACCGGCGTGTGCGGCACCGACCTCCACCTGCACGACGGCCAGTTCATGGCCGTCTACCCCATGACCCCCGGGCACGAGACGGTCGGTATCGTCGAGCGCCTCGGCGACGCGGTGGACGCGCTCCACGTCGGCGATCAGGTCGCGGTCAATCCCAGTGCCAGCTGCGGGCGGTGCGGCTACTGCCGTGAGGGGCGGCCGCTCCTCTGTCGCGAGCTCACCGGGATCGGCTCGAGCCGTCCGGGAGCGTTCGCCGAGTTCGTGGTCGCGCCCGAGGCACAGGTGTTCTCGGCCGCGGGGATGGACCCGGACGTCGCCGTGTTCATCGAGCCAACGTCGTGCGTCATGCACGGGATGGACCGCCTGAGGGTGACTCCCGGTTCCTCGGCACTTGTCGTCGGGGCCGGCCCTACCGGGCTCCTCCTGGCCGAGCTGATCGCGGCTGCCGGTGCGGTGCATGTGACCGTGGCGGAGATTGCCGCGTTCAAGCTCGAGACGGCGGCCCGGCTGGGGATCGACCGCACGTTCCTGATGGATCGGGCCGACCTGCCCGGGGACGTGGCGAGGCTGCGCGAGCTGGCCGGCCCTGGTCAGGACTTTGGCTTCGACATTGTCGTCGACGCGACCGGCGTGGCTGCGGTTGAGGAGGCCTGCGTCTCTCTGGCGCGGAACGGCGGCACGGTGCTGTTCTACGGCGTGGCGGACGAGCACGCCCGCATCCGCATCTCGCCGTACGAGGTGTTCCGCCGCGAGCTGACACTCCTTGGCTCGTTCGCCGAGATCAATTCGTTTCCGGCGGCGATCGCGGCCCTCCGGTCGGGGCGCGCCCGGACGAGCGGGATCATCACGCACCGATTCAATCTGGAGGATTACAGTGCGGCCCTCGACGCACTCCGGGGCGACCCCACGGCGCACAAGGTTGTCGTCCAGGTGTGAGCGAACGGCACCGACGGAGCCAGGCGCGCCTGACGGCGCCCGACCCGCCGCATGACGACGCCCGGAGCACCCGCCACCGCAGCAAGCTGGCCGCGCCGGTTGACACGCGGTTTCCCAGTCCCATGATTTGCGTTACGGGGTGCGCGCGATGCTCACGGGGATGGCGGTTGCCCTTTTGGCTGCTCTATCCGCATTGGTCTACACGCAGATGTGGCTCGGGGTAGCTCTTACGTCGGTCGCGCTACTTGTCATCGCGTATCAGGGTCGTCAATGGATTAGCGAGCCCCAAGCATCGTGGCGCGATCTCGTGATCGGCTCCGCCCTCGGAGTCCTGGGTATCGCCAGCAGCTTCGTGCACTGGCCCTGGCTCTGAGACCTCTCGATCGGCCGAGGCCCACGTAGGAGGATCGTGTGAGGGACGACTTCCCGTCCGGCGTCAAGGACGAGCTCGCCAAGAGGGTGGCGTTCCTCTGCTCCAATCCGAGGTGCCGCCAACCGACGAGCGGCCCGCAAACCGGTCCATCGGGGACCGTGAACGTCGGTGTCGCCGCGCACGTGACTGCGGCTTCGCCCGAAGGTCCGCGATACGACCCGGCGCTGTCGCCCAACGAGCGTGCCTCTTCCGGCAACGCAATCTGGCTTTGCCAGACATGCGCGAAGCTGATCGACAGCGATCTGTCCGGCCACTCGGCCCCGTGCGCTCCCTCGGCCCGGAGCTCATGTGTTCGCGGTGCCGCAATGAGGCCGGGGAGTCGGAAATCATTCTGCTGCGCCGGCAGACACTCGCACCACATTCTGCTGGGCCGGCAGAACCAGCACGGCAAGGTCGGAGGCGCAAGTGGAGTCAGACCGACACTATACGGGTGATCACTCGGGGCCCAGAGCAAGCCGTCACCGAGTGCGCGGGGTAGGTCGCTGCAGGAGTCTTCGCGCCTTGGTGAGATCCTCCACGAGCCACTGCTGGCGCTCTTCCGGACCTCGCGGACCCACCCGGGGTGTACCGTCGGGATCACCTGCCAACCTCCGATTGGGATGGGGTCCTCTTTCCGGGTCACCAGTACTCGCAGCCCTGCCTGCTTGGTCACGGATCGTAGAGCGGTCCCGCCAACGGCGACGATCACCGTTCGAGGTGCGCCTCCAGGTCGCGCATGAGCCGATCTCGGCAAGCGTCGATCGCCTTTACCCGCGGACGGACGGGCTTCGGGAGGCAGGCGATGGAGTTGGTGATGAAAGGGTCGGCCTCTGTCAGGCCGGCCTCTTCGATAGCCCGGTTCAGAGTCACGCCTGCCGGACCTACGAACGGACGCCGCTGCTTGATCTCAGTCTTTCCGGGAGCCTCGCCGACGATGGCGATCGCACTCGACGGGTTGCTACGCCACCCGACGGCCGGGCCGCCGTACGGGCAGCCTGGGCAGTTCTCTACGCGAGACTCGGCGTCGAGCTTGGCATCGATCATGGCGGCGATGATCTCCGCGAGCCTCGGCGTCAGCGGCATGGCCAATCTCCAGTCAACGCGGGCAAGTCTAGTGGTCGGTCGGTCGCCATCCGCTGCGGGCAAACCCTGCGGCTCCTAGTGTCGAGACGCCAGCCTGGAGGGCGTGTCTTGACCTCGGGACCGGGCCGCCGCTCGGCTTCCTCGTCAGTCCTGGACCGCGTCCACATCGACCAGCCTATAGCGGACTTGCTCCCGTTGGTCCGCCTCGGTCTTGGTGACTGTGCGTTCGAGGGTCGCTCGGACCACCTTGTCGAACAACGAGTCAACCGCCGGGCGAATGTCGGAGATGACACGGCCGGAGAGCATCTCGACGTAGGATGGCCACCCTTCGGGTTCTCTCGTGACCTCAAGGTCGAAGATCGCCTTGCCCCAACGCACACCCGACAGCCTGCCCGTCTCCACGACGGTCGTGGTCGTCTGTTCGGTCTTCGAGAGGGCGTCGAGCAGCCGTCCGGCTGCCAACTGCGGGACCCGCACTTCCTTCGGACCTTCCGCGAAGGGGCTGCGCTGCACCAGAGTCGCGGTTGTCCCGGACTTGGCCAGCGCCGCGCTCAGTTCGCGCATGTCGCCAACCGCTCGATGGCTGCCCAGATCGGCGATGGCAGCCCAAAGGGCCTCCGGGTCGTTCTCGTCCTCCGCCGCGTGCAGAACTTCAACGATGCGGTCGAGGGCTTCATCGAAGGGCGGGGCTTGTTCCTCTCCTTCAAGGGTCAGCGTCGCCACGCGTCGCGGCCCATCGAGGAGGAGCTTGAACGACCCAGGGGCGGCAGGGGCGACGCGCAAGGCGGCCGCCTCCAGGACCGGGGACGGGAGCTTCCCGCGTGCCGTCTCCTCGCCGTACATGATCGTTTGCACGAGCGAACCGAAGGCGGCTTGCACACGGCTCACGAAGTCGCCCAGGAAGTCCGCCCCGATGGTCGAGTCCCTCTCGGCGCCGCCGACCAGGGTGATTTCGACCTCCGCCTTGCCCTCGATCAGGTCGGCTTGGTGGAACAGGTCCGCCTGTCTTCGCAGAAGTCCCTGGAGCGCGACCCACTCGGGCGACCACTCGGCCAGACCAGCGCTCTGGAACGCCTCGATCACGTTGCCGAGGTCCGTCAATTCTGCACGTATGACGTCTCTCGTGGTCATGGCTCGCCTCGGACGGAAACGTACCCCTTTTCGGTGCCGTCTTCCTTGCTGTGGGACCACCAGTGATCCCAGTACCCACGATACAACTGGTAGAGCTTCGCGAGCGGGTGAGTCGAAGGGCGGACCGGCACGAGGTACGCGTCGCATCCGAACCGGAGCTTCACCCCGAGCCCGACAAGCGCGCCCGACAGCCGTTGCATGTCGTCCGGTTGGAGTTGGTCGAGCAAGTCGCCCTCGATGAACGTCGCGACGTCTACGTCGCCGGGGTCGCGCTTCGAGGTCGTGAAGCTCCCGTCGACCCACTCCATGTCAATCGGGACGATATGCGAGACGGCTTGTCGCCTCGCCCGCCATCCTCGGTAGAGGTCAGGCCGCGTCACCGACAGCGGGAAGGTCTGAACCAGCCGTTGCTCAACCTCGGCGGGGTTGGACTCATGGCGGCCGACTGGCAGTTTCCCATCGTCGCGAAACCCCGGGATCACAGCGTGCGCGCCGGGCAGCAGGCCGGAGCGTGCCAGCCCTGTCCCATATCTCGCCCCCACTTCTCGACGCGTGACGGACGCCACAAGAAGCCTACGCGAACCGCGCCCGTCTCTGCACGCCTTCTCGGTCGGGGCCTCGGCTAGGCGATGGTCCTATGCGCTCCCACCGGAGGGCCCGTGCCTGCGCTTGCGCACTATCTCACCTGCCCGGCCACGAACCCGTCCACGAGGTCCGCCGTCAGCGCGGGGCCGATCACCTCGCTGTAGACACGGTCCAGCTCGGCGTTGCCGATCTGCATGATTACGAACGCTTCACCCATCGATGGTCCCCTTCCATTCCGGTCCCTCCTCTGCGGCGCGAACGCCGCGAACCTCAGACCAGATCGTGCTGTCACGCCCAAACGCCACTTGGAGGTCGGCGAGATCGGCGGGCTGGAGCCGTTCGAAATCGCCTTGCGGAACCTTCAAATAGCTCCAGGACACGCCCGTGAGAAGGGTGGCGTTCTCGCACCAGATACGGGCTGCGCGATCTTTGTGGGCAACATCGACGTCTTCGCGGCCTTTGGTTTCGATCAGGAAGTGCCCGCCGTCGGCGTCAATGGCCACGAAATCCGGCTCGTAGAAGCGCAGGTTGGTGGCGCTGTCGGTGTACTCGATGGCAAACCCAAACCGCACCGGAAGCTTGGCGAAGGCCGCGACATCTGGTGCCGATTCCAGGAACCGCGCAAACGCTCGCTCAAACTCGTTGTCAGCGGCCACGAGATTGAAGACCGTCTTCGAAGCGGCGAATGTGGGCCGCGAGAATGGGAAGGGATCGGTGGAAGAGAGCTTGCGCCCGCTGCTTTCGAGGGACGGCGCCAGCTCCTCGATCACGAGTTCCCGCAGCGCTGAGGCGAACGTCTTGACAGTCACGTACTGGGCGACGCTGGTCGCGATGGCCTTCACGATGCCGCGATCAGTCAGATCCACAGGTGTACCGAAGGCCCTCGTGGTCAAGAACTCGCGAACCTTCGGCACGAGGGCGGCGAACTGAGAAGGCAGCTTGACGTCCTCAGCTATCCGCTTCGCGTAGTAGGAGATGACCTCCTCGGCGGTCTGGGGCTCCGGGATCGTGTAGTCCCGCTCGATAAGCTTCTGCAGGGTGATGATGTCCACGCCCTCGTAATGGAACAGCTCGGCCGCAGCGTCTCCTTCCCGGCGCGGTAGCCGCGGGCAGTTCATCGCCGAGACGTCGATAGCGGCGATCTCTTCGGCGAGCGTCTTCTTGCGCGCGAGGATGGGACCGAGGACGGGAATCGTGACGTCGCGATCCAGCTTGCTCGGATCGGGCGCGATCGTCGTGATGACCAGCGGCTCTTTGAGATCGAAGGTGTCGAGCGTGATGTCTTCTTCACGTTCCAGTTGGGCGACAAACTTCAAGAAGGCCGCGTTGCCGATCACATCGACCCGCTCTGTGTACTGGGTTGCGAGGTTCCCGAACATCAGCCGGAGCCCGCGGCCTATCGTCTGCTCGGGCAGAATGTTGGCTGTCGATGTATACGGGCGCAGGCCAACGATGACGGTGACGCTTTGTACGTCCCAGCCTTCGCGGAGCATTAGTACGCTGACGATGGCATTGATCCTGCTTCCGCCTTCATCGACGCGGCGGGCGGTTTCACGAGCTTCGTCTAGACTGCTCTTGGAGACCTCGCCCGTGCGGTCCGTATGGATGACCAGCAAGCGATGATCGCCTTGTTCATCGGCTCCGAACTCGGACGGGTACTTGACCCTCAGGTAGTCTCCGACCTCATCAGCCTCGGCCGTGCTGTTGAGCATCACGAATAGCACCGGCTTCTTGCCCAAAGGCGCAAGTTGGTCGCGGTACTCGCGCCAGCGCTCCACTCCAGCCGTCAGATAGGTGCGGTACTTGACGCTCGCAATGTCCGACGGTTGCTCCCGAATGCCGGCTGTCATTCCCTTCATTGGCCGTTTCACGACGTTGTCGATGATGGCCTGCTTCAATGGGTAGTCGAACACGGTCCAGGTGAACAGCCCGCCCTTCGGGTACCTGGGAGTTGCTGAGAAGTCAAGCTGACCGGCCAGACCGCCGGCGAGGTCCGCGTGAAGCCGCCGGATGACTCTGTTCCATTCGCTTTCTTCGTCGTGAGTGTGGTGACCCTCGTCGTTGATGACCAGGCAACGTTCCCCTCGTGCGATCAGGCGCTGGTCGAATCGATCCACATCCTGGCTGGCGACCGGTCTCGGTCCCAGAACCGCCGTTAGCGCCGGTGGCTCCTCGCCTGGGCTCGCGTCCTGCCGGTCGTAGAACTGCTGGACGTTGGTCAGGTACAGCGCGCCCTGCGATGTGGCGCGCTCCGGCTCGCCCCGCACGTAGCAATCTAGGTCCCAGAAGATCGACAGCTCCGGCGGAATGATCGGGTCAAGTCGGAAGATGCGCGCCCCGCCGAAGTCGGCTCGCAACCGCTCAAAGACAATTACGTTCGGCGCGATGACCAGAAAGGACGTCGCGTACTCGGGACGTCCTTCAACCACGGCGTTGAAGTAGTGCCAGGCGACGGCGAGTGACATCACCTTGGTCTTACCACTGCCGGTCGCCATCTTCACCGCATATCGCGGGAACTGGTCGTACTGGAGCAGGTGAATGTCCGGGATAGTTGGGGCGAAGCGCTCAAGGAGATCCTTGTGGCTGCGAACGCGTGCGACCTCGAAGAGGTAGACCATCGTTTCGACGGCTTCCCTCTGGGAGGGGTAATAGCGAAAGGCGGAGCCGTTGGGAAGTCGGTGGTCTGCGGCGAACCAGTACCGAAGCAGCAGGCGACTGGTGTCGGTCGCGCCCTTGTATCCAGCCCCGCGCCATGCAGCCACGTCGCGCCGGATTGCTGCCACCGCCGGCGCAGTAGTGACCCGGGCCTCGAACAAGGCAACCTGATCGGAATCCACGGACCCCCTGCGGCGTGGCATCAGGGCACCTGCACCTCGATAGTCTTGGTGGTGTCATTGCCGAGAATGTCGATCACCTTCACGACAATCTGGTAGATCCCAGGCGACTCATACGCGCGCGTCGCCTTCCGCTTTAGCTCAGGGTCCGTCCGACTCCGGTAGGTCTGCCACTCGTTGTGGAACGTGTCACCGTGGTTGTCCCAGTCGACGGCCCAGTAGTCGATCCACTGGGACCAATGCGTCACGGCGCGTTGTATGTCGTCTGGCACCTTATCGACCGGGATTACGAACTCAGTCAGCTCAACTCCGACTCGGCGAGCAGCCCGGGACACGTCCACGGACAAGGCGGCCAGCTCGAAGAACTGGACGTCGCCCTGTTCCACGGCGCGACTGTCAAGCACTTCACGCGGGATACGGAAGAATCGGACGTCGATCTTCGCTCGGGCGGCTTCCTGCTTCGCGACTTCGTTCAGCTCGAATGCGAAGTCCCAGCCCAGGACGTCTACTCCGTTCTTGGTCGGCGCGCTGGGGCCCGAACCTGTCGCTCGCCGGAACTCAGCCGCGATCTGCCGGACATCGCCAACTGTTACCGGCGAGTCTACTGTGCCGACGTAGACCATCCGGCCAGTCTTGACACCGTGGAGCCAGATGTACCCGTCGATGGGCTTTGCTCTGTAGAGGTCGAGGATGAACTGCCGGTAGGCCCGGACGCGCCCTTCTGCGTCCGATCCGAACTGAGCGGCTTGCCAAACCTGCCTTTCGTACTTGCCGAGGTTCTGTACGACGAATGGCCGAACGTCCGGGATCGACAGGAGTTGCTTCCTCGTGACGTGGATGGCGAACCGACTCAGATCGCATGCGATCCATCGGCGGCCGAGCTGGTCCGCGGCGACTGCTGTCGTTCCACCTCCAACAAAACAATCCAGCACGAGGTCATTGGGGCGTGACGAAGACGCGATGATCCGCTTCAGCAGGGCGGGTGGCTTCTGGGTTGCATATCCCGTCTTCTCAGCATCGGCCAAGTGCATCGCGTCTGGGATGTCTGTCCACGTGTCGCCAAGGAGGACATCCTCGACAACAGAATCGCCTTCTTGACGAAGGAAGTACTTGATGCGGATGCTGCCCGTCGTGGTGCGATGGATTCGACCTTCGGCATCGAGAGCTGCGATGCTTTCGTCCGTGTAGTCTCCGCGCGGCGCGGTCTTGAACCAGCGGCCGTCGGGGTCTTGCCGATACCCCGCCTTGGTGGCCGCGGCGATCGGTGTGCGTTTGGCTGCGTACTGCGGCTGGTAGGTGGTCGTTGCGGTCTTCCCGTACCACAACAGGATGTCGTGGTTGCGGGGGAATTGACCGGCGACTGCCTTGGCTCCGCGACCGCTGCCGCCGTACGACCAGATCACATCGTTTCGGAAGTTCTCACTGCCGAAGACCTCATCGATCACGCACTTCACGTAGAAGGCGACGCGGTAGTCCAGGTGTACCCACAGACTTCCGGTCGAAGCCAGCAGTTCGTGGAGCAGGACCAGCGTTTCGTAGAACCAACCCAGGTACCGATCAAGCGGGAGCACGCCGCGAGCGGCCTCGTCACGTGAGACCCCCCAAGTATCGCGGTAGGCCTTGACCTCGATCATCGACGGCGGCTTGAACAGTTCGTGCCCACCTATCTCGACTTCGAAGGAGAAGTCCTGCCCCGTGGCAAAAGGCGGGTCGATGTAGATGAGATCCACCTTCCCTGCGAACTCGGCGAGCAGGGCCGGCAGAACGTACTTCTTGTCTCCCCAGATGAGGCGGTTCCGCCAGTCGGCAATCTGCCCTGCGCTGAACAGGTCGAGCGATCGCTGTCGTTCCTGAGCGGACTCGTTGACCGTTTCGATTGTCTGAAATGGGAGAGCGACCTTGAGGGGGGCGACCCTTTTCCCGTCGCGATCTCTCTTGCCGTCCCAGGCCAACTCAGGCATCAGACCCCCAAACGCGGTAGCGCGCTGGAACCCGGGAAGTGAAGCGGACGACGAATCACGCCTATCGCCTGCTGCTGTCCTCCAGTGACCGACAGTCTACTCGGGCTGTACGGCCACGGCCGGATTGGAATCACCGGCCGCCGACGAACGCGCCCGTAACCGGTTCCTCGCGGCCCTCTGAAGAGCGGCGCGCGCGGCGGGCTGCGCCGTTCTCGGGATCGCTTCGTCACAGCCCCCGGCTGTGCTGCTCAAAGAGGGCGCCTTCGTCGTCGCGGCCGACTTCACGGAAGTGCCACGCGAGGTCAGGGCGGCACTCGGGCTGGACCGACTTTCGGAGCTTGCCCGTCTCGGCGGGGACGGCGACGCGGCCGACGGCGCATCCGCGAGCGGGCCGAGCAGGCACCTTTGTTCGGAACCTGACGACCCGACTTCTGCTGAGGGAGGCCGCTCAGGCGATCTCCCTCGGGATAGCGAGCGCTGGCCTCCCTCAGCTGGCGCCCGCCATGGACAACCCGAACGCGTTGAGCCGGACCGGCGGCTGAGCTAACATGGGCCCCTGCCGAGCGGGAGTAACTCAGCTGGCAGAGTGTCTGCTTCCCAAGTCTGAGCCTCCCAAAGCCACGCCTTCCCGCGTGGCGACCTTCCGTTTTCGATCCAGTTATACGCTGTCGCTCGTCGCCCTTGAAGGGGCTGGCGCCCGACGAATATAGGTCTCCGACCGCGACGCCCCTAGAGCGGAACGTGGGCGTCTAGATGGCAGAGAGTCAGGCCCGGCGCGGCCTTCGCCATGGCGCCGACCCACCGCTCGTCATTGGTTACCACGACCGAGGTGATGCCGTCGAGTGCCGAGGCGATGATCAGGGAGTCGGGGGTCTTGAGCCCGGTCGTCGCACGAAGGCGCGCCGCCTCGCGGGCGACTCCGTAATCCACCACCGTCACGGTCAGATTCGGGAAATGGAGCAGGAACGACTCGACCACGTTCACGGCCGCCTGGCCGGCTTTCATGGGACGGACCAGGGTTTCGCCAACAGTCACGGCGCTGATCCTTGCGGGGTTGCGGCCGCTGTTGACGAATTCGTCGATGACCAGCGTTGCCGCCGGACTGATCGCCTCACGACCGTCGAAATACGCCAGGACGACGGAAGTATCCAGCAGGATCTGAGCGCCACGAGGAATCGCGGCCTCAAGGGAGGACCTGCTCATGGCTTAGCCCCAGGACGCGCGTTCGCCCTCGAGGTAGGTCTTGGTATCCGGTCCCCAGAGACCTGGCAGAGAACCGGCGTAGCTGTTCCGAACACGCCGAAGCAGAACAGTGTCTTGATCGTCTGGTTCGAGTTCAACAACGAACTTCTCCCCGGGCTCGATCCCCGCGGCCCGCACGATCGGGTCCGGGATTGTGAGCTGGTTCCGCGCGCGGAGCCGTGCTTCCGCGCTTACGGTTTCGGACATGGCCGTCCTTCCTAAGTCATAGTCGCGCCGTTCGAGAGCAGTGCGAACGATACTCCCACTTCAGAGACACGTCAACCAATCGGAGTGATGCCGAACGCTCCGACAAGCCACGCCTGGTCGTGCTCGTTGGCATGAGCGAGGCCGGCGGGACGGTCCGTGCCGATCCGCCCTACGCTCGACTCGGGCTCCTCAGGCTGTCCACGAGTTGGACGACCCATCGGTCGAAGGCGCCCGAGAATTGGTCGCCGAATGCGGCGGCGTTCGGCTGAGGGAGCCCCTCGCCCAGGATCCTCGTCCGCAAGCCTTCGACGACTCGACGTGCCTCGATCGCCCGCACCGACGGTGACATCCCTTCCTGCCTGGCGAAACGAAGCACTTCCAGCGCCACGCCGAATCGGGTGACCCAGTCTGGCTGGGCGATGGATGGTCGGAGTCCCGGGAGGATCTCGTCGGCGCGCGCCAGGGCAAGGCGTCGTTCGTTGCCAACCGTCCGCGTCTCAAGCAACCCCGCCAGCACCAGCGCGTCCACGGCAAACGCCACACTGGGCTTCGTGAAGCGCGTCGTCCGGGCGAGGTCGGCGACGCTGAGGCCGAGCGCGGGTGCCGCCAACAGGGCTGCGAGGATGTCGGCCCGGGCATTCACCCCGAAAGCCGCGCGCAGGCGGATCCGTAGCAGCGGCGGCGCCAAAGCCGAGTCGAGCCGAGCCTTGCCACGCGTGACGTAGTCCGAGCGCGGCTGGGTCGCCATCGGCCAGGTGGGGCCGGTGGCAGCGGCGACCGTGGCCACGTACTCACCGATCGCCTCGGGCGGCGTCCTGAGCTCGCGGACCACCTGCTTGAGGCGCGATCCGTTGACGTACCGGCCGTAGGCGACGCACCAGTCGGTGCTCACATCGCGCAGGCGGGCGTCGGCGTCACCCAGTTCCGCCGTGAGCGCGATGAGCGCCTCAGGGTCGACCACGGCATCGTCACGTTCACCGACGGCGTCGACGCCGAGCGCGATCCACTGGGTCCACGCTCGGCTGAGCAATGCGCTCTGGAGCGAGCTAGTCGAGCCGGCCATCGGCATCCTCCACTCCGAGGCGGCGGAGCGTTTCGACCAGCACCGATCGGTACCCGGGCGACGGGTCGTGGGTGAGGCTCCAGCGGGCGGCGGTCAGGAGCTCGTCCCGATCCGGACCGAGTTCCTCCAGATCCTGCAGATGCCGGCTCCGCGGTCCCTGGTCGACGGCGGCGTAGAGCTTGAAGCAGATCATGTCGAAGCGGCCCGCCAGCCAGGTGACGAGTCCGCCGTAGTCGCGTCGTTCGAGGCGACCAAGGAAGCCGGCCGGGAGGCCAAGATCGAGCAGCGACTCGGGGCCGAGGTTGATCCAGTCGTTCGCGAGTCCGTAGGCTCGCGCGACATCAAGAACCGCTGTGCGAAGCCGTTCGGGCATCGGCCGCATCGGCTCGACCCCGGTGGCCGTCCACGCGCCGAGCAGGTCGAGATCCTCGGTGGTTGGTCGCGTGACCAGCCCGCGCAGGATGAGGTTGCCGCCCCCGATGAGGACGACCTCATAGTGGAGGCCGCGGGCCGCCAGAAGCTCCCCGAGTGCACGGAGCGCTGTGTCGAGCTGGGTCCGACCGATCGACATCATCGGCCGACTGTAGACTGGTCCTGAGTAAGAGTCAATCTAGCGAATCGCCATAATCAGACAACACGAGCGGCGCGACCCCTGGCGCGATCCCGATCACTGGTTCCGTTCATATGACTGTCATGGAGAGGGCCTCACTGGTGGAAAGTGGGTTCTCGTCGGAACCTGCACCAGGGGGCCCAGCGCATGTTGTACGCCGGATTGGACCTGTCGCGAAACGACTGCACTCGCGCGCCGCCGCTTACAGCTTGTCGCCCGGACTCAGCCGCTTGCCCACCTCAGTGGCCCGCTCGGCAGCGGCCGACGCCGCATAGCGCGAGACCATCGTCCGCGAGCGCCAGCCTGCGAGCGTCATCAGGTCGGTTTCGTTCATCCCATCGGCGAGCATCTTGTGGGCATAGGTCCGGCGAAACATGTGAGGGTGAACGTGGTCACCGAGGCCAGCGGCGACGCCCCGGTCGTGGATCATCTGGCCCATCCCGGATTCGGTGAAGGCGCCCTTGGGTCCGAGCCACAGGTTGGGCAGGTGCGCGGAGTGATGCGGCCGGAGTGATTTGCCGTACCGGGTCCCGCCATCTCGGTAGCGTAGGTAGCGATCGAGCGCCCTGACTGCCTCTCGACCGATCACCACCAGGCGCTCCCGCCGGCCCTTGCCCTGCACCCGCAGCTGGCGTTCATCGAGGCTCACGTCGTTCGTGTCGGGGACGTCGGGGGTCCAGCGGAGGGCGGCGATCTCAGCCCGACGAGCACCGCTGTCGAGTAGCACCCGGATGATCGCCTCGTCGCGCCGGCCGGCGAACGTGTGGTCTTCGGCACAGACCTTGAGCAGAGCCCGGATCTGGTCGTCACTCAGCATCGGCGGCAGCTGCTCCCCGACGATCGGCGGCTTCATCCGATCCATCGGCGAAGCCGCGATCATCTCCTCCTCGACCGCCCACTTGAAGAACGCCTGGAGGCTGCGATAGCGGTTATGGGCGGTCGTGGGCCGATATCGACGAAGCTGGTCGGAGATGAAGGCCTCGACGTGCTCGCGGCGGATGGCAGGAAGGGAGGTGGGCAGACCCTGGCGAGTCACAAACGCCTCGAACAGCAGCGCGGCATCGAGGTAGGTCCGCTCTGTCTTGGGCGACAGGTTCCGGGCCGCCAGGTGGCGCCGGAAACTGGCGATGTCGGCAGCGAGCGCGCTCGTTGCCGATGCGGTCGGAGGCAGTGTAGGATGAGCGCCGCTCGGTCGGTCACGTCGAAAGGCTGGCGGCGAGGCTGGGTTGGATGGCTTGCGCATTTCGAACCACCTTCCTCAGTTTTCTGCTCTAGAGCCATCAAGACAGGCCCTTCCGGAAGGCAGACGCTCTCCACGAGCGTGATTCGAGCGGGAGTAACTCAGCTGGCAGAGTGTCTGCTTCCCAAGCAGAATGTCGCGGGTTCGAATCCCGTCTCCCGCTCCACCTTCCCCTGAACTCGTCTGGCCCGAGTTAGGGCTGTCCAGGGAGGCTTCGGAGTCGCGCAGTCAGCGTGTCGCGGCCGCACCTCGGTCGAGTGTGCGTGCGAAGATTCGGCCATGTCGAGGGCGGTCCGCTGGTCAAGTCCCAGCACGTGGTGTCACGCGTGATGTCATCGTCGCGCCCCGTCGTCAGCTCGCCATGAGCAGTGGCGGGCCCACCTCCTCGGGGTTGGTGACGGCGTCGATCACCGACATGGTCTCGGGCCGGAAGTAGCGCCGGCCGTCCTGCCACTCGGTGCGGGGCGTGGGTTGCGCCCAGGCGTTCCTCCGAGCTCAGGCCAGGTCGAAGCGATCGAGGTTCATCACCTTGTTCCAGGCCGCCACGAAGTCACGCACGAACGTCTCCTGCGAGTCGTCGCAGCCGTAGACCTCGGCGTAGGCCCGGAGCTGGGAGTTCGACCCGAAGACCAGGTCCACGCGGGTGCCGGTCCACTTCAGCTCGCCCGTCCCACGGTCGCGACCCTCGAACAAGTCCTCGGCTTCCGAGGTCGCCTTCCACTCCGTGCTCATGTCGAGGAGGTTCACGAAGAAGTCGTTGGTGAGCGTCCCGGGACGATCGGTGAACACGCCGTGCCGCGTCGCTCCGGCGTTCGCGTCCAGGACGCGCATGCCGCCGACGAGAACCGTCATCTCGGGTGCGGTCAGCGTCAGGAGCTGCGCCCGATCAACCAGCAGCGCCTCTGCCGGCGCCGTCTGGGCGGCCGCCACGTAGTTGCGGAACCCGTCGGCCCGGGGCTCGAGCACGGCGAACGACTCGACGTCGGTCTGTTCGAGCGAAGCATCCGTGCGCCCGGGGGCGAATGGCACCTCGACGTCGTGCCCGGCGTTCTTCGCGGCCTGCTCGACCGCTGCGCACCCGCCCAGGACGATCAGGTCGGCGAGCGAGACCCGCTTCCCGCCGGCCTGTGCGCGGTTGAAGTCCGACTGGATCTGCTCCAGCGTCTTCAGCACCTTCGCCAGCTCGGACGGGTTGTTCACCTCCCAGTCCTTCTGCGGGGCGAGGCGGATGCGCGCTCCGTTGGCCCCGCCGCGCCGATCGGTGCCACGGAACGATGCCGCCGATGCCCAGGCGGTCGAGACCAGCTGGGAGACGGACAACCCGGACGCGAGGATCCTGTCCTTCAGGGCGGCGATGTCCCGGTCGCCGATCAACTCGTGGTCGACGGCGGGGACGGGGTCCTGCCAGATCAGCCGCTCGGCCGGAACCAGCGGGCCGAGATATCGCGAGACCGGCCCCATGTCGCGGTGCGTCAGCTTGTACCACGCCCTGGCGAACGCGTCGGCAAACTCCTCGGGGTGCTCGTAAAGACGCCGCGAGATCTTCTCGTAGGCCGGGTCGAACCGCAACGAGAGGTCGGTGGTCAGCATCGTGGGCGCATGGCGCCTGGAGGGGTCGTGGGCATCCGGAACCGTGCCTGCACCGCCTTCCGCGATCCACTGATAGGCACCGGCCGGGCTCTTGATCAGCTTCCACTCGTAGCCGAACAGGTTCTCGAAGAAGTTGTTGCTCCACTTCGTCGGCGTCGTGGTCCAGGTGACCTCGATGCCACTGGTGATGGCGTCGCCGCCCTTGCCGGTGCCATAGCTGCTTTTCCAGCCGAGGCCCTGTGCTTCGAGGGGGGCCGCCTCGGGCTCAGGGCCGACGTGGGTCGCGGGGCCCGCCCCGTGGGTCTTGCCGAACGAGTGCCCGCCGGCGATGAGCGCCACCGTCTCCTCGTCGTTCATCGCCATGCGGCGGAACGTCTCGCGAATGTCCTTCGCGGCGGCGATGGGATCCGGGTTGCCGTTTGGGCCTTCCGGGTTGACGTAGATGAGGCCCATCTGCACGGCAGCGAGCGGGTTGGCAAGCTCCCGGTCGCCGGCGTAGCGCTTGTCCGCGAGCCAGGTGTCCTCGGGACCCCAGTCGGTGTCTTCGGGCTCCCACACGTCCTCGCGGCCGCCGCCGAAGCCGAATGTCTTGAAGCCCATCGACTCGAGGGCGCAGTTGCCGGCGAAGATCATCAGGTCGGCCCACGAGATCCTGCGGCCGTATTTCTGCTTGATCGGCCAGAGCAGCCGGCGGGCCTTGTCGAGGTTCGCGTTGTCGGGCCAGCTGTTGAGAGGCGCAAACCGCTGCGTGCCGCGGGACCCGCCGCCGCGGCCGTCACTGATCCGGTACGTGCCCGCGCTGTGCCACGCCATCCGGATAAAGAGAGGCCCGTAGTGACCGAAGTCGGCCGGCCACCAGTCCTGCGAGGTGGTCATGACCTCGAGGATGTCCCGCTTGAGGGCCTCGAGGTCCAGCTTCCTGAACTCGTCCGAGTACTTGAACCCCTTCCCCATGGGATCGGAGAGGGGGGAGTCCTGGCGGAGGATCGCGAGGTTCAGCCGATTGGGCCACCAGTCCCGGTTCGACCTGACAGCAGTTCGGTCCATGACTTCCTTCCGATCGTGGCTGGGATCGCGGTGTCGTGCGCTGATAGGGTAGACCGCCCCTCGAGCGGGCGCCCGTCCCCGGGGCCGGGCGCGCGCCTCATGGGCCGGCCGGCCGTCGCTGGGTCGCGCTCGGTGCGCCGTTGCGCGGGACGCCCCGGCGACACCATAACTATCGGTGATTCGCTCGCCACTTCACGCTCGTGCCACAACGCTCACGAGCTCAGGACTTCCCAAGCAGAATGTCGCGGGTTCGAATCCCGTCTCCCGCTCCACCCCCCCTCGTCACCGCGCCGGACTCGCGTCGCCTGACTGGCAGCTAATCTCCTGTGAGGGTCGTTCCATGCCGCTTGTTCCCTCGTGGTATGCTGTGGACCACATAATAACTGTGGAGCAAGCGATGGCGCGTGCGAATCTGACCCTGCAACTGGACGCGGACGTGATCAAGCGTGCGCGGATCGTGGCGGCGAAACGCGGGACGTCGATCAGCGCGCTGGCGGCCACCCGACTGATAGAGCTGGTGGACGAGGACGAAAGGGTCGAACTCGCCCGCGAGCGCGCCGAGGCGATCCTGAAGAAGGCAGCTCCTCGAGGCGGTCGAAGCTGGACGCGCGACGAGCTGCACGATCGTCAGGCACTTCGGGACCGATGACCGCCGGCCGGCGGACGTTCGTCGACACCAACGTCCTCGTCTACGCCCACGACGCCACCGAGACCGAGAAGCAACCGATCGCCCGAGCGGTGCTCGAGGAGCTGTGGGCGGACCGCTCGGGGGTCGTGAGCACTCAGGTCCTCCAGGAGTTCTACGTCGTCGCGACCCGCAAGTTGGAGCCTCCGATGCGCCGGCCGGAGGCTCGCGAGATCGTCACGCTGTACGCGACGTGGTCCGTCGTCCAGATCGACGTCGGCCTGATCCTCGACGCGGCAGCCCTCGAGGAGCGAGCCCAGTTGTCGTTCTGGGATGCCCTCATCGTCGAGGCTGCGCGACGTGCCGGGGCAGTGGTCCTCGTCAGCGAGGACTTCCAGGCTGGACACCGGATCGCCGGGATCGAGATCGAGAACCCTTTCGATGTGGTCCGTTAGGCCGAGCCGGCTGCACGAGTTCTCCGCGATGAGCGCAATCTCACCGGCCCGTTTCGCTCACCACCATCCTCACGCCGCGTCCGTCGCAGGAAGCCTCCGCTTCCCAAGCAGAATGTCGCGGGTTCGAATCCCGTCTCCCGCTCCACTTTCACCCGGGCCAGGACGCGGCCGACGCCTCGGCGACAGCCTGCGCGAGCCCTTCCGGATTCTGCAGTCCCATCGCGTGTGCGGTCTTCGGGACGACCTTCCATCCCACGCCCATCGCCGCGAGCTCACGCTCGAGTTCGGGCTCAGGATCGCTCATTTCTCCCAGGAGATACCAGCGCGGCACCGTGAGCTCGGCCAGGAGCGAGCGAACGCTTGGCTGGGTCGCGCGTTCCATCGAGACGGCCTCACGATGGATCGCGCGAGGCTCGACGAGCCGCTCGATCCCGAGGTGGGCGGCTCGAAGACCGCCCGGCTGCGCCTCCGCTTCCCTGAAGTGGGCCTCCAGCAATTCCTGGAAGCCGCGATCGACGAACTGATCTTCGGTCTGGCCACCAAGACGGACACCGCCTCCAGCGTCAACGTTTCCCTCGGCCATGACGAGCAGCGACACGACTCCGGGCCGAGCCGCCGCCACGAGGATGGCGACCGCGCCGCCCATGCTGTGACCCACCAGGCCGCACTTGCGCAGTTCCAGGGCATCGATGAGCGCGACGATCGTCCGAGCGTGATCCTCGATCCTGTAGCCGAAGTCAAGCGGCTTGTCGCTGTAGCCGTGGCCAAGGAAGTCAATCAGGAGTGAACGGCGCCCTCGCAGCGGCGCCTGAACCGCGGCCGGGATCAGCTCGCCCGTCGAGGAGCACTGCCAGCCGTGCAGCCAAAGCAAGGGGGGATCGTCGCCTGGAATCTCGACGTAGCGGAGGAAGGCGCGATCGGCGGGCAAGTACAAGGGCTTCATGCCGGCCGCCGTCGAAGTGCGCTCGACTGCCTTTCCAGCACCATCTGCCGCCGTACCCGCAAGTCCGGGTGCTCGAACTCCAGCCCCGAATACGCTGCTCGCATGTCATGCCTCTCTCACGCGATGCACTGGCCGGTTGACGCGCCAGTTGACATGGTCGAAGGAGACCACCTCGGGCTACCTTGCGGCGAGACCCCCGACCGAAGCCAAGTGTGCACGCGGTTCGGTGAAATAGATACCCTCGCGCTTAGGTTTTCAGGAGCCAGGCCACCGAGACCGCCGCGATCGGCCTCGCGGGACCACGTCGACGAAGACACGATAACTCGGTCACTTTCGTTGAGGCTCCCACGAGGGCTGCCGCTACGTTCAGGCACCTCTAGCTCCCAAGCAGAATGTCGCGGGTTCGAATCCCGTCTCCCGCTCCACCTCCCCGATCTCCGCCAGCAGCCAACGGACCATTCGGTTGGGGGGTCCCTCCCTTTCGCCCCGCAACATCCCGGATGTAACATGGCCGCGTCTCGGTCTACGTTCCCTTCGGCTGCGGGACGGTGAATCGGGAGGGTTCCATCGTGAGGCGTCGTGGGCGCACGCTGGTGGCGGCACTGTTGATCGCGGGCAGCGTGGCGCCGGCCACGCTCCTGGCGCCGGCGCCGGTCCGAGCGGCCTTCACCTTCATCGACCAGCACAGTGAGTCAGTGCCGTGGGAATGGCTGGTGAAGGGCGACTACGCTCAGACCTTCACGGTCGGCAGCACGGGCTCGATGACGGCCGTCGCCCTCTGGGTGTTCACGAGCCCGAACCAGCACGCGACGGTAGAGGTGGGAATCAGCCCCCTCAACGCGTCCGGCTTCCCGATGGGCTTTCCGCTGGGGACCGGGTATGCCGCTGCGACCCCGAACGACGACTTCGTCACATTCTCGCTGCCGCATTTCAGCGTCACCGCGGGGCAGCGCCTGGCCATCGTCTTCCACGTGCTCTCGACCTGCGCCATCCGGGGCGACACCGCCAATCCCTATCACCGCGGCATCGCGGCATCGCGGAGGAATACAAGAACGGGGGCTGGCGCGGTTTCCAGTTCGTCACGACGACCGACTTCGCCTTCAGGACGTACGTATCCTCAGTGATCGCGGTTCCCGTTCCGAAGGTTTCGCTGGCTCCCACTCCGCAGCCCACTCCGCAGCCCCCTTCGCAGCCCACTCTGCAGTCAACGCTGGCGCCGGCCCTTTCCTCGGCGCCCACCGGCACTTCTGTCGCTGCATCGATGGTTGCGGCGGTCGCCACGGGCACGCCGGCCGGGACGGAATCGCCCGCGGCGGTCAGGCCCTCGGAGGTCGCCGCCGCAAGCACGTTCACACCCGGGGGTCCAGCGAGGCCTGGCGGTACCGGCGACATGGGGTTGCCCGCGATCCTAGCCGCGATCGCGGCGCTGGTCGTGGTGCTTGGCGGCCTCGCGTTCCTGTTGCTGCGGCGCCGCCGGCAGGCGGAGACCTGAGGTCACAGAAACCTCAGTCAAGACACGCTATTTCGGCCACTTTCGTTGAGGTCCCCACGAGGGACGTCGCTACGTTGGGGCCGTCCTAGTTCCCAGGCAGAATGTCGCGGGTTCGAATCCCGTCTCCCGCTCCAAATTCCGATCGCGCGGCAAAGAGCGCCTGCGTTTCGGTTCGCAGCCTCGGCCCCACCGCTATGCTGGCTGCGCTGTGGACCGTGAACGAACTTCCCTCGAGAACGTCCTCGAGATCCTCGACGGGCTGGAGCGAGCCGGCGTATCCGCGTCCATAGGCGGCGGTTGGGGCGTTGACGCGCTTTTCGGCGCACAGACCAGACCCCATTCGGACCTCGACCTCTGCATTCCGGCTGAGCATGCGGCTGCCGCGACCGAAGCACTGGAGGCACTCGGGTACCGTCTATCCCTCGACGAGCGGCCGACACGTTTCGTCGTAACTGAAGCCGGCGTTGGCTCGATCGACCTCCACCCACTGCGGTTCCTGCCCGATGGCACCGCGCGCCTGCCAGGCCTGGACGGCACCGAGTACGTCTTTCCTGTCGGCAGTCTCGACGCGCGCGGCAAGATCGGCGGCCGCAGCGTTCGCTGTTTCACCAGAGAGCAGCAGCTGGCCGCCCATAGCGGCTACGAGCCGGGCGAAGACGACCTGTGGGATCTTGCGCTGCTCCGGGCCATCGAATCGAACCCCTGAACCGGGCGGGAGAATGGCCGCGGCGCGAGCTGCACGGAACTGGGAAGCGACGCACGCAAGGCTCGTCAGCCAGGCGGCCGAGACCGAACGTCCATGCCGCCGATCTCGCATTCCTCGAACACCACGTCATCGAGTCGAGCACCGGCAAGGTTGTTGTGCCGGGCGGCGCGACGATCGTTGCGCGTGTCAGGCCACACCCGTTTGGGTGGTCCTGCTGGCAGACAATCCACTCAGGAGCGCTGCGGACATGCCTGGGCGGGCCGGTCGCAGGCTCGAGGAGAAGGCATGGCGACTGTTCCGACGGGCGGACGGCGATCCGCCACAGGCGCGCGACGAGGCTTCCTTGCGGTTTGTCTCGGCCTGTCGATCGCCGGATGCTCCACCGCCACGGCCACGCCGACCGCAACGCTGGCGGCCGCCGCCACACCGACGGCGACGCCGACGCCGGCCGCCGCCACACCGACGTCAGCACCGACCCCCGCCGCGCCCACGGCAACACCCACCGCCTCGCCAACGCGGGTGGCGACCGTCGCTCCGACGGTGGCGCCGGGGCCGTTGTGCACCGCGTCGGAGCTGACCGGGGCCGTGATGATCTGGCACACGCTCACCACCGGCGTTCAGGGCGACTTCTTCACCGGCCCCCGGACGAGCACTGTCGGAGGGAGACTGTGCTACATGCGAGGCACGGCCGAGGGTCAGATGGTCTCCGACGGCACGGTGATCGCCGACAGCGGCGCCTCGTCGGCCGGCGTCGTCAGCAGCGACCCGTACCTCCCCGTGGACGCGGGCGGCAGGATCTACGCCAGCGTGGTCTGGAGCAACTGGTGCCCCAAGGGGCCGTCGCAGCCCGTGACCATTGCCTTCGTGCTGCCGGGCGGCCTGGGTCGGTCGGTCGTCAACACGAGCGGCCCGACGCCCGTGCCACCCTGCGTTTCGTCCGGCTCGCCGACCACGGTGACGTCGGTTCACTGGCACACTACCTACCCCTGACGCGCGTGGGCGGCTCGGCCACCCAGCCACTCCCCCGATCCGCTCCAGCTTCCTTCTGTTGGGTCGCGCACCTGATATCGTCCGATGTCATGCAGGCGCGCCTCCACGCGAACGTCATGAACCCGCCGTTCGGCAACCCGGAATGACGGCGACGCCGAGCCGGTTCGGTGTCGTCGGCACCGGTTGGCGGGCGCAGTTCTACCTGCGGCTGGCCCGCCTGCTGCCGGCGCAGCTCGAGGCGGTCGGCATCGTCGGGCGCACTCCAGAGAAGGCTGCGCAGATGGCCAGGGAGTGGGGCCTGCCGGCCTGTGGCTCCCTCTTGGAGCTGGTCTTGAGTCAGCGCCCGGACTTCGTCGTGGGCGCTGTGCCGTGGTCGGCGACGCCCCTCGTGACGCAGGCCGCCGTGGAGCTACAAGTGCCGGTCCTGTGCGAGACGCCGCCCGCGCCGGACCTCGACGGGCTCCGAAGCCTGTGGCAGTCAGTTGGGGCGAGCGGCCTCGTCCAGGTCGCGGAGCAGTACGCGCTCATGCCCAGCCATGCCTCCCGGCTCGCGCTCGCACGCAGCGGGGCCATCAGCACGGTAACGTCCGTCCAGGTTTCCTCCACACACCTCTATCACGCGGTGGCGCTGATGAGGGCCTTCCTCGGCGCCCGGTTCGAGCCGGCGACGGTGAGCGCTCGGACCTTCGTCGCGCCCCTGATCAACCCGCTGGTTCGCGACAGTTGGACCGACGACGACCGGCCGAAAGATGCCACGACGACCATCGCGACCATCGACTTCGGCGGCGCCATGGGGCTCTACGACTTCACCGACAACCAGTGGCACAACCAGCTCCGGTCGCGCCGGATCGTGATCCGTGGCTCCGCGGGAGAGATCGCGAACGACGAGGTGGTTCGGCTCGTCGGGCCGCGCACGATCGTGCGGACTCCGCTGGTGCGGCGCCAGACCGGCTACGACCTCGATCTCGACGGGTTCGACACCGACCACATCAGCGTCGGCGACACCATCCTCTACCGCAATCCGTTCCCGGCCCTGCGCCTCAACGACGAGGAGATCGCGATCGGCACGCTGCTCACGGCGATGGCGGCCTGGGTCCGGGGCGAGGGCGCGCCGCCCTATCCGCTGGCCGAAGGCTGCCAGGACCACCTGGTTGCGCTGGCGATCGAGGAATCCGCCTCGAGCGGGGCGCCGGTCACCACGTCGGCCGAGGCGTGGGCCGCGGCCACGCCCTAGACGGCCAGGCTCATTGCCCGGTCGGGGCGGAGCAGGAACGGGGGCAGGTAGGCCGGGATGTTCGAGAACGGAAGAACGTCCGGGTGGAGGGCGATCCCGAGGCGATCATTCATGAACTGCCGGCGCGCCTGGATCCGCTGCCATGCCGCCGGATAGCCGGCCGCAAACGCGTCGCGCAGCGATTGATCGGCGAGAGCCACGCCATCCTCGATGTTGGTCGTGAAGTAGTCCGACCCGGTCGCGGGGATGATGTCCACCTGGAGGGCCATCCCAGAGCGCAGCTCTACTCGCGAGCCTCGGCTTATCGGGGAGTTGACCCACTCGTCGAGATGTATCTGGTGGCCCGGGTTGAGAGAGATGCCGAAGAACGGGTCGCCAAGGTGGCGGCTGATGATCTCGTGGAGCACGCCCCCGGTCTGGCCGACATGGAGCGCGCCATACCACTCGGCGACGGCCTCGAAATACGGCCCGACCAGGCGCTCGACGTAGTCCGCGATCCCCGGCGGCAGTTCGGCGGGACCGTCCATCACGAAGCCGGCCCGGCAGTTGAGCGCGCCCCAGACACCGAACGCAACGGTGAACCTGTCGCCCCGCTCGATCCGACGATCGCCCGGGCTGAGAAGCCCCAGCGAAGCCTTCGGCCCACCTGAGAGCATGAGGTGGCATGACAGCGGCATCCCGTTCCACCGCAGCAGCCGGACCGCCTCGCTCTCGCTGATCCCCGGCGCAAGCCCGAGCAGAAGGCGCCGGACGCCATCGGAGGTCTGGCAGGCCGCGTACTCGAACGCTGCGAGCTGTTCGACCTCGTTGATCACGCGCAGCCCGTCGGCGGCATCGATCAGCAGGCCGGTCGCATTCTCGACCGCACCGGTCGGGCCGGCCAGGCGCCGAAGCTCGTCCACGAGGAACGCCGGCGCATCGATCGCCTCGCGGCTGGCGTAGGTCTTCCAGCCGACCACGCCCACTCGGCTGCCCCGTCCGATGCCCTCATCGGCGAGGATCTCGGCCAGAGGCCGGGATCGATCGCGGGGCTGTGCGGGCAGGCTCAGATCCTGGAACAGCACCGGCCGCATCTTGAGCGGCGCCTGGGCCGCCATGCCGTGGCACTCGTTGCCGACGAGGATCGCCGGTTCGCCGGTCGGGCCGAGCACGAGAATCGCTTCCTCGAAGCGGGGGTCGAACCCGGTCAGGTACGCCAGGCCGGCGCTGTGCTCGCGGTCCGCGTAGACCACGAGCCGGCTGTAGCCGCCTCTCTCGGCGCGCTCCCGCAACCTCGCCACGCGGGCCGCGTACAGGTTCGCCGGGATCTCCGGCCGCGTCTCCGGCATGCCGAACTCCGGCATGCCAATCTCAGCGAGCCTCGCCTTCACCACCGAGCAGCCCCTTCGTTCAGGATTTGGGAGGCGACCATGGGCGCGCCTCGGTGGCGCCCCGCACGATGTCCACGAACTGGTTCGCGGCCACGGTCATCCACGGCCCGGTCTCGCCATCCGGCCACTGGATCCGGACCTGGGCCGTGCCGGCCGGGCCGAGCCCGAAGTGGGTCCAGCCGAGCTGGCCGCTGGCGTGGCCGCCGCCGACGGTCAGCTCGCGTCGCACCGTGGTGTCGCCGATCTTGATCTCGACCCAGGCCCCGATGGCGTCTCGGTTGGAGCCGGATTGGCTGGGCCGGATCGCGAGCCAGTTGCCCATTTGGGCCGGCTTGGCGGCATCGCCCGAGCCCACGCTCCGCCAGACCCTTACCGCCGCGCCGTAGTTGACTTCGACGAGATCGAGCATGCCGTCGAGGTTGAAGTCGGCCAGGGCGGCCCCGCGGCCGCGGGCGTAGTTGAGGATGCCGGCGACCTCGGCGGATTCCTTGAAGGTCCCATCGGGCTGGCCCAGGAACAGGTTGTTCGGGTCCTTCTGAGCGAAGTCGGGCTGCGCGCTGACGTTGCCCTTGGAGATGAACAGGTCGATGAAGCCGTCGTTGTTGACGTCCTGGAACTCGGGGTGCCAGGCCGTAGAGGGCAGCACGTCGCCGCCGGTGAACGGCTGGGCGGCGGTCACGCCGCGTTTGAGGGCGATGTCCCGATAGGCCGGCTGCTCGGGTCCCATGGTCAGAGTCTGGAGCTTGTTGTCGCCCTGGCTGGTGAGGAACACCTCGGGATAGCCGTCGCCGGTGAGGTCGTAGCTGGCGATGCCCATGCCGAAGATCTGCATCGCCACCCAGCCGTCCGCATCGGTGTATGCGCGCGGCGTCTCGCCGTTCGCGATACGCCACAGCTGATCTGATCCGCCGATGTAGTAGTTGCGGTCGTTGGTCATCCGCAGGTCGCGCCGTCCGGAGCGGTCCCAATCGCTGAACAGGATCGACAGCGTGCAGTACCCGGGCGTGAGCGCGATCGGCGGGCCATAGCCACTCCCGTCCGCTTTCGGCCGCCAGAGCGCGTTGTCCGCGCAGTCGAACGTCGGCGCTCCCGTGGAGTCGAGCTTGAGGTAGTGGCCGATCGCCAGCGTCGGCAGCTGGGCCGCGCCCTCCCATTGCGCGCTGAACGCGGTCGTCCAGGCGTTGCCGTCGTCGAAGGACCACGCCGCGTTCGCCGCCTCGAAGCGGCAGTCCCCGAGTCCGCGGAGAAGCTGCGCCCCGCCGACACGCAGAACCGCCAGGTCCACCTTGCCGTCGCCGTCGATGTCGATCGGATAGGCGCCGGTCGCACCGGTGAGATCGGTCGCCGGATCGTGCAGCCTCGTGAACTTCAGGGCGCCGCCGGTCGGGCTGTCGTTCCGATAGAGGGCCGCGGCGTTGCTCCCGCCCGCGGCATACATGTCGGGTCTGCCGTCGCCGTTGCAGTCGAACACGGCGACGCCCCCGCCTTCGGCCAGGGTCGCGCCACCGTCGTAGACCTGGTCCACGCCCGCCGTCGAGGTCTCGTCCACGAAGCGAGGCGGGCCCGCCGCGGTCGTCGGCGTGGCCCCGCCCTGGTGGATCACGACGTAGCCGAGGACGGCCGCAGCCACGAGAGACACGGCCACCACGGCGGCGACGACGCCCACGAGCCTGCGGCTCACCTGTTCACTCGCCTGGAGGAGCGCCGAGACGCGTCCTGGCCGGAGCCATCAACCTCACGAAGGAACCGTTCCGCTGTAGTAGCCCTGGGCCAGAGTCCAGGCGGTCTTGCCGCATTGGGAGCCGATCCGTCGACCGGTGAAGTCGTCGGCCTGGATGTGGATCCCGCCCCACAGGCGCGACTGGCCCGCCTGGTCGGCGGCGTCGTAGTACGTCGCCCATTCGAGGCGGATGTCCTTCGTCGGCCCGACCTCGAACTTGAGCGAGCCGGCCTTGATCGTGTAGCCGCTGACGCCACCGGGGAAGTACTCGCTGCCGGTGATGCCGACGAGCACCTCGGCAGCCGCTCTGCTGAACGAGCTGTGCCCCGAGACCCAGGCGGGGAACGCCGGGGTCACGAAGGTCGGCAACTGATACGGCACCCAGTTGGCGGCCAGGATCCACTTGACCCCGCCGATCTGGGTTTTCGGGTCCTTCGGATTGCCCGCCCAGGCCCGGATAGCAATCTCGCCGACGTGGCCGGCGAGCGCGGCATGTCGCTGCCCGGGCGCGCTGGATTCGGCGGTGACGACCTCGATGAGACCGGGCACCAACGGCAGGCCCTCCTTGTTGTAGGAGGGTCCGCTGGGATCGCTCGATTGGCCCAGCCCGCCCATGTACCGGATCATCGAGATGGGCCGCACGGAATCGTAGTCGCCCTTCAGCCCCCAGGCCGCGATGGCGGCATCGTGCACGGCTCCGTTGAGCGCGAGATAGAGCTTGACGTCCCACTGGAGCCGATCGACCACGGGACCCTTGCCTCCGATACGGAGGTTCGGCGAGAGCTCGTCCGAGACGAGGTTGGCGAGGACGTTCCAGTGTCCCGGCGGCGTCTCGGAGTTGGGGCCATCGGCCCAGAACTCCGCCATGACCCGCCCGAAGTCACCCTGGTTGACGACGTCCGGCGGGTACGGCTGGCCCGTCGCGGGATTGACGGCGTGGCCGTGGCCGTCGTTCGAGCCGAGGCTGTTGCCGCCGCGCGCCCCGGGCGAGATGTCGATGGTTGCGCCTTCGGTGGGATCGAGCAGGCTGCTGTCGCGGATCACCTCGACCGCCTGGTCCTTGAAGACTTGATCGGTCGCCGGATCGCCCAGCCGGGGCGGTGGACCCGGGTCGATCGGCACACCGGTAGTGCCCCCGTCGGGCAGGCCGAAGCTCTTGACATGGCCCCACTGCGGCCCGACGTTCTGCTGGACGCCGTTCACGACCGGGATCCCGTTCTGGGAGATCATGTGCTCGATCTGAAGGGGCTGCCAGCGGTTGGGATCCATCATGACCGTGCCCGGCTTCGCGACGACCAGCGGCGGATTGACCGGCTTGTAGTCGGGGGCGGCGTATCCCCCGGCCTGGTTCGACCCGTCGGTCATCCCGTACGCGATGATCGTCTTGGCGATCCGGTTGCCGAGTGCGGCCGGTGAGTCGCCCTCGGTCGTCGTCACGGTGAGGGGATAGCACAGCGAGTCCATGACATCGTCGAACTCGGAGAGCGACTGTTCGGCCCCCACGGCCTTGATGTAGCGGGACGTGAGCAGCCGGTAGGCGGCGTAGCTGATGGCCTCGTCGCGGGCCGCGGCCACGTCGGAGGCGGTGTGCTTCTCATTGACGAAGTAGCCGGCGGCCTGGGGATCGTACGCCGCCCATGCGTCCCACATCGCCGCCGACATGTGGAACAGGTTCCGGGCGTGGACGGGCGGGTTCGGGAGCGCCCGCCGGATCGCGTCCAGCAGGGCCTCGTCCCAGCGCCGGGCCACGGACCACTCAGGGTGACTCTGAACCGCCTGGCACCTTCGTGCGGGAGACCACGGGTGAACCGCCACGGCACCCAGGGCACCGGCTACCAGCACGATCACAACCGCGGCGGCCAGCGCGATCACGCGCCTGGGCCTTCTCGTTGGCATGTCCTCCGTCCTCCGACACTTGGGCGCCCGACGGGGCTCCCCGGACCTGACCAACCGGTCGCCAGTTCTGCGGTCACCGGGCCGTACCGTCCCCGGTCTCGGCCCAACTGCCCTGGACGCGCGGCCTGCGGGTCATCCAGGAGATTGACATGACCGTATTGTTTGTAGGACTCTATCACAAGGATTTGGGAGAGAGGAACACAAATCCCGTGTGACACCCATCGGGACGAGCTCTGGCCCGGGGAGAACCGTTCGACGGGCCCACCTCGTTGCGAGTAGTCGATCCCTCGACCACCGCAGGACATCGGAGACTGACAGGAGGATGACAGCCCAGAGACGGAGAGAGATCCCAGACATCCGGTAGATCCGCAGACGTTCTACGGACACTTCCAGAGGAGGAAGGACTCAATGATGGTTAGTCGCAGAGCCGCGGCCTTCATCTCGATTGCCGCGCTCATCGCCTCGGCCTGTTCTAGCACGGCCACCCCAGCTCCGACCACAGCGCCGACCACGGCGCCGGTCACCGCCGCTCCGACCACAGCGCCGGTCACCGCCGCTCCGTGCGTGGTTGGCGTTTCGTGGAACAACTACCAGGAAGAGCGCTGGGCCAAGTGGGATGAGCCCGCGATCAAGAAGGCTCTCGCCGCTGCCGGTGCCACCTACATCTCGAACGACGCGAAGTCGTCCGCCGATACCCAGCTCTCGAACGTCGACGCTCTGATCAACCAGGGCGCCAAGGTCGTGATCATCCTGGCCCAAGACGGCACCGCCATCAAGCCGGCGGTCGCGAAGGCCCTCGCGGCCGGCGTTCCGGTCATCGCCTATGACCGCCTGATCGAGGATCCGGGCGCGTTCTACATCACCTTCGACAACGTCCTGGTCGGCAAGCTGCAGGCCGCGGCCCTGCTGAAGGTCAAGAGCTCCGGCAACTTCGTCGTCATCAAGGGCAACAAGGCCGACGCCAACGCCGACTTCCTCCGCGCAGGCATGGTCCAGGCCGGTGTCCCGGCTGTCGGCCAGAGCACCGACGCCCTCAAGAACGTCGGTGAGACCTACACGGACAACTGGGATCCGGCGAACGCCCAGAACGAGATGGCGCAGTTCCTCACCAAGAACAACAACAAGATCGACATCGCCTTCGTTGAGAACGACGGCATGGCCGGTGGCGTGATCGCGGCTCTGAAGTCCCAGGGTCTCGCGGGCACCGTTCCGGTCTCCGGCCAGGACGGCGACGCCGCCGCTCTGAACCGCGTCGCTCTCGGCACCCAGACCGTGGACGTCTGGAAGGACGCTCGGTTGCTCGGTGACGCTGCCGGCTCTGCGGCTGTCCAGCTCTGCGCTGGCACCGCCATGGCCGCGATCAAGACGACCGAAGGCGCCTCCGCCAAGTTCGCGACCCCGGGCGGCAACAGCCTCAACTCGATCCTCATCACGCCTGAGGCCATCACCAAGGACAACCTGACCGACGTCCTCAACGCCGGTTGGATCGACAAGGCCACGCTCTGCAAGGACGTGGCCGCTGGCGCCGTTACGGGCTGCTAGTAGCTCGAGACACCAGGTAGTCAATTTGCGCGCCCTGCACCCGGACTCCGCGGTGCAGGGCGCGTACTATGAGGCTGCAGGCGTTTTGATCAAGGGGCAATCGAGAGGCTGACGATGACTCAGGTTACGGGAGACTTGGGGGCAGAAGAACCTCGACGATCGTGGTCGCGCTGGACCGAGCTGATAGGCGCCGGATTCAGGGGTGCCCGATCCGGTGCCCGGACGATGGAGATCGATCTCCGGCTGGCCGGCATGATCGTGGCGTTGATCTTGATCTGGCTTGGCTTCGGCTACGCCTCGGACGGTCTCTTCCTCACACCCCGCAACTTCTACGACGTCGCGGTCCAGAGCGTGCCCGTCGCCATCATGGCCACGGGCATGGTCCTGATCATCGTCTCGCGCAACATCGATCTTTCGGTCGGCTCGGTCATGGGCCTCACGGCCTACATGGCCGCCATGACCCAGCGCATCTGGCTGACCGAGGATCTGCACCTCGCCTATGGCTCGTGGGAGATCTGGATCGTCGCGCTCCTGGTCGCGATCGCCGTCGGTGCCCTGATCGGAACCATCCAGGGCAGCCTGATCGCCTACGTCGGGATCCCCTCGTTCATCGTCGGCCTGGGCGGTTGGCTGATCTGGCGCGGTCTCATCTTCAAGATCCAGCAGGGCCAGACGATCGCCCCCATGGACAAGAACTTCGCCATCATCGGCGGCAATCTTTCCAGCGGCAGCGCGATCAGTGACACCGGTGGCGCGATCGGATTCTGGCCAACCTGGATAGTCGCCATATTGATGTGCATCGGGATCGGGTATGCGCTGATTGCCAGCAGGCGCAAACGCCGCGAGTACGGATTCCCCGTCCGGCCGCGGTGGGCCCTGGTGACGCTGATGGTGGTGGGCTGGGTGACCGTTCTGTATGGCGCCTGGGTCCTGAACAATTACCCCCTGCCGCCTGGGCTGGCAACCCAGTACGCCAAGAACCACGGCATCACCGAGCCGCCCGGAGGCCTGATCATCCCGGTCGGCCTCGCGGCGCCTGTCTTGATTCTGCTCGGCATCGCGCTCGTAGTGGGCTACCTCGCGACCCGCCGGCAGTTCGGCCGCTACGTCTTCGCGATCGGCGGCAACCCCGAGGCCGCCATCCTGGCCGGTATCAACACCAAGCGCGTTATCCTCGGCACGTTCGTTCTGATGGGCATCCTGGCCGCCCTCGCCGGATGCATCCAGGCGTCCCGGCTCGACGCCGGCGTGACCAGCACCGGGACCGGCTACGAGCTGCTCGTGATCGCCGCGGCCGTCATCGGCGGCACCTCCTTCGCCGGTGGCATCGGCACGATCCAGGGCGCCGTTTTGGGCGCGGTGCTCATGCAGTCGCTCAAGGCCGGCATGGTCACAGTCGGCCTCGACTCGCCGATGCAGGACGTCGCGATTGGTTCGGTTCTGGTATTCGCCGTCGGCCTCGACACCATCGCCCAACGGCGCGCCAAGTAGGCCAGGAGCTAGAGATGAGCATCGTACCCGCTCCCCAACCAAAGGCCGCTCCGGTGGTCAAGGAAACGCCCCTGGTCGAGCTGCGCGAAATGTGCGTGGCGTTCGGAGGCGTCCACGCCGTCCAGAACGTCACGGTAGACCTTCGGCCGGGCGAGGTTGTCGGCCTGGTCGGCGGCAACGGCGCCGGCAAGACGACGTTGATCCGTACCCTGTCGGGCGCGCATCCGGCCGACTCGGGCCAGATCCTCATCGACGGCCAGCCGGTGGCGATCGCCAACCCGCGCGAGGCAAAGGCGCTCGGGATCGAGACGATCTACCAGAACCTGGCGCTGGCCGAGAATGTCGACGCCTCCGCCAACTTCTACCTCGGCCGCGAGCTGAAGACCCGCACCGGGTCCCTCAACGACGCGGCCATGGAGTCGACCACCCGCAAGGTCCTGGGCCGGATCAACCCCAACTTCAAGAACTTCAAAACGCCGGTCATGTCGCTTTCAGGCGGCCAGCGGCAGTCCATCGCCATCGGCCGCGCGATCCACTTCAATGCCCGGATCTTGATCATGGACGAGCCCACGGCGGCCCTCGGCCCGGCCGAGACGGTGCAGGTGCGCAACGTGATCAAGCAGCTGAAGTCCGAAGGGATCGGCATCTTCCTGATCAGCCATGACATCCACGACGTGTTCGATCTGGCCGATCGAATCAGCGTCATGCTGCACGGCAAGCTCGTCGGCACGGTCAACAAGGTGGACGTCACCACGGACGAAGTGCTGGCCATGATCATCATGGGGAAGATGCCCGGCGAGGTGACGCAGAAGGACCTGGCCGTCCTCCACGGCTGACGAGGCCGCTAGTCGGCCAGGGCGAAGGGCGTCGAGTCGGTGGCAGCCAGGTGGACTGCCCGGGCGCCGGTCGTGGAGCCCACGACGTCCGTTCGCAGCAGCGTGAACGGCGGCAGCGACAGCTTGTCGATAAGCGCCTGGTTTGGGACGGGGTTGACCGTGCCGTAGAAGCCGACGAGCGTCGACATGACGGCCACGCGGTCGGGCGGGGTTCTGGCCAGGAGCGGGTAGAGCGACTGCTTGGGCGTGGCGTTGCGACTGCCGTGGTGGCCGACCTTGTACAGGTCCACCCCGCGCAGCCGATTACAGATGGCCGCATGGTCCGGCGCGGCCGTCAGCGCGTAGCCCCAGTTCTCGATCTCGGCGTCGCCCGGCAGCAGGAGCTTGTGGCCTGCGGCCTCCACGAGCAGCACGAGACTGGTGTTGTTGAGCACGGCGTCGAGCTGGTGGACCAGGCGTTCGGCCGAGCGGACGAGGTGGTCGTCGAGGCGGTCGATCAGCCACCGGCCAGGGCCGGGTTCCAGCAGTGACGCCGCGTCGCCATCCATGACGATTGCGGTGCCGGCGGCGGATGCGGCGAGGGCCGACGGATCGGCGCTTCCCGCCCCCAGCCAGTACTCGGTGCTCTGCGCCGCCTGGTGGAGGATCGCGGGCCACGTGTCCGGATCCGGCGGACCCAGCACGGAGACGGAAACTCCGGGCAGCACGTCCAGGACGAGCGGGTCGCCGAACTTGAGGTAGTGGGCCGAGCTGCCGGCGGCCAGGTCGTCCAGCGCCTTGATAGCGCGGTCGTTGCCGAGCTGCATCGCGGCCATGCCCATCAGGGCCGATTCGGCCACGCTGAGCCGGCCGGCGAACGAGACCGAGGTCAGGCTGTCGGCGAATCGATGGCCGGCCGCGAGGACGTCGAGCAGCTTGCGCCGACCGGGCGCCGGGGCGGGCGGGGCGGGCGCACCGCCGGGAACCTCCGTCCACGGTCGAACGATCGCGTCGGGCGCAAGCCTGGCGATCGTGGCGCCGCCCGCAGCCGGGTCGAACCCCGCCAGGTGGTCGCGGTGGCGATGCGTGAGAACGACGACGTCGAGCTTGCCATGCGTGTCGGCCTCGATCAGCGCGGCGACGTCCCGCAGGCTGGGCCCGCCCTTCGCGGCCTTGGTCGACCCGAAGTCGATCAGGACGTGGCGCTCCGCTCGCCCGTCGATCGCCGCCGCGTAGGTGAAGCTGAGCAGCAGGCAATCCCCGAAGCCGACGTTGTAGGCCCGAAAGTCGATGCGAACCGGCGACTGGCTCACCACGTCTCCCCCAGGGTGTCGGGCTCTTGCGCGTGCATGACCGCGAACCTCTGGCCGAGCGGCGTTCCCTGCGAGTAGCCCACTCCACCGTGCGTGTCGCGCAGCCCGTTGCGAACCAGGTAGTCCAGCCTGCGCGACTGACGCCCCCAGTCCAGGAGCGGCTTGGGCTGGTGGTATCGCAGCCGGCCGAACTCGTCGAAGATCACCGTTCCACCGCCGAGCAGCTCCAGCCGCGTCGTATCGCTGACGCCGTCCGGGACCGCCAGCTCGCCGCCCAGGCGCGCCGCCAGCGCTCGCAGCTCGGCGGCCGTGCCGTCGAGCATCTGGATGTACGTGGCCACCACCTCGCGCACGACGAAACCGTCCGGCGCCACCCGCGCGCAGGGCGTGACCGTCTCGACCGAAAGGTAGTAGTCGGTCGGGATGTCGAGCAGCGTCGCGTTCTGCCACAGCAGCCGGAAGACCTCGGAGCGGCGAATGCGCAGCTCCTCCTCGTGGATCAGTCGATACGTCGGGGCGTCCTTGCGCCCGAAGGTCTGGACGTGCCGCGGCCGAGCCTCGCGGATGCCATAACGGCTGAAGGCCTTCTCCAGCGTGCCGCGGTAGTCGTGGCGGTCGTCCGGAACGACCTCCTCGTCGGCCGCCAGCAGCGCGGTAGCAAAGTCGTCGAACGACAGATCAACCGGAGGCAGGTAGTCGATGGCCCGAATGCACATCGCCAGGACGTTGCCCGCGGTCTTGACGCCCTCGTCGGCGACACGGGTGCGGTGGAGCGGTGTCCCTTTCGCGTGGACGTCGACCAGGCGCCTGGTCCAGATCTCCAGCATGGCGTTGCCGACGGCCGCGACCAGAACCTCGCCGCGCGCATGCGGCTCCTTGAAGGCGGGGTCCGACAACATCGAGGGGTTGGCGGCGAGAGTCACCGAGCGGCGCAGGGCGTCGCCGCCGTGCACGCGAACGGCCGCCCCGAACTGCTCCGCCAGGCCGAGTAGAGCCGTCCGGGCCAGCTCGCCGGCGTTCACCTTGTCCTCGTCCACCAGGCCGGTGTCGGGGTCGCCCGGAATGAGCGCCAGAACCGTCTCCCGCATGGAGAAGACCGACATGAGGGCCACGATGTCGGCCAGGGCTTCGTGGAAGGCGGCCTGGTCCGGCAGCGACGGCTCCTCGAAACGGGGTCGCAGGCCGTCGAGGATGGCGTGGGTCGTCTCGTGGGCGACGATGTCGTGCGAGAGCGAGGTGTACACGATCGGCGCCCCGGGGGGGTCGGCCGGTTGAAAGTAGCCGAACAGGACGGCGCACGAATCCGGATCGTAGAAGGCGTTGGCCTCCGCGAAGGCGGCCGGTACCAGATACAGCTGGTGCCCGGCGAAGCCCCAACCCAGCCGCCGGCCCAGCGCGTTCTCGAACGACTCGAGAGTTCGGGAGGCTACCACGTAGACGTTCTGCGCCCTGACCCGAGGGTCCGATGCGAGCGCGCCATCCGGACAGGAGGCAATCGTGTCGACCCACGGATCCGGCGCCGGAGCCACGACCCGGCGCGCCGTCGAGTCGTAGTCCACGACCCAGAAGCGCGGTCCACGCGGACCCGGCTCCAGGCGTTCGAGCGGGATCGTGGCGACCGCGCGCAGGACCGCGCCGTCGACCTTGACTGCCGGGTCCTGGGCGATGACGGTCAGCCGGCCGGCAGCGGCGCCGGGCGGCTCCGGGTCGAACCGAGACGGTCGGTCGGCGCCATCCACCATGGATCCTCCCCGCGCCCGGCCGCTGGCTCGATCCCGTGGGCCACGAAACGGCTCGGCCGCGCCGCAGTCAAGCACGGTGGAAGCGGCGCTGTCAATGCGATCTCAATCCGGGGTACGCGGTAGCGGGAAACCACCCGCAGGCCCCCGCGACTCCCCCGGCTATTGCAGAGCGACGAGCACCGCGCGGCCGAACTTGGCCGCGAGCCGAAGATGGTCGCGCGCCGAAACCAACGCCGCGCGCGCGGCATTCAGAATCGGCCCGGCCGTCCCGGCGTTCCACTCGGCGGCCGTCAACGGGACGAGCTCACCGGGCAGCGGGGATGCCAGCGCCATCGCCGCCGCCACCTCGCCGGTCATCGAGTCAAGACTCGCCTGGGCGGCGCTCACGTCCTTGCCACCAGCCTGGGCAATCGCGATCCGCCCCGCCAGGTCCGTCGCCAGCTGCGCAAAGGACGGCTGCAGCGCGAGCACGCCGTCGGCAGCTCTCACGAGGTTGACCTGCGGCACAACCAGCAGGTACACGCGGTATTTCGAGGCGATCTGGACGATCTCGAGCCTGAGCGCCGGAAGCGCGGTCTGCCCGTCGATCGTCGTCTGGAGACCGGCCAGGCCGGAAGACTCGGCGCCGATCTCGGCCGCCAGCGCAGCCCGATCGGACGCCGTCAGGGCAGGCGATTCGTTCACGACCGAGACCATGGCGGCGAGAGTCTTCTGGCGACGCCCGATCTCGCAATCGCCGAAGGCCCGCAAGGCCGCGACCGTGCCGTGCGACCGCGCGGCCGTTGCCTGTGTCGCGCAGGTCCCCTGGCCGGCGGGACCCCCTGAGACCGGGGCGGACGAGACCGCGCCCGCGCTCGAGGAGGAAACGACGACGAGCGCGGCCGCTCCCACGGCGGCGATGACGTTACGAAGCCGGGCGTACATGAGACGTTCCTTCGACCTGGCGGCCTACTCGCCGCCCTGGTTGGACGAATCCGAAATGGAATTGTTGATGTCATTGATCAGCTGATTGATCTGGTCCAGCTCGCTCGCCACGGGATCGGGCGTGGGCGGAAGGGTGGGGCCGGCCGTGCCTGAAGCCGAGGCGCTCGAATCGGGCGAAGCGGTATCGAGCTCGCCGACCGAAAGGCCTGGCGAGGCCGGGCTCGAGGTCGCCGACGGCGTGTAGATCGGGCTCGGGCTGGGCGTCGCGTGCCGGCCGCAGGCGATCAAGGCCACGCCGACGAACAGCGCGGCCGCCGCGAGCGCGGTGGCTCGGGCGCGATCTCGTGTCAGCACAGGTCCTCCGGTGCGTCCATCTCGAGTGGACGCGGCCAATGATGGACCGTCACGCCCGGCGGGCCCATGGTCGCGACGTAAGCGGGATGTAAGAAGCAGGGTGCGGCTACCTGACCGCGGCGATGACTTCCGCGGCGGATCGGACTCGGCCTAGGCGCGGGAAAAGGGATAGCACGGTGTGGCGGTGGTCATCCGGGTCGCGGGCGGCCATCGCGTCTTCCACGAAGATCTGGTTGTAGCCGCGCTCATAGGCGTCGCGGGCCGTGCTCTCGACGCCGATGCTGGTGGAGATGCCGCACAGGATGATCGTGTCCACACCCCGGCGGCGCAGCTGCAGATCCAGCTCGGTGCCGTAGAAGGCGCCCCAATGGCGCTTGGTGATGACTATGTCGGTTGGCTGGACTCCGAGTTCCGGCACGAGGTCGGCCCAGTCGGGCGGCAGGGCCCGGCCAGCCGCCGGAGTCGCATCGGTGATCGGCTTCAGGGCATCCTTGCCGTCGGCGGATGGGGTGACATGCACGAGAACGACCGTGCCACCCGCCTTGCGCAGGGCCGCGGCCACCTGCGCCGCGCGCGCGACAACCTCGGTCGAGGCACGGGGCGCGCTCGGCACGGCGACGATGCCGCGCTGGAGGTCGATGACAACGAGCGCCGTCTTCGCCGGATCGATCTTGAGCTCCGCCACGTTCTGCCTCCGGGTCAGCTGGATCGTTTGTCGCGCGGTCAGGCGGGCCGCGTCTGCCGGTTCGATCGTACATTTGGATCTTCCCGCCGTCAGCCCCTCGTCGCCCTCCATGGGCGCCGGCCTTGTGTGGGCTTGACTGGTGCTGTACGACTGGACGATGCGATTCGCCTTCATGGTCGATCCTCAGGAAGGCCTGCCCTACTCGCGCATGTCCGAACTGGCCCAGGCGGCGGAAGCGGCAGGGTTCGAGTCCTTCGTCCGATCGGACCACTGGCTCTCGCTCGCGGGCGACTGGTCCGCCCACGCCACCGATGCCTGGACGACGCTTGCCGCGCTGGCTCGGGAGACGACCCGAATCCGCCTCGGGACGATGGTCAGCCCCGTCACCTTCAGGCTGCCGATCGCACTTGCCAAGATGGTCACGACCGTCGACGAGATCAGCGGGGGACGAGTCGAACTGGGGATCGGGGCCGGCTGGTACGAGCCCGAGCACCTGCGTTTCGGGATCCCGTATCCGTCGATGGCCGAGCGCTTCGAGATGCTCGACGAGCAGCTGCAGATCCTGATCGGCCTATGGACGAGGCCCCTCTTCAGCTTCGACGGACGCCACTACCGGCTGCGCGATGCGGTGTTCGAACCCAAGCCAGTGCAGCGGCCGCATCCGCCGATCGTCGTCGGCGGCTACGGCAAGCCGCGGCTGGTGCGACTGGCGGCGATGTACGCAGACGAGCTGAACCTGGACAACCCGAGCCCGGACTACTGCCGCGAGGTCTTCGATCGGCTGGACGACGCATGCCGGGCGGTAAGCCGGGACCCGGCGACGATCCGTCGCTCTGCGATGCTGGCCTGGGATGGGGCAAACGCTCACGCCACTCCATCCGAGCAGCGGCGGCTTCTCTCGGCCTACGCTGTTGCGGGGGTCCAGAAGATCGTGCTCGACGCGTGGCCCGGGCCGGCCTCGCCGCGCTCGATCGAGGTCCTCGGCCGTGAGGTGCTGACCGCGTTCCGGTAAGGGGGCAATCGCACGGATGAGGCAGCAGCGGCAGGACCGAGTCGTTCCTAGTGCTGGATCTCCTCGGGTGTCTCGTACCAGCGCACGCGCTCTCCGATCCGGGCGCGCGCCCGCCAGGCGATCGACTTGGGGGCCGCGGCCATGGCGGCGGCAATTCCGTCGACTTGCCGCGCGACATCGAAGTGGGCGCCCGCCACGGGCTCGGCGACCCACAGCTCGGCCACCTTGCCCAGGTTGCGCTCGACTGTGTGGCAGAACCCCCAATCCGAGCCAAGCACGGCTGCGATCCGGTCGAGCCCGATCGCCCCGTCGCCGTCCTCACCGAGCGGATGATCGGCCAGCAGGCAGAGCACGTCGCCCAGGTCCTTTCGGTTGATCTCCCAGATCTGCAGCTTCGTCAGGACCAGGTCCGCCAGCGTGACCGTGGGTTGCGGTCCGTCGAGCCGCCCGCGCAGGTCCAGGCGATGGCTCATCGCCAGCTCGTCGATGAGGATGTCCATCGTCCAGTGCCCGTTGGGCTCGGCGTAGTTCAGGCGCTGAGCGCCATGGATGGCATTGAAGAGTTTCTCCGGGATGTAGCCCTGATCCTCGAGGAAGCACTTCAGCGCGGCGCGCCCCTTGGAGCTCGCGACGAAGTCCATGTCCGCATACTCGCGGACGAACGGGAGCTTCCGTACCGACTCCGAGCGCAGCCAGACGGCCAGCCCGCCCATGAGCCGCATTGGGATCCCTTCGGCGACCGCAAGCTCGGCCAGACGCTGGGCCTCGGCCCGGATCTCGGGGAGGATGGGCGGGTTGTCGGGCACGAGTTGCGCTCCTGGCGGTGGGTCGGGAGTGGGCAGCGGAAGCGAGCTTAACAGCAGCGACCCCGGCTGTGCAGCCGGGGCCGCTGAATATTGCGGAGCGGAGGGATCACTCCGGCGGGAGTTCCTTGTAGACGAGGTTGATATCGATGCCCTGCCGTCGCCTGAAGAACCAGGAGAGCAGGTAAACGGCCAGGCCGACGACGACGATCATGCCCATGAAAGCGAAGATCTGCCATCGGTTGTCCGGGTTGCCGGCCAGTGCCAGGGCCGGATACTGCCACGTGCACCAGGCCAGGAAGACCATGACCGCGATGGACAGAGGGGCGACGATGAACAGGATGGGGACGCCCGCGATCTTCCAGTTTGCCGGCGAGGCCTGATAGAGGTCCTTGCGGCGGAACGGGAAGACGATGGCGGCGACGCCAACGATCACCACGCAAACGACGCCCGCGAGCACGCCCAGGGCGAGCCACGTCTGGAAGTCGGTGCTGACGATGCTCCAGATGAGCATCAGAGTCACGAGCACCATCTCGAAGAGGATGGCCCAAATCGGGGAGTGGGTCCTGTCGTTGACCTCTGAGAGCTTCTCAGGCAGCAGCCGGTCGAAGGACCAGGCGAACCAGGTCCGGATCGGCATGTAGGTGTTGCCGACCATGGCCGGCAGGCTCCAGAACAGGAACGAGCCGACGATGAGGAAGGTCAAGATCGGGATGTTGTAGACCAGCGAAGAGAGGAAGTGGTACCAAGGCCCCGTCGGGACGGCATAGCCGGATGCCCCAGAGTTGACGGCGACCATGAAATCGTAGCCGGTGACCTTGAAGAGGAGCAGCACGCCGACGACGATGAAGATCACGTCCCAGGCGAGCGCACCGAACATGATGGACAGCTGGCGGGCGCGGTTGGCGGCGCTCTTGAGCTCACCACTCAGGTAGACCGACCACCAGTTCCACATCATGAAGGTCATGATCACGAAGATGGACGGAAGGGTGGCGTCCAGGTTGCCGGCGTTCGGGCCCGATCCGGGCGTTACCCCGGCGCTGCTGATCAGGGTCGCCGCATCGGGGCTCGAGTACTTAGCACTCACCGAGTTGAAGTTGTTCACGAAGTCGGCATGGCTGCCGAAGATCAGCACGATGAACGCCAGGAAAGTGCCGACGGAGGCGATGATCCAGAAGGCGTTCTGCCAGCGGAAGGTCGTCCGCAGGCCGGCGACCAGGATCGCCCCCATCAGGACGACCATGACCATGGCCCCGACGAAGATCCAGTGGCTGTCCGTCTGGAAGCTCTTGCCCCAGTCGATCAGGGTCGAGTTGTCGAAGGTGATGCCCAGGGTCGCCAGGATGGGGCCGAGCGCGAAGACCGGGAAATAGCGAGCCCAGAAGGTCGCGCCGATCGTAGCCGATAGGGCCGCCCCGAAGTTCGACACCAGGGCCGCGGGCGGCGACAGGATCCGGCTCACCCAGACGTAGTCGCCTCCCGTGCGCGGCATGCTCGACGCCAGCAGGGCCATCATCAAGAGCACTGGGATGTTGATGATGAACGAGATGATGGTCGCCCAGACCAGGTCCGAGCCGGGGAAGGCCGTCAGGGCGAAGAACACACCCCAGGCCAGCGTGGCGCCGACCGGTGCCGAGAAGACGGCATTGAAGATCGTCGCGTCGAGGGCGTTGGCCTCACGTACGAGACCTGTGCTCTGGCGGACGAAGAGCTGACTACCTCCTGCCACTCGTCACCTCCTGACGATCCTCGCGAGGATCGCGTCTCCGGCCGAGGAATGGCTGCTGCCCGGGCCTCACAGCGGGGTGGGCCCCTCGACAGTCTTTCGGCCCACTGGTAGTAAACACAATCGCACACGTAGCGTCAACCAACTTATGTGCGATATCATCATCTGAGATGTTCGAGTGTGTGAGCATCTTCGTCGAAGCGGATACGCCCGAAACGGGGAAGATGCCGGGATGCCACTGGCCGCAGATCGCCGAGTCAAGATCCTCGAGCGAGTAGCCGAGGGCATATCGATACAGGTCGCCGACCTCGCCCGGGAATACGGCTGCTCGGAGATGACGATCCGGCGCGACATCGCGCGCCTGGAACGTGACGGCTTCCTGCGCCGGACATACGGCGGAGCCACCGCCCACCTCACCCGCTCGCTGGACGTGGCCTTCAATGCCCGGGCCCTCGCCAACGCCCGCGAGAAGCGGCTCATCGCCCTGGCCGCGGTAGGGCTCATCGAAGATGCTCGCCTGCTGTTCGTGGGCATCGGCACGACAGCGGAGCACTTCGCCCGATACCTGCCCGCCCGGCCCGACCTCACGGTGGTGACCGGTTCGCTGCCGATCGCCAGCCTGCTGGGGACTCGCCCCTCCCACGCCGTGGTGCTGGGCGGCCACGTGAGGCGTGACGAGCTGAGCTGCGTGGGTCCGGCCGCACGGGCCACGTTGGAGCGGTATCGCTTCGACCTGGCCGTCCTGGGCACGGCCGGCCTGACGGCCAGGTGGGGCCTGACCGACCTCAACGACGAGGAGGCCGAGATCCACCGCATCGCCGTCGAGAGAAGCGAGCGCCTGATGGTCATCGCCGACGGGTCGAAGATCGGACTGGCCACCAGCTCGGTGGTCGCGTCCGCACAGAGCATCCAAACCCTGGTCACGGACGCCAGCGCTCCCCCGGGCGAGCTCGAGGCGCTCCGGGCCCTGGGCATGAAGGTCGTGGTCGCGGTCGCCGGAGATCGCCGGCACATGGAAGAAGACGAGGCAGCGGAGGCCTGAAAGCGCAATGAACAGCCTGGATCGCATCTTCGGGGTCAAGAAGCCCGTTGTTGCCATGCTCCATCTGCCCGGTCTGCCCGGACGTCCTCTGCACGACGTCGCGGGCGGGCCGGACGCGATCCTGGCCCCAGTTGCACGCGACCTCGACGTGTTACAGGACGCCGGCGTCGACGGCGTGCTCTTCTGCAACGAGAAGGACTACCCCTACCAGATCAAGGTGGGGGTCGAGATCGCGACAGCCATGGCAGCCACCGTCGGGCGGCTGCGCGATCGCATCAGCATCCCGTTCGGGGTCAACCTGCTGTGGGATCCAATGGCCAGCCTGGCGGTCGCCCGCGCCACCGGCGCCTCGTTCATCCGCGAGGTGCTGACCGGCGTCTACGAGTCGGATCTCGGCATGATCGAGCCCAACATCGGCGACATCTCCGGCTATCGGGCCGCCATAGGCGCGACTGACGTGGCCCTCTTCGACAACATCTCGCCCGAGTTCAGCAGCCCTATCGGGACGCGGAGCGTGGCCGATCGAGCCCGGGGCGCCGCGTTCATGGGCATGGACGCGATCTTGATCAGTGGCTGGGCGGCCGGCAGCCCAATGGCCCTGAGCGACCTGATCGCGGCCAAGCAGGCGGCGCCAGAGACTCCCATCATCGCCAACACGGGCGTCTCCGCGGATCGAATCCAGGAGATCCTCAAGGTCGCCGACGGCGCGATCGTCGGCACGAGCCTCAAGGTGGACGGCATCACCTGGAACGCGGTCGATCCGAAGCGGGTACGGGACCTGATGGGGGCAGTTCGCGAGTTCCGGGCCGCGACCCCCGGCAGCTGACGAGTCCCGCCACATGGCTCGCAAGACCCGCATCTACTTCGCCACGGACCTGCACGGGTCCTCGAAGTGCTTCCGCAAGTTCCTCAACGCCGGCCCGGTCTACGGGGCCGACGTGATGATCCTGGGCGGCGACCTTGCCGGCAAGGCGATCCAATCCATCGTGCGCCAACCTGGTGGCAAGTATCGCTGCAACTTCATCGGGTCCGACTACGAGGTCGAGGAGGGGCCGGATCTGGAGGCCCTGGAGAAGCTGGTCGCCGACCACGGCTACTACCCCTACCGAGCCGAACCGGGGGAGCTCGAGGCCCGCAGGGACGCGGGCACGCTTGATGACCTGTTCCTCGAGCTGATGAACCAGCGGCTGGAGGGCTGGCTGACCCTTGCCGACGAACGCCTGCGGCCCATCGGCAAGCGACTCTTCTTCATGCTTGGCAACGACGATCCGCCGCCCCTGGCCAGGCTTCTGGACAACGCCCCTTGGGGAGAGCATGACGAGGGCAAGGTCGTGTGGCTGGACGACGACCACGAGATGATCAGCTGGGGCTTCTCCAACAAGACGCCCTGGAACAGCTATCGCGAACAGGACGAGCCGGAGCTGGCATCTTCGCTTGCCAGGATGGCCGCGGGGCTGGCCCATCCGGAGCGCTCCATCGCCAACATTCACGTCCCGCCCTATGACACCCAGCTCGACGAGGCGCCCGTGCTGGACGAGAAGCTGCAGGTCCAGCAGGTCCTGGGCCAGGTCAAGATGGCGCCGGTCGGGAGCACGGCGGTGTGCGATTTCCTGACCGCACGCCAGCCCCTCCTTGGCCTGCACGGCCACATTCACGAGTCCTCGGGCATCCGGCGCCTAGGTCGCACGATCGCCATCAACCCCGGCAGCGACTACTCGACCGGGACGCTGAACGGCGCGCTGATCACACTGGAGAAAGACAAAGTCTCGGCCCACCAGCTCGTACGGGGGTGACGATGGCCGCTCCGGGCGAAGTGCTCCTGGCGATCGACGTCGGCACGTCCGGCGCGCGCGCCGTCGCCTTCGATCTTGATGGGCACCGGCTGTTCGAGGTCCGCCGCGGGTACCCGATCGTCACGCCGGCGCCGGGCTGGGCCGAGCAGGACGCCAGGCTCTGGCGGTCGGCGGCGCTGGGGGCGCTGGGCGAGGTTGTCCGCCGACTGGCAAGCGGCGGTAGGACCGGCGCCGTTCCGGGCCCCGCGAGCGGCACCGGTCCGAGGTTCCGGATCCGCGCCATCGGGCTGACCGGGCAGTGCCCATCCGTCGTGCCGGTGGACCGCCACGGCGAGCCACTCGGACCGGGCCTGATGTACCGCGACAATCGCGCTACCGCCGAAGCCGCCGAGCTCAGGGAGCTCTTTGGTGACGCGCGGATCCACTCGCTCACGGGGCACCTGCCCGCGGCCTTCCACATCGCCCCCAAGATGCTGTGGCTGCGCCGCCACCGTCCGGAGATCTGGACCCGCGACCCGCTGTTCCTCCAGCCGCGCGATCTCGCGGTCGAGGCACTCACCGGGGTTGTCGCCACGGACGGCACTCACGCCGCCGCGACCCTGCTCTACGACCTGCGCGCCGGCCGGTGGAGCGCGGAAATGCTTGCGGCGCTTGGCATCGACCCGGGCGCTCTCCCGCCCATCCGCCGCTCGGCCGAGGTGATCGGCGAGCTGCGGCCCGCGCTGGTGCGGCGGTTCGGACTTGCAGGGCCGGTGCCGGTGGTTTTGGGCGGCGCCGACTCGCAGGCCTGCGCCCTCGGAGCGGGGGTCGTAGAGCCCGGGCCGGTGAGTGAGATGGCCGGCTCCTCCACGTGCCTCAATTCCGTCGTCCCCGAGCCGCTCGAAGAGCTGCTCATCACCCACTACCCGCACGTGATTCCCGGGACGTTCACGACCGAGACGGGAATCAACACGACTGGCGCCGCGGTGGCGTGGCTGGCGGACCTCCTCTACGGCGGACGCGCCGGGCGTGCGAGCGGAAACGACTACATGGCTCTCGACGCCGAGGCGGCCGCGGCTCCGGCGGGCGCAGACGGCGTGCTTGCGCTGCCGGTCCTGGGCGACGGCGAGCGCACCGACGCGGATCTGCGAGCCGCCTTCACGGGGCTATCGCAGCGGCATGGCCGGGCGATCCTGGCCCGGGCGATGCTAGAGGGAGTGGCTTTCGCGATCAGGAGCCAGCTGGAGCTGCTCTGCCGAGCCGGCGCCCGTGTCACGGAGCTGCGCGTCTCCGGGGGCGACACGCGGCTGGCGACGTGGAATCGGATCAAGGCCGACGTCACGAACCTTCCCGTGCGGCCGATTCCCGGCGACGCCGCCACGACCGGAGTGGCGATGCTGGCCGGGCTCGGCGCCGGGGTATATCGAAACCTGGACGAGGCGATTGCCCGCTGCGTCCGACCCGATCCACCAATCGAGCCGTCGTCTGCCCCTCGCGCCACGTATGACCAGGCCTTCGGCGCTTACACGGAACTGGCGACGTCGAAGGTCGTGCGACGCCAGAGCAACCCATCGGGCTGACGGCGCCGGCTCAATAGAACGGAGTTCTCACATGCGACTCGAGCTCGGCATCAATACCTGCTTCGCCGTCAAACGCTGGCCTGTTGCGGCCGATTGGGCGCCGATCGTCGCTGACCGGCTGGGCCTGCGGCTGGTCGAGCACTCGTTCGACCTCGTCGACCTGGCCGGCAGCTCCGGCCCGGCGCAGGCCCACGCGTTGACCGCCGCCGCCCGTGAGTTCGACCTGACGATCCGTTCGACCTTCACCGGGCTCGCCGCCTACTCGTCGAACATGCTGCTCAGCCCCGCTGCCGACACCCGAGCCGATGCCCAGGAGTGGTTCCGTCGCGCGATCGCCTTCAGCGAGAGCATCGGGGCGGTCGCAACCGGCGGGCACGTGGGGGCCTTTTCGGTGAGCGACTGGCACGACCCGGCGCGCCGCGCCGAGCGATGGGATGGCCTGCGCTCTGCACTGCACGAGCTGGCCGCCGACGCCCGCGCTCACAACCAGCAGGCGCTTCTGGTCGAGAACCTGGCCGCGGCCCGCGAGCCCTCGACGATGGCCATGATCCGGGACATCGCGACCGAGGGAGATGGCAGCCACGCTCCGATCATGCTGGCCCTCGATGTCGGCCACATGTGCGTTCCGGGCACATCCGGCGCGGATCACGATCCGTACGCCTGGCTGAGCGAGCTGGGCCGGGTCGCCTTCGAGGTCCAGCTCCAGCAGTCGGACGCCGACGGCGACCACCACTGGCCCTTCACGCCGGCCGCGAACGCGCGAGGCCGCATCGACGCTGATCGCGTGATCGACGCGCTCGGAGAGAGCGGCGTCGAAGGCCTGGCGCTGGTGCTCGAGATCATCCCCGCCTTCGAGCAGGACGATGCTGCCGTCCTGGACGACCTGGCCGCCTCGGTCGACTACTGGCTCGAGGCGCTCGACCGGCGCAGAGTTCTGGCCGATTGACGGGCGACGGCTTCGGGACGCCGCGCCTCCCGCCCGTCGAACCAGCGCTTCATCACCTCCACCAGGGCGAGATAGGCGACGACGATCGCGACCAGGAGCGGCCAGAACTGCCACGGCAGTGCCCCGAAGCCGATCACCGACCTGAGCGGACTCAACGGAATGAGCACGGCCGCCGCCAAGGCGGCCACGATCGCGACCCCGAGCTGCTTGCTGGGCCGGCTGCGCCAGAACGGGCTGCGCCGCGTGCGGATCGCCAGCACGACCAGGATCTGGGTGAAGAGCGACTCCACGAACCAGCCCGTGTGGAACGAGTCCTTGTTGTTGCCCAGCATCAGCAGCAGCAGGCCGAAAGTGACGTAGTCGAAGACCGACGAGATCGGCCCGAAGGCGATCATGAACCGCTCGATGGCGTGCACGTCCCAGCGGGCCGGCTCGGCCACGATGTCGGGGTCCACATTGTCCGAGGGGATCGCCGTCTGAGAGGCATCGTAGATCAGGTTGTTGAGCAGGATCTGGCCCGGCGTCATCGGCAGGAACGGCAGCAGAGCAGCCGCGCCGGCCATGCTCAGCATGTTGCCGAAGTTGGAGCTGGTGCCCATCCGGATGTACTTGAGCGTGTTGGCGAAGGTCCGCCGCCCCTCAGTTACGCCCTGGCTGATCGCGGCCAGGCTCGGTTCGAGAAGAATGATGTCGGCCGCTGAGCGGGCGACGTCTGTGGCGTTGTCGACGCTAATGCCGACGTCGGCGACATGCAGCGCCGGGGCGTCGTTGATGCCGTCGCCCATGTAGCCGACGACTTGCCCGGACTCCCTCAGGGCGCGGATGACCTGGAGCTTCTGGTCGGGGTCGACGCGGGCGAAGATAGTGGTGCGGGGCGCACGGGCAACGAGGGCCGGGTGTGTGAGCTTGCGCATCTGGTCGCCGGTCAGGACGCCGTCGACCTGCAGTCCGACCAGCCCCGCCACGTGGCGGGCCACAAGGTCGTTGTCGCCGGTGATGATCTTGAGGGCGATCCCCTGCTCCGCCAGCGACGTGATCGCTTTGCCGACGTCTGGCTTGGGAGGGTCGCTGAAGAGGATGACGCCCTCGAAGGTGAGGCCCCGCTCGAGACGAGGAGCGTCCGCCAGGCCGGAGATTACGACCGGAGTCGAGCCTGTCGATGCCTTCGCGGTCGAAGCCGGCAGGGCTGCGAGCTCGTCCGGCCTGAGCACACGCGAGGCAACCGCGACCAGCCGGAAGCCGTCGGCCGAGGCGTCGTCGACCAGCCTGGCCAGCCGATCGTGCTCGGCCTTGCGGATCGCCCGCGCCGTGTGATCCTCGCGAACGGTCGTCGCGCAGGCGACGACCGCTTCGGGTGCCCCTTTCGTCACGAGGATGGGCGGCTCGCTCCCGCGCTGAACGATCACGCTCAGCATCCGCCGGTTGAAGTCGTAGGGCAGCTCGAAGAGTTTGCGATAGGCCGCCAGGTCGGTCGGCTTGGGCGCGCCGACGAGGACTGCGGTGTCGAGCGGGTTCTCGAAGCTCGCCTGGAAGTGGCTGTTGAGGTAGGCGAGATCCAGAGCGTGGGAGGCCTCGCCAGCGTCGTCCTTGTCGATGCCGACGGCCTTGACCAGCTCGAGCTTGCCGAGGGTCAGTGTGCCCGTCTTGTCCGTGCACAGGACGGTGACGCTGCCCAGGTTCTGGATCGCCGGCAGCCGCTTGACCAGCACCCCGTGTGCGGTCAGGGCGCGCGCTCCGCGGGTCAAGTTCAGGGTCACGATGGCCGGCAGCAGCTCGGGCGTCAGCCCAACGGCCAGGGCGACGGAGAAGAGCAGCGCGTCGAAGAGCGGCCTCTGGAGGGCCACGTTCACGGCGAAGACGCCGACCACCAGGATCAGCGTGACCCGGCCGATGAGCAGTCCGAACGCGCGCACGCCATGTTGGAAGTCGGTTTCGGGGGCACGCTCGGCCAGGCGGTGGGCGATGGTTCCGTAGCTGGTCTTCGAGCCGGTGGCCGTGACGAGGGCTCGGCCAGTGCCGCTCACCACGCTCGTTCCGAAGAAGGCCAGCCCGGCCCGATCATCGTCCTTGCTGGCGTCGAGATCGCCCGGCCGCGGATTCTTGAGCGCGGCGGCAGACTCACCGGTGAGCGACGACTCATCGATGAACAGGTGGTTGGCCTCGAGCAGGCGGACGTCCGCCGGGACGATGTCGCCTGCGCCGAGAACCACCACGTCGCCGCGAACTACGTCGCGGATCAGGATCTCCTTCTGCTTCCCGTCTCTGACCACGGTGGCGCTCAGCGCGAGGCGAGCCTGGAGCGCCGCGACGGCGGCCTCGGAGCGGGCTTCCTGGACGAAGCCGAGAAGCGCGCTCATGGCCACGATCGTGAGGATGATCCCCGCCTCCACGCGATCGCCGACGGCGATGCTCACCAGGCTAGCGGCGACGAGGATCAGTACGAGCGGGCTGGCGAATTGGCCCGCGAGGACGGCGACCGGCCCGCGGCGGCCCTCACGGCCGAACGCGTTTGGGCCTTCGCGACGAAGCCGCTGAGCCGCCTCGGCCGACGACAGGCCGACGACCGGCGCCGAGTTCGCGGGCGGCGGCGAGCCGGCGGCGGCGGTCGACCCGGCGGGCGCGGCCGGCCCGGCCGGCCCTGCCGGCGGCGCCGAGGGTTCCCCAGTCGGAGTCGGCTGTTTCGCCATTGGCGCCATCGTAGCCGGTCCGCGCGCGAAGCCCCGTTCGGCCTAACGCCGAACCACTCGCTGGCCCACCGGTCGCGGGCCCGCCCCAAACCTACTCCACGACCCGCAGCTTGGCGGGCAGGTTCATCCGCGTCAGCCGTCGCCACGTGACTGCAACATCCGAAAGTGCGGAACCCAGAAGGCCGTCGCCACGTGCGCAGAATGCTCCGACTACGGCTGTGACAAGCTCACAGGCTTCCTGGCGAACGCCCCGGAAGCCAGGGCGAACCTGACAGCGCGCCGTCCGGCCTGACAGCGGCGGGCCCGCGCTCGGGCCTGCGATTTCGTCCACAGGTTAGGAACATGATCGTGCGCGACGGCCGTGCGAAACGGCTCAGTATTTGACACGCTTCGCGCACGCTCGGGTGCCCTGCGGAGAAGGGACCGTCACGCCCGGGGGAGGAGAGTCCATAGGGTAGGAGGTCGCGCATGGCTGCCGCCATCGGGTACGTCCGTGGCATGTTCCAGTGGACCGTCAAAACGGAAGGCATCATCGCCCCGGACGAGCGGCCACCGGCCGCTCAGTCGGTGGCCCTTGGCGTGCAGCACATCTTCGCCATGTTCGGGGCGACCGTGCTCGCGCCGGTCATCATGGGCTTCAACCCGAACACCGCCATCTTCTTCTCGGGCATCGGCACACTGATCTTCTTCGTCTGCGTCCGCGGCCGGGTCCCGAGCTACCTCGGCTCGAGCTTCTCGTTCATTGCCGTGGTCATCTCGGCCGAAGCCATCGCCGGTGGTCCAACCCCGAACATCCCGGTCGCTCTCGGCGGGATCATCGCCTGCGGCGCCGTGTACGCGGTGGTCGGCCTGATCGTCATGGCAATCGGCTACCGCTGGGTGGAGTTCTTGATGCCCCCGGTCGTGACCGGCGCCGTCGTAGCCGTGATCGGCCTCAACCTCGCCCCCGCGGCCATCAACTACATGATCGGGAGCGACGCCGCCCACCCGAGCAACTTCGGCATCCTGGTGGGGCTCCTGACTGCTCTTGTGGTTGCCCTCGTCGCCGTGTACGCCCCCGGCACGCTCCGTCGCCTGCCGGTGCTCGTCGGCGGCGTGTTCGGATACCTTCTCTACTTCGTGCTCTCCAACGTCCTCAACCTGGGTGGAACGCACATCGACTTCGACGCGGTCTCGAAGGCGGCCATCGTTGGTTGGCCCGCTTTCACCACGCCGACGTTCGACACGCACGCCATCACGCTCATCGCGCCGGTGGCCATCGTCCTGGTTGCCGAGAACCTCGGCCACGTCAAGGCGGTTGCGGCCATGACCGGCCGCGACATGGATCCCTACATCGGCCGTGCCTTCTTCGCGGACGGGGTCGCGACGATGGTCGCCGGGTCCGGCGGCGGCACCGGTGTCACGACCTATGCCGAGAACATCGGCGTCATGGCCGTGACCAAGATCTACTCGAGCGTCGTTTTCGTCATCGCCGCCTGTGTGGCGATCGTGCTCGGGTTCTCGCCGATGTTCGGCGCCCTGGTCCTATCGATCCCGGGACCTGTGCTCGGTGGTCTGGCCGTCGTTCTGTTCGGCCTGATCGCGACGACCGGCGGACGAATCTGGGTCGAGAACAAGGTCGACTTCACCGACAACAAGAACTTCATCACCGTTGCCGTGGCCCTGACGCTCGGCGCCGGCAACCTGGCCATCACCCAGGGCGACTTCTCGATCGGCGGCATCGGCACCGCGTGCATCGGCGCGTTGCTGATCTACCAGATCCTGAACAAGTTCGGGCTGGGCAAGAAGGCGGACGCGCCAGCCTCCTGACCCGATCCCTCGCAGAAACGAAGCGGGCGGCCGAAAGGCCGCCCGCTTCTGCGTGTCGGTAAGTGGCCGCCGGCCGCGCCGGCTTCGAAGCGCCGCGCTACACGGCCCGACCCGTCCCGAACTGACGATCGCCGGCATCGCCGAGGCCCGGCATGATGTAGCCGTGCTCGTTGAGCTGCCGGTCCACCGCCGCGCAGTAGATCTCGACGTCGGGGTGGGCAGCGGTGACGACATCGACGCCCTCGGGCGCCACGATCAGGTTGACGAGCTTGATGCGCGTCGCCCCCCAGCGCTTGAGGACCTCGATCGCGGCCGTGGCCGAGCCGCCGGTGGCGAGCATCGGGTCCAGGATCAGGCACAGGTCCACCGTGGCCGAGTCGGGCAGCTTGTTGTAGTACTCGACCGGCCGGAGGGTGCGCTCGTCGCGGAAGAGGCCCAGATGCCAGACCTCGGCCGTCGGCATCAGCTCGAGCATCGCGTCGACCATGCCCAGCCCAGCCCGCAGGATCGGCACGAGGCCGATGCGCACGCCGAGCTCGTGGGCGTCGGTCGTTTCCAGGGGCGTGGTGACGGTGAGCGGACGGACCTCGACGTCGGCCAGGGCCTCATAGCCCAGCAGCCACGACAGCTCGCGGACGACCTCGCGGAACTTCTTGGGTTCCGTCCTCTCGTCTCGCAGGATCCGCAGCTTGTGGAGGATTGCCGGATGCCGCGAGACGTGGAGTGTCGGCCAGGCGGTGTCACGGGCCGGCAACGGAGACGGATCGGCCACTAGATGTCTCCTCCTGATTCGAACCTGGACGCTGTTGGGGCAATCCTACGAGGACGCCGGAAGAAGCGCCGGGCGCATCCGCGCGAAACGGCCGCGGCCGACTCGGACGCGACCTTCGTCATCTCACTCCGCCTCCGCGGATCGGCGACCGATCGATCGAAAGGCGCCTTTGAGACCTGCCGTCAGCTCCGACCAACCGCGACCTACGATCTGTCGGAGGTCGCCCCAGGTCCGCGCCCCCAGCAGCGGCAGCGTGGCGAGCATGATGCTCAGGCCGCCGTACCAGAGCGCCGGCAGGGCGAGCATCGCCGAAACGGGCACGGCCCAGCGATGGTTGGTGCGGGCACCCCAGACGACCAGCGCCACGGCCACCGGGAGGCGTACGACGAACGGGATCGGGACCGCGGCCCAGGTCCCGTTCTTGCCGGCGTTCAAGACCAGGACGTCGCGCCACTGCAGCCACGCGTTCGGCTGGAGCGCCGCGGAGACCGCGACGACCGCGATCGTAGCCCCGAGGGCGACGGCGAGCGAGCGCCACTCGCGACGGACGGCGAACCACAGCAGGCCGATGCCCGGAGTGATCTTGGTGAGCAGGACGAAAGCCCAGGTCGCCGGCCAGCGGAAACCGAGGACGATCGCCAGCGCGATGAGCATCTCGATGTTGCCGCCCCATATCTCCATCAGGCCGAAGAAGGCGAGGCCGAGCAGGATCAGGCGCGGGCCGGTCAGGTAGACCATCGCGCCCATCAGGAGCGCCGCCCAGACGGCCATGAAGACCTGCCAGGGCAGCACTCGAATAGGCTGCAGGGCCAGCAGGAAGGCGGGCGAGTACGGGTACGCGATCTGGTCGGTCCAGGTCGAATGGAGGTATGGGTTGGCGAGATCCGGCGCCCAGTAGCAGCGCGCGTCCATTCCGGACGGCAGGGAAGACAGGCTCCACGGTTCGGCGAAGTAGACGATGCCGAGCCAGGCGGCGGCGAGGGCGATCAGGCCGGCGATCGCGACGACCGGCACGGGGCGCCCGCCGAGCGCGATCGTGCGCTCGCTCGATGTGCTCAGCTGACTCTCCTCTGCGCTCGCTCCCACCCCGTCGGCCATGCTAGCACCGGGGCCTCTCGCTCGGTCGGCCGGCCCAATCCTGCGTCGGCGCCGTCGCTCGTCGGACCGGCGATCTGATGATCGTGACCGGCCGGATCGGGCTAAGCCAGGCCGGCGAGGAGCCGGACGCTCGAAGTCGGGCCGGCCGCGCGCTCGACGACCGCGCCGCCGCCGAATCGCTCGGCCTCGTTGCCACGTCCGGCGGGCCCGAGCAGGCTCCCCCACCCCTCGCCCGCGAGACGCTCCAGTGCCGCGTTCGCGGCGTGCAGCGTCCGCATCGCCAGCTCCGCCGCCTCTCCGTGCAACGCTCCGTCGCCCAGCGCGGCCCGCAGGGCCGCGGCCGTCGAAGCGGCCGCTCCCAGGTCCGCGGCTGATGCGGACACGCTCGCTCCGGTCCTGTCCCGGACCACGAGTGCCGCCGCGGCCCCCGACAGCGCCGTCACCAGCGCCGACGCGCGGCCGCGTGGCTGGCCGTCGACCTGCGGCTCCCCGACGACCAGGCGGTGGGCCGGGAAGACCACGCTCCGCAGCCATGCCTGAACGAGGATTGCACGCGCGTCGCCGTCGCCGGCGACCCAGCTCGGCACCGCGCCCAGAAGCAGCCGGTCCGCGGCAAGCCCATCGGCGAGGGCGAGCTCCACGCCCAGGGCCTGGAGCGCCAGGGCTCGCCCGGCTCGCGTCGCGGCGTCGGAAGGGATGCCGCTGGCCACGTCCGCGCCGAGCGCCAGCGGCCCGGGACCCATCACGACCCGGCAGCCGGCCCGGGCCTGAAGCCGGTGCGCAAAGGCGTGGTCCGCCAGCGCGCGCTCGGGATCGACGTTGTCCTCGACGATCTCGCGGATCGGGTCGGCCTCAACCAGGTCGATCCGCTCGAAGGCGGCCACGACGGCCTGCTCGGGCGCGGCGAAGGCGGAGGTCACGGTCATGAGGCTGGCGTAGCAGCCGCGTTCGGCCGCCGCGTCGTCGGCCGCGTTCCGCAGGGCGGCCAGACCGCGCTGACTGCCGGCCGGGACGAGATCGTCCTCGAGCCGCTGCGGGAGCGCCGGACGCCCCCGCCCTCCGCGCCGACGATCCGCCACACGACGGACGGACCCACGACCGAACGAGTCTCTCCCGCCCTTGCCCAGACGCCCGTCCACTTCGAAGAGCCCGGGCGTCTCGAGGCCCGCCTGCCGCCGGGCCTCGGCGAATTCCCAGCTGGCCGGCACCCGGACCTGGACGACGTCGGCGCCCTCCCTAACGAGCGACTTCGTCTCCTCGGCCGCGGGCTCCACGTCGGCCGCGCGCAGGGCCACGCCCAGCCACGGCTCGTCGGCCTGCCCGAGTACGTCCCGCATATCCCGGGCGGCCGTCCTGTTGGCGTCGAATCGGGCCAGCGCCGCGGCCAGCAGCCGCGCCGCGTGCGCCTCGGCGGCGGCCAGTCGCTCGGGCCGATCCAGCAGCTCGGCCTCGAGTCCGAGGTCGATCGCGCCCGACGCCACCTCGAGTCCCAGGTCGCGAGCGGGCAAGTCGTACTCGAGCAACGCCACGACGAACGGCAGGAGAACGCCCCTCGCCAGCCGTTCCCGATCGGGGCTGCAGTACCGCTCCGCCATCGACGCGGCCAGCGGATGCCCGGCCCGATCCAGGCCGTCCACGCCGAACATGCGCAGGATAGCGCGCTCCTGGGCGATGGTGGCCGAGCGGCGCGCGGGGGGCGAGAGTCGCGCCGCCAGCTCCGCGGCGCGTCGGCGAACGGCCTCGACCTCGCCAGAGACGGTGCCACCGCTCACACGTCACCTCGCCTTGGACCGCTCTCCGCGGTCGGGTTGCAGCGTACCTTCTCCGGGCCGCCGGCGGCGCAGGTCCGGCGCCTCAACGCGAGGCTCGGCCTAGCAAATACGCAGATAGGACTTGTAGGCCGTCGTGTCGTAGGCAACCAGCATGGCGTTCTGGCCGGCGTTGGAGGCCTCGAGCTTGATCTCGAGCTGGTGGCCGGCCGCGACCGTATAGGTGCCGGTCACGGCGACTGCGATCGCTCGCTCGTAGAAGGTGGTGCGACCCACGGGGTACACGTACGTGTTCGTGGCGTTGCCGATCTCGACGTAGGTGCCGCCCGTCGGGTTGTAGTCGCGCAGGTAGGCGACCAGGACTCCCGTGCGATTCGCGTTCGCCGCGTCGGTCGTTGCCCAGACGTCCATCGTCACGGTTCCGCTGAGCGTCATCGCCGTCGCCAGCGCCGGCGTCCGCCAGTTCTCGTAGTTGCAGACGGTCGCCTGGTTGGGGTTCGGCGCCGCCCGCGTGATGCGCCGTCCCGCTCGAGCGGCGCAGTTGGTCGCGTACTGATACAGCGTTGTCGCCGTCGGGACGGTCGCATTCATGACCAGGTTGACCTGGGCGGTGGTGTTGCCGGTCGGCGGGGTCGGGTTGTTGTGCAGGTAGAAGGCCCAGGTCCCGGCGGTGAAGGTGTTGGCGGACGAAGCCTTCGACTCCGTGAACAAGGCGAGGCTCGTCCCGGCCTGAGCCAGGAGCGTCGCGACGACGAGGGCCAGCACGAGCGGTACGCGGAGGTGACGGAGGCTCATCCGAGCCTCTCGCGCATCCGCAGTGCGTCCAGGGTCCTCGCCAGCTCGCACTCGTACTCATCGAGGGGATCGTGATCCTCGTGCTGCTCGAGGTCCTCGAGCAGCCAGATGCACAGGAGCAACATGAGCGCCAGAGAGAAGATCGAAAGGACCCCGGTCGGAATGGTCAGCATGTACATGAGAAGGCCCAGGTACGGTAGCGAGTAGGCGACCCGCCCGGTGACTTCGGATACCGGCTGGAGCGGCGTGTCGGGCTGCGCGACCGCGTCGCCCTTGGTTTCTATGTACAGACCGTCGGGCAACTGGGCGATGCGGTTGATGCGGTGGGTGTAGACCGTGCCGCCCGGCGACTTCAAGGTGACCACGTCGCCCACCTTGAGGTCCTTGGGCTGAACGCGGGTGAGGTCGACGACGGCTCCCAGCGGGATTGCCGGCGACATCGAGGAGCCCCGGATGACGACCATCTGATGGCCGACGGCGGGACCGATGTTGGCGGCAAGAACGAGGGATAGGACCGACAGCACGAGGGAAATGAGGGCCAGATCGAGCAGCCAGCGCGTCAGTCGCAGTGCTGTCCTCATTGGGCCTCACCTACCCTTCGAGAGAGCCGAACCGCCGGCCGTGACTCGTCTCGACGGGTCACGGCCGGCGTCGGTGCAGCCGAAGCGCTTACGGGTTGTTCGCCGTCTGCTCGGCGTAGAACTTGAAGGTCATCGTAGTGGTCGCGCCCTCAAGGTTGGGGTCAGTCACTGTGGAAGGGAGCGTAGCGCGGAAGCAGAGGGTCTCGAAAGCGGCGGAAGCGAGCGTGCGGCCGCCGTTCGGATGGGCCGTGTAGGTTCCAACCAGGGGGCCCTCGGCGTACGGGACGACGCCGGTGAACAACTGTACGCCGGTGAACGCCGTGCAGACATTCCCGCCGACAACATCCGGCTGGCGGATGGTGATCGTGATCGCCGAAGCAAGACCCTTCGCGTCGGCGTTGGTGGCGGCGCCGGAGATGGCGTAGCGAAGGCTAGCCGTTCCGGTGTTGGTGACGACGACCTGCCCGTTGACGGTGTCGCCCGGCATCATCGCCGTGGCGGTGATGATAGCTGTGGGAGCAACCTTGTCGATCGAGATATGGATCGTGCCGGTTGTGAAGGCGTTGGCGCCGTTGGCGACGCTGTCGGTGAATAGAGCCAGTGACATGGTCGCGCCAGTGGCGCTGATGAGTGCGGTTCCTGCCATCAGCAGGGCGAGCAGGCCGCGCCTGCGGCGACGGTGGGTCTGGTGCGTGCTCTCCATACTTCAATCCTTCGTGTCAGGGCCGGTGGCCGGTACATCCGGGGTCAGGCCTGGCGGCGAGGGGGCCCTGCGGGGTGCTGTTGCGCACCGATCGCCGGGATAGTCCCGTCGCGATACCCGCATCAAACCCCCGAAATGGGGGCATCACAACGGGACCTCGGGGTTCGCTCTGCTGGTACGTTGGTCACCTCAAGTTAAGTAGGCGAATCGCCGATTGCGGTGCGGGCGCGCACCCGGACGATCGGCCGGCCGGCGGTCCTGCCCGGGCTCATGCAGCAAGCGGACAGGGAGGCTGGACCAATGGGGTACCGGGTGGGGTCCCAATGACGATCCGCCCTCGGATCGAACGTCCGCGCACCGTCAACAGCTCGCGCTCCTCAAGACGCCCCGCGCCGAGCCGATTCCCAATTCGACAAGCTGTATCCTCGGCCGGGCGGCCGCCGCCGCCATGCCGCTAGCGCGGCACGCGTCCGAACGAGGCGGTCGCGCAGATGACGATCGAGACATACGGGAAACCGGCCGTTCACGATCAGGTTCTCGTCGAGGCTGAGCTCGACGGGAAGGTCGTTGGGCTGCGTGCGGTCATCGTCAACGTGATGCCGACGAGCCTCTGGCTGGGCATGGTGCGACCGGATACATCACTCGCGCAGCTTCGCCCGGACCAACCGCTGCACCTGACCTTCAGGCGCCAGGGGGCGGCCATGGTCGCGGCCTCGACTTTCCTGAGCCACCTCGGCGCAAGCCGCTCGCGACTCTTCTCGATCGAATGGCCGAGCGACTTGACGTTGATCCAGCGCCGTGAGCACCTCCGCCTCGATGCCGAATGCCCGATTCAGTTCACCCTCGTGAACCCCAGCCAATCGGGGGCCGCCGGCCAGACCGGTCAGGGAACGACCCGCAATATCAGCGCCGGCGGGCTCCAGTTCCGCATCCAGGCTGCCGTCGTCGAGACGGTGGAAGTCGGCGACGAGCTCGAGGTCCGCCTTGCGCTCGGGCCCGGCGCCGTCAATGCAGAAGCCGAGGTGATTCGCGTCGAGGAGATGACGGAGCTCGGGCCGGGCGGAAAGCCCAGGCCCCCGCGCCCCGGAGCCGGCCCGGCGACGCTGGTCGCACTCCGCTTCACGTCGATCTCGGAAGGGGCGCAGGACAAGATCGTGCGCCACATCTTCTCGCTGCAGCGCCGACGGCGCGACCGCGCCAACAGGCTCGCCTCGTCTCGATAGGCTCGGGCGGAGCGGCCGGCCCGGCCGCGCCTAGTCCTCGGCCGCGCGGTGGTAGACGCCCGCCACCCTGACCATCACGGCCTCGCGCAGCAGGGCCGCCAGCGCCGCGGCGCAGTCGGGAGCCTCCGGGTCCGAGTCCATATCCGCCCAGAAGACGTACTCCCAGCGAACGCCCCGACTGGGCCGCGACTCCAGGCGCGACAGGTTGATCCTGCGTTCGGCGAAGCAGCCGAGACAGCGATACAGGCTGCCCGGCACGTTGCGGACCGCCCAGACCAGGGTCGTCTTCATCGGGCCGGCCAGCGTCGCCGGGGCGAACCACGAATCAGCAAGAGGATCGCGCGCGAGGACCGCGAAACGGGTCCGGTTGGCGTCTCCGGTCTGGATGTCGCTGGCGAGGACCTCCAGCCCGTACAGCGGCGCGACCCGAGCGGAGGCCACGGCGGCGCCGCCCATCTCGCGCTTGTCGGCGATCGACTTGGCCGCGCCCGCGGTGTTGTAGCTGGTCATCACCTGCCACGGCCGCGACCGCAGGAACTCGTCCGCCTGGTCCAGGGCCTGGGCGATGCTGTAGACCCGCTCGATCTGGTCGAGAGTCTGGCCCGGCAGGGCGAGCAGGGCCAGCCGAACCGGCACCGTCACCTCGGCCGCGATCCGGATCTCGTCGAACTTGAAGAGCAGGTCGTAGATCTCGCGCACGCTGCCGCCCGCCGACCGCTCGATCGGGACGACGCCGGCATCGGCCGAGCCGTCGTTGACGGCCTCGAAGACGGCCCGCCACGTCGGCACGGCGACGGCCTCCGGCGAGACGAAGGCCGACAGGACGCCCTCCTCGCTGAAGGCGCCCGGCTCTCCCTGGAATGCGACGCGCGGGGCGCGGACGGGCGCTTTGTCGGTCGCGGCGGACGCCGCGGAACGTGAGTCTCTCGGACCGGATGTGGCTGAGCCTTCGGGCGCCGGCGATGGCATCGAACCCTCCGTCGGGCTATTCGGAGCGCTGGGGCCGGGCCGCGCCGGCCGCCCCGTTGGCGGGAGCGACGGTGGTGAAGTGGCGCTCGTCGCGCCGGCGCACCTCCGCGCCCGTCTTCCAGATCGCGTACTCGAGCGAGTCGCACAGGGCCTGGCAGGAGGCCGCGATGATGTTCGTGCCGCTGCCCATCGTCGACCATTCGAGGACGCCGTTGGACGAGTCGATGATGACCCGCGTCTGGGCTCCCGTGGCCTCCTCGCTGTCGAGGATGCGGACCTTGTAGTCGACCAGATGGACCGCGTCGAGCTGCGGGTAGAATGCGCCCAGGGCCTTGCGCAGGGCGGTGTCCAGGGCATTGACCGGGCCGTTGCCGTCGGCGGCGGTGTGGAGCACCTCGCCCGCGACCTCGACCTTGACCGTGGCCTCGGCCAGGAGCTCGGCGCCGCCGCGCTGCTCCACCAGAACGGTGAAGTCGCACAGGGCGAAGGGCCGCTCGTAGCCGGCCTTGTGGCGCCGGACGAGCAGCTCGAAAGAAGCTTCGGCGCCCTCGAAGGCGAGGCCGTCGGCCTCGAGTTGCTTGATGACCTGGCTCAGCGCCTTCGGATCGACGCCGTCGAGCTGCTGGCCGAGCTGCTCCGCCCGCAGCTGCGTGTTGGCTTTGCCGCCCAGCTCGCTGACCACGAGCCGCATGACGTTGCCGACCACGCCCGGATCGACGTGCTGGTAGGCGCTGCTGGCGCGGGCCGTGGCAGAGCCGTGAACGCCGCCCTTGTGGGCGAACGCAGAGCGGCCGACGTACGGCTGGTGATCGTCCGGGGCGATGTTGACGATCTCGGCGACGTAGCGGGAAAGCTCTGTCAGCTCGCCGAGACGCCCGCGCGGAACCGGCTCGAACTTCGTCTTGAGCTCCAGATCGGCGAGGATGCTGACCAGGTTCGCGTTGCCGCAACGCTCGCCGTAGCCGTTGATCGTGCCCTGGACGTGGCGAACGCCGTTGGCGACCGCGGCCAGGGAGTTGGCCACGGCCAGCTCCGAGTCGTTGTGGCAATGGATCCCCCACACCACGTCGCGGGCGCCGTCGGCGGCCAGGGCCGCCACGCTGGCCCGGACGATCGCGACCAACTCGTCGGTCAGCGTGCCGCCGTTGGTGTCGCACATGACGAGAGTGCCCGCCCCAGCGTCCCGAGCCGCTCGAAGCGTCGCCTGGGCATAGGCGGGATCGTCCTTGTAGCCGTCGAAGTAGTGCTCGGCGTCGTACACCATCTCGCGGCCCGCGGCGGCCGGGAAAGCGATCGAGTCGGCGACCATCGCCAGGTTCTCCTCAGGCGTCGCCCCGAGGACGTCGCGGACGTGGAGCAGCCAGCTCTTGCCAAAGATCGTCACGACGGGCGTCCCAGCGGCGACGATGGCCACGAGGTTGGGGTCCGCCTCCGCGCGGTTGGAGCGATGTCGAGTCGACCCGAAGGCCGCCAGCCTGGCGTTCTTCCATTCGATCGACCGGGCGGCCGCGAAGAAATCGACGTCCTTGGGGTTCGAGCCCGGCCAGCCGCCTTCGATGTAGGCCATGCCGAAGTCGTCCAGGCGGCGGGCGATCTTGATCTTGTCGGCCAGCGAGACGATCAGGCCCTCGCGCTGGGTGCCATCGCGCAGCGTCGTGTCGTAGAGGATCACGCGATCGCTCATCGGGCGGCCTGGGGCGCGGCCCCGCCCTTCTGGGACGCGCCCGCCTGGATGGCGGCGACCACGGCATCGGCCATGGCCTGCGTCCCGACCTTCCTCTGCCCGGGCTGCTCGCCGGTAGCGACGACGAGGTCCGGCGTGCGGTAGCCCGCGACCAGGGTATCGGCCACTGCCTTCTCGATCGCCTCGGCAGCTGCCGGCTGGCCAAGCGACCAGCGCAGCATCATCGCCCCCGACAGGATCGCGGCGAGCGGGTTGGCGAGATCCTTGCCGGCGATGTCGGGCGCCGAGCCGTGGATCGGCTCGTACAGCCCGTGCAATCCGTAGGCGGTGCGCCGCTCGCAGATCGAGGCGGACGGCAGGATCCCCAGAGAACCAGCCAGCACACTCGCCTCGTCCGAGAGGATGTCGCCGAACAGGTTCTCGGTGACGATGACGTCGAAGACGGCGGGCCGCTGGATCAGCGTCATCGCGCAGGCGTCCACCAGCCGATGGTCGACCGTGACGTCGGGGTATTCGGGCTTGACCTCCTCCACGATCGTCCGCCACAGCCGGCTCGAGGAGAGCACGTTGGCCTTGTCGACGCTGGTCAGCTTCTTGCGGCGTCCGCGGGCCAGCTCGAAGGCAAGCTTCACGACGCGGAGGATCTCGCCCTCGGTGTAGAAGAGCGTGTCCACGACCTCGCGGCCGTTCGGCCCGTCGCGCTGCTCGGAGGGCTTGCCGAAGTAGAGCCCGCCGGTGAGCTCGCGCACGATCAACATGTCGACGCCCTCGAGCAGCGACTCACGGACCGGCGAGCTGGCGCGCAGCACCGGCTGGACCGTGACCGGCCGAAGGTTGGCGTACAGGCCCAGGCCCTTGCGCAGCGCCAGGAGCGCCTGCTCGGGCCGGATCTTCGCCTTCGGGTCGTCGTACCTGGGATCGCCGATCGCGCCGAAGAAGACGGCGTCCGCGGCGGCGCACACGGCCAGGTCCTCGTCGCGCATCGGCACGCCGTAAGCGTCGATGGCGACGCCGCCGATCAGCACCTCGCGCCACTCGAAACCGAAGCCGAAGAGCCGACCGGCTGCCTCGAGGACGCGCCGACCGCCCGAAATCACCTCGGGGCCGATCCCATCACCGGGAACGACGGCGAGGCGGTAGGTGGGCGAGGGCGTTGTCACGGGAGCTTCTCCACTCTCTCGGGGGCATGGCCGGAGGCGCGGGCCTCCTCGAGCATGGCGTCGAAGGCGATCGCGTTCTGCTGGAGCTTCTCGGCCCCGGACAGGTATGCGGCCACCGAGGCTTCGATGATGTTGGTGGACAGGCCGTGGCCGGTGGCCACGAAAGCGTCGCGGCCCTCCTCGGTGGAGCGGTGGACGCGGACCACGACCTGGCCCTGGGCGTCCTCCCCGGCCGAGACGGCCTTGATCTCGTATTCGTCGAGGACCGGCTTCCAGCCGAGCACCGACTCGAGGGCCTGGTCGATGGCGCCGTAGAGCGCGTCGACCGGGCCGTTGCCGGTTGCCTCGATCGAGCGCGGCTGGTCGAGCACGGACAGGGATATCATCCCCATGGCCCGGCCTCCGTGGGAGCTGGTCACGCTCCAGCCCTGCAGGCAGATCATGTTCGGCGTCGCCGTGGCGCGCTGCTCGACGATGGCCAGGAGGTCGCCGTCGGTGATCTCCTTCTTGGCGTCGGCCAGGGCGATGACCTGGGCGTAGACGGTGTCGAGCGCCTCGCCGTCGATCTCGTGGCCGAGGGTATGCAGCTTCTCCCGCAGACCGCGCCGGCCCGACAGCTTGCCGATGGTCAGCTGGCTGCCGGACAGCCCGACCGACTGCGGGGTCATGATCTCGTAGGTCAGCGGGTTCTTGATGACGCCGTCCTGGTGGATGCCGGACTCGTGGGCGAAGGCGTTGCCGCCGACGATCGCCTTGTTCGGCTGGACGGTGAAGCCCGTCAGGTAGCTGACCAGCCGGCTGGCCGGCGTGATCTGCTCCGTGACCACTCGCGTCGCCAGGTTGGGGAACTGCGTGGGGCGGGTCTTGATGCCCATCACGACTTCCTCGAGCGAGGCGTTGCCGGCTCGCTCGCCAAGGCCGTTGACGCACACCTCCAGCTGGCGGGCGCCGTTCTGCAACGCCGCCAGCGTGTTGGACGTGGCCAGGCCGAGGTCGTTGTGGCAGTGGACGGAGATCGTCGCCGCCGAGCCGAACCGCTCGACCACGCGACCCACCAGCAGCCCGAACTCGGCGGGAATGGCGTACCCGACGGTGTCGGGGATGTTGAGCGTGCTCGCGCCCGCCTCGACCGCGGCTTCGTACAGCTTCATGAGGAAGTCGACGTCGGTCCGGGTGGCGTCCTCGGCGCTGAACTCGATCTCGGCATCGGGCCCGAGGGCCTTGCGGCCGTACGCCACCCACTTGGCGGCGGCAAGCAGCGCCTCGTCGCGAGTGATGCGCAGCTTGTGCTTGAGGTGGATGTCGCTGCTGGCGATGAACACGTGGAGGTGCGGCCGCTCGGCCACGCGGAGGGCCTCGACGGCCCGCTGCGGATCGCCGTCCTTGCAGCGGGCCAGGCCGGCCACGGCCACGCCCTTCGTCTCGCGGGCGATCTGCTGGACCGCCTCGAACTCGCCGGGCGAGCTGGCCGGGAAACCCGCCTCGATCACGTCCACGTTGAGGCGGACGAGCTGGCGGGCGACCTCGACCTTCTCGGCGACGGTGAGCCCGGCCCCGGGGGCCTGCTCGCCGTCGCGCAGCGTCGTGTCGAAGATGCGGACGGACCCCGGGGCCACACCCCGGCCGGGTACGTTGGCGGGTGCGTTCTCACTCATCGGATTCCCCTCCAGGGGCGATCAGTCCTTGGACCTGGCGGCCGCCTGAGGCTGGCCGTCGACGACTTCCACGGGATTGAGGAACGGCATGGCCTTGCGTAGTCGGGCGCCGACCTGCTCGACCTGGTGGTCGCGACCGGCCTCGCGCATCTTCTTGAAATTGGGCAGGCCGGCCTCGTTCTCGGCGATCCAGCGGGCCGCGAAGCTGCCGTCCTGGATCTCGTGCAGGACCTTGCGCATCTCGTCGCGCACGCGGGCATCGATGATTCGTGGGCCCGACACGTAGTCGCCGTACTCGGCGGTGTCGCTGACCGAGAAGCGCATGAAGTTCATGCCGCCGCGGTACATCAGGTCCACGATGAGCTTGAGCTCGTGCATGACCTCGAAGTAGGCCAGCTCCGGCTGGTAGCCCGCCTCGACGAGGGTCTCGAAGCCGTTCTTGATCAGGCTGGTGACGCCGCCGCACAGCACGACCTGCTCGCCGAAGAGGTCGGTTTCGGTCTCTTCCTTGAATGTGGTCTCGAGCACTCCGGCGCGGGTCGCGCCGATGCCGCGCGCATAGGCAAGCACACGCGCGCGAGCGGTGCCGGTGGCGTCCTTCTCAACGGCGAAGAGGGCGGGCACGCCGCCGCCCTGCTCGAAGACGGAGCGGACGAGGTGGCCGGGGCCCTTGGGGGCGACCATGCCGACGTCGATCCCGGGGCCCGGCTTGATCCGGTCGAACCGGATGTTGAAGCCGTGGGCGAACATGAGCAGCTGGCCGGCGTGCATGTTCGGCTCGACCTCGGTCTCGAACACCTTCTTCTGGATGGTGTCGGGGACGAGGATCATGATCACGTCCGCGGCCTTGACCGCGTCGGCGATGTCGGCCGTCTTGAGACCGGCTTCGGCGGCGAGCGCCCGGGCCTTGGGGTTGGCCTCGACCACGGTCACGTCGTAGCCCGAGTCGTGCAGGTTCTGGGCATGGGCGTGGCCCTGGCTGCCGTAGCCGACGATCGCGATCTTCTGGCCGGCGAGAGCCTTGGGATCGGCGTCGTTGTCGTAGTACATGCGTGCGGTCATCGCTTTACTGCCTCCTCGATCGACCCGGCACCCCGGGACATGACGACGGTACCCGAGCGGACGAGCTCCTTGATTCCGAATCCGCGAAGGAGCGCGATGAGCGCGTCCACCTCGGCCTCGGTACCGGTCGCCTCCACAATCAGCGACTCGGCCGCCAGATCCACGACTTTGGCCTTGTACATGTCTGCGATGGTCAGCACCTCGCCGCGATTGCGATCGTCGGCGCGGACCTTGATGAGCGCGATCTCGTGCTCGACGGTGGGGTCGCTGGTGACGTCCTGGACCTTGAGCACGTCGATGAGCCGATAGAGCTGCTTGGCCGCCTGCTCGACCGCCACGTCGTCGCCGCGCAGCGTGATCGTCATGCGGCTGACCTCAGGCTGGTCAGTGTGACTGACCGCGAGCGTCTCGATGTTGAAGTTGCGCGCCCGCATCAGGCTGGCCACGCGGTTGAGGACGCCGGGCTTGTTCAGGACGATGGCGACCAGGACGTGACGATGGGCCTCGCCGTGCCCTGGCAGGGCCCGGGCGGGCGGGGCCGTGTGGGCCGGCGCCGGATGGGCCGGATCGACGTTGCCGCCTGGGGTCGAACCGGTGGGGCTCATTGCTTGGGCTCCTCGAACTGTTCCTCGAGCAGATCCGACAGGCCTTTGCCGGCCGGCATCATCGGGAAGACGTTCTGCTCCTGGGCGATGCAGAACTCGATCAGCGCCGGGCCATCGACGGCGCGGGCCGAGGCGATTACGGCGTCGACCTGGTCCGGCTCGTCGGCCCGGAAGGCGGCGACGCCGTAGGCCTCTGCCAGCTTGCACCAGTCGGGGCCGAGCAGGTGCGAGGAGTGGTAGTTGCCCGCGTAGACGAGCTCCTGCCACTGCCGGACCATGCCCAGCTTGTGGTTGTTTAGCAGCGCGATTCGAAGCGGGATGTGCTCCTGGACGAGGGTCATCAGCTCCTGAACGGTCATCTGGAGACCACCGTCGCCGACGATCGACCACGTCTCCTTGTCCGGCCGCCCGACGGCCGCGCCCATGCCCGCGGGCAGGCCGTAGCCCATCGTGCCGAGGCCGCCGGAGCTGATGTGGCTGTTCGGCCGGCGGAAGCCGCCGTATCGGGCGGTCCACATCTGGTTCTGGCCCACGTCGGCGACGAGGGTCGCGTCGTGGCCCGTGGCCTCGCCGATGCGGCTGACCACGAAGTCGGCGGAGAGCTGGCCATTGCGCCACGCCCCCGAGCCGTGCCACGGCATCTTCTCCGACTCGGCCCGCCAGCCGGCAATCTCCTCGAGGTAGGCCGCGCGGCGCTCCGGAGCCACGGCCTCGACCTGCGGGATGAGGGCCTGCAGGACGCGCTTGACGTCGCCCACGATCGGGATCTCGACGGCGACGTTCTTGCCGATCTCGGCGGGGTCGATGTCGACGTGGACGATCCGGGCGTAGGGCGCGAAGGTGGGCACGTGGCCGGTGACGCGGTCGTCGAACCGCATCCCCAGGGCGATCAGCAGGTCCGCGGACTGGATCGCCTTGTTGACGTGCTTCCAGCCGTGCATCCCGACGAAGCCCAGGCTGAGCGGGTTCGTCTCGTCCATGGCGCTGACGCCGAGAAGCGTGTGGGCGACGGGGATCTGAGCCTTCTCGGCCAGCTCGCGCAGCTCTTCGGTGGCGTCGGAGATCAGGACGCCGTGGCCGGCCAGGATGACCGGGCGTTCGGACCTCGCGATCTCCTGGGCCGCCAGCTTGATCTGACGGGGGTGGCCGTCGAGGTTGGGCTTGAAGCCGGGCAGATCGACGCCGTCCGGGTGCTCGGCCCGGCATTCGCCCATCAGGGCGTCCTTGGTCAGGTCGATGTGGACCGGGCCCGGACGTCCGGTGCTAGCGATATGGAAGGCCTCGGCGAAAACACGCGGGATGTCGTTGGCGTCGCGGACCAGGTAGTTGTGCTTGGTGCAGGGCAACGTGATGCCGGTGATATCGATCTCCTGGAAGGCGTCCTTGCCGAGCAGGGAGCCGACGACGTTGCCGGTGATGGCCACGATCGGGATTGAGTCCAGCATGGCGTTGCCGATGCCGGTGACCAGGTTCGTGGCGCCGGGGCCGGAGGTGGCCAGGCAGACGCCGACCTTGCCGGTGGCGCGGGCGTAGCCCTCGGCGGCATGGGCGCCGCCCTGCTCGTGGCGGACGAGGATGTGGCGCAGCTCCGGGTAATCCCCGAGGACGTCGTAGAAGGGCAGGACGACGCCGCCCGGATACCCGAAGAAGACCTCCACGCCCTGGCGGAGGAGGGCCTCGCAGACCGCATCCGCGCCGATCCGAGGACGCGTGGCGCCGCGCTCCGCCAGAGACTTGATCTGGAGCCGATGGGAGTCGGTGAGCATCTCGCGCCGGCCAGCCGAGATGGCCTCGGCGCGTGGAGTGCCGGCGCCCGGCATGTGGTTGATCCGCCGGCGCTCGGCGGCAGCCCGCTCGGCCGCGCCCTGTGTCTTGCCCGATGTCGCCGTCGGCGTACGGCCGGGTCCGTCGTCCGTGGTCCCCATCGCTTCGCCCTTCCTTTCGCTGGCGCCCGTCCGCTTCGGGTGCCCGGCTCTCGACTTGTCGATCCCTGGTCTGGCTAGCTCACCAAAAAACCCTCGCCTGCCGGCGAGGGTTCTGGTCGTTTCGGGTTTGCGTCGTCAGCGCTTGTCCCTGCGTCCAGTCTCCCGCCGGGAACCGGTAATGAGTACGAATACGCGCTCAATACCCAGCTCGAGCGAGCGAAGTAGACCGAGGAGGGATACGTCGACCAGGCCGAGGTTCTCGACGGGCACCTGCACGCGACGACCGTCCGCCCTGATCAGGACGGCGACGTGGCGGCGGTTCCGACCGTTGAACAGACCCAACCTGGTTCTCCGTAACAGCGACTACACCGGCCCTTCGTCGAGCGGTGTTGGGCGAGTGTATCAGCAGAGGTCAAGTCGTGTCCCCAACGCCGGTCCTATGACCGCGGGACGATGGTACCGGAGGTATCGCCCGGGCGCGCCCGGGCTGGAGGCATTCGTCAGTATCCAGGAGCCACCCCTGGCCGCGCCCGCCGGATGTGGCCGGTCTATGCCTGCTGCTTGATAGGCGGCAGAGCGTCGTCGAGTGCCGCCCGAAGCTTCGCGGCGGCCTCAACGTCCACCTGCACGAACCGCAGACTCGCCGACTCTTCGACGCCGGCGATCTGCGCGAGCCGCTTGATCGAGTTCATGAACGTGTCGAGCGATACGTCCGCGCCCGAGAGGCGTTCGTAGTAGCCGAACGGGTTGTCCAGATCCCTGATCAGGAGCAAGAGGAACACCAGCAGGTAGCCGATGACGCCAGTGAATATCAGAGACTCGTGGAACGGATCCATCTGAGCCAGCACGAGCCCCGCGCAAAGCAGACTCGTGATGATATAGGCCAGCATGTAGCCCGCCGAGACGAAGGACGTTTCTCGAATGGTCTCGATGCGTATCAGGGTGCGCCGAAGGTTGCTCTGCTCCGTCTTGAGCCGAGCTACGAATGTCGCTTGGGTCCACGGTTCCAGCATTGCGAAAGCGGTGGTCAGGCCGTTCACACGCTCGAGCAGGCCTTCGGTGTCCAGCTTCTTGTAGAACCACGCATGAATGTCGTTGCTCAACTGCGATAGGGCGATCAGGCATGGTCCGACGACGGCTTCGGGCTTGGACACCCTCATACCGACCACTTCCTGGGCCATGTTCTCCAGGCAGGCACCCAATTCGCCGGGAAGACGCTCGCTCTCCTTGTAGTCCGAGAGGACGCCGCTGAGCAGGAAGCCCATCAGAAACACGTTGGCGGCAATGACGCCGGTGAACAACGGGTTGATGGTGATGACTTCCCACCCCAGGTAATGGGCGATCGCCTTCACGCCTACGAGCAGAGCGACGACCGCGACTACTCGCAGCAGGAGACGGTGGTGGCTACGAATCCTCATGTCGCTCTTTCGTGTACTGGCGCCGAACGGGTTGGCTGGGCGGCCGCGGCAGAACTGGCGAGATATCTCGCAGATTGGCTAGAGGATAGCGACGGCGGCCAACTCCGCCACCGAACGCGCCTTTGAGGTCGTGGAGTGTCACTCGTTGCGACGAAGCCTGGGAATGGCGACCGCAGGTCTCACGTTCCCCGCCGCTGGAACGGCCACCAGGCCCACTCCCCGACGAACGCCGTGATCGCCGGGACCAGCAGGCTCCGGACGATGAACGTGTCGACCAGAACGCCCAGCCCGACCGTGATCCCGACCTGGAACAGCAGCTGGAGCGGCGACGTGATCAGCGCCCCGAACGTCCCGGCCAGGATCAGGCCGGCCGATGTGATGACCGTGCCGGTCCGGGCGGAGGCGGCGCGGATGCCCGGTCGCAGCGGCCGCGTGGCGCTTTCCTCGCGGACCCGCGACATCAGGAAGATGTTGTAGTCCGAGCCGAGTGCCACCAGCAGCACGAAGACCATCAGCGGGATGAAGTAGTTGAGCCCGGCCTGGCCGAACACGTGCTGCAGGATGAACGCCGAGAGGCTCAGGCTGGCGGAGTACGACAGCAGCACCGTCAGGACCAGGTATGCCGGCGCCGCCAGCGCCCGAAGCAGGAGCACGAGGACGAGCAGGATGCCCACGATCGTGATCGCCGCGACGCGGAGGAAGTCGGCCGAGATCGTCGACTGGACGTCGGTGAACTCGGCGGTGGGGCCGCCCACGTACGACGTCGCGCTCGGCCCGAAGCCGGCCGCCTGGCCGGCCATCAGCGTTCGCAGCGAGCGGACGGTGTCGAAGGCCTTCGTGTCGTAGGGGTTAGCGACGGTGGTCACGTACAGCCGCGCGACGTCGCCGGAGGCCGACTCGTACGCCGCCACCAGGTCCGGCGGGGCGTACAGGTCGTCGGCGCCGAACGCGGCGGCGAGCTGGCTCAACTCCCCGGGGAGACGGGCACGGGCATCGGCCGAGGCTTGTTTGGCCGCCAGCTGCTCGGCTGTCTGCGGCGTGCTCGTCGGCGCGAAGTAGAAGGCGGTCGGCTGGGCCTCGAACCAGGCCTGCATCTCGCGGAAAGCCCCGACCAGCGTCAGGAAGGCCCCGGCATCGCGAGTCGCCGCGATCTTCGGGATGGCGGCCTGTGCCGCCTTGTACGGATCGGTCGAAACGAGCGCCGGCACCGCCGCTCCCAGCTCGTCCAGGTACGCCTTCAGCTGGGCCAGCTCTGCGGCCACTTCGCTGTCGGATGCCGACGAGGCGGCGGACCCCACAGCAGCCGCCTGCAGCTGATCGGTGATCGTCCCGAGCTGGTTGGCGGCCAGGGCCTGCTTCCGACCGTCCATAAGACCCGTCTGGAGAGTGGCCAGGTCAGCCTTCGCTCCGGTGAGGACCGCGCCGGCAACCCTCGGATAGGCCTTGTCCAGCCCGCCCACGTACGACACCGTGGAGTTGATCCCCGCCAGAGAGGCGTCGCCGAGCTGGGCGTTGATGTCCGTGCTCGGTGGCTTCGAGAATCCCTCCGCCATCGCGGCCAGCTGGGTCGCGGGCGTCAGGACGTCGGAGATCTTGCCCTCGCCTTTGGGGTCGACGACGCTGCTGACCGATTGAACGTCCGGCAGGGCGACGATCCGCGCCTCTAGCTGCCCGATCCGGGCAAGGGCCTCGGGGGCGGTCAGATTCCCGCCCGGGACCTCGATCAGGACGTTGAGCGGCATCAGCTGGCCCTCGGCCAGGTGCTGGCTCAGCACCTGGAACCCGACGCGCGACTCGGCCCCGCTCGGCAGCTCCTCCAGGACGTTGAAGTTCTGCTTGAGCCCGGGCAGCGCCAGCAGGGGCGCGGCCAGAAGGGCCAGCACCAGCGCGGCCAGCAGCCCCGGGCGGGTCGTGATCCGCCGGGCCACCGCCGCCCAGAACCCCTTCTCGTCCGAGCCGGCGGTTCGCGTCTGCTCGTGGCGCGGCCAGAAGAGCCGGCGACCGAAGATCGCCAGCAGCGACGGGGTCAGGCTCAGGCCGGCCAGCAGGGTGATGAAGATCGTCAGGGCCAGGGCCGGGCCGGTCGTCTGGATCATGCCGAAGCTGGCGGCGACCATCGAGCTCAGGCCCACGATGACGGTCGCGGCCGAGGCTGCAATCACCGCGCCGATTCGACTCACGGTCACGCGGACCGCGTCGGCATAGCTACTCCTCCCCAGCTCCTCTCGGAAGCGGGAGACGAGGAAGATCGTGTAGTCGGTGCCGACGCCGAAGACGAGTACGACGATGAACGAATCGAGGACAGACGACAGCTTCCACCCGCCCTGGGCCAGGAATCCAAGCAGGCCGCGCGAGACCAGAAAAGCGCAGCCGATCGTGACCAGCGGAACCATGGCCGCCAGCGGCGCACGGTAGATCAGCAGCAGGACCGTGACGACGAGAAGGATCGTGACCAGCGTCGTCCGATCCGTGCCCTCCCGGATGGCGCCAAGGTAGTCGCGGCCGATCCCGGCCTGACCGCTGACCTGGGCCACGAGCCCGGCGGGCAGCGTGCCCGGCGCGGCGAGATGAGCGCGGATGGCATCGATGGCGGAGTTGGTCCGCGGCAGGAACGAAGGCGCGTCGATGTCCACGCGCGCCAGCTCCACCACGCCATCGGAGCTTCGGAACATCGGTGCCAGGCTTGGAGTGCCCTCGGCGGTGACGTACCGCAGGATCGCTTCCGGATGGCCGGTTCCCTCGAACCAGCCGCGCAGGCTTTCGATAGCGGTTCGGTCGGCGTCCGTGAGACCGCTCGGTCGGGAGAAGACGATAAGGGCTACCGACGGCGCCGAATCGTTCGGAAATGCGTCCTTGATGACGTTGCGAGCGGCCAGCGACTCCGCGTTCTTGGGCAGGAAGCTGGTCTCGTCGGCCGAGCCGACCGTCGACAGCGAGGGGCCCAGCACTCCGAACGCGATCGCGCCGACGACCCACGCGGCGACGAGGACGAAGCGGAGCTTGAGCACGAGCCGGCCGAGTCGATCGAACATCTGGTTCCTGCTGTCGGTTCCTGGCGCCCGACCGGGCGCGCGGCGGGGCGTTCGATGGGCGGGACGGCGAGTTGGATTGTAGGTCCGCCACGCAGAGCTCGCCGATTGGGGATTTCGCTTAGCCGCGGTCGGAGGATTCGGGCTGGGGGCCCTCGTCGGAGCGGCCGAGAATCTCGCGGCCGGGCCGGCGCGCACGCCCTGAGCGCCGCCACGCGACGAGGCCGACACGGATGGCCGTGTACCCGATGGTCGCGAGCGGGGCCATCAGCGGCACGGGAAATGCCATGGCGCCGGCGAGAAACGGGTCGATCGGGAGAGCGAACATCGCGTAGTAGTACTGCGTCGTCGGGAACAGAGCCGGGACGACCAGCCAGGCCGAGGCGCGCATGTCGAGCAGAGCCAGGACGGCGAGCGAGACGGCCGTGGCGAGGAACACGCCCGGATTGCCCCAGGCACTGAGACCGCCTCCGGATTCGGCATTGATGGTGCTCTGGACCGTCCCGGCCTGATTCAGGAAGGAGGTCCACAACCCCGGAAGCAGCAGCATCGACGCGCCGATGGCCGCCGCCCCCAACAGCAGCGCCCGCCACCGGCGTTCGCCCACGAGCGGCGGGATGGCGACGATCTTGATGACCGAGGCCAGGCCCCCGCCCCACGTTCCGCCGGCGACGAGGAGCGCCAGAAGAACGACGTGCGGGTTGGCGGCGATGACGCCGTAGAGCAGAGGCGGATACGCGACCCAGACGACCGGCAGACGAAGGGCCCGAACGACCGCGATCGCCGCTGCCAGGGACAGAGCCAGCCACAGCCACACGAACGCTTCCTCCGGCAGGAACGTAAGCGGGGCCAGCAGGATTGCCGTCGGGGGCAATCCCGCATAGGTGAAGACGCGTCCGTTCAGGAGCGCACCCGTGGCCCACGGGTTCTCGCCCGCCAGCCAGGCGGCCGAGCCGTGGTAGTAGATGCGGGCGTCCACGCCCACCGTCTGCCAGTTGAAGCCGACGGCGAAGGTGAGCAGCCACAGGAAGACGAACGCGCCGGGCAGGAAGAACCCGACCCAGCGGCGCCGGAGTCCAGGCTCCAGGGAGGCGCCGGGGAGAGGCGGACGCGGCGGTTCGGCCAGCGCCCTCCGGATCAGGCGGCCGATGCGACTTGCCATGGGGCCCGCGGACCCGACGGGCTCAGGCGCGGACTCCGCGCGGGAGTTCCCGCGGCGCGCCCGAACGAATCGGGGCAGGCTCACCTGCGTGCCGGCGCCGGGGCGGGCGCCTCGACCGACGCGGGCTCGGGCAGCGGTTCGGCCTCCGGCAGAGGCTCGAGGTCAGGTCGAGGGCGTGACCAGCGGACCGCGACGAACAGCGAAGCCGCGGCCAGCCAGAGCGCCACCGGGAGCAGCAGCGCGGCGTCGCCGATGAGATACGTCACCACCAGCGCCGAAGTGACACGGCGCCCGCGTGGCGTGCCGCGGCTGCGAGTCCAGGCCGCCAGCGCGACCGGGATCAGCGCCACCGGGTAGTGATACCAGGTCACGGGCAGCACCACGAGCGAGGCCACGACCGCCCAGCCGAAGCTCTCCAGCGGGTCTCGGACGAGCCTCGCGATCGCGACCGTGGCAACGACCGCGACCACGCCGAACGCGACTGCGAGTGGGCGAGCCAGGCTCGAGTTGCCGGCCAGGAGTGCAAGCTGGCTGGCCGGACCGATGTTGACCCGCGAGGCCAGATCAGCACCTCCGCCCACGCGCAGGTAGTCGAGGTACTCGCGCCAGGGGCCCGCGCCGCCAACCACGAGACTCACCGCCAGGATCGCGGCACCCGCCGCGATCGCCGCGCCGATTGCCATCGCGCCGGATCGCCAGACTCGGCGTGCCGGCGGACGGCGAGCGGCCAGCCAGACCAGGACGGTGGCCGGGTGAAGCTTCACGAAAGAGGCGATTGCCAGGGCCACGCCGCCGGCTGCCGACGTCGCGCGCGAGGGAATCGCGCGACCCGAGGCGAGCGTCAGCGCGACCGCCCCAAAGAGGAGTGGGAACCAGGCATCCACGTTGCCGAACAGGAGCGCGATCGCGAAGGGGAAGAAGAACGGCGCGGCAGCGAGGGTGAGCAGCGCGGCGTCCAGAGAGAGGGCAGCGGGCGCCGAGGTCGGCCGGCCGATCGGCGAGCGCGCTAGGAGCGCAGCCATCACGACCAGCCCGGCCGCGGCCCCCAGGCACCAGCCCGTCAGGACGAGCCACGTCGGCAACCCCGAGACCGGCGCGAGAATCTGCGCCACGACCGGCGGGTACGAGTAGAAGAGATCGCGAGCCTGGAGCCCGTTCGCCACTGCGTTGGGGTCGTAGGGCGACCCGCCCGCGGCCACGCGCTTGCCGGCGTCCAGCAGGAGCTGGAGATCGAAGCCGGCCTCGGGCGGGTTCTTCGAGAGCATCGCCCGCCCCAGGACCGCCAGGTTGGCCCAGCCCATGACGGCCACGACCAGGCAGGCAACCCGGGCAAAGAGGCGACGGGCCGGGTCGGCGCCAAAGACGCCGACGCCGGGCTGGACGGTGCCGGCCCCGCTCAACGGCCCGCCCGCTCGCCTTTGCGCGCTCGGCCGCGGCCCCGCATCCATCGCACGAGCCACCAGCCGGAGACGACGACTGGCACGATCCAGAACCAGCCGCCCGGATCGTCCGGCCCCGCGGCGATGCCGGTGGCCCGCACCCGCACCAGCGGCAAGCCCTCGCACTTGCCCGAGATCTCTTCGGGCGTCATCTTCCAGGCGTTGCCCATGACCATGGCTCCGGCGACCACGCCCATGCTCCGGACCAATGGCGGCAGGACGCGCAGACGCTCGGCTTCGCCGGTGACCTCTTCGGCGATTCCGGAGAAGGATCGGCTGGGCAGGATGACCTCGACCTTGGGGTCGGCCAGGATGTTCTGGTACCAGTGGGTCTTCGGCCCGAAGCCGGCGATGCAGTACACGGCGTCGCCGACGACCGTGTAGCCGAGCGGCGCGTCGCGCATCTCGCCGCTCTTTCGGCCGCGCGTCCGCAGGATCATCAGGTAGCCGGTGAGAGGGTTGGACATGTACCTTCCGAGGCCAGCCTTGAGCGCCGGGACGCTGACGTACTTGTTCATGGCATTGAAGCCGTCGTGCATGGCGGGCAGATACCGCGCCATCCACTCCGGGTAGGCAGCCAGGCCTTCGCCCCACGCGGCCGGAGCGCCGGCCGGCGTGCCGGCGGAGGTGGCGGCGGAAGTGGCGGCAGCCTTCACAGTTGCCTCGGGCTTCGCGGCCGCTCGACCGTTGGCCGGCGCCTCTTTCTCCGTGGCCATGCCCCTGCCCCTTTCGTTTCTCGCGACGGACGCTCGACTAGCGTAGGCCACCGCCGCCTCGCCGACCACCCCCGCCCGGACTCGACTACGATTTCCCGGCGCGCTGCAGCCCCGGAAGGAAGAGATGAAGCAAGTCGACCGCCCCGCCCCCGCCAGCCCGATCAGCCCCGAACGTCTGGACGAGCTCGTCCGAGGGCTCAGCATCGAGGAGAAGGCCGGACTGACGGCCGGGATCGACGCCTGGCACGCGTGCGGCGCGCCCTCGATCGGCCTCGGGGCGATGCTGACGCTGGACGGCCCCAACGGCGTCCGCGGCATGAGCTTCCCGGTCGGCTCGACCGCCACATGCATCCCGTGCGGCACCGCCCTGGGCGCGACCTGGGACGTGGCGCTGGTGCGCGAGGCCGCCGCCAGGATCGGGCTGGAGGCGAAGCGAGCCGGCGTCCACTACATGCTCGGGCCGGTGGTCAATCTCGTTCGCTCGCCCCTCGGAGGCCGCGACTTCGAGGCCTACTCCGAGGACCCCGTGTTGTCCGCGATGCTCGGCGTCGCCTACGTCGAGGGAATGCAGTCGGCCGGCGTGGCTGCCACACCGAAGCATTACGTCGCCAACGAGTCCGAGACGCACCGGACCTCGGTCGACTGTCGCGTGGACGAGCGGACTCTGCGCGAGGTCTACCTGGTCCCGTTCGAGGCAGTCGCGAGGGCCGGGGCATGGTCGATCATGGCGGCCTACAACCGCGTGAACGGCACCCACTGCTCCGGCCACGTCCAGCTTGTCGGCGAGATCCTGAAGGGCGAATGGGCCTGGGACGGCGTGCTGATGTCCGACTGGGAAGCCACGCACGACACCGTCTCCGCGGCGGTGGCCGGGCTGGACCTGGAGATGCCCGGGCCTCCTCGCTGGTTCGGTCCGCGCCTCGCCGAAGCCGTTCGACGGGGCGACGTGAGCCAGGCGGTCCTGGACGACAAGGCTCGGCGGCTGCTGCTGCTCGCGGCCCGGGTCGGCGCGCTGTCCCCAGACCGGCTCGCAGACGTGGCCATCGGTGCCGCCCGGCCCGCCGGGTCGGCCGTCGGGGGGCAGCCCGACCCCGCGAAGCCCTGGCAGCTGTCGGATGCCGACGCATCCGCCCTGGTTCGCCGGGCCGCCGCCGAGTCGTTCGTCCTCCTGGCCAACGACGGGACGCTCCCGCTCGCGCCGGCCGGCATCCGAAAGCTCGCGGTCATCGGGCCCAACGCGGCCAGTCCGTGCGCGCAGGGCGGTGGGGCCGCCCACATTCCCGCCCCGCCCACCGTGACCCCGCTCGATGGGCTCCGGGCGGCGCTCCCCGGAGTGGAAGTCGTCCACGAGGCAGGCTGCCGGATCGATCGCTTCCTGCCGCCGCTCACCGCCATGGACGTGCGCGACCTCCACGGCCGGCCGGGGCTGACCATCGAGTACTGGCGCGGCCAGGAGCCAGGCGGCCAGCCTTACGCCGGCTGGCACGTCGATTCGAGCGATATGCACTTCTTCGCCGATCTTCCCCAGGGATTGGTGCAGGACGACTTCTCCGTCCGCCTGTCCGGCTGGGTGACCCCGGCCGAGAGCGGCCCGCACGAGATCGCCCTGCGCGGCTTCGGCGGTCGGCGTCTCAAAGTCGACGGCGTCACGGCCGCCGACCTGTGGGATGCGCCGCCCGCCGCCGACGTTCCGACGGCCCTGTTCGAAGGCCGCGAGGACGGGGCCACATTCGAGCTCCAGGCCGGCAAGCCGGTCCTGATCGAGGCCGAGCTGCATTCGTCCATGATGGCCGCGTGCCTGCTGGCCATCGGCTGCCGCTCGCCTCAGGAGGGCGACCGGATCGAGCAGGCCGTCGCCGCCGCGGCTGCGGCCGACGCGGCTATCGTGGTCGTCGGCAACGACGAGGCCTGGGAATCCGAGGGCCGCGACCGCGGGACCGTCACTCTCCCCGGCCGCCAGGACGAGCTCGTCGAGCGCGTGGCCGCGGCCAATCCGCGGACCGTCGTCGTCGTCAATGCCGGCTGCCCGATGGACCTGCCCTGGTCCGATCGCGTGGCCGCCGTCCTGTACGCGTGGCTGCCGGGACAGGAGTTCGGCAACGCCCTCGCCGACGTCCTGCTCGGCAGGTCGGAGCCGGGCGGCCGACTGCCCTTCACGATCGCGGCTCGCGAGGCGGACTACCCCGCGCTCAGCACTACGCCGGGCGAGCAGGAGCAACTGGTCTACGCCGAGGGAATCAACCTCGGCTACCGCCACTTCGACGCCGCGGGCGTGGAGCCGCGGTTCTGCTTCGGGCACGGCCTGGGCTACGCCCGCATCGAGTTCGAAACGCTCGAAGTCGCCGCGGACGGCCTGCCCGAGGGCGACTCGGCCCAGCTGCGGGTTCGACTGCGCAACGCAGGCACTCGCGCCGGCAAGGAAGTCGTCCAGGTCTACGTCGCCGACCTGGAGTCGTCCGTCCCGCGCCCACCGCGCGAGCTGAAAGGCTTCACGGCCGTTCACCTGGAGCCTGGCGAAATCATCGACGTCTCACTCGCCCTCGAGGATCGCGACCTGGCCTACTGGGACGTCGAGGCCGCCGGCTGGCGCATCGAGCCCGGCCGTTTCGAGATCCTTGTCGGCGCCTCTTCTCGCGACATCCGCCTGCGCGCCTCGCTCGAGCTGAGCTAGGGACCGAACCGGGCAGGCAGCTCCCGGGCGGCCTGCGCCGCGCCCCGGCCGCCCCGTATGACCGGCCGCCCCGGACGACCGGCGGCCACCCCCCGCGGTCGACCGGCCCGGAATTCCCCATTACGCATGGGGAGAGTGCTATGCGCGGCTGGCAAGTCCGGTGAGTCGACCGCGCCTGTTGGCGATGTAGATTCGGCTCGTATAGCCGTGGCTCTGTTAGCCGCAGACGGCTAATCGCTACCACCGACGACGCACGAATGGCTCGGCCAGGCTGGTCGGCTCCATTTACTACTCCCCCCATGCGTGTTGGGGAATCATCCCAGGGGGCAAGGGGTCCCGACCGTGCCGCACCACGCCCGCCTCGACCGGCGGTCGCTTGCGAGCATCTGGTAACCTCGATGGCCCCCGTCCGCTGTGAGGCGGGGCAATCGAACGCGAGTGGAACCATGGCCGAGAAACCGCGCACCATCGTCGAGAAGATCTGGGACGACCACGTCGTGGCGTCCGACCCCGGCGCGCCGGCAATCCTCGCGATCGACCTACACCTCGTTCACGAGGTCACGAGCCCGCAGGCGTTCACCGGCCTGCGCGAGCGCGGCCTGAAGGTCCGCAAGCCGGGCCAGACCGTCGCGACGGCCGACCATTCGATCCCCACCCTCGACCCGTCGCTGCCGATCGCCGACGAGCTGGCCGCCAAGCAGCTCCGCCAGATCGAGGACAACTGCCGCGAGTTCGGGATCCCATTCCACGGCAAGGGCTCGCCGACGCGTGGCATCGTCCACGTCATCGGACCGGAGCTGGGGCTGACGCAGCCGGGCATGACCATCGTCTGCGGCGACTCCCACACCGCCACGCACGGTGCCTTCGGGGCGCTGGCGTTCGGCATCGGGACGAGCGAGATCGAGATGGTCCTGGCCACGCAGACGCTGCTGCAGCGCAAGCCGAAGTCGTTCCGGGTCCAGATCGACGGGCGGCTCGGGCCGGGCGTCGGGGCCAAGGACATCATCCTCGCCCTGATCGCCCGGATCGGCATCGGCGGCGGGACCGGCCACGTCTTCGAGTACACCGGCGACGCCGTCCGCGCCCTGTCGATGGAAGAGCGGATGACGGTCTGCAACATGTCGATCGAAGGCGGCGCCCGGGCCGGTCTCATCGCCCCGGACGAGACCACGTTCGCTTACCTGAAGAGCCGCAAGTTCGCTCCGCAAGGAGCGGCCTGGGACGAGGCCGTAGCCCGCTGGCGCAAGCTGCCGAGCGACGAAGGCGCGACCTACGACCGAACGATCGTCATCGACGGCGACAGGCTCGAGCCGATGGTCACGTACGGCACGAACCCCGGCATGGGCGTGCCGATCAGCGGCCGAATCCCCTCGCCTGCCGATGTCGAGCCGGGTGCCCGAGAAGACCTCGAGCGCGCGCTCGCCTACATGGGCCTCGCCCCCGGAGCTTCGATTGCCGGCCAGAAGCTCGATGTCGTCTTCATCGGCTCGTGCACCAACGGCCGAATCGAGGACATGCGCGCCGCGGCTTCGGTCCTGCGCGGCCGGCGCGTAGCGTCCGGCCTCCGCGTCCTGGTCGTCCCCGGATCGCAGCAGGTCAAGAAGCAGGCCGAGAGCGAGGGCCTTCACGAGGTCTTCCGCTCGGCCGGCGCCGAGTGGCGCGAGTCGGGCTGCTCGATGTGCATCGCCATGAACGGCGACCAGCTCGAGCCCGGCCAGTACGGCATCAGCACCTCGAACCGCAACTTCCAGGGGCGTCAGGGCAAGGGCGGGCGGACGTTCCTCGCATCGCCGCTCACCGCCGCCGCCAGTGCCGTGACCGGCGTGATCACCGATCCGCGGACGCTCGCCGGCGCCGCGCAGCCCGTGGTCGTCTCGAAGCCCTCGGCCGTGGAGGTCCACTGACATGCCCGAACCGTTCGGCGGGACCACCAGCCGCGTGATCTCGATCCCGCGCGCCAACATCGACACTGACCAGATCTGCCCGGCCCGCTTCCTCAAGATCACCGACAAGGCGGGCCTGGCCGACGCCCTCTTCTTCGACTGGCGCTTCACGCCCGACGGGAAGCGCCGCGAGCCGGTCTCGTTCATCGACGAGCCTCACAACGCCGGCCGCCAGTTCCTCCTGGTGGGCGACAATTTCGGCGCCGGATCCTCGCGCGAGCACGCCCCCTGGGCGCTGCGGGCGTGGGGCATCCGGGCCATCTTCTCGACGAGCTTCGCTGACATATTCCGCGGCAACGCGCTGAAGAACGCGCTGCTCCCGATCGTCGTCTCCGCGGACAGACTCGCGGCGCTCCGGGCGCTCGTGGTCGCCAACCCGGACGGCGAGTGGACGGTGGATCTCGAGGCGCAGAAAGTGGCGCTGCCGGGCGGCGAAACCTTCGCCTTCGAGATCGACCCGTTCGCCCGGACGATGATCCTGGCCGGCACCGACGAGATCGGCTACGTCCGCTCGAAGCTCCCCGCGATCGAGGCCTGGGAGGCCGCTCACCCCGCCCGGGTCGACACCCGCGAGGCCGCCCTCAGCCGCTGACGCGGTAGCCGCCCACTCCGATCAGCACAGGCCCGCTGGTTCTCCGGCGGGTCTTCTCCGTGCCAGTGCCCCTGACACGCGAGGCCTACACTCTGAGCGCGGTAGACTCGCTGAATCGAGCGGCATCGAAAAGGGGTCAATGGACGAGCTGAGCTGGACCGGCCTGGTGACCCTGGAGTCGAGGATCGATCGAGCCATCGTCGGCGCGCTGCGCGTCCAGGACCTCTCCGGGTTCGAGATCTGGCGATGGCTGGGGTCGGAAGTGGGAACGGCCGGCCTCTTCACGGAGCCCAACCTCTACCCCACTCTGTATCGGCTCGAAGCCGAGGGCCTCCTCCAGAGCGACTGGCACGAGGGCGAGCAGACCAGGCGCAAGTACCGCCTGACTGCCCGCGCGCTGGAGCTCGCCGAAGAACGCAACTGGCCGGCGCTCGCGTTCCGGGGGGACCCCACCGCGGCCGGAGCGGCGGATCGGGCCGGCCGCCGACCGGCCAGCCCCGACCCCGAAGCCGGCGCCTGGGTCATGCCGCCCCGGAAGGTGACGGCGACCACGCAGCTGCCGGCGCCGAGCGCCGACCGGGACTGGAACCGCCCGCCGACCACAGCCGAGCCGATGGCTGGCGAAGGGGAAGCCGACCGGCCCGCGTGGGCCGTTCTTGGGGCGTTCGCGGACGACCTGGGCGCTCGCCTGGACCTGCCGCGAACGGAACGGAACCGGGTCCGACAGGAGATCGCGGACCACCTGCACGATTCCGCTCGTGCCCTGGAGCACGATGGCTACGACTCGGAGACGGCGGCCACCGAGGCGACGAATCGGCTGGGGAAGACGCCCGACCTGGCCCTCCTCGTCGAGCTGGCGCAGCAGTCGCCGGAACGGCTGAAGCGCGGCGTCCGCCGCGGCGCGATAGAGCTCTTGGCCGAAATGGCGCTGTGGCTCGCCCTGTCGACGGCCGCACTCGTCCTTGCGCCGGGCGTGACCGACATTGTCACCGGGCTCAGCCGCCTGGCAGGCGTCCATGTCGTCGTGCTGCGCTCCGCCGAATGGGCCACCAATCAAGTGGCCGCGATGCTGGTTGTCGGGGCCTTCGCCGCGGGCCGAATGAGCCTGGGCCGGCTGACCCGGATCAGTCGCCACAGCGACGCCTCGCTCCGCAGGCCGTGGGCGTTCGGGGGAGCCGCGGCCCTGCTCGTCGTGGCCCTCCTCTTGCCGGGCTACCAGGACGCGCTGACCGTCGCGACACTCCTGGCCGTGCCCGTCGCCTTCGTTGCCGGAACGTACAGGCCCCAGCACGTCAACGAGGGCGCCTACAGCGTGAGGGGTGTCGCCGCAACCGTTCTCCTGGTGGCGGCGGTCACGCTCCTGCCGTGCGGTCGGATGTTCGTCTACGACCCGAATGCAACGCCGGGCACGCCACTCGCCGAAGGCGCGGCCCCGGTTGAGTTGACCATCTATGAGTTCCCCGTTGGCACCTTCAGCTACTCGACTGGGGCCGGGACCGTTGACGTGGAAGTGTGGCCGGCATCGACGGAGGGCCCCTTCATCGTCGTCGACCGATCCGCCACCGGACCGACGCTCGCCGCCGCGCATGTGGTCGATTTCTCGAAGCTACCTCCCTTTCGGCAGTGGTGGATCGTCGCCGTGTTGACTGCACCGGACGGGCAGCGGACCGCGCTGGGCGTGGTCATCCAGACGGGCGCCTCGCCCAGGCCCAGCAGCGCCCTGGGCTGGCTGATCTCGAAGCTGTAGCGGGCCGCCCCCGGGCCCGGTTCGGCCGTCCCATCTTCGGCATCGCCGAGGCCCTAAACTTGGCCCCGACCGAATCGAACCCCGCCCAGCCCCGCGGAGACCACCATGCCTGACGTGCCGAATCCCCTGCCCTACGACCTGCCGAGCAACCCGGACAAGCGCCACAGCGCGGCCCTGACCGACGGCCCCGACCGCGCCGCCGCACGCGGCATGCTCAAGGCCATCGGCTTCGACGACAAGGACCTGGCCCGTCCGCTCATCGGCGTGGCCACGACCTGGATCGAGACGATGCCGTGCAACTACAACCAGCGCCGGCTGGCCGAGCACGTCAAGGCGGGGATTCGCGCGGCGGGCGGGACGCCGATGGAGTTCAGCACCATCTCCATCTCAGACGGGACCTCCATGGGCACCGAGGGCATGAAGGCCTCGCTCATCAGCCGTGAGGTCATCGCCGACTCGATCGAGCTGTGCGTCCGCGGCCACATGCTGGACGGCGTCGTCTGCCTGGTGGGCTGCGACAAGACGATCCCGGGCGCCGCGATGGCTCTCGGCCGCCTCGACCGGCCGGGCCTGATCCTCTACAACGGCACGATCTACCCGGGCGTGTACAAGGGCAAGCGCGACGCCACGATCGTCACGATCTTCGAGGCGGTGGGGGCATACCGAGCCGGCAAGATGTCGGCCGAGGAGCTGTACGAGATCGAGTCGGTCAGCTGCCCCGGGGCCGGGGCGTGCGGCGGGCAGTACACGGCCAACACGATGTCGATGGTCATGGAGATCCTGGGCCTCTCGCCTGCAGGCCTGAACGGCATCCCGGCCGAGCACCCCGACAAGGACAAGGCCGCCCACCGCTGCGGCGAGATCGTCATGGACCTGATCCGGCGCGACGTGCGGCCCAAGGCGTTCGTCACCCGCGAGTCGATCGAGAACGCGATCGCCTGCGTGGCCGCGACCGGCGGATCCACGAACGCGGTCCTGCATCTGATCGCCATCGCCCACGAGTACGACCTGGCACCGCTCGATATCGACATCTTCGGCAAGATCGCCGACCGGACGCCGAACATCGGCGACCTGGTCCCGGGCGGGCGCTTCGCCGCGGCCGACCTGTTCGAAGCCGGCGGGCTTGGCCTGGTCACGCGCGAGCTGCTCAAGAAGGGCCTGATCGACGGCTCCACGCCCAACGTCGACGGCGGCACGATCGCCTCCGCCGCAGCGGCCACGGTCGAGACAGCCGGCCAGAAGGTCATCGTGCCGATCGAGACGCCGCTCAGTGCGACCGGCGGCCTGACGATCCTCCACGGCACCCTGGCCCCGGACGGCTGCGTCATCAAGCTGGCCGGCCATGAGCGCCGCTTCCACAAGGGCCCAGCCCGCGTCTTCGAGAACGAGAACGCCTGCTACGACGCCGTCCGCAAGCAGAAGATCAACAAGGGCGACGTGATCGTGATCCGCTACGAGGGTCCGGTCGGCGGCCCGGGCATGCAGGAGATGCTGTCGGTCACGGCGGCGCTCGTCGGCGAGGGGATGGGCGAGCACGTCGCCCTGCTCACCGACGGCCGCTTCTCCGGCGGCACCCACGGGTTGATGATCGGCCACGTGGCGCCGGAGGCGGCGCTGGGCGGCCCGATCGCGCTCGTTCAGGAGGGCGACGAGATCGTCATCGACGTCGACCGCCACGCCCTGGACCTCAACGTTCCGGCGGCCGTGTTGGAGGAGCGGCGCGCCCGCTGGACCCCGCCTGCACCGCGCTACAAGACCGGCGTCATGGCCAAGTACGCGGCCATGGTCTCGTCCGCCTCGCTCGGCGCAGTCACGACGGGCGAACGCATGACGGAGCGCCTGGAGCGGAGGTAGCGGTGGCTGGGGTCGGGGTTGTCGGGGTCGCGGTGTCCGAAGTCGAACTGTCGGAGCTCGTCGAGCTGCTTCGGTCGCTGATTCGGATCAAGTCCGTCAACCCGCCCGGCGACGAGATCCTGGTCGCGCAGTACCTCGAGCAGGTCCTCGCCGATGAGGGCCTCCGGCCAACGGTCGTGGAGCCGTTCCCCGGCCGCGGCTCGATCGTCGCGCGCGTCCGAGGCGACGGCAGCGGCGGCGACCCGCTGCTGCTTCTCTCCCACCTCGACGTCGTGCCCGCGGAGCCGGCCGGCTGGAGCCACGACCCGTTCGGCGGCGACCTGGCCGAAGGCTACGTCTGGGGTCGCGGCGCCGTGGACATGAAGAGCATGGTGGCGATGGAAGTGCAGGTCATGCGCCGCCTCGCTCGTGCAGCCCGCGCGGCCGGCCGCGACCCGGCCTCGGACCCGATCCCGGGCCTGCGCCGTGACGTCATCTTCTGTTCCACGGCCGACGAAGAGGCCGGCGGCTGGCGCGGTGCCGGCTGGCTGGTCGACGAGCACCCCGACTGGCTGCGTGCGGCCGGCGCCCTGAACGAGGCCGGCGGCCAGACCACAACCTACGGAGACGTCCGCTTCTATCCGATCCAGGTGGCGGAGAAGGGCTTCGTCGTCTACAAGCTCCACGTTAAGGGTCGCTGGGGCCACGGCTCCGTCCCGACCCCGGACAACGCCGCAATCCTGGCCGCCCAGATCGTGACCCGGCTCGCGGAGCCCGGGCCGGCGCGTCTCACCGAGGCCATGGGGGTCTCGCTGGGACGGGCGATCCCGCACCTAGCGGGCCGAGCGGCGGGCGCGATGAAGGCCCTCATGACGGGCCTCGCCGGGGGGTCGGGCGCGACCGAACGGACCGCCCCGGCGCCCGGAGCGATCGAGGCCACTGTGCGCGAACTGTGCGACCCGGTCCTGGCTCGGACCGTGTCGGCCATGCTCCACGACACCGTTTCCGTCGGCATAATCGCGGCCGGCGTGAAGTACAACGTCATCCCGGGCACGGCCTACATCGAGATCGACTGCCGGACGCTGCCCGGCACCGATGAGCCGGCCATGCGCCAAGAGCTGCGACGCCGCATCGGCGAGGAGCTGTGGGCACGGCTCGAGGTCGAGTGCGAGCAGGTTGGGGCGTCCGTCTCGGCGCCGCTCGACGGGCCGCTCTACCCGCTCCTCGAGCAGGTCCTGCGCGACCACGACGGCGGCGCCGTGCCGCTGTCGTTCCTCGCCCCGTTCGCCACGGATGCCAAGCACCTGGCCCGCATCGGCGTCCCGACGTATGGCTTCTCGCCGCTCAAGACGGGCCGCGACGACGGCCTCCTGCAGCTCATGCATGCCGACGACGAGCGGGTCAGCGTGGCGGCCTTGGGCTTCGGCCTGCCGGTGCTCTGGGACTCGGTGACCCGCTTCTGCACCTGAATCCGTCGTCGGTCTGAACCGCACCAGCCTAAGATAGCCGGGCGCCTCGCGCCTGCCGTAGAGCGGCGAGTGCGGCGCCGCACGCGGCCGGACTCGTTCCCTCGATGATTGGCAAGCGGACCCGCCCCAGTGACGCGGGGTCTGTCCGCCGGCACGCGCAGTGGAGGGCCACCAGGCAGGTTCGCCGATAGGGGCCCTGAGGGCTGGGACGGCGCGCAACTCGCACGATGGTGGACGCCAGCGCGCACGGGCCGCCGAACGCAGGCAGCAACCGTAGCCGCGCACCTGGCGCATGTGGCGCCGGCCGCCACGCTCGGCCGCCGGCGACACATCGGACGCCGCAGTCGAAGTGGTCGAGAGCGCAGGCAGGTCTTGTTGACCGCCAGGCAACTTGCCAGCGTTCGCGACGGTTGCCTGCCGATACAGGCCGTCTCACCCTCGGCACGTCAGCGACAGGGGCTGACGAGGGGCAAGCGCGGGCCCGACTACTGAACGGGGGCGCTTGCGCCGCCCGCGAGGTCAATGAGCGCCTCGTGTGCCGCGTCCAGTCGTCCAAGGAGTGCTCGGGCCACGGCAAAGTAGACCGACGCCGCGAACTCGCAATCCTGTTCGAACAGGGACCGTATCGCGGAGGCATCAACGACCAGCGCGTCAACATCACCGACTGCGGTCGCGGTTGTCGTCGCCTGGTGCGGCGGCACGAGGGCGGAGAGCCCGAAGACCTCGCCGACCTCTACCGTCTCGAGTGTGACCTGGCCTCGCCCTGAGACGCCGAGTTGAAGCGCAATCCGACCGGAGGCAACGACACCGAACCAGCCCACGCGGTCGCCCTCGCGCATGATCTCGGTGCCCCCCGGGAACGAAGCGGGGGTGGCCATCGCCAGGACCTTGCTGCGGGCCTCCCGAGGCATCATGGCGAGCCAGCCCCTGAGAACGGCCTCGTCCGACTTCGTAGCAGCCACTAAGACTTCCTCCTCGATGCGGACAGTGTAAGGATTGCGACTGGCTCACGCCACCCTCGCGAGCCTAGTTGGCGCCGTAACGTTTCCTGTGGACTTTGCCCGGAGGCAAGCGGGCGCACAACCTCTGTTCCAGCACAACGAGGATGACGCGCTGTCCCACCACCTCCGGGGACGTGATCCCGGCAGCTTTCTGTCTGCGGCAGCCGCACCGGCACCACGAAACGACTTCACCTACCCGACCCGATGGAATCGTAGCGTCATTCCTTGGCCCCTCCTCCGGCCGACGCCGGCGATGCCCGAAATCGGGGGCGACTTGGCCCCCAATGGGGCGGGTCATCCGGCCCTAGCCGCGGTCAAGACGGCTGGGGAGAATGCCGGGGAGGCAACGATCGTGGCGCCGCTACTCGCGGCTGGTCAAGTCGGTTTCGGAACCGTTGCCGCCGAGCCCGACCCGGAGCGCTCCGGACAGAGCGAAGTGGCGTGCCCACCATATCCGCAACACCCGGGCCCAATCCTGGACGGCAGGGGGCTCAGCGGTTCCGCCGTCATCGGACGCTCGCGCGAGGCAGGCGTGGACGTCCCCTGGCGGCGCGCGACTGGCGCCAGGTCCATCCGGGTGAACGCCGGTAGTCAAAGGGGCGATTGGATGGTCGTAGCTCCGGTCTCATCGCTCAAGGCAGCGGACGCAGGCAACCGGTTCCTCGCCGAGGTGAGCGCCAGCTCAGCAGGCATCCCCCGCCTGAAGACGTTACCCTGCCGCGGCTGCAGGGAGTCCTGTCCATCGGCGCCGGAAGATGGAGCACTCGTCTTATGGAGATGACCGTGGCCGCAGTTCCAACTACCGATCGCTCCTTCTACGATGAGGTCCTCGAGGCCACGGCGCAGGGCGACAGACTGAAGCTCTGTCTCCAGTGCGGCATGTGCAGTGGCATATGCCCCCATGGCTTTGCGATGGACTACCCACCTCGGTCACTCATCGCTGCGCTGCGCGCGGATGACTTCGAGCCGGTCTTCGAAAGCGAAATGATCTGGCTGTGCGTGTCGTGTTTTGCCTGCACCGCCGTCTGCCCCGCCCAGATCCCTCTTACCAACGGGCTCATGGCCAGGCTGAAGACCGAGATGCTGCTCAAGGGCAAGGTCCCGTCCGAGCTGCGGACCGCGCTGGAGAACACGCGCCGCTATGGCAACACTCTGGGCGAATCGCCTCGCAGGCGTGCCGCGTGGGCGAGCGACCTCCCCACGCCGGTGCCGATCATGGCTCAGGTCAAGGAACCGATCGACGTGTTGTGGTTCGTCGGCGACTACGCCTCCTATCACCCGCGGGTCCAGGCGGTCAGCAAGGCGATGGCCAGGATCTTCGGGGCGCTGGAGATCAGCTTCGGCATCCTCGGGCCGGACGAGAATAGCGACGGCGACGTTCAGTGCCTGGCCGGCGAGCGGGGCCTGTTCGAGCTCCTGGCCCAGAAGAACGGCCGGGCCTTCAGCAAGTATCAGTTCAACGAAGTCGTGACCACGGATCCCCACGCCTACAACGTCTTCAAGAACGAGTATCCGGGGGCGGGCTTCACTGTCCCGGTCAAGCACTACACCCAGTTCCTGGCCGAACGTCTGGAGCAGCTCAAGCCACTCCTGCAGCACGAGCAGAAGTTCCGGGTCACTTACCACGACCCTTGCTCGATCGGCCGGGCCAACAACAACAACATCTACGAAGAGCCGCGCCAGTTGCTCAGGGCGATCCCCGGCCTGGAGCTGATCGAGATGCCCCACAACCGCGCCAACACCATCTGCTGCGGTGGCGGCGGGGGTGGCAACTGGCTGGACGGGTTCGTGTGGGAGCGGGCGCACACCCGCACGTCCGAGTGGCGCGTGAAGGAGGCGTTGGATGCTGGCGCCCAGATTCTGGCGGTGGCCTGCCCCTACGAAACGCCGCGCTTTGAAGACGCCGTCAAGAGCACGGGACACGAGGGAGGACTGATCGTCAGAGACATCGCCGAGTTGCTGGCCGACGCAATTGCTGACCAGGGGAGGGACGAATGAACATCGTCGTTCCAATCAAGTTCGTGCCCGATCTCGTCGAGGAACTGGAGATCGACGCGAGTGGGGTGGCGCTGGATCGCACTTACATGCGCCTGATCCCTAGCGAGCAAGATGACCACGCGCTGGAACAGGCCCTGCTGCTCAAAGAGCGCTACGGCGGCAAGGTCACCGTGGTCACGCTGGACACGGGCGATGTAGACGAGGCCCTGTTCACAGCCATAGCCAAGGGAGCAGACCGCGTCGTCAAGGTCCTGGGGGAAGGCTTTGCGGAAGGGGTCAACAACCACGCTGCCTCGTCCGTGCTCCAGGCGGCGCTGAAAGACATCGCCTACGACTTGATCCTCACCGGCACGCAAGCGGTAGACGACCTGGACGGTTCGACGGGGCCGCTCCTGGCAGCCCGGCTGGGCCTGCCCTTTGTCGGCTATGTCACCGGAGTCAAGCAGGCAGACGGCGGGGTCGTGGCGCGCAAGGAGTACCCGGGCGGGTTGGTAGCCGAGATGGAGGTCGCACTGCCGGCCGTCCTGGGCATCCAGGCCGCCGAGAACCCGCCGCGTTACGTGGTCACCAGTCTGGTGACGGAGGCCATGAAGACGGCCAAGATCGAAGAGGTGGAGGCCGTGGAGGCCGACAGCAGTGGCGCGGCCCAGGTGACGCGCATGTACCTGCCGGAACCCAGCGAGCGCGCCGAGATGATCGAAGGCAATGTGGATCACGTGGCCGATGCGCTGGTCGCTCTGCTCCGTGAACGTGGGCTGCTGGCGTAGGAGAAGAACCATGAGCAAGGACGTCTGGGTTGTCGTCGAAACCCTGCGCGGCGAAGTACTGGAGATCACCTACACCATGCTGGCAGCCGGGCGCGGGTTGGCCGACGGGCTGGGCGGCAAGCTGACGGCCGTGCTGCTGGGCCACGACGCCGAGATCCTGGCCAGCACGCTGGGTGCGGCCGACAGCGTCACTTACGTGGACCATGCGGCTCTGGCCGACTTCACGCCGGATGCCTATCTGCGGACGATTGCCGGGCTCGTCAAAGGGGCCGCCCCGCGCGTCGTGCTCCTGGGGTATTCCTCCATGGGCATGGACTTGGCGTGTGGTATTGGCATCGAATTGGACACTCCGGTGATCGCCTCCTGCCAGACGCTCGATGTCGAAGCTGGCAAGCCTCGCTACGTCTCCCTGACCTGCGGCGGCAAGGTGCTGGCCGAGGGCGAGCTGCCCGAGCCGGCCTGTCTGGTCACGATGGTGCCAGGCGGATACAAGCCCCAGAGCGGCAAGAAGGAAGGCGCGCCCAAGGTCACCCGGGTCGCACCCCCTACGGCGCTGGATGACCTCAAAGTCAAGCTCAAGGGCTACATCGAGCCCGAAGCCGGCGACGTGGACATCACCAAGGAGTCCATCCTCGCATCGGTCGGGCGCGGCATTCAGCAGCGGGACAACCTCAAGCTGGCTGAGGAACTGGCGGCCACGCTTGGTGGCGCCGTGTCGGCCTCACGCCCGGTCGTGGACCAGGGCTGGCTGCCGACCTCGCGCCTGGTTGGCAAGTCCGGCAAGTCCGTGAAGCCCAGGCTGTACCTGGCGCTCGGTATCAGCGGCGCGCCCGAGCACGCCGAGGGCATGCGCGATGCGGAATGCATCGTCGCCATCAACACCGATGAGAAGGCGCCCATCTTTGACTTCGCCCAGTACGGCGCGACTGTCGACGTGCTCAAGCTGTTGCCGGTGCTCACCGAGAAGATCAAGCAGGCGAAGGGTAGCTAGGTCATGCCGATCGAGCCCGTGTTGGTCCTGGTCGCCTTCCTGGCGGCACTGAGCCTGTTCTGCTACCGGGTTTACCGGCGGTTCGAGCACATGCGCCTGGGGCAGCCGGCCGGGCCCTTCGGCCATTGGTGGCAGCGGATCAAGGCGTTGCTGGTCTTCGTGTTCGGCCAGCGGCGACTGTTTCGCTTCCGCACGCCCGGCGTGGCCCATTTCTTCATCTTCTGGGGTTTCCTGCTCCTGCTCCCAACGATTGCCCAGGCGATCATCGGAGGCATCTTCCCCGGTTTCGTGCTGCCCTTCCTGGGGACGTTTGGGCCGCTGGCCCTGGTCCAGGACCTGATCGCGGTTGCCGTGGCGGTGGCCGTCCTGTACGGCCTGTGCCTGCGTCTCATCGTCAAGCCTGAGCGCTACAGGGGCAGCCACCAGACCGAAGGCGTGGTGGTGCTGGTCTTCATCCTCACCATCATGGTGAGTCTGCTGGTGATGAATGGCCTGCAGCGAAACCGGGGCGAAAACCCGATCGGGCCGGTCTACTGGCAGCCCGTCTCGGCGTTCGTCGGCGGCCTGTTTGCCGGGCTGAGCGAAGGCACGCAGCACACCATCGGCCAGGTCGCCTACTGGGTCCATCTGGGCGTCGTGCTGACCTTCCTCACCATGTTGCCCGGGGGCAAGCACTTCCACGTCGTGACCTCCATGTTCAACGTCTTCCTGGGCGACCTGGAGCCGCCCGGCAAGTTGCCTCCCGCCCCCGAATTCGACGGTCTGGCTGGCGTCAAGAACGTCGAGCAGTTCACCTGGCTGCAGATGCTGAACTGGTACAGCTGTAGCGAATGCGGGCGGTGCCAGGAAGTCTGTCCGGCCTATGCGAGCGGCCTGCCGCTCTCGCCCAAGCTGCTCATCATGGGCCTGCGCGCCCATCTGTTCGAGCGGGGCACTGCCCTGCGGGCAGCCGGCTCGGGAGAGACCTCCGCCAACCCCTCGGCCCAGGCCGTGCTCGAGAAGAGACTGACCGGCGATGTAATCACCGACGAGGTGCTGTGGGCCTGCACAACCTGCTACGCCTGCGACCAGGAGTGTCCGCTGTTCATCGAGCACATCGCCCCTATCGTGGACATGCGCCGCTATCTGCTCACCCAACAGCGGGCCGACCCTATGCTGATGAGCGCCCTCGCCAATCTGAGGCGCTACGGCAATTCGTTCGGCCAGTCTGATCGGAAACGCGCCATGTGGACGGCGGACATGACGCCCCCGATCAAGGACATTCGCAAAGAGCCGGCCCACACGCTCTGGTTCGTCGGCGACTACGCCTCCTACAGCCCGGCCCTGACGGCGATCACCCAGGCCACCGCCCGGGTGTTCCAGAAGGCCGGGATCGATTTCGGTCTGCTGTACGACGCCGAGCGCAACGCCGGCAACGACATCCGGCGGGTCGGCGAGGAGGGACTGTTCGAGCTGCTGGCGATGAAGAACAAGGCGGCTCTCAACAACTGCGAGTTCCAGGAGATCGTCACCACCGACCCTCACACGTACAACACGCTCAAGAACGAGTACGCCTCCAACGGGAGCTCGGACGGGTCTCCGACCGTGCCGGTCCTCCACTACACCGAAGTGCTCGATCGGGCCATCTCCTCCGGCCAGTTGCCGATCCGGCGACAGCTGGGCTACACGGTGACCTACCACGATCCGTGCTACCTGGGCCGGTACAACGGCGTCTACGACGCCCCGCGCCGCGTGCTGGAGGCTATTGGCTGCCGCGTGGTGGAGATGCCGCGCAACCGTGACCGCAGCCTTTGCTGCGGCGCCGGTGGCGGGCGCATATGGATGGACGAGAGCGGCATTAAGGAGCGGCCCAGTGAGAACCGCATCCGCGAGGCCGCTGCTCTGGGCAACGCGCAGTACTTCGTGGTGGCCTGCCCCAAGGACCTGACGATGTACCGGGATGCCGTCAAAACCGCCGGCCAAGAAGACAGGATCGAGGTCAAGGACATGATCGAATTGGTCGAGGAGGCCCTGGGATAGACGTGACACCCGTGACCAGAATGGGCGAGGCCGATGCCACCCTTCGCGTTCGTGCCCGCCATACCGGTGATGCGCCATTTCGGGGACTGCTATGACTGAGAGAATCGGCGTCTACGTCTGCCACTGTGGCACCAACATCGCCGGCGTCGTGGACGTCGCCGAGGTCACCCGGTGGGCGGCCGAGAACCTGCGCGACCAGGGCGTTGTAGTCGCCCGTGACTACAAGTTCATGTGCTCCAGCCCCGGCCAGGATCTCGTGACCGACGACATCAAGGAATACGGCCTCAACCGCATCGTCGTCGCGGCCTGCTCCCCCCACCTGCACGAGAACACCTTCCGCACCGCGACAGCCCGCGGCGGCCTGAACCCCTACCTGTGCGAACTGGTCTCGATCCGCGAGCAGGACTCGTGGGTTCATACCGACAAGGCCGCGGCCACCGCCAAGGCCAAGGCTCTCCTGGCCGGCGGCGTCGAGCGGGTCCGCCGCAACGAGCCGATGGAGCCCATCAAGGTCGACATCAACCCGGCCACACTGGTCGTCGGCGGCGGCATCGCCGGCATCAGTGCAACCCTCGAGATCGCCGACGCCGGCTTCAAGGTCTATCTGGTCGAGAAGAGCCCCTCGATCGGCGGCCACATGGCCCAATTCGACAAGACCTTCCCTACCCTGGACTGCGCGGCCTGCATTCTCACCCCCAAGATGGTCGCGGCCGGCACGCACCCCAACGTCGAGCTGATGACCTGGAGCGAGGTCGAGAAGGTCGAGGGCTACGTTGGCAACTTCACCGTCACCGTCCGCAAGAAGGCCCGCTACGTCAACGAGGACCTCTGCAACGGCTGTGGCGTCTGCCAGGAGAAGTGCCCTTGGAAGGTTCTCGATGGGGACTTCGAGGCAGGGATGGGCCGCCGCAAGGTGATCTACACGCCGTTCGACCAGGCCGTTCCTCGAGTTCCGGTCATCGACCGCCCGAACTGCCCCTACTTCCAGAAGGGAACCTGCAGGGCCTGCGAGAAGTTCTGCGACGCCAAGGCCATCGACTACATGCAGGAAGATCAGATCCTGACCCTGCAGGTCGGCAACATCATCATCGCCACCGGCTACGACCTCTTCGACGCTCGCAGGATCCCCCAGTACGGTTACGGCCGGCTGCCTAACGTCTTCACCAGCCTCGAGTTCGAGCGGTTGTGCAGCGCGGCCGGACCGACGAACGGAAACGTCGTGCTGCGCGACGGCAAGACGCCGCCGAAGACCGTTGGCATCGTCCACTGCGTGGGCAGCCGAGACCAGAACTACAACGGCTACTGCTCGGCCATCTGCTGCATGCAGAGTCTCAAGTTCGCGCACCTGGTCAGGGAACGTACCGACGCGGAGGTCACGAACTTCTACATCGACATGCGCACTCCCGGCAAAGGCTACGAGGAGTTCTACGACAGAGTGCTCGAGGAGGGCGGGCACTTCGTGCGTGGCAAGGTGGCTGAGATAACGGACGCCGCTCGTCTGCCGGGCGAGGAAGACAAGCTGATCATCCAGGTCGAAGATACCCTGACCGGCAAGCAGCGGCGTATTCCGATGGACATGGTCATCCTGTCGGCCGGTCTCGAGCCGCGTGCCGGCGCCAAGGACCTGGCCACCCGGTTCGGCATCTCGTGCAGCTTCGATGGCTGGGCCATCGAGAAGCACCCCAAGCTCGATCCGGTCGCGACCATGACCGAAGGCGTCTTCGTCGCCGGTTGCGTCAGCGGACCAAAGGACATCCCGGCCTCCGTGGCGCAGGGCGCGGCGGCGGCCGCCCGAGTCCTGGGCCGGATCCAGCAGAAGCAGATGAACCTGGAGCCGATCAAGGCCACGGTTTACGCCGAGCACTGCTCCGGCTGTCGAATCTGCAACACCATGTGCCCCTACAACGCGATCTCGTTCCTGGAGGCAGAAGGTGTCTCGAGCATCAACGCGGCCATGTGCCAGGGCTGCGGAACGTGCGTCGCGGCGTGCCCCGCAGGAGCGATCTCCGGGACCGGCTTCAGCGACGAGCAGATCCTCGCCCAGATCGAGGGCCTGCTCAGTGTCGGGGCCGACGGAGCGCCGCTCAAGCGGACCGCCTACCCGGAGACACACCACGAAGCGATCGAGGAGGCGGTGCGAGCATGAGCACGCAGGCACCTGTCGCATCGGCCTCCGCGGAAGGAGCGGCCCCGGACGCTACCTTCGAGCCGGTCATCATCGGCTTCACCTGCAACTGGTGCAGCTACCGGGCCGCCGACCTGGCGGGCACGGCTCGGACCAAGTACCCGCCCAACGTCCGCCTGATCAGGCTGATGTGCTCCGGCCGCCTGGATCCGACGTTCGTGCTGAAGGCCTTCTCGGAGGGCGCCGACGCGGTTCTGGTGAGTGGCTGCCACCCCGGCGAGTGCCACTACATCGAGCAGAACTACAAGGCCCTGCGGCGGTTCCACCTGCTGCAGCGGACCATCGAGGCCCTGGGCATCGAGCCGGCGCGGCTCCAGCTCGTGTGGGCCAGCGCCGCCGAAGGCGTCCGCCTGGCCAACGAGATCGCCCGCGTGACCGAAGAGGTGCGCGCCCTCGGGCCGCTCAACTGGCCGGCCGCAAGCATCGTCGACGTCGACGGCATGGAACTGGACGCTGTCTGGGAGGCCACCGGCGGTGACGCCGGTGGCCTCCCAGCGACGCCGGGCGGAGCCAACCCGAAGCACGGCGCGGAGGCGATCAAATGAGCCCGACGGCCAAGTCCAACGGTCGCGCCACGACGGCTGCCAAGCCCAAGCTCGCCATCTTCGGCGCCGCTTCGTGCGGCGGCTGCGATGTCGCGATCATCAACATCCACGAGCACATCGTGGACGTGGCCGCGGCCTTCGACATCGTCCTGTGGCCCACCGTCATGGACGGCAAGTACTCCGACATCGAGGCGATGGACGACGGCGAGATCACCGTCACCCTCGTCAACGGCAGCATGCGGACGGACGAGACGGTGCACCTCTCCAAGCTCTTGCGCCGCAAGTCCAAGTTCATGGTGGCCTTCGGTTCGTGCGCAAGCGAGGGCTGCATCCCCGGCCTGGCCAACCTTTCGAGTCGCAAGGAGATCCTCGACACCGCCTTCTCGACGACCAGCACGGACAACCCCGACGGGATCCGGCCGATCTGGGAGTACCAGGCACCCGAAGGCGTCCTGCACCTGCCCGAGTTCGAGCCGATGCTGCGGACCCTGGACCAGGTCGTGGACGTGGACTACACGATCCCCGGCTGCCCGCCCGAGTCCAAGCAGATCTGGGCCGCCCTGCAGGCGGTCGTGGCCGCCCTCAACGGCACCGGCCCGCTGCCGCCCAAGGGCTCGATCCTCGGCGCCGGTGAGTCCACGGTCTGCGACGAGTGCGCCCGAAAGCGCAATGTCAAGAAGATCGACCGCTTCGTCCGCATCCAGCAGGTCGCCCAGTTCGACCCGGAGATCTGCCTCCTCGAGCAGGGCCTGCCCTGCAACGGCCCCGCCACCCGCGACGGTTGCGGCGCGCTCTGCCCCGCTGTCGGTGCGCCGTGCATCGGCTGCTACGGAGCCGCCGAGGGCGTCGTGGACTACGGAGCTCGGCTGATGTCGGCGTACGCGTCGGTCGTCGAGGCGCAGAAGCCCGATGAGATCGACAAGGTGCTCGACGGGATCGTCGATCCCGCCGGCCAGTTCTACCGCTTCAGCCTGGCCGGCTCGCTGCTCCGCAGCTCCAAGGCGGCCTGGAACACCGACGGGGAGAAGTGAACGTGGAACGAATCACCATCGACCCCGTCACCAGGCTGGAGGGCCACGGCAAGATCGAGATCTTCCTCGATCCGGACGGCGAGGTCGCCAACGCGTACTTCCAGATCCCGGAGTTGCGCGGCTTCGAGCGATTCTGCGTCGGTCGCCCCGTCGAGGAGATGCCGACGCTGACCAACCGCATCTGCGGCGTCTGCCCCGAAGCGCACCACATGGCCGCGGCCAAAGCCGGTGACGCCGTCTACCACGTCGATCCGCCGCGGACGGCCAAGCTCCTTCGCGAGCTGCTCTACAGCGCCTTCTACGTGACCGACCACACCACCCATTTCTACGCCCTGGGCGGCCCCGACTTCGTCGTCGGGCCGGACGCCCCCGCGCCCGAGCGCAACATCCTGGGCGTGCTCGCCAAGGTCGGGATGGAAGTCGGCGGCCAGGTCATCCAGGCCCGCAAGCAATGCCACAACGTCATCGAGATGATCGGCGGCCGCAAGATCCACCCGGCTGCCGCCGTGCCCGGCGGCATGACCCGCGGCATCACGGAGGAGCAGCGCGCCGAGATCGAGAAGATCGGCCGCTGGTCGATCGAGTTCGCCCAGTTCAGCCTCGGCATCTTCGATCGGATCGTCCTGGGCAACGACGCCTACAAGGAGATGGTCCTCTCCGACGGTTACACCCACCGGACCTACTACATGGGCCTGGTGGACCCGAGCAACAAGATCAACTTCTACGACGGCAAGGTCAGCATCATGTCGCCGGACGGCGAGCGCGTGGGCACCTACGCCCCGGCCGAATACCGCGACTGGGTCGCCGAGCACGTCGAGCCCTGGACCTACCTCAAGTTCCCGTATCTGAAGAAAGTCGGCTGGAAGGGCTTCGTCGACGGCGCCGACTCGGGCGTGTACTGCGCCACTCCGCTGTCGCGGCTCAACGTCGCCGAGGGCATGGCCACGCCGCTGGCCCAGGCCGCCTACGAGCGCTTCTACGACACCCTCGCCCCCAAGCCGGAGCCCGGCGGGAAGCGCCTCGTCCATCACCGCCTGGCGACGCATTGGGCTCGCCTGATCGAGCTGCTCTACGCGGCCGAGCGCATGGTCGAGCTGGCGACCGATCCCGAGATCACCTCGCCCAACGTGCGGATCGTTCCGACGGAGAAGCCCACCGAGGGCGTCGGCACGGTCGAGGCCCCGCGAGGCACCCTTACCCACCACTACTGGACCGACGAGCGCGGTGTGCTGACCGCCGTGAACCTTCTGGTCGGAACCACGAACAACTACGCGCCGATGGCGATGTCAGTCAAGAAGGCCGCTCAGAGCCTGATCCACAAGGGCGTCATCGTTCACCAGGGTCTGCTGAACCGCGTCGAGATGGCCTTCCGGCTGTACGACCCGTGCTTCGGCTGCGCCACTCACTCACTGCCCGGAGAGATGCCGCTGTCGGTCGCCATCCGCAACTCGGACGGCGAGGTGATCGAGGTCCTCTCCCAGAACTGCTAAGCCTAGATCCATCGACCAAGCGCAGCAGACCGCCGCTCCGCCGAGTTCAGACCAAGGCGCCGACGAGTACCGCAACGAGCGCACTCGGAGGGTGCGTGAGTGAGGAACGCAGGAGGCAACGCAGGGATGAGCCGGCTGAGCGAGCGAGATGCAAGCGAGCGTCGGTGGATTTGGGCTGAAAGGAGGCCGGCCTTGGCCGACCAGATCGCCCAGCTCGTCCCGGCCGGCGACGCGATCGTCCCCGGCGCCGTGCGACCGCGAACCATCGTCGTCGGGCTCGGCAATCCCGTGCTCGGCGACGACGGCGTGGGCTGGCGAGTCGCCGACGAGGTCGAGGGACGACTCTCGGCCGTGCGCCGGGCCGGCGGCCCGTGCCCCGAGGTGGCAGTGGAGCGGCTCGGAGTCGGCGGTCTGCGGCTGATGGAGTTCCTCGACGGCTACGACGCGGCGATCCTCGTGGACGCCGCCGAGTTCCCGGATCGGCCCCTCGGCGAAGTTCGGTCGTGCGCGCTCGACGATCTCGACTGCTACGCGGCCGGCCATCTCGACTCTGCCCACGACGCCTCGCTCGTGACGGCGCTGACGTTGGGGCGGCGACTCGGCGCCAGCCTGCCGACTCGCATCCAGGCCGTGACCGTCCAGGTCCACAGCACTGACGTGTTCAGCGAGCGGCTGACCCCCGAGGTGGAGGCCGCCGTCCCCGCCGCTGCCTCGGCCGTCGTTCAGTGGCTCATGGCCGCGGGGAGATAGAGGTGCACCAGGTCGCTCTCGCCCAGGCCGCCCTGGACAAGGTGGTGGCTCGCGCCGCCGAGCTTGGGGTCGACCGCGTCTCGGCCGTCCACCTGCATCTCGGCGAGGACGATGACCACACCGAAGAGGCGCTCCGCTTCGCCTGGGCCGAGGTTTCGAGCGGCACCTGCGCCCAGGACGCCGAGCTCGTCTTCGAGAAGGTTCCCGGAGACGGAGTGCGCCTGGCGGCGATGGACGTCCAGCGGGAACCGGCAACTCCTGCCAAACGGCCCACCAAAGATGGGGGCGCGATCGGATAAGGTGAAGCATCTGCAGGCGCTCCGGCGCCATTGATCGATGACTCGGGCAGGAACCTCGGGACCTCCCCCGGCCCGAGCTCCAGTCCAACTTCTCGGACTCCCGGGAGGGAGACATGGGCCAACAATTCGTCGTTCAGCTGCCCAATCGGCCGGGCGAGCTAGCCCATCTGGCCAAGGCCCTGTGCGCGCGCGGAGTCAACATCGTCCAGGTCCACCAGACCACCGTCGGCGACCTCACCACGGCCGAGATCTACACGAACTGCTGCGACGACGACACGACGGACGTCCTCCGCAGCATGGGTTACCCCTTCGTTGCCGGCACCAGCCTGATCATCCAGATCGAAGACACGCCCTGCGCCTTCAGCGAGGTGAGCGGCCGACTGGCATACGCCGGCGTCAACATCAAGGGCTGCTGCGTGGTTGGTCGAGCCAGCGGCCTGGCCACCTGGGCATTGTCCGTGGACCAGGAGGACCTGGCTCGTCGGGTCCTGGGGATGCCCGCGGTCGTCGATCTCACGACGTCGGGCCGCTAGCGAGTCGCCGGGGGCGCGCGCCCTAACGCCGCGCCCGCTGCTTGATCAGGCGACCCCGCCGGGTCATGGCGTGGGTGGAGAGGGCTGCCACGCCCATGGCGACCACGGCCCGTTCCGCCGCGGGCAGCGGCCGGACGATCGACAGGAACTCCTGGGCGCGGGCCCGATCGACCAGCCCCAGTAGCGCCTGACCGCGCCCGGTCAGGGTGAGTGTCCGCTGCCGTCGATCCTCGGCATCCTGGCGCCGCTCGATCAGCTGCCGCGCGACCAGGGCGTCCACCATGCGGCTTACCGCCGACGGCGACCGGTCCAATGTGTCTGCGAGGTCCGCCACCGTCATCGTCCCGCTGTCAGCCAGGGCGTACATCGCCGCCAGCTGGGTGAAGCCCAGGTTCAGCTCGCCCAGCTGCGCGGCAAAGCCGATCACCAGGTCCCGCCAGATCGCGCGGCCCATGGCGATCCGATCCGAGAGCTCGCGCGGGTTCTGCATGCGGTTGCGGGCCGCTTCGACCGGCGCCGACAGCAGCTCCCGCGCGGCCGATTCCACCGCCGCGCGGCTCGGGACCGTCAGCGACGGCATATGCAGGAACGGCCGAGGCGACGCGCGCAGCATCCGGAGAGGTGTGCGAGCCGGGGTGTCGGGCGGAGGGGGAGGCGCGGCGGATCGCGCTTCCGCCGGCTTGCGGTCAGTGGCGGGCGCTTCGGACACGGCCGCGGACGAGGCACCGGGCGGCGCCTCGGGCGGGCGCTGGACCAGGTTGGGGAGCTTGGGGCGGAACTGTGGCATGGGGCCCAGGGTACGCCCTGCCGGCCGATGATTGCAAACCTGCACACGATTTCCGCACGGCCCGCCCGCGCCGCCTTACTCTAGGCCCACAATTCCGCCCTCCCAGCGGGGGCCCATCCAGGAGCAGCATCGGCCGGAGCGGCGCCAGTTCGTCACATCGCGCTCGCCGGTCGGAGGAGATCAGACACAGCCTCATGGATCGAATCGCGTTCGTCTTTCCGGGGCAGGGGTCCCAGTCGGTGGGGATGGGCAAGGCCCTGGTGGAATCGTCGCCCGCCGCGGCAGCCATCATGGCCGAGGCGGACGAGGCGCTCGGCGAGCCGATCAGCCGTCTGGCCCTCGAAGGCCCGGCCGAGCAGCTCGACCTCACGGTCAATGCTCAGCCCGCACTTGTCGCCACCTCGATCGCCTTTCTGGCCGCTTTGCGCGAGCGGTGGGCGGGGGCCGGCATCGCCGCCCCCACGCCGGCCTATTGCGCCGGCCATTCCATGGGCCAGTACTCGGCCCTCGTCGCTGCGGGCGTCATCTCGCTCGGCGACGCCATTCGCCTCGTCCGGGAACGCGGCCGCCAGATGCAGGCCTCGGGCCAGGGCCGAACCGGCGCCATGGCCGCCCTGATCGGCCTGGACGACGCCCGCCTGCCAGAGCTGATCGCCCTCGGCGAGCCGCTCGGCATCCTGACCGTGGCGAACCGCAACGCCCCGGGCCAGGTCGTGATCTCCGGCGACAGGGTCGCGGTCGAAGCCGCGGTTGCGGGCGCCCGGGACCTGGGCGCGCGGCGAGCGATCCTCCTGCCGGTCTCCGTGGCGGCGCACTCGTCGCTCATGAAGGAGGCGGCTGAGGGGATGGCCCGCGTCCTCGAGCCGATCGCCTTCGCGGAGCCGGCCATTCCCCTCCTCGCCAACGCCGACGCGCGGTCGATCACCACCGCTGCGGGCGCCCGGGGCGAGCTGATAGAGCATCTGACTCGTGGCGTCGACTGGGTGTCCGCGGTGCAGCGGATGACCGCCGACGGCGTCACGACCTTCGTCGAGATCGGACCGGGCAAGGTCCTGACCGGCCTCATCAAGCGCATCGCGCCCGAGGCCACGGCCCTCGCCACCGACGAGGCTTCGGCGGCCGGCGGGATAGCCGTGCCGTTCCTCGACGCATGAACCACACCCTCGCCATGCCCCCCGTCGCCGCGGAAGCGGCGAACCCGAACCCCAGGAGGATCTGACCCCCGTGCGCAAGCCCGATTACAACCGACGAGTCGTCGTCACCGGAATGGGGGTCGTTAGCCCGATCGGCAACGATCTGGCCACCGTCTGGGACAACCTGGTCAACGGCCGTTCCGGGATCGGCGAGATCACCCACTTCGACACCACGCCCTACGAGCACCACGCCGGCGGCGAGGTCCGTGACTTCGACGTCACCAAGTTCTGGAACTTCAAGGACGCCCGCCGCACCGAGACGACCGTTCACTTCGCGGTCGCTGCCACTCGGATGGCGGTGGAGGATGCCGGCCTGGAGATCACCGACGCCAATCGCTACGACGTCGGCGTCATCTTCGGCTCCGGCGGTGGCGGCCAGGGCCTGTTCATCTCGAACCAGGAGGTCTGGCACGCCAAGGGCGCCCGCTCGGTCAGCCCGTTCTTCATCGCCAACGGCCTGGTGGACGCCAGCTCGGGCACGATCGCCATCGAGACCGGCGCCAAGGGCCACAACTTCTGCCCCGTTTCGGCCTGCTCCACCGGCACGACCGCGATCGGCGAGGCCGCCGAGGCGATCCGACGCGGTGACTGTACGGCCGTCATTGCGGGCTCGGCCGAATCGCCGCTCCTGGAGCTGGTTCACATCGGTTTCACCAACATGCGCGGACTTGGCACGCCGTTGCCCGGCCAGCCGATCGGCACGGTCTGCCGGCCGTTCGACCGCACCCGCGACGGCTTCGTCCTGGGCGAGGGCGCCGGCGCGTTGATCCTCGAGGACCTGGAGCTCGCCAGGGCACGCGGCGCCAGGATCTACGCCGAGGTCGTGGGCTACGGCTCGGCCGCAGACGGCTTCGACATGATCGCGCCCGCCGACGGCGGCGAGGGCTCGGCTCGGGCGATGAAGATGGCGCTCGAGCGACGGGGCGTTCCGGCCGACGAGGTCGGCATGATCAACCCCCACGGCACCTCCACGCCGGTCGGCGACAAGCGCGAGAGCGAAGCGATCTGGGCCGCCTTCGGCAGCCATACGCCGAACGTCCTGATCTCGGCCACGAAGTCGATGACGGGCCACATGATGGGCGCCGCGGGAGCCTTCGAGGGCATCGCGACCGTCCTCTCGCTGTACAACCAGACAGTCCCGGGCACGCTCAACTATCGCGAGCCCGATCCGGAGTGCAACGTCGCCATCGCCACCGAGACGATCGAGAAGCCGCTTCGGTACGTGCTCTCGAACAACATCGGTCTGGGCGGCCACAACGCCGCGGTCATCTTCGAGCGCTACACGGGCGACTGAGCCCGGATCCGCCGGTTACGTGCAGCCGGCGGGAGCCGGTCGCAAAGGCGGGGTTGTGGCGGTCTGCCCTGTGGCTGTACGCTTTCCGGCGTCTGCAAATCCGCCGGGAGCCGGCCGAGAGGCTGGTCGGATCAGCGCCGCCTGCCTCCTCGACCCTGAGGAGCGATGTCACGCGACTTGACTGCCGCCTGGGAGCTGCTGAACGCCGTTACGAGGGCCCGTCAGCAGCTCGCTTCGGCGCGACCGATGATCTGGGAGCGGGAGCGCCTGCCCACGGCCGAACGCACCGTCATCGTCAAGGCCTCGGCCGACGGCGACCGCTGGCGGCACGTCAACGGCGGCGACCAGATCGTCATGCGAGTCTCCGTCGAGACGCATCTGCGGGATGGCCGCCGCCTGACGAGCTGCCTGGACATCGTGGCGACGCCCAAGCGCTGGTACGCCCAGCCCTACATAACCCTTGCCAGCGACACGGAGCAGATCCTGTGGGAGGGTGTCAGGGTGGACCGCGACGATCCATCGGGCTTCGCCGAACACGTCGACTCGGCGGCGAGGAACCTTCTCGACGCCACCATGGGCATGGACTTCAGCGACCCGCACAAGGGCTAGCTGTAGTCCCCGCTACGCTGCCCCATCCGCTGTCGCAGCCGCGCATCCGGACTCGACCGGTTTCCCGACCCGCCTCGGTTCGGTGGCTACGGCTCCACGACCACGTCGTGCGGCTTCGTCCTGGGCAGCAGAGATCGGGTTGATGGTTACGGTGCATTCCTTGTCTGAGGCAATCATTAGTAACGCGATTATGATATAGTCGAGCCATGGTGACAAGAGTTCGATGACGCGGGACAAGCCGGCGCAGACCCGGATATTCGACGAGGCTCTCGAAACCAGCAAGCTCCTGGTCGAGTTCCTGCATGCCACCTACGCAACCCGCCATCAGAGCCCGGATGCGGTCGGGAGCGACGGCGCCCAGCCGGATGCATCCGCTCCGCCTCCGGTCGAAGGCGTGGCCGCCCGGACACCCATGTCGGCCCATGCCGTTCGAGCCGCCATTCACGTCTACCAGCACGGCGAACGGACCGTCGGTCAGCTGGCCTCCGGCCTCGGCATTTCGTACGGCTGGGCCAGCCGGGTCGTGGAGGAGCTCGAGGCGGCGCACTACATCGTCCGTGAGCGCGACGCCTCGGATCGTCGGGTCGTGCACGTCCGGCTCGACGAGGCCGCGCGCGAAGAGGTCGAGCGAGCCTACGCCTGGCGCGGCGAGGCAGTCTGGCACGCTCTCGAGCCGCTTTCCGAGAGCGAGCGAGCAGCCGTTCGCCTCTTCCTGCGCCGGGTCATCGATGTGATGCAGGCCCGAGAGCCGGAGCGTTCCCGGGCGCTGCCCCGGTAGGCGCCGCGGATCGCCGGGCCGACGAGATGCGCCCGCCGACCCGTCCCGAGCCGGTACAATCCGCTCAGTAGGTCGCAACCGCGATACTCGCGTGCGGCCAGCCCGAACGCCGTCCCGCCGGGGGGCATTCGTGCCCACCCGCTGGGGCAGATGAGCCGGAGCGTCGCCAGCTGCGGCAGCAGCGCCGCCAGCTGAAACGTCGTAGGAGATGGCAGTGGCCAACAAAGATCTCGCCCGTCGCGCCGTAATCACCGGTCTTGGGGCCGTCACCCCGATCGGCAACACCGCCCGCTCCTACTGGGAGAGCCTCATCGCCGGCGCTTCCGGTGTCGACACGATCAGGTGCTGGGATCCATCCGGGCTCGACGTGCGCATCGCTGCCGAGGTCAAGGATTTCGACCCCGCCGTGGGCATGGACCGCAAGATGGCTCGTCGCATGAGCCGCTTCGTCCACTTCGCTATGGCCGCGGCGACCGAGGCCGTCGAGGATGCCGGCATCGACTTCGCGGCCTATACGCAGGAGCAGCGCGATCGCGTCGCCGTTATCGTGAACACCGGCGGCGGCGGCGTCGAGCAGGTGATCGAAGGCACCAAGGTCCTCGCCGAGAAGGGCAACGGCCAGGTTTCGCCGTTCGCCATCCCGGCCCTTTCGGGCTCGATGGCGGCCTGTCAGGTATCGATCAAGTACGGCATCACGGGCCCGGTCATGACCCAGGTCGCTGCCTGCGCGAGCAGCGTCATCGCCTTCATCGACGGGCAGCGCCTGATCGAGGCGGGCGAATGCGACGTCGCGATCGTCGGCGGCTCGGAGGGAAACCTCGTCCCGATTGCCTTCGCCGCGCTCGGCAACATGGGCGCCCTATCGCGCCGCAACGACGACCCCACTCGCGCGTCGCGCCCCTTCGACAAGGACCGCGACGGCTTCGTCTTCGGCGAGGGCGCGGCCATAGTCGTGCTGGAGTCGGCCGAGCACGCTCTGGCCCGCGGGGCCAAGATCCAGTGCGAGGTCCTCGGTGGCGCCCTGACCGCGGATGCCTTCCACATCAGCGCTCCCGAGCCGACCGGGCGCGGCGCCTCCACGGCCATGACCAAGGCCCTGCGTCGGTCCGAAGTCGCGCCCGACGAAGTCGACTACATCGTCGCCCACGGAACCTCGACCCCGCTCAACGATGCGACCGAGACGCGGGCGATCAAGACGGCATTTGGCGACTACGCCTACAAGGTCGCGATCAGCTCGCCGAAGTCGATGGTCGGCCATCTCCTCGGCGCGGCCGGCGCAGTCAGCGGACTGGCCGCCATCGGCGCCATTCGCGAGGGCGTGATCCCGCCGACCATCAACCAGGAAAACCCCGACCCGGAGTGCGACCTCGACTACGTTCCGAACGTGAAGCGGGTCAAGAAGGTCGACACGGCGATCATCAACGGCTTCGGGTTCGGAGGCCAGAACGCGGTCGCGGTCTTCCGCCGCTTCCACATCTAGAACAGAGGGCGTCGCCCGCCGGGCCAACGCGGCGACCGTGTAGGATGGCCTCGTGGAGCGCCGTCGACTGATACCCGCCTGGCTGCGCCGCGGATTCGAGGCCGGCGCCATTGGGGCGGTCCTCTCCGGGGGAACTCTGCTGGCCTTCCATCTGAGCCGGCCGGAGCCGCGCCTGGCTCTGCCGCAGGGTATCGACGGATCGCTGATTCTCGTTCCCGCGTTGCTCGCCCTGGGCCTCCTGGCGGTCGGCATGCCGATCTTCCTGGCGGCGACGCGGACTGAGGCCATCCTCGGCGCGCTCGCCGGGTTCATGGTCGCGGCCGACTTGCTGATGGCCGTCTCGCTCGTCTCACGGCAGTTGATCGCGGTTCACCTCCTTTCGCGCAGCCTGCCGCTGGGCGTGGTGGCGGCCGTGCTGGCGATCCCGGTTGCGCTGGTGGGGATCGGGGTCGGGCAGCTCGCCTCCGAGCACGGCTTCGGTCACTCGGCCGGAGTGCGAGGGGTGCTCGCGGCGGCCGTCGCGGCGCTCGCGATCGCGCTCGTCTGGCCGTACGTCGGCTAGGTCGCCAGGGTCGCCGAAGCCGCCTCGGGTCGCGCCGGTCGGGCAGGGCGCTTGGTCGACCGCCGCAACCGCAGTGAGTTCGTCACCACGCTCACCGACGAGAGGGCCATCGCCCCGGCTGCCATGGCCGGGTTGAGCGTGATCCCGGCGAACGGGTAGAGCGCTCCCATCGCCACGGGGATGAGCACCACGTTGTAGCCAAAAGCCCAGGCCAGGTTCTGGCGGATCACCCGCAGCGTCTGGCGCGAGAGCCGGATCGCCGCCGCAACGCTCCGCGGATCGCCGCCGACGAGCGTCACGTCGGAAGCCTCCATGGCCACGTCCGCCCCGGTGCCGATGGCTATCCCAACGTCGGCCTGAGCCAGGGCCGGAGCGTCGTTGATACCGTCGCCGACCATCGCCACCCGCAGGCCGCGGGCCTGCAAGGAAGCCACCGCCGCCGCCTTGCCGGCCGGCAGGACCTCGGCCATGACGTGCTCCGGCGGGATGCCGACCGCCGACGCCACGTTCCGGGTTGCCGCGGCCTGGTCCCCGCTGACGAGCCAGACCTCGATCCCCGACGCCTGGAGCTCGCGCACCGCCGGCTCCGCTTCGGGCTTGACCTCGTCGACGGTGGGCAGGAGGCCTGCCGCTCGACCGTCGACCGCGACGTAGGAGACCGCCGAGGGGAGGTCGGCCGCCGATTGGAGTCCGGGAAGCTCGACCCCTTCGGTCGAAAGGAAGACCGCAGTTCCGACGAGCACCCGGCGACCGTCGACCCGACCGCGCACGCCGCGCCCGGCGACCGCCTCGAACTCCTTCACCGAACGCCAGCCGAGGTCGCGCGCCGCGGCACCCGAGATGATGGCCGCCGCCAGCGGATGCTCGCTCCCCCGCTCCACCGAGGCCGCGAGATCCAGGACCTCGTCCGCCTTGAAGCCCGGGGCGGCCACGACTCCGCCCAGCGAAGGCCGGCCGCGAGTCAGAGTGCCCGTCTTGTCGAAGACCACGGCGTCGATTCGCGCGGCCAGCTCGAGCACCTCGCCGCCGCGGATCAGGATCCCGGCCTCGGCGCCGTTGCCCGTCCCGACCATGATCGCCGTCGGAGTCGCGAGGCCCATGGCGCACGGGCAGGCGATCACGACGACGGTGATGAACGCCACGAGGGCATGGGTCGGGCGCGGTTCCGGGCCGGCGACGAACCACAGCGCGAACGTGGCCGCGCCCAGACCGAGAACGATCGGCACGAAGACCGCTGCGATCCGGTCCGCCAGCCGTTGAATCGGCGCCTTGGACCCCTGCGCCCGCCGCACCAGATCCACGATCTGGGCCAGTGCGGTGTCCCGGCCGACCCTGGTGGCTCGGAACAGGAAGGTGCCGTGGCCGTTCATCGTCCCGCCGATCACCTCGGATCCGGACCCCTTCTCGGCCGGGATCGGCTCGCCGGTGAGCATCGCCTCGTCGACCGCGGAGGCGCCCTCGACGACCCGGCCGTCCACGGGCACGCGCTCGCCCGGTCGCACCCGCACGAGGTCGCCGACTCGCACCTCTTCTAGCGGCACGTCGATCTCGGCGCCGGCACGCACGATGCGGGCCGAGCGGGCCTGCAGCCCGATCAGCGCCTTGACCGCGCCGAGCGTCTGGCCCTTGGCGCGAGCCTCAAGCCAGCGGCCGGTCAGGATGAGACCGATGATCGCGGTCGAGCTGTCGAAGTAAGTCTGCGGCTCGATGCCGGCGGAGCGAAGCAGGTCGGGCGCCAAGGTTACGAGCACGCTGAATGCCCACGCCGCGCTCGTGCCCACGACCACGAGCGTGTCCATGCTCGTCGTTCCGTGGCGGGCCGCCCGCAGGGCCGCGCGGTAGAAGCGACGGCCGGCCAGGAACTGGACGGCCGTCGCGGGGCCGATGAGCAGCCACGCGGCCTGCTCCATCGTCCAGGGCGCGTTGGGCAGATACATCACGAGCATCGTCAGGGCCGCGACGACGAGCGAAGCCGCCGCGGTCAGGCCCAGCGTTCGCTGCTCGCGCGCCCGAACGGCGGACTCGGCGTCGGCTTCGTCGAGCAGGCTGGCCCGGGCGCCCGCGCCGGCCTTCGGCTCGGGCAGGTGGCGGATCTCGTAGCCGGCCGCCTCGATGGCCCGCGCGATCTCGTCGAGCCCGGCCATCTCCGGCAGATAGCGCACGGTGGCGACCTCGGTCGCCAGATTGACGTTGGCCTCGGCGACGCCAGGGGTCTTGCGCAGGTAGCGCTCGATCCGGTTCACGCACGAGGCGCAGCTCATGCCCTCGATGGGCAGCTGAATCTCGGCCGACGGCGTAGCTGAGGCGTTGGCGAGGACGGGGGTTGTCTCTGCGGTCTGCATACTCCCCGGGAGTATACGACGAGCAGGACCTGGCGGCAATCGGCCGCCCCAGCCTGCGGCCTCCTGACCTGGCAGCCGGCACCAGTAGTGCCACGCTCGCTCAGCCCAGGATGGCCGCCAGGCTGGACTCTGTCTCCAGCTTCCAGAGGTCCCACGACGCCGCGATCTCGGCCGGGTCACACATCCGGCCGCCAACCCTCCGAGCTGCCGGCGCTCCCAGGGTCATCCAGCGCGGCGCCTGGAGAGCGGCCCCCGAGGCCCTCGCGGCCGTGGCGTGACCTCCGTGGGCATACCGGAGACGTCAAGACCGATCAATTGGGCTGATGCGGGAGTGGTCGCTACGTCGATCGAGGAGGTCACTGCGCCGTCCGCGCTTGAGGAGCCCGGGCCGGCAGCGAGGCCGGGGTGATCCGCTGGGAGCCGGAGACCGACGACCAGGCTCTCGTAACCCGACGGGGCCGAGAGGCCCGCCTGGTCGCCGAGCTTGACCGTGAGCGCGTCGCTTCGGCCGGCTCGGTACACCACCACCTGGTGCTGGCCCTCGTCGAAAGCGCCGAGATTGGCCACCGTCAGGGAGAACAGGCCCAGGCGGTTCGTCTGACCGAGGGCGTCGGTGCCGGGAGCGGCCCGGCCGGTCGCGGGGTTGACCGTCTGTAGCTCGACACTGAGGTTGGCGACGCCCCGTCCGGCGTTGCTCACGATGCGCCCGGCGAGGGTCGGGAAGAACGGCGGCAGTGCGGCCCGGCACCCGGTAGCAGGCGGATTCAGCGGAGCGAGGCGAAGGTCGAGCAAGAGGCCCTCGGCCAGCGCGCCGCCGTCGGGCAGGGCGGTTCGGCTCTCGTCTAGGGTCAGCGGCAACCCTGGCTGGCTCGTCGCTCCCGGAGCCGCTCCAAGAGGAGCGTAACCAGGGGCCTGAATGCTCAACTGGTAGCTACCGCCGGCGAGGATGGGGTAGGCGAAGAAGCCGAAGATGGTCGAACCGGAAGGCCGGATGACCGAACCCGGGAGGCCCACCGCGGCCGTCGATTGCAGCCCGATGATCACGCCGCGCGTGATGGGCAGCCCGGTGCAAGCGTCCGTGACGAGGCCGGCGAGGCTGGGTGGCGCGATAGGCACGGCAACGAAGAAGCTCGGGTCGATCGTGATCGACAGGGAGCCTGACAAGGCCGAGCCACCCCCGGAGTCCTTTACCTGGAAGACCAGGCCCGTCCAGGTGCCGGCGAGAGTCGGCGTGCCGCTGATCAGCCCGGCGGAGTTGATGGTCAGCCCGGGCGGGAGCGACCCGGCCGCAAGCGTCCAGGTGTAGGG
>JBEKMM010000009.1:0-123468 GCA_050008515.1 Candidatus Limnocylindrales bacterium
CGCAGCGACGCTCGCTCAGACTCGCTGATCGTCAATGGGGGCGCTGGATGGTTCGGCATGCACCGAATCGTAGCTGCGAACGGCAGAACTGCCTAGCCTGCTGCGCTTCGGGACACTAGTCGCGACTGGGCAGCAGCAGCAATGGTCGCGCGCGCGACCAGTCGTTCCAGAGGTCGGCGGCCACCTCGGCGCGCCGACCGAGCATCAGGACCAGCTCGCCCATCGTGATCGAAGGCGCCTTCTCGGCCAGGAGCGCGATGGGGTCGACTTGGACGCGGCGGTAGAGACGGGCCGCCTCCTCGGGCCGCGGCCAGTTGCGGATGCGAACGGTCAGCAGGCCTGCCTGGCCGAGAGCCATCGACAGTTCGCGCTGGCCCGGCACGCGGCCGTCGGCGAACTCGCCCATGCCGTCGTAGCGGAAGCCGAGCGCGGCCAGACCGCGAGCCACCTCGCGAGCTTCGTCGACGGTGAGCTGATCCCAGAAGGGATCGCCGGCCGAGAAGGCGAAGCAGCCGTTGTCTATGGCCGTCGCCACGACGGCGTCCACGAAGTTCGACAGGCAGAGCTGCCAGCGACGCCGCTGCTCGGCATCCGGGCCCGACAGCCAATCCACCAGGCGACTCATGGTCGCGCCGTCGCGCTGCAGGAGCCGAACGATCGTGGGCGGCTTCGGCCCGCGGAAGTCGACCGGCGGCGCTGCCTCCTCCGATGCGACTGCGCGGCCCCCGCATGCGCCGGCCGATGAGGACGGTGCGCCGGCCGCGCCGGCATCGGCCTTCATCACCGAGAAGGCGGGCGCGGTGCGGCGGATCGCCACAGCCGCCAGGGTGGTGGCCGGCTGCGCCGCGGGGGCGGCCTGCGCGGCCTCGTGCGCCGACATCAGCTCCGCCGCCGAGCCGCTAGAGGGATCGCCGGCGGCCCTGGCCACCTCCTCGCCCTGAGTGGCGGCCAGCGCTTCCTGCGCCGCGTGGCAGGCCTCCACGGCGGACTCCGCCATGGCCCGACTCGCCTCCGCGATCGCCGTCAGGCGGTCGAGCTCGGCCGCCAGGGCGTCGATGGTGTCGCGCTCTCGCTGGATCCGCATCTGCTCGCCGCGGGCTGCGCTGTTGACGCGGTTGATCTCCTCGAGCCACCTGGCGGCGGCCAGCTCCACCTGCGCCCGAGACCTGGCGGCGCCGATCGCCTTGCGGAAGTTGCGGTGAGCTTCTTCCTTGGCGCCTCGGGTGGCGCCCGGATCCACCGCCGTCTGGGCGGCGGTCAGGACGGCCAGCTGGGCATCGAATCGCAGCCGCGTCTCCGCGACGCGAGCCTCCGCGGCTTCGGCCTCACGGCGTGCCAGTTCGGCGAAGCCGCACCGAATCTCGACCAGCCGGCGACGGCTCGACCCGAGATCGAGCGAATCGGCACCGGCGTGGCTCTCGTGGCTATCGTCTCGCACGTGGTCCTCCACCGTGCGCCGGTAGCGCCCTCGCACCGACGGCTCCGGCGAGCCGGCGGTCACGGGTACCCAACAAGAGCATCTTACGCAGACCACCCAGGCGCGAAAGTCTGGACAGACGGCCGGCCATCGTCAGATGGGACGCCATCCGCCGAGAGGCTCCCGGGTGCTTCGATCGGACTCGTCGACTCGAGCGATGACGAGCTGCGCGTCAGCCCTTGGGTGCGCCCGCAGCGCGGCGGCCACGATTCGTGCGGCGGTCAGGTGTCAGGAGGCCGACCAGGAATCCGTCGCCGTGCTTTCGGACGGCGATCTCGACATGAGCCTCGGCGGCGACGCGGAGCAATCGCTGCCGGATCGTTATCGGTTTTTCGTTGGCATCGAGCCGAACCGCGAAAACCTGCTCAGGACCTTTGAGTTGGGCGATGAGCCGCTTGAACTGGCGCTGCTGCTGCTCTCGCTCGATTGCGGCGGGGCTCAGCTCGCGCGCCGGGCGGGCGGCTTTGTCCATGAGCGCCGGGTCGGCCTTTCGAACTGTGACCATGGTATTTCTCTCCCGATCCACGACCCGATTGGAGGTGACTCGCCGGTGTAACGGCGATGGCACTACGACTATACGCCTTCGTGGAAATGTGACCAGAGTGCATCATCGATTGCGTCGATGTATGGGCGCAAAGTCGATCTGCGAGACACGAAACCGCGCCGATCGCCCGGGAGTGTGAGATGTGCGATCTTCGATTCCAACTCCGAACGCCGGCCGGACGATCGGGCCACCGGTCGGGCGCAGCAGATCGCCGAGAGCGGCCGTGCCAGACGGCGCGGCACGTCCCGGCGACCCGGGCTAGACTTTCGGGCGCGTCCTCGCTGGACGCTCCTGCCTTGAGCCGGCCGGTCCAAGTTGCGTGCAGCAGGTGGTACCACTATGAAAGTTGGCGTAGCCAGGGAGACCGCTCCCGAGGAACGGCGCGTGGCGCTGGTCCCGGACGCGATCCAGAAGCTCCGGGAAGCGAACGTGACCGTGCTGGTCGAGCGCGGCGCCGGGGCTGCCGCCTGTTTCCCGGATCAGAGCTACGTCGAGGCGGGCGCCAGGATCGTCACCACCGCGGCCCTCTACTCGACCAGCGACGTCATTCTGCGCATCCATCGACCCGCGCCGGCCGAGGCGAAGATGCTCCACGAGGGCCAGGTCGTCATCGGCTTGCTCGCGCCGCTGCTCGATCCCCATGCCATGGCCGGCCTCGCTCGCGCGAACGTGACCGCCATCAGCCTGGACGCCATCCCGCGCACGCTCAGCCGCTCTCAAGGCATGGACGCGCTCTCGTCGCAAGCCAACGTCGGCGGGTACAAGGCCGTTCTCATCGCCGCGAATGCCTTCGGTCGCTATTTCCCGCTCCTCACGACCCCAGCCGGCACCGCCAAGCCCGCCAACGTGCTGGTGCTGGGTGTGGGCGTGGCCGGGCTGCAGGCAATCGCCACCGCCCGCCGGCTCGGGGCGATGGTCAAGGCCTACGACGTCCGCGGCGACACCAGGGAGCAGGCCGAGTCTCTGGGAGCGCAGTTCGTCACGCTCAAGTCCGCGATCGACGCCACCGGCCAGGGCGGATATGCCCGCGCCCTCACTGCGGACGAGCAGGCCGCCCAGCAGGCCGAGCTGAACGGCATCATCGCCACCTCGGACATCGTGATCACCACGGCCCAGGTCCCCGGACGCCGTCCCCCCGTCCTGCTCACAAGGGCCGCCGTGGCGGGCATGCGGACCGGCTCGGTGATCGTGGATATGGCAGCCAGCGAGCTGGGCGGCAACTGCGAACTCTCCAGGCCGGGCAAGGTCGTGACCAGCGCGAACGGCGTGGAGATCCATGCCCCCCTCAACCTGCCGGCGTCGATGCCGACCGGGGCCAGCATCTTCTACTCGCGCAACATCTCCAACCTGCTGCTCAACTTCGTCGCCGACGGGAGCATCCATCTCGACTTCGACGATGAGGTGACGGCCGCGACGGTGATCACGCACGGTGGCAAGGTCGTCCAGCCGGCGACCCTCAAGCTGCTCCAGCCGGCTCCAAAGGGAGGCGCCCAGGCATGAACGTCGGCACGCTCATCAACGACCTGACGGTCTTTGCGCTGGCGATCCTGCTCGGCTTCGAGGTGATCAGCCGCGTCCCGGCGACGCTGCACACACCGCTGATGTCGGGCACCAACTCGATCCACGGCATCGTTCTCGTGGGCGCGATAGCGCTCGCGGCCACGGCCGACAATCCGCTGACGGGCGTCCTCGCCTTCGTCGCCGTCGTCTTCGCCGGGGCGAACGTCGTCGGCGGCTACTGGGTCACCGATCGAATGCTGCAGATGTTCAAACGTCGCCCGGTCCCCAAGGCCGACAAGTCAGCCGAATGACGAGGAGCCGGCCATGACCACCACCGACCTAGCGTATCTGGTGCAGTTCGCCTTCTTGATCGGGGCCTCGCTCTTCGTGGTGGGCCTGCACCTCATGAACTCGCCCGCCTCGGCGCGCAACGGCAATCGGCTCTCCGCGATCGGCATGTCCATCGCCGTCATCTCGGAGCTCGTCTTCGTCGCCAACTCGGGCCCGGGGATCGGCAACTGGCTGATCATCGTCGCCGGCCTGGTGGTCGGCGGGGCGGTCGGCCTGCAACTGGCCCGGACGGTCGCGATGACGGCGATGCCTCAACTCGTCTCGCTCTTCAACGCGGTGGGCGGCGGAGCCGCGGGCCTGCTGGCCATCGACGAGTTCGTCCGCCTGAGCGGTCAGCGCACCCCCGAAGGCGCGCTGGCCGCCCTGGACGGCTGGCTGATCTTCTTCATCGTCGTCGATATCGTCGTCGGCTCGGTGACCTTCACCGGCTCGCTGATCGCCTCGGCCAAGCTGATGGGCAGGCTCAAGGGCCAGCCGATCATCCTGCCCGGCGGACGGTTCCTCTCGGCCGTCGCGTTGATCGTGGCGGTCAGCTGCTCGATCGTGCTGGTCCTCGCCGGCGCCGGGCTGTTCAACTACGACACCGAAGTCCTGGACCTTCTCCTGGTCGCGGCACTCGCCGGCGCCCTGATCTTCGGCGTGACAATGGTCCTGCCGATCGGTGGGGCGGACATGCCGGTCGTGATCTCGCTGCTGAACGCCTTCACGGGCAGCGCCGTGGCGATGGCCGGCTTCGTGGTCGGCAACGTGATCCTGATCGTGGCCGGCGCCCTCGTCGGGGCCTCGGGCGCGATCCTGACCAAGCTCATGGCCGACGCGATGAACCGCTCGATCGGCAACATCCTGGTCGGCGGTTTCGGCGCCGCCGAGGGGTCGCCGGCGGCGATGACGAGCGAAGGCGGCACGGTCCGGGCGATTTCCGTGGACGACGCCGCGATCCAGCTCGCCTACGCCAGCAAGGTCGTCATCATTCCCGGCTACGGCCTGGCGGTCGCCCAGGCGCAGCACGGCGTGCGCGAGCTGGCCGACCTGCTGGAGGCTCGCGGGATCGACGTCTCGTACGCCATCCACCCCGTGGCCGGCCGGATGCCGGGCCACATGAACGTGCTGCTGGCCGAGGCCAACGTGCCGTATCCGCAGCTCAAAGAGATGGACGAGATCAACCCCGAATTCGAACGGACGGACGTCGCGCTCGTGGTCGGCGCGAACGACGTCACCAACCCCGCCGCCCGCACGGACCGGTCCAGCCCGATCTTCGGCATGCCGATCCTGGACGTGGATCGCGCCCGGTCGATCATCGTCATGAAGCGCTCGATGGGTCGCGGCTACGCCGGCATCGACAACCCGCTCTACGTCAACCCCAAGACGGGCATGTATTTCGCCGACGCCAAGCAGGGCCTCGCGAATCTGATCGCGGCGGTCAAGGCCCAGTAGATCTGCCTCGCTGTCTTACGCGACGGCGCCAGGGTTTCCGTTGCCAGAGGGCAAGAACGCGCGACGCCTCCTCCGAACAACGCATGTACGCCCCGGGATCGCGGTGCCAAGATGGCCGCATCTGCCGACCGCTGGTGGGCGGCTCTGGAGTGCGGTGTACTGGAACGCGAATGACTGCCCCGCAGCGGCGGCGATGTGAGGCAGTGCTGACGCGTCGGGGAAGGGGCTGAAGGTGGCGAACGCAGGCCGGGGCGGGTCGAATCGACCGGCGCGAACGGCTGCCGTCGTCACGAACGGGCCTGGGATCGACAACATCCATCGGCTGCTCTTCGAGCAGATGTCGAGCGCCGTCGTCATCGGCGAGACGACCTTCGACGAGGCCGGCAAGCCGATCGACTACCGCGTCGTGGACGTCAATCCGGCATTCAAGAGGCTGGCCGGTCTGAGCGCCGATGACCTGGTCGGCAAACGCGTTCTGGAGGTCAGACCCCACCTGGGGCCGGAGCTCATCGAGCGGGCGGCCTTGGTCGCGGTCAGCGGGCAGCCCGTGGAATTCGAACGACACGATGCGGAGTCCGACCGCTCCGTGCTCATCCGACTGTCGCGCGTCGGTCCGACCTGGGTGATGGCGATGATCGAGGATGTGACGGATCGCCGCCGCGCCGAGGCCGTGACTCGCGACCGGAATGCCTTCATCGAGACGATCATCGCCAGCTCCGGCGAAGGACTGGTCGTCTTCGACCGCGACCTCCGGTATGTCGTCTGGAACCCAAGGATGGAAGAGATGACGGGCCTGGCGGCGGACCAGGTTCTCGGCCGACGGGCACGCGACATCTTCCCCGGGACCATGGCCGCCGGCATCGAAGAGAACGTCCGCAGAGTCCTGGAAACGGGCCGGCCACAGTCGCGCGAGTTCGAGTACACGGTGCCCCAGACCGGTCGAAGCGGCTGGAGCCTGAACACGCACCGACCTCACCGCGACGCCAGCGGGCAGATCATCGGGGTGATCGCGTCCGTCCGCGACATCACCGCCCGGCACGGGGCCGAGGAGGCCCTGCGTCAATCGGAGGAGCAGTTCCGCACCATCTTCGACAGCGTCGGCGATGGCGTGGCGATCTGGGAACCTGGCGGCCACTTCCTGGAGGTCAACCGCGTCGTTTGCGAACGGCTCGGCTACACCCGGGAGGAGCTGTTGGCGATGCCGGTCGGCGCCATCAACTCGCCGGAGTCGGCGGCCACCATCCCGGAACGCGTCGAGCTGATCATGCAGGGCGGAGCCGTCAGCGCCATCGAAGCGACGCATGTTCGACGAGACGGGACGGAGATGCCCATAGAGGCCGTGTCCCGTCGCGTGGAGTTCCGCGGCCGGCTGGCGATCCTCACGGTGTACCGCGACATGACCGAGCGCAAACGGTCCGAGGCGGCGCTTCGGGAGCAGGCTCGCCTCATGCAGCAGCTCCTCGACGCGATCCCCATCCCGATAGTCGCCCACTACACCGATGGTCGCCCACGGCTGGCCAATGCCGCCTTCGCCGCCGGTCCCGGCCGTCCCCGCGAAGGGCTCGTCGGCCGGACGTACGGCGAACTGGACCAGGCCGACGCCGAGATGCACGCCGCCCACGACCGCCCGGTCCTGGAGGAAGGGGCGGTCGAGACCTACGAGGCGAACCTGTACTTTCCAGACGGCACGGCCAGACGCCAGCTCCTGACAAAGGCCCCTTTGAGATCTCCGGGCGGGGAGATAGCCGGAATGGTCACTGCCGGCCTGGATATCTCGGACCGCTACAGGACCGAACAGGCGCTCCGGCAGTCCGAAGAGCGCTTCCGGACGCTCTTCGACTTCGCCAGCGACGCCATCTTCATCCACGATCCAACGGGCAACTTCATCGAGGTCAACCGGGCCGCGTGCGAGCGACTGGGCTACACCCGCGACGAGCTCCTGGCGATGTCGCCGAGCGACCTCGACATGCCCGAGTTTGCGGCCCTTGTGCCCGAGAGGGTTTCGCATCTGATGGCGCAAGGCAGCGCGTTCTTCGAGACCGCGCACAGGCGGCGCGACGGGACCGTCGTCCCCGTGGAGCTGAGCGCGGCCGTGATCGATCTGGGAGGCCATCCGGCCGTCCTGAGCATCGCCCGCGACATCAGCGAGCGCCGTCAGGCCGAGACGGAGCGAGCCGCGCTGGAGGAGCAACTGCGCCAGGCCCAGAAGATGGAGGAGATCGGCCGGCTGGCCGGAGGCATCGCCCACGACTTCAACAACCTGCTCACGGCCATCCGCGGCAACGCCTCGCTGGCGCTGGCCCAGCTACCACCAGACGCGAGCGTTCGCGACGATCTGGAGCAGATCGAGCAGGCCTCCGATCGCGCGGCCGCGCTGACGCGCCAGCTTCTCGCCTTCGCCCGGCGGACGGTGCTGCAACCCGAGGTCGTGGACCTTGGCGCGATCGTCCGCCGCCTGGAGCCGATGCTCAGGCGGCTCCTCGGCGAGGACGTCGAACTCGTGACGGTATGCCCGCCGACGAGAGGCGCGGTGCTGGCCGACCCGAGCCAGATCGAGCAGGTGATCGTCAACCTCGCCGTGAACGCCCGAGACGCGATGCCGGACGGAGGCACGCTCACCATCGAGACGGCGGACGTGGAGTTGGACGAAGCCGTGGCGCGGTCCCACGCCTCGGCCACGCCCGGTCCCAACGCCATGGTCGCCGTGTCGGACACGGGCATCGGGATGGACGCCGCGACCCTCGAGCACGTCTTCGAGCCGTTCTTCACGACGAAGGGGCCCGGCAAAGGGACCGGCCTCGGTCTGGCTACCGTGTACGGGATCGTGCGCCAGTCGGGCGGCTCTATCTGGGCACGGAGCGAGCCGGGGCAGGGCTCCACCATCTCCATATACCTGCCCTGGGTCGAGACCGATTCCATCGCGTCGCACCGGGAGTCGCCGGCCGAAGCTGAACCGCGCTCCGAGCCCAGGTCCGGCACGATCCTCGTCGTCGAGGACGACGACAGCGTGAGGGGCTTCGCCACCCGCGTGCTCGAGCGAGCCGGCTACGAGGTCCTCTCGGCTGCGAGCGGCGCCGTTGCCCTGGCGGCACACGCCGGCGAGTCGTTCGACCTTCTCCTGACGGACGTGGTGATGCCGGCGATGAACGGTCGCGAGGTCGCCGATCGGCTGCTGGCCAGGCATCCGGGCCTGCGGGTCATGTTCATGTCGGGGCACGCGGACACGACCATCGTGAAGCACGGCATCCTGGACCCGAGCATCCGGTACCTGCCCAAGCCGTTCACGGCCCAATCTCTGCTGGCTGCCGTGGACGCCGCGCTGGCCGCGCCACCCACGGATCCCACGGCGCCGGAGGTCTCGGCCGGCTGACCGGCCGCAGCGTCAGGCCTCCTCGGCCGCGGTGATCGACTCGACTTCGACGTCCCCCAACTGCCCCAGCTCCGAGACGACTTTGTGGTCCAGCCCTCCAACCGGCAGCCGAAGCTCGAGGTCCATGAAGTGGCCGCCCTTCGACTTCTCGCTCTGCACGCTCATGATCTCGACCCGGTTGGACAGCAGGACCTGGGAGACGCCCGCAAACGAATCGAGCTTCTTGAGACTGAGCCTGACGCGCACCGCCCGCCCCCCGGACAGCTCCAGCCTGGCGACCAGGCGATGAACGGGCCACAGCGAGATCATCGCCAGCGCGGTGCCGACCGCGGCCACGAAGTAGGCCCCGGTCCCGGCCGCCAGACCGACGGCCGCCACGACCCACAGGCTGGCAGCGGTCGTGAGACCGCGCACGTTCGTCCCGAACTTGACGATCGCGCCGGCGCCCAGGAAGCCGATGCCGGTCACGATCTGGGCCGCGATGCGACTCGGGTCCGTGCTTCCAGCGCCCGCGACCTGGGGGAAGCCATACATCGAGAGCACGGTGAAGATCGCCGAGCCCAGCGACACGAGCATGTGGGTTCGGACCCCCGCCTGATGGCCGTGGATCTCGCGCTCCAGGCCGATCATCGCCCCGAAGACTGCGGCCACCAGGAGCCGCGTCGAGATGTCGGCCTGGAACTGCAGATCGGTGGGCACGCCCCGTCACCTCGAGCTGGGCAGGCGAGCCTCCGCGGCGCTGCGCAGGCCCGAGTCTGCTGGCCGCAGTGTAAGTCCCGATCCTCCGGTCGCGCGACGGTCGGCGGACCAGGCCGGGTCCGAATCCGTCGGATTCCCTAGGGGAATGCCCTTGCCCCAATCGGCTGCGGACCGGGCAGGACCCCGACCTTGAGCCGGCCGGTACCCTCCGTACGGATGAGCGATTGAGAATCCCTTGCAGAAGGGGTTATGGTTCGCCGTACTGCACGCGGCCTGCGCGGCAACGTCCCCTCGGGGGAGAACGAACAAGGAGTCGGCTGTGGATCTCAACGCACTGGCTCCGATCCTGGTGCTTGTCGTGATCATCTGGGGCAAGCGCTGGTAGACCGGATTCGCCGCAAGAAACCCGGACTCTGAGTCCGGGTTTTTTGTCTTCACGCTGGCGCGACGGCCGAGGGCTGCGAGGCCGCCCGCAGCCGGCGCTGATCCGGCCGCGCCCTAGGCGCGCTCGGTCAGCCCCAGCCTGATCGCCGCGGCGGCCGCCTCGACCCTCCCCGACACCCCGAGCTTGGTCAGGATGTTGCTGACGTGCACGGCCACCGTCTTGCGCGTGATGTAGAGCTGCCGCCCGATCTCGGGATTGCTCCGTCCCTCGGCGATCAGGGCCAGCACCTCCAGCTCGCGCTTGCTCAGGCCGAAGTCGTGCTGGGCCTGCTGGACCGCCGAGGCGGCGAAGTCGGCCACGACGCCGGACTCCCGTCGGGGCCCGCCGGGGGCCGGTTGGCCGAACGACGGGCCGGCGGCCGGACTCATCGCGGACGAGCGATCCGCCGGCGCCGCGGGCCGAGTGGAAGGAGCAGGTCGAGTGCCGGGCGACCGGGACGGACCGGCAAGCGGCTCCAGCCGGCCCTCGAGGGCGGCCTCGATCGGCTTGGGGAGCGGCAGCATGGCCCGCCGCGAGAGCTCGGCCACGGCCCGCAGAAGCGGCCAGGCCCCGAGTGCGTAGGCGCCTTCCGCTGCGGCGACCAGCGGCTCTCGGGCGACGGTCCGAGTGGACCGGCCACGGGATCGGTCGAGCAGAGCTTCGGCTTCGCGCCAGTGGGCGCGGGCGGCCTCGTACGGATCGCCCAGCTCGGCCCAGTCCGCGGCGAGCTGCGTCCAGGTGGCCGGGTCGTCGCGACCCTCGACACGGGCCCGGAACGCGCGGGCGACCCGGATCGCCAGGTCGGCCTGGCGGCGTGACCCGAATCTGGCCGGAACCCCGCAGCCCATCACCACGGACTCCGCCTGGAGGACGATCGGAAGGCTCCGCTCGCGGGCAGCCGCCAGTGTCGCGAGGTCGCGGCGGCGATGGGCATCCGCGGCGATCGTGGCGTCCACTTCCAGGCACGTCGACGCCATGCGCGCCATCAGCAGCCAATCCTCCGTGTCGCTGACCTTCTGCCAGCCCCGCTCTGCCGCCCGGCGGGCATCGACGAGGTCCTCCTGCCAGAGGGCGTAGGCAGCCGCGGTCTGCTGAGCCGGCACGGCGAACTGAGGGTCCTGGACAGTCTCGACCGCGAGCAGAACTTGCCCCAGCAGTCTCCCGGCCGACTCGCCCGCGCTCATGGCGACTTCGACCGTAGCGAGAGTCAGCAGCGGCGAGAGGAACCAGATGCCCACCGGGTTCCAGCTCAGAGCGTCCAGGCAGAGACGGCGGCACTCCTGCCAGCGGCCCATGAAGAACAGCGAGTCGGAGGCGTTGGCCCGCAGGAAGTTGCCGTACACCGTGGCCTGGCCCTCCCGCTCCGCCTCGGCGATTCCCTCGTAGGCCATCGCGATCGCTTCTTCCCGGCGGCCGAGCAGGTCCAGGACGGTGGTCAGGTTGGCATACACGCGGAACAGGTCGTCGAGTCGGCCGAGCGCGGCGGCGTCCACCAACGTCTGGCGGAGCATCTCCACGGCAGGTTCGGGCTCCTCTCCCCACGCCTCCGCCACGGCGAGCGTGCAGGTGGCGTGGAGAAGCTCCTGGCGAGCCTCGTCGCCGACCGTGGTCGCCACCGCGACCGCTTCCTGCGCATACCGCCTCGCTTCCGAGAAGACCCCCTCGAGCATCCGGAATTGGGCCAGCGAGCCGAGAACGCGAGCCCGAGCCGCAGTCGGCTCGCGAGGTACGAGATCGACGGCCCGCTTGTAGGCGGCCAGCGAACCCTCCTGGTCGCCCGAGGCGCGGCGGTATCGGCCCAGCTGCTCCATCACCAGGCCGAGCGCGAGCCGCTCCTGGGGAGCGTCCAGGGCGGCTGCGGCTGCCTCCGAATAAGCCGAGGCGCGAGCCGGGTCCCCGGCGGCGAACGCCGCCTCGGCGGCGCGAATGTACAGGTCGGGCAGGCGCGGGGCATCTTCCTCAAGGCGCACGATCTCGTACAGTGCCAGGGCCTTCTCGTAGTGGGCGAGCGCGTCCGCTCCGGCGTCCAGCGCCTCGGCCGCCGCGGCAGCGGCCAGGGCCGCCTGCTCGGCCTCGGCCAGCTGATGGGCGGCCAGGTGATGAGCCAGGGCGGCTGCCGGCTGCGGAGGCGCGGTTGCGGCGGCGGACGGCTGGGTCGAGCCTGCGGCAGACGAGAGAGGGGCCGGAGGAACGCCGCGCGGAAGATGGTAATCGCGGGCCCGCTGAGCCCAGATCGGCGCTTCGACGGCCGCGGCTGCGGGCGCCGAAACGGCTCTCCCCGCGACGGCAAGGGCGGCGTGGTAACGGCGCCGCGTCGCCGGGAGCAGATCGGCGGCGATCGCTTCGGCGATCAGCTCATGGCGGAACCGGATCCGGTGCTCGCGCCCCTGCCCCATGAGCGGCCCGTCGGCGGTCTCGACCAGGAATCCGTGATCGAGCGCCTCGGCAGCACCGGCGGAAATGTCCGTGTCCAGGCCGTCGCCCCTGTGCCCGCCGCCTGCCGAGCGCGGCGGCCGCGCCGGCGCCCGCCGCTCGAACTCCGTGGCCATCGCCATCAGCATCGGCCGCGTGACCGGCGCGCCGGCGAGGGACAGCAGCCGCAGCACCCGGCGGCACTCCGGGGAGCGGAGCGAGGAGCGCGCCGTCACGAGCCGCTCGAACGAGCCGGCGAGAGACACGCCGGAGAGCTCGCGCCTGGCCGCGAGCAGCTCCTCGGCGATCAGCGGGTTGCCGCGCGAGCGCTCGGCCACCAGCAACAGAGTCGTGGAGGAAGGCCGCCCGCCCTCGATCGCCTCGATCAGCTGGCCCAGCTCCGCGCGGTCGAACGGCGCGACCTCGGCGCTCACGACGGAGGGCGTGGTGGCGAGTGAGGCCAGCGTCGCCCGCAACGGGTCGGATCGAAGCAGCCGGTCGGGCTGGTATGTCAGGACGAGCATCACGCGCTGGCCTCGCGAGACGCGAGCCAGGAACGTGGCCAGGCCACGGGTCGCGGCATCGGAGTGGTGCATGTCCTCGAGCAGCAGCGCCACCGGCTGCCGCTCGCCGAGTCGCTCGAGCAACCCCAGGACCGCCTCGAACATGCGCGCCTCGCGCCACTCGGTGGCGACGACGCGCGGCCGGTTGGGCAGCAGCTCCAGCGCCGCCAGGCGTGGCCGCAGGCCGGGCACCAGCCGGGCGATGGCGTCGCCCGTGGGGCCGACCAGGGCGGCCAGCGTCTCGTCGGAGACGGGAGCCAGCAGCTGCTCCAGGGCCGCGCTGATCGGCGCGTACGGCACGCCCGAGGTGGCCGGCATCGCAACCCCGTGGACCGCCGCGAACGGATCCGCGAGCGCTCCGATTCGCCGCTCCGTCTCGGCGAGGAGGCGCGTCAGCCCCAGGCCCGCGGTCCCCGAAAGGATGAGCGCGTTGGGCTTGCCGTCGGTGACGCTCTGCAGCCCGAAGGCGATCCGCTCCAGGGGGCGCTCACGGCCGACAAACCGGTCGCTCCAGAGCCTGCGGTGCGAGGAGCGCCCGTCGAAGCCGCGTGCGCCGCTCCGCTCGATGCTGTTCGTCATGGCTTCCCGAGATCCAAGTTGTGGCGAAACTCACTGCAAAGCCTCGCCGTGCCCCTCGGCCCGCCTAGGGTAACCGCTCGGTGCCCGGTTCCGGGCGCCCATTCCGTAGCGGGCACGAGAACCGCCGCCGCGCCTGTTAGGCTCGTGGGGTGAGTCCCAGACACCCTAACAACACCCTCAACGAGCTCTCGGGCGAGGAGTGGCTCTACTTCACCAAGTCCGTCTGGGGAACCGCCTACCCCTCCGAGCTCGGCCACGACCTCCGCAAGCAGCACGGCGCCAACAAGCCGCCGCGGCTCATGGCGCGCCTGATCGAGTTCTTCACCACCACCGGCGAGCTCGTCCTGGACCCGTTCGCGGGAGTCGGGGGGACTCTGCTCGGAGCGGCGATCGCACGCGGTCCCCGGCGCGCGATCGGGATCGAGATCGAGGCTCGCTGGGTCGCCGTCTACGAATCGCTGATGCGCATTCTGGCGGCCGAGCGGGACGGGCGCGGCCCGATCCTGGCCGACATCGGCAACGGCGATCCGGGCGGCGAGCGATCGTTCGACCCGGCGGGCCTGGAGATGCGCTTGGGCGACTCGCTCCTCGTCCTGCCCCAGCTGGAGGCCGGCAGCGTCGACTTCATCGCGACCGATCCGCCCTACAACATCCAGCTGCCGATCACGATGGCCGGCGGAAAGCTGGCCGAGCGGCATGCCAACCGTCGGACCGACTACTCGATGGTCACCGATCACGCGGGCGACCTGGCCAACAGCGCCGACTATGAGACGTTCCTCGATCGAATGGAGACCGTCTTCTCGCAACTCGCGCGCGTCCTTCGGCCGGAGCGTTACGCGACCGTGATCGTCCGGGATGCCTACCAGGACGGGCGCTACATCTTCACCGGCGCGGATCTGGCCGAGCGCGCCACGCACGCCGGCTTCACCGCGAAGGGGGACGTGATCTGGCACCAGGCCGGGACGCGGTTGAGGCCTTACGGCTACCCCCGCTCTTATGTCCCGAATATAGCCCATCAGCACGTTCTGGTCTTGCGGCGGGAGTCGCGTCGCTCGAAGGCCGGTCGACCGAAGCGGTAGAGGCACCGGTTTCGACCGCGGGCTGGGCTGCCGACTCGGGACCATGAACGGCGAACCCGGCTCGTTGCAGGTAGTCGTGAGCCAGCGCCGCGACCGACGGCCCGACGGCGGGGGCAGGCTCGTTTGCGATCGCCTCCACCGATGCTTCGACGGCCCCGACCGCTTCGAGCCCGGCCGGCTCGACTCCCTCGACCGGGCGCGCGACGTCGCTCCGGGCTCGCATGTAGGCCTCCAGGAGCCCATCGACGTTCTCCTCCGGCGCCGCGGCCGTAGGCTCGACCGGCTCCTCGGTCGCCTCGAAGGTGGGCTCGAAGGCCGGCCCGCACGCGGGCACGACCGCCTCTGCGACCTTGAACGTGGACTCCGACACCGGCTCGGACAGCGTCATCCGGTGTACCCAACCCGTCCGCCCGTCGGGGCACAGGACGCGCCAGTAGACGCCGTACCGCTCCAGGAGCTGGATCTCATCGCCGCGATCGAGGATGCCGATCTCGGATGCGCGGACCTCGTCGGGGCAGTCCAGCAGCCGAACCAGGCGGTACCGGATGTTGCGGCGCTCGTATCTCTCCAACGGCCGGACGCCCGCCGTGGCGAAGGACATCGTTGGTGCCTCGGCCACGGCGCGGAGAGGATCGGCCTTGCGGACCTGCTGCAGCGACGGCCGGCGCCAGCGCGGCAGCTGCGACTCGTCAACGGTCCGCAGGCCCTGCGCGGCCCCCGTGTCCACGCCGGTCGCGGCAGAGGTGGCCAGCAGCAGATCGGGCTCGGACTCGTCGCCGTCGCGACGGCGCTTGCCGAAGATCACGAAGGCGGCCCAGGCCGCGCCACCGGTCGTGGCCGTGACGATCGTGGGCGCCAGCTCGCGAAGCAGGGTGGGCAGCGAGGCGTGGCCGTACTGGGCCAGCAGATCGGCACGAGCTTGCTCGACGCCGGTGGCCACCGCCCCCCGCGTTTCCTCGACGGCTTTGACGATCACATCGCCCAAAGCGGCAGACCCGGCTGCCGGGTCCGTCGCGTGGCCGTCGCCGGGGCCTGCAACGGCGTTGCCGGCCGGCCCAGACTGGCCACCCTGCCCGCCGGCACTCTGCCCGCCGGCACCCGGCCGGGTCGTGGTCGCGGCGCCGGGATGCTTATCCGTCGCGCCGGTGGGAGCGGGAGAGGCTGCGCCGCCCGGTGCCGGAGTAGCACCCGGGGCCGGCGAGCCGCCGCTGCCCGGAGCCGGGGTGGCGCCCGGCGTCGGCGAGGTGCCGCTGCCCGGGGCGGGAGTGGCGCCGCTGCCCGGCGTGGAACGCGAACCGCCCGAGCCGCCGTCGCCGCCGCCGGAGCCGTCCTGGCCGTCGCCGCCATGCCCGCCGCCCACCGCCGGCGTGGGGGCGGGCGTTCTCGTGGCACCCGGTTTGGGCTTGCATGACGATGTTGGTGCGGGGGTCGGGTCGGAGCCGGACCCCGGCGTGTCGCCCCCCTTGACCTGGAGGTAACCCGCCCAGACGGTTTCCTCGACGCCCGTGGCGTCGGTGGCGGTGAAGGCGATGCCGTGCCAGCCGGCGGCCGGCACAACGGACGCTTCGTAGCGCACCCCGGTCTTGAGCGCGCCGGATCCGGCGGCCATCGGTTCGATCGTCCGGTCGACGACGACCGCCACGGCCCTGGGCACGGCGCCGGCGGCGTCGGTGTAGGTCACCGCCATTGCCACGGTGCCGCCGGCTTCGACCTGGCGCGGCGAGACGGAGGCATCGGAGAGGTGGCCGTCGTGATGGGCGGTGGCGACGCCGACCGCAACGGAGAGCAGGAGCAGCGCGAGCGGGGACGCCACGAGCCAGCTGGCGTGAAGCCCTCGATGGCGCCTTCTCGACAACTCCGATACCTCCGCGGACAAAGGAGCCCCTCTTACCCCGGACAATGGGACGGCCGGGGGGACCGGGCAATGGTACGGGCGTCATGGCCCCCAGGACCTCGCCCTGGGACCATGCCTGCCGACCTGTCAGGCTGCCTTACAGGGGTCGAATGCGGCAGCCCGCAAGACCGCACCACACCCCACTGAACCATTCCCTTTCTCCGCCCACGGCTCCAATGGACCCAGCAGGGACCAGATCCATCGGGCGGTGCGCGCGCGCACCAGGGGACCGAATCGGTGCCGACGAACAACCGGTCATGGCACGTAGTGCTTCCCTGGCCCCGCGGGCGCAGGATCGCACCATGACCCAGGGCGCTCTCCATGCCCCTCGCGTTTCGATCGGCCAGCGCGGGCCGCAGGTGGCCGTGGGCCGGTTCGGGGCGGTCGTCTTCCGCCAGGCCCCCGGCGCGGACGGCTGGGTCGGCCGCTTCGGCGAGCACTGGGAAGTGGACGTCGAGGGCCAGTGGATGCGTCTCGAGCTGCCCATCCGGAGGGCTCGCCTCGGCTGGGGCGCCGATGGCGTCGGTCGGCGGTGGGACGATCGCGAGCTCGTAGCCAACGTCTACGCCGCGGTCGTGACGGCCCCGCACGAGGTGGATCGGGCGCCCTGGGCCGCGGTTCTCAAGCCGGATCAGATCCTCCCCTACCTGGCCGGCCTGCCGTCCGGGTCGTCGCGGTCCTGAGCCCGATCCGGCGCGTTCCGAAACCGGCCCTGCCGGCCGCCGGCTCGCTCGATCGTCACGGCGCCACTCTCCACCGCCCGCCGCCACTCCCCGCGATCGTCAGGCGCGCCCCGGGGCAGCGCTCGGATTTCGTTAGGCACGGAGCCGGAAACCCCGCTGTCCCGCAGGCGCATGCGTGGATCCGGTTATTCGGCCCCCGACCCGCCCACCAGGCTCGGGACCTACGGCCCGCAGCGGGCGCACATTGGCCCTACTCGCCGCGCGGGCCATCGCCGAAGCTCGCTCGTGATCGCAGTCGCCCCTGCAGCGCCACTCCGACGCGGGGTGCGGCCGACGTCGGGTCCCCGCAGACCCAACCCACGACTAGCGAAGGCGGCAGCATGAGCACGAGCTACTCCCCCCGCGACACCGACGTTGTACTGCGCGACGGATCGTCGGTCCGCATACGGGCGGCCAAGCCGGCCGACGAGGCGGCGATCCTGGCATTCCTGCGCGGTCTTTCGGACGACTCGCGCCGGCTCCGCTTCCGCTCCAATACAGCCGACCTCGAAGCCATCTCCAGGCGCTGGTCCGGCGTCGAGGGCTGCGAGGACTGCTGCGTGCTGGCGGTCCACGGCCCCAACGTGGTGGCCCAGGCGAGCTACGACCGGACCGCGGACGATCGGGCTGAGGTCGGCTTCACGGTCACGGACTCGTATCAGGGCCGCGGCCTCGGAACGCTGCTGCTCAAGCGCCTCGCCGAGGCGGCGGACGACGACGGAGTGGCCGTCTTCGAGGCCGACGTCCTGGCCGAGAACAACAAGATGCTCGACGTCTTCCGTGAGAGCGGCTTCGGCATGACCATGAAGAGCGAGCCGGGCATGGTCCGGGTCCAGTTCCCCACCTCCATCACGCCGGAGGCCCAGGCCCGCTTCGAGGCCCGCGAGCAGATCGCGTCGATGAACGCGGTCCGCGGCATGCTGGCCCCACGCTCCGTGGCGGTGATCGGCGCCGGCCGCAAGCGCGGCTCGATCGGCGGCGAGGTCTTCCACAACCTGATGGACGGCGGGTTCAACGGCCCGGTCTACCCGGTCAACCCGGGCGCCGAGGTCGTGCAGTCGGTCCGCGCCTACAAGTCGATCCTGGACATCCCGGGCCCCGTCGACCTGGCCGTGATCGTCGTCCCGGCGAAGCTGGTCATGGCCGCCGCGAAGGAATGCGCCCAGAAGGGCGTCCACGGCATGGTCGTCATCACCGCCGGTTTCGCCGAGGCGGGCCCCGCCGGCCGCGAGATGCAGCGCGAGCTGATGGGCATCGCCCGTGAGAACGGGATGCGCGTCATCGGCCCCAACTGCATGGGCGTCATCAACACCCACGACGACATCCGGATGAACGCCACGTTCTCGCCCAACGCGCCGATGCAGGGGAACGTCGGCTTCCTGTCGCAGTCCGGCGCGCTCGGCCTGGCCGTGATCGAGTACGCCAACAGCCTCTCGCTCGGGCTCTCGACATTCATCTCGGTCGGCAACAAGGCCGACCTCTCGGGCAACGACTTCATCCAGTACTGGGCCGACGATCCCGCGACCGACGTGATCGCGCTGTACCTGGAGTCGATCGGCAACCCGCGCAAGTTCGCCCGCATCTCACGACGGGTCGGGCGCCAGAAGCCGATCCTCGTGGTCAAGAGCGGCCGCTCCTCGGCAGGCGCACGCGCCACCTCGTCGCACACCGGCGCCCTCCTCGGCGCCTCGGACGTGACCGTCGACGCGCTGTTCAAGCAGGCCGGCGTGATCCGCACGGACACGCTGGGCGAGTTCTTCGACGTCGCCACGCTGCTGGCCAATCAGCCCCGGCCGAAGGGCAACCGCGTCGCCATCCTGACCAACGGCGGCGGCCCCGGCATCCTCTGCGCCGACGCCTGCGAGGCGGACGGCCTGGTCGTGCCGCAGGTCCCCGACGACATCAAGGCCAAGCTGGCGGGGTTCCTGCCGCCGGAGGCCGGCTACAACAACCCGGTCGACATGATCGCGGCGGCCCCGCCGGAGTCCTTCCGCAAGGCCCTCAAGATCCTGGCCGAGTGGGACGGCATCGACGCCATCATCATCCTGTACGTCCCGGTCCTGGTGACGACACCCGAGGGCATCGCCGCGGGCATTCGCGAGGCCGCGCTCGAGCTGCCGCGCGAGATCCCGCTCCTTTCGGTCTTCCTCTCGAGCAAGGGCACGCCGAACTCGCTCAAGACCGACGGCCTCTCGCTGCCGTCCTATCCGTTCCCCGAGGACGCCGCTCGCGCTCTCGCCCACGCCGTTCGCTACGGCATCTGGGCCGAGACACCGGAGGGCGTCGTACCGCGCTATCCCGACATCCGCGAGTCCGAGGGCAAGGCCCTGATCGCCGACGTCCTGGCGTCCCTGCAGAAGGCCGACGACGAGAAGTCGCGCTGGCTGCTGCCTGACGAGGTTGCGAAGCTGCTCGGCTGCTACGGCGTCCCAATGGCAGCGTGGCGTCTCGCGGCCACTCCGGAAGAGGCCGGCGCCGCGGCGGCGGAGATCGGCGGCAAGGTGGCGCTCAAGGGCGTCGCCCCCAAGCTGATTCACAAGACCGAGGCCAAGGCCGTCGTTCTCAACCTCGAGGGCGCGCCCGAGGTGAAGCAGCAGGCCGTCGAGATGGCCGCTCGCATCGCCGCCCAAGGCACGAAGGTCGAGAAGTTCTTCGTCCAGAAGATGGTCCCGTCCGGCGGCGTCGAGATGCTCGTCGGCGTGGTCCACGACGCGCTGTTCGGCCCGGTCGTGGCCTGCGGCGCGGGCGGCGTCGCGGTCGAGGTCCTCAAGGACGTCAAGGTCCGGATCACGCCGCTGACCGACCGCGACGCCCACGAGATGGTCACCTCGCTACGCACCTTCCCGCTCCTCGACGGCTTCCGCGGCGCGCCCAAGTGCGACGTGGCCGGCCTGGAGGAACTGCTCCTGCGCGTCGCCGCGATGGTCGAGCACCACCCGGAGATCGCGGAGATGGACTGCAACCCGGTCATCGTTCGACCCGAGGGCGCGGTCATCGTCGACGCGCGCATCCGCATCGAGTCCAGCCAGGATTAGCCCAGGCCTCCGCCGCACGGCGGAGGCCTGACCTTCGCGCCGAACGCCGCCTTTGAGCGGCGACTGTCAGCCTCGATCGACCAGCCTGCGACCGTCGACCCAGCCGCGCCAACCGTTGACGGCGCGCACGTGCGCCCATGCCCCGGCGCGCGACTCCACCACCAGCTCGAGCCGTTCGGGCAGGTTGAGCATGGCCGGACGCGAGGGGTCCGGCGCGTCCCACGCGGCCATGCCGCCTGGGGGCACGAGGTGGGTCGGGGCCCAGGCCGGAGGCGCAGGCGGCGGCGCGGGGGTCGCAGCCGCCGCGCGTTCGGGCTGCGGATGCGGCTTCTCCGCTGCCTCGGACGCGGCCTTTGCGCCCGGTTCGGGCTTGGGCTCCGTCTTGGGCGCGGGTTCCGCCGCGACGGCCTTGGCCGCCTTCGCCGCGGCCTTCGACCCCACGGCCGGAGCGGCGGCTGTAGCCGCGGATGCGGCCACGGGTGCCACGGCGGAGGCCGCCGGAGTGACGACGGGGGCCGCCGGAGCGGCCACGGGGGCGGCCACCGGAGCCGGCCCGACCGGCACCGCGGGCCCGGCAGGAACGGGCACGAATTGGACGGCCGCGAGCTGCGCCCGGATTCCGCGGATCTTCAGGCGCTGCGCCTCGAGCGCGGGATCGGTCAGCGAGTCGGTTCGGCTGAGGATCATCGCGTAGTCGATCTGGGCCGCCTGCAGCTGCCCGGTGAGCCGCGATCCCTGCGGTCCTCGAAGACGTCCGGCCGCCGATCGGGCCGCCCGCCTTGACCACAGGCTGCCAAGTGACTTCGTCTCCGCCTCGGTGATCACCTCCGGGTCGGGCTCCGGTGCGACGATCGCGCGGAAGTTCTTCTCTTCGCTCCTGGTCGCGAACAGGACCATCAGAACCAGCAGCATGAAGAACGGCAGGCCCTTGAGCGCACCGTATTGGACCCATTGCACGGTGCTCGGCTCGGTCGCCCCGGGGGCGACGTCCAGGACGGACGCCATCCAGGGCGAATCCCAGACGAAGTGCGCGCCGGCGCCCGCTGCGACGAGCGCCACGAAGACAAACAGGCGCTTGGCGAACGCGTCCTGCCGGCGCGTCACGAAGTACGCAAAGCCCATGCCGGTCAGGCCGGCGAAGAGGACGTGGCCGTAGAGCCCGCCACCGACGACGCGAATCAGGAAAGTGTCGAAGACGGGTCCCGTCTGATCCGCACCCCCGAACGCCACCGCGGCTTGGATGAAGTAGGAGACGTCCTCGACCACCGTGAAGCCAAGGCCGACCATGGCGCCGTAGACGAAGCCGTCCATGACCCCGTCGAACTCGGACGAGGCGATCAGGTAGAGGACGACGACGCCCGTCAGCTTGAGTATCTCTTCGGTGACGGGCGCGACGACCGCCGCACCCCAATCGGCCGTGAAGTCGGCCGGCGCGACCTTGCCCAGGACCGAGAGCCAGGCATCGTTGGCGTACCCGGCAAGGCTGACGGCGATGACGCCGCCCCATATGACCGCCGCCGCGATCATCAGCTTGGGCTCGCGCTCGAAGAGGTCGAGCCGGTACACGATCACGAAGACGGGGACCGCGTACAGCAGGACCAGCCCCCAGGAAAGGGTCAGCGCGGTGGGCAGCTGGCTGAACAGCGACTGCTCGTCTACGAAGAGGTAGCCGCCGATGCCCAGCAGTGCCAGGAACAGCCAGAACGCCGGCTGGCGCGGCTGGATCAGCGAGGCCTGGATGCCCCAGCGCGGGGCGGGCGCGGCCTGGCCGGGAGAGGTCGGGGCGACGGAGGCGCTCATTTACCCACCTCAACGCTGGAAACCATGGCCTTGATGTCATCCACGGCCTGGCCCAGGTCACCCTGAGCCGCGACCACGACGAACATGACCCCATTGCCGCTGGCTATGAGGCAGATCACCTCGCCGTCGAGCGTCCCTCCCGACGAGCCCGAGTCGATCGCCTCGAAGCCCGCCATCGCCACCTGGTGCCCGGACAGCTGGCCGTCCTGCTCGTCGCTGAAGGCGATCTGCGCCGTCTCAGAGGAGAGTGACTCCTCCGTCGCGGCGAGCAGGGAGTGGGCCGAGCCGTCGAAGGTCTGGGCAACCACGACCATGCGGACGTTCGCCTTCTGGAGCACGACCCCGCTCGAGCTGTCGCCGCCGTTGTCGACGAGAACCCAGCCGGGCGCGGCGGTGATCGTGACGGAGCCGCCGACGTTGACGGTGCCGGCGCTCGGAGCGGCGATGACCTTGTCCAGGCCTATGCCGCCCAGCACCACGCCCGCGATGAGGCCCGCGACGACGACCGTGGGCAGCCACTTCTGGCGGTCGAACAGCGGCTTGCGAGCGACTGCGGGTGCGACGGGCGCCTGAGACCAGGCGGCCTGGCCGTACTGCTGCGGGGCTGCCGCGGGTTGAGCCCACGCCGGCGGACCGGCGGGCGGGGGAGCCTGAGCCGGCTCGACGGGGGCCGCCGCGATGGGCGGCTGGGCTGCGGGCGACTGGGCGCCGGGCGCGGCCTGGCCCGTACCGGCCCACGGGGGCGGCACGGCCGGCACGGCCCAGCGCGGCACAGTTGCAGAATCGTCGGGCTCGTTGTCCGCTGGTTGAGGCGCGTTGGACGCGTCGGGAGGGAGAGCGCTCATCGCGGGACGGTCCTCTTCCTTCTCGCCGGGATGGCGAACCTCCGGCATTCGACGGCCCCGGCGCCGTCGGGCACATCGTACGGGCGCGGGCCGTGCTTGGGGAGCCCCAAATCGACGGTCGAAACGGCGGTCCGGGACTCAGGGGGCCGGCCGCGGCTCCTGGTCATCGCCATCGAGCCATGCCGGGCCCGGCTCGTCCTCGACCTGGCGCCACCACGAGCGCTGCCGGTTCAGCTCCACATCGCGCCGCCTGCGTCGTTCAGCCAATCCGGGGAAGAGCCCTTCGAACAGCGCTCGATACTGGTACGGGTCGGCCAGTCCGAACAGGATCGCGACCAGGGCGACGAAGACGAACTGATTCGCGAACGCCAGGACGGCCACGAACGCGCTGAACGCGATGCTGGCCGCGAGGGCGAGGAGCTCACCGCGTTGGCCGAAGGCGAGCCGCAGGAGATGCATGACGGCGCTGCCGCCGTCGAGCCGGGTGATCGGCAGCAGGTTGAAGATCCCCCAGCCCAGGTTGACGAAAGTCCAGGTACCGAGGGCGGAACGCACATCCGCAGCCTGGCCGGCAACCGCCCCCTCGAGCGCCAGGCCGATGGCGCCGAGAACCAGCCCCACGCCCGGTCCCGCGAGCGAGACGACCAGCCACCGTCGATCGGGAAGCCTGACCGCGGCCTCCTGGTCGTTGGGGATGGTGACCCCGCCGAGACCCCAGAACGCGATCGTCGATTCGAGGCCGTAGCGTCTGAACGCCACGGCATGGCCCAGCTCGTGGACCAGGATGGCGAACGTGCCGAAGACCACCCAGACGACCAGCTCGATGCTGGACAGGTCGGAGATGTATCCGAGGAGCAGCAGGAAGATAGGGAAGGCGACGCCCATCGATATCGGGAACCCGAGAACCCGCACGGTGATCGCCATCGACTTGCCCATTGCGCTCCTCTAGTGCGCCGCCTGATCGAGCCTCGATGTCAGCCGGCGGTCGAACGAGGGTAACCCGCAATTCGAAAGAGTGGCGGGCGATGCCACTGAGTTGCCGGCAGCGAGCCGTTCCCGCGGCCTCGCCCCTCGGGGCTGCTTGACCCGTGCGCGACCCTGCCGCCGCCGCGACGTCAGCATGGGCGCGCGGCATTCCGGTCAGATTCAAACCCCGGTAGCACGAGTCCGAGACGACAAGCCTTCTTGACCGGCCTGGCGCGTCCCGGTGTGCTCGGAGAGCGGCTACCCACGCTCAGACACGCCGCAGATTCGGCGGCCACGTCCAATCCGGGCCGCCTCCGCCGCCAATCGTTTGGTCGCGTGCTACCCCGGTTTGCAGATGACCAGACTGCGCCGTCGGGAGGGGCTGGTAGGGGAGGGAGGACTCGAACCTCCAACCGAGGCTGTATAAGAGCCGTGCTCTGACCAATTGAGCTACTCCCCCGCCGGCCGCGATCGTACACCCCTCGGGGCGACGATGGCCGCCCGTAGCCCGGATCCACCGGTCACGCGCAGCAGATCGCCGGGCCGACGAGCGCAGGCCAAGGCGGCGACGAGCATCGGAGCGAGCGGACCTGGAGGTGCGTGAGCGAGAAGCGCAGGAGCCAACGCCGGAATGCGCCGGCTGACCGGATGAGATGCAAGCGGCGATCGGCGGATACGGGCTCAGTCCACGCCGCCGCGGAGGACCTGGATCGCGGGCCGGTGCGGGATCGTCTCCGGAGTGTGGTCCGCGACCAGCGCCACACCGTCGCGGAAGCGGCGCAGCTCGTGGTCCGTGTTGAAGAAGCCGACGCTGATGCGGATGGCGTCGAGCGGCGGGATCGTGCGGGCGATGGCCAGCGTCCGCTTCGACAGCTCGCCGAGCGCGGGGCCGGGCTTCCAGCCGGCGATGCGGAAGGTCACGAGCCCGGCCATGTGATCGCGTGGGGTTATGACCTCCACGCCGGGGACCTCCGCCAGCATCGCGGCCGCCTCGCCGGCCAGGCGAGCGACGCGCTCGTGGATCCACGCCAAGCCGACGAACATCGAAAGCCAGGCGGCGCTTCGGGCCAGGCCCAGAACGGACGGCTGGTGGTAGCCGGCGATCTCGAAGCGTCGGGCGTCCGGCCAGAGCTTGCCCTCGACGGCCAGGTCGATCGATTCGAAGCTGCCGTACCCGGCGAAGGTGAGGCGCGGCCGATCCAGGACCGAGGGAGCGCAGTAGAGCGCGCCGACCCCCTCGGGGCCGAGCAGCCACTTCTGGCCCGGCACGGCGTAGAAGTCCGCGCCCACCTCCTCGACCGAGACCGGGATCGCGCCGACCGCCTGCGCGCCGTCCACGGCGACGAGCGCACCGCGCGAGTGGGCCAGCTCGACGATCTCGCGGATCGGGAGGCGGGCGCCGGTGGCCCAGGAGACGTGCGAGATGGAGACGAGCCGGGTCTCCGGCGTGATCGCCCGATCCAGGGCCGCGAGCACTTCGGCCGGATCGCCGCCGGTGCCGATATCGGCGATCGCCAGATCCACGCCCTGGCGGTCGCGCAGCGCCCACAGCGGCCCCAGCGCGCCGGCGTGCTCGAGCGAGGTCGTGACCACCCTGTCGCCCGCCTGCCAGTCGATGGCCCACGTCGCGACGTTCATGCCCTCGGTCGTGGCATGGGTCAACGCCATCCGGCGCGGCTCGGTCGCGAGCACCGCCGCCACGGCCGCGCGGGCCTCGTTCATGCGCTCGGCCGAGTCCTTCCAGTAGTCCATGTCGGCCCGGCCGGTGCGCAGCTCGATCCCCTCCAGCTCGGCCATCGCCCGGACCGTCTCGCGCGGCAGCGGCCCGCACGAGCCCGTGTTCAGGTAGATGCCCGCGGCCGTCGCCGGCAGAGCCTCGCGGATCGCCGGCAGCTTGTCGTCGTCGGGGAGGAATGGGCCCACCATGGCTCCGTATGATAGAGGCCGCTACGCGGAGTCCCATCTCGCGGGAGGGTCGACGTTGGGGATCATCGGATACCGGCGGCCGGAGCTGCTGGCGACGCCCGAATGGCTGGCCGAGAACATCGCCCGGCCGGGCTTCCAGGTGCTCGACGCTCGCTGGCGGCCGGACGGGTCCGGGCGGCGCCTGTATGCCGCCGGCCACATCCCCGGCGCCACGTATCTCGACTGGCGCGCCGACCTGGTGGAGCCCGACGAGAACAGCGACCTCCTGCTGCTCGCCGGCCCGCGGCGGGTGACGGAGGCGATGAGCCGGATCGGGCTGGGCAACGGCATGATCGGCGTCCTCTACGACGACACCGGCAATTCCTACGCGGCCCGGGCATGGTGGAGCCTGAGGGTCTACGGCTTCGACTCGGCGCGCATCTTGATGGGCGGGCTGGAGGCCTGGCGCGCCTCGGCACAGCCGGTCTCCGCGGCGCTGGAGCTGCGACCGCCGACGACCTTCACGCCACGGATGGAATCCCGCCAGCGCCTCAGCGCGGCCGAGGTGCGCGACCTGCTCGGGTCGGAGGACGTGCAGCTGCTCGACGCGCGAGCGCCGTCGGAGTACGCCGGCCACGCCGGAACGACGCGTCGGCTGGGCCACATCCCCGGCGCTTTCAATGTCCCCGCGGCAGCCACGACCGAACCTCGAACGGGGCGCTTCCGGCCGGCGGAGGACCTCTGGGCGCTCCTGCGTCGGGCCGGCGTCAACGCCCGGCGGCGGTTGATCTGCTACGACGCGACCGGCCTCGGGGCGTGCAAGCTGGCCTTCGCCCTGGCCCTGATCGGCCACCAGGACTTCGCCGTGTACGACGGCGGCTGGGCCGAATGGGGCGACCGGCTGGACCTGCCGCTGGCTCGCTAGCCGCGAACGCGCGCCCCGCGGGCGCCCGCCTCGCGTACGGCGCCTACCACGGGTTTGGGGCGCCGTCAGAATCGGAATTAGTCGGCCCTGAATCGCCGCGCCACTGGATGCCCGCCGCAATGGAGACGTGGGCCCGGGCATGGTTGACGACCAGCAGGTCCACGTGGTTGGGCGACTCGGCTACGCTGTAGGCCCAGTACTTGGCGTCCGTGACGGGGATGAAGCGATCCCCGAATGCCTCCAGTGCGATGCGCAGCTCGGCCTCGTAGGACAGGTGGATCGTGCCTTCGACCGTGAACGGCGGCAGCAGCAGCGTCGCCCTGACCGGCTGCTTGGGCATCCGCATGTTCGAAGCCGATTCGGTCGGTCCGCTCGAGTGCACGAACAGCACGTCGCTCAGCCGAACCTGCGCCGCGACCCCATTCGCCATCACGCGCCGAGAACCGAGCTCCATGAACGTGGCGTCCTGGAGGACCAGGTGCACCGCATCCGGCTCGTTCACCAGGTCGGTGAGCCGGCGGACGCGCGTCAGGACCGTCCCCTGGACGACCAGCCGGTCGGTCACGAGAGTGAGCGGCAGCTCCTGCACCGGACTGAACGATTCGAACATGGCGGCAGAATAGCGGCGCGCGTCATCCATTTGGATGGTCCATCCGTGGAGATCGAACAGGACGTTCGTTCATGCCGGCGCCCTGGGCGCCGGCGGCCCCTCAGCGATGCGCCGGTCTGCGAACCTCGGCAGTGACCAGGTATTCGGCGCCGGTCTGGAGCTCGCCGTGAAGCCGCTCGACCGTCTGGAGCGTGTCGATCTCGGCGGCGGTCTTGTCGAATCGGAGGCGGACGATCCGCGGAAAACGCAGCGCGAAGCCCGACTGGTGGCGCGTGGAGCGCTGGATGACGTCGAAGGCGATCTCGACCACGACCGTCGGCTCGACCAGGCGGAAGCGGCCGAGCTGGCGGAGGGTGTGGGCTTCGAACCAGCGCGTCATCTCGGCGATCTCGGCGTCGGTCAGGCCCGTGTAGGCCTTGCCGATCGTGACGTGCCGGCCGCTGGCCTCGTCGCGGACGGCGAACGTGTAGTCCGACAGCACGCCGTGGCGCTTGCCGTGGCCAACCTCCGCCCCGACGACCACGCAATCCAGCGTTGCCAGCGCCCGCTTCATCTTGAGCCAGCCCAGGCCCCGCCGGCCCGGGGAGTACCCGCTCTGCGGGTCCTTCACCATCAGGCCTTCGTTGCGCCGCGCCCGCGCCTCGCCGAAGACGCGATCGAGCGCCTCGACGGAATCGGCCGTAACCAGGTGCGACAGCGCAAAGCGCCCGCCCTCCCCGACCCTCGGCAGGTCCAGGGTCTCGAGGCGGCGGCGGCGTTCCGCGAGCGGGACCTGGAGCAGCACCTCCGGGGCCGCCGAGGCGCCCGCTGCGGGCGCGACGCCGGCGGCACCGCCGGCCGACCGCGGCCCCACCGCCAGCACGTCGAAGGCGACGTAGATCGCCGGCACCTCCGCCTGGACCTGTGCCGTCGGGTCCTTCCGGCCCAGTCGCGCCTGCAGCGTCAGGAACGGGAGGACGTGCCCGTCGGCGTAGGCCAGGATCTCGCCGTCGAGAATCCCGTCCCAGGGCAGGCTTCTCGCCGCCTCGACGATCTCGGGGAACTGGTCGCTGACGTCGTGCAGGTCGCGCGAATAGAGGCGCGTCTCGCCGCCCCGCCTGTGGAGCTGGGCGCGGATGCCGTCGTACTTGTCCTCCACCCAGACCGTCGGTCCTAGACGCGACATGATCTCGGCCGCGTCCTCCGCCGGCGAGGCGAGCATGAACTTGATGGGGTGGAGCAGCCGCAGGCGCGCCTCGTCCAGGCGCCCCTCTTTGGCGAGGATCGCCGTCTCGCCCACGTCTCCGGTGAGCATCCCCGCCAGCTGCACTGCGGCCTGCGGCCGCTCGAACGCCTCGGCGATGGCCGCTTCCAGCAGCCCCTCGCGCAGCCCGATCCGCAGCTCCCCGGTGAGCACCTTGACGACGTACTTGGCGGTCAGCGCGTCGCAGCGTTGGAGCAGCCCGCCGAAGAGCGCGCCCTTGGCCACGGCGCCGGCAGCGGCCTCGATCGCGGCGTAGGCCTCCGCCACTTCCACGATCCCCGGGGAGTGGCTCGGGTCGGGCTCTTCGGGCCGGTACGCCAGCAATTCGGCGACGGCTTTGCCCAGGTCCGAGGAGCGGTCGTATGCTTCGCCCAAGGCCCCGGCCGTGGTACCGGCCAGCTGCGTCACGGCCGCGGAGATAGCCGCCCAGCCGAGTCCGATGGCCCGCTGGTCCGATTCGGGGAATGGCCGCCCCGAGAGAAAGACGGCCGCCGGCCGAAGCTCGTCGCTCGTGAGCTGGGCCAGATACCGGGCCAGCAGCGCCGTCTTCTCGGAGGTGCGGGTAGTTCCGCCGACGCGCTCGGCCAACTCGCTCCAGCCACGCATGGCGGCGATGGTATACCTTCGCCTTGTGAAGCCTGCCCGACGCGATTGCCGCGACTCACTCTGGCGAACGGACCCCCGAATGCCCGGCCATCGCCCCGCCGGCGGCAGGCTCCGGTGACGCTTGTGCCGGAGCGCGAAGCCTGGCGACCCGAGGTGATCTCGGGCGAAAGCGTCGTCCTGCGCCGCCACCGCGGCGAGAACCTCAAGGCGTTCATGCGCTGGTATTCCGACCCCGAGGTCGCGCGCCTGACCCGCTATGTGCAGGGCCCGCTATCCGCGGACGAGATCCAGCGCTTCTTCCACGGTCGGATCATGGGCGCCGACTTCCTGGCGATGGCGATCCACGTCCGCGAAACCGATCGGCTGATCGGGACGTGCGCCTTCAGCCAGCTCGACGGCGACAACGGCTCCACGCTCTACCACATCACCATCGGCGAGCGCGACGCCTGGGGGCACGGTTACGGCTCCGAGGCGACCGAGCTCATGGTCGCCCATGCATTCGCCCGGCTGGCTCTCCACCGCGTGGCGTTGACGGTCTTCGAGTTCAACGCCCGGGCGATCCGCGCCTACGAAAAATGCGGCTTCACGATCGAGGGTCGAGCGCGCGACGCGATCTTTCGGGACGGCCGCTTCTGGGACGAGATCCACATGAGCATCCTCGCTCCCGACTGGGAGGCGCGGCAGAAGCAGGGCTGACCCCGGGTGGTTCGTGCGCAGCCCCGCGGCCGGCGGCCTACCGGGCCGCAGCGACCGCCTGCTTGGCCACGTAGGCGTCGATGATGCCCTGGAGCGTGGCGCCCCTGAGCTTCTCGAGAATCGCGCCCTCGGCCGCGAAGAAGACGTCGTGAACGCCGCACTCTCCGTCCTGGCCGCAGGCCGTTCCGCGCATGACGCAGATCTGCCGATGAGGATCGCCCTCCACCGCCTCGATGACGGTGAGCAGGGTCACCGTCGAGGCCGGCTTCGCGAGCTTGTAGCCGCCGGCGCGACCGGGATGGGCCTCGACGAGGCCCGCCCGCGTGAGGTCGCCCATGATCTGGGGCAGGAACCGCGGCGGGATCTTCATCTCCTCCGCGATCTTGCGGCTGCTCAGGAGACCGTCGCCTGCCTTGGTCAGCGCCAGCATGGCGCGGATGGCGTAGTCGCTGCGCTTGGTCAGATCTAGTCGCATAGTCAAACAGTATCGCGCCCGCCGCGTGAGGCAACCCCTGCCGTTGGTCCCGCCCTCGGGTGACACGCGGCCGAAAGTGCACCGATCTAGGTGGTAATTGGACCGCCTCCGCCCTCGACACGAAGGAGCGGCCGCCGTGGCGACCGCTCCTTGCGCTGAGTCTCCGAGCGGCGCCGGGCCGCTCAGCCTGTTCGAGAGATCAGCCGATCAGGTAGCTGACCGTGACCTGGACCGTGATGTCGGTGGTGCCGGTCTGGATCGGCGTGGAGACGGCGTCCTTGGACACGCCGGCGGCGGCGTAGCTCGGGTAGTAGTTGATCGGCGAGCTGGCACTCGTCTCGTTGATGGTGGCCACGCCTTTGATGGAGACGCCGGCCGCCTGGGCCAGCGCGTCGGCCCGGGAGCGCGCGTCGGCCATGGCCAGCTGGCGGGCCTGGGTCTCGACCGACTTGGGGTTGTCCAGCCGGAACGAGATGCCCTGGATGATCGTGGCCCCGGCGGTGCTCGAGTCGTCGATCACGTCGGCAACCTTGGTCAGGTCGCGGACGGTGACCTTGAGGCTGTTGCTGAACTGGTAGCCGGTCAGCCGCGGAGCGGAGGAGGTGTAGTCGTAGACCGGGCTCAGGCTGACGTTGGTGGTCACGATGTCCTTGTCGGCGATCCCGACCTTCTTCACGGCGGCGATGATCGCCGTCATGGAGGTCGCCGCGCCGGCGCGGGCATCCTTCACCGTCGGCTTGGTCACGCTGACGCCGATCATGACGTCGGCCGTGTCGGGCGCGACGCTGACCTCCCCGACACCCGAAACGGTGACCGTGTGCTCGGGAGTCACGGAGGTATCGGCGCCCTGGGCGTGGTTGTTGGCGATGATCGGCCCGACGATGATGCCGACCATCAGGCTGAAGGCCGCGGTCACGGCCACGATGCGGCCCAGCGTCAGGGGGCTCCGCCGGATCGAACCTTCGGCGACGGCGGCCCCGGCCGGCGCGCTCGGCTCGTGCTTGGCGTTGGTGATCTTGTCGTTCATCGTCTTCTCCTGGCTCGCGCCGGTCCTTCGGTGGCCGGCTCTGCGGTCGTATTGGCTTCGTCCCTCGTGGGCGGCTCACCCGTAGTGACGCCGTTGGCACGCCGCCGGTTCCCGCCCTGCCCGCGCCCCGCGCCGCGCGCACCGCTACGATTGGCCGCGTGAGCTCGCACGAAGCCAACCCCTGGCGCCGGGTTTCTCGGCACGTCGCTTACGAGAACCCCTGGATCGAGATCCTCCACGACAACGTGGTGCGGCCGGACGGGAAGCCGGGCATCTACGGCGTCGTCCATTTCCGGCACCTGGCGATCGGCGTCGTTCCATTCGACACCGAGACCGACCGCGTCCTTCTGGTGGGCCAGTTCCGCTACACCATGGACCGCTACTCATGGGAGATCCCCGAGGGCGGCGGCGCACTGGACGAGGATCCGGAGGCGGCGGCCAGGCGCGAGCTGGCCGAGGAAACGGGCTACGTCGGCGGGGAGTGGCGGGAGCTGTGCCGGGCCGAGCTGTCCAACTCGGTCACGGACGAGGTGACGATGCTGTTCGTCGCCACCGGCCTCGAGGCCGGCCCCGCCTCGCCGGAGGGAACCGAGCAGCTCCAGCTGCGTTGGGTACCCTTCGACGAAGTCATGACCAGGATCGCCCGCGGCGAGATCGCCGACGCGATGACGATCCTGGCGATGCAGCAGCTGGCCCTGGAGCGGGCGACCGGGCGCTGAGTCGAAGCCGGTCCGCCTCGGCCGGTAGCTCCGCCGAAACGGCCGGCCCGCCAGGCGACATTCGCAGCCATTCCGGCGCGCCCGATGTATGATCCCCTGGCATTCAGGGTGCATAGGGTTTATGCGTTGAGCCGCCGCGGCCGACTCCCCCGGCAGAGGCGGCGAGAGACCGGAGGCGCGTCATGGGCGGTCCCGAGGCGAGGGGCACCAAAGCAGTCGCAGCAGGCCGCGCCGCCGCCGCAAGTGAACCCGCCCACGCCACTCCCCACGAGCTTGCCGCGCGCGACGACACGCCATTCGTCAACCTGCGCGACCCCGCTCGCGCCCTCGGCCCCGACGGCAAGCCTGCCGTAAGCCGCCGCGCCCCGATCTGGGCCGACGTGCCCGACGAGCGCTGGAACGACTGGCGCTGGCAACTGTCCAACCGCGTCAACACCCTGGAAGAGGTCGGGCGCGTCCTGAACCTGACCGAAGACGAGCGCGCCGGCCTCTCCTCGCCGGACAAGTTCCGGGTCGACGTCACGCCCTACTTCCTGAGCCTGATCGACCCCGACGATCCCAACGACCCGATCCGCCGGCAGGTCATCCCGACCGACTGCGAGCACGAGGCCTTCACGTCGATGATGGAGGACTCGCTGGCCGAGGATCGCCACTCCCCGGTTCCAGGGCTCGTCCACCGCTACCCGGACAGGGTCCTGATGCTGGTCACGACCCAGTGCGCGAGCTACTGCCGCTACTGCACGCGGTCGCGCATCGTCGGCGACGCGACGCAGAACTTCAATCGCCACGATATCGAGGCCCAGCTGGACTACCTGCGCCGCACCCCGCAGGTCCGTGACGTGCTCATCTCCGGCGGCGACGGCCTGACCCTAGCGCCCAAGCTGCTCGAGTCGATCCTCCGCGGCCTGCGCGAGATCCCTCACATCGAGATCGTCCGAATCGGCTCGCGCGTGCCCGTCTTCCTGCCCCAGCGCATCGACGACGAGCTGTGCGAGATGCTGGCGAGATATCACCCGCTGTGGATGAACCTCCACTTCAATCATCCGAACGAGTTGACGCCCGAGGTCGCGCGCGCCTGCGACAAGCTGACTCGAGTGGGCATTCCGCTCGGCAACCAGTCGGTCCTGCTCGCCGGCGTCAACGACTGCCTGCACATCCAGCGGGCCCTCGTCCACAAGCTCGTCGAGAACCGGATCCGGCCGTATTACCTGTACCAGTGCGACCTGGTCGAGGGCTCCGGCCACTTCCGGACGCCGGTCGGCAAGGGGATCGAGATCATGGAGGGCCTGCGCGGCCACACGTCGGGCTACGCGGTCCCGACGTACATGATCGACGCCCCCGGCGGCGGCGGGAAGATCCCGGTCATGCCGAACTACCTGATCAGCTACTCGGACCACAAGGTCGTCCTGCGCAACTACGAGGGCTACATCACGACCTACGAGGAGCCGGAGCACTACCAGCCGCACGACAAGGCGAGCTGCAAGTACTGCCAGCACCCGCGCTCCGAGCCGGGCCAGGTCGGCGTCGCGGGGCTGCTTGAGGGCGAGCGGATGTGGATCGAGCCGGCCGGCTTCGAGCAGACGCACCGCCGCGGCAACGAGTCCGCGCACCGGCTGCAGGATCCGAGCAAGTGGGTGCCCTACGGGGTCGGACCGATCGAGGGAAAGGCCGGCCAGCCTCTGCCCAGGCTGGAGGCAGGCTCGGACGTCCAGGCGCCGGGGGACGCGGTGGCCGGGGGCCCGAATGGCTCCGCAGTGCCGGAGACCTCCGAACCCGCCGCGACGGCCGGCGGCGCGGCCGCCCGCGAGCCCGGGCTCGAATACCCACCCGGCGAGGAGCCCCGCCCGCGCGAGGGCGAGCCGACGGGCTGGTCCCACGGGGAGCTGCTCTAGGCCCCACGCCGTAGCGCTCCACCGGTCAAACGACGACCCGGGGGACGCACCCGACCGGAATCGAGCGGGACCTCGATCCGTCGCAAGGCGCATTCGCCATCGTGCGCTGGGCTGATGCAACGGCCGCCGTCGAAGCGTACCTTGCGACCATGCAACAAGCGATCGCCATTCCGAGGCGCCACTTGGGGCGGCTCCGGTGGAACCAGGACTACGTGGACGTGGCTATGGCCCTCGCCCTGACGGGCCTGGCGCTTTCCACTGCCGTGCGCGATCACTACCGTCTCGATGCCGTCAGCATTTCGCTCCTGATCCTCCAGACCCTGCCGATCGCCCTGCGGCGCCGCAACCCGATGAGGATCCTCGTCATCACGGGGTCGGCGATCACCCTGTACAGCCTGCTCGGCTACCTTGGCCCGAATGGCTTAGGGGACTCGAATGGGGCTCTCGGCGTCGTCGTGGCCTTCTACACCGTGGCCGCCCACGAGCCCAGGCGTCGGGCGACGATCGCGGCCGCAGTGACGGCAGGAGGCGTCCTGGTCAGCTTCGCAGCCTATGCCGCATTCGATTCTATTTCCGGCTGGACAGCGAACTTGAGCGTTACGTACCTCTCATTCGGCCTGGCCTGGGTCATCGGCGACAACCTTCGAGTCCGGCGCGCCTACACGGCCCAGCTCGAGGAGCGGGCAGTCCAGCTGGAGCACGAGCGCGAGGAGAAGGCGGTCCAGGCCGTCGCCCTGGAGCGCGCCCGCATCGCCCGCGAGCTGCACGACGTCGTCGCCCACCACGTCAGCGTCATGGTCGTCCAGGCCGCCGGCGCCCGCCGTGTCATCGAGAAGGACCCGGCCCTGGCCCGCGACGCCCTCGAAGCCGTCGAGGCGGCAGGCCGGACCGCCCTGGCGGAGATGCGGCGCATGCTCGAGGTCCTTCGCGCGGACGAAGCCGGCGTGGGCCCGCAACCGGGACTTGCCGAGCTTGATCGTTTGGTCGCCCAGGTGAGGGAGGCCGGGCTACCGGTCGAGCTCACGATCGAAGGAACGGACCGGGAGCTGCCCGCGGGCATGGACCTGGCCGCCTACCGGATCGTCCAGGAAGCCCTCACGAACACGGTCAAGCACGCCGGCAGAGCCACGGCCAGAGTGAAGGTTGGCTACGAGCGCGACGCTCTCGACATCGAAGTCACCGACGACGGTCGGGGAGCGGCGGCGCCCCTGCTGACGGGAGCGGTCGAAGGCGGCCACGGCCTGATCGGCATGCACGAGCGAGTCGCGCTGTACGACGGGGTACTGGAAACCGGGCCCGTCTTCCCCGGCGGATATCGCGTCCACGCCCACTTCCCGCTGGAGCCGGCGCCGCGGGGCAGCCTCGCCACCTGCTGCGACGAGGACTCGGCGCTGTCCGAAGTCGCGGCTGCCGCGGTACGCGCCCGACGCGATCGGATCGGGCCATCGGGACACGCCAAGGAGCCCGAGCCGCTCGTCAAGCCGCGGGTCGTGCCGCCGCTGATCGGGCGAGTGGTTCCGCCCCATCCGACGCCGCGACCGGCTCATCGACACACCGCGTCCACCAGCCGATCGAACCCATCGAAGACGAGGAGAAGCGAGCCGTGACGATCCGGGTTCTGCTGGTCGACGACCAGCCGCTGCTGCGGACCGGGTTCCGGATGATCCTGTCGGCCGAGCCGGACCTCACGATCGTGGGCGAGGCCGGCGACGGCGCGGCGGGCGTCGAGGCGGCCCGAAAGCTCAATCCGGACGTCGTGCTGATGGATATCCGCATGCCCGGCATGGACGGCATCGCGGCCACTCGCGTGCTGGCCGGGCCCGGGGTCGAGAACCCCGCGAAGGTGCTGATCCTGACGACCTTCGGCCTGGACGAGTACGTGGTGGAGGCGCTCAGGGCGGGCGCCAGCGGCTTCCTTCTCAAGGACGCGCCGCCCGAGGATCTCGTCGACGCGATCCGGATCGTGGCCGCGGGCGAAGCCCTCCTCGCTCCGTCGGTCACGCGTCGACTGCTGGACCGCGTCGCCAGCCGCCTCCCACCCGCGACCGACAACGCCATTCCGGCCCTCTCCGAGCTGACCGACCGTGAGATGGAAGTGCTCAAGCTCGTTGCCCGCGGCCTCTCCAACGCGGAGATCGCGGAGAAGCTGGTCGTCTCGGAGACGACGGTCAAGACGCACGTCTCTCGGGTCCTGGCCAAGCTCGAGATCCGCGACCGGGTCCAGGCGGTGATCCTCGCCTACGAGACCGGCCTGGTCTGAGCTTCCCGCCGGTGCGAAGGCGCCGAGGGGCCTGCCGGCCGAGGGCATTGAGGGGCCTGCCGGCCGAGGGCGCCGGCTCCGAAGCGACGCCCGCCGAGCCACCCGCTCATCCGCTCGTACCACTCCGTCATCCGCAGGGATGACCCGTAGTTCACCCGCCTGAACTACCGCCGTTTCGGCATGTCGGACGACGGCGTGGAACGGCGCCGCCCGTAGCTTTCACTACGACGAGGTAGACGCAAGCGCGGCGTCCTCGAACACCGAAGCCAAACAACTCAACTGAGACCCAACACCAGAGGAGAACCCCAAATGCGACTGGTCCGAGACCTCGGTCGACGCAAGCTCCGCTCGGGCTTGACGATCACCGGCATCGCCATCGGCATCATGGCGCTCGTCGTCTTCGGCTCGATGGCCAACAAGATGAACGCCCTGATCGGCGGTGGCAGCAAGTACTACGCCGACAAGGCCGTCGTCTCCGTCGGCAACATGTACAGCGGCAACTTCCAGCCGCTGTCCCTCGCCGACCTCGATCGCATCCGCAACGTCGAGGGCGTGGCCGCGGCCACCCCGGGCATCGAGATGATGCTGTCCGACAGCGGCGGCGCCACGATGGGCATGCCCGAGATGATCGGCGGCTTCGTTCCCGGCGGGGACAAGGGCCTTGAGACGTTCAAGCTCGATGTCTCCTCCGGCCGGAAGCTGACCGCTGAGGACTCCGGCAACGTGGCGGTCCTGGGCTGCGACCTCGCTCGCAAGCTCAACGCCAGCGTCGGCGGCAAGGTAACGCTCCGCGACGTCGAGTTCACGGTCGTCGGCATCCTCGCCCCCACCCTGACGGCTCCCGACAAGGAGGCCGAGGTTCCGCTCGATGCGGCCCAGCAGCTCTTCATCAAGACCCTCCCGCCGATGGTCCAGTCGAAGATCAATGCATCTGACATTGCCACCAGCATCACCGTCTATCCCAAGCCAGGGGTAGATCCCGAGACGCTCAAGGCCAACCTCAAGGCGGTTCTCGGCAGCGACTACACGGTCATGACGGGCAAGGACTTCGACGCGATGCTCGGCTCCTTCAGTGCCATCTTCAGCCTCGTCCTGACGGGGATCGCGATGCTCAGCTTGCTAGTCGGTGGCCTGTCCACGATCAACACCATGGCTATGTCCGTGGCCGAGCGAACCCGTGAGATCGGTATCAAGCGGGCCATCGGATCTTCCCGCTGGCGCATCCGCCGCGAGATCGTCCTCGAGTCGGCGGCCATCGGCCTCATCGCCGGCCTGATCGGGCTCGCCATCGGCGCCGTGATGACCAACTTCTTCAACGATCTCGGCCGCTCGTCCGGGAACGTGCTCTTCGACCTGACCCTCGGCACCGCGGTCACGGCAATCGCGTTCTCGACCGGGCTCGGCGCCATCGCCGGTTTCGTCCCGGCCTGGGGCGCCTCCCGCCTCGACCCCGTGACCGCCCTCCGCTACGAGTAACGGACAGCCTCGACCACTGACCCGAATGCATCGCGGGCCGCGCGAGCGGCCCGCCAAGGAGACAAGACAATGGCAATCCTCCATGGACGCAACCTCCGCAAGACCTACCGGCTGAGCCGCCGCAACACTGTCGAAGCCCTCAAGGGTGTCGAGATCTCGATCGAGCAGGGCGAGATGGTCGCGATCATGGGACCGTCCGGATCCGGCAAGAGCACCCTCATGCACATCCTGGGCCTGCTCCACGCTCCGGACCCCAACCACGGCCCCGCCCCCGAGCTCTACCTCGCCGGCGAGAACGTGGCCTCGCTCTCCGACAACGCCCGGACGAAGATCCGGGCCCGCCGGATGGGCTTCGTGTTCCAGGACTTCAACCTGGTGCCGACCCTCACCGCCCTGGAGAACGTGACCCTCGCGTGCGACTACGCCGGCATCGGCGGCAAGCAGGCGAAGCAGGCCGGGCTCGAGGCGCTGGCCCTGGTCGGGCTCGAGGATCGAGCCGGTCACAAGCCGGCCGAGCTCTCGGGCGGCGAGCAGCAGCGGGTGGCCATCGCCCGGGCGCTGGTGAACAAGCCCGAGATCATCCTGGCCGACGAGCCGACCGGCAACCTCGACTCCGATCGCAGCGCCGAGGTTCTCGCGCTGCTCCGCGAGTTCAACCGCGTGCACGGCCAGACGATCGTGCTCGTGACCCACGACTCCGAGGTCGGCGAGGCGTGCGACCGGGTCATCCGGATGCGCGACGGGCGCATCCGCGATTACGGCCAGCGCGCCGCCGCCACGCCGTCGATGGCCCTTCCGGCGATCGCCGCCACGGCCTGACGCCGTCGGTTTGATAGAGCCCGGCTCCTCCTCGCGCCGTCGCCCTGATCCAGATTGATGGTGCGCCGGTTCGTTTCGGGGCGTAAGCTCTCGACACGGCCGGCGCACGGCCTCCGGACGGAATTCTTCGGCGGCCCTGCGGCCCCCTCCCGCGGGGCCGCCCCATTCTTCCGCGACGCTCGCCCGGGCTCGCTGCGCTCGATTGCCGGGCCCATCTATCATGCCCAGGACGGAGTGGGCAGCCGGTCGTCCTCCTGGTCGAGGCGCCGAGATGGCGAAACCGTCGGGAACCTCGCCACCTCCTCGCCGACATCCGTTTCATGGGGCGCCCTGCTTCCCCCTCGGCTGGGCGCCCCGCCTCATCGAGGACGTCCCGGAGAAACGCATGACTCGACCCGCCGCATCGAACGTCTGGCTGGACGGCAGGCTGGTCCCCTCGGACGCGGCCCACATCTCCGTATACGACCGCGGCTTCCAGCTCGGCGACGGCGTCTTCGAGGCGTTGCGAGCGCGCCGCGGCGTGGCCATCGAGCTGATCGGGCACCTGGCTCGGCTGCACGGCGGCCTTGCCGCGCTGGCCTTCGAGATGCCGTTCGACGACGACACGGTGGCAGCCGGAGTAGCCGAGCTGCTGGCGGCCGAAGGACTCGACGGGGTCGAGCCGCCCGTCGACGCGGTCGTTCGGATCACCCTCAGCCGGGGCTTCGATCCCACCCGCGGCGTCGCGCCCAACGCGGGCGGTCGAGCGACCGTGGCCATCCAGGCCTGGCCGTACGCCCCGCCCGCGGCGCGGGCCCTGGCGCAGGGCGAGCGGTTCATCACCAGCCGCGTCCACCGCGACGCCGATTCGCCGATCTCCGGCATCAAGACGACGTCTCGGGCGGAGCTGGTCTACGCCCGCATCGAGGCCGAGCGAGCCGGGGCCGACGACGCCATCTTCCTGACCAGAGACGGTCGAATCACCGAAGCCACGACCTCCAACGTCCTCCTGATCGAGGGCGACACCTGCGCCACGCCCCGGCTCGGCACGGGGCTCCTGGCCGGCACCACGCGGGCCTGGCTCGTGGAGCACGGCGATGCCGTCGGTCTGGCCATGGTCGAGCGCGACCTGACGCTCGAAGATGCCTTTGCGGCCGACGAGATGGCCATCTGCGCCAGCATCGGCGGCGTCATACCGGTCAGCTCCCTGGACGGCCGATCGATCGGCGACGGCAAGCCGGGCCCGCGGACGATCGCCATGCGGGCGGCTCGCGAACGGTGGATCGACGAAGTCTCGCTCGAGGGCGTCCGGGCGCGGCTGGCAGGCCGCTGAGCAACCGGCCTCGCTCGTGCGACGGGCCGGGCTCGCTGACGACTCGGGCCTCGTCAGGCTAGACTTCGACCCGTGACAGAGAGTAACGACGCCCCCACGCCCAAGCGCGCCTCCAGGGTCGCCGCGAAGGCGGCGACGCCCGCCGGCCCGAAGCCGGCACGGTCGAGCCGACCCGGCAAGCAGGGGGTGGTTGCCGTCGCGCCCGAGCCGACCCACCGCCACCCCAACCTGGGCCTCGCCCCGATCGACATGACCGCCGGCTTCCCCGCCGCGGCCGCCGCCCTCCGCCGCAACGAGGCGGCAATCGCCGCCCGCGCCCTCGAGGCCGCCATCGCCGCCGATCCAGAACTACAGCTCCGCTTCGACGACGCCGGCCTGCGCCAGCTGCTCCACGACGCCGAGGTGTTGATCGAGCGGCTGGCCATGTGCGTTGCCGCCAACGACTCGCGTCCGATGGCCGAGTACGCCGAGTGGATCGGCCCCACCTTCCGCCGCCGGGGAGTGTCGCTCTGGGACGTCGCCGCCCTGTGCAACGGCATCCGCGAGACGGCTACGCCCAAGCTCGGGGACGACGAGGCCGGGGCTCTGGGTCGCGCGCTCGACGCCGCCGTCGAAGTCTTGCGGAAGAACGGCCGCCTGGGCGGCGATGGGCACAAGCGCAACGGCCTGCTCAAGTGGCTCTATCGCGGCGTATGACCGCGACGCATCGGGCCGCGGCGGGCGGGACCAACCTGGGGCGGACGACGGACTGGAGGCAGCCGTGACGATCAAGTGGGTGAAGGTCGATCCGCTCGTCATGCGCGGCGAGCCCTTTTGCTATGGCACGCGCCTGACCGTCCGCCAGCTCCTGGAGCTGCGTCGCTCCGGATACGACCCGGCCCGCCTTCTGCGCGAGCATCCCGAGCTGCGCATCGTCGGCATCGCCCATGCCTATCGCTACGCCGCGGAGCACCGCGAGCGTTACGGGGAGTTCTTCGAGCGCGACGGATCGCTGGCCGGCCCCGGCCTGACGGCCGAGGACGCGGCGATCCTGCCCGAGGACCTGCGCCTCCCCGGCGTGGTGGTCGCCGGCAAGCCCAAGGCCGCCGCCCGAGGCTCGAAAGCCTCCGCCTGAGACAGCGACCGGGGCGTCCGGCGACGGGCCACCCGCCGGCGCACTCAGGGCCGGATTCGACTATTCCGATGAAACTGCTAGGATATCGAACGCCATGAGCGATCCGATGCCGGCCGTCGAGGCCGCCCCCAACGAGCCCACCGCGGCCCCCGTCCCCGCCGACGCGGCGACGCAAGCCGAGCCCGTCTTCGACATGACCCGCCGGGCGACCGAGCTGGCCATCCTCGACGCCCTCCGGGCCGTCGTCGACCCCGAACTGGGGATGGACGTCGTCGAGCTGGCCCTGATCAGGCAGATCATCATTGGCACCGAGGCGTCGGAGATCAAGATGGTCCTGACGACCCCGTTCTGCCCTTACGCCGGCTCGATGGTCCAGCAGATCAAGGACCAGGCCGAGTCGGTGCTCGATCATCCGGTCAAGGTCACGCTGCTGGCCGAGCGATGGGATCCCCGCGACGCCGGCCTGATGTGGTAAGCCTCTAGCAGTCAGGGGGAGGCCATGAGCGAGAGACGCGGACGCAAGTCGGCCGTGGCCACCGGGCGCGGCGATGACGGGACCACGGGGCTCCTCTTCGGCGGCCCGCGCATCTCCAAGGACGACCCTCGGACGGAGGCCTACGGGGCCATCGATGAGGCGATAGCAGCGCTCGGGCTGGCTCGCGCGGAACTCGCCGTCAAGGCCCAGTCGGGAACGCTGCCGCGCGTCATCGCCGGGCTGCCGGAGGTGATCCTTCGCGTCCAGCGCGAGCTCTTCGTGGTCGGCGCCGAGCTGGCGACCGCCCCCGGCGCGACGGACCGCCAGCGCCCCGGCGAGACGCGAGTGACCGCGGAGATGGTCGGCGGCCTCGACGAGCTGCTCGACGAAACGGAGGAGAACGTCACGCTGCCCAGGGAGTTCGTCGTCCCGGGCGAGACGCGTCTCTCGGCCGCGCTCGAGCTGGCGCGAACGATCGTGAGGCGGGCGGAGCGGCGAGCCGTCGCGGTGCGCAGGGCCGAGCCACTCCCCAACGACCAGCTCGTGCCGTACCTGAACCGCCTCGCGGACCTGCTCTGGATCCTTGCCCGAGCCGCCGAACAGGGCGAGTCGCGCGCGGCGACGCCATCGAAGGCGGCCCCGGAGCGCTGACCGGGCGGGCGGCCGACGCGTGGCCGCGGCGAGATCCGCAACCCCCATCGCACCGTAACCTGCGCGCGACCGTCAGTCGCAACTCAGCCGACAGGCGTAGGATCGACCCGCGCGATCGGGCGACCGGTCGCCGGCCGAGGGCCCACGGCCCCGGCCACCAGGACTGACAGCAGCCTCAATCGGAGAAGATCCGTGTACAACGACTACTCGCCCGAGCGCCTGGGCGTTCGTCCGACCGCTCAGCTTGCCAACCGATTCCTGACCGACGCATTCGTGTGGATGTTCCTCGCCGTCCTGCTCAGCGGCATGGTCGCGTGGATCGTTCAGAGCAACCTGAGCCTGCTCCAGTCGATCGTCGACCTGCGGATGCCGCTCTTCATCGCCCAGCTCGGCCTGGGCCTGGGGCTCCAGCTGGGCATCCGCCGCCTCAACGCCAGCCTGGCCCTGGCCCTGTTCTTCGCGTACGCGGCCCTGATGGGCCTGACGATCGGCGTCTGGGTGTGGTGGTACGCCACCGCCAACGACAACCCGATGTCGGTCGTCCAGGCGTTCGTATCGGCGTCCGCCGCCTTCGGTGGAGCCGCCATCTTCGGTGTCGTGACCCGGCGGTCCCTGGCCAGCGTCGGCTCCATCCTCTTCATGGGCGCCTGGGGCCTCTTCGTCGCGTTCCTGCTCAACGGGTTCATCCTGCACAGCTCCACCATGGATCTCGTGCTGTCCGTCGTGGGTGTCGTGATCTTCACGGCACTGGCGGCATGGACGACCCAGCGGATCTCGCGGGGCGACTTCGCGGCGATAACCGGCTCGATGGAGAAGGCCTCCGTCTACGGCGCGATCCTCCTCTACATCGAGTTCATCAACATCTTCCTGATGCTTCTCCGGATCTTCGGCGGCGGCCGCCGCTGAGGGGCCGCGCCCCGGCCGGCCAGGCCGTGGTCGCCGATTCAGGATCCGTGCCGGGCAGCAAGCGCCTCGCTGTCGCATGATGGCGACGTGACCGAACGCTCCGGACCGTCGATCCGCCCCGCCGTGGCAGCCCTTGCGGCCGCCCTGCTCGTCGCCGCGATGGCGGCGTGCGGCAGCTCCAACCCGACCCAACCGCCGGCGCCCAGCCAGACGGGAGTCGCGAGCACGGCCAGTCTCGGCGCGCCGACCGCGGTAACCGAGACGCCGACCGCGCTTCCGACCGGGCCATTGGCTTCCCCCGCCGACATCTATCCCGTCCCAACCCTGAGACTGCCCCCGCCGGCGGGCGCGCCCGCCGCGACCCTCAACCCGACGACCACAGCCATCCTGGACAAGACGATCAAGAGCGTTCGTTCGCAGGGCGCCTTTCCGGGCATCGCCGTGAGCATCGTCTTCCCCGACGGCTCGACGTGGACGGGCGCCTCCGGCTCGGCGGTCCTGTCGAGTCGAAGACCGGTCACGGCCGACACGCTCTTCTCCGTCGGCAGCATCAGCAAGACGTTCGTGGCGGCCCTCACCCTGCGGCTCGCCGAGCGGGGCACGATCGGCCTGGACGACGCGCTCTCCAAGTACCTGCCCACGTACCCCAACGCGAGCCACATCACCCTGCGCCAGCTGCTCAACCACCGCAGCGGCATCCGTGACGTCTTCGACTCGGCGAGCATGGACAAGGCCATCCTGTCGAACCCGAGCAAGCTCTGGACGGTGGATGAAGTCCTGGCCCGAATCGGCAAGCCATATTTCGCCCCGGGGCGCAACTACCACTACTCGAACACGAACTACATCCTGCTGAGCGTCGCGATCGAGAAGGCGACGGGCCAGACCCTCGCCTCGCTCGTTCGCTCGGAGTTCCTCGATCCGCTCGGAATGACGAGCACCTGGTTCCAGCCCGAGGAGCAGGTCGCCAGCGCGGCTTTCGCCCATGGCTACATGGGCCCGTCGAGCAAGCCGCGCGACATATCCGCGGGCCAGAAGATGCTGCCCTACAACTCCGAGGCGACGGTGGCCGGGTCGGCCGGCGGGTTCGTCTCGACTGCGCCCGACCTGGCGCGCTGGGCCTCCGCCCTATACGGCGGCGCCGTGCTGGACCAGGCCGCCCTGGCGTCGATGATCGACGTCTCGGCCACGCTGCCGTACGGGCCCAGCTACCCGTACGGGTTCGGCTTCGAGCGGACGGCGATCGCCAGGCGCATCGCCTGGGGCCACCGGGGCCATCTCGACGGCTTCTGGTCGGCGATGTGGTACCTGCCGGACTCCCGCATCACGATCGTCGTCCTGACCAACGACGAATGGACGAACGTCCAGTCGGTGACGGCGCAGTTCGTGCAGGCCCTGCTCGGGAAGTAGCCGCGGCGCCGGGCAGCGCTGGGCAGCGCCGGGCAGCGCCGGGCAGCGCCGGGAAGTAGCCGCAGCGCCGGGCAGCACCGATCAGGCGACGACTGTTCAGGGTCGCGAATCAAAGAGCCCGGCGAAACCGCCGGGCTCTCGTCTTCAGTTCGGGCCTCTCGGCCGGGGGCTACCCACGACGGGCGGTGAAGCAGTCGCTGCAGTAGACCGGCTTGGCGCCGCTCGGCCGGAACGGGACCTGGGCCTCGCGGCCGCAGCTCGAGCACGTAGCCGAGAACATCTCACGCGGGCCCGAAGAGTAGCCGCCGCGACCGCCGCCGCCGCCACCCATGTGGGAACCGCCACCGAAATCACCGCGCTGGGCCTTGCGGGCGGCGCGGCACGTGGGGCAGCGCCGCGGCTCGCTGAACTGTCGCTCAGCGAAGAAGGCCTGCTCGCTCGCGCTGAAGACGAACTCCTGGTTGCAGTCCTGGCAAACCAGGGTCTTGTCCGATGCGTACAAAGAACGCTCCTTGCTCATGCGGCCTCAGCGACACGTCTGTCTCGCCGAGAACCGTTGAGAGGAGCGATCGTGGCAGCCGCTGGATTCGGGGCCTATTGGCCCGTTGGCCGGAGCGTACACGTATCGCGGGCGCTTTGTCTACTGTCTCAGTACATGACAGCCATACCGCCGCCGGCTCCCTTGGCGCGGTACATCGCCTCGTCTGCGCGCCGCACCAACGCCGGTCCGTCGGCGCCGCTCGTGCGCTGCCACGCGATGCCCACGCTGGCGCCCATCTGCAGACGGAATCCGTTCCTGTCGGACAGTGCGCCGAGGATTCGTTCGGCCACCATCTGGGCTTCCGTCTCGATGACGTTTGGCAGGATGACGGCGAATTCGTCGCCGCCCATTCGCGCGATGTCGTCGGTTTCGCGGACCACGTCCCGAAGCCGCTCCGCGACCGCGACCAGCATCTCGTCGCCGACATCGTGGCCGAATATGTCGTTGACTTCCTTGAAGTGGTCGAGGTCTATCCATACGACTGCCACACCGCGGTCACTGACTCGGAGAGCATGGTCCAGGCGCTCGCCGAACATGATGCGATTGGCCAGGCCGGTTAGCGGATCGTGCATGGCCCGGTACGCCAGCTCGGCCTGGAGGCGCTCCTGCTCGCGCAGCAGCTGCTGCAGTTCGGCGTTGGCCGCGCCTATGTCGGTGTTGGCCGCCTCCAGCTCGGCGTTGGCGTGCTCGAACTCGCGGGTGCGCTCCTCGACCCGGCATTCGAGCTCCTCTGCCAGCCGGCGCAGGTCGTCCTCGGCCCGCTGACGCTCGGCGATCTTCCAGACCACGTCCATCATCTGGGTCAACTGGGTGACATCCGCATCGGTGTAGGCGGTGGGCTTGTTGGCCACACCGACGACGGCGACGATCTTGCCGCGGCTTACGACCGGGACCGTCATGAAACGCGTCAGCGGCGCGTGCCCCTCGGGATAGCCGCGCTTGAGCGGGTGCGGGGCCGCGAAGTCGTTGACGACGATGGCCCGGCGCTGCCGGACCGCTTCGCCCCAGATGCCGATCTCGGACAGCCGGCTCGTCTGGTGTCGGTTGGTGATGCGACAGGCGCCCATCACCGCCTTCGACCAGGCATGACGGGCGAACTCCCCCGTCTCCTCACTGTAGTAGTAGATGTAGCCGTAGACGCTGTCGCTGAGGGTGACGATTTCCTCGAGCGTCGCGTCCAGGAGCTCCGCGAGGCTCCCGCTCTCCAGTCCCGAGATCCGAACGAGCGCTCGAAGCCGGGCATCCTCCGCTCGTTGAGCTTCTTCGGCCCGCTTGCGGGCCGAGATGTCGCGCATGATCGACTGGCTCTGGCCGTCGGGAAGCCAGGCCACGCTGACGTCGACCGGGAGGCTCGAGCCGTCCTTGCGACGGAGCCGGCGCTCGAAGCGAACGATGGTTCCGGCGGGCGTCTTCTGCCGGCGCTGGCGGCCGAGGTCTCGATCCTCGGGCAGGTACGTGTCGAGCAGGTCCAGGCCGACGATCTCGTCCGGGTCGTAGCCGGTCATCTCGCACGACTGGGAGTTGGACAGGGTGATGAGCCCCTTGCCGTCGACGACGAGGATCCCATCGGCGGCCTGCTCGATCAGGATGCGGAAGTGGCGCTCGCTGTCCGCCAGGGCCTCGAGGATTGGATCGAGGCGGGGCAGGGCCATCGCCGACGGACTTGCCGACTGCAGGACGGGCGGCGGCAGGGGGGCGAAGGCGACGCGGTGGCCCGCTCGATGGCGCGACGCAGCGCCCGCCGGTGCGGCAGCTCCACCGCGTGACGCCGGTGCGCCCGCACGTCGAACCATGGTGGTCGGACCCATCCTTTCGCGAATCGGTTGATCTAGTCGTCGGCCCGCTGAGGCGCGACTTGACCGAGGCGCGAGAGATGGGCACCATCCTGGGACAGGAGCTCGCGCAGGTCACCAAGCGCGCCGGCCAGTCGTACCAGCTCGGCGTCGGTCAGTCCGGAAAGGCGACCGCAAAGCCACGCCCGCGTTCGGGCGTCGCATTCCGCGAGAGTCGCGCCGCCCGCTTCGGTCAGACGGAGCTCGACACGGCGCCGCTCTTCCGGGGCCTGCACCCGGGTCACGAGGCCGGCCCGCACGAGTCGCTCGACGAGTTGCGAGGCCGCCGGGAGCGTCGTCCCGAGATGCTCCGCCAGCGGCGAGAGGCTCGTGCCGGGATTGCGCCGGACGAAGAGCAGGAGCCGGAACTGCGCCACGGACAGGCTCGCCGCCCGACCGGACCGCATCTGCTCGCGAATGGCGCGCATAGAGGGCGGGATCGTCTCGAGGATCGCGATGGCAACCTGATCGGGCGTCGTCTGGCTCACGGAGGTATGGTACATTAGTTAATAGACCTAACTGTTATTCAGGGCAGGGCTGGCCCACGCCACCTCCCACCGCGTGCCCATTCCTCAGGAGATCGATGCCTCCAGCGATTTCGACCCGCGAGCTGACCCGGCGTTTCGACGTCCTCACGGCGGTGGACGCCCTGACCCTCGATGTCCTGGCGGGCGAGGTGTTCGGCCTGCTCGGCCCCAACGGCGCGGGCAAGACCACGACGATCAAGATGCTGATCACGCTGCTCCCCCCGACCTCGGGCGACGCAACCGTCGCCGGCCACGACATTCGGCGAGACCCGCGTCTGGTGCGGCGCTCTATCGGGTATGTGCCTCAACTGCTCTCATCGGATGGGGCGCTTTCGGCACGTGAGAACCTGATGACGAGCGCTCGTCTCTACCACCTGCCCGCCACCGAGCGACGCGTCCGAATCGACGAAGCGCTGGAGTTCATGGGCCTCGAGTCATCGGCCGACCGGCTCGTTCGAACCTTCTCCGGCGGAATGGTCCGCCGCCTGGAGATCGCCCAGGCGATGCTCCATCGGCCCGAGGTCCTCTTTCTCGACGAGCCTACGGTCGGGCTGGATCCAACCGCCAGGAAAGCCGTGTGGGACCACATTCGCGGACTGCGCCAGTCCGAGGGGACGACCATCCTGCTGACCACGCACTACATGGATGAGGCCGCCGAATTGTGCGGGCGGGTCGGGTTCATGCACCTGGGCAAGCTCGTGGCGCTCGGGACTCCGGCGGAGCTGTCCGCGCAGGCGGGTCGGGGCAAGGACCTGGACGACGCATTCACATTCTTCACCGGCTCGGGGCTGAGCGAGACCGGCGAGCAAGGAGGTCAATTCCGTGACGTCGCTCGAACGCGTCGGACGGCCCGCCGTCTGGGCTGAGCCACCCGCCGCCATCCGGTTCTTCCGGGACGCGTGGACGATCGCCGAGGGAGAGCTCCGCAAGCTTCGCCACGATCCCACGGAGCTGCTGACCCGGGCCGTGCAACCGCTGCTGTGGCTGCTCGTCTTCGGACAGGTGATGGCGCAGACCCGCGCTATCTCGACCGGGAACCTCGGCTATGAGGACTTCCTGGCGCCGGGCATCCTGGCCCAGAGCGCTCTCTTCTCGGCCATCTTCTTCGGTATCGCGGTCATCTGGGAGCGCGACCTCGGCGTCTTGCACAAGTACCTGGTGAGCCCGGCTGCTCGAAGCGCGCTGGTGACCGGGAAGGCTCTGGCCGGCGGTCTTCGCGCTCTCGTTCAGGCGGCCATGGTCTACGCCGTCGCGCTGGTCATCGGCGTGCACCTCAGGCTGGATCCGCTGTCGCTGATCGGAGTCGCCCTCGTCGTGGTCACCGGCTCGGCGGCATTTGCGACCTTCTCGCTCGTGATCGCGTGCCTGGTCCGGACTCGGGAACGCTTCATGGGAATCGGCCAGGTTCTGACGATGCCCCTCTTCTTCGCCAGCAGCGCGATCTACCCGATCTCCCTGATGCCCGACTGGCTCAAGGTGGTCGCTCAGGTGAACCCGCTCACGTATCAGGTCGACGCTCTCCGCGGGTTGATGATCCAGGGCGCGACCGAGAGCTTCCCGCTCGCTCTGGATTTCGCCGTGCTGATCGGTTCGACCGTGATCCTCATCGCGATCGCGGCTCGCCTGTACCCGCGCCTGGCGCAGTAGCGGGGTCTGCCGCGCGATCGGGCCCGCCGGCCGAGGAGATCGTACGGAGCGCCTCCTCTTTCTGCGCCTCGACGTGATCCAGCGCCGCGAAGACGTCGTCCCAGGCCCGCCGGAGCATCGCCACGCGCGCGCCCGCGCGGGCCGCACCGCTCCGGAGGGCAGCCGATTGCCGCTCCAGCAGGGCGTTGGCATCGTCCGCCATCTGCCCGGCGGCCCTGTCGGCGAGCTCCATCTGCTCCAGGGCCATGCGCTGGCCGGCGACGGCCTGGGCCACCATCACCGCCGTGCGCAGCGCCGCCGCCGTGGTCGTCGTCGCGGTCGCGAGGGCCCGGACCATCCCGTGGTTGCTCTCCTCGACGATCTGGAGCGAGGCGTATCCCTGCGTCATGACCGCGAGCTGGGTCAGGATCTCCTGGCGGCGGCGCCGGATGGCGTACAGCAGATCCGCGCGCAGGCGGTCGGCCCGCTCCGGGTCCGTGCCGGCGACGACGTCGATACGCGCCGTCAACGCCTCGTCCAGCCGGGCGGTCAGGTAGGCATGCTCACGGAGCGTCTCCATGACCGTGGCCAGCGAGACCCGCTCCTGGCCGAGCAGCGCGTTGTCGCGCTCGAGCGCGAGACGGCCATCGGCCAGCGTCTGGAGGATTGCCTCGACATGGCCCTGAGCATTGGCGAAGCGCTCGAAGTAGCGGGCCAGCTCGTCCAGCTCGTCGCGATGGGGTCCAAACCCGAGCGCCCCGCGCGACCCCTCGCGCCCGACCTCCAGCCGGGCGGGGCTCAACTCGTCGACGACCTTGCGCAACTCGGCCAGCTGGCGCGCGAGCGGGGCCTTCGCCGCGAGCCGGCCGCGTTCCACGTCGAGTCGCCGCTCCAGCGTTCGGCCGCTCATGGCTGCCGTGGCGGTGAACTCGCGCTGGCCCAGCCGGTCGATCGCGGCGATCGTTCGCAGGTACTTCTGGCCGAGAGGATCGAGCGAGACGGCCGTTTCGACGTATTCTGCGACCGTCCGCTCGATCCTCTCGGCCGCGGCCGGATCCACGGCCGAAAAGGCATCGGACCCGGCGAGAAGCGCCGGGTCCGACTGGTTTCTGGTATCGCTCATTGGCGGCGCCGGTGGCGCCTCCCCGTTCCTACTTCGCCTGATCGGCAGTGGAGCCACGAGCGGGGGCCGCGTCCCGCTTCGGGGCCGGAGCCGAGGCAGGCTTCGTGGCGGCTGGCGCCGGCGCTCTTCCGGCTGCCGGAGCGGCCTTCGGGCCGGCGGCCGCCCTGGAGCCGTTCCCGGCGGGGTTGTTCTGGTCGCCGGCTGCGATCAGGCTGGTGGTGAGCGTATTGCGAGCCACGGACGCGAGCGCCCCGGCCTGCTGGATGACCTCCGCCAGGGCGCTCGTCACGCCCTGGGCGCCGTTGAGGACCGTGAACTGCCCGACGTGCTCGAACGGCGACGCCGCCGCTCGAACTATCTCCGGCAGGTTCTCGGCGACCTGCTGGGCGATGACCGCTTCCTGGTTCTTGCTGAGGGCCTCGGCGCGCTTGGAGATGCCGATCGCCTCCGCCTCGGCGCGGGCCTGGATCGCATTCGCCTCGGCGAGACCGCGGGCGCGAATCGCGTCGCCGTCGGCCATGCCGTTGAGGCGCGTGGCGTTGGCCTGGGCTTCGGCCTGGATCTTCACCGCCGCGGCCTGGGCCTCGGCCGCCAGGCGGACTTCCTGTGCGGCGGCTTCGGCCTGGCGGATGCGGACGTCGCGTCCCGCCGCGGCCAGAGTCGTCTGGCGGTAGGCCTCGGCATCGGCCGGCTTGCGGACGTCTACCTGGAGCTGCTGCTCCGTCTGCTGCGCCTGCAGCTCGGCGACGCGGGTTTGCTGCTCGACGACGGCCTGGCGGGACTGCGCCTCGGCGAGCGGGCCCTGCTGGCCGGCCTGCTTCTGGGCGCGGTCGATCTCGGCCTGGAAGCCGGCCTTCTTGATCTCGGTGCCGCGAATCGACTCCGCGATCTGGGCCTGGGCGGCCTGCTCCTGGGCGACGGCGGTCTGGTCGGCCTGGGCGCGGGCGATGCGGGCGTTCTGCTCGACCTCGGCCTGGTGCGGCACGGCCAGGTTCTCGATGTAGTTGCTGGGGCTCGTGATCGCCTGGATCTGGAAGCTGTCGATGACCAGTCCGAACGACTCCATCTCGCTGGTGCAGCGATCGCGAACCTGCTGGGCGAACTTGTCCTGGTCGCTGATCATCTCCTCGACCGTCATCGAGCCGGCGATGGCGCGCAGGTGGCCGACGAAGACGTTCTGGACCTTGGACTCGAGCTCGACAGCCGGGCGATCGAGGAAGCGGCGTGCGGCGTTGGCGATCGAGCGGTAGTCGTCGCCGACCTTGTAGACGATGACGCCTCGCAGGTCCAATCGGATCTTCTGCTGGCTGACGCACGGGACGGTGATCTCGCTCTCGTGGGCCATCAGCGACAGCGCCCGAACCTTCGACAGACCGGGCACGACTATCGTGCCGCCGCCCGTGACGATCTTGAAATGCATGCTCTCGCCGGCCACGCCGGCCGGCGACTTGCCGTGAGCGATGCCCGAGATGATCAGGGCCTCGTCCGGCTCCGCGATCCGCCACGAGGACTTGAGCAGAATGACGAGCAGGACCAGGACTACAAGGATTGCGACTCCGACAACGACCAGAGTCGTCTCAAAGTCCGTCATCGTGGAAGCCTCACGCTATCGGTCGGTTCCACCTCGACTGTCCGGCCGCTCAGGCTGCCGACCACAAGAACCTGAGCGTGTTTCTTGATCGTCGCCTCGGGATCGGATGCTCGCGCCAGAAACCTCTCTGTGCCCGCGCGCACCTCGATCATGACCTCTCCGAGATGGCCCGGAGTGATGTCAGCAGTCACTCTCCCCATCTTGCCGATGACGTCGTACGACACGCAGTTGATCTCCGAAAGCCTGCCTGGAATAGCCCGTTCATGTTAGTGCTTCGGCTGTTCGAGGACGGACGGTTTCGGAAGCGCAAGGCGCGCTCCCATCGGGCGTGCCGGATCGTGGACATCACCAGTTAGACCGCGCCGGCCGGCCCGGGGTTCGGTCGGGAGCCGGGAATGGAAAGCGGCCCGTCCGGGGAACCGGACGGGCCGCCACTCATTGGAGCGCAGCTGGCGCTAGTGCTTGGGCAGCTTGCCGACCGGGATCAGCGCCGCCTGCGCGGCCCCGTTCCGGTTGTCCAGGCTGACGACCATCCAGCCGAGCGACGGGGTGGTCGCCTGCACGGCGGTATCGACGCTGAGCGGCAGCGTCGCGGACTTGCCCGATGCGAGCACGACGAACTGGCCGTTCGAGACGCTCGGGGTGAAGGCGTTGAACGCGGCCTTGCCGGGCACCGCGTCGATCGCGCCGGTGGTCAGATCGAAGCCGGTGATCGAGTAACTGAAGCTCGGGGCGGCGGCGGTGATGCCCATGTCGCTGGCGAGCGCCGGCAGCTCGATGACCGAGCCATTCATCGGCGCATCCGCGTAGAACGCGTCGATGAAGTTGCCATGGACGTCGAACGTGAACGAATCGAGGATGCCGTCGTACGAGCCGGTGAAGACGTAGCCGTCATCGTACGAGAAGACCACGAAGTCCATGGCGCCGTCGCCGTTGGTGTCGATGGCGATGTCGAACTCGGCCGCGGCGGCGTTGGACCACTGGTGCCAGCTGTTGACGGCGAAGATCAAGCATTGGGTCGTGTCATCGGCGCCGCAGAACGAGCCGGGCTGCGACTGGACGCCGACCGCCCTAACGCTCGCGATGCCCGCGGTGTGGTCCTTGTCGACGATGCCCCAGGCGTACACGTCGGCGGTGCCGACGTGAATGCCGGAGTTGTGCAGCTTGACGCTCGTGCTGGCCACGCCGGCGTTCAGCTTGTACGGCGCCGGCGGACCCGCCTTCATGTCGGAGAGGCCGCGCGGGACCACCAGGAACGGAACGTGGAGCGGGTAGACGCCCGTGCCGGAAGCGGTCGGTGTCGCGGTCACGACACCGGTGGCCGTGAGAACGGCGCCGGGGCCCATGCCCGCAAAGGTGTCCGCGAACGGCAGCGCCTTCACCGCGGCCGCGGAGATAGTCAGCTTGGCGATGATCTCGCGCGACTGGTGCGCGGGGACGATCACCTTGGACGGGGAGACCGAGATCTTGACCCCGGCCGAGCTGCCGACGAAGGCGGCCGACAGCTTGTAGGTGATCGGACTTGCGCCCTTGTTCTCGATCGTGAAGCTCCGCACGGCCCAGTACGAGCCGCCGAGAGCGACGTTGTCGAACGAGAGCGAGTCCAGCTTGTCGCGGGTCAGCGCGATCGCTGCGGTGGTCGTGGCGAGCTGCGCCTGCGCGACGCCGGAGCCGGCGCCGACCGGGTTGTAGCCCAGGATCTTGGCCGACGAGTCGTCCGCCGTGCTCATGATCGCGGCTTTGACCTCGTTCACCGACCAGTCGGGGTGGGCGGCGATGACGAGGGCGGCGATGCCCGCGACATGCGGGGCGGCCATCGACGTACCCGAGTCGACGAGGACATCGTTGCCGGTGCCCATGCCTGCGCCGACGATGCTGACGCCGGGGGCGGCCACTTCAGGCTTGAGGGCGCTGTCGCCGGCGCGCGGGCCCCAGGAGCTGAAGTCGACCAGGTTCTTGTAGGTGGGATTGGCCATCATGCCGGCCGAGGAGATGGTGACCGGGTCTCCGTTGGCCGCCAGGAGGGCGGCCCCGTCGGCGGCTTCGACCCCGATGAACGGGATCGTCACGCCGGCGATCGGGCCTTCGAAGGGAGGCAGGCCAGCGCTGGTGTTGACCATGATGACTGCGGCCGCGCCCTTCGATTGGCCGAGCTTGACGCGATCGACGCGCGGGCAGACGCCGCGTTGAGTCACGACGATGTCCCCCGCTGAGACGCCCGCGTACTCGGAGATGTCGCAGCCGAGGGCTATGCCGCTGCCGGAGGTGAGAACGTTGAGATTGCCCGAGACCGGGAGCGGCCGGCCGTTCGCGTTGAGGGCGGCGATATCGCCCGACGCGAGGTGGATCGTGGCTCCGGGGAAGGTGGCGTTGGTATCGACGGCGGCCACCGACAGGGTCCGCGAGCTGGTCCCAGGCGTGCCCGTCATGTAGGCGTTGGGGCCCTCGTTGCCTGAGGAGGCGACGACCACGACGCCGGCGCGAGCGGCGTTGTCCGCGGCGATGGCGTCCGGGGTGTCCGACGTTCCGAAGTCGGAGCCGAGAGACATGCTGATCACGTCGGCGCCGTCGATGACGGCCCGGTTGATCGCCTCGGTAACGACGTCGGTCGAGCCTTCGCAGCCGAAGACGCGATAGATGTAGAGGGTCGCCTGGGGGGCCACTCCGGGGCCGATCCTGAAGTCCGTGGATCCATAGATCGAGGCGTTGTACGGCCCGGTGTAGGTGGAGCCGCTCGCCAGGACACCCTGGCCGGCAGCGGTGCTGGCGGTGTGGGTGCCGTGGCTGTTGCAGTCGAGCGGGTTGGCGTCCGGCTGCGGCACGGTGGCCGGAGACCCGGTTGGGGCGCTGGCGTCGTAGGCGTCGCCCACGAAGTCGTAGCCCACCGGAACCTTGGCGCTGGGGAAAGCCACGGTCGTGCCGTCGGCGTCGTAGCCCGGAGCGGTCGTGTCGTGGGCCAGACCGTACCCGTAGTCGGCCACGCTTCCCGAACCGCCGAAGTCTGCGTGGTAGTAGTCGATGCCGGTGTCGATGATGGCGATCTTGATGCCCGCGCCGGTGTAGCCGGTCGTGGTCCAGGCCTGCGGCGCGCCGACGTACGGCACGCTTTCGGTCAGCGCCGGCTTGTAAACCGGGATCAGGTGGATGCCGGAAACGCCCGACATCGAGGCCAGCGAGGTCACCTCGGCGGCCTTCACGTGGACGTGGATGCCGTTGTAGGCGTCCTGCATCTGGCTGACGACCACGCCGCCGGACTTGCGGACGGCGTCGGCGACCGGCTTCTGCTTGGCCTGGATCTGCGTTCGCCAGGTGTCCCGCTGGGACTTCGTCACGGTCGTGCCGTTGTCTCTGGCGTCACCGACCTGGCTGGCGACCGGCTGATCGGCCAGCTGGACCATGACGTCCATGACGCGGCTGGGATCGATCAGGGCCGGCAGCAGCTTCGGATCGATCTTGTCGACGTTGATCCGCTGGAACCGCGCAACCGTCGGGCTCTTGGCGACAACTGCAGTTGGGGCTAGCGCCCCGCACACGAGGGCCGCGATGGCCAGGGCGGCGAATGCACGACGTCTCATTCGACTCCTCCCGTCGAGTTCACGCTGACGTCTCTCGAGCGGGCGTGGACCTGCCCGTCGCGAAGACAGACGCCGACCGTACATCGCCCGCCGCGACAGGTCAACGAGGAACTCGCCATAACCCGAGCGGGAAGCCCCGGTGCCGTCGCCGTGACGACCTTCGCCTCGAGCTCGTGGAAGCGCCGGGCCATGACGCTGAGAATGGCGCCCGTGGCCAGCGACAGCTGGCCCCATCGGGGCCGTCGGCAGGTGCAACTGAGAGCCCTGCACCGTGATACAGTCCGATCGCCCTTTCGGCCACTGCCGCTCAAGGTCCGCCCGGCGGCGCCCAGCGACGAAAGCGGCGCAGGAGGAGCCCGATGTCGAGCGGGGAGCCCAGCGCCGTCCGGGGCGGCGACATCGTCGCCGCATCCGCCGCGCAGCAGGTCGCCGTCCTCATTCCATGCCTCAACGAGGCGCTCACCGTCGCCAAGGTCATCGAGGATTTCCGTCGCGCTCTCCCGGCGGCCACGATCTACGTGATCGACAACGGGTCAACCGACGGGACCGCCGGGATCGCGGTAGCCCACGGGGCGCAGCTCCTCGTCGAGACGCGCCGCGGCAAGGGCTTCGCCGTCCGGGCCGGCTTCAGGCACATCGACGCAGACATCTACGTCATGGTTGACGGGGACGACACCTATCCGGCCGAGTCAGTGGGAGCGCTTCTCGAGCCGGTGCTTGCGGGGCGAGCCGACATGGCGGTGGGCTCACGCAGGATGGCCGGCACCTCGAGCCAGTTCCGGCCCCTCAACCGGCTCGGTAACTGGCTCTTCCCCGCATTCCTGCGGCTGCTGCTGCGGGTCAAGCTCACCGACATCCTTTCCGGCTTCCGCGTCATGACCCGCGACTTCGTGCAGGGCGTCCCGATCACCGCGCGGGACTTCGAGATCGAGGCGGAACTGACGGTCAAGGCCGTGGAGCGGAGCTACCGGCTCGTCGAGGTGCCCATCGACCTCCGCTCGCGCCCCGAGAGGAGCTTCAGCAAGCTCCGTCCCCTTCACGACGGCCGCCGGATCCTGTGGACGATCGTGCTGCTGTTCCGCGACTACCGCCCGATGGCGTTCTTCGGCGGAGTCGGGCTCGCCCTCATGATCCTCGGCCTCATCCCCGGCGTCGTCGTGATCTCAGAGTTCGTCAAGACGGGGCTGGTGCCACGCTTCCCGTCGGCGATCCTCGCCGTCGCGCTTGAGCTGGCGGGGATGCTCTCGATCGCCGTGGGGCTCGTCCTGAGCGCGGTCAGCAGGCGCTTCCAGGAACTCGAGGCGAAAATCGAAATGCTGGTCAGGCCGCCCTCGCGTGGGGCCTGAGGCGACACCCGACCGGACCGCCGACCGATGACTCGAGCCCAGCCCGCGAGGCCGGCGGGGTTCACCGCCACCATGCGGTCCGGTCTTAGCCGGCTCGGGTCGGTGCTGGGCCGGCTCGGGCAGGCGATCCGGGATGACTCTGCCCGCACCTTGACGGGGAACGAGAAGTTCGGCCTCGCGCTGCTCGTCGCAGTGCCGACCCTGTTCACGGCCATCGGGCTCCTCTCCGAGGTGACGATCCCCGTTCCGTCCGTGAACGACGACTCGTTCCACTATCTGTTCATTCAGCGTGCGTCGGACGCGCTGACCAACGGCGAGTCCATCTTCGATTTCTGGCTGCCCCAGATCGAGACCGGCGTGGCGCAGTTCTTCTACTACCAGCACCTGCCGGCGCTGGTCGTCGTCGGCTTGCAGCGGCTCAGCTTCGGCACCCTGGATCTGCTGACGACGTTCAACCTGGTCCGGTACGGCCTGCTGGTTGGGTTCCCGATCACCGTCTTCGTGTCGATGCGGACGATGCGGTTCTCGATCGCAGCCGCCGCCGTCGCCGCCGCCGCAGCCACGCTCCTTTCCGGGGACTTCCGATTCGGCTTCGAGTACGACAGCTACATCTGGATGGGCTGGGGCATGTTCACGCAGCTGTGTGCAATGCACCTGTCGTTTCTCGCCATCGCGGCCATGTATCGGGCGATCCACGACGGGAAGCGGCTATGGCTCGCGGCATTGCTCTTCGGCATGCTCGTGCTGACGCACCTCATCTACGCCTACATGACCGCCATGGCGATCGCGCTCGTCGCCGTATGGGGTCTGCGCCGAGCCAACCTCGGGGCCCGCGTCGTGCGGCTGGCGATCGTTGCTGCTTTCGCAGCGGCGATTTCCGAGTACATGTGGCTGCCGTTCCTCACCCAGTCGGCATTCCTCAACGCGACGCCATACCTCCAGTCCTACAAGTACGATTCATATGGCGCCGGTCCGATCCTATCCTGGCTCTTCACGGGCGACCTCCTCGATCATGGCCGACTGCCTGTGCTTACCGCCCTTCTCGCCGTTGGCGCAATCGCGGCGATCCTGAGCCGCAGTCGCGTCGCGCTCCTCGGGTTGGGCCTGTTCGTCATGTGGCTGGTGGTGTATTTCGGCCGGCCCACCCTCGGGGCCGTGACGAACTTGTTTCCGATGCACGACGGGCTGCTCTTCCATCGCTTCATCGGCGGCGTGTGCCTCGCCGCCATCCTGATCATCGGCGTCGGAGGAGCAGCGATCTGGCAGATCTTCAAGCCCCATCTATCCACGCTGCGGGCCGGCTCGGCCGTCGTGGTGCTGCTTCTCGTCCTTGCCCCAGCCGTGTCCGAACGCATGACGCTCTACTCGGACAACGCCCGGTTCCAGGAACGTTCGGTGGACGCGCTGCAGTCGGACACCGACGCCAGTGCGATCGTCGCGACCCTCAAGACGCTTCCGCCCGGACGCGTCTATGCCGGGCTGCCGGGTGACTACGGCGACCGGATGAGCCTCGGCGACCTTCACTTCTACAACCTGCTGCCCTTCTATGGGATCGAGTCTCTCGCCCCGCCGATTCAGAGCATGTCCCTGAATTCCGACTACATCTGGGACTTCGACGGCCGCAACCAGGGCGACTTCGACCTGTTCAACGTCCGATACATGGTCGCCCCGACCGGCATGGCCGTGGCGGACTTCCTGACCCCAATCCAGCGGACGAGTCGATACACCTTGTACGAGGCGCCGACGACCGGGTACGCCGAGTACGTCGCCATAACGTCCCGCCGGGCCGTCCCGACCCAGGCAGCGCTGTTCAGCCTCAATCGTGCCTGGGAGCGGACTCACACGCTTCCCGGCGAGCGCCTCTTCATGCGCTACGACTACCCCGCGACGGTCGCCGGCTTCGACACGGCCAGCACTGCTGCCTGCCCCGGTGGCGGAAAGACAGATTACGAACGGTTTCGACCGGGCATCATAAACCTTGCCGTCGAGTGCCCGGCCGACTCGACGCTGGTGATCAAGACCACCTACCACCCCGACTGGCAGGTCTACGTCGACGGCGTCCTGGTGCCGGACTTCATGGTCTCGCCGTCCTACATCGGCATCTCGATGCCGGCGGGCAAGCACACGGTCGATGCCGTCTATCGCGCCAGCCCGATCAAGGAGCCGCTGCTGGTGATCGGGGCCGTCGCGATCCTGTTCCTCCTGGCCGTCCGCGCGCGGCTGGATCGTTTCGCCGAATAGCTGAGCTCGCGTCGGCGAACCGTGGCGCCGGAAGAAGGCTAACTCGCGCCCGGCGACGTACTCGGACCGGGCGAGGGCGTGGTGCTGGGCGACGCGCTCGGACTGGGCGACGGCGAGGGCAGGCGCGAACTGAGACTCGGATCGAGCTTCAGCGCCTCGGCGATCTCCGAACTGCCCTCCGTCGTGCTGCCCGTCTGGTTCAGGAGGAGGCCGAGGTTGAAGTGGCCGGCGGCATCGTTCGGCATGAGGCTCACGTACTGCCGATAGAGCTGGATCGCCTCGTCCGTTGCGCCGGCTTGCGTTCGCACGATGGCCAGGTTGAAGATCGCGGGAGCGTAATTGGGATCGCTCAGGAGGGCGACCCGATAGTCGCTCTCGGCCTCGACGGGACGGTTCTGCGCCTGCGCGACCGTCCCCAGGTCATACAGGCAGTACTTGTTGGCCGCGTCGTGCTTCAGGCACTCCTGGTAGTCCGCGGCGGCCCTGTCGAGCTGGCCGGCAGCCTGGGCCTGGAGGCCAGCCTGGAGGGCGTCGGACGCAAGCTGAGCCTGGCTCTTGGAGCCACAGGCAGCCACCGCGACAACGAGCAGCGTGGCCAGAAGAGCGCGTCCGAAGAAGCGGGGTCGCGAGGTGCGGTCGGTTTCCGAGCCCATACGCGTCCTCCCTGCAGTAGCTACGCGGTTCCTCGCTTCATGGTAAGCGACGGCTCGGGTGGCGTTCCGCCATGCCTGGCCGGCCTGTCGCAACATGGAAGAACCCCGGCAGGTTGCCCCGCCGGGGTTCGTTCGTCTTGACGATGTTCGATTGCAGGGCTGGCGCCCGGCGCTACTGCTAGTTGTTCGGGATGGCGATCCAGTCGACGGTGCCCGTCGCGACGCTTGAGTTGATCGTGAACTGGTCGTTGACCTTGGCGGTCACCCAGACGGTCGCTTCGCTTTCGGGCGTCAGCACTACTGAGTAGCTGCCCGAGATGTGCGGCGACAGCAACACGGTTGCGGTATTGCTGCTGATTGAAGCCTCGCCGGCCTGGTAGTCGACAGGACCGGCGTCACCCGTGGGACCCGTGGGACCAGTCGGACCAGTCGGACCCGTGGCGCCCGTGGCGCCCGTGGCGCCCGCAGCGCCCGCAGCGCCCGCGGCGCCCGCGGCGCCCGTGGCGCCCGTGGAACCCGTGGGACCAGTCGGACCAGTGGGACCCGTGGGGCCAGTCGGACCCGTGGCACCGGTGAGACCAGTGGAACCCGTCGGGCCGGTGGCGCCCGTGGCGCCGGTGGGACCAGTAGGACCCGTCGGGCCGGTGGCGCCCGTGGCGCCGGTGGGACCAGTAGGACCGGTGGGACCGGTGGCGCCGCCCCCGCTGCCCGGCGTGAAGTAGCCGGTGACGTCAATGATGACGTGGACGCGCACGCCAGTCGAAAGGCTTTCGCAGATGGCCGTAAGGTGCCCAGAGCCGTCGAGCTTCACGGTGAAGGCGTTCGCGATCGTCTGGCCCGCCCCGAAGTTGATCGTGGACGTGCCGGGGCTGAGGACCGGATCTGGCTCCAGCGTCACAAAGCCGCTGGTGTTGCCCCCCGTGACGGTCACGTTGCCGGTGATGGCGAGCGCCCCAGTCGGAACGTTGGTGGCCGGGTTGCCCGGGAACTGGCCCCACACCAGAACGGTGCGCGGGCTATTGAACGTGACCATCCCACGGTGGTTGACGAAGGGGTCTGCGGGAATGCACAACGACGAACATGTGCCGTAACGCGTGTCCAGGATTCGGCTGGGCGAGAGCGGTACGTACACCGCCGTCGCAACCGCGGCCGGCGTGGCGGTCACGCCGGCCGCGACGCCCACGAGCGCACCGACAAGCGCCACCGCCCCGACGGCCGCCACCAGCCCACGACCGAAGACAGTCAGCCGTGGGAGATGTAGCTCTCTCAGATGCAACATCGGTTCTCCTCTCTGTTGCGGCGGAGGCATCCCCCCGGGGGAAAGGCCAGTAGGGAGCGTCGTGCCAGCTTCAACTTTCGCGAGAATGGAGTCAAGTCCCACTGTGCGAAACGGACAGCACAGGGCTTGTGACCGCACGAAGTCGCGGACTACCTGGATCGTTCGGGGTCTGGGCTGATTGAGACCCTCCCAAGCGACGATTCTCGATGCGGAGGAGCACGCAAGGTTAGATGGCCCACGGGCCTGCGAACCTCGCCCGAGGCCCACGAGGGCGCCACGTCTCCACCAGCCGAGGTGGCGCCGATGCTACGCGTGTGGATGAGCCGCGCGTAGTCCACCAGTGGTACTAAGCCCGGAGCCACCCTTCGCCGCTGGCCTCTTGCTGGATCGGCTGGCCCTCGAGGCGCGACTGTCGTCGGGCTGTGGCGCCGCGCCGCACCTCGCCCCGCCGTCGTTGACGCTCTCCAGCGGCGCTCCTATACTCATTCCCGACGGTTTAAGTCGGAATTACCGGGTGCCCCACTGGCCCGACTGAGCGTCGAAGAGGAGCATCAAGCTGGCCACGAGGACGTACCACAGCACAGGCGCCGTCTCCTTCTCCACGAAGGGTGAATACGGCGTGCGCCTCATGGCCCAGCTCGCCCAGCGGCACGGTCACGGGCCAGCCAGCCTGACGGAGATCGCCGAGCAGGAGGACCTGCCGCGGGCCTACCTCGAGCAGCTCGTCATCAGCCTGCGAGACGCCAAGCTGGTGCAGAGCACCCGCGGCGCCCACGGCGGCTACGAGCTCACCCGCCCGCCCGAGCAGATCCGCATGGGCGAGGTCCTGCGCGCGCTCGAGGGGCCGATCGCGCCGATGATGTGCGCGAGCGACGATCCCACCCACAACACCTGCGCGCGAACCGGCTACTGCACCGTCAACTTCCTGTGGGTTCGCGTTCGGGACGCCATCGCCGGCGCCCTGGACTCGATGACCCTGGCAGATCTCGTACCCACGTCGGCGCGTCTGGCGGCAGCCGGCCTGCCCGCGCCACAGCGGACCCAAGGAGCGCACCAGTCAACGTGAGCGACCAAGACCTCGTCATCCACGACCTGCACGTCGCCCCTGTCGCCAGCCCCGAGCATGAGATCCTCAAGGGGATCGAGCTGGCCGTGGGCAAGGGCGAGGTCCACGCCATCATGGGCCCCAACGGCTCGGGCAAGACCACCCTGGCCTACGCGCTCATGGGCCACCCCGCCTACATCGTCAAGTCGGGCGAGGTGCTGTGGAAGGGCCACGATCTGCTCAAGCTCTCCGCCGACAAGCGCGCCCGGCTCGGCATGTTCCTCGCCTTCCAGTACCCGATGGCGATCCCCGGCCTGTCGGTGGCGAGCTTCCTGCGCTCGGCGATCAACGCCCGCCGCGCCGGCCTGAGCCCGGACCCGAACATCGATCCCACCGACGCCTTCAAGGGCGGCATCCCGATGGGCGAGTTCCGCAAGCTCGTCCGCGAGAAGATGGCGCTGCTCAAGATGGACGAGTCCATCGCGGCGCGCTACGTGAACGAGGGCTTCTCGGGCGGCGAGAAGAAGCGCCTGGAGATGCTCCAGATGGCGGTCCTGGAGCCCGAGATGGCGATCCTCGACGAGACCGACTCGGGCCTGGACATCGACGCCCTGCGCATCGTGGCCGAGGGCGTGAACGCCATGCTCAACCCGAACATGGGCGTCCTGGTGATCACTCACTACCAGCGCCTGCTCAACTACATCACGCCCGATACCGTCCACGTCCTGGCGGCCGGCCGAATCATCACCAGCGGCGGCAAGGACCTGGCGCTGCGGTTGGAGGAGGAAGGCTACGCGCCGATCCTCGCCGCGGCGGGCCTGGAAGGTGAGATCGGCGACGAGGCGCCCGAGGAGGCAGCCGCTGCTGTGCCTGCCATGGAGGCCGCCCACTAGGGCGGGCCGATCGAATGGCCGACCTCGCGACCTCCGGACCGAAAGCTCAGGCGGCACCCGCCCGTTTCGACCCGTACCGCCTCCGGGCCGACTTCCCAATCCTCGCGACCACCAACAGCCACGGCAAGCCGCTCATCTACCTCGACTCCGCCGCCACCAGCCTCAAGCCGCTCGCCGTCATCGAGGCGGTCGACGGCTACAACCGCGACTACACCTCGAACATCCACCGCGGCATATACGAGCTGGCCGAGCGAGCCACGGGCGCCTACGAACAGGCCCGCGTCAAGACGGCCCGCCTGATCAACGCGCCGGACCCGGCCGAGATCGTCTTCGTCCGAAACGCGACCGAGGCGATCAACCTCGTGGCGTATTCGTGGGGTCGCCACCACATCGGCCGGGGCGACTCGATCGTGCTGACCGAGATGGAGCACCACGCCAACCTGGTGCCGTGGCAGCTCGTGGTCCAGGAGAAGGACGGCGACCTCGAGTTCGTCCCGGTCACCGACGACGGGCTCCTGCAGCTCGAGGTGTACGAGGTCCTGCTGCACCTGCGGCCCAAGCTCGTCGCCTTCACGCACGTCTCGAACATGCTGGGCACGGTCAACCCGGTCCGCGAGATGGTCGAGATGGCCCACGCGGCAGGTGCGCTGGTACTCATCGACGGCGCGCAGGCGGTCCCGCACGTGCCGGTCGACGTCCAGGAGCTGGGCGCCGATTTCTACGTCTTCAGCGGCCACAAGATGCTCGGGCCGACCGGCTCCGGGGCGCTGTGGGCTCGCCGGGCACTGCTCGAGGCGATGCCGCCGTTCATGGCCGGCGGCGACATGATCCGCGAGGTCCACCTGCGCCGCTCCGACTGGAACGAGATCCCCTACAAGTTCGAGGCGGGCACGCCGGACATCGCCGCGCAGATCGGGATGGGCGCCGCCGCGGACTACTTGATGGGCCTGGGCCTGGACGCGGTCCGCGACCACGAGCGAGAGCTGACAAGGTACGCGCTGGAGGTTCTGCCGCGCGAGGTGCCCGAAATCGAGCTGTACGGCCCGGCCGCGGAGCTGCGAGGCGGGGTCGTCTCGTTCAACCTGCCGGGCATCCACCCCCACGACGTCGCCCAGATCCTCGATCGCTCGGGGATCTGCGTCCGCGCCGGCCACCACTGCACGATGCCGCTCCACGAGCGCTTCGACCTGGCGGCCACGGCCCGGGCCAGCTTCAACGTCTACAGCATCCCGGAGGAGATCGACGCCCTGGCGGCGGGCCTCCGGGAAGTCGTCCGCATCTTCGACCGCTAGGCGTATCCTCGACCCCGATGGACGACCTCTACCGCGACTACATCCTCGAACACTACCGGCACCCCCACAACTTCGGCGTCCTCCAAACGCCGACGGCCAGCTACGAGGGCTCGAACCCGCTCTGCGGCGACCGGATCACGATGATGCTCGGCATCTCGGACGGAGTGGTGCGCGAGGTGGCCTTCACCGGCCGGGGCTGCGCCATCAGCCAGGCCAGCGCCTCGCTGCTGACGGACGAGATCAAGGGCAAGACCGTCGAGGAGGTCGAGAAGATGACGCCCGACGATCTGCTCGACCTGATCGGGATCGAGATCAGCCCGGCTCGCCTCAAGTGCGCCCTGCTCTCGCTCGACACGGTCGCACACGCCCTGGCCGACGACGTCGAGGAGAGGGCGGAAGCGGGCGGCTCGGCTTCGGGCCGCAGCTCGACCTAGTTCGACCTCGGCCGACCGCACCGTCCGCCCGCGAACGGCGTATCGTTGGGCGGCCCCGCCCGACCGTCCACCTGGCGATCCATTCGCTCGGACTACGCTCGTCGGGACCATCGTTGCGGTCCCGGCGGCGGCCATCGGGGGTACCTTTCTCGCGGGGAACATCTCAGCGGAGCATTCTGTGAGGGCTAGCGTGGACGCGAAGACTCCCGGCGCGCGCCTCCGCCTGCCCGCCGCGAGCCGATGAACCAGTACGGCAAACCGGCCGCGGTCCGAGCGAACCGGATGTGGCGCGAGATCGCCGACCGGGTATTCGTCCGTCGCTACTCCGACTACAACGTCACGATCGGGCTGGTCGTCGGCGACCGGGACTCGCTGGTCGTCGACACGCGAGGCTCGGAGCGCCAGGGCCGTGAGCTCATGGAAGAGATCCGCTGGCTGACCTCCACCCGGATGCGGGTCGTGAACACTCACCACCACTACGACCACGCCTTCGGCAATTTCGCCTTCGTCCCGTCCGAGATCTGGGGCCACGAGCGCTGCGCCACGCGCCTGCGCGAGGACAGCCGGACCGCCCAGTTCGCCCTGGCGGCGGCCATGCCGGAAGTGGCGGCGGAGTACGTCGAGACGCGCATCACGCCGCCGGACAAGACGTTCCGGGAGAGCGTGGAGCTGGAGCTCGGCGGCCGGCAGGTGACGCTCGCCCACCTCGGCCGCGGCCATACCGACAACGACGTGGTCGTGGTCGTGCCGGACGTGCACGTGGTCTTCGCCGGCGATCTGATAGAACAGGGCGGCCCGCCCTCATTCGAGGACTCGTACCCGATGGATTGGCCGGGGACGCTGGAACGGGTGCTCGAGGTGGCGCAGGGCCCTGTCGTGCCGGGCCACGGCGAAGTGGTGGGGCGCTCCTTCGTCGAGGGGCAGCTGGCCGATCTCTCGGCCCTGGCCCAGCTCGCCCGCCGGGTCCGCTTCGACGGCGGCTCCGTGACGGATGCCATGCCGCTTTCGCCGTTCCCGTCACGCGCCGCGCGACAGGCGCTCGTTCGGGCCTTCGCCCAGCTCGCCGGGGAGCTGTAGGAGCTCCAGGGGTCGGGGCGCCACGGGTCCGGGCACCCGGCCTGACTGAGGCGCTTGCTCGCGCCTAAGCCGGCTCGCCCGCCTCGACCAGCCGAGCCGCCGCGCGAGCCACGACCAGATCCTCGCGGGCCTCGATCCTCAGGATCGCGGGCGAGCTGCCGGGTGAGCTTATGACGGCGTCCTCGCGTACCGGGGCGTCCGCGATCGGCGCTACACCGATCGAGGCCAGCCGGGCCACGATGCGGGCCCGCAGCCCCGCGGCGTTCTCCCCGATCCCGCCGGTGAAGACGATCGCGTCCAGGGTCGGCAGGGCGGTGGCCGCCGCCGCCATGCATTCGGCCGCCCGGCGCACGAAGACTCGGAGAGCGAGGCCGGCCCGCTCGTCACCGTCGGCCTCCAGGCGCAGCAGCTCGCGCACGTCGGACGTTCGGCCGGAGACCCCGACCAGCCCGGATTCGTGGTCGAGCTGTTCGGCCAGCTCGTCTTCGGTGAGCCAGCCGTTGCGGCGCAGGTAGAAGAGGATCCCGGGGTCGATCGAGCCGCTGCGCGTGCCCATCATCAGCCCTTCGAGCGGCGTCAGACCCATGGAGGTGGCCACCGAACGGCCGCCGTCGGTCGCCGTCACGGAGCAGCCGCTCCCCAGGTGAGCCACCACGAGGCGGAGCTGGTCGGCGGGGCAGCCCAGGAGCTGGGCGGCACGCTGAACCGACCACTCGACCGACATGCCGTGGAAGCCGTAGCGGCGGACGCCCCACTCTCGATACCAGGGCTCCGGGACGGGGTATCGGTAAGCGTCGTCCGGCAGGGTCGCGTGGAAGGCGGTGTCGAAGACAGCCACGTGGGGGAGCTGCGGGATCGCGGTCAGGCCTGCTCGCATCGTGGCCACGGCGATGCCGTTGTGGAGCGGCGCCAGACTCCGGAGAGCGTCCACTTCCGCGATCACTTCGGGGGTCACGAGCACCGGCTCCCGGAACCGCTCTCCGCCGTGAACGACGCGGTAGCCGACGGCGCCCATCGAGGCGGCCGGAACCCCCGCGGCCTCGTAGCGGCGGAGCAGGGCGCGGATATCGTCCGCCGGGTCGCTCTCGGCGGTGGCATCGACGCCCCAGTCCACGTCCACCTTGGCGAGCGGCTCAAGGAGGGCGGCGGGGACCGAGGCCGTGGGCGCGGGGCGCGACGCCGTTTCGGCCGACGCCTCTGCCGACGCAGCCTCGACGACGCTCGATTTCAGCGAGCTAGACCCCGGGTTCAGTACGAGTACGCGCATCGCCTCGTAGGCTACCCGTTCCTCGGCCGGGCCGGGTCGCGAAGAGGGGGCAGCCGCCAGCCGGCGGCCTGGCCGCGCCCAACCCCCCACCCCGGCGCCGCCACGAAGGGCCGCCGCGCCTGGTCCCTCGACCGCCATTCCTCCGGCTGATTGCTGGGGACACTCCTACGGAGATACTCTCCGGCTCGTGGCGACCGAGAACGGCGCGGTCCGGCCGTCGGTCCCGTATTGGCCGGGTCGGAGGGCCCGTTCTGTGCGCGGTTCACGCTTGGTCGGACCAGGGCCAAGCGCAGTGTCGGATCCCAAGCTCGCTCGAATGCGCCGCGGCCCGCCCCGACTTTGCATAAGAGGGCTGGAGCCACTCGGCCGGAGAAACCACGTGCCGCGCAGCGGGCCCGGTCCAGGCTGAGACACCCAGCGTCGGATTTCGACGTTCCGACTCGGAAACGCCGCTGCGAATGTCGCCTGGAACCGGGCCACGCCGTCTCGATATGTGCTGCGGTCCGGCATGACGAGGATCACGCCAACGACGGTTGCCCGCCAGCCGCGCTCGGCCGCGAGCAGCGACGGCACCAACCGGACCTTTCGGTCGAGGACGGACAGCATGTTCTGCATATCGTCGAGTTCGGCCTTCACCTCAATGAGCAGCAACGCTCGGTCCGCGCCTCGCCAGCCGACCACATCCACTGAGCCGTGCTCGCCGAACCTGCTGAACGTGTACTCGACCGTGACCTCCCAACCGCACGATGCAAGACGAGCAACGACCTGCTCGACCAGGGCGGCGTGGCGCGCGTCAACCAGGCGCGGAAGCTCTCCGCCGCGCCACTTCGGTTCGAACGGCATGCGGATCTCGAGAGCTGAGGCAATCCGACGGATCGTCCTCACCGGAAGTCGATCGAGCTGTCCTCTTTCCACCATAGAAACGGCCCACTGACTCACGCCGGCAAGTGCGGCCACGTCGCGCTGACGCAGGTTGCGGCGCCGGCGCACCGCCCGAACGACAGCTCCGACTTTGAGGTCATCCATTTCCGCTGCATCTTGAGCGACCACGATTGGCGCGGACTTACTCGACGATCTGCCGACGGCGGCCTTACCGCCCCAGGGCCGCCACCAGCGCCTCATCCGTCGGCGTCGCCCCCAGGCCCAGCCGCGCGCCCGCCAGGGCGGGGAGTGGCGGCTCCAGATACGAGGCCCGCAGCTCCGGCCAGGCCGCCTCGCCGAAGACCACGTTCGGGGCCCCGTCCAGCGCGATGCGCCCCTCGCGCATCACCACGACGCGCCGGAACGACTCGGCCACGAAGCACATGTCGTGGCTGATCGCGATCACGGTCCGCCCCTCCCCCGCCGCCCGCGCCAGCACCTCGCGGACGCGCGCCACTCCCCGAGCATCCTGCCCCGTGGTCGGCTCGTCGAGGACCAGGATCGGGGTGCGCATCGCCAGGACCGACGCCAGCGCCAGCAGCTTGCGGCGCGAGTAGCCCAGGTCGTACGGGTTCGAGGCGGCCTCGGCTGCCAGCCCCACCTCCTCGAGGGCGGTCCGCACCCGCTCGTCCAGGTCGCGCCCGCGAACGCCGAGGTTGCGCGGCCCGAAGGCCACCTCGGCCGACACGCGCCCGGCGAAGAGCTGCCGATCGGGGTTCTGGAACGCCAGCCCGACCAGACCCGCCAGCCGGGCGACGTGGATCGGCCGGACATCGCGTCCGTCGAGCAGGACTCGCCCCGAGGTTGGCCGAAGCAGGCCGTTGAGGTGCCGGACCAGGGTCGACTTGCCCGAGCCGTTCTGGCCGACGATCGCGACCGACTCGCCGGGCTCGATTCGGAGATGGACCTCTTCGAGCGCCCGGGTGCCGTCGGGGTAGGCGAACGAGACGACCTCGAATTCGATCGACGGGACCGACGCGGTCCAACCGGCGGTCGAACCGAGGGCCGTCATTCGATCGCCTCCGCCAGCGCGGCCGACCATTCGACCCCGGACGCTCGGACGGCACGCTCCAGCCGAACCGCTGCCGGAGGCTCGACGCCCAGCTCCACCAGACGCGGATCGGCGAGGACCGCGGCCGCCCGGCCCGAAAGCGCCACGACCCCGCGCTCCAGCACCACGATCTCGTCCGCGATCCGCGCCAGGACGTCCGTCTTGTGCTCGACCAGGAGGACGCCGGCTCCGGTCTCGCGGGCGATTCGCACCAGCGCGTCGGCTACCAGCCTCGTCCCGGCCGGGTCCAGCTCGCTCGTGGGCTCGTCGAGAATCAGGTACCCGGGTCGCAGCGCCAGCACCGAGGCGAGCGACACCAGCTGAGCCTGACCGCCCGAGAGGCGAGCCGGGTCGCGCGGCGCCAGCGGCTCGATCCCCACCGCGCCCAACGCCCACCAGACTCGCCCCGTCACCTCCGCGGCCGGCAAGCCCAGATTGCACGGCCCGAACGCGACCTCCTCGAAGACCGTGGCCGTGGTGCCCGACAGCTGAGTCATGGGGTTCTGGAAGAGCAGCCCGCAGTGCTGGGCCAGCTCATGAGGCCTGATCGCGGTCGTGTCGACGCCGTCGATTCGGACCGACCCTTCGAGCGATCCGGCGATAACCGCCGGCGCCAGCCCGGCGGCGACCAGGCACAGCGTCGACTTGCCCGACTCGTTCGGCCCCACGACACCGACCACGCGACCCGGCTCGAGCCGCAGGTCGATCGAGGCTAGCGCCCCGGCCGACGCCCCGGCGTAGCGGTAGCTCGCCCGGTCCAGGACCAGTCCAGCGCTCACGGCAGCTTCACCGCGCCCGAGAGCGACAGGCCCACCAGGCCGATCGACCCGACCAGCAGCAGCCACCGAGCCAGTCGCTGCCTGCGGGAATCGGGCAGCGCACGCAGGATCGTCCGCCGACCCGGCGCCGTGAATGCCCGCGCCTCGAGCGCCATCGTGCGCTCCTCGACCTCCGCCAGCGCCCCGAAGAGGACCGGGCCGATGAGCGGCACGAGGCCGCGGAAGCGACGCCACAGCCTGCCTTCGCTGTCCATCCCGCGGGACCGCTGGGCGTCGACCACCTCCCGCGCCCGCTCGACCGTCCGCGGAATCGCGCCAAGCGCCGAACCAACCACGAACGATCCGCGTCGCCCGAGGCCCCGCCTCTCCAGCTCCACCAGCAGATCCTCCACCGGCGTGGTCAGCGCGAAGAGCGCTGCCGACAGGCCGAAGGCGACGACGCGGAGCGTCGCCTGGAGCGCGGCCGCGGCTCCGGTCCAGGTCGGGGACAGTGGCCCGAACGTGGCGATCGCGTCGTGCGCGTTCGGATACAGGAAGGTGTTCACGGCCAGGATCGAGGCGACGAGCGGGAGGGTCGCCAGGGCGAACGGAGCCATCCGCCGCAGGACCCCGGCCATCCCCGCGCTCAGGGCCACGGCCACGAACACGACCGCCGGCCCCGTCCAGCCGCGAACCCCAAAGGCGAGAATCGCCCCGACCGCGGCCAGCGTGAGCTTCGTGACGGGGTTCAGCCCGGCGTACCGGCCCGCCCGGATACGCCGGACATACTCCGGCAGAAGCGTCGTTTCGGCTGCAGGAGCCACCGGATCAGCCGGCGTCGCGTGTCCTGGTCGAGTCGGCGTCCTCGCGGACGAGTCGATCGCCGAGCGGGAAGCGTGCCAGGAACCGGGACGAGACTCCCGACAGGATCACGAAGACCACGAAACTGGTGATGGTCTTGTCGATCGGGTCGCTCAACAGCCCCTGACCGAGCGACGCGTTGTAGACGTCGGCCCCACCCTCACGCAAAGCGGCCACGATCACGTCCGTTCCGGAGCCGGTCACGCCGCCGTACACGTAGGCAGCGATCGGCGCCGAGACGACGGCGGCAACGCAACCAGTGACGGCGCCGGCGACCGCGACCCACGCCCCGGCTGCGTCACGGCGCAGGTACACGAAGAGGGCGACGGCGACGGACGCGGCGGCGGCGATGACGACGATCGCCCCGTAGACCCAGCTCGGATAGCCGCCCACGTTGGGGTCCGCATATTGCGGGATCGTGTACATGCGGACCGCCAGCAGGACGATGATCGCCACGGCGATGCCGGCGGGGACGGCGAGGCGGATGCCCCGGGCCGGGCGGGAGCGGAAGACTCCGAGGTAGCCCCAGATTCCCGCCATGAAACCAATGACGCCGGCCGTCACGGCGAACGGCCCGATGTTCGAGCCCGCGCCGATGCCGGGCGCGTATTGCCAGATGAGGTTGGACAGGATGCCGGTGATCGCGCCGGGAAGGGGCCCGGCGACGCAGCCGACGAGGATCGTGCCGATCGAGTCGACGTAGACCGGGAGCTTGAGAACGCTCTGGACCGTGTAGCCGAGGACGATGTTGATCGCGATCGCGACCGGCATCAGCACGATCACGCGGGTGGTGAACTGGCGGGCGATCCAGCGCCGTAGCTTGGCCATCTCTCCTGCTCTCCTCATGCGGAGCGCGGCCAGGTCGGATGTGTCGGGTGCCGCGCGCGAGAAGATTGCCAGGTCTGAGGCGCGGCGCCTAGCCCTGCTCCGCCGCCAGTCGCCCGACTCGCTCGATGAAACGCTCGAAGAATCGGGCGATGTCCGCCTCCACGGCCACGTCCAGATTCGGCGGCTTGCCCCACACCCGGCGCCAGTCAGTCACGGTCTCGCCGGTGGTGAGGCGCCCTCCAAGCTCCACGTCCACGGTCACCGCCTCGGTACGAACCAGCGTCGGATCCAGCGCCGTCGCGAGGGCCAGCGGGTCGTGGATGAAGGCGCCGTAGAAGTGGTCGTAGCGGCTGTGGAACTCCATGTAGAACCGCAGCGCGTCGGCAAGGTACCGGACGATCGGGTTGACGGACGAACCGCCGCTCGAGCCGCGGCCCTCGACCGAACCGTCGGGCGCGCAGCCGGCCACCGCGGCCAGCTGGGCCAGGTGTTCGGGCAGAAGCTTGGCTCTCTCGGTCACGTCGAGCCCAAGCGCGATCGGTCGAGCCGAGCGCTGGTTCCACCCCCCGAATGCCTCGAAGACGATCCTGGCCGCCTCGGGATCGACGTTGACGTTCCATTCGGTCGTGGGCGCGGTGTTGCCCGGCGATCGATACGAGCCGCCCATGATCACCACGCGGCGCAGCAGTCGCGGCAGCTCCGGCTCGCGCAGCACGGCGAGGGCGACGTTGGTGAGCGGCGCCAGCGTCACGAGGGTCACCTTCCCGGGTCGGCGGCGGGCTTCCTCGACGATGAGATCGGGGCCGAAGCGCGGGGAGAGCGGCGTGCGGGCCGGGGGCAACTCCGCGTAGCCGATGCCCCGCGGCCCGTGAGTCTCGGGCGTGGTGACCAGCTGGCGGGCGAGGGGCGTCTCACGGCCGATCGCCACTTCCACGTCGGAACGACCGGCCAGCTCCAGCACGGCCCGGGTGTTCTCCGCGACCTGACGGGCGTCCACGTTGCCGGCGGTGCACGTCACCGCCACGATCTCGCACTCGGGGGAGGCGGCAGCGTACAGGAGCGCCAGGCTGTCGTCGATGCCCGTGTCGCAGTCGACGATGATGGCGGTCCGCTGGGTGCCGCCCTCCGCGGCAGGCTTGGTCACGACCGGATCGTATGCCATGCCGGAGCGGCTCACAGGAGCGGCCCGCAGCCCGTGACCCGGAACGGAACGTCCTCCGGGCCCGGACTCGGTAGACTGGAAGCGTTGCGCCGGAGGGTCCTGCGCCGGGGATCGTGGAGTCGCAAAGGGAGGAACGCGGTGCGCGTGTTGTCGCGGTTGGGGAGCGGTGCGCTCGTCCTGCTGGTCATGGCCGCCTGCGGCTCCTCGCCGGCGACGCCGAACCTTGGCATCCCGACCCCCTCGCCGTCCTCAAGCGCCGCATCCACGTCCGGGCCGTCCGTCGTGCCGAGCAATGCCGCCTCTCGTTCGGCGATCCCGATTGGCAAGTTCACGGCGACCGGATCGATGACCGCCGCGCGCAGATCCGACACGGACACCCTCCTGGCCGACGGCCGCGTCCTTCTCGTCGGCGGCCAAGACGAGAACGGCGCCACCCTGGCCTCGGCCGAGATCTACGACCCCAAGACTTCGAAATTCACCGCGACGGGATCGATGAAGATCCCGCGCTGGGGCCACACCGCGACGCTGCTCAACGACGGGCGTGTGCTGGTCACCGGCGGCGAGAACGAGGGCATCGTGCCGCTCGACTCCACCGAGATCTTCGACCCCTCCACTGGTGCGTTCACCATGGGCGGCAAGATGGCGGTCGCCCGCGTGAACCACACGGCTACGCTCCTCCAGAACGGCAAGGTCCTCATCGCCGGAGGCGGTGACGACGCGGGCAACGGCATCGACTCGGCCGAGCTCTTCGATCCCGGCACGAACGCCTTTGCCCCCACCACCAAGATGACGGCCGCGAGGTGGGGCCACACCGCTACGCCCCTGAAAGACGGCCGCGTCCTGATCGCCGGCGGCCAGGACACGCCCGATGTCTTCGCCTCGGCCGAGATCTACGACCCGGTCGCCGGCACCTTCAGCGCCACCGGCTCCATGGCGACCGCTCGGTGGGGCCAGACCGCCACGCTCCTTCCCGGCGGCCGGGTCCTCGTCGCGGGCGGCCAGGACCCGGACGACACCCCGCTGCAGAGCGCGGAGATCTTCGACCCCGCGGCGGGAACGTTCACCGCCACCGATTCGATGACGACCACGCGGGTCGCGCACACGGCCAACCTGCTGGCGAACGGCCTGGTGCTGCTGGCCGGCGGCGTTGACGCGAGCGGGAACGGCGTGGCCTCGGCCGAGCTGTTCAATCCGTCGGACGGGTCGTTCACCGCGACGGGCTCGCTCAATGACGCGCGCGGCAACCACACCGCGACCACGCTCACAAACGGTCAGATCCTGATCGCGGGCGGCGCGGACGCCGACATGGTCTTCAACTCCGCCGAGTTGTATCAGCCCTAGCCCGGATCCGCCGGTCACGCGCCGCGTATCGCCGGTCTGACGAGCCCGTCAGAACCCTCGCCAGTTCGATAGGCGCGCGCTCGCAGAGGAGCGCGGCCGCGACCTGCGCGCTTACCCCTGGCGGGGCGGCTCACCCTGAGGCGCGGCCGGCTGATCGGTGGGCGCGAGCGGCACCGGCTGCACGGCCGGCGGCGCGTAGGGCTGACCCGGCATCGGCGGCTGGTAGGGCGCCTGAACGTATGGCTGCTGCGGCGCGTACGGCTGCTGCGGGGGGTACTGCTGCTGGGGCGGGTACGGCTGCTGGGGCGGGTACGGCTGCTGGGGCGGGTACTGCGCCGGGTAGATCGGGGCCTGGGGCTGGACGGGCTGCACCGGTTGGGCCGGCGGCGCGGCCTGCTGCTGGGTCGTTGGGTGAGTCTCGCCCGTCTCCATAGCATCCTTGAAGCCACGGAGGGCCTTACCGATCGCCGCCCCCGTGTCCGGCAGCTTGCCCGGCCCGACGACGATCAGCACGATCACGAGAACGATGATGAGGTGGGCGGGAGTGAGGCCCCACGGCATGACTGCTACTCCTTGCGGCCGCCTTGGCGAAGGCCGCGCGTTACGGGGCGGTCCGGCTACGATCACCGCCGCGTCAACAATACTCCCTGAGAGCACCACAGTCACACTCACGGCGGCTGCGCGTGGCTCTCCACCCGGCCGGCCGCGCCCCGGAATCGACCCCCGACCGCCCGTTCGCGACCGCTTCGGTTCGAGCCCTAGACTTGTGCCGAAATGAGGTGGCTGATCGTTCTGGCGGCAATCGGCGCGGCCGCGCTCGCGCTGCAGATACTCATCTGGGAGCGACGGGCCGGCCGGCGCCGGCCGGCGACGCTGGGCCAGCTCGCCGGCGCCGTGCTGACCGTGGTCATCCTGGGGGCCGCGGTGTACGCCGCCCACTGGCTCGGCATCTTCTCCATCCCCCTGGTCGCTGCCGCGTTCGTGCCGTTCGGGGTCGCCGCCCGCTGGCTGATCCTGACGACTCGAAAGTCGCGCCAGCGGGCGGCCCGGTCCCGCGCCGCCGCCGCGGGACCGGCCTCGCGGCGCGCCCGACTGCTCGCGGCCGCGTCCTTGCCGGTGTTCATATTCCTGGTCGCGGTCGTGGTCGTGGTCGGCCTCCTGGTGGGCACGCTGGTCGGGCCGCACTGAACCCGGATCCGGCGGGACGCGCCACAGGTCGCCCGGCACGCTGTGCCGCAGACAGTGTCAGACCGGTTTCTTCGCGACCATCGGCCTGACCTCCCGGGCCAGCCTTTCCAGGGTCTCGCGGTCGTAGGGCGCCGGCATCTCCACGATCGCCGTCGTGAAGCCTGCGTCGCAGTACTCGAGTAAACGAGCGGCGATCGCCTCGGGCGTGCCGAATAGGGGGCGCGAGGGTTCGAGCGTCCTCTCGATCGCGGTTCGGTTCAGCTCCATCCAGGACGCCCAGTCGCGCCGCGCCTCCGCCTCCGAGTCGCGGACGACCACCCAGAGGTTGATCGACCGCTCGATCTCGCGCTCGTCTCGGCCAGCTTCCTCGCAGTGGCGCCGCAGCACGCCGTCGAGCTCGCGCACCTCCGCCGGCAGCCCGAAGGCGTTCCACATGTCGCCGTACCTGGCGAGGGTCCGCAGCGTCTTGGTCCGCCCGTTCCCGCCGATCAGGATCGGGAGCCGCTTCTGGACCGGCAGCGGGTTGATCGTCAGGTCGTCGAACGCGTAGTGGCCGCCCGCCGGCGAGGTCACGCTCCTACCCGACAGCAGCGACCTGATGGCGCCGACCGACTCGTCCAGCCAGTCGAGCCTCTGGCCGTGGCCCGTCCCAAACTCGATCCCGAACTCTCGGTGCTCCAGCTCGAACCAGGCGCCGCCGATGCCGAGGATCGCCCGCCCTCCCGATACGTGATCGAAAGTGGTCACGATCTTCGCCACGAGGGCGGGGTTGCGGAAGGTGTTCGCCCCAACCATGAGGCCGATCTTGACCTTCTGGGTTGCCATGGCCCAGGCCGTGATCGTGGTCCAGCCCTCGTGGATGGGCTGGTTCGGATCCCCGACGATGGCCTTCACGTGGTCCCAGGTCCAGAGATGCTCAAAGCCCAACCGGTCCACCAGGCGAGCGGCGTCGAGGAGCTCGGGCCAGGTTCCAGCCTGACTCCACAGGTTGATGCCGACCTTGAACTCTTGCATGGCAGCCTCCTTGGCGAGCCTCCGTGGGAGCGCCGGCTCACGGTCCATGGTCACAGCCCGCCGGCTACGGGCGCGGGCGCGGCCCGAGCGGCAGGATCGTCCAGGTCCACTCGTACGTGCCCGGGCCGACCAGGTACTCCGGCAGAGTGTCCGGTCCGCAGCTTGCGGTGCCCAAGCCGCGGTGGGCGACATCGACGTGGATCACCGTCTCAGGCCGCGGCGTCAGCTCGACGTCGTGCTTCGCGGCCGCCAGGTCCTCCGCCCGGAAATGCGTCGCCGAAACCTGGCGCGGCTCGTCGGTGGCGAGGCGGAAACCCCGGCCGGCGCCGTCCGAAAGCTCGAGCCAGCGCACGTCGGCGCGGCCGCCATTCTCCTGCGGTTTCGTGTAGGGGACGTACTGCTCCGACACCGTCGAGCGCCACCGTCCCAGCGCGCCGCCACGGCGGCGGTCCGGGTACGTCTCCACGGGCCCCCGGCCGAACCATTCGATTTGCTCGAGGCCCGGAACGGTCTCCAGCACGATGCCGACGCGGGCGAGGTCCGCCAGCTCTTCGGGGATGCGGACGGTCTCGCGAACGAGGACACCGCCGCCTTCCAGGGCCTCGAACCGCTCCTCATGCGCGACCGAGATTCCAGAGGCCGTCCGCACCTCGGCCGTCACGACGACCCCGTCGGCCTCGCGCCGAATGCCCTTCAACGTGCGCGTGAGCCGATCCACTCCCCGCTCCCGCCACAGCGCCGCTAGACCGGCAATGCGGTCATTGTCGGTCGGCGCACGCCACAGGGACAGTCGCGGGGCCACGGCCAGAAGCTCGTAGACCAGCAGGCCCTCGGCATCCAGCTTGACTTCGCCGCCGAGAAGGAGCCGAACCGACGGGCGCGCCAGCTCGGGGACTCCGGGCGCGACGGGCAGCTGGGCCCAGCAGACCTCGAATCCCTCCGGGGCCCAGGCCTGGGCCGCCGCGGTTCGGAAGCGGAGCGTCAGCACGACCTCGCGACCGTCGGGCGCGGGTCGGGTCCAGCCCGGCAACCGAACCGAGGCGCTCTTGCCCGGAGCCACGTCTGGCAGCGGCAGCTCGCCCCTGGCAACGACCTCCCCGTCGGCCGTGAGCTCCCAGGTGGCACGCAGCCAGCCCAGACCGGTGAAGTACTGGCGGTTCGTCAGCTCTACGGACCCGCCGCTCAGCGCTTCTGGACCGCCGGACACGCGGACGGGCGCCGCGAGCTGGCGATGCTCGAACAGGGCGGGCTTGGGCCGCCGGTCGGGCCAGACCAGTCCATCCAGGCAGAAGTTGCCGTCGTTGGGCGTGTCGCCGAAGTCGCCCCCGTAGGCCCAGCGAGTCGTGCCGTCGGGCAGCCGCTGAACCAGGCCATGGTCCCACCACTCCCAGATGAAGCCGCCCTGCAGGCCGTCGGTCGATTCGATCGCGTCCCAGTACTCGGCCAGAGTGCCGTTGCTGTTGCCCATCGCATGCGAGTACTCGCACATGATCAGCGGGTGGCGCTGCCGGCCCGACCTGGCGTGGGCGACGATTGCGGAGATGGGCGGATACATCGGGCAGGTCAGGTCGCTGACCTTCTGGTCGCTGAACCAGTCCCAGCGGATGGCGCCCTCGTAGTGGAGCGGCCGCGACGGGTCGTAGCGGCGGACGTAACCCGCGGCGGCGTCGTGGTTGGTGCCGTGACCCGACTCGTTGCCGAGCGACCAGACGATCACCGAGACGTGGTTCTTGTCGCGGTAGAGCATCCGGGCGACCCGGTCCACCCACGCGTTCAGATAGCGCGGGTCGTCGCAGATCCGGTCGATGAAGGCATGCGACTCGATGTCGGCCTCGGCGATGACGTACAGGCCGAGCTCGTCGGTCAGGTCCAGGAAGACCGGGTCGTTGGGATAGTGGGAGGTTCGGACCGCGTTGAAGCCGAACTGCTTCATGGCGACGAGATCGGCCCGAATCGATTCGGCCGAGATGACGCGGCCGGTGTGCTGGTCGAAGTCGTGGCGGTTGACGCCGCGGATGAGCACCGCAGCCCCATTGATCAGCAGGTGGACGCCTTCGATCTCCACGCGCCGGAAGCCGACCCGCAGGTCCACTTCCTCGACGGCCTCACCGGACGGCGAGCGCAGCGCCACGTGCAGCGGGTAGAGGTGGGGCTGCTCCGCCGACCATGGCCTGACGTTGGAGACCTCGGTGCGCAGTGAGGCGCGCCCATCGAGAGGCGGACGCAGCTGCGGAGCCAGCCTGGCCCACTCGGCCTCGTCGGAGCCCTCCAGGCCCACCGACACGAGCTTCGCGACCATGTCGAAGCGATGACGGGTCAACGGCTCCGAGTCCGCCCGGCTGACCCGCGGGCCCGGCCCCTTGTTCGCGAGCGGCACGATCGCGGTGAGCGGCGCCAGGTCGCCGAGCTGCGCTTCTATCTTCCAGCCGGGCTCCGCTTCCGCACCGCCGAAATCGACGTCGGCCAGCAGCTCGAAGGTTCCGGTCCGGAGATCGTCGGTGAGGCCGGCATTGACCCGCACGTCGGCCAGATGGACGCGAGGCGTGGCGTACAGGTACACGGATCGGGTGATGCCGCCGTGCCACCACTCATCCTGATCCTCGACATACGTGGCGTCGGACCACTTCACGACTCGCAGCGAGATGGCGTTGGCGCCGGGCCGGACGATCCTCGTGACGTCGAATTCGCTGGCCAGATGCGAGTCCTTGCCGATGCCGACTTCCTGGCCGTTGACCGTGGCGATCAGCACGCTTTCGGCGGCGCCGACGTGAAGGACGACCCGACGCTCGGCGAGCCATTTCGCCGGAACGTCGAAGTCGCGTTCGTAGATGCCGGTGGGATTGACGTCCGGGAATTGGGGCGGACTGCCGGGAAACGGCATCTGGACGTTGGTGTAGTGCGGCAGATCGAAGAAGCCCTGCATAGTCCAGCAGCCCGGAACGTCGACCTCGCTCCAGCTCGGGCCGAGTTCCTCCTCGGGTGCGTGGAGCAGCTCGAAGCGCCACCGGCCGTCGAGAACGATCCGATCGGTGTGCGGCACGCTGTGCATCGGCAGACGGCCGACGGACGTGAGCTCGGGCGTCGCCCAGGGTCGGGGCAGCATGGCACGACCTCCGGAGAGGATCTCTCCTAAGTGGCTTCCAGGACGTACACGCGGGCGCGGAAGTCGCCCTGCTCGGCAGACTCGCGGTTCGATTCGAGCACGATTCCGGCGGCCATGAGCTCGTCTCCGCCAGCGACGATCAGGCTCGCGAGCTCGCCCGCGGCCTCCTCGACGGCAGGCCAGACCGAGACGCGATAGGACGCGGCAGCGTCAAGGCCCCGCAGCCGCAGCCGCTGGGGGCCCGGATTCGGGCGGCTCAGGATCCGGTAGTGCGCGACGATCGCCGAACGCGCGTCGCCGGCCACGGTCATCCAGGCGGTCTCGTCCCGGTCGCCCTCGAACGGACTGAGGAGGCGCAGGAAGCGACCCCGCTGGAGCAGCTCGCGCCACTGCTTGTAGAAGGCGACCTGGTCGGCGACCTCGGCGCGCTCCTTCGCCGAGAGGGCCGTCGGGTCCAGCTCGTAGCCGAAGACCCCGAAGAAAGCCACCGCCGCCCTCGTGGCGAGCGGAGTGACCCGCCCGACCTGGTGGTTGGGCACCGCGGAGACGTGGGCCGCGATCGAGCTGAGCGGGTAGGCCAGCGAAGTTCCCCACTGGATCTTCAGGCGCTCGATGGCGTCCGAGTCGTCGCTGGCCCAGCCCTGCGGCGCGAAAGCGAGCATGCCCGGATCGAACCGGCCGCCGCCGCCCGCGCAGGACTCGAAGAGGATGCCGGGGAACGCGCTGGTCAGGCGGTCGTACAGGGCGTATACGCCGAGGATGTAGCGGTGCATGAACTCGCCCTGCCGCCAGGCCGGGAGAGTGGGACTGAACGGCTCGGTGATCGTCCGATTCATGTCCCACTTCACGTAGGAGATCGGAGCGCTGCCCAGAAGCGCCGACATGACCTCGAAGAGGTGATCCACGACCTGCGGCCGCGACATGTCGAGCACGTACTGGTTGCGCCCCTCCGTCCGCGGGCGCGTCGGGATGCCGATGGTCCAATCGGGATGGTCGGCGAACATCTGGCTCTGGCGGCTCACCATCTCGGGCTCGATCCAGATGCCGAAGCGCATGCCGAGCCCCTCGATCTTCCGGGCCAGCGAATCGAGGCCGCCGGGCAACTTCGAGAGATCGACCTGCCAATCGCCCAGCGAGGTCGAGTCGTCGTCGCGCCGGCCGAACCAGCCGTCGTCGAGAACGAACAGCTCGATCCCCATCTTCTTCGCAGCCGTCGCTATCGCCAGGAGCTTCGGCTCGTCGAAATCGAAGTAGGTCGCCTCCCAGTTGTTGATGACGATGGGCCGGGCTCTGTCGCGCCATGAGCCGCGGGCCAGGCGCTCGCGGAAGAGGCCGTGATACGCCTCGCTCAACTCGCCCAGGCCACCGCCCGAGTACGCCAGGACGGCCTCCGGGGAAACGAACTCGGCGCCGGGCTCGAGCAGCCACGAGAAGCCATCGGGATTGATGCCGGCGCGGAGTCGGGTCGTCCCGAATGGCTCGACCTCAGCCTCGGCGACGAAGTTGCCGGAGTAGACCAGCGACAGCCCGATAGCCTCTCCGTGCTCTTCGGTGGTCGACGGCCGCACCAGGGCCACGAAGGGATTGTGCTGGTGACCGGAGGCGCCGCGGACACTCGATACCGATTGCCGGCCGGGTCGAAGATCGCGCCGCTCCACGTGGCGCTCACGGGCCCATTCGCCGCTCAGCGTCACGAGTTGCCAGTCCGAATCTGGCAGATCCAGCGAGGCGCTCATCGCGCATCGCACGATCACCGGGGTCTTGCCGGAATTGGCGATTCGCGCGCCGCGAATCACGACCGGTCGATCGCGGTAGATCGTGTAGAGCAGGCGAACCTCGACCTGCGCGATGTCGTCGGCCGCGACGATCTCCAGCGTCTCCGCCTCGCCTCCGACCTCGACGTACGTCGAAGGCAGCCCCGGGAGCGTGGGCTTGCCGTGGACTATGCGGTGGCTCTTGTGGCGCAGGTCCAGCACGCCGGAGCCGTCGGAGAGCTCGATCGCGAGGGCCGGAATTCGGTAGTCGCCGCTGCCGCCGGTTGGGTACTCGAGCGGTACCGGCTGGCCGAGTCGATTGGAGAAACCGAAGAACTCGCCCGGCACCAGGTGGGCGTACGACCGGCCTTCAGTAAGTGGCGAGCCGAAATACAAATGACCAAGCCAGCCGTTCTCGAGGACGCGCAGGACGTAACTGACTCGGTCGTTCCGGAGGTGGAACTCCCGGGACTCCTGGTTCCACTCGATGGGCATTCAGATCTCCGGTGACGGCGACGTCCGGCGGCCGCGGCCCCGGATGGCCGGCCCGGTCAACCCTTGGCGGAGCCGAGCGTGAGGCCGCTGACGAAGTATCGCTGCAGAAGCAGGTAGACGACGACCGTCGGTATGGCCGCCATCACCGAGGCTGCCGCTACTATCGTTGGATCGGTGAAGAACTGGCCCGACAGGTTGTTGAGGGCCGCGGTGATCGGCCGCTTGTCGCCCGACTTGAAGAGCATCAGGGCCCAGAAGAAGTCGTTGTAGATCCACGTGAAGAGCAGCGTGGCCAGCGCGCCCAGGGCCGGCGCGCACAGGGGCAGGATGACGCGCCGGTAGATGGTGAACACGCCCGCGCCGTCCATCATCGCCGCCTCGACCAGCTCCTTGCCCAGCGTCTTCATGTAGTTGCTCAGCACGAACGTGCAGAAGCCCGTCTGGAAGGTCGTGTGGATCAGGATCAGTCCGACGAACTGGTCGTACACCCGGCCGTTGTCGCTGAGTTGGGCGAGGAGCGGGATGGCGGGGAGGTTGGCGAACGTGAGATTGTACAGGCGGAAGAGCGGCACGATGATGACCTGCGGAGGCAGCAGGTTGCCGGCCGTGAAGATCATCAGGACCAGGAGGTTGAACCGCCAGCTGTACTTCGAGATGGCGAAAGCCACCATCGAGGAGATCCACAGCGTCAGGATCACGGCGGGAATGGTTATGACGGCCGTGTTCCAGTAATAGCCCAGGAACGGGTATGAGTTCCAGACCGTGGCGTAGTTGTCCAGGCTCAGCGTGCTCGGCAGCGAGAATGGACCGTTCGGGTTGGCGACGATATCGCCGTATCGCCGGAGCGACATGTAGACGGCGTACAGAATCGGCCAGGCGAAGATGAAGGCCAGCAAGGACAGGAAGATGTGCAGGCCCGCGCGCGATGTGCGGCGGCGAGCGCGGTTGTGGGTGGTCCGCTGACCGGCCATCACGGTGGCGCTCACGACTCCTCCGATCTCATGACGCGCGTCAGGTACACCGCGATCGGCACGAGGGAGATCGTCAGCAGGACGACCGCGATCGCAGACCCGAAGCCCAGGAGGCTGGCCTCACTGATGCTGTTGTTGGTGATCAGCGTGGACAGCAGCTCAAGGCCGTTCTTCCCGTGGTTGACGATGTACGCGATGTCGAAGGCCCGCAGGGATTCGATCGCCGTCACGACCACGATCACGACGTTGATCGGCGCCATCACGGGGAAGACGACGTGGAAGAAGGTCTGGCGCTCGTTCGCCCCGTCGATCGCGGCCGCCTCACGCAGCGAGGGATCGACGCTCTTCAGGCCGGCCAGGTACAGGACCATGATGTAGCCGATGTGGCGCCAGCTTGCGGCGATCAGCACCGCCCAGATGTTGATGGACGAGTCCCCCAGCCAGTCCGGCGCGTTGGCCGGACTCACGATGCCCAGGCTGACCAGCGCGCTGTCGATGAAACCGTTACCGGCCAGGGGCGAGTACTGAAGCTCCCAGATGAAGCCGACGAGCGCGAGGCTGAGCACCACCGGCGTGAAGAAGATGGTCTGGTAGATGCTCGTTCCCCTCATCGGCCGGTCCAGGCAGACGGCCAGCAGTATCCCCATCGGCGTCGCGAAGAAGACGAAGACGAGGAGCCAAAGCAGGTTGTGCGACAGAGCCGGCCAGAAGAACGGGTACGTGGTGAAGAGCTGGGTGAAGTTGTCCAGGCCGACGAACTTGATCGGCTGCACGCCGTCCCAGTTGGTGAAGGCCAGGCCGACCGAGACGAGGGTCATCCCCCAGATCAGCACGAGGAAGATGGCGAGCGGAATGCCCACCATGAGGGTGAGCAGGATCTTGTCGCGGCGGTTCAGGAGGCTGTAGCGCCGCCGCTTCCTGGGTTTTGCAGCTCCCGCCCCGACGACGGTCGCCGGGGCGGGAGTGAGAGCCTGAGGCTCTAGCTTCGACATCGGAAGAGATTGTAACTGCTAGTCGCTAGGTAGCCTAGCCGTTGTAGGACGGCAGCTTGTCCCAGAAGTCCTGGATGGACGTCTGGAGCTTCGCCAGGTCCTGCGTCGGGGTCTTGAGGTAGCTGAGCAGGAAGCTCTGCATCGCGTTCGCACCGGCGAAGTCCGGTCGGGTGTCGCGATCCAGGAACTGCGTGATCCGCTGGGCCTTGCTGACGATCTGGACAGCCTTCTGCGTCAGAACGGTCAGCTGGCTCGTGTCGGTGTCGGAAGCCGTCGGGATCAAGCCGTTGTTGGCCTTGTACATCAACAGCTGAGTGGACCCCTTGGCCCAGAACTCGACGTAGGCCTTGGCATTGACGAGGTCGGCCGGAAGGTTCGGCGACTTCGCGCTGATCATAACGATGTCGATGGGGGCGTCGAGCGCCTGCTCGGCATCGAAGCTGTTGCCCATAACCGGGAACGGGAAGAAGTCGAGGTCCTTGAGGGCTTCCCCGGTCGTGTCGACCGTGGCGACTTCGCCGGTCAGGAACAGACCGAGGAGGTACATGCCGGCCGTCTTGCGGACGACAGTGTCGCAAGCCTGCTGCCACGTGAGACCCGCGTAGCCGCTCGTGTAATACGGGATCAGCTTGGACCAGGTCTGGAAGACGGTGGTGACCTTCGCGTCGGTCCACTTCTCCTTGCCGGTCATGAGACCGACATGGAAGTCGTAGCCGTTCAGGCGAAGGTTGAGGATGTCGAAGGTGCCCATCGCCGGCCAGCCGTCCTTGTCGGCGAAGGCGATAGGAGTGATGCCGTCCTTCTTCATCTTCTCGCAGAGCGCGAGGAGGTCGGTCCAATTGGCCGGGATGGTGTAGCCCTTGGCCGCGAAGACGCTCTTGCGGTAGAAGACGCACCACGGGTAGTAGTCGACCGGAACGCCGTAGACCTTGCCGTCGTTGCCGACGCAGGCCTTGGCGAAGCCGGCCGTGTAGTTGCTGCCGACCTTGGCCCAGACGTCGTCCATCGGGGTGGCGAGGCCCTTGTCCGCGAAGAACCGCATCCGGTAGCCGGAGAACCAGTAGAAGACGTCGTCCGGGGTAGCGCCCAGGTAGTTGTTGATCTGGTCCTGGAACGTGTTGTGGTCGACGGTGTTCATCGTCGGGTCGAGGCCCGTGGCAGCCTTAAATGCCGCGTTGATGGCCTTGGCGCCGCCGAGGTCCGACGCGTCCGAGTGGTTGTTGCCGACCGTGAGCTTGCCGGTCAGCTGTCCGCTCGGCGTCGCGGGAGCCGCGGACTCCGGGGCGGTGGTCGCCGGGGCGGCCGTCACGGGGGCAGCCGTCGGCGCGGGCGTCGCCGAGCTGCTGCAGGCAGCAATGACCGTCGGCAGCACGGTTAGTCCGGCTGCGCCGATCAGGCCCTTCTTCAGAACTTCGCGCCGAGTGACTTGCCCACCGCTCAGCAAGCCTGGCTTCTTCTCGAGATCATCCATTGGGCGCCATCTCCTCCCTGTTCGGGTCGAATGAGCCGACCGTGGTCCACACAGGAACCAACAAGCCTCGCCGATTGTCCGGCCCGGTCGGCTCCCGTGTCAAGGGGTAAGACCAGAAAACGGTGGAATATGGTGGAAAACGTTGACTTTGAGGGTCGGCTACGGCAGGATTGTGGGACGGCATGGGGGCCGGACAGACGTGCCAGCGACCGCGGAGAGAGAGATTGGATTTAGAGCCAGAAGAGCGAGTCACGGAGGAGACGCGAGCCGTGTATGCGGGCGTCAAGAGGCCCGCACTGGCCAGGCAGCGTCAGACCCTGATCCTTGAGCGCGTGCGCGAGCAAGGCGCTGTCCGGGTTGCCGATCTCGTGCGCGCGCTCGGCGTTTCGGACATGACCGTCCGGCGCGACCTGGAGCTCCTGCAGGAACGAGGCCTGATCGAGAAGGTGCACGGCGGAGCTGCGGCCATCGAGGGAAGCTCCCTGTTCGAGCCGGGGTTCACCGTCAAGTCGACGCTCATGGAGGCGGAGAAGGGGCTCATCGCCGCAAGCGCCGCGGCCCTGGTCACACCTGGCACGGCCATCGCCATCTCGGCCGGAACGACGACCTTCGCCCTGGCCAAGCGGCTGACCGACGTGCCCGGCCTGACGGTCCTGACCAACTCCGTCCCGGTTGCCGACGTTCTCTACAGGGACGGCCGCCCGGACCAGACGGTCATTCTGAGCGGCGGCGTCCGAACTCCATCCGACGCCCTCGTGGGGCCTTTCGCCGTCGAGGTCATCCGCTCGCTGCACGTCGACAGCGTCTTCATGGGCAGCCATGGCATGGATGCTCGGTCCGGCTTCTCGACGCCGAACATCCTCGAGGCGGAGACGAACCGCGCCCTGATCGAAGCCGGTCGGCGCCTGATCGTCCTGGCCGACCACACCAAGTGGGGCGTGATCGGCATCAGCTCGGTGGCGCGTCTGGAGGACGCCGACACGATCATCACAGACAGCGGCCTCAACGATGCAGCCTGCAGCCAGCTGGCCTCGGCGGTTCGAAGGCTCATGCTTGTGGACGTCTCCACCGGCGAGGTGCGAACGATCGAGGCCATCGACGGTCGCTCCACCGGCCCGCTCCCGCCCGGGGGAAGGGCGTGAGCAAGAACCCGTCCGCGGCCGTGCTCCTGTCGCAGCCTCACCGCAGATACAACGCCCTGACCGACGAATGGCTGCTGGTTTCGGCCGAACGGACGAGCCGCCCCTGGCTCGGCCGCGAGGAGACCCCGCCGCCTCAGGACCTGCCGGCCTACGACCCCTCCTGCTACCTGTGCCCGGGCAACGTCAGGGCCAACGGCGCGCAGAACCCGAGCTTCGACTCGACTTTCGTGTTCACCAACGACTTCGCCGCCCTGCAGCCGGACTCACCGGAGGCCTTTCTGGAGGACGGTCTGCTACGAGCCACAAGCGAGCGCGGCACCTGTCAGGTCATCTGCTTCTCGCCTCGCCACGACCTGAGCCTGTCGCGCATGAACTCGGCCCAGGCGCGGACGGTCGTCGATCTGTGGGCGACCCAGACTGCCTCTCTCGGGCAGCGTTTCGAATGGGTCCAGGTCTTCGAGAACCGCGGCTCCGCGATGGGGGCGTCGAACCCTCACCCGCACGGCCAGATCTGGGCCGGCGACGCGCTGCCACGCGAGGCCGAGAAGGAGGACGCGACCCAGCGCCGGCACTTCGAGGCCACCGGGCGCAGCCTCCTGATCGACTACGCCCGACAGGAGGCAGGCGGGCCCAGAGATCTCGGCAGCGACGACGACTGGCTGGTCGTTATCCCGTTCTGGGCCGCCTGGCCGTTCGAGACGCTGATCATCCCCCGGCGGCCCGTCTCGCGCCTGCCGGACCTCGACGATCGCGCCCGCGACTCGCTGGCCACTCGACTGATCGGGTTGCTGCGCGGCTACGACGGACTGTTCGAGGAGCCGTTCCCATACTCTATGGGCTGGCACCAGGCGCCGTTCGATGGCGTCCAAAGACCGCACTGGCAGCTCCACGCTCACTTCTATCCGCCGCTTCTGCGAGCGACGGTTCGCAAGTTCATGGTGGGCTACGAGCTTCTGTCCGAGCCTCAGCGCGACATAACCGCGGAAGAGGCCGCGGAGCGATTGCGCTCGGCGATCAACGCCGCACCCAGGGTTGCCCAACCGGGCAGCTGAAGAGCACGCGGCTCAGGCAACGACCAAGGAGAGAGAACGGACCAATGGCTGGCCTCACACCCGCGCACCTGTTGATCATCCTGGTGATCGCCCTGATCGTGATCGGGCCCGGAAAGCTGCCCGAAGTTGGCGCCGCGATCGGCAAGAGCCTCCGCGAGTTCCAGAAGGCCTCGGGCGGGATCACCGACACGCTGACCGGAGCCGTGACGCCGCCCGCGCAGGCCCCGCAAGCTCCGCAGGCCCCCGTGCCGATGCAGCCCGCCCCGCCGGCCCAGTCGTACTACGCGGCAGCGCCGGCGTACCCCGCGCCGGCGTACCCCGCGCCGGCGTACCCTGCGCCCGCGTACCCTGCGCCGGCTGCGCCCGCCGCGGTGCCGTACCCGGTCATGGGCGCCATCGAGCCCACTCCGGCCGCCCCAGTCCAGCCCGTTCCGGACGACTACCCGCAGCCGAACCCAACCGTGCAGCAACCCCCCTCGCCCCCGAGAGTCGACTGAGAGCGCCGCGCTCGAGGTCGGCCCTCGCCTCCATTCCGGCCTTGTGCCACGGCTCCCGCTTCTGGGACGGGAGCCGTGGCCGGGGCTGGTTCAGCTGTTAGCCGGCGACCGCCGCCCCGCAGAGCGAAGGAGCCAATGCGATGAGTGACGGGCGCATGGGCAACTCTTCGAACGCGGCGCGGGCCGCCGCTCTGACGGCCCGTCTCGAAGCGCTGCCGGGGGCGCGCGGCGCCAGGGCATCCCGGCCGGTTCAACTGGTCCGCGCCCCCGGGCGTGTCAATCTCATCGGCGAGCACACCGACTACAACGAGGGCCTGGTCCTCCCGGTCGCGATCGACCGCGAGGTCTGGATCGCGTTCGAGCCCTGGGACCGCCCGGAGGTCGAGCTGACCTCCCTCGGGTTCGGCGACACCCGTTCGTTCTCCTTCGAGGGTCTCTCGCCGGAAACGCGCGGCGCCAAATCCTGGATCGACTACGTCGCCGCGACCGCCTGGGCGATGCGCGACGCGGGCCTTCCGGTCCGCGGCTTCCGAGGCGTGATGGACTCCACCATCCCGATCGGGTCGGGGTTGAGCTCGTCGGCCGCGCTCGAGATGGCGTCGAGCTGGGCCCTCGCCGTTCCCGGGGCCCCTCGACCGGTTGCCGGCGTCATGGCCGCCATCGCCCAGCGGGGCGAGAACCGCTACGTGGGCGTCAACTGCGGGATCATGGATCAGTTCGCCAGCGCCGCTGGCCGGGCCGGACACGCGCTGCTGATCGACTGCCGGATCAACCAGTTCAAGACCGCGCCGATGCCGGCGGACCTCTCGCTCGTCGTGTGCGAGACCGGCTCGTCGCGCAAGCTCGAGGCCTCCGCGTACAACACCCGGCGCTCCGAATGCGAGCTCGGGGCGAAGCTGATCGCCGAGCGCGAGCCGGGCGTCAAGTCCCTGCGCGACGTCGACGAGGCGATGCTGGAGCGCAATCGCGACCGCCTGCCCGAGGTCGTGGCCCGCCGCTGCGAGCACGTCGTCCGCGAGGACGCGCGCGTGATGGCCACGGTGGCCGCGCTTGCGAACGGGGACCTGGCGGCGCTCGGGCGACTGTTCGCGGCCTCGCACGCATCGCTGCGCGACCTGTACGAGGTGAGCTCCGCGGAGCTCGACGCCATGGTGGACATCGCCGTCGCGGTCCCCGGCGTGGTCGCCAGCCGGATGACCGGCGCGGGCTTCGGCGGCTGCACCGTCAGCTTGGTCGAGCACGGGGCGGAGGAAGCCCTGCGAGACGCCGTTCTGGCCCAGTATCGGAGGCGCACCGGGCTGGAGCCCCGCGTCTACATCGTCGCTGCCGTCGACGGCGCCGGCCAGGTCAAGCAGGACGCATGACGCGTCGCGCGCCCATCGAGATCGAGGCGACCGGACTCTCCGGCCGCACCCTGCGAGCCCGCGCCACCTGCTCGCGCCCCGCTACGGGCATACTTCGCCTTGCGCCGGCGCGCGGGGGCCACAATAGGCCCGATCGACACGCGTCGAGGCGCTGCTTCACTTGGGGCTGATCATGGATCCCGACGTCCAACTTCAGACCGTGGCGACCACGGCCGCCGGCCCGCTGCCTCGACGACGGCGCTGGCTCCGGGTGCCATTCCGACGTCGTCGCGACGTCCCGCCGCCGGTCGAATTGCCGGAGATGTCGCTCTCCGGCCACCTGGTCGAGCTGCGCAACCGGCTCGTCATCTCGGCCTTCTCGCTCCTGCCGGGCACGATCCTGGGCTTCATCTTCTCCGACAGGCTGATCGAGATCCTCAAGGCGCCGCTCCCCCACCCGGAGAGGCCGCTCATCGCCCTGGGCCTGACCGAGCCCTTCCTGATCCACCTGCAGGTCGCGCTCACCGTCGGAATCATCGTGGCCATGCCGGTGATCCTGTACCAGTTCTGGCGGTTCGTATCGCCCGGATTGACGCCCCACGAGAGATCGACCGCTCGGCCGTGGGTGCCCCTGGCGATGGTCTTCTTCGCGATGGGCGTCGGCCTCGCGTATTTCATCCTGCCCTACGCCTCGGGCTTCCTGTACGGCTTCGAGACCAAGGACATCCAGCTGATGCTGACCGCCGACCAGTACTTCGGCTTCGTCACGATGCTGTTCCTGGCCTTCGGCGTGGTCATGGAGTTCCCGATCGTCCTGGTCCTGCTCTCCAAGGTTGGCATCGTCACATCCAAGCGCCTGCGGAGCTCGCGCCGGATGGCCATCCTCGGGATCACGATCTTCTCCGCTTTCGTCACGCCCGGCGCAGACCTGGTGAGCCCCATCGCCATGGCCGTGACCATGTACGGGCTCTACGAAGTGTCGATCGTCATGATCAGGATGGGCGGCCGCTAGAGGGGCGCCATAATCCCATCCATCAGCAGGATGGAGAGGACGAGCATGGCCGAACACGTGACAGCGGCGCGGGTCGGGATCGTCTGCGGCAGCCGTTCCGACTTCCCCGTGATGGAGAAAGCGGTGGAGCTGCTGGGTAGGCTCGAGGTCCCCTGCGAGCTGCACGCCATCTCGGCCCACCGGGCCCCGGACCTGCTCTTCCGTTTCGTCGGCGGCGCCGAGGCGCGCGGCATTCGGGTCTTCATCGCCGGCGCCGGCGGAGCGGCGCACCTGCCGGGCGTCGTGGCGGCCAAGACGATTCTCCCGGTCATCGGCGTGCCCGTCCCCACTCAGGTGGCGGGCGGCCTGGACTCGCTCCTGTCGATAGTGCAGATGCCCAAGGGGATACCCGTCGCGACCGTCGCCGTCGGTGGCGCGGAGAACGCGGCCCTGCTCGCGGCCGAGATCCTGGCCCTTTCCGACCCGGCGCTGCGGGGACGCTTGCAGGCCTATCGTGACGCCCAGACGCGCTCGATCGAAGACGACGAATCGAACGCGAACCTCCGCGGTTAGCGCTCGCTCGGGTGACGAATGCCCCAGCGACAGAGGGCCAGCCTGCGAGCCCGGCCGATGAGCGGAGTGCGGCGATGAGAGAGGTCCGATTCGGCCCCGGCGGCGTCCCCGACTGGCTCGAGCCGACGGTCCGGTTCTGCTCGCGCTGCGGCGGTCGGCTCGTCTTCGGCCCGGTCGAGGGCGACGAGCGCGACCGGCTCGCCTGCCCCGGCTGCGGCTTTGTCAGCTACGTCAACCCGCGCCTGGTCGTGACCGCGCTGCCGATCACGAAGCGGGGCGAGGTGATGCTGATCCGCCGGGGGATCGAGCCGGGTCGCGGCCAGTGGGCGCAGCCGGGCGGCTTTCTCGAGATCGACGAGACGGTCCGCGACGCGGCCATCCGCGAGACGCTCGAGGAGACCGGCCTGGTCGTCGAGCCCGGGGCCATCGTCGGCCTCTACTCGCGGGTCCATGCGGCCGTTGTCGTCGTCGCCTTCGAAGCTCGCATCGTCGGCGGAGCGCCGGCGGTCACCCGCGAGTCGCTCGAGACACGGCCCTTTGCCCCGGACGCTATTCCGTGGCCGGAGATCGCGTTCGAAACCAGCGTCCGCGCCCTGCGCGACTGGGTGGCCCGCGTCCGCCCGGACCTGCCCCTGCCGGATCCCTCCACGATCCACCGGCCCTTCGGCGGCTGACGCCCGACCTCGCGCCAGCGGCCCACGTCCGGCCGCGCGCCCGTGCGAAACTACGCAACCATGGATGCGCCGACGATTGCCCTGGTGGTGGTGCCGTTCCTGATCATCCAGGTCGGCCTGATGCTCTACGCCCTGTACGACCTCTTCCAGGAGGACCGCCGGGTTCGGGGCGACAGCAAGATCATGTGGGCCCTTATCATCTTCCTCGTCAACGTGGTCGGGCCGCTGATCTACTTCTTCATCGGCCGCGACGAATCGCGCGGAGCCGAGACCGGCGGCGTCGGCTCGGCCCCTTCCGCCTCCATTGCCGGCATCCTGGCGACGTGGCCCCGACTCGCGCAAGGCACCGACGCGGCGATCGCCACCACCGGCCTGACCAAGCGCTACGGCGGCATCGTCGCCCTCGACCACCTGAACCTGGCCGTCCCGAGCGGCAGCATCTTCGGCTTCCTCGGGCCCAACGGCGCCGGCAAGACGACGACCCTGCGCCTGCTCACCGGGCTCGCCACCGCGACCGAGGGCACGGGCACGGTGGCCGGGGTGCGGATCGGAGGGACGGGCGGCGACCTGGCGTGCAACATCGGCTACCTGGACCAGGATCCGCGCTTCTACGGCTGGATGCGAGGCCGCGAGCTGCTGACCATGGTCGGCCAGCTGCACGGGCTCCACGGGGCGGTGCTGCGGCAACGGGTCGGCGAGGTGCTGGAGATCGTAGGCCTGACCGAGGCCGCTCACCGCCGCATCGGCGGCTACTCCGGCGGCATGCGGCAGCGCCTCGGCATCGGGCAGGCGCTCATCAACCAGCCAGGCGTCCTCTTCCTGGATGAGCCGGTCAGCTCGCTCGATCCGGAGGGACGGCGCGACATCCTGGAGATCATCTCGCGCCTGCGCGGCACGGCCACGGTCTTCATGAGCACGCACATCCTCAACGACGTCGAGCGGGTTTGCGATCGGGTCGCGATCCTCAACGTCGGCCACCTGGTGGTCGAGGGACCGATCGACGAGCTGCTCGACCGCTACGCCCAGCCGATCTACGAGCTCGAGCCCGAACCGCAGCAGGACGGTGCCATCGAACGGCTGGCCGCCGCCATGCGCGGGCAGGCCTGGGCGCGCGAGGTTCGAACCACGCCGGATACCGTCCGGGTGTTCGTCAACGATCCGAAGGTGGCCGGTCCGGCCATCCTGCCGCTGGTCGTCTCGAGCGGCGTCAACCTGGTCCGATACGAGCGGGCGCGACCGAGCCTCGAGGACGTCTTTCTGCGCCTGGTCGCGGAGAGCGGCCCACCGATCGCGCCGCCGGTTGTCGTTCCGGCCTGGGGTCTCGACGGGAGGGGCCGACGATGATGGGCTTCCAGGTCCTGCTTCTGAAGGAGCTGCGCGAGCAGTTCCGAACGGGTCGCCTCATCGCGGTCGCCGCGGTCTTCGTCCTGTTCGGCATTCTCGGTCCGCTCACCGATCGCTACATGAAGGAGCTGATCGACGCCATCGGCAGCCAGAGCGGCGGCTTCACGATCCAGGTACCGGGGCCATCCCTCGATGGCGACCTCGGCCAGATCGTCAAGAACCTGTCGCAGTTCGGCATAATCTGCGCCCTGCTGCTCGCCATGGGCTCCGTGGCGTGGGAGAAGGAGCGCGGCACTGCCGGCATGATCATGACCAAGCCGGCATCGCGGGCCGCCTTCCTTGCCGCCAAGCTGGCAGCGATCTCGCTCAACCTGGGCCTGGCCGTCATCCTCGGCTGCGGACTCGGGTACGCCTACACCGCCCTGCTGTACCCGTCCGTGTTCCCGCTCGGCGGCTACATCGCGATGGCGGCGATCTTGTGGTGGACGCTGGTGATCTTCGTGGCGATCACCCTCCTGGGCAGCACGATCTCGCGCTCGGCGATCGCCGCGGCCGGCCTGGGCCTGGTCGCGCTGCTCGTTCTGGGCCTCCTCGTCCCTATCCCGCTCATCGGGGAGTGGTCGCCGCTCTGGCTGCTGACGCCGGCTGAGCACCTGGCTCTGGGCGAAGATGCCGGCAACTTCCTGGGCCCACTGCTCTTCAACGTGGCGCTGGTGCCGGTGCTGTTCGGGGCCACCTGGCTGGTATTCCGCCGCCAGGAGCTGTAGTCGCTATGACGGCAACGGGCGGCCCGCGGCATGTTGCGGCGGGCAGGCCGATCTGGCCGTTGAGGGCTCATCCGGCGCACCATTGGCGGCCAACCGAAAGGCAATCCATCCGCCGCGAGGAACCCTCATGCTGCGCGACTTCCCGACCTATCCCACCATCCCCGCGAGCGACCTGGCCCGGGCGCGCCGCTTCTACGAGGAGACCCTCGGCTTCGTCGTCGACATGGTCACGCCGGCAGGAGTCATATACCGCGCCAAGGACTCGATGCTGTTCGTCTACCCATCCCCCTTCGCCGGGACGAACAAGGCCACCGCGGCCGGCTTCCGGGTCGACGACCTGCCTGCCATCGTCGCCGACCTCAAGGCTCGCGGAGTCAGCTTCGAGCAGTACGACCTGCCCGACTACAAGATGGTGGACGGAATCCTCCGAAACCCAATGGGCTCGTCGGCGTGGTTCAAGGACTCCGAAGGCAACATCATCGGGCTCGTCCAGCTGGACTGACCGATCGCCGGACGGCCCGGCGATCCGGTCCGAGCGGAGCCAAGCCTGCTACTTCTTCAGGCCTCTCACCAGCCTGGCCGGCTCGAGAGCGGTGCGGCGGCCGCGGTTCGCCATCGCCTTGGCCAGGGCGACCTCGTGGGCCCTGCGCTCCAACTCGTCATCCAGGGGCGCCAGCGTGAAGGGCGCACCCTCGGCGCGCGAAACCGCGATCTCGATCAGCCGGTCCGTGAGCCACGGATTCTTGGGCAGCACCGGGCCGTGCAGGTACGTCGCGAAGACGTTCCCTGCCCGCGCGCCCTCCAGGCCGTCCTTGCCGTTGTTGCCCGCGCCGGCGATCACGCGCCCGAATGCCTCGCAGCCCGGGCCGAGTTCCGTGAGGCCGGAGTGATTCTCGAAGCCCACCACGGTCTCAGTGGCGCCGTCGATCGTGACCGCGCAGGCCGCGTGCTGCATGAAGCGCTGCGGCCCGCCGCGCGTCTCGAGGTCGAGGATCCCGGCCCCGATCATCTCCTCGCCCGCGTTCGATATATAGCGGTGGCCCAACAGCTGCAGTCCCGCGCACACGGCGAAGACCAGCACGCCCTCGTCCACGGCCTCGCGCAGCGACGGCGCCTTCTTCGCGAAGTCCTCGGCCGCGACCGCCATCTCGACATCCTGGCCGCCGTGGAACAGGACCACGTCGAACTTGCGGAAGTCGGGCGTCTCGCCCTTCTCCACCGCCACGACCTCGGCGGGGATCCCCCGCCACTCGGCGCGGCGCGTGATGGCGATGAGATTGCCGCCGTCCCCGGCCACGTTCAGCAGCGACGGGTACAGGTGCGCGACGCGAAGCGGGCGGTGGTCGTGCTCCTCGGGTCGGCGGCGCGATTGAGCCGTCGTGCGGGTCGATGCGGGCGCCTTCGGCTCGCTCATACGTCCCAGTATCTCCCCGTCCAGCCGCGGTGCCGCATCTCGTCGCGCAGCTCGATCAACGGCGTGTAGCCGGACAGCACGACCAGTCTCCGATCGGCCGGCAGCCCGTGCAGCGCTGCCTCCAGCGCGTCGGCTCGATCCTCGACCACGATCATCTTCCGCGTCGAGAGGCCGGCGTACTTGAGCCGGTTGGCCAGCTCGTCCGCCCGAAGGCCCGAGACGACCGCCCGTTCGACCCTCGGCGCCATCGTTTCGAAGTCGACGTCCCAGAGCCAGCCGAAGTCCTCGCCGTCGACGAGGGTGTTCGAGGCGGCGATCAGCAGCTGGCGCGGCTCGCCCTCGGTCGCCAGCGCGCGCAGGGTAGTGTTGTAGGAGGTGGGGTTCTTGGCGAAGGCGAGCACGATCGAACGACCGTCGGCGTCGATCTTCTCCAGGCGGCCGAAAGCCGGGCCGACCGAGGCCAGCGATGCGGCGGCGTGCTCGAGCGGGACGCCGAGGCCGACCAGGATCGCGATCGCCCCGGCGGCGTCGTAGGCGATGTGCACGCCCGACTGCGGGATCTCGATGCTGAGCTTGCCCGAGGGCGTCTTGATCTCGCAACGCGTTCGATCGAGGCCGACAACCTCCAGCGCGGTCACGGCGATGTCCAGCTTGGGGCGCTTGAAACCGCATGCGGTGCACTTGTAGTCGCCCATGTGCGAGAGGTAGACGTGGCGGTACGTCAGGTCCGCCTGGCAGCGCGGGCAGCGGATCGTGTCTGCGGCGCGCGTGATCTGGTCGGTCGACCGATCGATCGCCAGGCCGAAGGTGACGCGCGTGCCCTCGCGCTTGGACGCAAGGGTGGCGACCATCGGGTCGTCGGCGTTGACGACCAGGGCGGCATCCGGAGGCAGGGCGGCCGCCACCGATTCGATCGCCTCGGCCACTGCGTAGATCTCGCCGAAGCGGTCCAGCTGATCGCGGAAGAGGTCCGTGACAAGGAGCGCCCGCGGCGCCAGCTCCGGCGCGACCTTGGGCAGCGCGCCCTCGTCCACCTCGGCCACGAGCACGCCCTTGGGGAGCCGGCCGCGCAGGTCCGCGTAGCTGACGGCGAGGCTCGTGACGCCCTGCACGAGGTTCGCGCCCGCCGAGTTGTGGCTGACGGTTACTCCCTCGCCGCGGAGCAGCGCGGCGGTGAAACGGGCAGTGGTCGTCTTGCCGTTGCTGCCGGTGATCGCCACCACCGGCTCGCCGCGGTCCAGGACGAGCTTCTGGAGGATATGCGGATCCACTCGCCGGGCGACCATGCCCGTGATCGCCGTACCGCCCCCGCGCCCCGCCAGCTGAGTGGCGCGGGCGGCGGCCTTCCCCGCCGAGAGGGCGAGGAAGGTGCGGAAGGTGAGTGACGTGTCGGCCCCAGTGGGACGCCGCCTGGTCTGGCTGCTCATCGCCGCGAGTGTAACCCCGGATCCAACGGTCACCCGCCGCAGATCGCCGGGCCGCCGACGCAGGCCAAGGCGGCGACGAGCACCGGAGCGAGCGCACACGGAGAGTGCGTGAGCGAGGAAAGAGCCAACGCCGGAATGCGCCGGCTGACCGAGCGAGATGCAAGCGGCGACCGGTGGATCCGGGGTAAAGGGTCGGGCGATACGGCCGGTGTCGGGGGCGCGGCGCCCGTCCGCGGCCTGGCCGAGGCTCGGCGCCCGGGGCCCAGACGACGTGCCGCGAACGAGTCCCGTGGATGCGGGTCGGCCCTGCCGCGGAGCCGGTCAACTACAACCGGCTCGCACTCTGTTCGGACCTACATTCCCTTGACGAGGTTTCCTACGGCGAGGATCGCGTATGCAATGAGTGCGATCCAGACCACAGCCACGGACTTCAGAGGGTTGGATATGACATCGGCGGCGATCAAGAAAGCGAAGAGCGCGATGATGAGCGAGATGACGAACGTGATCACCATCGGTCTGCTGAGGTTCATGAGTCTCCTCCCAGAGTGTGCTCGGATGCCGCTTCGGCTCAGTCGCCTTCTGGCGTGTCTCACCGAGCCATTCAGGGCCCGTTCAGCATGCTAATCCGTTCTCACGTGCGCCGGAAGAGGGACGCGTCAATTACCGACTCCTGAACCAGGGTCCCGAAGCGGCCGGGAAACGGAAGCCCCGGCCGCGGGGGGGACGCAGCCGGGGCAGGAGCGAGGTCGAGGTTGTGTGGTGGCGCGGCCCGGGCAGCCCGGACCCTCAGCCGGTGATCAGGCCGATCGTCGAGATGAGCTCCTCGACGGGGAAGGGCTTGCTCACGAAGCCGGCGCGCGGACCCCGCAGCGTGCTCAGCCTGGCGGCGACGTCGGGATGGCCCGACATCATCAGCACGGGCAGCCTGTCGTCCCGGAGGCGGAGCTGCTCGGCCAGTGTCACGCCCGTGATCTGGGGCATCTCATAGTCGGTCACCAGCAGGCTCAGCGTCTCCGGGGCGAGAGCCAGGGCGCTCGGGCCGTCGGCCGCTTCGATCACCGACCAGCCCTGATTGCGGAGCACGGTCGAGACGAGCGTGCGCACGAGCGGCTCGTCATCCACGACGAGAGCGACGGGAGCGACCGTCGGAGCGGTCCTCGGCCGCAGGCCGGGAGCCCATTCGAATTCGTCCGTTGGCCGGCGCTTGACCGCGAGTGTCCGAAGGAACCTGTGCGGCGAATCCATCTGAACCTCTGGCAGAGGCATGTGCCCTTTCGCCATCTATACGCGTCGGCAGCTTCATTCGATCATTCGGCGCATCGCCCGAACGACCCTACCCCCGCTGCCGGGCAAGCCTGCCAGCCTCTCCTGCAAACGCCCTGAATCGAAAGGCCCCTCCTTCGAGGGGCCTTCTGCGCGCCAAGGGTCAACGCCAGGGCGCCCACGCCCCAGCGGCCTCGAGGATCGCGGCCCTGACCTCTTGGTAGCTGGGTGCGTCGGTGGGCAAAGTGTCACCGATCGCAGCCGGCCACACTCGGCGGTACTGATCGACAGCCGCGATCATGGCCGCCGATCCGCCACGAAGGTCGACCTTGAGGGGGACGAGTCTTCGCACCTGGGCGTCATCGATGCTGTCGTCCGCGGACCGCGGCTCGGTCTTGCGGAATCGTTCCCACAGGAACCAGAGATCGTATGGGTCGCCAGGCTTTCGAGGGCTCCGCTGAACAAGGCAGCGCCATTTCTCGGCGATCATCTCGTCGACGGCGAGGGCGCGAACCCGAAACGGTGCCACGCCAAACGCGTCGATCAAGAGGTGGCGGGGCGGCAGGATCAAGTCCCCGCGATAGCTCATCTCGAGGGTTAGGAAACCACCGCCCAGCGGTCGGACATACCCGATGTTGCCGAAGTCCAGCGAGTCGACGCCAAGAGTTGGGTCGCGCGGATCGAAGCGGACTTGCAGGTCGGAGCACTGCCCCCGAACGAGACGCTGGATCCGCTTGGGATCGACGGCATCATGTTTCGTGCCGATCGTTCCATCGATGTCCTTCGACGTGCGCGGGCTTCCATACCCATAGCGGAGAGCAAAGCCTCCTTTGAGCGAGATCTCTTCAGCGACGACGCGGTCGCTCGCAATTGCCCGAGCCACGCGAACGGCAACGTAGTCCCGCTGGGCCACGGCAGCACTCAGGCCGTAGGTCGTCGCAAAGTCGTTCAGCTCCTCGGGAGACAGGGGACGCATTGCTACTGGACCATCGGGTCGTTGAGAATGAGGCGCCAGCGAGGGTCGGTCGGGCCAGCTGGCGGGTAGGCCGGGGAGAACGCGACGTAGCCGGCGCCGCCCCTCAGATCGAGAAGGCCTTCCGCGGCGGCGATACCTGACCTCTGCAGGAGAAAGCCGAGCCTGCGAGCAACGGACGAGTTGCCGTGCCGTCGCACGAGCTTCGGCCAATCCACCTTCGCCCAGATGTTCTGGCGGATGCCACCCTCGAGCACCTCCACGGCAAGCCGCGCATCGCGCGTGGGCCGCGCGCTACGACGTGCCGGCGACTTCTCGAGGAGCTGCACGAGGAGCTTGCCCGGGGACGCGACGGTTGTATGTGCCTGCCCAGCCTCGACTCTCATATTGTCGGCGAGGAGTCGTTTCATCGGCACGCACGAGAAGACATATCGAACGCCTTGGAACTCGGCCGATGCTTTCTTCCGGCCGAGCTGGACCTCGACCACCTCGGAGGTGTCCAACGTCAGCCGATGGTATTCCGCGGCTGCGTGGCCAACCACGGCATGTGGCTCGCCCTCGAACCACGAACCTACGAGCTCGAGCGGGGATACCAGGATTCTGCCCGATCGCGGTAGGACAAGGTAGACCCCGCGCTCGACTCGTTCGAGAAGGCCCGCGTCGGCGAGATAGCGTAGGGCCTGGTTTCGCTGAGTGGCAGGCATTCCGGCGGGACTACCGTCGCTCACCCGCCAAACCCGCCGGCGACTGCGATCGAGGTGCTGGAGCATCCGGTACTCGACCGGGCCGACCTGGGGAGCTGCATCAGAAGTTGCCATAAGAGTTTTTCACGCGCTTTTCTTGTCTTTTAGTGCAGCCCATTCTAACTACGTGGCGCCTGCCGTCAAGGCGGCTACGCAGGGAGCCAGCCTCGGCTCTAGCCGAGGGGCCGAGTCGGTGCTGGGTACAGCAACGGTCGAGTCAGCCTCTCCTGCAAACACCCTGAATCGAAAGGCCCCTCCTTCGAGGGGCCTTCTGCGCGCCAAGGGTCCACGCCAGGGCGTCCGCGCCTTCGAGCGCGGCTACGGCAAGAAGCTTCAGGTGATGATGATTGAGTGCGTATCAGTCCGGGTGACGCCGTTGAGGGTGCACTGGGCTGTCAGAGTCCAGGTGCCGGCGGTCCACGAGCCACCGATCCGCAAGTGGAATGCAACGTAGTCTAGGTCCCAGTTGTCGGCCGAGGCTGTGGCCCTCCACGGCGAATTCGTGCTTCCGGCGGTAGACAAAGTGCACTGCGCGCCTCCCACTGTGTTGATCCTCACGTTGAGGTACTCAGTGTGAGCAGCCGAGTAGGCAACGGCGTATGTGATCCCGTTGTAGAAGAACGTCGATCCCTCCGACGCGAGACTGACGGACAGAGGCCTCGGAGTCGGAGTCGGCGTGGGCGTTGGCGTCGGGGAAGGCGTCGGGGTCGGCGTGGGAGTCGGCGTCGGCTTGACGGTCGGGCTGGCGGTAGGCTTCGGCGTGGTGGTAGGCGCGGCGGAAGGCGCGGCGGAAGCCGTGGCGGAAGCCGTGGCGACGACGGCGGGCGTGGTCGTGGTCGGGGTCGGGGTCGTCGCGTTGGGCATGGCGCTGGTCGTGGCAGAGGGCAGCGTGGTCTGGGTGGCGTGAACTGTCAGGTCGACGACCCCAATGCCGCCCTTCGGTGAGGGGCTCGGAGCCTCGGCCACTGCCGGGAGGATCAGCCCACCGACCACGACGTACCCGGCCAGGATCCCGTAGAACCCGATGAAGAGAGCCCAGAAGATCGGGGCCCGCCTGCGCCTGCGCTCGTTGCCGGAGTATTCGACCTCGACCGAGGCGAGCCGGGCGGCGGCTCCGCGGCCGCTGATCTTGTTGATCGGCCAGAGGACGGCCCCGGCGACGACGGCAGCAGCTGAGGCCACGGCGCTGTCGGCCGAAGCGAGAACGCCGCCTGATGGCGCGGCCTCCGGACCGGGCGTCGGGGCGTCGACCACCGATGCTCCGCCGAGGCCCTCGGGCGGGGAGCCGGCGGCCGACTTGCCGGCCGGCAGACGAGAGCCGACGGTGTGGCCGAGCGCCGTGCCGGCGGCTGCCAGCGCGGCGGCGACGCCGGCGGGGACTGCGGCAATGCGCTGGAAGATGCTTCGATGGTTCGCGACCGATTGCCGGACTATGCCCTCGTTGGAGAACAGGGGCTCGACGGGCGGGTGGAACTCCGGCACTTCGTCCGAGGACCCGGCCCGGGTGATGTAGGAATGGCTCGGCAGCAGAGTCTCCGGGGCCGCCGGGAGCGACTGGGCCGCGAGCTCGACGGGCGCCTCTTCGACCGGCGCGACTTCGACGGCGTGGGCCTCGGCGTGGGCGACCGGCGCGGCGGCGGCAGCTGCGCCTGCGGCAGCGGCGGCAGCGGCCACCTGCCTGGTCCTGGCCCTGGCACCGCGCTTGGGCGCCGGGGCGCCCTTGGCGACGTCGGCGCTCGTGCCATTGGTCGCCGCGGTGGCGGCGATCGCGGCGCTTACCGCTGCAACGGCGGCGGCAGCGGCGGCAGAGGCGGCCGCAACGGCGGTGTCGGTTCGGGCAGGAGAAGCGGCTCGCGCGCCCTCAGTCGAGGAGGATCCGGAAGCGGCCACTCCGGCGGCGGCGGCTGCGGCGGAGACTCGTCGGGAGGCGGCGTTGCTCGAGGTCGCGTGCTGGCTTACGGGGGCGCTGCCGATTGCCTGCTCGGCCGATGCCTCGACCGGCTGTTCGGACACGGGCATGCCGTCGTCCGGAGTACCGGTACCGGGCTCATTGGCGGCGCCAGATCGCCGCCTGCGGGGAGTCTTCCCGCTCGTCATTTCGCCGCACCTCTACCGTTGCTGGGCTGCGCGTAAAAGTCTCCCGCAGCGGTAACGGCTCGCAATAAGACAATGGTCATGAGGGCGCAAGCCCCTTCGTTCGGTTGGGTACCTTCGGGGAAGGTCTGGTGCGGAAACGAGGTAGCCTGACCCGCACGGAGGACACCTACTAAACGCACGAGGGCTCGAATCCTTACATCGAGGCGGCTGGCCCTGTCGTTCGGTCGAGCCGGCGGCACGATGCGGCGGGGCCGACCTCAGGGCTTGGCCTTCAGCACCCACGGCAGGAAGAGCCTGGCCGAGGCCGTCGCCTTCGTCGGCTCGCCCGGCCCACCGGTCGTGCCACCGACGAGCAGCACGCTTCCGTCCGCCAGCAGCGTCGCCGTTTGATCGGCCCGCGCCTCCGGCATGGCTCCGATCGGCTTGCACGTCACGGTCGTCCGATCGCAGATCTCGGCTGTCGCGCTCAGGGCGCCGGATCCGACCCGGCCCCCGGCGACGAGCAGACGCCCATCCTTGAGGAGAGTCACGGTGCTCGCGTCGCGAGCCTCGGAGAGGTTCCCGGACTCGGCGAACCGCCCCTTCTTGGCGTCGAACACCTCGATGGTGGCGACCGGGGTAACGGGCCCGGACCGACCGCCGATGACGAGGGCCAGGCCGCTCGGCAGCATGGTGATGACCGGATTCCAACGACCGGTCGCCATGGCGCCCGTCTTGACGAAGGTCCCGGTCTTGGGGTTGAACAGCTCCGCCGATGCGTCAAAGGTCTGAGCGCCGCCCGCGTTGGTGTCGCCTCCCACGATCAGCACGCGTCCGTCGTTGAGCCGGATCGCGGCCGCACCTGTGCGCGCCGCTACCATGAGACCGACGAGGCTGAACTTGCCCGTCTTCGTGTCGTAGAGCTCGGCGACGTTGGTCACCATGGCCGGGCCGCCGCGACCTCCCGCGATCAGGACCTGGCCCGAGGCCAGCTCGGTCGCGGTGTGAAACATGCGCGTCGTGATCATCTGGTCCGTGGCGGTGAACGTGCCCTTCTTGGGGTCGTACAGCTCGGCCGAGGAGAAGACGCGGCCCTGGCCGTCCCCGCCGCCCACGATCAGGACGCGCCCATCCTTGAGCAGGGTGGCCGTATGGCCGCAGCGCGCGGTCTTCATCGAGCCCGTCGGGCTGAACTTGCCGGTCTCGGAGTCGTACAGCTCGGCCGAGGCGAGGGCGTGGCCGTCGGCGCCGCAGCCACCGGCGATCAGTACGTCGCCGGCGGGCAGCAGCGTCGCGGTGTGGTGAATCCTCGCATCCTTGAGCGATCCGGTGGGACGGAACACCGCCGGCGGGGGCGTGGCCGTGGCAAGCGCGGCCGAACCGGTCGACGGAGCCCTGGACAGGAGCCCGCCGCTCCCGCTCGGACCGGGGCGGGGGCTCTGTCCCGACGATAGTGGGGCCCAGTACAGCAACCCGAGGACGAGGACGCAGATCGCGAAGGTGGCGATCGCAGTGGTTACGAGCCGGTGCTGCCGTGCTCGGGCGACCAGGGACTGCGCGGCGCGGCTGGACGCCACCCGGCTCGCGACCGTTCGAATCCGTCCGGCGAGCGAGCGCGCGGCGCTCCGGATCCGCTCGGATGCCGCCACGAATGGACGAGCCTCCGGGGGCCCGGCGGACGCGACCTGCGGTTCGGGCGTTTCGGGCCCACCCGGCAGGTTGAGCGTCCCGGGTGTCTTCGGCGTCCTGGGTGTCTCGGGCGTCTCGCTCACGGTATCCCCTCCCTGGAACTTCGATCGTGAGTCTAGCGAGCGCCGGCGACCACCGACAGCCCGGACCGGCTCCGGTGCGGCACTAGCTCAGGTCGACGTATACGTTCTTGACCTGCGTGTACGACTCGAAGGCGTGCATGCCGTTCTCTCGGCCCACGCCCGACATCTTGTACCCGCCGAAGGGCGCCTCGGCGTGGACGCTCGAGTTGCAGTTGACCGAGATGACGCCCGACTGGATCCCCTTCGCCGCCCGGATCGCCTTGCCGATGTCGCGCGTCCAGATCGAGCCCGACAGGCCGTACGGCGTGTCGTTGGCCAGCTGGATCGCCTCCTCTTCGGTATCGAACGGGATGACGACCACGACCGGGCCGAAGACCTCCTCCTGCGCGATGCGCATCCGCGAGGTGACGCGATCGAAGACGGTCGGCTGGATGTAGGCTCCGCCGGCGAGGAGCGGATCGGCGGGGATGCCGCCCCCGACGACGACATGGCCGCCTTCCTCGCGCCCGATCCGAATGTAGTCGAGGACGGTCTCGCGCTGGCGGAAGCTGACCATCGTGCCGACTTCCGTGGCCGGATCGGCCGGATCGCCGACCTTCACCTTGAGCGTGGCCACGGCGAACAGCTCGACGACTCTGTCGTGGACGGAGCGCTCGACGATGATGCGGGCCCGGGCGCAGCAGTCCTGGCCGCAGTTGTCGAAGACGGAATAGGGCGACTCGGCGGCGAAGCGTTCGATGTCCGCGTCGGCGAAGACGACGTTGGGGCTCTTGCCGCCGAGCTCCAGGCTGACCTTCTTGATGTTGCCCGCGGCCGCTCGCATGATCTCCTGCCCGGTGGCGGTCTCGCCGGTGAAGGCGACCTTGCCGATGCCTGGGTGCGCGGCGATCGCGGCGCCCGCGGTGGAGCCGGGGCCGGTGACGACGTTCAGGACCCCGGGCGGGAAGCCGGCCTCGAGGGCCAGCTCGGCGACGCGGATCGCCGTCAGCGGGGTATACGAGGCGGGCTTGAGGATGGCCGTGTTGCCCGCGGCCAGCGCCGGGCCCATCTTCCAGCTGGCCAGCATAAGCGGGAAGTTCCAGGGCACGATCAGGCCGACGACGCCGATCGGCTCGCGCAGGGTGAAGTCGAAACCGGGCTTGGAGACGGGGATCGTCTCGCCCATGAGCTTGTTCGCGGCCCCGGCGTAGTACTCCATGACGTTCGCCACGGCGCCGATCTCCCATCGGGCCGAGGAGATGGGCTTGCCCATGTTCTCGCTCTCGAGATGGGCGAGCTCCTCCAGGTGGCCGCGGATGAGGCCGGCGAAGCGGGCGAGGGTCTGGCCGCGGCGGGTCTGGCTCCACGTCCGCCACTCGCCGTCGAAGGCCTTCGCGGCCGCTTTGACAGCCCGATCCACGTCCTCCGCGCCGCCCTTTGGCACGCTGACGATGACCCGGCCGTCGACTGGGCTGACGACGTCGAATGTCTGGCCGTCCGCGGCGGCGACGAACTCGCCGCCGATCACCATCTTGAGCTCGGGGGCTCGGGCGGTTGAGCCGGCGGGCGGCTGGGCGGGCGGCTGGGCGGGCGGCTGGGCGGGCGGCTGGGCAGTCATCGCGGCACCTCGTGCGGGCGTCTTCGCTGTTCGTCCTCTGGCTCGGCGGTCGAAGGGGCGCCCCCGCCGGTGCCGCCCCGGATCATACCCGCGCCGAAGGTGCGGATGACCGGACGCTTGCCGCTTCCCAGAGGTGGCTCTTCGCACCTTTCGCGCGGCTAGAATCGGGGCGTATGAGCGACGACCCTCGATCCCAGGCCGGCCACACGCCACGCCCGCGGGCTGGGGTTTCGCGTCGGGCTGCGACGCCGGCGGCCCCCGCCGCGATCACCGCCACCCACATTCGGATCTGGCTGGTCGTGATAGTCGGCTGCATCGTCATCGGGACGAGCGGCTACCTCATCCTTGAGCCCGGCTGGCGGCTGCTCGATGCGCTGTACATGACGGTCATCACCCTCACGACCGTCGGCTTCCGAGAGGTTCAGCCGCTCACCGACGCCGGGCGCATCTGGACGATGATCCTCTCGCTCGTGGGGGTCGGGCTCATCTTCGGCACGGTCGGGATCGTGGCCGAGTACCTTGTGGTCGAGGCGACCAGCGGACGACGGGAGGCCAGGCGCATGATCGAGGCGGTCGGCAAGCTCTCGGGCCACTACATCCTGTGCGGCTACGGCCGAGTCGGCCTGACCGTCGCCCGGGAGCTGGTCCACTCCGGCCTGAAGGTCGTGGTCATCGACATCCTGCCCGGATCGCTCGCCCGGGCCAGGCGCGAAGGCTTTCTCGAGGTCGAAGGCGACGCCACCGAGGAGGCGACACTGCGGGCCGCTGGGATCGAACGGGCGCGCGGGCTGATCACCACCATCGACTCGGACGCCCACAACGTCTACGTCATCCTCTCGGCCCGGGCCATCAACCCCAACCTCTTCGTCGTGGCGCGAGCGAACACAGAGGACTCGGAGGCGCGACTGATGCAGGCGGGCGCGAGCCGGGTCGTCTCGCCCTACACCATGGCCGGCCACCGGCTGGCCGAGCTGGCGGTCCGGCCGCGGGTCGTCGACTTCATCGACGCGGCGCTCTCGCACGGCGAGCTGGCGTTCTCGATGGAGGAGGTCGAGGTCGTGGCCGGAAGCGCTATCGACAGGATGACGGTGGGCGCCCTGCGCGACACCGGCGTCTTCGTGCTGGCCATCGTTCAGGGCGAGCGCAGCTACGAGGCCAACCCGCCGGCGGATCGCGTCCTTCGGGCGAACGAGACTCTCGTCGTGTCCGGAAGCGTGGCCCGACTGCGCGAGCTACGCGGAGTGCCCGCCAGGGGATAGCGCAGAGGCGGACTCTCGGAGCCAACCGGGCCCCGGGATCGCCCGAGGAGGCGTTCGACCATGATGAGCAGGCTGGTCTGGGCAGCTGGAATCGGCGGCTTCTTCGCCTTCAGTCTGGCGGCGGGCTCGGTGCTCCCGCCCCCGCTGCTCGCTCTTGTGGTGCTGGTGGCTCTCGTCCTCTGCGGCCCCGCCCTCGGGCTCATGCCGGCGATGCACCCTCGGCGCTACGCCCCGGACACTCGGATGGGCAGGGCCAAGCTCTACGCGGCCTTTCTCGTTGCGGGTCTGCTGGGAGCGATCTTGGGCGCCGTCCTTCCTCTGGGCTTCACCCTTTGGCTTCCCTTCGGGTTGATCGGTGTCGCTCTTCTCGCGTTCACCTTCAAGGTTGGATCCACACCGCGCCCTCATCAGGACGAGTAGCTCATGGCGGCACCCAGGACGAAGACGGAGCTGCTGGCCGATGCTCGCAAGGAGCGTGACGGACTGCTGGCGATGCTGGCCGCCCTGACTCCCGAGCAGCTGGCGCGACCGGGCCCGAACGGCTGGTCGGCCAGGGATCTCGTGGCTCATCTGGCCGAGTGGGAGAGGATGCTCTTCGGCTGGTACGACGCCGGGTTGCGGGGCGAGTCGCCCGCGGTCCCGGCCGAGGGTTACACGTGGGCCGCGATGGCGCAGCTCAACGAACGGATCTTCGAGCAGCACCGCGACGAACCGTGGGAGCGGGTCTTCGGCGACTGGCAGGACACATCACGGCGGCTCATCGCGCTGACCGACTCGATCTCGGACGCGGACCTCTTCACCCACGGCCGCTACGCCTGGACCGGCCGGGGCACGTTGGGCTCCTTCCTCTACGAGTGTGGTCCGAACCACTACCGCTGGGCCCGCGCGAACATCCGAAAGGCTCTCAAGCCCCGGCGCTAAGGCGCGTTCGCGTCGAGGCCGGGCGGGTCCGCGGACAGCGTGTCGCCGATGGGCGTCCGGCGTCAGCTGCGACGGGTCGTCCAGGGGTCCGGCGGAGAGGTGTTCGGGGGCGGGCCGACCCGCCTCCCGTTCAGCATGTTCGCGGCCGCGAACCCAAAGACCGCCCCCACGAGCAGGAGAACGACGCCGGCAAGAGCCAGGGCCCAGGGCGGCAGCTCGTTGCCGCCTCCCGAGCCCGTCGAGCCGCCGGGGGGCGGGGTCGGTGTGGCGGCGCTGCTCGTCTCCGACGGAGCCGGCGTCCCGGACGGCGATGGCGATGGACTGGGCGATGGCTTGGGCGACGGAGTGGGCGATGGCTTGGGCGACGGAGTGGGCGACGGAGTCGGTGTGGCCGGGGCCTGCGGAGTGACGGCAGCCGACGGCGCCGAGGCCCCACCGACCCCGATGGCGTTCCTGGCCTTGACCGTGAACTTGTAGGCGGTGCCGTTGGTCAGCCCGCTGACAGTGCAGTAGAGCGCCCCGGTCGTCGAGCACGTCTTGCCGCCGGGCGACGAGGTAGCCGTGTAGCCCGTGATCGGACTCTTGCCGTCGTTTGCCGGAGCCTTCCAGGACACCCTGGCCGCGGCGTTGCCGGCGATGGCGCTCGCGCCGGTCGGGGCGCCGGGGATCGACTGCGGGACGAGGGCCAGGGTATGGCCCCAACCGGCGTCGATCGCGGACGTCAGCGGCAGGACGGCGGGAACGTTCGTCTGGCCCCCGCTGTTGGCGCCCCAGGCCACGACCGTGCCGATCGCCCTGAGGGCGACGCTGAATTCGCCCCCGGCTGAGATGGCGACCACCTTCGACAGACCTGCCGGCACGGTCGCCTGGCCAGAGGAGTTGCCGCCCCAGGCCACGACGGTCCCATTCGACTTGAGCGCGAGGGCGTGGTACGCCCCCGCTGAGATTGCCACGACGCCCGATAGGCCCGCCGGGACGCTGGTCTGGCCATGGTCGTTGTTGCCCCAGGCGACGACGGTGCCATCCGACTTGAGGGCCAGGCTGAAGTACTGCCCGGCGGAGACCGCCGTGACGTGATAGGGCGGAACGAGCGGGACGGTCGTCTGGCCGAAGGTGTTGTCTCCCCAGGCAGCGATCGTGCCGTCCGACTTGATGGCGAGACTGTGCCAGTAGCCGGCGGCGACGGCCACGTAGTGGAGGCCGGCGGGCAGCGGCGGGACCACGGTCTGGCCGTGGTTGTTGTACCCCCAGGCGACGATGGTGCCGTTCGCCTTGAGGGCGAGGCTGTGCCCGTCGCCGGCCGAGATCGCCTCCACGGTCGACAGGCCGGCTGGGACCTTGGTCTCTCCCACGGTGTTGTCGCCCCAGGCCACGACCGTGCCGTTCGACTTGAGGGCAAGGCTGTGGTACATCCCGGCCGAGACCGCCTTCACGCCCGACTGGGCCGCGACTGGCACATTCGTGGCGTAGTAGGTGTTGATGCCCCAGGCCATCACCTTGCCCGTGTGGACAGCGGCCGCGGCGGGCCCGGCGAGTGGTCCTGCCCAGGCTGCGAGCAGCAGGCCGGTCGCCAGCATTGCGGCCGTGACGTTCGAGAGCAGGCGGCGCCAGGCCTCGCCTGCCGGCCTCGGGTGATTGCTGAGTGAAGCTGCGCGCCCAGCCCGGCAATCGAACGAAGCCATGAGCCCGCTCCTTTCCCCCGGCTCGGGCTGTCTTCGCCCCCGTCCCTGTCCCCGAGCCATGCGATGAGACTCGTAAAGGACGGTAGACGCAAGTGATCCGCGACGCAAGGAGCAAGACCGGCCCCGCAGCGGAATGCCAATCATCTGGCGCAGCCCGCCTACTCCTGAACCGGCGTCCAGACCACTCCGCTGGCGGGGAACTCGTGCTCCGTCCAGGCCACGATCCGGCGTGGCGTCACCACCACCACGACGGCCGCGTCCGGCGTGCCCCAGGCCGGATCCTCGAAGTCGTACTTGCGCCGGTACTCCGCTCGGTAGGCCTCGTAGCGACTGGCCGGCGCCGGCCCCGCCACGCCCTCGACGATCACGACCTCGTCGCCGGACTCGAGATGGACCGCGACCTCGGGTCGAGCTGACAGGTTCCGTCCCTTCACCGATTCCGGGTCGGTCGAGAACCAGACCGCGTCGTCCAGCCAGGCGCCCCAGACAGGAGCCGCATGGGGCCGGCCGTCGGCGCGGACCGTGACGACCCAGTAGTTCCGGGCCTCCGAGAGGCGGCGCTCCAGAGGCGCCCAGTCGCCATCCCCAGTTCCTGGCACCCCATAGCTGGCGGCGAGACGCAGCGGCGACGCTCGAAACCCGGCCATCTCAGGTGATCGGCTCGCCCGTGGCAGCGACGGCGCCCCGCGCCCGCCGCTCGTGCGCTATCAGCGCCCCACCCACGATCCCGGCATTGTTGCGGAAGGTGGCGATGGCGATCGGAGTCTTGACGGTCAGGAACGGCAGGTAGTTGTCGGCCCGCTTGGAGGCGCCGCCGCCCAGGATGAACAGGTCCGGCCAGAAGAGCCGCTCCAGCTCGTGAAGGTACTCGTCGAAGCCGGTAGCCCAAGCCTGCCAGCCGAGCCCGAGCCGGTCGCGCGCCGATTCGGCCACCCGCTCCTCCGCATCGTGGCCCTTGAGCTCGAGATGGCCGAGCTCCGTGTTGGGGATAAGCCGGCCGTCGATGAAGAGCGCCGACCCGATTCCCGTCCCGATCGTCAGCACGAAGACCAGGCCGCTCTGGTAGCGCCCCGCGCCGAAACGGATCTCGGCCAGGCCGGCCACGTCGGCGTCGTTGCCGGCGGCGACGGTCCGGCGCATCGTCAGCTCCATCTCCCGCTCGGCGGGGAAGCCGATCCAGGCCGGGTCGATGTTCGCCGCCGTGAGCGTAACGCCGTTGCGGATGGCCGCGGGCAGGCCCGCGCCGACGGGGAATGTGGCCCCGAGCGCCGGGTCCCAGGGATCGACGAGCCGGCGCACCAGCTCATCCATGACCTCGACGACCTCACACGGCACTGAGGGCTGGGGCGTCGGGATGCGCAGCCGATTGCCCACGAGCTGGCCGCTCCGGACGTCGACGACCGCGCCCTTGATTCCACTCCCCCCGAAGTCGATTCCGATGGCGAGGTCGGACGGGTGGGCGTCGGCCGGTTCCACGTCGCCCCGCTTCGTGCCGACGGCTCTTTCGGCGGTCGGGGTGTCGGTCGCCGGGCACTCGGTCATGGGTGGCTCTGCCAATCGGGCTCCTGATCTCGTTCTGTCGTCTCTGGGTAGGTGTCGGCAGCCGGCCGATGCTAGAAGTAGTTCACGCTGATGCCACCGTCGATGACCATCGAGGCCCCGTTGGTCCAGGCCGATTCGTCGGACGCGAGATAGACCGCCAGGGCGGCGACCTCGTCCGCCTTGCCGAAGCGCCCGGTCGGGTTGCGGGCCAGGCGAAGCTTCTTGGCCGCCTCGTCTTTGAGCAGCCAGTCCATCAGCAGCGGAGTCTCCACCGGACCCGGCAGGATGGCGTTGGTCCGGATCCCCTTGGGCGCGAACTGGACGGCCAACGAGCGGGTGAGCGCCAGGACCGCGCCTTTTGAAGCAGTGTACGCGTCCTGCGGAACCGAGCAGCCCAGGATCGCGACGAAGCTGGAGACGTTGATGATCGAGCCGCAATGGCGCTCGATCATGTGGGGGATGGCGTGCTTGCAGGCGAGATACACGCCCCGGACGTTGACCGCCATCACGTGATCCCAGGCCTCGACGGGGGTGTCCACGACCGAATGGTCGGCCTCGGGCATGATCCCGGCGTTGTTGTACAGGACGTCGATCTGGCCGTAGCGCTTGATCGCGAGGTCCACCATCACTTTCGCGTCGGCCTCGAGCGACACGTCGACCGTGGCGGCGTACGACTCTCCGCCGGCCGCGCGGATCTGGCGGACGGTTTCCTGCGCGGCCTCGCCCTGGTTGTCGGCCACCACCACGCGCGAGCCCTCGGCGGCGAAGCGGAGCGCGACGACGCGCCCCATGCCGCTGCCCGCGCCCGTGATGATGGAGACCTTGTCCTTGAGTCGCATGCCCTCGTCTCCTCGCCCGCTGGGCCCAATCCTGTCCACTCGGGCCGCCGATTCGCCGGCCGCACTGGCTTTTCGAACCGCCGCCGAGGCAAGCTTACCTGCCGATCGAGACGCAGGCGCGTCCCACCAGGGCTGGGTCTATCCTGATCTGCAGGCAAGCCATCCTGGAGGCGACGTGGAGACATCGGACAGGTCGGTTGTGGCGGTCGCCGGAGGCAGCGGCTTTGTCGGCCGATCGATCGTGCGCGAGCTGGCCGCCCGCGGCAATCGCGTGATCGTGCTGTCGCACAGGCCCCCGATCGCGACCACCGACCGCCTGATCGAGTTCCGCCAGGCCGACGTGACCCGGCCCGACGACCTTCCGAAGGCTCTGGCAGGGGTCGACACGCTGGTCATCTGCCTCGCCTTTCGCAACTCGCCGATCGAGGCGCCGCGCCGCGGCCAGACCTTCGAACGCGTAGATGCCGGCGGAACGGAGACGCTCGTCGCCGCCGCGCGAACGGCCGGCATCCGCCGCCTCGTCTACATCTCGGGCGCGGGAGCCGCGCCGGACGCTCTCCGTCACTGGTTCCGGGCCAAGTGGCGCGCGGAGGAGGCGGTCCGCGGCAGCGGCATCGTCTACACCATCTTTCGGCCGAGCTGGATCTACGGCCCGGGAGATCACTCCCTCAACCGTTTCCTCGGCTTCGCGCGGTGGCTCCCGTTCGTCCCTCAGATAGGCAACGGCAAGCAGCTCCTTGCCCCGGTCTTCGTGAACGACATCGGCGCCCTGGTCGGCGACGCGCTCGTCGCGCCGGCCGCGACGAATGCCACTCTCGAGGTTGGCGGGCCCGAGACGTTGACGATGGACGAAGTCATTCGCGAGGCGCTACGCATATTGCACAAGAGGCGGCCCATCATTCACGCCCCGGTCGTGTTGATGAAGCTGTTCACGCGACCCCTGACGCTTCTTCCATCGCCGCCGATGACGCCGGACGCGATCGATTTCGTCGTCCAATCCGCGCCAGTGGATACGGCGCCGCTGACCGCGATGCTGCCTCGTCATCTCACACCGCTCGCCGAGGGGCTGGCCTCATATTTGGCCCCACGCAAGTAGGCAACGTGGATACGGATGCGACCTATGCGGGTGCCTCAGCCGCGCTCGAGGTAACGCTCGCGCTCCCAGCTGTGGACGACCGCGTCGTATGTGTCGCGCTCGACGCGAGCGGCGTTGAGGTAGTGGTCCACGACATCCTGGCCGAAGATCTCGACGGCGGCCTTGCTCTTCTCCAGGAGATCGATCGCCTCGTATAGAGCGCGCGGCATTCGGTCGCAGCCCTTCGCGACGTAGCCGTTGCCCTTGTACTCGGCCGGCGGCTCGATCTTGCGCTCGATGCCGTAGAGCCCCGCGCCCACCTCGGCGGCGTAGGCCAGGTAGGCGTTCATGTCGCCGCCGGGGAAGCGATTCTCGATGTGCAGGCTGGATCCCCGGCCCACGATTCGGAGACCCGTCGTGCGGTTGTCGCGGCCCCAGACCACGTTCACGGGAGCCCAGCTGGCTACGGCGTAGCGCTTGTACGAATTGACGGTCGGGGCGATGAAGAGGGCCAGCTCGCGCTGCAGCGCCGTCATCCCGCCCAGGAACCAGCGCATCGTCTGGCTCATCCCGTACGGCTTCGCGCCTTCGTCCAGGAAGAGCGGCTTCTCGCCGGCCCGATCCCACAGGCTCATATGGAGGTGGCCCGACGAGCCGGTCCATTCGGCATACGGCTTGGCCATGAACGTCAGCCCGTAGCCGTTGAGCCAGGCGATCTCCTTCGCGCCGTGCTTGAACAGGACGCTCCGATCAGCCGACTCGAGCACGTCGTCGTAGCGAATGTTGACCTCGTGCTGCGACGGAGCCGCCTCGCCCTTGCTGAACTCGATCGGGATCCGCGCCTCCGTCATCTGGTTGCGAATCTGCCGATACAGCGGCTCGAGCTTCGTCGCCTGGAGCAGGTGGTAGTCCTCGTTGTAGTAACCGACTCGTTCGATATCGTTGTAACCTTTCTGGCTCAGCTCCTCGAAGGTATCCGATAGGACGTAGAACTCGAATTCAGTCCCGGCCTTGACGACATAGCCAAGACCGGCGGCCCGCTCCACTTGTCGCTTCAGTATCGAGCGCGGCGAAATCGGAATCTCCAAGCCCGTTTCTTCGTCGATCGCGTCGCATAGGACTATGGCACTCGATTCCAGCCATGGCAGAACACGAGTCGTCTCCCACACCTCGCGGCCGACCCAATCGCCATAGCCAGTTTCCCAGTTCATCAGCTTGAAGCCGTCGGGCGTGTTCATTTCCATATCCGTGCCAAGAAGGTACGTGCAGAAATGAATGCCGTGATCCACGACGCCCTTGAGAAACGCCTCGGCCTGGACGCGCTTGCCAACGAGACGGCCCTGCATATCGGTCAACGCGACGATGATCGTATCGATCCGGCCATCGCGGACCATCTGGCGCAGCTCCTCGAGCTGCCTGGGGGCGGTGTGGTCGGCGGCGCCGTGGGCTCCCACGCCGTGGGCTCCAGCGCCGTGCTCGTCGCTCATCGTCTCTCCTCCGCGCTCGGCATGCGCCCCCGCGTCGGGTGCGGCGCTCCTCGCCCGGTATTGTGGCTCCTGTTTGCCCGCCATGCCGTGGCAGATCGGCGAGGCGGCGCAGCACGCCCGCGCGCGCCCCCGCCTATCATCTTTGGTGGACCGCCTCTGAAACCCCGGCGAGCCACACGACGCCGTGGATCCGTCCGTGCAGGAGGGGCGGGAGGGAGTTGAGAGTAATGCAATCTCGTTCGCTTCGGATCGCGGTCACGCTCGCCGTGACGGTCGTCTTCGCCGCCTGCTCGCCCGGCCCGACGCCGACACCGACCGCCACACCGACACCGACCCCCAAGCCGACCGCCACACCGACACCGACCCCCAAGCCGAAGACCTACGCGGACATGGTCGTTGGGTTCATCCAGACCGGTTCCGAGAGTCCATGGCGTGTCGCGAACACCGCTTCCTTCACGGCGACCGCGACCGCGCAGGGCATCAAGCTCAACCTCTCCGACGCCGGCGGTCAACTCGCCAACCAGATCGACGCGTTCCACCGGTTCAACGCGGACAAGACCGTCAACGTCATCGTCCTCGATCCGCTCCAGAGCTTCGGCTACGACGATGTCCTGAAAGAAGCCCGGGCTGCCGGCAAGATCGTCATCGTCGAAGACCGCAGCATAAATGCCGACCCGAGCCTGTACACCACCCGCGTCGGCGCCGACTTCGTCGCCGAGGGCCAGAAGGCGGCCGCGGCCATGTGCGACCTGCTGAAAGGCTCCGAGAAGAAGCGCGTGGCCGAGATCTCCGGCGCCGTCGGCTCCTCGATCGCGATCGACCGCGCCAGGGGCTTCCGCGACAAGATGGGCGACTGCGGGATCCCGGACCCGACCGGCCTCGGCCTCAGCCAGAGCGGCAACTGGGGCGTCCCCGAGTCCAAGGCCGTCATGGCGGCGTTCCTCAAGAAGACCAAGGACATCCAGGGCGTCTTCGCCCACAACGACGAGGAGGCGATCGGCGCCATCGCGGCTATCAAGGACGCCAAGCTCAAGCCGGGCAAGGACATCATGGTCGTGGGAGTCGACGCCACCGCCGATGGGTTCAAGTACCTCATCTCCGGCGAGCTCGGTGCGGACATCGAATACAACCCGAATCTTGCCCCCCAGGTGTACGACGCCGCCCTGCGGGCCATGAACGGCGACCCGTCCCTGCCTAAGTTCATCGCCGCGCAGGAAGGGGCGTTCTATGCCTCACAGGGTGCAGCGGCGCTCCAGGCGGTGAGCCGCCCGAGCTACTGATCGGGACCCCTCTCCGACCCGCGATTGGCGCGAGCAGGGTAGAGTCTGCAGGCTGCACGTTCGCCGCGCCCGAATGCGCTCGATTGTGCAGACTTCTACGACCGTCGCTCAGGCGGGCTCGTCCATGAGCGGTGGCAACCCGATCCGCACGGCAGAGCGGCCCGGAGGGGGCGCGCTGGCCCGGAGCGGAGCGGCGAAACGTAAGAGGTAGACACCAGCTGATGAGCGACCCCCGCGTCGAGCGTGGCCTCGACGAGCAACTTCCGTCCGACCCGGCCGCTTCCCCGCTCCACCCGGGGCATCCGGGCGGGCGCCGGGCTCACCCGGAGGTAGTGATTCCGTCCCCGACGCGGCCGACCGCGGGCGTTCGCAACCGCCCTCACGGAGGGCTGCGCGATCTGGGGCCTGCGACACCCGCAGCCGAGCCCAAGCCCAGGGCGCACCCGCGGAACCGCCGCCGCACACAACCCTGGCAGCCGCCGAAGATCGGCCTGCCCGCGCTTCATCGACCGACACTTCACCGACCCACTCTCCATCGGCCGACCTGGCCCCTGTCCATCAAGCAGACCGTCTCGGTGGCCGTCGGGCTCGTGGCCGTCATCGCCGTCGTGGCCGGCATGGTGCTCGTCATACCCAACAAGCCGGTCGCCACTTTCGGCACGGGGAGTCTGCGCGGGGTCGATTTCCGAGCGGCCTCCAAGCCGCCCACCGGCAACTTCTACTACGGGCCCTACTTCGTCTCCCAGGGCTCGACGCTGCTGATGATGGGCAGCGACGGCAAGACGAGCACCGTCTGGTCCTCGACTGACGGCTCGGCCTGGGAGGCCATCGCCGATCAGGGATCGTTCGGTGCGCCCGGCAAGCGATTCGTTGTCCTGGGCTTCTCCGACGACGGCAACGGCGGCCTGATCGCCGTCGGCGACGGGTTTGCGGCCGGCAGCAAAGTCGTGGCTACTGCCTGGCACTCGCGGGACGGCCGAACCTGGTCGCCCGCCGGCGTGGATTTCCCGAACAACACCGAGATGATCGGTCTGGCCGAGCGACCAGGCGCCATCGTCTCCGCGGGCAACGGCGTCGCCTGGTTCTCGCGGGACGGGTCGAACTGGGCCCTCGTGGCCCTGCCGAACGCGACGGGGTACATGCCGCGGGCGGTCCGTGCCTGGGCCGGTGGGTTTGCGATCGTCGCCGTCTCCAGCGGGAACGACCCACGCCACACCAAGGCCTGGGTCTCGCCCGACGGCAAGATCTGGACCGAGGCGGAATCGCAGCTCGCAGGCTTCGAGGTCCAGGATCTCGTGGCCTATGGGAACGGGCTCGTCGCCGTCGGCAGTCAGATCCTGACGCCCGACGAGCTGGCGACCCCATCGCCTTCGCCCTCGCCCTCCCCGACCCCGGCTCCGTCGGCCTCCACGGGCAAGACCACTCCCAAGCCGACCCCCAAGCCGACTAAGACGGCGACGCCATCGCCGGGCGCTTCGGGGGCCTCGCCCTCGCCCTCGCCCACGCCGCTCCCGACGGTCGCAGTGGCGACGTCGTGGATCTCGCCCGACGGCATCCACTGGTTCCGGGGAAACGCCCTGCCCACGCGGCAGTCCGTGGCCCTCGAATCGGTCACGCAGGTCTTCGATTCGCTGGTTGCGGTCTCTTCGGAACCGGGCAGCATCATGGGCGCGCCTCCCTCGCCGGGAGCATCCGCTTCTCCACCGAAGCCGGCCTCCCTCTGGACCTCCGATGACGGCCTGACGTGGAAGCCGATGCCGACCGGAGCCTCGGCCCTCACCCGCGGCCGGCTGGCGCCGTTTGGAAGGAGCCTGGTCCTGGCCGGAGTCGACTCGAGCGGTTCGCTGGCCGTGTTGACCGGCGATGTCACGCTCGGCTCGCCGCTGCCGGTGGTCGCGGCCACGCCCACGCCCCCCTTCTCGATCTCACTCCTCGCCGGCACGACGCCCATGGTCCCCGGGCTCACGGCCGACAGCACCCTCGGGCCTGCCATCGCCACGAGCGATCAATTCCTCGTCTTCGTCAACGGCAAAGCCGGCACGACCGTCTTCTCGTCGACCGACGGAAGCGTCTGGTCGACCGAGGCCGGCCCGATCGCGTTCGGCGCGGCAGGCTCCACGGGCACGCCCACCGCGACGGCTGCCGCGGGCACGGCCACGGGCAAGCCCACGGCGACCGCTCCCGGCGCCACCGCTCCGACGGCGACGGCTGCCAACGGGACGCCGGCCGTGACGGCCGCCGCGGCCGATGGCCAGGGCGGCGTCGTGGCGGTCGGCAGCGTCTCCGGGGACTCCGGACAATCCCCCGGCATCTGGCGCCTCACCGGCACCACGTGGACGGCGGCGACGATCAGCGGCAGCGCTCCATCGAGCCTCGGATCTGTGGCGGTCCACGGCGGCGATTTCGTCGCGGCCGCTGACTCCAGCGACGGGCCGCGGCTCCTCTACTCCAGCGACGGCGCGAACTGGGTTCAGGCATACATCGCGGGCGCCGACGCATACTCGCTCACCGTGTCGTCGTGGGCCGATGGGTTCGTCGCGGCCGGCGTCGACGACTCCGGCAAGGCGGCCGTCTGGACCTCGCTCGACGGCATGACCTGGGCCAGCATCAACTGGAAGCTGCCGACGAACACCCGGGTAGTGGTCGCCACACGCAAGGGCCTGGTGGCCATGAGCACGGGCCTGACCGGCAACACCAGCTGGTGGTGGTCGGCCGACGGCAAGACCTGGCAGGACTCCAAGCTGACGACCGCCGGCGGCTGCTGGGGCACGCTTGACTCGGGCTTCGCGGCGATCTCCGCCCCCCCGGGCGGCTCAGCACCCTCGGCCGGCCCGGCGCCGTCGGGCTCGGGTGGCTCCACCAGCATGTGGACCGTGTGGGCCAGCAGAGACGCCCAATCGTGGCTGCAGCCGATCGCCGACCCGTTCTCGTTCGGCGGGTCGACGACCTGCCGGATCGCCTCGCTCCATCAGCAGGTCGTCGTCGTGGGCTGGGCCAAGGAGGGAGTCCTCCAGGACTTCTACGGGGACCTGACCGGGCTCTGAGCCGCGGCGATCCGCGCCGGCCAGCCGGCGGCTGCTCGCGGAAGAGCAGCGCGGCGGGCTCTCGCCCGCCGCGCCACGTGACTCCGTGTAGCGAACCGAACAGCTACGCCCCCTCGACGAGCTCCTCGGCGGCAAGCTCGAACTCGCGCTCGATCTCCGTCAGCTCGCCCTCGGCGACCTCGACGATCGGGCCCTTGAAGCGGCTGCGGGCCCAGGCGAAGTAGTAGACCAGCAACGCTACGAGGAAGACGACGAAGGCCAGCAGCGTGTAGGCGTTGCCTGAGGTCGGCCATAGGAACAGGATCGAGATCACCACGATCCAGAGGCACGCCAGTGCGCCTATCGGCCGCGAGAAGCGACCGAGGCTCCAGACCGCCTGGCCGCGCCATTCCTGCTTGCCGAATATGCCGAGGAAGATCGGCACGCCGTAGGCCCAGTAGAGCGCGATGGTGCTGATCGCCGTCACGATGGCGATGGCGGTGTAGCTGCCGGCGATGTAGGCGGCGTTGGTCAGCACGTACGAGAAGATGACGATGGCCACGATGGAGTTGGCCGGCGTGCGATGGCGGTGCGAGACTCGGCGCAGCCAGGGCGAGCCGGGGACGCCGTGGTCGCGACTGAAGGCGAAGAGCATTCGACCCGCGGCTGCCACCGACGAAAGACCGCACAGGCTCATGGCCACGGCGATGGCCGCGCTCAGGGAGTCGCCGAGCTGGCCCAGGTTGTAGGTCAGCGTCGTGAAGACGACCGGGTTACCGCCGTAGTAGGCGCTGCAATTCGGTTGCGTCGCCGGAGCGCAGTTCATCAGCTGATCGACCGGAGGCAGGTGCGTCACCAGGCCGAACAGGACGATGTAGCCGACCACCGCCGAGACCGCGACCGAGATGAAAACACCCCAGGCGCTCGACCGCCGGGCCCCGACGGTCTCCTCCGCGACGTGAGCGGAAGCGTCGTAGCCGGTGTAGGTCCATTGGGCTTGCAGGAGCGAGAAGAGGAACGCCAGCGGGACCGCGTAACCGGCCGCCGGCCCGAGGTTGAACCCGAGCGGCGAGGCGCTGCCCGTAGTGTCGAGCGGCTTGACCGCGAAGGGGCTGAGATCCGCGTGGGCCTTGCCGCTGCTGATCAGGAAGAGCGCACCGACGATGACGGCCACGGTGCCGATGTGCCACCACACCGACGCATCGTTGAGCAAGGCGACGATCCGGATGCCGGCGATATTCAGCCCAAGCTGGATGGCCAGCAGGACAGCCATGGTGAGCAGCTGGCCGTTGACCAGCGAGCCGACTACCGCCGTCGAGTTGCCATATGCCATCCCGAAGTTGGACAGGATCGGCGTCACGATCGAAGAGTTGACGAAGCTCGCGGCGGCGAAGTCGATGCCGGCGACGATCGCGACCTGGCCGGCCAGGTTGAACCAGGCGGTCCACCAGCCCCAATCCTTGTTCTTCATCCGGCTCGACCAGTAGTAGAGGCCGCCCGCGGTCGGGTAGGCGGACGCAATCTCGGCCATGGCGGCGGCGATCATAAGCGTGAAGAGCGAGACGAGCGGCCAGCCGATCGTGCTGGCGGCGGGGCCGCCCCAGGCGAGGCCGTAGTCGAAGAGGATCACCGCGCCAGTCAAGATCGAGATGATCGAGAAGCTAATGGCGAAGTTGGAGAACCCGCCCATGGTGCGGAAGAGCTCCTGGGCATAGCCCAGGCGATGCAGGTCGTGGATGTCCTGCTTGATCACTTCCTCGCGCGATGCCTTCTGTTGAGACACTCGGACCTCCTCCGGAACGGCCTGGGCCGACCCTCCGCCTGCGGTGCAGCGACCGCCCGCGAGATCGCCCTCTCCTCTTGGCCGCGACTGCTGACTTCGCGTCCGGGCGACGGAACCGACCGACGCGGTGGGACGACGCGTCCGGGCCGGCGGGTGCGGTCCGCCGGTCCAGCCCAGGGAATATACCCGTTTGAGCAGCCGGAAATGCACCGGTGTCCCACTCGCCGGCCGGATTCAGGGCCGATATGGGTCGCGTCGCGGCCCGGCGCGGGAGCGCTTTCGACCGATCGCAGGGCCGGCGGTGCCCAGCGTGGGTCAGGGCAAAGGTGGCGCTGAGCTGGTGGGCAGAGGATTGTGCGCCGCGGCGGCGATCAGGGCCATGAAGAACGTGACTACGAGCACGATCGCGACCAGCGAGCCCAGCACGGACCAGGCAGCGACCGATCTGGCGTGCAGGCGGCGGACGCGGGCCTCGTAGTCACCGCCGGTCCCGGCCCAGACGAGCATCGTGACAGCCGTCGAGACCAGGCCCACGACAGGGGCGATCAGGCCCGCGAAGAAGCCGATGACCTTGTCGGCGGTGGGACCGAGGAGGAACGGCTGGTCGTCGATGATGCCCCTCCGATCGCGTCGAGCCGGCGCCCTTCGCGCGACTCTCGATCGGGCGATTCTAGCCCACCTGCGGGGCCCCTCAGAAGAGCGGCCGGGCGCGACCGCCGCCAGCTCCGCCGCCGACGGCGGCGGCGATAGAATCCTGCCACTGACGCAGCGCCACAACCGCGCCCAGCGCGGCAGCCGCCTCGAACGAGGAGCTAACACTGCCATGACCCCCGACGCCGCAGAACAGCCGAAGCCCAAGCCAGCCGCAAGCCCAACGGGACCCGCCACGCCGGCCACTCCCCCAACTCCCCGCGCGGGGTTCCGTGTCGAGAAGGACCCGCTCGGCTACCTCGAAGTCCCCGACTCCGCTTACTACGGCGTCCAGACGACCCGCGGCATCCACAACTTCCCGATCTCCGGCACGCTGCCGCATCCGGCCCTCGTGCGCGCGATCGTGCAGGTCAAGAAGGCGGCCGCCCGGGCCAACATGGCCACGGGGCGCCTGCCCAAGCAGCTCGGCAACGCCATCGTGGCCGCGGCCGACGAGATTCTCCAACGGGCCGAACCGGCGGACGAGGTGGACGACCTCGAACCGGCTCGCCCGGCCGACCCGATGCACGCCGCCTTCGAGGCCGCCCGCGCCGCCAAACAGGCCGAGCTGATCGCCAACTTCCGCATCGACCCGTTCCAGGCCGGCGCCGGGACCAGCCACAACATGAACGCCAACGAGGTGCTGGCGAACCGGGCCATCGAGCTGCTGCACGCCCAGGGAGTGGGCTCGGGCAAGCGTGGCGACTACGCCGTCTGCAGCCCCAACGACCACGTCAACATGGCCCAGTCGACCAACGACGTCTTCCCGACCTCGATGCGGGTCGCCACCCTGGACCTGATCCGCGACTTCATGCCGGCCGCCCAGGAGCTGATCCGCGCCTTCGAAGGCAAGGCCCGCGAGTTCGACGACGTCATCAAGTCCGGCCGAACGCACATGCAGGACGCCGTCCCGATTCGGCTCGGCCAGGAGTTCGCCGCCTACGCGCTGACGCTTCGCCGGGGGGTCGATCGCCTGCAGACCGCCGCCGATTCGATCGCCGAGCAGAACATCGGCGCGACCGCAGTCGGCACGGGGTTGAACGCCGAGCCCGAGTACATCGAGCTGGTCGTGCGCTACCTCGCCGAGCAGACCGGCCACAAGCTCCGTGGCGCCGAGCATCTCGTCCAGGCGACTCACTCGATGCGCCCGATGCTCGAGGTCTCGGCCGCCCTGCGCGGCATCGGCGTCGATCTCGTGAAGATCAGCGAGGACCTGCGGCTGATGTCGTCGGGCCCTGCGACCGGGTTCGCCGAGATCACCCTGCCGGCCGTCCAGCCGGGCAGCTCGATCATGCCGGGCAAGGTGAACCCGGTCATGGCCGAGTGCCTGTCGATGGTCTGCTTCCGCGTCATCGGCAACGACACGACGATCGCCTGGGCAGCCTCGGCCGGCCAGCTCGAGCTGAACGTCATGATGCCGGTGATAGCCCACACGGCCCTCGAGTCGCTCACCATCCTGACGAACATGAGCCGCGCCTTCGCCGAGTTCTGCGTGACCGGCATCGAGGCCAACCGCGAGCGCGCCCGCGAGCTGATGGAGCGCTCGTCGGCGCTGTCAACGCCGCTGGCCCCGTATCTCGGCTATGCCCTGGCCGCGGACATCTCGAAGCAGGCGGTCCGAGAGGGCCGGACGATTCGCGAGATCGTCATCGAGCGGGGCATCTTCAGCGCTGAAGACCTCGACCAGCTGCTCGCCCCGCACGAGTTGACGGAGCCCGGCGTGGCGGGCGGATTCCGCTTCACGCCCAAGCTTCCGGAGGGCTACAAGCCGCCCACGGGTCCGGTCGGCGCAGGCGGATAGGCATTCGGGCGTCTGGTTGCGGCGCGCTGCACGGAACGCGTATCCGAATCCTTCTGGCGGTGTTCCGCAGCGCGCATATATAAGCGAACTACTAGACATTCACGGGACCACTACCCCATAGTCGATCAGGACCGCCCCTGGGGCGGATGCAGTCATTCTGCTTTCGACTGTGGAGGATCCAAACGTGGTACGACGCCGAGTCGTCACTCTCATCGCTGCTGGGCTGCTGACGCTCGCAGCCGCCCTCGTCGCCGTCCCGGGTATTGTGTCTGCCCACATTCCTCAGGCCAGCCTGAGCTGCGGCGCCCAGCACACACCTGTACTGGCGATCAACTTGACCTACTACTCCAGCCCGGGCTTAGGGCAACACAACACCGTCTCGGCCTCGATCGACGGCGGTTCGGTCCTGGCAACCACCGATTTCAACACAAGCTACAGCAACGCCTTCGATGCTGGCTCTCCGTTCACGAGCCACACCGCGCAGGTGATCGTGTACGCCTGGGACGACCCGACCGGTTCCCACGGCTGGTCGAAGACCTTCAACCTGAGCGTCGACAACTGCCAGAAGGCAACCCCAACGCCAACGCCGACCCCAACGCCCACGCCCACGCCGACGCCGACGCCGACCCCAACGCCGACCGATCCGGCCGTTACCCCGACCCCCACGCCCACGCCGACGCCGACCCCTGAGATCACGGCAACGCCCACGCCGTTCGAGTCCTTCCAGGGCGAGACCGCGACGCCTGTCGTGACCGACACCCCGTTCGAGTCCTTCCAGGGCGAGACCGGCACGCCAGATACGACACCCCCTCCGACCAACACGTCGGGTGACTCCTCGAACGGAGGCTCGACCCCGCTCTTCGCTCTCCTGATCTGCTTCATCTTCGGCGGAGTCGGTCTGACCGCCGCCCAGCTCCAGCGCCGGAGCGTTCGGCCCTAGGCAGACGCCCCGCCGCGCGAGCGGCCACGTGACCTAACGAAACCGGCGGGCCCGATCGGGTCCGCCGGTTTCTCTGTGTCTGCCCGGCGCTACCGCCGACCGAGCCGCTGACTGGTCGGCTGACTTCTCGGCGGCAGTGCGCCTGTGCGGGGCCCGCGTGGTGTCGACGCACCATAGTCCCCTCGTACGTTGCCGGTCAGCAACGTAAACCCCCTTCGGCGCAGCGAGGGCGACCAAAAGGTACTAGACAGTCTGACGCATATGCTGCGACGATTCTGGCGCCTACCGGGATGGGTAGTCTCCGGGCAGGCCTTTCGGGGAGTACTTCGATCGTGATTGGTCGCGGGTTGCTTGGCGCACTTGTCGCCCCGGCCTCAGGAGGTAGTAGCACCGTGTTCTCCAAGCGACTGGGTTCGCACGTGTTCAGACGCACGTTCGCAGTGGTCGCCAGCCTGGCGCTGGTCTCCGCGGTGGCGGGGTCTGTGGCAGCGGCCGGCAATGGACTCGGGACCATGTCTGTCACCCCGACCTCCGTCGGCGTGGGCGCGACCCAGAACTTCACGTTCACCTTCACCAACAACACGGGCACTGCATTCCAGGCGGGCTCCCAGGTCGTGCTGACCATTCCGGCCAGCTGGACGCGTCCAACGACGTCCGGGACCAATGCCACCGCCGGCCACGTCAGCGTGTCAAACAGCTGCGGTGCCAGCATCTCGGGGATCGCACCGAACAGCGCCACCGGGCCGTGGTACATCACCATCCCGATGACCTGCGGCGCGAGCACCTCCTTCACCCTCAGCTACAGGAACGCCACCGCGCCAACAGTGGCAGGGCCATACACCTTCACGACACAGTCGCAGGACGGCGGCTCCGGTCTCGCTGACCTCGTGGCCGGCTCGCCAACGGTCACGGTTTTTGGGCCTGTGAACAAGCTCGCCTTCGGCGTGCAGCCATCGAACGCGGTGGCCGGCACGTCGATCGCCCCTTCGGTCACTGTCCTGGTCCAGGACGCCGGCGGCAACACGGTCACCACG